>NZ_JACBZO010000001.1:0-1200000 GCF_013409005.1 Demequina lutea
CAATCGCCGAACCGTCCGGAGGCCCTGAAGTCCTCGGCGAACGCCGTAAACGGTTCGCGCAACTGCTCCGGGCCCCGCTCGCCAAGCTGGCTCAGCGCCTCTGGCAGCGACAGCCCGGCACGAATGCCGGATGCCAGGTGATCAACCGCCTCAGGCCATATGTCGCGCATTGATGCCTGTCTCTTGGTCGCGCGCGCGGCGACAAGGGCGAAGGGTCCGCGGGCCGAGATGGCGGCAAATGCGAGGCCGATGACGGGCGACCCGGACGTTCCCGTCGCGAAGAGCGCTACCAAGAGACCCACGGCGATTGAGGTCCCCACGAGCGCCCACGGTGTGACCCCTGGGGCCCCCGCACGGATGAGTTGGTCCTGGGTTCGCTCGTACCACCCGCTCTTCGACCGCCCCCCGCCATCTTGCCCAGGCCAGAATGACATCCACACCAGCAAGAGGCCCACGCCCAACGTGAGGCCGAGAACGGCGCTCATGACTGCCTCGCCAACAGGTCGGACAGCCGGTACCCAGCACGAGCAAAGCGCTCCTCCTCGGGCGGAAAGCCGTCTCCCCTGACCAACGTGTCACCCACCCTGTGGAACAGGTCGCTCACCTCGATGACCCCCTGCTCGACGCGTCCGGAGACCCCGGCGATCTCGCGCAGGCGGCGGCGCCCGCGCGCATCCACGTGGAGATGAACCACCAAGTCGATGGCGGAGGCGACTGTCGGCACCACGAAGCGGTCCGACACGTTTTCGCCGGCAAGCAGGGGCAAGGTGCACATCTTCGTGATGGCGTCGCGGGCGGAGTTCGCGTGGATGGTGCACATGCCCGGCACGCCTGCGTTGAGTGCCACGAGCATGTCGAGAGACTCGGCCTCTCGCACCTCGCCAATGATGATGCGGTTGGGTCGCATGCGCAGCGCCTCTTTGACGAGCCTGCGCAGGGGAATCTCGCCGGTGCCCTCGAGCGAAGGCTGCCTGCACTGCAGCCCGACGACGTCACGCAACGGGATCTTGAGCTCAAACACCTCCTCGCACGTGATGACCCGCTCACGCGGAGGAATGCTCCCCGACAACGCATTGAGAAATGTTGTCTTACCGGCTTGCGTACCTCCCGACACGAGCACGTTGAGGCCCGAGGCCACCGCCGCGCCCAGGAACTCGGCCGCTTGCTGTGTGAGCGACCCGAGCGCCACGAGGTCGCTCAGGTGGTTGGCGCGCGTCACGTACTTGCGGATATTGACGGACCAGTGCTCACGCGTCACGTCTGGGATGACGGCGTGGAGCCTCTCGCCACCCGGGAGCGAGGCATCCACGAAGGGGCTCGACAGGTCCAGCCTGCGTCCCGACAGTTTGAGCATGTGCTCCACGAGATCGCGCACCTGCGCGGCCGTGAGAATCGTCGAGGTGAGTTCCGCTTCGCCCCTTCTGGCGACGTAGACCTGCGCCGGGTCGTTGATCCAGATCTCCTCGATCTCGGGATCATCCAAGTAGGCCTGGAGTGGGCCCAGGCCCGCGACGTTGTCGAGCACCGACTTGGCTACTGTGAGGCGGTCGTCGTAAGGCGCCACGGCGCCCGCGAGCGCCCGCTGCTCCCACGAGGCCAGCGCGTCGTCAACCATCGTCCGCACGGCCCCCACATCGCGCACGGGATCGACACCCCTCTTGCGAATGAGCTCCCGTACCTGCGATTCAATCGCAGTGGCCGCCTCTGCACTCATGGTCAGGAGACTAGAGGGTTCTGCCAATTCGCGCCCGGTGAGTTGTGGACAACTCCCAGACAAGCCCACCGGTGCCAAGCGCGCAGGAGGCGGTTTCGGCCTCGGGGTGGCGCTACTCAGGGACCGAGCGCAGAGCGTTCCGCACACTCAGAAGCGTGCAGGGAAGCCGCCGTCAGAGTGGAGGAGTTGGCCGGAGAACCAACGCCCTGCCGGCGAAACGAGGAAGGCCACGATGCTGCCGATGTCGGTCGGAGTGCCGAGACGGCCGAGTGGGTGCTGCGCAGTGAGTCCTTCACGAAGCGCGTCATCCATCCACCCCGTGTCGACCGGACCAGGGTTGAGCGCGTTGGCTGAGATGCCCAGCGGTCCCAGCTCTCGCGCCGCCGAGATCACGATGCGGTCAAGCGCTCCCTTTGAGGCGCCATAGGGAAGGTTCCCCGTGGTGTGGTCGCTGGTGAGCGCCACTATTGCGCCGCCCGTGTCGGGCACCTGCCTGGCGAAGGCGGCGATGAGCAGAAGGCTGGCGCGTGCATTCACGGCGATGTGCGCATCGAAGCTCTCGGCGGTCGTGTTGAGAATTCCGGATTCGATGTCGTGGGCGTGGCTGAGGATCAGTGCGCCGATGGGGCCGTGGTCGCCAGCGACAGCCGAAATCAACTCGTCCGCGGCCGTCGGCGTAGACAAATCGGCGGGGTAATCCGCATCAACAAGGTCGCTCGTGATGACGGTCCACCCGTCGGCCGTCAACTGCGGCACGACGCCGGCGGCGATGCTATTCGCGCGTGCAGCGCCAGTGATGAGTGCAACAGACATGCCTTGACCCTATAGTTCCCGTCCGCGCGAGCATCTTGTGCGCTTGGTCTATGCGCCCGCTGCGGTCACGATCGCGTCGGTCGCGAAGCCGGCGATCAGTCCGATGAGCAGGCCGTAGGCAAGCAACTCGGGCTTGCGGGTCTTGGCGGCGACCCCGAGCAGCTGGATGACGACGTAGAGGATTGACCCCGCGGCGAGCGTTAGGAACACCACGCTGACCGCAGCACTGGTGAAGCCGTGCCCGATCACGGTGCCCACGAACGTCGGGCCCCCGCCGATCGCCGCGAGCGCGAGCAGGAACCGCCAACTCGGACGGACCGCCTCGCCCTCGTCGTCGGTCTCTCCAGCCAAGGGCGCGACGATGCCGAAGCCCTCGGTGGCGTTGTGCAACCCGAAGCCGATGACCAGCAAAGTAGCCAACGCGACCTCATTGCTGGCCGCGGACTGCCCGATGGCCAGGCCTTCGGCGAAGTTGTGCAAGCCGATCCCCACTGCGATCAGCAAGGCCAACCGGCGAGCCTGCGACCATGACGCGACGTTCCACCGGGTCGCCTTCAACTCACCGACGGCCATCGCGCCCGGACCCCGCCGGTCTGCACGCTCGGCTGACGCTGCAGGCGTGCCAGACAGGCGGCTCATCCACCGTTCGTAGAAGACCAGGGACAACATTCCGCCGATAAGCCCTCCGGCGAACAGACTGCCGTAGCCGAAGACAGGGCCCATCCCCCCCGAATGTGCGTGCACGTTGCTCAACGCCGAGTCGACCGGCTCCCACGCGTGAGTGAGCACATCCCACACCAGAAACAACAAGATCCCGATCGCGACCGCGTTCAGCAGCGCCCGCAAACTCGCCGCCGGGCGACGCATCCGCCCCACGGGCAAGCCCAGCAAGATCGTCCCCCCAGCGATCAACCCCAGCAGCAACGTCTTCGACAGGCCCACAACAACTCCTCTGCTGGAAAGCTAGGTAAGGCTAACCTACATAGGTCGGGGTGGGTCAATCTCGTATGGCTGGAGACGTCCATCGTGTATCTCGCGAACGACGACGATCAAGACGACCGCCCCTGACACATAGGCCCCCTGGGGGCACTCCAGAACGGGGAGCAGGGACGCGACCGTGGCGGCGCGACGAGTTAGATCGTCAGAGCAGCCGCTCCAGCGCGCGCAACGGGATTTGCACCCAGTCAGGCCGGTAGTTCGACTCGTAAACCACCTCGTAGAGGGCCTTATCGATCTCGTAGGCGCGCAGCAGGGCCGCCGACGATTCCGACACCTCGTACCCGTAGCCGTCCAGGAACGCGACCCGATTGCGCCGCACCCAGTCGTCGACGTACTCGTTGTTCTCCTCGCCCAACGCGATCGTGACGGAGTGCGCCGCGTAGTCCAAGGAGCGAAGCATGCCGGCGAGGTCGCGGTCGACGGAGTCGAGCCGCACGCGATCCCTGAGCGGCTGCGCTGGTTCGCCCTCGAAGTCGATGATCTTCCACCCCGATGTGGTGCGCAGCGTCTGGCCGAGGTGGAAGTCGCCGTGCACCCGCTGCACCGGAATAGGCACACCGGAATCGACGGCCGCATACGCCGCACGCACACGGTCCGCATAGGTCCCGACCGCGTCGTGCATCGCGACCGCCGCATCCAGGCGCTCGTTCAGGCGCCCGACGAGCGCGGCGACGTCTTCGGGGCCCCAGCTCGCGGTCGGGAGGGTCTCCCGCATCTCCTCGTGCACAAGGGCGAGCGTCTCGCCGAGGCGTTCGCTCTCCGCGGCGAAGTCGCCGCCGGCCTCCCGTGCGCGCACCGCGTCGTCCTGTAGGGCACGGACGCTCGCCCTGGCGGAGTCCCACCCGTCGGTCGCCGTCCGCTGGAACACCCCGATCATCGCGAGGTCGATGTCGCCGCTGCTGATCCATCCGAGGAGCGGCGAGATCTGCTCGGACCCCAGCAGGGTGAGCCCCGCCTGGATCTCGATGTCGGGGTTGCGCCCGGGAGCGAGCTTGCGGAAGAACTTGATCAGGGCATCGCCCACGATCACCGAAGTGTTGCTCTGCTCCGCAGACAGCAGCACACTGTCGCCCTCGGCCTCGAGACAGAAGCCCTCGAGCCGGGAGTATTCGATGTCGGCGGGAGTGTCGACTCCGTCGATGAAACCGCGCACGAGGATGCCGCGAGCCTCCGGGTCGTGCAGGGCGTCGTACACGTAGAACACCTCGCCGCCGAGAGCCGCCGCACCGATGAAACCGTACGAGAGGTCCTCACGAGGCTGCCGCCGGTAGGACAGCGGCACATTGAATAGCGACCCTGCGAGCACCAGCTCGAAGCGCACGCCCAGCCCCTCGGCCGGATCACTCAGCCACTCCAGTTCGCGCACCTCGGTGATCGCGACCTCCCCTTCGCCCTGGCCGAACCAGCGCTGCCTGGCCAGGTAGGCGCTCAGTTCCGGGCGTTCTGTCCACTCACTCATGCGACCGATCCTTCCGTCAGAGCCGGCCGGGCTATCCGGAACCAGTAAAACCCGTATCCGGCCAGGGTCAGCAGGTAAGGGAGTTCGCCAATGGCGGGAAACTCGACGCCCCCCAGCATCTCGACGAGGTGCGACCCGCTGAACTGGTGCAGGTCGAGCTCGACGGGTTGCGGGAAGCGGGAGAGGTTGTTGACGCAGATCATCACGTCGTCCCCGTCCTCGCGCAGGTACGAGAACACCGACGGGTTGGACCCGCCGAGGTCGAAGAAGGTGCCGCGGCCGAACGCGGAGTGCTGGCGACGCGCCTGAATCATGCGGCGCGTCCACTGCAGCAGCGAGGAGTTGCTCGCCTGCTGCGCCTCCACGTTGATCGCCTGGAAGCCGAAGACCGGGTCCATCACCACCGGCAGCGTCAACTTGCCCGGGGTGGCCTGCGAGAAGCCCGCGTTGCGGTCAGGGGTCCATTGCATCGGGGTGCGCACGCCGTCACGGTCGCCGAGCCAGATGTTGTCGCCCATCCCGATCTCGTCGCCGTAGTAGAGCACCGGCGAGCCCGGCAGGCTGAGCAGAAGCGCCGAGAACAACTCCATCTGATTCGTGTCGTTGTCGAGCAGGGGGGCGAGACGACGCCGGATGCCGATGTTGGCCTTCATGCGCGGGTCGGTCGCGTACTCCTTCCACATGTAGTCGCGATCCTCGTCGGTCACCATCTCGAGGGTGAGCTCATCGTGATTGCGCAGGAAGATGCCCCACTGGCAGTGCTCGGGAATCGCGGGCGTCTGGGCGAGGATCTCGCTGATGGGATAGCGCGATTCGCGCCGAACCCCCATGAAGATGCGCGGCATCACAGGGAAGTGGAAACACATATGGCACTCGTCGCCCCCGACGGCGGGATCGCCAAAGTAGTCGACGACGTCCGCCGGCCACTGATTCGCCTCGGCGAGCAGCACGCGGCCCGGGTAGTTCTCGTCCACGTATGTGCGGACCTTCTTGAGGAACTGATGCGTGCGCGCGAGGTTCTCGCCGTTGGTGCCCTCCTCCTCGTACAGGTAGGGGACCGCATCCAGTCGGAACCCGTCGACCCCTACGTCGAGCCAGAACTTCAGCGCGTCGAGCATCGCCTGGTGTACGGCGGGGTTCTCGAAGTTGAGGTCGGGCTGGTGGCTGTAGAAGCGGTGCCAGAAGTACTGCTGGCGCACCGGATCCCAGGTCCAGTTGGAGGGCTCGGTGTCGACGAAGATCACGCGGGCGTCCGCGTAGGGCTCGTCAGTGTCGTTCCAGACATAGAAGTCGCCGTACGGCCCATCCGGATCGCTGCGAGAGGACTGGAACCAAGGGTGCTGATCCGAGGTGTGGTTCATGACGACGTCAATGACCACCCGGATGCCGCGGGAATGGGCGTCATCGAGGAAGTTCTGGAAGTCGGCCATAGTGCCGATGTCGGCGGCGACGGCCGTGTAGTCCGCGACGTCGTAGCCGCCGTCCTTGAGCGGCGACGGGAAGAACGGCGGCAGCCACAGGCAGTCCACCCCGAGCCATTCGAGGTAGTCGAGCTTCTCGGTGAGGCCCCGCAGGTCGCCCACGCCGTCCCCCGACGAGTCGCGGAACGATCGGATTAGCACTTCGTAGAAGACCGCCGACTTGAACCAGTCGACATCGGTGCGATCGAGGCCCTTCCCGGCGTCATCCATGCCTCCACCGTAGGCGCTCGGCCGACCCAGGGCGAGACGTCGGCGTCGTTGCCCCTGGCCTCATGTGGCGAGGGACCGATGCGGAAGCCTCAGAAATGCCTACAGCGGCCACCTCGGGCGAAGTGGCCGCTGTAGGGAAACCCCACCGGCGGATCGGGCGGAAACGCCGGTGGAGGGACTACTTCAGTCCGAAGAGCTGAGGCAGGTCGGCTAAAGCTGGAAGGGAGCCGACAATCAAGTAGTTGGTGAGCACGATGACCGCGAGCGCGCTGAGCGACGTGGCGAACAGTTCGCGCTTGGCTGCGGCGACGTGATCGACGACCGAGCGAGTGAACACTGCGGCCGCGAGGCCGGGAAGCACGAGGGCGAGAACCGCCGCGCCAACGAGCGAGGCGGTGATGCCGCTTGTGCCGCCCACGACCACGAGAAAGATGGCCGCGGTCGACAGGGTCAGAAGGGCGCCAAAGCCGACGAACTCTATGGAGGCGCGGCGCGGCGTGGTCTTGCGCTTGCGCAGATCAGACTCGACGCGCCATCCCACGCTGTACGCGAAGGCGCCCGCACCAAAGGTGACGGTGAGTGCCGCCATGAGCAGGAGCGCGAAGGTGGCGGTCTGAGACTCATAACCCGCGTATCCGTGCATTGCGAGCTGAGTTGCTGGCGGTGCCAGGAAGGCGAAGGAAACACCGTAGATGACGACGTAACTGATCGCTGTCGCCCAGGCCCGCGTGGCGAGCGGCTGGATGACCGAAAGGGTAATGGGGACGGCCATGAGCGTTCTCCCTTCCGTGGGATCTGTTGCCTTTTCCGTGGTGCCGATGCCTCAACGATGACACCGTTCATCCCCCCGAATAGGACACCGTGCCCCGCTGAGGGCCAGAGAAGTGCTCTGTGGAACGCCTCACACGCGGGGGTCGATGTCCGTTTTTGTCCGCCCCCATTGGTGTTCGAGGGCGCGCAATCGCCTGTTAAGGACGAGTGGCGGACATCACATGACCGAAGACCCGTCAACCGGTTCGACCATGCGCGTATGGTGCGTGGCGTTTGTCACAAATCGCCCACAATGGACTCATGTGCGGCCGCTACGCTGACTTCCTCTCCGACCAGGACCTGGCGGACGCCTTTTCGTTGGCGGTCACTGCAAATGACAAGCGACTCCTGCCTCCTTCATTCAATGTCGCTCCCACCCAATTGGTTCGAGTGATTCGACCCTCGGACGAGGGGCGGACGCTCGGCGTCGCCGCGTGGGGGCTCGTTCCTTCGTGGGCAAAGGACCCGTCAATTGGCCCCCGCATGATCAATGCCCGGGTCGAGACCGTCCGCGAGAAGCCCTCGTTCCGCACGGCGTTTGCCAAGCACCGCTGCATCGTCCCCGCGAGCGGCTACTACGAATGGCGCACGACCGCCGAGGGCAAGACCCCCTTCTACATCCACCCCGCGAACGATGCGCCCTTGGCCTTCGCCGGTCTGGTGGAGGCGTGGCGCCGCACCCCCGGCGACGAGTGGCTCATCTCGTGTGCGATCGTCACCACGGCGGCATGCGGCGAGATGGCGGCGATCCACGACCGGCAGCCCGTGATGATGCGGCCCGATGCGTGGAAGACCTGGCTGGACCGCGCATCGACTCCCGACGAGCTGCTGGCCGCGGCGGCGGACGACGCTCCCGAGCTCGAGTGGCACGAGGTGGGCAAGGCCGTTGGCAACGTGCGCAACAACTCGGAAGAGCTAATCGACAGGGTCTAGCCGATGCCCCACACGGTCACCAACAGCAGCGGCACGCTCGCCACGAAGGCGAGCGCCGCGAGCGCCCACGCCACAATCGCGACCCAGCGGTGCCGCACGGCCACGGGAACCAGGGCGCGCGTCACCCATGCGGCAAGGCCCCCCGGTAGAACGAACGCAATGACCGCGGCCAACGGCTCGATGGGGGCCCACACCACCAGCGGGACCGCAACCAACACGCCCAAGCCGAGACCCACGACCAGGTGAATCAGCCCGGCGCCGAGGGGCCGCCACGTGCGAGTGAGGCGCTCGGTGAGCCTGCCCACCGTATGGACCGCGACCGGCAAGCCAACTAACAGCGATGCTCCGGTGACCATGACGATCGCCACGAGCAGCGACAACGGCATCCATTCGTCTCTGGATTCGGGCCCGCTCACGAGTATCGCCACGAGACCGCCGACCGGGCTCAAGATCGCGAAGGCCACCTCGGCAATGCCAAGCGCCACCCACGCGCGCTTGGTCTCCTCGCTCGCGCTCACGTTGCCACCGCAGTCTGACCCAAGCGGATGTCGTCCCCATTCATGGATTCCCCCAAAGATCCACAGCGCATCGTGCCCCGCCGCACCGCGAAGGCGCCCTGCGGCGCCGGTCACCACACATTAGCGCGCGGGTTGCGCTGCCACGAGGTTGACGCCGACCAACTCGGAACAACCGATCGACAGGATCCAGGCGGTCTAGAGGTTCCCGGCCACCAGGCTGGCAACAAACACAAGGGTCAAGCCCCAGAGGACGGCCGCAAGCGCCCACGAGGTGATCCTGATCCACCTGTGGCGCATGGCGAGCGGCATGAGCAAGTTTGTCCCGAGCGCCACGAGACCAACGGGGACGACAAACGCGATGACGGCCACGGCCGGTTCCATCGGGGACACGTGGATCATCATCGCCGCCACCACCGCGCCCATGCCTAGGCCCATCACGAGGTGAGCGGAGGACGCGCGAAGAGATGACCTCCCCGCCACCCACTTGGCCGTCAGCCTGCCCACGGTGTGCACGCCGATCGGTATTCCCACGAGGACGGCGAAGACGCCCACCACGAGCAGCATCGCGAACAACGCGAGAGCCGCCCAGCCGTCGCGCGTGTCCGTGGCGGGAAGTGCCATCGCAAGCCAAGCGCACGCCGTGTACGTGACCGCGAAGAGCACCTCAGCGAGCCCAAGAGCGATCCACGTGCGCCAGGCCGGCTCGCTCATGCTCACGTTGCCCCGCGCAACCGCACGTCGCCTGCCGTGACCGCGACCGCCTCTCCCGCGGCTGTACGCACGGTGAGCGAGCCATCGGCGCCGATGCCCTCGGCTACACCGGTGAGGGGCGAGGCGCCCGTACGCTCCACCAGCACCTGGCGACCAAGAGTGCACGTCACGGAGGCCAGCTCCGCCACGAACGCATCGGGGTCCGCCTCGGCGCTGTTGATCTCGGCGGCCAGTTGCCGCGACAACGCGTCGAGCAGGAGCGCCCTGTCGAGCAGCCTGACCCCCACCATGGCCATCGAGGTCGCGTGGGGCACCGGAAGCTCCGCTCGCGTCTGCGAGACGTTGACGCCGATGCCCGCCACCACGGCGTCCTCGTAGACCTCGCACAGGATGCCTGCGATCTTGCGCATCGAGCCCCATCCCGCAATGTCGCCTTTGACACCGCCCTCGGTCTCGTCAGCGCAGTTCACCACCACATCGTTCGGCCACTTGAGGCTCGCTTCGATGCCCACGGAACGCATCGTCTTCACTGCGGCGAGACCCACGACGAGCGGAACGAGCCCCCACCGTTCTCGCGGCAGGCGCGGCCGCAACACATAGCTGACGGTCAGCGCGGCACCCTCGGGTGTGAGCCACTCGCGGCCCGCACGTCCCCTCCCCGCAGTTTGGTGATCCGCAACAAGCGCGCTCATGTGGGGCCACGCATCGGGCTCCACGGCCAGGGCCTCGAGAAGCTCCGAGTTGGTCGACGGCGACGCCTTGGTGACCACCAGCAGCGGGAGCGCAGCATGCTCGCCCGTCAGCGACGCGAGTGAGTCCGCGGTCAGCGCGGCCCTGGACGCGGCGACCGAGTGAAGAGGGGCGCCGGCGCCGGCGTCGGCATTAAAGGTGTCCACCCGGCTAGGCTATCTGCGAGTTGATCAAGGGAGCACTGTGTCCGACACCGCCACCCCCAAGTCCACCGCGGCCGCGCTCGACGCGCTGCGCGAGCGGATGCATGCAGCAGTCGACGTCTCCGAGGCCGCCGCACAAGAGAGGCAGCACGCGCGAGGCAAGAAGAGCGCGCGCGAGCGGGTCGGGCTGCTGCTCGACGAGGGCTCATTCGTCGAGTTCGATGCCCTCACGCGCCACCGCTCCACCAACTTTGGGCTCGACAAGAATCGCCCCCACGGCGATGGCGTCGTGACCGGCTACGGCACCGTCGACGAACGCCAAGTGGCCGTCTACTCTCAGGACTTCACGGTCTTTGGCGGCTCGCTCGGCGAGATTCACGGACACAAGATCACCAAGGTGCAGGACTTCGCGTTGCGCACCGGCGTGCCCCTCATCGGCATTTCCGACGGCGGCGGCGCGCGCATTCAGGAGGGCGTCGCCGCACTCACGCAGTTCGCCGAGATCTTCCGTCGCAACGTGGCGGCATCGGGCGTCATCCCCCAAATCTCGATCATCCTCGGCCCCAGCGCGGGCGGCGCGGTCTACTCACCCGCCCTGACCGACTTCATCGTCATGGCCGACGGCACGTCGCAAATGTTCATCACCGGCCCCGACGTCATCAAGTCCGTCACCGGCGAGGAGGTGACGTTCGAGGAACTTGGCGGCGGCCAGACCCACAACGTGAAGTCGGGCGTGGCGCACTACTTGGCCGAGGACGAGGACGACGCGATCGACTACGTGAAGCACCTGCTCACGTTCCTGCCATCCAACAACCTGTCCGATGCCCCCGCGTGGGACGTCGACGTGGACCTGGAGCCAAACGAGGGCGACCTCGCGCTCGACACGCTGGTTCCCGACAGCGACAACCAGCCCTACGACATGAAGCGGGTCATCGAGGCGGTCCTCGACGACGGCGACTTCCTCGAGGTGCAGCCGCTCTTCGCTACCAACATCGTGGTGGGATTCGGCCACGTCGAGGGCCACTCGGTGGGCGTCGTCGCCAACCAGCCACTCTCGATGGCCGGCGCCTTGGACATCAGCGCCGCCGAAAAGGCCGCTCGCTTTGTCCGCACCTGCGACGCGTTCAACGTGCCGGTGTTGACGTTTGTCGACGTGCCAGGCTTCCTGCCCGGCGTGGACCAGGAGCACCAGGGCATCATTCGCCGCGGTGCCAAGCTCATCTACGCGTACGCAGAGGCGACCGTGCCGCTCATCACCGTCATCACGCGCAAGGCCTACGGCGGCGCGTACATCGTCATGGCGTCCAAACAGTTGGGCGCCGACATCAACCTGGCTTGGCCCACCGCGCAGATCGCGGTCATGGGTGCGGGTGGCGCCGTCAACATCCTGCAGCGACGCGCCCTCGCGGCCGTCACCGAGGCCGGCGGCGATGCGGTGGCCGAGCGCGCTCGCCTCACGGCCGAATACGAGGACGCGATCGTGAACCCGTACGACGCGGCCGACAAGGGCTACGTCGACGCGGTGATCGAACCGAGCGAGACTCGCGCGCAGATCGTGCGCGGGCTGCGCGCGCTACGCACCAAGCGCGCCGCGCTACCCCCCAAGAAGCACGGAAACATCCCGCTGTGAGCGATCAGGAAGAACTGGTCGCCGCCGCCGCTTCCATGCGGGTGGTGCGCGGCACACTGGACGATGACGAGCTGGCGGCCCTCGTGGCCGGAGTGGTCGCGATGGCGGGAGCCCGAGAAGAAGAGGACGAGCCAGGCTCGCCGACGTCCGCGTGGATGGACCGCGCCCGCACGATGCGCGGCGTCAGTGTGGGCGTGCTCGGCCACGGCTCGGTCGCGTGGCGACACTCGCTCCGATGATGCGGCTGCACCCGAAGTACAGGTGGGTAGCGGCGGCGATCGTCCTGGTGCCCACATTTGTCGCCACCCCGTGGGCGATCGTGCGGATCAGCACCTCTTCGTCGGTGCGTCCCGCCGACGCGACGTTCACGCACGCCGATGCCGCCGTGGTGCTTGGCGCCCGCGTCTATGCGGACGGGCGGCCGTCTCGCTTTCTTCGCGAGCGCATCGAGGTGGGCGTGAAGCTCTACCTGGATGGCACGGTGGACAGGATCATCATGAGTGGTGACGGCAATGACAGTTCCGGCTTTGGGGAGCCGACCGTCATGCGGAAGGTCGCCGAGAGCATGGGCGTGCCCGCCGACGCCATCGTGGAGGACCCCCACGGCGTCGACACCTACTCGTCGTGCATCAACGCGCGCGACACCTTTGGCGCCACGAGCGTCATCATGGTGAGCCAGGCGTTCCACGTGCCACGTGCCGTGTGGATTTGCGACAACATTGGCCTCGACGCTCAAGGCGCCTACCCGCCCCAGTGGCTCACCAAGTCGACCGTCGTCGGCCACGCGCGCGAGGTCCCGGCCGACGCCAAGGCGATGATCGACGTGTGGAGCGGGCGCGTTCCCAACGCGGCTTCCTGACCGTTCCGCGTCCAGGGACACCGTCCGCCTCGCCGCCCCTCCCGGGACCTTGGTAATTAGGCAAGCCTTGCCTTACGTATATCCTTGACGCATGTTGCTGAGCGCGCTCCGTCCAGGTGTCGCCGCACACGTGCGCGCCGTCAGCACGGAGTCGAGCGCCGTCTTGAGGTTGCGTGAGATGGGTCTGCGACCGGGGGCGCTGGTGCGCATGGCTGGACGCGGCGCTGGGGGCTCACGCATCATCACCATTGGCGCCGCACGCATCGCGATCGACGGCGCGACGGCCGCCCTCATCGACGTGGAAGCCGCATGAGCGCGCAGGGAGACTGCCACTCCGGTCCCACCCGCGGCGCCAGAGCCACGGCCGCCGCCGGCACCCTGACCACCGCCACCCTTGCTACCGTGCCCCGCACCGCGAGCGTCCTGCTGGTCGGCAACCCCAACGTCGGCAAGTCGACCCTGTTCAACGCGCTCACGCGCGCTCGGCAACGCGTCGTCAACGCCCCTGGTACCACGGTGGATCTCACCCAGGGCGTGTGGTCAACGGAACGCGACGACCTCACCCTGGTGGACCTTCCCGGCACCTATAGCCTCATCGCCCGCTCGCCCGACGAACAGGTAGCGGCCGATGCCGTGCGTGACACCTCGCACGACCTCGCCGTGGTGGTCCTCGACGCGACGGCGCTCAGCCGGTCGCTCTACCTGCTGGGTCAGGTGGCGCGCGCGGGCAGGCCCGTCGTCACCGCCCTGACGATGTTCGACCTGGCGCAGGCGCGCGAGGTCGCGCCGGACGCGGGGGCGCTGTCGCAGGCGCTCGGCGTTCCGGTGATCGAGGTCAACGGCCGCACGGGCAAGGGGCTGCAGGAACTCGCCTCCGCGGTCACCGAGGCCCTCGAGAACCCGAGCCACATCAAGGGTGTCGCCCCGCACGTTGCCGCCGACGATCTGCCCGACAACCTCACCGAGGCCCAACAACTCTTCGATTGGGTCGAGACGATCACGGACGCGGCCGCCACCTCGGCGGACCCCCGGACCACGGTGAGCGACCGTCTCGATCGCGTGCTCCTCAACCCGTGGGTGGGACCCGCGGCGTTCCTCGCCGTGGTGTGGGGGGTGTTCCAGCTCACGACCGTGGTGGCGTCGCCGCTCATAGACGCCGTCGCCCGCACCTTCAGTGGCCCCGTCGCCGGTTGGGTGACGTCGGCGCTCGGAGCCGTCAACTCGCCGTCCTGGTTCGAGTCATTCATCGTCGGCGGCGTGCTTGCCGGCGTAGGCACCGTCTTGTCGTTCGTGCCGCTCATGGCGATCATGTTTGCCGCGGTCTCAGCCCTCGAGTCGACCGGCTACCTGGCCCGCGTCGCCGTCGTCGCCGACAAGGCGATGCGCGCACTCGGGCTCGACGGTCGCGCGATGCTCCCCCTCATCGTCGGCTTCGGATGCAACGTGCCCGCACTGTCGGCCACCGCCGTGTTGCCCCACGCGCGTCAGCGGCTGCTCACCGGACTGCTCGTTCCGCTCACCTCATGCACCGCGCGGCTCGCGGTGTACCTGCTGTTGGCACACACGTTCTTCCCTGGCTCGGCGGGCACCGTCGTCTTTGGCATGTACGTCGCGTCCGTCGCGCTCGTCATCGGCGGGGGCCTCATCGCGCGCCACACCGTCATGCGCGACCTCAAGCCGGAGCCGCTCATCATCGCGCTCCCCGACTACCAGCTGCCCCACCTCAAGACCCTGGGCATGGGCGTCTGGACCCGCATCGCGTCGTTCATCCGCAAGGCCGGTTCCGTCATCGTCGTGGCCGTGATGGTGCTGTGGGCGTTGCAGGCCATTCCCGTGCGGGGTGGTCACGAGATCGCCTCCGTCCCCGTCAACGATTCTGTCTACGGCGCCGTCGCTCAGGGAGTCGCTCCCGCCTTGGCGCCGATGGGCCTTAACGACTGGCGAATCTCCGCCTCGCTCGTCGCCGGCATCGCCGCCAAGGAGGTCACCATCGCCTCCCTCGCCCAGTCCTACGCCTTGGACTCCGCGAAGGACGCGAGCCTGGGTCAACAGTTGCGCGCCACCGTCGAGCGCACGTCCGGAGGCGCCGCGGGTGCGGCGGCACTCGCCCTCATGGTCTTCGTCTTGGCGTACTTGCCGTGCATGGCGACCCTCGCGGAACAGCGCCGCCTCTACGGCTTGCGCTGGACCGCCGCCGCCGCCAGCGCCCAGTTGGTGAGCGCCTACGGACTCGCGATCCTCGTCTTCCAGGTGGGGAGGCTGCTGTGAGTGGCATCTTCGATTCCGTCATGACCCAGTTGGCCGCGGGCGCCAGCCCCCGCTCGGCGGCACGCACCCTGGGCATTTCGCTCGACCTCGCTGAGGCCGTCGCCGAGGAGGCCACCCGCATGGGGCTCGTGGTGAGCGGCGGCTCGGCCTGCGGCACGTGCGTGCCCGCATCATCTCCCGCTTGCGCCGGCTGCCCCTTCACCGACGGCAGGGCCGCCGGGGCTACATCTCGAAGCGGTCCCACGCCCGTCACGCTCACACCCCTCACATTCACAACGCGCCCTCGCTCTCGCTAGGCTCCATCGGGTGATCACCTTCACCCTCGCCTCCGCGTCCCCTGCTCGCCTCGCCACCTTGCGCTCCGCGGGCTTCGACCCGATCGTCGTGGTGAGCGGAGTCGACGAGGACGCCGTTCTTGACGAGGCCCGCGCCGCGTCGGGCGGCACCCTCACCCATGCCGATGCCATCCTGATCCTCGCCAAAGCCAAGGCGGAGGACGTCGCGAGCAGGGCATCGGCCGGGCTGGTACTCGGTTGCGACTCGATGCTGGAACTCGACGGCGAGATCATGGGCAAGCCTCGAGATGCCGTCACCGCCACCGCTCGGTGGCGCGCGATGCGCGGCCGCTCCGGGGCGCTTCACACGGGCCACTGGCTCGTCGACTGCCGCGAGGGTCACCCCGGCGCGACGGGAGGCGTCGCGTCCACCGCCGTTCACTTTGCCGATCTCAGCGACGCCGAGATCGCCGCATACGTCGCGACGGGCGAACCGCTCAACGTCGCTGGCGCGTTCACGGTCGACGGCATCGGCGGGTCGTTTGTCGAGAGCATCGAGGGCGATCACCACAACGTCGTCGGAGTGAGCCTTCCGTTATTCAGGCGGCTACTCGGGGAACGCGGAGTGAGCGTCACCGAGTTGTGGAGAGCGAACGGCGCGTGACGTGGCGTGCCCGGTGGTACGCCAACCCATGGGCGACCCGGGACCGCCGTTTGTGGCGGCTCCACAACCTTCACCCCCGTAGGTCCCTGAGAGCCCTCAGTTTTTGTAGGTTCCCTACAATTCGGGTCCCGCATGCTGTGCTCCCCTCCAAAACCACGGCCAGGGGGGTTCGAACACGGTGGATGCCACCGCACTGCGGGGTAGGTTGAGCAACGTGCCTGCGTTCTCTTCGGTTTTGATAGCCAATCGTGGCGAGATCGCCGTCCGCGTGATCCGTGCTTGCCGCGACGCCTCGCTGAGGTCGATCGCGGTGTATGCGGACCCCGACAGGGACGCGCCCCACGTCGCTCTCGCCGACGAGGCATACGCGCTGGGCGGTTCAATCGCCCGCGACACCTACCTGGATATCTCCAAGATCATCGACATCGCGGTGCGCAGCCACGCCGAGGCGATCCACCCCGGCTATGGCTTCCTGTCGGAGAACGCCGAGTTCGCCCAAGCCGTCATCGATGCCGGCCTCATCTGGATCGGCCCTCCTCCCCACGCGATCAGGTCGCTTGGCGACAAGGTGAGTGCTCGCCACATTGCCTTCGCCGCCGGCGCCCCCTTGGTGCCGGGCACCGCAGACCCGGTCGCGAACGCCTCCGAGGTGCTGGCCTTCGCCGAGGAGCACGGCCTCCCCGTGGCCATCAAGGCCGCCTTTGGCGGCGGCGGGCGTGGGCTCAAGGTCGCGCGCTACCTGGAGGACATCCCCGAACTGTTTGACTCCGCCACGCGCGAGGCCATCGCGGCCTTCGGCCGCGGCGAGTGCTTCGTTGAGCGGTTCCTCGACAAGCCCAGGCACGTCGAGACGCAGTGCCTCGCCGACACCCACGGCAACGTCGTCGTCGTCTCGACGCGCGACTGCTCGCTCCAGCGTCGTCACCAGAAGCTGGTCGAGGAGGCGCCTGCGCCGTTCCTGACCGACGACCAGAACGCACGCCTGGTCGAGTCGAGCAAGGCGATCCTGGGCGAGGCGGGCTACATCGGCGCGGGAACGTGCGAGTTCCTGGTCGGCACGGACGGCACCATCAGCTTCCTTGAGGTCAACACTCGCCTGCAGGTTGAACACCCCGTCACCGAAGAGGTGACCGGAGTGGACCTGGTGCGCGAGCAGTTCCGCATCGCGGCCGGCGAGGCGATCTCCGAGCTCAACCCCCAGGTGCGCGGGCACGCCTTCGAGTTCCGCATCAATGGCGAAGACCCGGTCAACGGATTCATGCCCGCACCCGGACGCGTCTCGACGTTCATCGTTCCGGGAGGCCCCGGCGTGCGCGTCGACGCCGGGGTGCGCCAAGGCGACACGGTCTCTGGCAACTTCGACTCGATGGTGGCCAAGCTGATCGTCTGGGGTGCCACCCGGACCGAGGCTCTCGAACGCTCCAGGCGGGCGCTCGAAGAGATGAGAATCGAGGGCATCCCCACGGTGCTCCCGTTCCACAGGGCCGTTGTCGACTCCCCCGAATTTGCGGCGGCCGACGGTGTTCTCGGCGTGTATACGACCTGGATCGAGACCGGTTTTGAGTCCCGGGTCAAGGCGCTCGGGGCGTCGCTCTCCCACGGCGCTCACGCCGATGACGAGTACGGCGCGACCGAACGCGTCGTGGTCGAGGTGGGCGGCAAGAGGCTCGAGGTCGTGCTCCCCGCGGCTCTCGCCCAGGCAGGCAGGGCACGCGCCCGCGCGGGCGGCCCAGCCAGGCGCACTGCGCGCAAGGGACCCGCCACTCGCGCATCTTCGGGCGTCACTCTTGCCTCGCCGATGCAGGGGACGATCGTCAAGGTGGCCGTCGCCGAGGGCGCAGTGGTGGCCGAGGGCGACCTCATCGTGGTGCTCGAGGCCATGAAGATGGAGCAACCGCTCACCGCCCACAGGGCCGGCACGGTCTCCAAACTCACCGCGGCATTGGGATCCTCCGTGACCGCAGGGGCCGCCATTTGCGAGATCCTCGACGAGCTCGCGGAGTAGCGTTAGCCCGCTCACTCGAATTACGCAACACCGATGTTGCGAATATTTGACACCGGGCGTCGCCCTCCCCTAGCCTGACCAAGTAAGGGTTGCCTTACTTAGCCGGTCACATTCAGTCAGGGAGAGTCCATGCTTGCCAACTACCTCATCGGTCTGCGAGAGGGCCTTGAGGCGTCGCTCGTCATCGGCATCCTCATCGCGTACATCGTGCGCACGGGCAGGCGCGACCTGCTCGGTGCCGTGTGGATCGGCATTGGCATCGCCACCGGGGTCTCTCTCGCTGCGGGAGCCGCGCTGACGCTCGGGCCGCGCGAGCTCAGCTTCACCGCCAAAGAGACCCTCGGCGGGGTGCTCAGCATCGCCGCCGTTGGCCTCATCACCTGGATGATCTTCTGGATGGGCAAGACCGCACGCTTCCTGAAGCGGCACCTCGAAGACGGGCTCGAGAAGGCCATCGCGCTCGGCAAGGGCGCGATCATCGCCATGGCCCTCCTTGCGGTCGGCCGCGAGGGCCTGGAGACGGCACTATTCCTGTGGGCAGGAATCCAGGCCGCGGGATCGACATCGGCACCCATCACCGGAGCGGTGCTCGGCCTCGCGACGGCCATCGCCCTCGGCTACCTGATCTATCGCGGCGCGGTGCGCATCAACCTGCGCATGTTCTTCCAGTGGACGGGGCTGTTCCTCATCGTGGTCGCCGCGGGCGTCCTCGCCTACGCGATCCACGATCTGCAGGAGGCGGGCGTCCTTCCGGGCTCAGAGACCCTTGCCTTTGACGTCACCGCCGCGATCCCGCCGGGGTCCTTCGCAGGGACGCTGCTGAAGGGCATCTTCAACTTCTCTCCAGAGAGCACGATCCTCCAAGTGATCACCTGGGTGTTGTACCTAGTACCTACCTTGTGGCTGTTTTCGAGGATGGCGTTCGCTCGCACTCCCCAGCGAGCCCCCTCGCCGGAACTCGCCACCACCACGGCCATCTAGCCGCCGCGACCTCCGCCGCACCGCCCTTAGGATCGCCCTATGACCACCGCGATTCGTACCTGGCGTGTGCTCGGCGCGGCCCTGATCATCGCCGCCCTCGTCGCGAACGTCGTCAGGCACCTCCACCTGGGCGACTTCGCGTTCTTTGACACGCTCGGCTACTTCTCGCAACAGAGCAACATCCTCGCCGCGATCCTGCTGCTTGTTGTGGTCGGGTACACCGGCAGGCCCCGCCCCCTGTGGCTCGAATACGCCCGCGCGAGCGTCACGATGTACCTCGTCATCGTCACCGTCGTGTTCTGGACCCTCCTGGGCGGCTTCGAGCCCGGCGACCCGTACCGGTGGTCGACGCTGACGATGCACGGCATCTCGTGCGTGATCTTGCTCGCCGACTGGCTACTCGAGGGCCCCCGGAAGATGCACCCCATCAGGCGCGCCTGGGTGGTCTTGCCATATGCCGTGGTGTGGATCGCGGTCGCCATCGTCCGGGGCGCGACCGACGGGTGGATTCCGTACCCCTTCATGGATCCCAAGGACGGGTACGCGCCGGTAGTGATCGTCGTGGGGGGCATCGTCGTCGTCGGTTTGGCGATTGGGGCGGTCCTGTTCCGCCTGACGCGCTGGCGCGTCGTCACCGCCCTCTAACATCGTGAGCATGACCTCCCGCGCCGCCTTCGCCGATGGCGTGCGCGACGTCGCGGGGCTCGTTCCCGGCGTCACGGTGTTCGGGCTCTCGTTCGGCGCACTCGTGCGGGCGCGGGGCATCGACCCGATCGCCGGCGCCGCGAGCTCGCTCATCGTGGGCGCGGGAGCGGGCCAGACCGCGGCCGTCGAGGTCTTCGCGGTCGGGGGTGCGGTCGCCATCGCCGTGCTGTCCGCGCTGATCGTCAATGCGCGCTTCGCGCTGTACTCCGCCGCGCTTGCACCCATGTTTGGCCGGTTCACGCCCGCCTGGCGCTGGGGGCTCGCGTACTTCGTCGCCGACCAGACGGTCGGCCTGTACGTGCGCGGCCAGGAGCGTTGGAAGACGCCCGCGCTGCAGCAGTACTACATGCTCGGGGTCACGCTGCCAATGCGGACCGGGTGGGCGGGCGGAACCGTCGCGGGGATCCTGCTCGGGCCGGTGGTGCCGGGCGCGTGGCAGGTGGGGTTCATCGTCCCGCTAATGTTCATCGCGCTCGCCATTCCCGGGATCCGCGGCCTTCCCGAACTCGTCGCAGCGGTCACGGGAGTCGTTGCGGTCGCCTCGCTCAAGGACCTGCCGCTCGGGCTCAACATCGTCACGGCCGCGCTGCTCGGGATGACGGCCGGCTTGCTCGTACACAGGCGCACGTCGGATGATCGCCCGTCGCGGCGCAGCGCGACCGAGCCCACGGCGGATACGGCGGACTCGGCATGAGAATCTGGATCGTGGTCGTCCTCGCGGGGATCGGCACCTACCTCATTCGCGCCTCCGGCATCTTGATCTTCCAAAACGAGGACCGCATTCCGCCGCTGGTCCGTCGCGCCCTGCGGATGATCGGCCCGGCGACCATGGGGGCGATCGTCGGCAACGCCCTGTTCCTCGACCAGGGCGCATGGCGACCGTTCGGCGCCTGGCACATCGCGGCCTTGGTCGCGGTTGCTGCCGCCGTGTGGAAGCGCAACCTCGCCCTGACGATGCTCGCGGGCGCCGCCGCGTTCGCCGTGCTGCTGCTCACCGTCTACTAGCCTGGCGGGTCGCAAAGCGGCCAGCACAATGTGCGGAACCTATCTGTGCGATTGTGGAAGTAGTCGTACTCTTTACTGATCGACGCCACAGCCGCCGCCTTCGCACTCCTCTTGGGTGCGGTGGCGGCATTCAACCCATGCGGATTTGCGCTGCTGCCCGCCTACATCGCCGTGATCGTCACCGGCACGGCCGACGGCGACACCACCCGGCTCATGGCCCTCCGCAGGGCCATCGTGTTTGGACTCGCCATGACGGCCGGATTCGTGGCCGTGTTCGCGGCCTTCGGGCTCGTCTTCGTGGGAATCAACTCAGCGCTGCAGGGGTACGTCCTTCCGTACATGCCGTACGTCACGATGGCTCTGGGCGTGGTCCTCGTGGCGCTGGGAATCACCATGGTCCTCGGTCACGAGGCGCGGGTTCCTGGCCTCAGGATGACGCCCGCCGCTCTCACAGGACGCGCCCCCGGGCGGGCCGCATGGTCACAAGTCTTGTACGGGGTGTCCTTCGCCTTCGCCTCTCTGTCGTGCACCATCGGCCCATTCTTCGCGGTCGTCACTCAGGCTCTTGACGCGCGGAATGTGATCGGCACCGTGAGCCCTTTCGTCATCTACGGCGCCGGCATGGGAACGTCCGTGGTGCTCGTGTCCATTGCGGCCGCGTTTGCGGGGACCGCCGTCGGCCGGGCCCTACGAATGCGCACGGGGCTGATCATGCGCATCGGCGGCACCCTCATGACGGTGTCGGGACTGTATGTGGTGCTCTACGGCCTCGCCGAGGTGCTCCAACTACATGGAATCAGCGCTCTTGAGTCGGTGCTGTTCACCACGTCTGGCTGGCAGGGTGACATTACCAATGCCATTCGCGGCTGGGGAACGACCGTGCTGGTAATCCTCCTTGCCGCCACGGTGGCCTTCGGGTCGTGGGTATTCGTGGCATCGAGCAGGCAGATTCGGGCCAAGCATTAGCTGCCGGCGCGCTGGCTGTGAACCTGCTACGCCTGGCCGAGCCATGCCACCTTGTCGATGATGTCGTACTTGCCGTAGCCGCCCTCGTAGGTCAGCGACATTCCATCGTGTTTGATGAGCACCATCGTGGGCTGCCCGACGACGCCGAAGTCCTTCCAGATGTGGCCATCTTGGTCATAGATGCTGGGGAACCCGTCGATGCCGGGGTGGTCCGCGATGAAGGTCTTCGACTCGGCGACGCTCGACTCGCCCGCCACGCCAAGCACGGTCACACCGGGTGGGAAGCTGGGCATCGCATTCACCATCGCGCCCGCCTCCGCGTTGCAGACGGGGCACCATGACGCCCAGAACCACATCACCACGTCCTTTCCGATCAGCGTCGTTCCGTCGACAGGCTTTCCGGTCACGAGGTCCGTCGCCATGAACTTGAAGATGTCTGGTGCGCTTGGGTCCGCCCATTTCTGCTCGGCGCCTGCTGCGGCGGACGCCATGGCGGCCCCCTGACCGGAACCGGCTGCGGCCGCGTTCGACATCGTGACGGTGTCCGGCGCAGCGGCAGAGCAGGCCGCGAGGGTCAGGGCGGTGGCAATGGCCATGGCGAAGATGGGGATAATTCTCTTCATGACGACCTCCGAGGTCAGCCTAAGGACTCTCGCCTCACAGCGCTAGATGCCACAGGGTGTGAAGAGTGCAGTGCGGAGCGTGCCGCTCACGTGAATTCGGAGCCGTCCCCGCAGCGGATGGCTGTGTGGACCGCCGATAAATCGCCGGACTCGCCTTACAGATCCGCCGCCATGTCGGCGAAGTGCGCGTAGTCCTTCTTGAAGGCGACCGCGATCGTGTCGGTGGGTCCCGAGCGGTGCTTGGCGATGATGAAGTCCGCCTCGCCCGGTCGGTTGTCGCGGTCGTAGGCGTCGTCGCGGTGAAGCAGGATCACGATGTCGGCGTCCTGCTCGATCGCGCCGGACTCACGCATGTCGGAGAGCATGGGGCGCTTCTCGGTGCGCTGCTCTGCTCCGCGGTTCAGCTGCGAGATCGCGATGACGGGCACCTGGATCTCCTTGGCGAGCAGTTTGAGCGCGCGGGAGAACTCGGAAACCTCTTGCTGGCGGGACTCGACCTTGCGGCCGGAGCTCATCAGCTGGAGGTAGTCCACGATGACCAGGCTGAGATCGTGCTGCTGCTTGAGGCGCCTGCACTTGGCGCGGATCTCCATGAGCGACATGTTGGGGCTGTCGTCGATGAACAGTGGCGCCTTCGCGATGCGGGCGGCGGTGGAGGCGAGCCTCTCCCAGTCGTTGGGGCCCATCGGGCCCTTGGTGAGCTTGGAGAGCTTCACGCCCGCCTCTGCGGCGAGCATGCGCTTGGTGATCTCCTCTCGGCTCATTTCGAGCGAGAAGATGACCGAGGCCTTGCCGTGGGCGATGGAGGCGGAGCGCGCGATGTCGAGGCCGAGCGTCGACTTGCCGATGGCGGGGCGCGCTGCGAGGACGATCATCTGGCCGGCCTGGAAGCCACCGGTGAGCTCGTCGAGCTGCCGGAACCCGGTGGGGATGCCGAGCATCTGACCGTCGCGGCTCGACGCCGCGTCGATCTCTTCGAGCGTGCGCTCCATGACGTCGCCGATGGGCAGGAAGTCCTCGGAGTTGCGCCGTTCGGTGACCGCGAAGATCTCGGATTGCGCGCTGTCAACGACCTCGTCTACCTCGGTGCCGTCGGCGTCGTAGCCCATGTTGGCAATGCGGGTGCCCGCCTCGACCAACTTGCGCAAAATCGACTGCTCGCGCACCAAGCGGGCGTAGTAGCCGGCCGATGCCGCGGAGGGCACGATCGAGATGAGCGTGTGGAGGTACTCGGCCCCGCCGATGCGGGCGAGGTTGCCCGCGCGCTGCAACTCGGAGCCAACGGTCAGCGCGTCGACAGGATCGCCCGAGTTGTAGAGCTTGGTCGCGGTGTCGAACACCATCTCGTGAGCGGGCCTATAGAAGTCGTTGGCCCTGACCACCTCGATGACATCGGCCATCGCGTCCTTGGAGAGCATCATCGCGCCGAGGACCGACTGCTCCGCCTCGACATTCTGGGGCGGCGTGCGGTCCAGGGTGCGCGGCGAGTACGCAACCTCGAGCTCATCAATTGACACGCCCGCTACCCCTCTTTCGCATTGTTGCCGGGACCCGCACCCCCATACCGCGAGTCTCCCACCCGGCTCTGACAGGCAACTCTAGGGAGCGCCGGAGTTGCCCACAAACGCTGGACGGTGGACGGTCAGTGGACGGTCTGTGTACACACACGGCGGGGGGTGGGGACAGGAGGGCACAAACCTGTGGAGAGCCATGCCGATCACAACCCCGGATTGCGCCAAAATCTCTATCTATCAGCCCAGTTGACGTGTCCCCCGCTGTGGATAACTCGGGGGACAAACTTATCGGCGTGTTGCGTGTGGGCGTGTCGAGCACGGCCGACGGCGCGTTGCGGCGGTCTTCGAGAACGCTCCTCGCGCGGTGCCACCAGGTCTGGGGATAGCGCCTCGGCGAGTCGTCAACGACGCGCCGCAGGGACCCGGGAAATGACAAAGCCTCGGCGCCGGGCCCGCCCCACGAAGGGGCTGGGCCGACGCCGAGGCGTATGTCGTATTTAGCTGGCGGCGACGACGTGGACGTCGACGGTAGCCGTCACGTCCCCGTGTAGCGACACCTTGACCTGGTATTCACCCAGGGCCTTGATGGGCGAAGCGACGTGGATACGACGCTTGTCCACCTTGGCGCGCGCACCGATCGCATCGGCGATGTCGCCGGTGCTCACGGCGCCAAACAGGCGTCCACTCTCGCCGGCCTTGACCGTCACGACCACGGGGTTGGCCTGGAGCGCGTCGCGCGCAGCCTGGGCCTCCTCGATGGTCGCGAGCTCACGGCCGCGCTGAGCCTTGCGCATCGCCTCGATGGACGTTTCGGCACCAGTCGACCACGGGGTGGCCAGCTTGCGGGGCACGAGGAAGTGGTTGGCGTAGCCGTCCTTAACAACGACGACGTCGCCTGCAACACCAAGTCCGTGGACCTCATGCGTGAGGATGATCTTCGACATATCTCAGTCCCCCTTAACGGCCGGAACCGGCATAGGGAAGCAGCGCGAGTTCGCGAGCAACCTTGACGGCGCGCGCGATCTGACGCTGTTCCTGGACGGTCACACCCGTGACGCGGCGCGAACGGATCTTCCCGCGGTCAGAGATGAACTTGCGGAGCAGGGGGGTGTCCTTGTAGTCGACCTTCGTGACCTTGGCGGCCTTAAGAGGGTTGACCTTCTTACGCGGCTTGCGCGTGTCGATCTTTGCCATTGCTGTCTTTCCTTACATCAAGAAGAGCTATTTAGAAGGGGGGCTCGTCCGAGGACGGAGCCGATGCCCACGGGTCGTTGTCGGCGCCACCGGCAGGAGCGCTGGCGTTACCGCCGCCGCCTCCGCCGCCGCTGAAGCCACCGCCGCCGCCCGAGCCGCCGCGCTGTGTGCGCGTGACCTTGGCGGTGGCATACCTCAACGAGGGTCCAACCTCATCGACCTGCAGTTCCATGACGGTGCGCTTCTCACCGTTTGCTTCCCACGAACGCGACACGAGGCGGCCGAGAACGACCACCCGCATGCCCTTGGTGAGCGACTCGGCCACATTTTCGGCGGCCTCGCGCCACAAGGAGCAGCGCATGAACAGGGTGTCCCCGTCCTTCCACTCGTTCGACTGACGGTCAAACGTGCGGGGGGTGGACGCCACCGTGAAGTTGACCACTGCGGCACCGGACTGAATGAAGCGCAGTTCGGGGTCGCCGGTCAGATTGCCAATCACGGTGATCTGGGTGTCGCCTGCCATGAGATATCCCTGTCGTGTCGTGGGTGTGACTGCTAGTGAGCGTCGGGACGCAGCAGCTTGAGGCGCAGGATGGTCTCGTTGAGACCGAGCTGACGCTCAAGTTCCTTCGCGGTGGGAGATTCCGCCGTGAAGTTGATGACTGCGTAAACCCCGTCGGTCTTCTTCTTGATGGGGTAGGCAAGACGGCGACGGCCCCATACATCAAGGCTGTCAATCGTGCCCTTGTCATTCGTGACAACGGCGAGGTACTTCTCGAGCGACGGCTTGACCGTACGCTCGTCGACCTCGGGGTCAAGGATGACCATCATTTCGTACTTGCGCATAGATAACCCACCTCCTCTGGACTAAACGGCTACGGACGTTCCGTAGCAGGAGGGTGACGCATGCAGTGGCGCGCCGCCCAGGTGGGCGGGCATAAACCACGATCCACAAGAGTACAGGTCAACGCTGTCCACGGGAAATGATCCACAGCGCCGGTAGGCTCGTCGGGTGACAGACCACACGAAGCTTCGCCTTGATCCTATCGACGCAGACGCCCTTGAGGACCTCGCGGACGCCGCGGGAGTGGCGGTGCCGATCGAGCAGGCCGCCGTGTGGGATGCCTACGACGCCGCGATCGGGGAACGGACTCCGTGGGGGCGCTTGGCCGCGATCGACGCCGACGACAAGGTGGTCGCGGTGATCGCCCTCACCGAATACGCGGGGCGCGGCTTCACGTACGTGTGGGCCAAGCACGGCCCGGTCTGGCTCACCACCCCGACGGCCGACACCGAGAAGGCACTTCGCGACGAGTTGCGTGCCTTCGTGGCCAGCCGGTCTCCCCACGTCGTGTTCGTGCGCCTGCACGCTCACCACGAGGCGGACGACCTTCGGCCCCTGCTGCAGACGATGACGTACGACGAAACGGTCGAGGTGGACCTCACACCTTCCGAGGACGACATCATGCTGGCCATGGGTAAGACGGGCCGCAAGAAGTTGCGCCGCACCCTGCGGGACGAGGGCTTCTCCCTCACCGAGGAGCGCGGCATATCCCGCGAGGGCTTCGCCGAGCTGTACGACATCTATCGGGAGACCGCAGGCCGCGACGGCTTTGGGATCTATCCGGCCGAGGTGTACTACTCGATGCTCGAGACGCTCGGGGATCACGCGCGGTTGTTCGTCGCGCGACGCACAGACGAAGCCGGAACCGACGGACCAGGGGCGCCAGGCCGGGCGGTGTCGTGGGTGCTGTCGACTTTCTACGACGGCGTGGGCCAGGACTATTACGGCGGTTCGAACCTCGAGGGCTTCGAAACCAACGCCGCGCTGCGCCTCAAGTGGTACATCCTCATGTCGCTCAAGGCAGAGGGGTGCGTGCGGTACGACATGATGGGCGTCGGCTCGGCCAAGGCACCGGGGCTCATGGGCGTGCGCCAGTTCAAGCTGCAGTTCGCCGAGGAGACAACGCCCGTCGACCCGTCGTATGACGTGCCCGTCAAGCGCATGACCTACCGTGCGCTGACGTGGGCGCTCGCCGCGAAGCGGCTCCTGAAGGGAAGCCGATGACGTACGGCAACGAGGAGTTCCTTCCCATCCTGCTCGGCACCGGCGTTGGCGCGTACAACATCGCCCGCAGCCTGCATGAGGAGTTCGGCGTGCGCAGCCTGGCGCTCGGCCGCGTCGCACTCAGGGAGACGCGGAACTCACGGATCATCGACGTCCGCGCATCGAACGAGTTCGACGACCCCGACGAGATCGTGAGACAACTCCACGCCCTCGCCGACGAGTTCCCCGGCCGCACCCTGCTGCTCATCGGAACGGTCGAGTACTACGTCAACGTGCTCATCGACCATCGCGAGGAGCTCGGCGACCGCTTCGTGATCCCGCTCGTCGACCGTGAGCTCGCCGACCAGCTCATCAACAAGACAGACTTCTACGCCACGTGCGACGCGCTCGGAGTGCCCCACCCGCGCACCGTCGTCCTCACTCCCGATGCGCGTGGCGACGCGGGCCTCGGCGATGACCTGCCCTTCGCCTATCCCGTCATCCTTAAGCCATCCAACACGGACGTCTACCCGCGCCTGCGTTTCGAGGGCAAGCAAAAGATCTACCTGCTTGACGACGCTGCGGCGGTGCGCGAGGTCGCCGAGCGGATCTTCGCCGCCGGGTACCAAGACGACCTCCTCGTCCAGGAGTACCTCGAGGGAGACGAGTCGGTGATGCGCGTGGCCAACACGTACTCCGACAGGAACGGTCAGCTCACCTTTGTCTCCGTTGGCCAGGTGGTGCTCGCCGACCACGACCCGGGCATGGTCGGCAACTACGACGCGATCCTGTCCGTCGACGATCCGGACCTGATCGCGTCGCTCGGCACGCTGCTCAACGCGGTCCACTACACCGGGAGCGCGAACTTCGATGTGATGCGCGACCGCCGTGACGGCGTGAGCAAGGTGCTTGAGCTCAACGTGCGCCAGGGGGGGGCGTCGTACTACGCGATGGCGGCCGGAGGCAACATCCCCGCGCGCATCGTCCAGGACTGGATCTACGGGAAGCCGACACCGTACGCGGCGACCACGCAGGAGCGGCTGTGGCTCAACCTGCCCTACCCACTAGCGGTGATCTATGCGCCGCGCGGCCTGCGCTCGCGCGTGCGTGCGGCGGGCCGCAAGGGCGCCAAGCACACGCTTTGGTATCGGCCAGACATGAGCCCAACGCGCCTCGTCGACGTGTTGCGAGTTGACGCTCGCCACGCGCTCAGCACCATCAAGTACGCCCGACGCGGGATGAATCGATGAGTTCGAGCGCGTGACGCGCGGTGCGCCGCGCCTGATCGGGCTCCACAGAGGTGGGCAGATTGACGATGCGCGCGATGACACCCTCGGTCACGGCGTGGGCTGCTGCTCCGGGCACGTACCCGTACACGGCGGGATCCGATGCGCCTGGGAAGAGTGCTGGCCGGTACCAACGCCCCTCGACCACGCCCGTGGCGCGCAATCCGGCAATGACGACCTCGGGGTCGACGCCAGGGGGCACGAGGAAAGGGAAACGCACCAACGGCTGCCCCATCGTGGCGCTGGCGGGAATCTCCACGCGGTCGCCGAACTCCTCCACGTAGGCGGCGACGGCGTTCGCTCGCAGCTCCTCGCTCGCGCGCAACCGCCCCAGCGCGGCCGCGACGCCTGCGTGGATCCAGCCGGTCGCCGCGGCTGAACGGTAGGCCAAGCGACCCTCGGTTTCTGAGTCCGCGACGGGCGGGTCGAATGAACCGACCTTCACCAAGAGGGACCGGAGCGGCCTGCCGATCTGGCGTGGAACCCGGTTGAGGACTGCAAGTTGGTAGCGGTACGTGCGCGCGGCACAGCGCAGTCGCCACCCCGGTCGATCGAGAGACGTGAGGCGGCCGACGATCGCGAGACGCAGGGCCTCGTGCTCCATCGCCGGGTTGACCCATACCGCGCCGCCGAACATCGTGGGCAGCATCTTCTCCACACCAAAGGAATGGAAGGCAACGTCGGCGATGGGCGCGCCGTCGACACCCCTCGCCATCCGGCCGACGCAGTGGGCGCTGTCCTCCAACACGAGGGCGCCCGCAGCGCGTGCGGCGGCCGCGACGCGTTGTGAGGCGGCATCGTCGACGATGCCGAAGGTGTGCTGAATGACAACCGCCGCAACGTCGTCGCCCACCGCGAGGCGATCCGGGTCGATCGACAGCGAGTCGGGGGAGACCTCCGCATACGTCGGCCTCAAACCCGCAACGAGAATCGGGTCAACCGCGGTCGCGCATGTCAGCAATTGCGACACAACGGACCGGCGCGAGGTGTGTTCCGCAATCGCGGCGAACGTCTCCAACATCCCGTACCGCGCCTTGAAGACCACATGCCAGTCGGCGGCTTCGGTGCCCGTCAGTGCGGCCAGCCGGTCGGCGACCCCTTGGGTGCCGCCCAACCGTGAGTCGCGAGGCGCGCCCGAATCACCCGTGACGCGGGCCCCGCTCATGGCTTGACCGCCTGAACCGGCGTGGGCGTCGGCTTCGGAAGGGGCTGCAGGGTCGGCTTCGGCAGGGGTTGCGCGGTCGGCTTCGGGGTGGGCGTGGGGCTTGGCTTCGAGCTTGGCTTCGAGCTTGGCGTCGGGCTCGGCGACGGGCTCGGCGTCGGGCTGGATGAAGGAGTTGACGTGTTTGCCTTTCCGATGTTCGCGCGTGCAGGGAAGTCGACCACCGGCTGATCCTTCACGATCGGCCCCATCATCCACGTCCAGATCCGCGAGGGAATCGACCCGCCAGTGATCTGTCTAAAGCCCCCAAAGGGCGTGATCTCCTCCGCCTCACCGTTCGGCCCCACTTGGTACATGCCGACCACGCCGACCTGCTGCGGCGTGAAGCCGACGAACCAGGCCGAGCGGTTGGCGTCTGACGTGCCCGACTTGCCAGCGATTGGCCTGCCAAGTTGGGCCGCGAAGTGCCCCGAACCGCCGTTGAGGTTGACCACTTGCTGCATCGCATATGTGGCGTCGGCCATGACGTCTTCCGCGAAGACGCGCTTGGGCGTCGTCTGGTGTTCGTAGTAGAGGTTGCCCTTGGAGTCGGTCACCGACGCGACCATAAACGGCTGCGTACTGAGGCCGCCCGTCGCGTAGGTCGAGTATGCCGACGCCAAGTCGATGGCGTGCGGTGAAGCGGAGCCAAGCACGTTGGACGGATTTGCATCCAGGCCGGCGGTGTTCTCCGGGATTCCCGCCTTGATCGCTACCTCTCGGGTCTTGTCGGGACCGACGTCGACGTTGAGTTGGGTGTACACCGTATTGACCGAGTAGGCCGTCGCCTGGATCAGGTTGATGTTTCCGAAGTTGACGCCCAAAAAGTTGTGCACGGGGGAGTCGAACCCCGGAACGGTCCTGTTGGTGTTGCCGTCGTAGACCGAGTTGAGCGAGATGCCGCTCTCCAGGGCGGCGACCAAAGCGAAGGGCTTGAATGTCGACCCCGCCTGGGCGATGTCTTGAGTCACCGCATTGCTCTGGATCGTGAGGTAGTCGGCTCCGCCATACATGCCGGTGATCGCGCCCGTCGTGGGGTCCATCGTGACCGCGGCGACTCGCAAGTTGGGGGCCGCGCCGGTGGGCATTTGGGCGACGGCCGCCTCGATCGACTGCTGAGCCGCCGGCTGGATCGTGGTAACGATGCTCAGGCCTTGGGTTTCGATGTCCTCTTGGGTCTTGCCCGTGGTCGCCGTGACCTCGTCGAGCGCGGTGCGCAGCAGGTAGCCCTGTGTGCCAGCGAAGACGTTGTTATTGGCGTACTCGATGGTGGTGGGAAAGACCATGGCGTCGCGCTCGGTCTGGGTGATCGTTCCGCCCTGGACCATGCCGTCAAGCACGTAGTTCCAGCGGAACGTCGCCTGGGCGAGGTTGAGGGCCGGGTCCCAGCGCGAGGGCGCGGGGAGTATCCCTGCCAGCATCGCCGACTCGGATACGGTGAGGTCTGCGGCTGGCTTACCGAAGTAGTTGCGCGCCGCTGCCTCGATGCCGTAAGCGCCGCGGCCGAAGTACACGGTGTTCATGTAGTTGCCAAGAACCACGTCCTTGTCTTGCTGCTTATCGATCTTGAGTGCGAGAAGCGCCTCGTCGATCTTGCCCTTGATGTCGGTAGTGGTCTTGCCGACGTAGTACCGCTCGACGTACTGCTGGGTGATGGTCGACCCGCCTTGCTTCTTGCCGAACACGACCGTCTTGATCAGTGCGCGCGCGGTGCCCATGAAGTCGACGCCAGGGTTCGTGTAGAAGCTGCGGTCCTCGGCCGCGACAAATGCCAGGTGGACGTAGGGGGGAAGTTTGCTGACGTCCACGACCTGGCGGTCGGCCTGGCCAAGACGTCCCATCACCGTGGTGCCGTCCGCGTAGAAGATCGTGGACGCCTGCTGCAGGGCGAAAGCGCTCGGCGGCGGCACGGGCAACGTTTCGTAGCGAATGAACAGCCCGATGAAGCCAAGGAGGAAGACGGCCAGCCCGCTGGCCAAGGCGCCGATGCCGATGCGGCGCAGCAGATACTTCCACCGTGGGATCGGCTTGCCGTGGCGGTCGCGAGGAGGCCCACCCTTGCCGCCCTTCTTTCCGCCGCCGCGTCCGCCGCCACTGGTGGAGGTCGAGCCGGTCGTCGGCCGGGTTCGGGTCGTTGAGGTCGAGCCCGTCGTCGGCCTGGTTCGGGTCGTTGAGGTCGAGCCCGTCGTCGGCCTGGCCCTGCCGGTTGAGGTGCTGCCCGTCGTCGGCCGCCGAGGCCCCGCTCCAGACGCGCCTGTGGAGCGCCGCTGAGGCCCCTCGCCCTGAACGGGGCGGGTGCTCTTGCGCTGCGGCCGTCTGTCGTCTTCGCTCACCATGTCAGTGTACGAACGGGGGCGTGGCGGCCAAGGTTCCCCCGCGCGGCGACTCAAGCTTGCGAAGGCCACCCCCAGGGCCCCTCAACCAGGGCGGACGTCGGCCGGCGAAGGTCAACGATTGCGCCCTCACGACGCCAAGGAGCGACACAGCGCCGACGAGCGCGAATCGCTTCGACGCGGGCGCGGCCAGCGCGGCGCTTTCCGGTCTCGACTTGCGCTCTGATGTATCGGCGCGATACAACTGGTTGCTACACCGCACCGATACATCGAAGATCATCGGCGCGCGGCGACGCCGGGGTCGATTCCCCGTGTGGCGCCCTCAAGGGATCTGGATGAGAGGAAAAGCATGGGACGCACAGACGTGCTCACCCTCGCTATTCTCGGCACCCTTTCCGAAAAGCCGTACCACGGCTATGAGATCCGCAAGCGCCTCGGCGCCCAACTCGGTCCGTTCCGGGCCGTGTCCTACGGCAGCCTGTACCCCGCGCTCAAGCGAATGGTCATCGAGGGCCTCATCGCCGTCGACGCAGGGGGCCCCGAGACAGCGCCCTCTCGCCGTTCCCGCATCGCCTACCGGCTGACGGACGAAGGCAAGGCCCGCTTGGCGACCGAGCTAGCGTCGGCCGGCGCCTCGTCGTGGGACGACGACACGTTCGACGTGCGCTTCGCCATGTTCGACCGCACGGATTCCGACACGAGGTTGCGCATTCTCGAAGGGCGCAGGGGCCGCATGGCCGAGCGACTCGAAGAGCTTTCGGTGAATCTGCGCGCCATGCGCGATCGCCATGATGCGTACACCGCAGAACTTCAACGTCACGGACTCGAGCGCGTTGAGCGCGAGGTTGAGTGGCTTGATCAATTGATTGAAAACGAACGATCCGCTTCCCGCGGCAAGGACGACCCCGCATCCGCGGGCTAGACAAGGAGACAAGGAAACATGGCTAAGTTGCGTCTCGCCATCATCGGCGTTGGAAACTGCGCGACGTCCCTCATTCAGGGGCTCGAGTTCTACAAGGACGCGAAGGCAGGAGAGACCGTACCCGGCCTCATGCACGTCCAGTTGGGCGACTACCACATCTCCGACATCGAGATCGTGGCCGCTTTCGACGTGGACTCGCTCAAGGTGGGCAAGGAACTCGTCGAGGCGACCAAGTCGTCCGAGAACAACACCATCACGTTCTGCGATGTCCCCAAGACGGACATCCAGGTGCAGCGTGGCGTGACGCTCGACGGCCTCGGCAAGTACTACCGCGAGACCATCACCGAGTCGGACGACGCCTCCGTTGACATCGTCAAGGTCCTCAAGGACACGCAGGCCGACGTGCTCGTCTCCTACCTTCCCGTGGGTTCGGATGAGGCCGACAAGTTCTACGCGCAGTGCGCGATCGACGCCAACGTCGCGTTCGTCAACGCCCTCCCCGTGTTCATCGCCTCCGACCCCGTATGGGCCAAGAAGTTCGAGGACGCTGGCGTCCCGATCGTCGGCGACGACATCAAGTCGCAGGTCGGCGCCACCATCACGCACCGCGTGATGGCGAAGCTGTTCGAAGACCGCGGCGTGCGCCTCGACCGCACGTACCAGCTAAACGTCGGTGGAAACATGGACTTCAAGAACATGCTGGAGCGTGACCGCCTCGAGTCCAAGAAGATCTCCAAGACGCAGGCCGTGACCTCGAACCTCCACGAGGGCCCGCTCGCCGGGCTCAAGAGCTCGCGCAACGTGCACATCGGCCCGTCCGACTACGTCGCATGGCTCGACGACCGCAAGTGGGCCTACGTCCGCCTCGAGGGTTCCGCGTTCGGCGAGGTTCCCTTGAGCCTTGAGTACAAGCTCGAGGTGTGGGACTCGCCCAACTCCGCAGGCATCATCATTGACGCGATCCGTTGCGCCAAGATCGCCAAGGACCGCGGCATCGGCGGACCGATTCTGTCCGCCGCGACGTACTTCATGAAGTCGCCCCCCGTGCAGATGGAAGACACGCTCGGCCGTCAGCACCTCGAAGAGTTCATCGCGGGTACTCGCGAGCGCTAGTCACTAGCACCGAGCACTCATCTCTGGCAGCACAAGGGCCGGGTCACCTTCGGGTGACTCGGCCCTTTGTGTGCAAAAGCACGGTGGGATCAAACGTCAGTTCTTGTGGGGCTGTTGCAGCAGGTCACACCCGTGATTGTGCTGGATCAACGCCTCGCGTCAAGACCTCTGAGTCAGTCCGTCAGGACCTCGCTCCAACTGCGCCTCGGAGAATTTGGTCGATGGGTACGGTTGATAAGTACCAGTGCCTACCTCGCCTCACCATGAGGTACTGCACAGCGAGCGGTTCGTTGACCTGGCACCGGCCGACGTGCGGGCCGCCCTGGTCGACGAGGGTGTGTACTTGTGCTCGCGGTCCACCTTCTATCGGCTGCTGCGGGGACTGTCCCTCTCACCTTGATATGGAATAGTGAGGGAGCCAACCAAGAGAAGGCTCGCACACCACATGCAAGGAGAGTCTGCAACGTGAACCAGACGACACCTGTCGCCCTCCGGCCGAGCCCAACCGATCTGGCGGAGACCTTTGACCGGGTGATGCGGCTCCGCCCCCGTCTTGACGTCCTCGCGCGGAATCCGCGCGGCTCGCAAGTGACGCAGATCGTTTCAACCGTGAACGGGTGACTGGGATGTCTGGACTTGAGGGCGTGCGCGAACTGTTTCCAATCACGCAAGAGTTGGTTTACCTGGACAACGCACACCAGGCGCCGCTGTCGAGTCTGGTTCGCCGCGAGTTAGACCGGTTCTACGACGACGCCGAGTGGAGAGCCGGACCGAAGGAGAAATGGGCAATCCGTGTCGAGGAGGTCCGAGTCGCCCTCGCGGCATTTCTCGGAACGACGCCTGACACGATCGCCTTCACGAAGAACACCTCGGAGGGCGTGAACATTGCGGCCACGACCCTGCCATGGCGGCCGGGCGACAACGTGGTGCTCATGGCTGGCGAGCACGCCAACCTCGCGTACGGGTGGATGCATCAGCGCCGCAACGGTCTTGAGGTACGGGTAGTGCCCGCTGCGTCAGAAGGCGCTGATGGCGAGACCTTTCGCCCGGTAGTCGATGCTCAGACACGGGCAGTTGCGGTGTCCCACGTTGCTTACGACACCGGCCAGCGAAACGACATCGCGTCAATCGGACGGCTCTGCGCTGACCGTGGGATTCCCCTCGTCGTGGACGCCATGCAGTCGGTCGGAGTGTTTCCGGTGGAGGCGGAGGGTGTTGACTGGCTGGCCGCTGGGTGTCACAAGGGCCTGCTAACCCCGCACGGGCTTGGGTTCGTGCACCGAGCGCCACGATTCGCCGAGTTGGTGCCCACCTATGTGGCCGCCGCGAGCATCGAGGGCTCCCCCCACGACCCTGAGGTGTCCTTCGACACGGAGATCGCCCTGTCGCTGACGGCGCGCCGACTGGAAATCGGCAACCTCAACTACGCCGCGATTCACGCGCTCGGCGCTTCCTTGGACCTTATCGGTCAGGTCGGCCTCGCCACGATCACGGAACGGGTGCTCGCCCTCGGCGACTACCTCGACGGAGAACTTGCACCGCTCGGCGTGGAACCGATCGGCCCCACACGCAGGGACCGACGATCGCACATTCGTGTACTCGATCTGCCCGGCACCGGTTGGCAGGACTACCTGGCTGACCGTGCCATCAGGGTCACCGAGGTCAGGGATCGGGTCCGGGTGTCGTTCGGCCTGTTTACGGCCGAGGAAGACATCGACGCATTGGTGCGCGCGATCGGCGATCGGTTGCGGCACGGCGCTCTTGGAAATTAGGACCAAGAATGGTGAGCGAGTAGAGCACCGTCACGATGCGGACCGAGACTGACACGCTGGGGAGCATGGCTGTCCCGGCCGATGTGTACTGGGGAATCCACACGGCCAGCGGCGGCCAAGTCCCATCAGACCGTGTTCACAACCTCACGGGGAACTGCAGCTAGTCGCAAGCGCTGAGCACTCATCACTGGCAGCACGAAGTCCCCGTCCCCCCTTTTGCGGACTACCGCGTTCGTCGAGACACGGGTTGACTCGATAGCGACAGGTACAAAGGCGCGCAACAGATGGCGCCGGTGAGACCGACCGGTGGAAGCCGGTCGGTGTCGCCGGCGCCATGCGGGGGCAACGCAATGAGCATCGGGACGCGGCCTTCGTCTAGGCCATGAGTCGACCGTGCGTGAGCACGACCCAAGCCGCGGCCGAGAACACCGGACCGCACACCTGAGCCATGATCGGAAGAAGGACGATGGCAGACAATGGCGCCGCGCCGCAGGAGTTCACTCAGCAGGGCCAGCCCGGCACCACCCAAGCGTCGGGCGGCCGACCGAGCGGTTTCGAGGTGGCGGACAAAGTGGCACACGGCGCTGGCCGTGTCGCCCACGGTATCGCCTGGTTCCTCATGAAGACGTGGGGCCTAATCCTCACGCTCGGCGGCATTGCGTTGCTCTTCGCCGACCCGGGGAAGTACTGGTGGGCGTGCGCGGGTATCGCCACGTACGGGGTCTACCTGTTACTCCCCGGCAGCAAGACCGTGGTCTGGTAGCGGGCCCGCCATGCCCCCATTCCTGATCTGGGTGGCTTTCTTCGGAATCATGGCCGGATTCATCATCGGTCGCGAAAAGCTGCGCAGGCGGGCCGCCGAGAACCGGCGCCGTCGCCTCGGGGACGATGCTTAGTCGCGGTTACCGCGTCTTCTGGACGCTGTATGGGCTCGTTTACGACGCGATTTGGGACTCGCCGCTGACCAAGGCCGTGGCCGACGACGCGTGTGCAGGCATCGCTCCGGGCGCCCTCGTTGTCGATCTGGGCTGCGGTACGGGTCTGTCCTCCAGGGCGCTCGTCGACCGTGGTGTGACCGTGCTTGGAGTGGACGGGGTTAAGGGCCGCTTGCGACGAGCCACCCGCAAGCATCGCGTCTCGTCGTCTCGGCTGGCGGAGGTGTCAGCCACGGAACTTTCGCCGAAAATCGCCGACGTCGTCCTCGCAATCAACGTGCTACATGTCCACCCTGAGCCTGCCGCGGTCATCGCTGAGATGGTCCGTCTGGCAGCGCCGCGAGCCCTCGTTGTGGTCGCGTTCCCCGCAGTGGGCGCCGATGCCCGAACGGTCCGTCGCGCCGACCGGGCGGCCGGGCGGAGCTGGGTTGGCTCGGCAGCGGCGGCGGCGCTCCGGCATCTGGTCGCTGCTCCCGCTGGGGCGGCCGGAGTGCAGGTGCATACGGAAGCGATGGTGGGCCTCGTTCTCGATCAGGCTTGCCACGCCTTTAGAGCGACCCTTCTCCACGATCGCGTCCTCTTCGGCTGTCAACGCGTCGTCACGATTCAGGTGGCCACGGAGCCGGCGCCACCGATGCCGCCCGAATATTGCCCCACGGACCCCGTGCGGTCCGATAGCCTGTCGCCAACAGTCGACGGGACGGCGGGTGGCGTGAATCACGAAGCACCGACACCCCAGGGGCGCGCGCCCCTCCTGGTTGCCGCCATCGACGACCACCCGGTGATGATCCGTGGACTCCAGGCATTCCTGAACGATTCGGACGACGAGATCGCGGTGGAATCCATTAGTAGCACCGTCGACGAGTACCTCACCACGGACTATTCGCGCGTTGCTGTGGTGCTTCTCGACGTCCACCTGGGCGATGGCAGCCCGGTCGAACTCAACGTCGAACGCCTACGCGAGTCCGGCGCCGAGGTCCTGCTCTACACGAGCGAGCACCGGCCCGCAGTAGTCCAGCGGGCCTTCGCGAGCGGGGCGCTCGGTCTGGTGTTGAAGGAGGACCCGGAGGATCGGCTGCTCGAAGGAATCCGGGCGGTGGCAGATCACGGCATATATGAATCGAGCAGGTTAGCCCACCAAATTCTCAGCGATCCGCGGGGCGCGGTGCGATTCACCCCCGCTGAGCTCCAGGTCCTCAGGCACCTGAGCACCGGTTTGCCATGGGCGACCATTGCCAGGCGAATGGATCGGTCGGTGAGCACCGTCTACGAGCACAGAGACCGCGCGATCAAGAAGTGGCAAAAGGCGACGCAGACCCAATTGGCGGGGCCAAAGGATCTCCTCTATCAGGCGACCATCACGGGTCACGTCGACCAAGAAGACCTTGACGAACAGCGGTAGCCGCTCGAATGGTCCCATTGGAATAGCGTCGTTCGGCCAGCGTCGGGAGGCGATGGAACGAGCGCTGCGGCTGCCAGTCGCGATTTTTGTCACGCTTCTCTCGCTCACCATTACGACGATGATCCTGGGGCAAGGCGTCACCAAGAATGCCCTCGTGTGGCTAGGGCTACCGCTCCTGTGGCTCGCGACGATGTCGCTGTGGAGAGGCGTCCAGCGCGGTGGCATCGGGAACGGTGAGGTCTTGTCGCTGGCCGTCGCGACGGTCGGCCTTTACTACGCGCTCTTCTCCCAATCCACAATCGTCCTTCCGCCGGGCGCTCGCGACGCCCTCCTCTCCGCCGCCACGGTCCTGGCCATGATCTTCGCGACTCCCTGGGTGCGAGTTGTTGTTCTGGCCGGAGGCATTGGCGCGATGTTGCCACCCGAGATACTCCAGAACGGCACGTTGGCCGCACTCGAGTTCATCGGACCCGTCGTGGCGACTGGATTTGCGGCGTACGGCGCCTCCCGCTTTCTGCGAGACGCCGCCGATCGGGCGGATATCGCCGCGGAGCGATTGAGCGAGGCGTCGACCCGTGCGGCGATCCTCGCGGAACGGCGCAGCTCACAGCGGGACATCAACGGGATTCTCCACGACGATGTGATTTCCGCACTGCGACTGACCCGTCTCGAAACGCAAGACTTGGGAGGAATTCGTGAGGCGGCTTCCCGCGCACTGATCGCGCTCAAAAGCGCCTCAGCAGCGCCGGAGGCCACCGACGACGCGCCGAGGCGGCTCGCGCCGGCGCTGCGCGCTGCCGCAGACCGGTGGGGCGCTCGATTCACCACCGAAGGGCCGCCGGTCGAGACCACACTCGCCGTTGCGGACGCGGTCGTAGCCGCCGCCGGTGAACTCATGCGGAACGCCGTGCGGCACGCGAGCGCGAGCCGCGTGACAGTCGAGTTGTGCGGCGGACCCACCGGATTCGAGGTGGCGGTGTCCGACGACGGCATCGGCTTCGACGCGGGTGACGCCGAACGCCGAGGGCACGGGCTCATCCATTCAGTCGAGAAGCGCATACAAGCCGTTGGAGGTTCCGTCAGCATCTCGAGCCTCCTGGGAGCTGGGACAGTCGCGACTCTCCGGTGGCTACCGCCCCCGACCGATAGTGTCTCCCTGCGGCGAGGCGATTTTGCGATGGGCCTCGGCGACCTCAAGCGGCCCCTAGACCTGGCGGTATTGCCCTTTCTCGCTTGCACCACTCTCTACGTCATCCACAACCAGATGCTTGGGCAACCGCTGTGGCTCCTCGCGTGGTGGATCCTTGGCGTCGCGTTGACGCTGGCCGCGCTCAAGGGGGTCAATACCGGGATCTCCGGGTGGCTCTCCTTCGCAAGCGCCGCGACGCTTCTTGGGGGCTCGCTGGCTTTCGGACTGACGGTGCCGCGCTCGTCGCTCAGTGACTTCTCGACCTGGCCGCTCGGGGCCTTCGCGGGAGTCCTCATCGTTCTCTACTTTGGGCGCATACGGTCATGGGAATCGATCGGGATTCTCGTCGGCCTGCAGGTGTTGGTGTGGATACCGGCCTACCAGGGGCACTGGGACAACGTGAGCGGGGTGGCGGGTTTGCTCCACGCCATGCCCGCGAGTCTCTCGACCGTGGGGCCCCTTCTGATCGCGATCGTCTTCGCTCGCGAAGTACGGCGCCTGCACTCGATCACGTTGAGCGCGATCGGTGCAGCGGACGTCACCATGCAGGTCAATGCCAGGAGCCTCGCACGCGAGGCGACGATCGCACGACGCCTTGCCCACGTTCGCGAAGAGGTCGTGCCGTTCCTCAGAATCCTCGCGGACGCCTCGCACATCGACGCCCGCTGGACGGATGAGGCCTCCCGTCTTGAACAGCTCGTTCGCGACGAACTGCACCTTCCAGGCGTCCTCGATCGTCGGGCGCGCGAGGCGCTCAGGAACGCCAGGATGGCGGGGTGCATGGTGAGTTTTCACGTGCCCGATGCCGATATTCAGGCCCCCCGCGCGGCACAGGCCCTCATTCTGGCGGCGCTCACATCGGGCCCACCGCCGCGAGAGTTCACGCTCGCCGTCTCTGTCGACGAACACACAGGAGCCGAACGCATCAGCGCAGTGACCGTGCCGGGTGACCCCCAGCGGGCACGTGAGCTCGCGACTCGTTTCGCCGACAACATGGTCAGCAGCGACTTCTCGCCGGAGGCGACGTGGGTCGAGCTCGAGGTGGGTTCAGAACCCGAGTTCCTCGCCGTGGCACCTTCTCACCAGATGTGAGGCTTTCGGTTAGCAGTGAATCGGATCGCGAGGCCATCGACGCGATCGCCCAGGAGCGCTATTGTGACCTCAAAGCCGCACGTGGTTGCGTGGGCAAGGGCACGGGCACGAGGAGGCGGCGATGAGTCGCTGTGAGAGTTGTGGCATGCCGCTCAACGATGCCACGCAGGGCACCGAGGCCGATGGCGCGCCCAGCGCCGCCTACTGCCTGACGTGCTACGCCGACGGCTCTTTCACGTCGCCCGATGCCTCCATCGACGACGTACGCGAGGCCGCCATCGCCGCGCTCGTCGCAGAGGGCGTGCCGCCCTTGACCGCCACTCGCCTCACGAGCTCGATTGCCTCCCTGCCGCGCTGGGCCTAGGGCCTCAATAGCCGCCAATATCGCATCGTGCGGGGGACCCGCCTAAGCTGGCGCGAAACGCGAGCCCGCCACGATCGCGTCGGCGAGGTGCAGGAGCGTTTGGGGGATGTCTGCGAGCGGGCTCGTGACCGTCACCAACACCAGGCGCTTGCTACCCGGGACCGTGCGCCAATAGTCGGCGCTGAAGGCCCGGATCGGGACATCCTCGAGGCCCTCGGCCACGACCGTCTCGGCGATGTGCCACCGACGCGCCGACGCGCCATCCGCACACGGTCGCACCTCCCAGCCGCCTCCATCCCCGATGGCCTTCATGGCGGCCATGAAGCCCGCGATCACGTCCTCGGGGCGGGTACCTATCACGGGGCTCATGCGGATGGCCTCCGGCGTGAAGACCGAAACGGCGATGGGGGCGGGGACCCCGGGCGAGACCTCGTGGCACAGGAAGGTCGACTCGAGAGCGGCGGCCGGATCCGCCCGCTCCACCAGGAGCCCCAGCGCCTTGCGCATGTCCGCCCTCGCCGTGGCGAGCTCATCGGCTCGACCCATGGAGAGCCGCACGAAGGCGCGGATGCGTTTGTCGGTCAGTTCGGGGCGCGACGGGTCGAGCTGCACCCACGTTCCCGGCAGGCGCAAGACGAGCCGCGGATTCACGACGCGGGCGCCGGTCACGGCCTGTAGCCCTTGAGAATGGCCGCGCTTCCCGCCGGTCGCTTCACTCCCCCTACTCGCTGAACGCATATTGGGTGTGCTCGACCACGACATGTTCCGGGGTGGTGGGGTCGTCCACCGGCAGCACCACCGCGAAGTCGCTGTTGAGGTCCGGCCCGCCGTTCGTCGCGTTGTACCTGAGGTGATCCTGAAGCGTGTCGACGTAGTCGGTGTTCTTGTGGCCCATGAGGTTTCCGGTTTTGATGTCGGTGCTGGCGCCGTCCGAGCGCGGCCCGTCCCACACCGACAAGTGATGTGCGGTGTCTGGCACGTCGTCGATCATGTCAGCGCGGTGCACGGGATCGAGCATGTGCTTGACCTGCAACACGGGGATGTTGGGGGAGATGGCCAAGTGGTCGATCGGCGAGCCCGCGCACACGAGCCCCGCGTAGTTGTAGCCGCCCGCATGGGACTCGATCAGGCTGCCACCCATGATCCCCCCGAGGCTCCAGCCCGCGAGGACCACGGGGTCGCCTTGCGGAATCCCTGCCTGGCCCATGGCCTTGAGAACGGCCTCCTCGTATTGACACCGCAGCTCGGGGTACAGGATGAGCATGAGGTCGGCATCAAGGTCATTGGGCGCGCCCTTGTCTCCACCGAGGACCCAGTCCTCGGTCGACGGCAATGTCACAATCCAGCTGACGTCGCCTTGCTCGTCAACGATGCGGGCCACGTCCACGACGGCCTGCGCATCGCCGCCGACGTCGTCAACGATGCCGGCCCATTCCAGGAGGTCGGCCACGTCTTCGGGCGCGTCCGTGTCGAGCGCTCCAAGGGCCTTGACCTTGTCCGCCGTGAGCGTCGACGGGTCAATCTCCCGAACATCGGGTACGGGCTTCGACAGCTCATTCTCGATGCGCGACAGAATGAACAGGGCCAGGGGCGGGCACGCCGCCTCGAGTGCGTTCACCACGAACCGGATCCGGTCGAGGCCCTTGAGGCCCAGGGTGTTCGCGGTCAGGAGGGCCCGGGCTCCGACCGAGAAGAGGAGCATCAGTTCGGCTAGCACCGCGACGAGGGCCACGATCGCGAGCACGACGATCGCGGCCACCACCGCCGCAAGGATCACCAAGAGTTGCACCAGCACGATCGCGAACGCGATCACCGCGGCGGCAACGAGCACCGCGACGAGGAAGATCGCCACGGCCTGGGCGACCAGCGTCAGGACTTCCTGTAGGAATGAGATGGCCCACTCCGCCAGGTCATCCAGCAGATGTGTGAAGGCGTTGATGGCCTCGTTGGCGTAGTCCCGCCAGCCATCATTGGTGCCCTCAAAGGCCGCCACGATGCGCCTCATGGTGCTGTGCGCAGCCGAGTCAAGCCGGGATAGCGCGGCCGCGTATTCCGTGTGCGCATCCGCGCTCGCTTGCTGGGCATGGTCGACGGCGTTTCGCGCGACCAAGTGCGCGTGACGCCACTCTTCGGTGGTGTACGGATCGTTCGGGTTCATCGACGCGACGCGCAGCTGCTGTTCCGCGTGGTCGAGTTGGTATTGCGCCCAGTGAAGATGGGCCTGAGCGGCCTCCTCGTCCCGAATGGCGGCATTCGCGTCGGCGTGGAACCGATGAAGTTCGACCGAATAGTCCTGGAGTGCCGCCCGAGCCCCCTGGTAACGCCCATGGGCCTGAGCGAGAGCCGACTGCGCCTTGCCACTTCGGTTGCTCGCCGCCTCGATGGCCCTTCCCGAGCCCTCAGCGATGGAGGACGCGATGTCGCTCGCGGCCCTCTCGAGTGCCCGCTCGGTCACCAGGTACTGCCGCACGGACTCGTCAAGAGCGGCCGGGTTGCCCGCTGGGGCGCTCAACGTGGTCATCGGCCTTGGCCTCCGCTTGCGGCCGGCGAGGGCATGGCCGCCGTGGCCTGCCGGGCGGCTCCCCTCATGTGGGACGCCATGTTGCCCTCGAGATCCGCCATGGTGTTGTTGATGGCGTCAAAGACGTCGGCGAGTGTCGTGACGTCGTCAATGAACCTCTGCCTGTGGATGTCCCACTGCGACCCGAAGTCCCGCACGGTGCGCGCAAGGTCTTGGTGGCCGACCGCAGCGGCGGCGGCGTCGGCCTGGCTATGCGCGGCGGCGAGATCCGCGGCAATGGAACGCACCCTGCGGGCTTGGCTATGGAGGGCGTCGCTCCGAATGACCAGGTCGCTCATGACGCGTGGCCGCGTGCCCCGAGGCTCGCCCACATCTCGGCGTCACGGCGACGCGCCTCCCCGGCGATGGCCGAGTCAACGGTCACCTCACGGCCTTGGGCAAGGCCCGTCGCGATCGCGACGAGCTCCTCCACTGCATGGTCGTGCGACGCCTGTGCGCCGTCGTCAACCCCTGTGCGTCGCACTTGGACACCCCCTTCTCTGGTGCCAGAGCGTATTGGGGGGTCAGGGCGCGGTGGAGTGGGAAAGGTTCGCCTGGGGACACGCCTCCGTCCGGGCATCCTGGGCACGGCGCGCGGAGGGCGGGAGGGGCGTCGAGAGTGGTCGCGAGGCGCACGCCGTCACGCGCACGCCCGTGCGGCTAGGCGCCGGCGTCAATTGCGGCCGGCGCCAGTTGCGGCGGCTCCCGCTGAGCGCTAGTTACCGGGGGTGAAGAAGGGGTCGTCCGTGCCGGGCCGGGAAGCGGGAGGCGACTGCGACGGAGGCGCGGCGGGATACCCGGGCTGCGCCTGGTAACCGGGCTGCGCTGGCGGTTCGGGATAGACGGGATACGCCGGCTGCGCGGGATACGTCGGCTGCGCGGGCTGTGCGGGATACGCCGGCTGCGCGGGATACGCCGGCTGTGCGTACGTTGCCTGTGCGTAGCCCTGAGGCGGGTACCCACCATTGCCGTGTTCGGCGGCCTTTGGGTCCGGTCCGTACTGATTGGTGTACGGCTGGCCGTCGAGCAACTCGAACACGAGCAACACGATGCTCACGGGGGGCACGAACGCGATGAGATACCACCAGCCCGAGCGACCGGTGTCATGCAGGCGCCGCACCACCACCGCCAAACTCGGAAGGAACAGGGCGAGGGCGATCACCATCCACAGCGCCCCGCCACCAATCACCGGTCCCCAGTTGGCGTCACTTAACGCCCCGGAGGAAATCTTGCCGGTCTGCGCGTCGACGTGTGAGACAACGCTGTTAATCACCTGGATGTACCCGATCCCGAAGATGATCATGAAGGGAAGCTGCACAAGGAAGCTGAACAGTGTGAACCACCAGTATTCGGACCGGCGCGCGCGGCCACTGAACGTGGCGTACTGACGGAAAACCGACTTAACGGCCTGACCAAATGACATGAGCGACCCCTCCCAGGTTTGCTGCCAACGTTACTGCCCGATGCTCCTCCGCGAAGGCAACCGAACCGCGGCGCGTCGGCGACCGCCTAGCCTATTGCCATGACTTTCCTCGCGGACCTCAGCCACCTATGGAGATCCCGTGGCTTTCGCCTCCTCACATGGGTACGCGTGTTGTCCCAGGGAGGCGACGGTGCGTTCCAAGTCGGAATCGCTACCGCCTTCTTCTTCGATCCCACCTCCGCGTCGACGCCGCGCGATATCGCGGCCGGATTCGCCGTGCTTCTTGCCCCCTTCACGCTTGTGGGACCCTTCGTCGGGCCGATGATCGACAGGTGGCACCGCCAGCGAATCGTGCTTGTTGGCAACCTCGCCCGCCTCACGCTCGTGGTGGCGATTGGCGGTTCGATCGCCCTGAACGCCCCCAAGCCGTTTCTCTACTTTCTTGCGCTCCTCACCCTGTCCATCAATCGCTTCCTGTTGGCGGCGCTCACCGCGGGCATCCCACAGGTCGTCGACGACGAGGACCTGCTGACGGCAAACGCGATCATGCCAACGATGGGCACCATCGCCGCCGCCATCGGCGCTGCCATCGGGGGCGTCGTCACGATCCTCGTTCCCGGGGTGTCCGACAACAGGCTCGCCCTTCTTGCCCTCGGCGGCGCCGCAGTCGCTTTTGGCACGTCATCGTGGACGGCGACCGCCCTTGGGCGTCGCGCCCTGGGGCCAGTGGCGACCATCGACGGAAAAGAATTCGCCGCCGAGGCGATCCACTTGCTCAGAGAACTTCGCGCGGGCTACAACCACTTGCGGGAACGCGTGACTCCCTTTCAAGCGCTGGGAGTCATGGCAGCAGGAAGGATGCTCTATGGGATGATGTTCGTCGCGGCCATCCTCATCTCGCGCCACATCCTCAGCACACCAGGCAGTGCCGGAAGCGCGATCAAGCACTTCACGCTCGTGCTCGGCTTCGCCGCGATCGGCTTCGGCCTCGCCGCAATTCTCACCCCGACCTTCGCCCACCGCGTCGACAGGCACCAGTGGATCGTTGCGTGCCTATTGCTCGGTGCCGTCGGGCAGACGATTCTGGCGATCTCGTCGTCATCCTGGGCGCTGCTAAGCGCTGCCGTCATCGTGAGCTTCGCGGTACAGGGCGGAAAGATCGCCGTCGACACAATTGTCCAGCGGGACACGGACGATGCCTTCAGGGGGAGGGCCTTCGCGCTGTACGACGTCGCGTACAACACCGCCTTCATTTCGGCGGCCGTCGTGGGCGCGGTGGTCTTGCCCGCGAATGGCTACTCTCACGCGGTCATGGGCGCGTTGGTGATTGCGTATGTGGGGGCGGCCTTCGTGTACGCGCGCGCCCCGCGCACCGCGAGGGTGATCGAGGTGAAGCCGGCCTAGGTGGCGTCGGCGTCGGTTGCGTCGGCCTAGGTGGCGTCGGCGCGGCAGACCTAGGCGAGTTTGCGCCGCATAGCCGTCAGCCCGTCGTCGCCCTTCTTGTGCTCGGCCCCGATGAGGTGCTCGAACACGATCTGCGTCTCCGTCGACGCGACGGCCGGATCCATGCTCAGGTGGCTAGCGACGAAGTCGCGCAACTGCGTCGTCGATGTGCACGCCACATGGATGAGGAAGTCGACGTTCCCTCCCACAAAGAACACCGAGACCACGTTCGGCAGTTGCGACACTTGCCGGGCATAGTTCTTGACCTGGGGGCGGGCCTGCGCGCGCAGGCGGACGGACACGAGGCTCTGGACCGTGAGCCCGAGCGCCTCGAAGTCAACCTCCACGTGCGATGATCGGATCACGCCCGTGTCCTTCAGCGCCCGCACCCTCGAGTGGGTGGTCGACGGCGACACGTGCAGGCGGGCCGCGAGCGCCGCGTTCGACAACTGCGCGTCCTTGATCAACTCCCACAGGATCTTCTCGTCGAGCGCGTCGAGTCGAAGATTCGTCGGTAAACGGGCCTCGGCGGTGCCAGCGCTCATGTTTTCTTCTCTCTTTGGGGCCCTGACCTACAACTTATCCGCAATTGCTTGCGTTGTTCGCAGATTCTTCGACAATTGTCGATGAGCGACGCCATTCGGCCAAGGCGGCCCGTCGCGGGCATCGTCGCCACCACCCCAAGCCATATCGCCGAAGGAGAACACCATGCGCATCGGAATTCCTGCAGAAGTCAAGAACAACGAGACGCGCGTGGCCATCACGCCCGCAGGAGTCCGCGAGCTCCTGGAGGCGGGACACGAGGTGATCGTTCAGGCCGCAGCGGGCGTCGGTTCATCATTCGGCGACGCCGACTACGTCGCAGCGGGAGCCCAGATTGGCGCGGTTGGCGACGCCTGGGGTTGCGAGATGGTGCTCAAGGTCAAGGAACCGATCGCGTCGGAATACGGCTACTTGCGCCCCGACCTCACGCTCTTCACGTACCTCCACCTCGCCGCGAACGAACCCCTCACTCAAGCGCTCATCGACGCGGATTGCGTCTCGATCGCCTACGAGACGGTGCAGCTCGCGGACGGCTCGCTGCCGTTGCTTGCGCCGATGTCCGAGGTCGCGGGCCGCATGTCGATGCTCGTTGGCGCTTACCACTTGATGTCGAGCCAGGGCGGTCGCGGGGTGCTTGCCTCCGGGGTTCCGGGAGTGCGGCCTGCCAAGGTGGCCGTCATCGGCGCGGGCGTCTCCGGCGCCGGGGCCCTCGCGCAGGCCGTCGGCATCGGTTGCGACGTCACCGTGCTCGACACCTCGATCCCTCGCCTACGTCAACTCGACGCTTTGTATGGCGGTTCCATCAAGACCGTCGTGTCGAGCGCACACGAGATCGAGGCGACGTGCATCGACGCCGACATCGTCATCGGCGCCGTCCTCGTCGCGGGGGCGCGCGCGCCCAAGCTGGTGAGCCACGAGACCGTCGCCGCAATGAAGCCAGGCTCCGTGCTGGTCGACATCGCGATCGACCAGGGTGGCTGCTTCGAGGACTCGCACGCGACCACCCACGCCGACCCGACCTACAAGGTCGAGGGCTCGGTGTTCTATTGCGTCGCCAACATGCCGGGCGCGGTCGGTTACACCTCCACGGTGGCGCTCACCAACGCGACGCTTCCCTACGCGCTCGCGCTTGCCAACCACGGATGGGCGGTGGCGACCGCCGCAAACCCCGCGCTCGCAAAGGGGCTCGCCGTGGTCGACGGGCGCATCGTCAACAAGCCCACGGCGCAAGCGTTTCCGCACTTGCCCGCCGCGTAGCAGAGGACGTCGGCCTGTATTTCGGTGCGGCGGCGACCCCGTGGCCGCCGCCCCGGGCCGGGACCCGGGCTGGGACCCGCAACCCTCCCGGTAGTGGGTCATCACGCGCCCGTTTGCTCGTCATCGGTCTCTCAGTGGGTCATCACGTACCCGGGCCTGCACGGTTCTTAGCGCCACGTCTCTGCACCATTCGGGCCGATTCATGACATCTGCGTACCCGAAACGCACCGTCACCACACCTACCGAAGCAAGGATGGCGTCGCGCCGCGCGTCCTCGAGCCGGCGAGCATCGTGAAACCGGGCGCCGTCAAACTCGAAAGCCGTCAACGAGGGGGCGTGGAACGCATCGGCCCTGAAGGATGCCCCTCGCACATGCAACCGATGCTGCCGCACCAGCCCGGCGAATTCGGGGCCGACGAGCACGTCACGTGCGCCGACCTCCTCCATGAAGCTCTCGATTCCGGCTGCGGCCAGGGCGGCACGGCGATGGAGGGCCCGTCGCGATCGCACCCGCGGAAGCGAGCGCACGGCAGCGTCGATCTCCTCCGGGGTCGTGCGGCCCGACCGCACCGGACCGTAGACGAGTTCCGCGCGGAACCCAGGAGGCGCCGCGCCGTATCCGAGCGCCACCGCATACGCGGGAACGAGCATGCGGTGCGCCTCGATCCATGGCGCCGTGGGAAGGATGAGGTCGGAGCGTCTCGCGGCGATCCACGCCGGGTATCGACGTCTGCCGTGACGCGGAACCACCACCTCGATGCGCGACGGCGCGTCAAGCAAAGCCCCTGCCGCGAAGAGCGCGCTTGCGCCTGACAGCACGGCGTCGGGCGACCACTGAAGTGCAGCTCTCGCGAGGACGAGCCACGAGTCTGAGTGGAGAGCGGCCGCGTACAGGCCGGGCAGGATACGGACGATCGCGCCGCGCCGCACCGCGTTCTCGAGGCCGTGCCGGCTCGCCATCGCCAGCACCTCGCCCGTCGCAAAGGGGCGCGGAGCGGTGCGGAGCTCGTGAAGCGCCTCGGAAAGAGTCATGCGTCCATGGGACGCCGCAGGGGAGCGCGTTTGCTGGCGGGGATGGCCAGGCGGTGGGTACCTCTTGACCCACCAGGATGGGGACGACCTTCACTACGGGTACGTGATGACCCACTTCGGGTACGTGATGACCCACTACGGGGGAGGGGCTAGGCCCGCGCAGACCACCACGTCCGGAGCTCCTCTTGCGCACGCTCGGTCCCAAGCGGGCCGTGCTCCATCCGCAGTTCAAGCAAGAACTTGTAGGCATCGCCGACGGCGCGACCGGGGCCGATGCCCAGGGTCTCCATGATCTCCGTGCCGTCGAGATCGGGGCGGATCGCGTCGATCTCCTCCTTGGCTCGCAGTTCCGCGATGCGGGCCTCGAGGTCGTCGTAGGCGAAAGCCAAACGCTCGGCCTTGCGTCGATTTCGCGTGGTGACATCAGCCCGCGTGAGCCGATGCAGTCGCTCGAGCTGATCGCCCGCGTCCGTCACGTACCGCCTCACCGCGGAGTCGGACCAGCGCGCCTCGCCATATCCGTGAAACCGCAGATGCAGCTCGGTGAGATGGGCAACCGCCTTGATCACGTCCTTTTCGAACCGCAGGGCCTTGAGCCTCTTCGTGGCGATCTTGGCGCCAACCACCTCATGGTGATGAAAACTGACGACGCCGCCAGGCTCGAGCCGACGCGTCGCGGGCTTACCGACGTCATGCATCAGAGCGGCTAGTCGCAGCACCAGGTCGGGCGAAGGTACCGCGCCGTCGTCGCCAGTCTCCAGATCGATGGCCTGTTCAATCACCGTGAGCGTGTGTTGGTAAACGTCCTTGTGGTGGTGGTGCTCGTCGACCTCGAGTTGGAGAGCGGGCAACTCGGGGAGCACATGCGCGGCAATCCCCGAATCGACAAGGGCGGTGAGTCCCGCCCTGACGTCGGCGCCCATGAGCAGCTTGGTGAGCTCGTCTCGCACGCGCTCCGCCGAGACGATCGTGATGCGGTCGGCCATCCGGCCCATCGCGGCAAACGTGGCCGGCTCAATCTCGAAGCCGAGTTGAGAAACGAAACGCGCGGCCCGCATCATGCGCAAGGGGTCATCGCCGAACGACACGTCGGCACCCACGGGAGTGCGCAGCAGCCCACCCGCGAGGTCATCCAGGCCACCGAAGGGATCGATGAACTCGCCGGTTGCTACCCGCAGCGCCATCGCATTAATAGTGAAGTCGCGCCGTGCGAGGTCGCCCTCCAACGAGTCGCCAAAAGCGACCACGGGCTTGCGCGTCACCCCGTCGTATTCGTCCGCACGGAATGTCGTGATTTCGACGACGAGGTCGTTCCTCTTGCCGCCGATGGTTCCGAAGTCGCGCCCCATGTCCCACGTGGCCTTGGTCCAGCGGGACAACAGGGCCTCGGTCTCGTCCGGCCGTGCCGAGGTCGCAAAGTCGAGGTCGGCACTCGAGCGCCCCAGAAAGGCGTCGCGCACAGGACCGCCCACAAGGACCAGGTCGTGGCCCGCGTCGACGAAGGTCTCGGCGAGTTCCATGACCTCGGGAGGAAGAACGACGTTGAGCGCCTCGGCACGCGCAACCAACACGTTGCGAGGGGGAACAACGGGTGGTGTGGGCCGAGTCATGGGCACCAGTCTCCCATCGGACGCGCTCGACGCGGCGCGGACCCGATCCCGATCCGCGGAAGACACGGCGCACGCTTCGGCCGCCCACGCGCCCGGGACCGCGTTCGCGCCCAGTTAGAGTTGGGCCATGCCGGACTTGCCGATCCCCCGTCCTGGCCGCATGCCGCGGCCTCCGGTGGGCGCCGCGACCAAGAAGCGCCGCATCCTGCGCGTCGCGGGCCAGTTGCCTGTATCGCGCGAGGTCTCCGCTGGCGGTGTTGCCGTGAGGGTTGACGATGGTGTTGCGTACGTGGCATGCATCGGCCGCCGCAACCGCTCGGGACGCCTGGAATGGTGCCTCCCAAAGGGGCATATTGAGGCAGGCGAAACTCCCGAGATCGCCGCGATTCGCGAGGTCGCCGAAGAGACCGGAATCTCGTCGGAAATTCTGCAGCCCCTTGGCGTGATCGACTACTGGTTCACTGGCGACGACCGCCGGGTTCACAAGAAGGTCCATCATTTCTTGATGGAAGCGATCGAGGGCGACATTACGACGGAGAACGATCCGGACCACGAAGCCGAGGTCGCCGCCTGGATCCCGATCGCAGACCTCGGCACTCGACTCGCGTTCCCCAATGAGCGGAAGATGGCGCTCTTGGCAGCAGAGTTGCTGACCGCGCGGTCGTGATGAGGCCCAACCGCGTGATCCGCGCTCTCGCCGCCATCGCGGTGGCGGGACTCGTGGCGCTCACCGGCTCGGCGGCGCTCGCCGCGACCCAGACCCCGACCCCGGCCCCCACGCCGACGCCGCGCGATCAGACCATCCCCGGCCTCTCCGTCCAGATGGCGGGAGACATTCCCGCGAGCGCAAACTCCCAGACGCCCTACGCGGTGATGGTCGAGGCAATCTCGACGCTCCAGACGGTGAATAACGCGACGGTGACCCTCTCGATGACGAACGCCCCGTTTGCAGATATTGCGGAGCTGACGGCCTTCGGCGCCTCGCCTTCTGACACGCCGGTCCGCCTGCTGTCCAGTTCCCCCGTCTCCGATGGCACCCCCAGCGGGGGCCAGTTGCAGGCCGGCACACACACGAGCACGACGATCATGATTCCCGCTGGCGGATTTGGCCTGCCGACCGACGCACCCGGCGTCTACGGCGTGGTCGTAAAGCTCACGGTAGACGGGCAGTCCGTCTGGACGCGTGCGACCCCCCTGACCTGGCAGCCCTCGGCGCTGCCTCAACTGGCGGTCACCGCGGTGGCCTCCATTACCGGCGCCGCGTCGAGGGTCGCCGGGTTGCTCGTCGCGGCCTCCGACCCGCGTGTTGCCCTGCTCGTCGACCCCACGGCCCTGACGGAGGAGCAACGCCTGTCCTTGGACGGACGCGAGGCCTACGCGCTGCCTGCCGCAAACATCGACGTCACGAGCGCCGCGCACGCCGACACCCCTGGCCTCATTGAGGATGCCGTCAGCCGCAGTCGCGGGGTCAGTAACCTCCAGTGGATCGCCGTCGCTGCCGCCACGGATGAATCCACCGTCTCCGCGGCCACCAAAGAGGGCGCGGCCGCGGTACTCGTCGACGCGCGCTGGGCGGACGTCGACGCTCCCCCAGGGGGTGGCGCCTACGACGCCGGGACGATCGACGGCGCGGCCACCGTCCCCATCGTCGTCGCCAATCGCCCCATGTCGTCCATGCTCGCCTCACGGTCTCCGGCCGATTCGACCTCCACCGCGTGGGTGCTGGCTCAGGCCGCATTCGTGGCGAGCTCTGGCGCGGGCTCGGTAGTCGTGGCACCCGGGGACGGCTGGAGTGTCGAGGGCACTCGTCCCTCGCGGGCACTCAGGGCGCTGTTGGATGCCCCGTTCGTCACCTCACGTCCTCTGTCTGCGGTCCTGTCCGCGCCGGACCACCCATCCATCAAACTCCCGGCCCTCACCACGAAGCCAAGCGACGCCGCCGCCGACGACGTGGTGGGCGCGGTCTCCGCCCTCACACGCCTCGACGACCTGGCAAAGGCCACCACCAAATCGTCGAAGGTGATCGCGGATGCGGAGCGGGGGGTGCTCGAGTCGCTTTCGTTGTCAAACAGGGTGGACCTGGCGTACCGCGCCGCCCAAACGACCGCGGCCCGCGACGCCGCCAACACCGCGCTGGCATCCGTGACGGTGACATCGGGCTCGCGGCTGCTCCTCGTGTCTTCGTCGGGTTCGGTACCGATCACCGTCAGCAACTCGCTCGACGTCCCCGTCACCGTCAGGCTCGCCGTGACCTCGCTATCGCCAATACTGCGCACCAAAGAGCAACCGACCGTGACCATCGACGCAAAATCGGACACCATGGTGAAGGTGCCCGTGGCGGCGATCTCGAGCGGCGACGTCGACTTGTCAGTCGCGCTGCGAACCGAGAGTGGCGCGACCCTCGCGGTCGCCGAGACCCTCCGTGTCCGCGTGCGTGCCGCGTGGGGAAACCTGACCACTGGAGTCTTCACCGCTGCGCTCGTCGTTCTGCTGATCGCCGGCCTGTTCAGAACCATTAGGCGCGGTCGCAAGGACACCCGATTGCGGCCCACGACGGAGACCCCCGTGGCGGGTGCGTCGGACGACGACGCCTGATCTCCCGCACAATGACACCATGACGACCGACGATCCTGGCGCGTTGATGCCCGTTGACCTTCCGACGGCGGGGAGCCTTGGCCTCGCCGGCGGCAGCGAGAAGCCCCCCGCGAGCGTCGGCCGCCACACGGCCATCATGGCGGCGGGCACGCTCGTCTCCAGGGTCCTTGGCGTGGTGCGAGGGATGTTGCTCACCATCGACATCGGCGTCACAGGGATCGCGGCAGACTCCTACTCGGTCGCCAACAGGCTCCCCAACGTCATGTACGCCGTACTCGCCGCTGGCGTACTCAACGCGGTGCTCGTGCCCCAGATCGTCAAGGCCTTCCGCGGCGGGAGCGAGCGCACTATCCACCGCATCCTCACCTTGGGTGGAGTGGGCATCCTCGTCGCGACCACGGTGCTCACGCTCATGGCGGAATTTTGGGTCAGGTTCTACTCCCACACTTGGGGTCCCGACCAGACAGCCCTTGCGACCGCCTTCGCGCTCTGGTGCATTCCGCAACTGTTCTTCTACGGCCTCTACACGCTCTTTGGCCAGGTGCTCAACGCGCGCGAGCAGTTCGGGTGGTTCATGTGGGCACCCGTCGCGAACAACGTCGTCGCGATCGCAGGCCTTGTGGTGTACTACAAGCTTTTTGGCGGGTACGCCTACGACGAGAACGCGACCATCTCCACCATCGTGAGCGACTGGACCACTCCCAAGATCCTCCTCGTGGCGGCCGTTGCCACGCTAGGCATCGCCGCGCAGGCCCTGATTCTCATCCCACCGATGATCAAGGGCGGCTACCGCTGGCGCTGGGTCTGGCGGGGCCCCAAGGGCGAACTCAGCGTCGTGGCGAAGGTCGCGTCGTGGGCACTCGGAGCAGTGCTCGTCGAACAGGTGACCGTGTGGTTCGCCAGCAACGTGGCAACCGCGGCGACCGCGGCGTCTTCACCGGTGGACCCCGTGACGCACATCGCGAGCCAACCCGATCCCTCCATCGCAGGGTCGGCCGCCTACGACTACGCGCTTAGCTTCTTCTTGGTGCCCCACTCGCTCGTCACGATCTCCCTGATGACGGTGTTGTTCACGCAGATGTCCCGCCACGTCGCCTCCGGAAGACTCGACCGCCTGCGCGAGGTGACGAGCGAAGGCGTGCGCACCATCGGCGTCTTCACGATGTTCGCGGGCGCCGCCATGATCGTCGCCTCGCCGCACCTGGTCCGCGTCCTCGCGCCCAGTGTTTCGGGCGAGTCGGTGGACGCCGTGGCGTGGGTGCTCGCGATCATGAGCCTCGGCCTCGTCCCGCTCGGCGCCTCGGTGATGCTCAAGCAGGCCTACTTTGCGCTCGAAGACGCTCGCACGGTCTTCCTCATTCAGATCCCCATGACGATCGCGTTGCTCGCGGTCGCCTACGCCGTCAAGGGGACGATGGATCCCCTCTGGTGGGTGAGGGGTGTGGCTTTGGGCATGCTGGCCACGAACCTGGTGGCGGTGGTCTTGAGGTTCTGGGGCCTCAACCGGCGCCTGGGCGGCATGGACCTCAAGCGCATCACCACGACCCACCTCAAGGCGGCTGTGGCCGCGTCACTCGCCGCGGTCGCGGGCGTGGCCATCCTGATGGCCGGGCCACACTCCTGGAACCAAGAGGGTCTTTCGGCCGTCATGACCAGCGCCGGGATGTCGGGGGCAATTTCGCTCTCGATGTTTGTCGTGTATGCCGCCGCGAGCCGGTTCCTGGGCATCTCTGAAGCGACCGCGGTCGCGCAGGCCGTGACACGTCGTTTGCGCCGCGTACGATGATGCGGTCGTCGAGTGTCATGAGGTGATTGTGCAGGCCGGGGAGACCATCGCGCGCCGCTACGTCTTGGCGCGCGCCGACGAAGAGTACTTGCCTGGCCTGGTCAGGTATGTCGCGAGGGACACGCGACTCGATGTCGACGTGACGGTCGACATCGTCACGTGCCGGGCGCCGAGCGCGGTGATCCGCGCGGCGCAACAGGCGCGGGTGTTGCGCGACAAGCGGCTGAATCGCGTGCTCTCAGCCGGAATCGAACGCCGCGGCAACGAGCGCACCTTCTACGTCGTCACCGAGCGGCCTAGCGGAGTCAGGCTCGACGAGCTGCTGGGGAACATTGCGTTTGCCCCGGCAAGCGCCGCCGCGTCCATCGGTGAAGCCGCGGCCGCGCTGGCGACCGTGGCGAGCACGGGCGTGCATCACGGACTGGTGCGCGCCGAATCCATCACGATCACCGAGCAGGGCAGGGTGATGGTCAGCGGACTGGGCATCGACGGCGTGATTGCGGCGCAGTCCGGTCGCGCGAAGGTCCGGAACGAACGCACCGACGCCGTGGCGCTGGCGAACCTCTACCTCGCCGCGATTACGGCCATGGATCCCGCCGAGGTTACCGAGGCGGACATTCCCACCGACGTGCCGCTGGACGCAAGGAACTTGTGTCACGCGCTGATCAAGGGCGCCGGTCCCACGTCCCTTGCCGATGTCACCGCCGCGCTCGGCACAGGCGATTCACGGATTCTTAAGGCTCTGGTTGCGGAGGCGCCCTCGCTGTGGTGGCCGCGATCGCCGGTCATCCCCGCTCCCTCGCCGCAGGGCGACGTCGAGGAAGGTCCCGCCCACGACCGTGTCGAAGGCGAGCCCGATCTCGAGGACGCTGGCGTTGGCGACGACGACATCGTCGACGCTGGGCCCGTCGACGCTGGGCCCGTCGACACCGCGCTTGTTGACGATGAGCTTGTTGACAATGAACTTGTCAACGCCGACCTGGTCGCCGCCAAGGCGGCCGGCTCCGACGTCATCGACGCCGACATCGTCGACCTGGTGCTCGAACGGCCCCGCACCCGCTTCGGACGAGCGGTTGACGATCTGGACGAGTTCCACGACATCGTCGCAGCTCAGAATGTGGGGACCCAACGGTCCGTCGCGGAGGCGCTCCTCGAACGCCTAAGCCAACGCTTCCCCCGTTCGACCGCCTTGGCGAACGCCGCGACTGTGGCACGCCGCCGCGCCCAAGCAGCGGCCCCTCTCAACGTGGGCCCGCTGTTGCTTGCCGTGTTGCTCGTGGGCCTCTTCGTGTCCGCGGTGATTGGGGCATCGCTCATTACCAGGCCATACGTGCCCACCTTTGACGGACACGACAACCCACCTCAGACCTACCCCCCATTCACGCTCGGGCCCACACTGCCACCCCCGTAGACGCGTCGTCACCCAGAGGCGCGCCAACACCGGAGGTGCGCCGCACTTCGGAATACAGCGGGCCTAGAATCGCGTTGCAGGGTCATCTACCACTGAGAAGGTTTCACTCGTGACTGAGATTCGCAATGTCGTCATCGTCGGTTCTGGCCCCTCCGGCTACACCGCCGCCATCTATGCCGCCCGCGCGGGGCTGAACCCGCTCGTTATTGCCGGCTCCGTGACCGCTGGCGGCGCGCTCATGAACACGACCGAGGTGGAGAACTTTCCCGGTTTTGTGGAGGGCGTTCAGGGTCCCGAACTCATGACCGCGCTTCAGGCGCAGGCCGAGAAGTTTGGCGCCGAGATCGTCTTCGACGACGTCACCTCGGTGGAGCTCACCGGTGACATCAAGACGGTCACGACCGGAATGGGCGCCGTTCACCAGACGCGCGCCGTGATCCTCGCCATGGGATCCGCATACCGCGAGATCGGCATCGACGACGAGAAGCGTCTCTCCGGCAAGGGCGTGAGTTGGTGCGCCACGTGCGACGGCTTCTTCTTCCGCGGCCAAGACGTCGTGGTCGTTGGCGGCGGCGACTCCGCAATGGAGGAGGCGACGTTCCTCACCCGCTTCGCCAACAAGGTCACCATCGTCCACAGGCGCGACGAGCTGCGCGCCTCCAAGGTGATGGCGGACCGCGCCAAGGCCGACCCCAAGATCGAGTTCGCGTGGAACTCCGCAGTCGAGTCCCTCGAGGGCGCCGACAAGTTGTCTGGCGTGGTCCTGCGCAATCTCGTGACCGGCGGCGAGTCCGTTATCCCTGCTACGGGTCTGTTTGTGGCAATCGGCCACGACCCCCGCAACGAACTCGTGAAGGGCGTCGTCGATCTTGACGAGGCGGGATACGTCGTGACCGAGGGAAGCACCACACTCACGAACATCCCTGGCGTGTTCGCATGTGGAGACCTGGTTGACAGCAGGTACAGGCAGGCCATCACCGCGGCCGGTACCGGTTGCGCCGCCGCGCTCGATGCGCAACGCTGGCTCGAAGACCTTGAGGATTCCGAGCACGGACTCGACGAGGCCGCCCTGCTCAAGGAAGGAACACGATGAGCATGATCATTAACGCCACAGTCGAGAACTTCAAGGCAGAGGTTCTCGAATCACCGATGCCCGTGGTGGTGGACTTCTGGGCGACGTGGTGCGGCCCTTGCCGCGCGGTCGCGCCGATCCTCGACGAGTTGTCCACCGAGTACGTGGGCAAGGTCAAGGTCGTCAAGGTGGACACGGAGGCGCACCCCGACATCGCGATGGCGTACGGCGTGACGTCCATCCCGACGATGCACTTCTTCAAGGACGGCGCCGTGGTCAAGACCATTGTCGGCGCGCGCCCCAAGGCGACGCTCCAGGCACAGTTCGACGAGGTCGTCGGCGCCTAGCGCGGGAACGTCGCCCGGGTATGGGCGGGCCGGGTTTCGGCGGCTCGTCAACCGGCCTCAGGAACGTGGTGCCAGACCGCCCGGCCACGCACTTCACGATGTGCCTCGCGTTCGTGACAAACTTACGGACATGACTCACTCGGATTCAGGGGGAACGCGACTCGACCCTTGGCTTGGGTCGTACGCCTCCCGCGCGCACAACATGCGCGCGTCCGAGATCCGGGCGCTCTTTGCGGTGGCCTCGCGACCCGAGGTCGTCTCTCTTGCGGGCGGCATGCCCTACATCGGGGGTCTGCCGCTGGAGGAGATCGGCGAGATGATGCGCCGGCTGATCGTCGAGCACGGCGAGACCGCTCTGCAGTACGGCTCGGGTCAGGGCGACGAGAACCTTCGCGAGCACATCACGCACGTCATGGCCCTCGAGGGCATTCGCGCGCACCCCGACGACGTCGTGGTCACCACGGGCTCGCAACAGGCGCTCGACCTCGTCACCACCGTCTTCATCGACCCGGGCGACGTGATCGTTGCCGAGGCGCCGTCGTACGTGGGCGCCCTTGGCGTGTTCCGCGCCCACGAGGCCGACGTCGTACACGTTCCCATGGATGAGAATGGCCTGATTCCCGTGGCCCTCGCGTCGACCCTTGCCGGGCTCAAGGCGGAGGGCCGGCGCGTCAAGTTCCTGTACACCGTGCCGAATTACCACAACCCCGGCGGCGTCACCCTGTCGCTCGAACGTCGGCCCCAGATCCTGGAGATTTGCCGCCGCTTCGGCGTCCTCGTGCTGGAGGACAACCCCTACGGCCTGCTCGGCTTCGACAGGGAGCCCCTGCCCGCGATGAGGTCCATGGACGCCGAAGGGGTCATCTACCTGGGGTCCTTCTCGAAGACCTTCGCCCCCGGATTTCGCGTTGGCTGGGCCGCGGCGCCGCACGCGGTGCGCGACAAGCTGGTACTCGCCTCGGAGTCGGCCATCTTGTGTCCATCGAACGCCTCACAGATGGCGATCGCGAGCTACCTGGAGCACTCGGACTGGCAGGGCCAGATCAAGAAGTTCAGGGAGCAGTACCGCGAGCGCCGCGACGCGATGATCCACGCGCTTGAGGAGTTCATTCCCGAGGCATCGTGGAACGTCCCCGATGGCGGCTTCTACGTGTGGGTCAAACTCCCCGACGGGCTCGACGCGAAGGCGATGCTCCCCCGTGCCGTGACGGCCCGCGTGGCCTACGTTCCCGGCACCGCCTTCTACTTCGACGGCTCCGGCTCGAACTACATGCGCCTCTCGTACTGCTACCCCACCCCCGAGCGGATCCGTGAGGGCGTGCAACGCCTCGCCGGCGTGGTGGAGGCCGAGATGGAGACCGTCAGGATTTTCGGCCCCGGCGCGGCAGGCGCCACCAAGACGGTGCAGTTCCCATCACCCGACCTGGCCTAGCGCCACCCCCTGGCGAAGCGAGAAGGAGACGAAATGAACGTTCTGATTCTGGCAGGTGGCATGTCGCATGAGCGCGACGTCTCGATCCGGTCCGGGCGACGGGTAAAGGATGCGCTCGAGTCCCGCGGCATCAAGGTGACCCTCGCCGACGTCGACGCCTCCCTCATACCCGCGCTGCGCGCACTGGGCGACGACGACGTCGTCTGGCCCCTGTTGCATGGCGCCTCCGGTGAGGACGGATCGCTCCAGGCTCTCCTCGAACTGATGGATGTGGCCTTCGTCGGCACCCGCGCTCGCGAGGCCAGGGTCGCGTGGATCAAGCCCGTCGCCAAGGCGGTCCTATCGCGCAACTCGGTCCCGACTCCCGATTACGTGACGCTGCCGCAGTCGTTGTTCAGAGAGGTGGGGGCTGACCAGATGATGGGCGCGCTCTTGGATCGCTTCCCGCTCCCGGTCGTCGTCAAGCCAGCGAGGGGCGGCTCGGCTCTTGGCGTGACGCTAGTCACGGAGCCCGGCGAGCTCGCCCACGCGATGGTGCAATGCTTCGCATACGACGACATGGCGATGATAGAACGCGCCCTTACTGGAACCGAGGTGGGGGTCTCCGTCCTGGGTACCGGCGACGACGCGCACGTGCTTCCTGCGGTCGAGATCGTGTGCGAGGGCCCCTACGACTACGACGCCAGGTACAACGCCGGCCGCGTGGAGTACTTCGCTCCAGCCCGCCTGGACGCGAAGACGACCGCAGCCGTCGAGGCGACGGCCCTTGCCGTCCACCGGACGCTTGGCCTCGTCGACATCTCGCGCATCGACATGATCCTGGATGGCGGCGTGGCGAACGTGATCGACATCAATGTCTCGCCCGGAATGACCGAGACGTCGCTGCTCCCCCAGGCCATCGAGGCGAGCGGCGTTGACCTTGGCGTGCTGTACGAAACCATCTGCGCGGACGCCCTCGCCCGGTTCCGCTCGCACTAACGGTTCCTGGCCTACTTCGACCCAAAGACGCCCGGATCTTCGGGGTTGATCAGGCGGACGATGCGGTCCAGGTCCTCGACCGTCGCGAAGTCGATCGTGATCTTGCCCTTGGCGCGGCCCAACTGGACCCCAACCCGGGTGTCGAGGTGGTCTCCCAGGCGCGCGGAGAGGTCGTCCAGCGCCGCCGTGCGGCCGCCTGGGCGCACGGAACCCTTCTTGGGCACCTTGAGCTCAACGCCGAGCGTCACGGCCTCCTCGGTGGCGCGCACCGACATTCCCTCCGCGACGATGCGTGTGGCGAGTTGGTCCATTGCCTCAGGGCTGGGAAGCGTGAGAAGGGCCCGAGCGTGCCCGGCGCTAATCACGCCCGCGGCGACGCGCTTCTGCACCGCAGGCGGGAGCTTCAGCAGGCGGAGCGTGTTCGAGATCTGCGGCCTGGAGCGGCTCAGCCTGGTGGCGAGCTGCTCGTGCGTAATCTCGAAGTCATCGAGGAGTTGCTGGTACGCCGCGGCCTCCTCAAGCGGATTGAGCTGGGACCGATGCAGGTTCTCGACCAGCGCATCGCGAAGCATCGCCGTGTCTTCCGTGCTCCGGATTATCGCGGGGATCTCGGTAAGGCCCGCCTCACGGGTCGCCCGCAATCGACGCTCACCCATGATGAGCTCGAAGCCCGAGCCCTCGGGGTTGCGTCGCACCACGATGGGCTGCAGAACACCGATTTCCTTGATGGACCCCACGAGCTCTGCGAGTGCTTCGGGGTCGAACACCGTGCGCGGTTGGCGCTTATTCGGCACGACCTCTGCCGGGTCAATGAACGCGAAGGTCGCTCCGGGCACGGCCCTCAAGCCGCTTCCCCCATCGGTCGCTGCCGCAATCATCTCGTCCGTGACTCGCGGAACTGCCCCCGTGTCCGAGAAGAACACGTCCCGCGGTCGGTCACCTCGCCTTTGGGTTGAGTCATTCGCTGCGTCGTCGCCGACGCGCTCCTCGGGTTCGGTGGGGATGAGGGCCCCGAGGCCGCGCCCCAGTCCTCGCTTCGGGGTGCTCACAATGAACCTCCTACGGCCGCGCCGCGTTCGGCCAACTCCTTTGCGATCGCCAAGTAGGCCACCGCTCCTGTGGAGTGGGGGTCGTGCGTGATGACTGTCTTGCCAAAACTGGGGGCCTCAGACACCCGGACGGAGCGAGGCACCGTCTGGTCGAAGGTCTCGTTGGGAAAGTGCGTCCTGACCTCTTGAGCAACCTCACGCGCGAGGTTGGTGCGCTGGTCGTACATGGTGAGCACGATAGTGGAAACGTAGATCGCCGGATTGAGGTGCTTCTTCACCATCGCGATGGTGCGCATCAACTGGCTCAATCCCTCCAGCGCGTAGTACTCGCATTGAATCGGGATGAGCACCTCTGTCGCCACCACCATGGCGTTGAGCGTCAGCAGTCCAAGGCTGGGGGGACAGTCAATGATGAGGTAGTCGAGTTGTTTGCCCTCGCGTGCGAGCAACTCCGTAATCGCCGTATGGAGCCGATACTCCCTGCGGACGGCTGACACGAGCTCGATGTCGGCACCCGCCAGGTCGATCGTCGCCGGAACGCACCACAGCGACGGCAGGTCGGGACACCGCTGAGCCACCGACGCGATCGGCACGTCCTCAAGGAGGACTTCGTAGATGGAGGGCGTTCCCGCACGGTGGTCCACGCCCAGGGCCGTGGACGCGTTGCCCTGGGGGTCGGCGTCGATCACCAGGACGTTCGCGCCCTTGCTCGCGAGCGCCGCGGCGACGTTGACCGACGTTGTCGTCTTGCCGACGCCGCCCTTCTGATTGGAGATCGCGATGATTCGCGTCTTTGCGGGGCGCGGAAAGTTCGACTCCTCCAAGGTGCGGCGAAGCCGCTCCAGCTCGAGGAGTTCGCTCGCGAGGGGGCTATCGCCGTCAACGCCAATTCTGCTGAACGCGTCGTCCAATGCTGGACGGTCTGCGGCGGGACGGTCTGCGGCGGGACGACCCAGCCCGTTGGGCTGGTACGCAGGGACGTGGCTCCTCTGTCCATCGGGGGACGTCGCAGCGGCGCTGCGCGCGTCGAGCTCGTGGTCAGTCACACACGTCTCCTCAGGGGTCTCGTAGCCGGGGTACAGGTCAATGTTTCACGTGAAACACTCTCACCGCAAACGCCGCAAAGGTGGGTTATCCACACATCGCCTGGGGAGGGTTCGCTGGGAGGCCCGGCCTGTGGACGACGCCCGTCTGGGGTGGCCTCCTGAGCACCACGGGCCTGTGGAAAGCTTGGGGAGAAGAGTTTCAGCGATTCGCCGTTTCGCGCGTGATGCGGACCACCGTGGTGGGCTCAAGGCCGACAAGCGTCGGTGCGGTGAGGACCTCTGCTGACAGCCGAGCCTTGCGTAGAACGTACTTGGCGCGCTCGATCTCGTCCACCGCCGTGCGCCCCTTCAAGAGCGCCATATGGCCCGTCTCGGACAAGAGGGGTAGGCACCACTTCACCAGCTTGTCGATCGAGGCCACCGCCCGGGCCGTCAGGGCATCGGCCTCCAACTCGCCGGCGACCTCTTCCGCCCGGGCCCGCCTGACCGTGACGTTGTCGAGGCCGATCTCGGTCGCGGCCTCTTCCAGCCACGCCACCCGACGCTCCATGGGTTCGACCAACACGACCTCCCGATCCGGGAGCATCGCCGCAATCACGATGCCGGGAAGTCCCGCGCCAGAGCCGACGTCCACGATGCGTCCTGGTCCCAGGAAGGGCACGACCGCTGCCGAGTTGAGGATGTGACGCTCCCACAGCCGCTCGAGTTCGCGCGGCCCGATGAGGCCGCGCTTCTCACCCTGCTCGGCGAGCATCGCCGCGTACGTGGCGACCGCGTCGAAGCGGGCACCGAGGAGCACTCGGAGTGCCTCTTGGTCGAGCGACGCCAGGTCCGTTCCTCGGTCGTCGGCGTCAGTGGACTCGCTCGTCATCGCATCCGAACCCTTCTCCGTCGCAGACGCCGTCAATGTGGACTGGCCCGCATTCATCATCTCGCACCACTGGTCGAGTGCCCGCGCGATGTTTCACGTGAAACACCGTAGTCGTGCCCTCCGCCTCGCGGTCCGACCCGCCACGGAGCCGACCCGCCACGGAGCCGACCAGGGCGCCCCGCTTCCGCGATGTTTCACGTGAAACACCCCGAAGGCAAGACGCCGGGAGTCCCCTGAGGGATCCTCCCGGCGTCAGCTACACGGTGCCCACTACAACACAGTGCCGACTACACACAGTGCCGACCGAACCGTGCCCGCTAGGCCCTACTCACTAAGACGCGGCGGGGCTGACGACCACATGACGGTGCGGGTCTTCGCCCTCTGATTCGGACACCAGGCCGGCCTCGAGAACGACGTCGTGAACAACCTTGCGCTCAAACGCGTTCATCGAGGGAAGGGCGACGGGCTCGCCGGATTCGCGAACCTTCGCGATGATCTCGCGCGCCTGCTCGGCCAACTGCTCCTTGCGGCCAGCGCGGAACTCGGCGATGTCCAGCATGAGCCTGCTGATATTCCCCGTCTCCGACTGCACCGCGAGTCGCGTGAGGTCTTGGAGTGCATCGAGGACCTCGCCGTCTGGTCCCACCAGGCGCTTGAGGTCCTGGCTTGGACCCTCCGCGACGATTGCCAATTTGGGGCGACCTGCCTCGACGGAAATGTCAATGTCTCCATCCATGTCGAGGATGTCCAACAGCTCCTCGAGAAAGTCGGCTGCGATATCGCCTTCTTTGTCGAGGTCCTTACGATTCACATCAGTCATGACAGTCCTTGGGAATTAGGGCCGCTCGGACGGCGGCCAACGGCTAGGTGGTCTTGATGCCAGGGGGGTCGATCTCATCGTCGGGGTCGTCGGTTGGAGAACCGGGGTCGTCCCCCGAAGAGCCCTCACCGGAAGGCTGAGTGCCATCGGCTGAAGGCTGAGTGGGGCCCTGGTTTGTCGATGGCTTGTTGCGCTTCTTGCGCTTGGGTTGCGCGCGTTGCCTGCTGCGCCGCTCCTCGGCCACCGCCTCCGCAGCGGCCTCTTCCTCGAGGCGGGCCTCTTCCAGGGTCCGGCCATCAATGGTCAGGCCCTTGCGGGCGGCCTTCTCTGTGAGCCGCGCCTTGTAGGAGGCCTCGGCGGCTGAACCCGGCGTCGGGTTCCTGCGGATGACGTAGAACTGCTGGCCCATTGACCACATGTTCGACACGGTCCAGTAGATGAGAACACCGATGGGGAAGTTGGGGCCGGACAGCACGAACACGAACGGCAGGATGTACATCAGGGTCTTCTGCTGCTTGGCCATGGGCCCCTCAAGGGCCGACGGCGGCATGTTCTTCATGGTCAACTGGCGCTGGCTGAAGAAGGAGGTCGACACCATCGCGGCGATGAGGACGGCCGCGATGATCTTGGGCTGCATGTCGGCGCCCGACTTCAAGAAGGTCGATGACAGCTTGGCGCCAAAGAGGGTGGCATCGTTGGCCTGCCGGATGAGTGTCCCCGATAGCAATCCAATGGGGGGCGACTTGCCGTCTAGTCGCTGGTTCAGCACGTGGAAAAGTGCAAAGAACACGGGCGTCTGCATCAGGAGCGGCAGGCACGACGAGAAGGGGTTCGTCTTGTGCTTGGAGTACAGCTCCATCGTTTCTTTGGTCATGGCCTCCCTTGAGGCCTGATCCTTCTTACCCTTGTACTTGTCCTGCACCGAGCGCAGCTCCGGCGCAATCATCTGCATCGCGCGTTGCGCCTTGATCTGCCGCACGAACACGGGGATCAACAGCACTCGAATGATCACGGTGAGGCCCACGATCGACAGCGCCCAGGTCAGCCCAGATGCGGGATTGAAACCAATGAAGCCAAGGGCCTGGTGCACCAGCACCATGATGTTGGCCACCACCCACTCGAGTGGCCATAGGAGGGCGTAGAGCTTTTCCACGAATAAGTCCTTACGTCGCTATGGGTGAAGTCTGATGGGTTCGGAACAGGGGTTCGCCCTTGGCGGGGACTTCGTCCACACCGCCATTGCTCCATGGGTTACATCGCAGCACTCGCCAGCCGGCCATCACGGTGCCCTTGATGGCGCCATGCCGGCGCACTGCCTCGAGACCGTAGTGGGAACACGAGGGGTAGTACTTACACGTGGGGCCCAGTAGGGGTGAGACGACAAGTTGATAGACCTTGATCAGTGCCATGACCGCATATTGGGGAATCCTGAACACTCCCCGCGCGAGGCCAGCGGGCGTCACGAGTTCGCCTTTACTTCCGCGCGGCCCAACGCACCAAGCACGTCCGTCCGCAACTGTGCAAACGAGGCATCGGCCGCTGCGGGGAGCGCTCGAACCACCACGTGGGAGCCCTCCGGAATCGTCGCCAAAGCGTCCGCCATCACTGCGCGAAGACGACGCTTCACGAGGTTGCGGACCACGGCGCCTCCTACCGCTCGAGAAACAGCGAAACCGGCCATGCTCGAAGCACCGCCGGTCTTCACCACGTACACCACCGCAGTACGGCCGCCGGCCTTGGCGCCGCGACGCATCGTGACCCGAAAGTCCTCGCTACGTCGCAGCCGTGCGCCGGCAGGCAGCACTACGCCGACAAAGAGTCGCGGCCCCGGCGGCGCCGAGCCTTCAATATGGCGCGTCCCGCACGGGTGCGACTACGCAGGCGGAAGCCGTGCGTCTTGGCACGCTTTCGGTTGTTCGGCTGGAAAGTCCGCTTGCTCACGGGAGTACTCCACGACGTTTTGGGGGATGGGTAAATCAGCGAACTCACGGTACGCGCTCACGGGGCGCCGGTCAAATCTCAAATCAGCCGTTGGTCGCTGGGCCCAAACGGTATAGGCTCCCTCATCAACGCATGGTGCGGTGGAAAGACACGCCGCCAACGTCAAATGACAGATAGGTTACGGGGTCTCAACCCCTGTGCACAATGCTGTGGAGAGGGAGCAGTTCGGTGACCACAGACGACGCTAATCGTACGATCGACGAAGTCTGGACCAGCGCCGTCAGCAACCTCGTTTCCGACGGATCCACCACCGCGCAGCAGCGGTCGTTCCTGAGACTCATCAAACCACTCGCCGTACTCGAGGACAACGTCTTCCTCGCCGTCGCAGAGGACTTCACCAAGAACTACGTGGAGACCACGTTGCGTCAGCCGATCGCGGGTGCGTTGAGTGATGTGCTCGGCAGGGAAGTGCGCATCGCGGTCACCGTTGATTCCTCGGTGACACCTCCCACCTTGCCGCTCGATGACGAGCCTGCACTTGACTACTCCCGGGGATCCGGGCGCCCACCTGTCACGCCCGCCCCCTACGAGGACCCGCACCTCAACCCGCGGTACACGTTCGACACCTTCGTCATCGGCGCGTCCAATCGCTTCGCCCACGCCGCCGCCCTTGCCGTGGCGGAGAGTCCGGGCAAGACATACAACCCCCTCTTCATTTACGGCGACTCGGGGCTGGGCAAGACTCACTTGCTCCACGCGATCGGTCACTACACGCGCCAGATCAAGCCGCAGAACAAGGTCCGCTATGTGAACTCGGAGGAGTTCACGAACGACTTCATCAACTCGATCCGCGATGACCGGTCGCTCAGCTTCAAGAGGCAATACCGCGAGGTCGACGTTCTCCTGATCGACGACATCCAGTTCTTGCAAGGCAAAGAGCAGACGCTCGAGGAGTTCTTCCACACGTTCAACGCTCTGCACAACGCAGGTAAGCACGTGGTGATTACGTCCGATGTCTCGCCCCGCCACCTCAGCGGCATCGAGGAACGCATGCGTACCCGCTTCGAGTGGGGCCTCATGACGGATGTGCAGCCGCCCGACCTCGAGACCCGTATCGCGATCCTTCGCAAGAAGGCCCAGGCGGACGACGTGGCGGCGCCTCCCGACGTGCTCGAATACATTGCCTCGAACATCACCAGCAACATTCGTGAGCTTGAGGGTGCGCTTATCCGAGTCACTGCGTTCGCCGCCCTCAACAAGCAGATAGTCGACCTGAGCCTCGCCCAGGTGGTGCTCAAGGACCTCATCTCTGATGACGACTCTCAGATCACTGCCTCGGCGATCATCGGCAAGACCGCCGAGTACTTTGGCATCACGATGGAGGAGCTCACCGGCACCTCACGCAGCCGTGTGTTCGTGACCGCCAGGCAGATCGCCATGTATCTGTGTCGCCAACTGACAGACCTCAGCCTCCCCAAGATTGGTGAGCACTTTGGCGGCAAGGACCACACGACGGTGATGTACGCGGTCAAGAAGGTCGAAGACCAGATCGCTCAGCGCCGGCAGATGTACAACCAGGTCAACGAGATTCACGCCCGGATCAAGCAACAGCACCGTCGCTAGCGCGCGGTCCGGGCTGTTTTTGGCTCTCGAGGAAGGTTCGTAACTTAGGGGTCCCTGTGGCCTCGGTTCGAGATCTCAATACGGGGCTCAGAACTCCGTCGCTCACACATGTGGATAACTCTGTGTATATCTTTCTTGGACCGCCTATCCAAGGGTAATAGGTTGTGAATGAATCACAGGTTCCTGGGTACGCGGGTTGTCTGTCCACCGGAACCTAGGGCGCTCCCTCACAGATTTGCAGTGTCTGTCCACGACCACATAGGTGCATTTTGCAGGAACTTTGGCATTTATCCCCAAAGTGGGCGCCCCCTATGACTACTACCTATCTCTATCTCTTACTTGTCCACATGGACCTTCATAAGTCCCCACCAGCACCAAGCGATTTGGGACTAGACGCGTCGGTCCTTTGGCGTAGTGTGTGACCCGAAAGGGGAGTTCGATGAAGTTTTCTGTAGAGCGCGACATTCTTGCCGACGCCGTCGCTTGGGCGTCGCGAGCGGTGCCTCATCGTCCCCCCGTACCCGTTCTCGCCGGCGTCCTGATTGAGGCGGACACGGCAGGTGTTGTGACCTTGTCGAGCTTCGACTACGAGGTCTCCGCACGCGGCGAGTTCCCGGCTGACGTCGAGACCGCAGGGTCAGTCTTGGTGTCGGGGCGTTTGTTGCGCGAGATCGCCAATGCGCTACCGCACAAGCTGGTTAAGTTCGACCTCGAGGGCACCAAGGTGTCCGTGACGTGTGGCGCTTCACGATTCTCGCTCGCCACAATGCCGGTCGACCAATACCCGGCACTTCCGGTGATGCCAGAGACGTCGGGCACCATTGACGGGGCCGAATTGTTGGCCGCTGCGCAGCAGGTTCAGGCAGCCGCCTCGCGAGACGAGACCCTCCCAATCCTTACGGGCGTGCGAATGGAGATCGAGGGCGAGCGCATCTCGTTGCTCGCCACCGACCGCTACCGACTCGCGTTGCGAGAACTCACGTGGAAGCCGGGATCACCCGACATCTCAGCCATCGCGCTCGTGAGGGCGAAGACGCTTGCCGACACGGCCAAGTCGCTCGGCTCTGGCGAAGTGCAGCTTGCGTTGAGTTCCGGCCAGGGTGTCGACCTCATTGGTTTTTCGGCGGGCGGCTTGGTCACCACCTCGTTGCTGATGGATGGCGAATACCCTCAGGTCCGCCGCCTGTTTCCGGACTCGTCGACCATCACGGCCGTCGTCTCCACCGCGGAGCTGATCGAGGCCACCAAGCGCGTCTCTCTCGTCGCCGAAAGGAACGCAGCCGTTCGCCTCGTCTTTTCGGAAGGCGAGTTGGTGCTTGACGCCGGGCACACCGACGACGCACAGGCATCCGAGGCCATCGAGGCGACGGTGGAGGGCGGCGAAATCACCGTCGCCTTCAATCCTTCCTTCCTGCTTGACGGGCTGAGCGCGCTCGACGCGCCTTACGTCCGGATGGGCTTCACGCAGGACACCAAACCGGTGGACTTCGTTGGTCTCGACAAGCCCGATGGCACGCCCAAGTCGGAGTTCCGCTACCTCTTGGTGCCGATCCGCATCGCCGGCTAACGCCCGATGCGCATCACCCACCTACAACTCACAGACTTCCGCTCGTACGCCACCGCGCAAGTCGAGTTCGGTGAGGGAGTCACCACTCTGGTGGGCCGCAACGGCCACGGCAAGACCAACGTCGTCGAGGCGGTCAGGTACTTGTCAACGCTGTCATCACACCGCGTCGCCACCGATGCACCGCTCCTCAGAGTTGGCGCCGAAAGGGCCGTCGTCGCCGGCCGCGTGCAGCGCGGCGAGCGTTCGCTGATGCTCGAGATCACCCTCGTTCCGGGAAGGGCCAACCAAGCCCGGCTCAATCGGGGCGCTGTCAGGCCGCGGGAACTCCTTGGTCTCCTGCGCACCGTCGTCTTCGCCCCCGAGGACCTCGGCCTAGTCAAGGGAGACCCGAGCACGCGGAGGGCCTTCCTCGACGAGTTGTGTGTCGCGTTGCAGCCAGCCTTCGCGGGAGACCTCGCCGACTACGACCGAGTGTTGCGACAGCGATCGTCCCTGCTGAAGTCCGCCAAGGGCAAGGCCCGCATCGACGAGGACCTGCTCGCTATCTGGGACGAAAAGCTGGCGGGACTCGGTGGACGCATCATGAAGGCGCGGGTAATTGCGGTGGAGCAACTTGGCCCCTATGTGGCGCGCGCCTACGCCGACGTCGCCCCGGGTGAGGGCGCCTGTTCGATCGCCTACTCGACGGCGACGTTGGTTTCACGTGAAACAACGGGCCAACATGCGCCAGAAACCGAGGCGCCTCACGTCGAGCACCGCACCACACCGGTGACGGCGGACGCAAACCCGGCCTCTTCGGAAACAACCGAAACCGGAATTTTCGCGCCGCGGCCTTTGGCCGCAGGCGACGCGACGGAGCGCGTCGCTCCCACCCCACTCACCTCGGTCGACGAACTCACGGAAGCATTGCTCAGCCGAATGCGCGACCTTCGTAAACAGGAACTCGACCGAGGCGTGTGCCTCGTCGGTCCCCATAGGGATGACCTCGACATTCAGATAGGCACGCTTCCCGCCAAGGGCTACGCGAGCCACGGAGAGAGTTGGTCCTGCGCACTGTCGCTCCGCCTTGGTTCCTATGACCTGCTGGCCAGCGACGGAAACGACGGCGAACCGGTGCTAATCCTGGACGACGTGTTCGCGGAGTTGGACACCGGGCGCAGGGCGGCTCTCGCCGGCCGCATCGCCCGGGCGAGCCAGGTGCTCATCACGGCAGCCGTTGCGGAGGATGTCCCCGTCGAACTTCGGGCTCACCCTGCGGGCCACCGCATCTTGAAGGTAACGCCGGGCGAGGTCGCCCTCGAGGACGACCATGAGTGACCACGAGCCGAGTGGCCCCCCAGTCCGCGGCAACGACGTAGATGGGCTTGACGACCGCGGGGTTGAGGTGGGCGGGGTTGAGGTGGGCGGGGTTGAGGTGGGCGGGGTTGAAGCCGTCTCGGGTCATGGCCTCCCGGCCGACGGCAAGCCGGACGCGACTCGCGATAGCGAAACAGCGCAGCGCACCGATCCCGCAGCCCTCGCCAAAGAGGCCATGGAGCGAGCACGAGCGTCGGCCCGTGAACGCGGCGCTCACCGGACGTCGCCGCAAGCGGCCCGCAGGCAGAAGAAGTCCAGGCGCGCGGCGACGGATGGCGAGTCTTCGCCCCAGCCCTTCGGCACGGGAAGAGACCCCCGGGCCATGAGCGACAACGTCCAGGCACTGCTGACCCGAATGGGCTGGACCGAGCATATTGAAGTGGCCTCCGTGACGGCACGTTGGCGCGAGGTCATCGGCGACCAAATCGCCGACCACTGCGAACCCGTGAGTTTTGATGAGGGCGCGCTTCTCTTGCGCGCGTCCTCGAGCGCGTGGGCCACACAGATGCAGCTCATGTCGGGCCAGGTGCGCCATCGCCTCAACGAGGAGTTTGGCCGCGAGGTCGTCAAGGAGTTGCGGTTCATCGGACCCAGTGACAAGAACTGGGTCAAGGGTCCCCGCCGCGTGAAGGGCCGCGGTCCCCGCGATACGTACGGGTAGGGCGTCCGCGATACGTATGGGTAGAGCCGCAGCGAGACGGGCGCGGGCGGTTCCCTGTGTGAAGGGCGTGTTTGTGGCCGCCACCGGCCAGAAAGGTCCCGACTCCAGGCCTTCAGGGACCGCGCACGGGCACTCCGCAAGATCGTCCCCAGAACCGCCATCCGACGACTTCCCCCAGAATCCCCCTGAATCGCCCGGGAAAGCCGCTCAGAGCGCGTAGAATGGCCCGAGATATCACGCGAGCCGAACCGGCCCGCGTTGGGGGCGTGGAAAGGCATTCTGTGGCCAAGCAAGACGCGTCAGCGAACGATCTGGCATACGGCGCAAGCGACATCACTGTTCTCGAGGGTCTTGAGGCGGTGCGCAAGCGTCCCGGTATGTACATCGGGTCTACGGGCGAGCGGGGTCTTCACCACCTCGTTTACGAGGTGGTCGACAACTCAGTTGACGAGGCGCTAGCGGGCCACTGCGACACCATCACCGTGACGCTCATGGCCGACGGCGGCGTGCGCACCACCGACAACGGTCGCGGAATCCCCGTCGACATGCACCCCACCGAGGGCAAGCCGACGGTCGAGGTCGTCATGACAATCCTTCACGCCGGCGGAAAGTTCGGCGGCAGTGGTTATGCGGTCTCCGGCGGCCTGCACGGCGTCGGCATCTCGGTGGTCAACGCCTTGTCCTACAAGGTTGAGACCGTGGTGAAGCGCCAAGGGTTCGTGTGGCGTCAGATATTCGTCGAGGGCGGCCGCCCGGATGGCACGCTCGTCAAGGGCGAGGCCACCGACGAGACGGGTACCCAGCAGACGTTCTGGGCCGACCCGCTCATCTTCGAGACGACCGATTACGACTTCGAGACGCTGCGCGCGCGCTTTCAGCAGATGGCATTCCTCAACAAGGGGTTGAGCATCACCCTGACGGACGAGCGCCCCGAGCACATCTCGGGTGAGGCCGATGACGACGAGGCGCCCACCTCGCGCTCCGTCACCTACCAGTACGACGGCGGCCTGATCGACTACGTCAAACACCTCAACGCCGCCAAGAAGGCCGAGCTGGTTCACCCCGAGGTCATCAGCATCGAGACCGAGGACGTCGAAAACCGCATCTCGGTCGAGCTCGCACTCCAGTGGACCAACGCGTATTCCGAGTCGGTCTTCACCTACGCGAACACTATTGCGACCACCGAGGGCGGCACCCACGAAGAGGGCTTCCGTGCGGCGATGACCACGCTGGTCAACAAGTACGCGCGCGAGAAGGGCATCATCAAGGAGAAGGACGAGAACCTCACGGGCGACGATGTTCGCGAGGGGCTCACCGCCGTCATCTCGGTCAAGCTCGGCGAGCCGCAGTTCGAGGGCCAGACCAAGACCAAGCTGGGCAACACGATCGCGAAGACCTTCGTGCAGAAGGTGGTCAACGAGCGACTCACCGACTGGTTTGACTCCCACCCGAACGAGGGTCGCGACGTGATCCGCAAGGCGATCCAGGCGAGCCAGGCGAGGATGGCAGCGCGCAAGGCCCGCGAGGCGACGCGCCGCAAGGGACTCCTCGAATCCGGTGGCATGCCAGGAAAGCTGTCGGACTGCCAGAGTCGCAACCCCGACGAATGCGAGATCTTCATCGTCGAGGGTGACTCCGCAGGCGGCTCGGCGAAGCAGGGCCGTGAGCCGTACAACCAGGCGATCATGCCGATCCGCGGAAAGATCCTCAACGTCGAGCGCGTGAGGCTCGACCGGGCGCTCGCCAACATGGAGGTCCAGGGGCTCATCACGGCGTTCGGCGCTGGCATGGGCGAGGAATTCAACATCGACAAGGCGCGCTATCACAAGATCGTGCTGATGGCCGATGCCGACGTCGACGGCCAGCACATTCGCACCTTGCTGCTCACGCTGCTCTTCCGCTACATGCGCCCCCTCATCGACGCGGGCTACGTGTACCTGGCGCAGCCGCCGCTGTTCAAGATCAAGTGGTCCAATTCGGCACACGAGTACGTCTACTCCGACAAGGAGCGCGACGCGCTCCTCGCCGAGGGACTCAAGAGCGGCAAGAAGATCCCCAAGGACAACGGGATCCAGCGCTACAAGGGTCTGGGCGAGATGGACCACGAGGAGCTGCGCGTCACCACGATGGACCCCGCCAGTCGCACGCTACTCAAGGTGACGATGGACGACGCCGCGATGGCGGACGAGGTCTTCTCGGTCCTCATGGGCGAGGACGTCGAGTCCCGCCGCAACTTCATTCAGCGCAATGCGAAGGATGTGCGTTTCCTTGACATCTGATATCCCCAACGGTGACGGCCTCGCGGGCGTGAACCACGGCCGCATCGAGGACGTCGACCTCAACACCGAGATGCAGCGGTCCTACATGGACTACGCCATGTCGGTCATCGTCGGCCGCGCTTTGCCCGATGTTCGTGACGGCCTCAAGCCCGTCCACCGCCGCGTGCTGTATGCGATGTTCGATGGCGGCTACCGCCCTGACCGTGCGTTTTCCAAGTGCAGCCGCGTCGTCGGCGACGTCATGGGCAAGTACCACCCCCATGGCGACTCGGCGATCTACGACACCATGGTCCGCATGGTGCAGCCGTGGTCGCTGCGCTATCCGCTGATTTCCGGCCAGGGCAACTTCGGCTCTCCAGGCAACGACGGCGCCGCCGCCTCGCGGTACACGGAGTGCAAGATGGCGCCGCTCGCCATGGAGATGGTTCGCGACATCGACAAGGACACCGTCGATTTCGAGGACAACTACGACGGCCGCGAACAAGAGCCGATCATCCTGCCTGCGCGCTTCCCCAACCTGTTGGTCAACGGCAGCGCCGGCATCGCGGTGGGCATGGCCACCAACATTCCGCCGCATAACCTGCGCGAGGTTGCGGCCGGCGTGCAGTGGCACCTTGAGAACCCCAAGGCCAGCCGCGAGGAACTTCTCGACGCGCTCATCGAGCGCATCCCTGGCCCCGACTTTCCCACGGGCGCAACTATTCTTGGTCGCCGCGGCATCGAGGACGCGTACCGCACGGGCCGCGGGTCGATCACGATGCGCGCCGTCGTCAACATCGAAGAGGTCCAGGGCCGCATGTGCCTGGTCATCACCGAGCTCCCGTACCAGGTCAACCCGGACAACCTCGCGATCAAGATCGCCGACCTCGTCAAGGATGGCAAGGTCGCTGGTATTGCCGACATTCGCGACCAGTCGTCCGGCCGCACTGGCCAGCGCCTCGAGATCGTGCTCAAGCGCGACGCCGTCGCCAAGGTGGTCCTCAACAACCTCTACAAGCACACCCAGTTGCAGGAGACCTTCGGCGCGAACATGCTCGCGATCGTCGACGGCGTGCCGCGCACCCTGCCGCTCGACGGCTTCGTGCGTCACTGGGTGACCCACCAGGTTGAGGTCATTCAGCGCCGCACCGCGTACCGCCTGCGGGAGGCCGAGCGCGAGGCCCACATCCTGACCGGTTACCTCAAGGCGCTCGACGCGCTCGACGAGGTCATCGCTCTGATCCGCCGCTCGCCCGACGTGGAAGAGGCCCGGACCGGAGTCATGGCGCTGCTCGACGTGGACGAGGTCCAGGCGACCGCAATCCTCAACCTGCAGTTGCGCCGACTGGCCGCTCTCGAGCGCCAGAAGATCATCGACGACCACGCCGCCCTCATGGAGGAGATCAAGGACCTCCAGGGGATCCTCTCCTCGGAGTCGCGCCAGCGGTCGATCATCTCGGACGAGTTGGGCGAGGTGGTGCGCAAGTATGGCGACGATCGCCGCACCGTCATCAGCCTCTTCGACGGCGAGGTCTCCATCGAGGACCTCATCGCCGAGGAAGAGGTGGTCGTCACGATCACCCGCGGCGGCTACGCCAAGCGCACCCGTTCGGACCAGTACCGCGCCCAGCGTCGGGGCGGCAAGGGAGTGCGCGGCGCAACCCTGCGTAGCGACGACCTCGTGGACCACTTCTTTGTCACGACGACGCACCACTGGTTGCTGTTCTTCACCAACCTTGGCCGCGTCTACCGTGCCAAGGCGTATGAGCTTCCCGATGGCAGCCGCGACGCGAAGGGCCAGCACGTCGCGAACATGCTCGCGTTCCAGCCGGGCGAGCAGATCGCCCAGGTCATGGACCTGCGCACCTACACCGACAAGCCGTACCTGGTGCTCGCCACCAAGCGCGGCCTCGTCAAGAAGACGGACCTGCACGCTTACGACTCGAACCGCAGCGGCGGCCTCATCGCCATCAACCTGCGTGAGGTTGAGGGCGACGACGGCGAGATGCTTCCCGACGAGCTCGTTTCCGCTCGCCTGGTCGCTTCGGAGGACAAGCTGATGCTCGTGTCCCGCAAGGGTTTGTCGCTCACGTTCGAGGCGACCGACGACGCGTTGCGCCCCATGGGCCGCGCGACCTCGGGCGTCAAGGGAATGGGCTTCCGCAACGACGATGAACTACTCGCCATGGACGTCGTGACCGAGGGCTCGTACTCGTTCGTGGTGACCGAGGGTGGTTATGCCAAGCGCACGTCCGTGGATGAGTATCGCGTTCAGGGCCGCGGCGGACTCGGCATCAAGGTGGCCAAGCTCCAGGATGAGCGCGGCGACCTCGTGGGCGCACTGTTGGTCGAGGAGCACGACGAGGTCCTCGTGATCATGGAGGGCGGCAAGGTCATGCGCGCGCTCGTGAACGAGGTGCCGGCCAAGGGTCGCGACACCATGGGCGTCATCTTTGCCAAGCCGGGAAAGGGTGACCACATCATCGGCATCGCTCGCAACGTCGAGCGTCACCTCGATGTGGACGAGCCGCTTGACGGCGACTCCGACGGTGAGCCCGAAGCCACCACCCCCTCGCAAATGGCTTGATCCGTACCGCCTCAGGGACGCACGGGCCGCTGGTGGCTGAATCCGTACCGCAGGCTCCGCGCGCCTGGTACGGATCAAGCCACGCAGCGGGCCTGAGTGCTCATAAGCGGAACGGATTGAGCCACGACGCGGTGGATCAGCTTCGTTGCCAGGCCTCGAACAACGTGAGCTTGGCCGCAAGATCCGCGTGCATCAGGCGCACGTCGACCGATGTGTAGAGCCGCATCGGCCGGGAGTCGGAACGCTCGACGTAGGAGCCATCCGGAAGCAGCGCCGGAGTCGGCTTCACGACGTATGAACACGACGACGCCTCCGGACCCCAGAAGTTGGTGAGGGCCGTGAGCAGCACGAGCGGGGAATCCCCCATGACGTACGTTTCCGCCATGGCACGCTGACCATCGACGAAGCGCTCCATCTCGGCCCGCACCTCGTCGCGAAGGTGGGCGCCGAGTGGTCCCGCCATCGCCCACTGCGTGATCATCTCGGCATCCGACATGATGCATGCCGCGTACGTGGTGCGCGGTACCTGCCACACTTCGAGTTCCGGCGCATCGAAGATCACGCCGGCGGCCGCGACGTCCATGGAGAAGTTGTACTCGTCGTCGGCCACCAGGCCCGACAGGTCCTCGTCGTGGCCGAACCCGCCGATCCAGACGAGCGTGAGGGGGCCGGCGATCTCCGGGTGCAGGAGCAGGGCCGACGCTAGGTCGGTCAGCGAGCCGCCAGCCACGTAGAACAACGGTCGCGGGTCATCGCGCATCGCCTCGGCGAGGATTCGCTCCGTGGCGTCCGATGCTTGGGGCCTGGTGGTGTCGCTCATCGCCCGTTCGGCGCCCACGCACAGCACGCCCTCGGCGTCGAGGCCCATGCGCCCAAAGATCGATCGGACGACGTCGGCCCCTTCCGCCGCCGCGGCGTCAGGCGAGCCATGTCCCTCGTGCAGGTGCGAACTCACGATGAGCGAGATCTCGACCGACGGCGACAAGAGGTGATGCACCACCTGAACCAGGTCGTCGGGATCGCCCGCGAAGTCGTTGTCGATGATGACCCGAGCACGAGCGGGCGTGCCGCCCCACGCGTCAAGCCAGGGGTGTTCGCCGAGCTTCCATGCGTGCGCGGGCTGTGGGAAGGGGGAAGTGGGCACCGTAGCCATGAGGTCACCGTGCCGTGTCGCCCCGGATTTCGTACGCACGACGCGCACAGCGGCCCCGCCACGCGGGCAACCGCTAGTGCTTGACGCGGGTGCGGAGCTTGCGTCGAGTGGTGAGTCGCAGCACCCACTCGCCGCCAAACGAGACGGCCACGACGGCCACGAAGAGGAGCGGCACCGTCCACGACGTTTGGGCGGCGTCGACGAGGGTGACCGTCACGATCGCGAACGCGGCCGCAGCCGCAAGCACCACCACCCACTTGTTGGCTCCCGTGGCGCCGAGCAAACGCAAGTGCCCCACGTGAACAGCGGTGTGGACCAAGAGGATGCTGATGGCGCCGAGGACCGCGATCTGACGGAGGTCAAAGGCCACCGCCGCGATTGACACGACAAATCCGCTGACGAGCAGGCCCTCGCGGCTCTTGCGCACTGGGCGCCCGAACACGCCGGGCAGTTCGCCGTCCTTGGCCATCTGGTACGAGACGTTGGTGACAGAGAACAGGCTGGCGTTGATCGCCGATGCGGTGGCGACGAGCGCGGTCACCGCCACGGCCGCCACCCCCACCGAGCCGAACACGGGGCGGGCGGCCTCCGCGAGCGCATGGTCTTGGGCCGCGCTCACCGCACCGGGAGTGAGGGTGCCGAAAACGACGAGCGCGATGACGATGTAGAGCGCCATCACCAGCAGGATGGCCGTCGTGATGGCGCGGGGGATGGTGCGTTCCGGGTGGTCGACGTTTTCGGCCGCGTTCGTGATGACTCGGAACCCCGCGTAGGCAAAGAAGGTGATGGCGACGCTCGCCGCAATCGAGGACGCGCCCGGGTAGGTGGAGGGCGCGAGCAGGCTGGGCTTAAGAATGGTGAGCCCGCCGATGGCCAGTGTCAGCAGCACCGCGAATTTGAAGAGCACGATCCACAATTCGACCCGGCCGACGCTCGCGGAACCTCGTAGGTTAACCGCGACAAAGAGCACCATGACGCCGACGGCCGAGAGGGGGGCCAGCCACCCTGGCGACCCGGGCACGAGGGTCGCCCCGTAACTGCCGAAGGTCTTGGCCACGAGAGCGAGTGACAACAGGCCGGACAGGTACATGAGGACAGCCATGCCGCCCGAAAAGAGCGACGAGCCCCACCCGTGAATGAGGTATTCCACCATTCCCCCGGCGGAGGGGTATCGCGCCCCAAGTTTGCCGAGGGAGTAGCCGGTGAGGAGGGCGATCACGCCTCCGATGAGGAACGAAATCCAGACGGCACTGCCCGCGATGGCACCTGCCTCGCCCAGCAGCGCGAAGATGCCCGCGCCAATCATGGCGCCGATTCCCAGGGACACGACGGCGGAGAAAGACATGATCTGACGGCCCTGGCTCATGGGGCCAGTATGCCAAGGAGCGCGCTGCCGACGCCCCACCGGCGTCTGGGCCCCATCGCCCACCGGCGGTGGCTCAATTTGTACCGGGATAGGGCCCATACCGGCTGCCAGTGGCGTAATCCGTACCGCCCTGCGCCCATACCGGCTGCCAGTGGCTCAATCTGTACCGCCCATCGGGAACCGACTTGTCCGCTACCCTTGACCCTGGCCGCCGTTGGCCCCCTCCAAGTTTCGTGCGCAGAGAACTCTGCGCCGTGTCCCCCTGCCCGCGCATCGGCGCTCTTGTCACTGACCGTGACTGTCCCGGCCCGTTCGCGCACACCGAAGAAAATCAAGGCGCCAGCGCGCCCGCCGTAAGGAACCCCATGGCCCCCACTACTCGCGCCCAAGAGGCGGACATCAACACGCTCGTCACGGCGGGAATCGCCGACCGCACGCCCACCGGGGTCCCCGAGGTCACCAACGCGTGGGGCGAGGTGTGGGACCCACGCACTTGGCGGCGCCAGGCATGGATGAGCCCGCGCATCGCACGCACCGAGATTCTGTCGGGCTTGGTCGTCGCGCTCGCGCTCATCCCGGAGGCGATCTCGTTCTCCATCATCGCGGGCGTGGACCCGCGCGTGGGCCTGTTCGCGAGCTTCACCATGGCGATCGCGATCTCCTTCCTGGGCGGAAGGCCCGCCATGATCAGTGCCGCTACGGCATCGATCGCCCTGGTGGTCGCGCCCCTCGGTCGTGACCACGGCCTCGAGTATCTGATCGCCGCCGTCATCCTGGGCGGGATCATTCAGGTGGTGTTGGCGGTCTTGGGCGTGGCCAAACTGATGCGCTTCATCCCCCGCTCCGTCATGGTCGGCTTCGTGAACGCGCTCGCCATCTTGATCTTCCTGGCGCAGGTGCCTCACCTGACCAACGTGTCGTGGGTCGTGTACCCATTGGTCCTCTCCGCGCTCGCGATCATCACCTACTTCCCGCGCCTGACCGCGGCCGTGCCCGCGCCGCTCGTCGCGATCGTGTTGCTCACGATTGTGACCACCGCGTTCGCTGTCGCTGTCCCGACCGTCGGCGACGAGGGCAAACTCCCCCAGGGACTGCCGTCGCTGTTGTGGCCCGGGGTCCCCTTCACGGTTGACACGCTGCGCATCGTGTTCCCCTTCGCGTTGGGAGTCGCGCTGGTGGGCCTGCTCGAGAGTCTCCTTACGGCCAAGTTGGTCGACGACATCACGGACAGTCACTCCGACAAGACGCGTGAGGCGTGGGGCCAGGGCGCCGCCAACATCATCACTGGTTTCTTTGGCGGCATGGGCGGTTGCGCCATGATCGGCCAGACGATGATCAACGTGAAGGCTGGCCGCGCCCGCACGCGACTGTCGACCTTCATGGCCGGAGTGTTCCTCCTGGTGCTGATCCTCGTGCTCGGCGACCTGGTCGCGGCGATTCCGATGGCGGCGCTCGTCGCGGTCATGATCTACGTGTCGTGGGCGACATTCGACTGGCACTCGATTCAGTTGTCGACGCTTCGTCGCATGCCAAAGTCGGAGACCGGCGTCATGCTCACCACGGTCGGCGTCGTAGTGTTCACGCACAACCTCGCGTATGGCGTCGTCGCCGGGGTGATACTCGCGTCGGTCCTCTTCGCCCGACGCGTGGCGCACCTCGCGAACGTCGAGGGCCTGCCGATCGAGGGCGACACCCGTGTGTACAAGGTGACGGGCGAACTGTTCTTCGCGAGTTCGAATGACCTCTTCAGCCAGTTCGACTACGCGGGCGACCCCGCCAACGTGATCATCGACATGTCCGACTCCCACGTGTGGGACGCCTCCACGGTCGCCGCGCTCGACAGCATCGTTTACAAGTACGCGCGCCACGGCACGACCGTCAGCATCGATGGCTTGAACGAGGCCTCGCTTGCCATTCACGACCGCATGTCGGGCAATCTCGGCGCGAGCCACTAGAGCGGCTCACGTGTGGCGGCTGCCCCAACAAGTGGCTTGATCTGTACCGGTTTCCGAGGGGTATGGCCGTCCGATGGCCGAATTCGTTCCGTCGACCGATAACGCACGCGAGGCCGCGCGCCACTCGTGCCGCCTCCCCCAGCATCGTCGCCCCTCCTGCCCCCGCCCCACGTGCCCCCGCCCCTCTTGCCCCCGCTACCCGGTACAAATCCCGCCACTGGAACACGAATACCCCCGCTACCCGGTACAAATCAAGCCATCTGCTGGGAGCGGCCAAGCCGACGCGCGGGCGGCCAGTGCGCTTCTGCAGGTCGTTGTCGGGTTAGCGTGTCCCGGGAGGTCACATTGATCAAGGTAGATGCGGTAACCAAGTCATTCGGCGCCAAGACCGTTCTGGAGGGCGTGACACTGACGGTTCCGGACGGCAGCGTGATGGGCTTCGTGGGACCTAACGGCGCGGGCAAGACCACACTCATGAAGATCATCGTCGGGTTGCTCGAGGCGCAAGGCGGCACCGTCAGCGTCGACGGTCGACCGTACGCCGATGCGCCCTTGCCCGCCCGGTCGATCGGCGCACTGATCTCTGCGGAATGGCTTCCGGGCAGGCTCAAGGCCGAGTCCGTGCTGCGCTACGCGTGCGACGTGCACCGACTGCCTCCAAGCCGGGTCGGCGAGCTCCTCGCCGAGGTAGGGCTGGAGCAGGTGGGCGGTCAGCGCATCAAGCGATATTCGCTCGGCATGCGCCAGCGACTCGGGTTGGCGCTTGCCCTCGTGGCCGACCCACAGAACCTCATTCTCGACGAGCCCGTCAACGGGCTCGACCCTGACGGCGTCCTGTGGCTCAGGAGCTTTCTGCGCCATCAAGCCGGCCGGGGCAAGGCCGTGTTCCTGTCTTCTCACCTGATGAGTGAGTTGGAGCTCGTCGCCGACGACGTCATCATGTTGTCGGAGGGGCACGTCGTCAGACAGGGCCGCGTCGCGGAACTGACCTCGACGAGCACGCAGACGTACGTCGAGTCGCCCGATGTCGGCCGCTTGGCTGCGGTCTTGGGCGCACACGGTTTCGCCGTCGCGCCGCAGGGACAGGGCCTGGTGGTGACCTCCGACGACACGATGGAGATTGGTCGGCTCGCCTTCACGGAGGGGCCCGGGTTGACTCAACTGAAACGGATCACGGAGTCGCTCGAGAACCTGTACCGGCAATCGACCGTGGGCGAGCACCACGCAAAGGAACTGTGAGCCCATGACCGCGATGACCGATAACTCGATCTCAACCCACAAGCAGACGCTTGGCCTCGTGTGGGCCGCAGAAATGCGCCGGTCTCTTGCCGCGGGCGGGCTGCGGATCGCCCTGATCGTGAGCGTCTCGCTCGGCGTGATCGCCGGCGGAGTCACGGTGTGGGCCCTCGCCGTCAACATCCCTGACGGCGATTCCAGGGCCCCTCTTGACATCGTCCCCTTCGAGGTGGGCATCTCCTTCGCCGCCCTCGCCTTCGCCGTGGGTTTGATTGGCTTCGTCTCGCGTGAGATGGCCGATGGCACGGCCACGGGATCCGCCGTCCTCGTGCCGCTGCGCGGGCGGCTGCTGTGGGCACGGGCGCTGTCTGCCACGACGCTCGGAGCGGCAATGGCGATTGCCGTCGTGTTCCCCATTGCCCTGGTGCGGCTCCTTGCGGGTGGACTTGACGGCTCGGCCTTTGGTCACATGGGGCTCGTGAGCGTGGTGGCGACCGTCGATGTGGTGCTCGCCAGCGCGCTCGCGTTCCTGGTGGCGACCGTGTTGAGGAAGCCCGCCATTGCGGTGGCCGTGTTCCTCATGGCGCTCACCGTCCTGCCGCTCGTGCTCCTCATCGTGACCGCAGTCGCCCCAGTGTGGCTGGCCGATCCCTCTCGAGCCACACTCAAGGCCATGCCGGGCACGCTGTTCACGCGCGCCTTGTCGGTTCCCTTGGCGACCGGTGACGGTTGGTCCAACGTGGCAATCGGTCTGGCGGGCCTCGCCGCGTGGGTAGTGGCCGTGGCGCCGTTTACCTGGATCCTGTTCGACAAGGCGCTCGCCGGCAAGGAGTAGCCACCCGAGGTTCCCCAGGAGCGCCACTCTCTGGTGGCTCGATTTGTACCGGTTTTGGGCCACAAAAGCGGTCGACTGGCTGATTCCGTACCGGCCCCGGGCTAGCGTTTGAACTGAGCCTGAGCCTGAGCCTGAGCCTGAGCCTGAGCCTGAGCCTGAGCCTGCCTTGGCGCGCGCGGGCCCAGGCGCGGGTCCAGTTTTGGGGCCCAGCCCGGTACAGATCCAGCCACCAGAAGCCCTCACCCCTGCTCAGGCGGTACAGATTGAACCATTTGCGGGGGCGCGGCGGGCACCAGTGGCGGCGGGCAGCGCGAAGCCCCGCAGTCCCCATAACTGCGGGGCTTCGCCCCCCCTCGAACGCCGGGCGGTGGCCCGGCGCTGCGGGTATTAGATAAAGAGCGTGGTTCCCGACTCCTCAGCCTCGCCAAGGAAGGTCGCCACGCCGGCGAGTTCGACGCCGTCGAGCAGGTCCGATTCGGCCATGCCCAACAGATCCATCGTCATGGTGCAACCAAGCATCCGCGCGCCACCGTCCTGCGCGGCCTGAATCAACTCAGCGAGCGGCGGCACGTCGTGCTTCTTCATGACGCCCTTGATCATCGCGGTGCCTGCACCCATCATGTGCATCTGTGACAGGGTCAGCTTCTCGGCGCCGCGCGGCATCATGACGCCGAACATCTTCTCCATTGCCTTCTTCTGACGACGCGGGGGCTTGGCCTTGCGCAGCGCGTTGAGGCCCCAGAAGGTGAAGAACATCGATACCTCGTCGCCCATGGCGAGCGCGCCGTTGGCGATGATGAATGCGGCGATCTGCTTGTCGAGGTCACCCGAGAACACGACCATCGAGGTCTTCTTCTTCGCGGGTGCAGACCCCGTAGCGATGGGCGAGAGCCCGCCCTTGCGCATCGTGGCGATGTATCCGGCGCCCTTGGGCTCGAGGGAGACGAGCTTGTGGCCGTTCTTGGACGCCCATGCGGGGGCGTCGAGCGCGAAGCCCGGGTCGGAAACCGTGACTTGGATCTCGTCGCCGATGCCAGCTTGCTTCATCGCGGACGACAGCTTCATGATGGGGCCGGGGCAAGCGAGGCCGGTGCAGTCGAGTTGGATGAGCGTGCCGCTCGCCATGACGGGCATGGCCGCGATCGACGTGGTCTCGGCGTAGTTCTCCATCGGAGGCAACGCCTCGTACTCGGCCTTGTCCGTGTCGTGCACGTGCTTGAAGGTGGTCGATCCTCCCGAGAGGGTGGCCACATCGGTAAAGCCGTTCTGCACCAGGATGCGCTGGGCAAGGTAGGAGCGGAAGCCGACGGCGCAATACAGGCGCACGGGTTGTGCCCGGTCCCAATCGGCGAACGCGTCGCGGAAGGTGCCGAGCGGAACGTTTTCCGCGCCGGGGATGTGCCAGAGTTCGTACTCCTCCGGGGTGCGCACGTCGATGAGGCGCGCGCCTGCGATTCCGGCGGGGAATTCCTGCGAGTACCAGAGGGTCAGGTCGCCGCGCAGAGTGTTAGCCGCCACGAAGCCGGCCATGTTGATCGGGTCCTTGGCCGAGCCAAACGGCGGGGCGTAGGCGAGCTCTTGCTCCTCGAGGTCGTAGACCGTGAGGCCGGCGCGGATCGCCATGGCGAAGAGGTCAAGCCGCTTGTCGACGCCGTCGAAGCCGCAGGCCTGGGCGCCAAGCACCCTGCCGTCGGTGGGAGAGAACAACACCTTGATGTGCATCATCGCGGTGCCCGGGTAGTAACCGGCGTGGCCGGACGGGTGGATGTGGATCACGCGGTACTCGACGCCGGAGGCATCGAGTTGGCGTGCGGTCGCTCCGGTACCACCGGCGACCATGTCGAACACCTTGACGATGCTGGTGCCTTGAGTGGACTTGTATTCGGTGTCGCGACCGCAGATGTTTTCGGCGGCGACGCGGGCCTCGCGGTTGGCAGGCCCAGCCAAGGGGTTGAGGTACGAGCCGGGCAGCACGGGGTGCAGGGTTTCGACGCCGTCGCCCGCCGCGTAGACGTCGGGGTCGTTGGTGCGCATGTGGGTGTCGACCTTGATGCCGCCGCGCGAGCCGAGCTCGATGCCCGCGGCCTTGGCGAGTTCGACCGAGGGGCGAACGCCCGCGGCCAAGATGACCAAGTCGGCGGCGATGTTCACGCCGGAGTTGAGTTCGACCTTGACACGGTCGGCGCCGTCCGAGTCGGACAAAGTGTGGAACGCGGCGGCGGCCGTGGAGAGGTGCAGCGTGATGCCCCGAGCGGTGAGGTGCTGCTCCACCGGAGCGGCGATCTCGTGGTCGACGGGAGGCAGGATCTGGTCGGACAGTTCGACCACGTCCACCTTGACGCCGCGGTGGTGAAGGTTCTCCGCCATTTCGAGGCCGATGTATCCGGCTCCGACGACGACGGCCCGGACCACCCCGCGCTTGCCCGCCTTCTGCGCGAGCAGTGCGGCGTCGAGTTGAGCCTTAATCTGGTCCATGTCGCCGATGCGGCGCAAGACGTGGACGCCGGGAAGGTCGACGCCTGGCATCGGGAGCTTCATCGCCTCGGCACCCATGCACAGCGCGAGCTTGTCGTACGACTCGGTGTATTCCTTCTTGGTGTCGCACTCGCGCACCGTCACGGTCTTCTTCTTGCGGTCGATCGAGATGACCTCGGTCGCGATACGCACGTCGATGTCGAGGGTCTCGCGCAGGCTCTCGGGGGTCTGCAACAACAGGCGCGAGCGATCCGCGATCACCTCACCCACGTGATAGGGCAGTCCGCAGTTGGCGAACGAGACGTGGTGACCGCGTTCAAACACGACGATCTCGGCGGATTCGTCGAGCCTTCTCGCGCGAGCTGCGGTGGACGCTCCGGCGGCAACGCCACCGACGACTACGAGCTTCATGACAATGCCTCCGGGGGTATCTTTACCCCTTCACATTAGGGAGAATCCGGTGGATTTGCGCGGGACGATGGTCACCTCCCGGGACCTTCGGGGCGGGGGCTGCACTAAAGGAGAGTCCGCGTGACGGGAGCGTTGAGGGGTCCCGGTACGTTGCCACCGCGTGACCAGGGGCCAAGGCTCGGTTAGGCTTATGCCGACGTGCGCCCTCTGGGCGAGGAGGAGACTTAATGAACGCGGATGACCGCGGCCCCGCAGGAGAGGCCAAGCCACCGTTTAGGCCCGTATCTGGTGAACCGCCAGTGCGCAGGGAAGGGCTCATGCCGCCCAGCGGATCGGTGCCTCAACGGACGGCCTTTCGATCCGTGACGGGGACGACTCCGACCTCGCCGCGCCCAGGTGCGCCGGCGCCGACCCCCCCGGCCGCCGGTATGCGCCCGGCGACCTACGCGCCGCCCTCCACGCCCGGCACTTCGCAGTCGGCGCCCCGCACTCCCATGCCAGACTCGATCCGGCCGGCCACCGGAGCCGCGCCCGGCTCGACAGCCCCTGCAAGGCAGGGAGCTCCGACGGTTGGCGCCGCGACGACGGGCGCCCCAAGGCCAGCGACATCGGCGTCGGGCTTCCCAGCGACGGGCGCGCCAAGGCCAGTGACATCGACGACGCGCGTCCCGACGCCTGATTCCCCGAGTCCAGTGACGTCGACGACAGGCGTTTCGACGCCGCGCGCCGACGAGGTGGGCGCGCCCGCACGTTCCGTCGCGGGAGCGATCGGCATCGGCAAACTCAAGGGCCTCGCTTCCGAAAAGATGAAGGCGAACGACGCCAAGGCCCCGGTTCCCGGTGCGCCACGCAGGGTGCGGGTGTTGCTGTCGCGCATCGACCCGTGGTCGACCCTCAAGATCGGCTTCTTGGCCTCGATTGCTATCGGCATCATGAACGTGGTCGCCGTGTGGGTTCTGTGGACCGCGCTCAATGACATGGCGACGTTCGGCACCATTCAGCAGTGGGTATCCAAGCTGTTCCCGCCGGATCAGCAGGTCAGCATCCTCCAGTTCTTCAACCTCACCAAGGTCATGTCGGCCACTGTTCTGATCGCCGTGGTGAACGTCGTGCTGATTTCCGGGCTGTCCGTGATTGCGGCCTTCATCTACAACATGATTGCCCGTGTGGTCGGCGGCGTGTACCTGACGCTGACTGACGACTAGGCGAGGCTCCAGCGCCCGACGCCGCGGGTTTGGTGAGGCGCGCGCGCGTGCGGTATCTTGGTTGGTCGCGGCTCCGGCCGCATCAGGGCCCATAGCTCAGGCGGTTAGAGCGCTTCGCTGATAACGAAGAGGTCGGAGGTTCAAGTCCTCCTGGGCCCACTACCCCCGTGGTGTCAGCGACGATGCTGGCGCGGCGGCGGGCTTCTTTCCCGGCCGATGGCCGTTCGGGGCCTTAGCTCAATTGGTAGAGCGCCTGCTTTGCAAGCAGGAGGTCAGGGGTTCGATTCCCCTAGGCTCCACCACCCCGCCCCGCAGAGGACCTGTGATCGAGCCTCGCGAGCAGCCGTGCCACGACGCGGCGCCTCGTGCGGAGAATCCCCATCGAACGCCTAGTGCCCCGCGCTCTCGTAGCGCGCCACGCCAAGGCGGAACACCCTGACGCCTAGATACAGGCAGTACGCAGCAACCAATGGGGTGAAGTACCCAATCCACGGCGCGGATCCACGCGACGTGATGCTGACCGCAGGATAGAAGCTCATGAACGCGTAGGGAAGCACCACGGACAGGACGAGGCGGATCACCGGACCGTAGATCGTGATGGGGTACCTGGCGAGCTCACCAAACGAGTGCATGGCGAAAGCGAACATCGACCACGGCGTTCGCAACCAGAAGGCCGCGCAGTTGGTGATGATGTTGAGTCCGACCTTTACGAGCGGCGCGCTGAACAGAAGAACAATCGCCATCGCCACCACGCTCGGCGTCCAGGCGACGTCTATCTGAGTAATCGAGGAGACGAGCAAGGCTCCGCCGAGGGCCATGTTGCCAAGACCGTTCATTCCGATTTGCGAGCTCATCACCTGAAGGAGCGGGTAGAACGGTCGGACGAGGAGCGCGTCGAATCCACCGAGGTTCACGATGACCGACAGCGACCAGATCCCCTGTCCAAAGAGGACGGAGATACCCTCGCCAATGGCGACCAGGGAGTAGATGAAGACGATGTCCCAGAACTGCCACCCGTTGATGTCGGGGACCGCGCGGAAGATCGCCCACAAGAACGCCACGCCCACGCCTTGGCTGAAGATGGCCGCCACCGACATGATCCAGAAGTCCGCTTCGTACTCGAGCGTCGAGCGGAAATGGGCGCCCAGGCTTCTGCGATAGAGCCAGACGTTCCTGCGAAGCTCAGCCACCATGGATCGTCACCTGCCTGCTAGCAACGCTCCACAGGGCGGCTCCGGCCAGCCAAAGCCCGATGGCCCAGGCGGCCTGGACCAGGATCGCCGTCCATGCAGCGCCACCCGTGAGGTGCCCCACGTAGATCAACGCGGGCGTCGACGCCATCCCTGCAAACGGGAGGTACGAAGCGATGGTGTGGAGCCAGTCGGGAAAGAGCGCGAGTGGAACCAGTGCGCCCGAGAACAGGGTCACGAGGGCAATCCGTGCCGCCTGCACGCCGATGTAGTTGCGCGTCCAGAACACGACCAGTCCGCTGATGTACACGATGCCGAACCGCAGCGGGAGCACGAGAAGGGCGGACATCACAAAGGGAATGATCGATCCGGACGGCACCCCGCGGATGCCCCCGAACGCCACGGCGGCGACAAGGGCGACCACGACGCCCGTGAAGAGTTCGTAAACCCCGAACCCCAGGGTCTCGATGAACCGGGCGCGTTGGTAGCCAACCGGCCGCACGAAGTCCAGCGCGACATCGCCCTGCCTGATCCGGCCGGCGATTCGATAGTCGACGTACGCGGAAACGAGGGAGCCCGCGACGAAGGCGACCAGCAAGTACGCCTTCATGTCCGGCCACGTGAATCCTCCGCGCGCCCCGGCCGCGAGCACCGATCGCCACAGGTACAGCATCGCCAGCGCGGAAACCGCGGCCGCCAACAGTCCAAAGAGGAAGCTCATCTGGTAGGCCACGAGGCTTCGAAACGCCGTGCGAGCGATGGCGATATTCGCGCGAGTATCCCGCGCGACCGTCGCGATCATGAGGAACCCGCGATCATGAGGAACCGTCGGCGCGCGAAGACGGCCCGACGTCGGGCTTGAGCTTGTGGGCGTAGACCTTGCGCACGACGTCCTCGATCGCGGGTTCGTCGATGCTGATGTCCGCCACGTCGGCCTCGGCCTGCACCGCGAGGAGCACCTCTCCCGCGGACACGACGGAAGGGTCGAACGACACGTTGAACTCGAGCGCGCTCGCACCCTCGGAGACCTTGGCGAGGGGAATCCGCGACGCAATCGACGCAATCGAGCTCGGCGCCCTGACGGTCGAGATGTGCATCGTCCTATCGCGCGCGTACGTCTCCATGACCGCGCGCAGGCCCCCGTCATAGAGCTTCTTGCCCTCGTCGATGATGACCATGCGGGAACAGATGTCCTCAATATCTCCCAAGTCGTGCGTCGTGAGCATCACCGTCGTGCCCTCGGCCACAAGCTCCCGCAAGAACGAGCGCAGGCGGTCCTTGACCGTCAGGTCGAGGCCAATCGTCGGCTCGTCCAAGAAGAGCGTGCCGGGGCTGTGGATGAGTGCCGCCGCGAGATCGGCGCGCATCCGCTGGCCAAGCGAGATGCTTCGGGCGGTAGACGACAGGATGTTCTCGATGCCGAGCGTCGTCACGAGCCTTTCCAGGGTGGCGCTGTACTCCTTGGCGCCGATGCCGTGCATGTCTCGCAACAACTCAAGCGAGTCTCGGACGGGGAGGTCCCACCACAACTGAGTCCTCTGGCCAAACACGACGCCGATGCGCCGCGCGTTCTCGATGCGATTCTTGTGCGGAATGGCGCCGTCGACGCGCACCTCGCCCGATGTGGGCACGAGAATCCCGGTGAGGAGCTTGATCGTCGTCGACTTTCCTGCACCGTTTGGTCCCACGTACGCGACGGCTTCCCCGCGGTTGACGGCGAGGTCTATTCCGTCGACCGCCGCTGTCTCGGTGTAGTGGCGTTCAAACAGGTGACGCACGGAGCCCTTGAGCCCGGGGCCCTTATCCGGTCTCCGGAAGACCTTCCGGAGGTCCGACGCCAGAATCTGCTCCATTGCCCGCGATCCTCCCCTGCCGCATGCCATTCGACTGGTCATCGGCGAACGTGTCACGTCATGGTGGCACATGCCCCTGACAACTCTCAATGGTGGGCGCTTCAGGCTCAGCCGTCGGTCGAGAAACCCTGACCGCGTTAAGCCAAGGCCTCCGCCCGTACCAACGCAAGCCGCTCCTCGATCTCCAGCCTGCGCGCCTGCGACAAACTCGCGGCGTCGGCGAACGAGTCGAAGCGAGCAACGGCGTCGGCGACTCGAGCGATGATGTCGCGATAACCGGCGACGCCCGCGCGATCGCCGAACACCTCGAGGTCGGCCGCGGTGATGTGCTCGAACTTCCCCTCGACCGACATGAGGTGGCGCGAGACCCACTGGCTGGTGGGATTGTAGGCGAATGTCACGTCGTAGGCGGGAGCGAGACGCCACGTGCCGTCCGCCTCCATGAGGAACGACAGGTTCTTGGTGTGGTCGTCGTTGTTGGACGCGAGAACGTTGAACACGACGCGCCTGAACGCCTCCTCGCGGTCGTCGATGCCCAGGCTGGCCATGGTGGTGAAGTAACTCGCGTAGTCGTTCACGCCCACGGCGTTGAAGTCCAGGGCGCCGATGCCGCACAGGGTTTGCATGTGGAGTCGCTCACCGTCGGTGCCAGGGCGGTCGAAGCGGCGGGTCACAAAGTGCGCCCGCCCGCCCTCCTCGAGCAGCTCGGTGGGGGCCATATCGATTCCGGCCTCGCGCGCCATGAGCGAGTACGCATATTCGGTGCGGCCGTACTCGGCGCCCTTTCCCAACTGGTGGTCGGTGCCCACTCCGTCAAATTTGAGGAGCCACTGCTCGTATCCGTGTGGCGTCTGGAGTCCTCCCGCCGTCATCTCGCCGGTGGTGCGGTTCCACGCGATCACGGCCTTGGCCCTCGCGCCTCCCGCCGACGTGCCGACCGCGAGCAGGTGGTTGAGGGCGTCGGTGCGTGTGCCTGGTGTGCCGAGGTCGCCCTGGACCGCACGCCGTGCCGCCTCGACCAGTTCGTTCATCTCAAGAGAGGTGGGCAGGTCGTGCGGAGAGTGGTCGGGCGTGAACGTCAGCGCGCCCATCCCGCGCGCGCCCACGTAGGCGAGCCGGTCGACCGGGGCGATCTGGTCGGGCGCGACTCCCTCGCGGGCGAGCACCGCGTCGACGATGCCGTTGCCAAAGGCGTCGGGCAGGCTGTCCGCGATCATCGGCGGCAGGTCGTGGAAGGTCTCCCTGTTGAGGCCCGGAAATGTGAATGGAGACCGGGCCTGGGCGAGCGGCATGAGGAGCGGAGAGAGCTCGATGCCTGAGTGGACCCAGGCGGGGTCGTACTGGAAGGCGTAGCCGCGCCTGGTCGACGAAGGGCCGACGGCGCCGACGCTGCGGCCGAACGCCTCGACGCGCAGCAGGTCAACGTGGCGGTAGGTCATGGGGAGGTCTTGCTCCCCGATGCGCGCCGTCCCGATGCGCGCCGTCCCGATGCGCGCTGCGGCTGCTTGCGACCTTCGCGAAGCTGGAGCAGATCGAAGGGGCCGATCTCGGGTTCGGGCTCAAGAGATGCGAGCCAGTCCTGCTTGCCCAGCGCCCGCGCCACCCGCACGAAGGTCTTGAGCGTCGAGCCGTTCCCGTGTTCTAGCCCCTTCACAGCGCCGAGCGAGACGTTGGCGTTGCGCGCGAGGTCGGCCTGGCCGAGGTCCCGCGCGAGGCGCGCGCGCTTGACCTGCGCGCCGAGTTCCTGCTCCCAGTCGGTGGTAGACGCGAAGTCTTCTTGCATGGCCATAGTTATGACTATAACAGGCTTAGAGCGTTACTAATAGTCAATACTCTGACTGTTATGTTCGTGCGGTTTCAGCGGTCTCCAGCAAAGTCCCTCAAGAACTGGGCGTCTCGCACGTATCCCTCGGCGCCTCTCAGCAGGTCGGGCCTGCCGAGTTCGACGGCCTTGCCGATCGACATCTCCGCGAGATCGTAGAGCCGAACAATCGCGACTCGAAGCACGTCGCCCCACGTCGCCTCGGACGCGTATGCCCGCAGGATTAGCTCGACCCGGCGCCGCGCGTCGTCCATGCCGGGGGCGCCCTCGGGCGTCGCCGCCGTAAGCGGCACGATGCGCGTCGCGAAGTACGCGACGTCCCACAGCCGCGGCCCCGGCGAGCAGAAGTCGAAGTCGATCGCCCCCACGATCGCGCCGTCGGCGAAGGCAAGGTTGTGGGGCGCGAAGTCGCGATGGCAGATGACCTCGGACGGCAGCCGTGGCGGGGTTTGCCACACCGCCCCTTCGGTATCAAAGCCGACGCTCGCGTCGTGAAGCTGGCGCAGTCGCCTCGCGCCGTCCTCGAGAAGGGCATCGGCCCAGACCCAATTGGGAAGCGGGTACAGCGGGACCTCGCCCTCGACCAACGACAGCCGTTCGCGATCGCCTTCGATGCCGAGCGGCCGCGGCACCCAGTCCACTCCGGCACGCGCGAGGTGGTTGAGGAGGCGGTGAACGGTCGGGGTCCAAGGCCCGGCCTGGCGCAGCACCGTGTCGCCGTCGCGGACCACCGCGTTCATGTTGCCGCCGGGGAGTTCGCCGTTCATGGAGGACAGCCTAGGTCGACCCCGGCCGCGGCTACTCCGCAGGAGCAGGCGGCGCGTTTTCGACGGCACGGATGGCCGCGGCGCCGTCGGCGAGTAGCACACGGTCTTCGGGGTGGGTCCTGAAGTGCTCGACGATGGCGGCGACCAGGTTGGGGTCCGAGCCGATGTAGACACCGCGGAGTAGGACCGTCGGGCCACTCGCGACGCTGAAGACGACCAACGGTCCCGAAGGTATCGTCATCGCCGACGCGCCTTGGAGTTCATCCCAAGAGATCGCCACCCGTCCGCCATTCCGCACGCCGGAGAGCCCCCGCTCCGACACAGCGAGGCCAACGGGCAAACGCAACTGTCGAATGAGTTTGGTGAGCCGGATGAGCATGTAGACCGAAACAATCCCCATGGCGAACGCGGTGATGTCGGGGATGCCCACTGAACTCTTGCGGGTGATGCGCATATCGAGCGCCATCAGGGCCCCGGGTATCAGGCCGAGGCACACGTAGAGCCAGTACGTCCCAGCGAGGCGCGCGCGGGGGACGAAGCAAAGGACTCCACCGGAACGGACGCGAATCGCACCGCCGTGTACCTCACTCGCTGCTGCAAGCATGGCGAACACGAGGGCGCCGAGGGTGAGGGAGAAAGCCACAAACGCGCCTTGTCTCGCCACCCCGTCTTGAATGAGGCCTGCGAGGAAGACTGCAACCGCGACCGCCCCGTAGGCGACAAGCCGCCCGCGTCGCATCGGCTTGGTGGGTGCGGTGCTCTCCGCCTCGATGCGCGGAGACAAAAGAACCGACGTCACGATTGACCCCCAAGCACCCGCTGTTCACACCACCGTGAAACTCGAGCCAAATCTAGCGGCCGCGACCGCCTGGCGCCAACGTGGTGAATGCCTGCGGAGGTCCCCGTCTACCTAAATGCAGGCTCGTCGGCCACGAGTTCCAGCAGATGCGGCGCCGCCGAGTCCGCCCCGGCCCTGCGGCTCGACAGCGCAGAACCCGTCGACGAGCTCGTGGCTAGGGCGTTGGAGTGGAACCCGGCGGCGTAGCGTTCGGTCTCAACGCCAGCGCCCCGTGAGTACCTGAGTGCTCCAGATTCGTCGAGCAGAGCACTCATGTACTCACAAGGCGCCGGCCGCGATTAGGCGTCGGCCGCTAGGCGCTCCTAGGCGCCACGATCGCGGCCGCCGTCTACCTACACGCGGGCTCGTCCGCCACCAGCTCCAGCAGATGAGGCGCCGCCGAGTCCGCCCCCGCCTTGCGCGACTGGACCACCGAGACCTCCCAGCGCGGAGCGTCGTGCGGCAGGGCCACCGTGACCAGGCGCGCGGCCTGCGGCTTGTTGGACACGTGGCGAGGCACAATCGCCACTCCAAGGCCGCGGTCAACGAAGTCGAGCAGCGTATGGACGTCGCTCACCTGGAAGCGCACGCGCCGCATGAGCCCGCGCGCCTCGAAGGCCGCATCGGTGAGCGGCCGGACTCCCCAAGTGGGGTCGAAGTCCACGTGGTCCTCGACGGCGAGGGCCTCCCACGAGGCGACCGCGACGTCGGCCAAGGCATGATCGCCGGGGCACACGAGCACGAGGTCCTCGTGGCCCAGCACCTGATGCGGCAGCGTGCCCAGGTGTGAGGCGGCCGCCACGAACGCGACGTCGAGCGCGTCGGCGCGCAGCGAATCGATGAGCTCATGCGAACCCGCCTGCCGGAACTGGATCTCGACCTGAGGGTGGCGTCGGTGAAAGCGGTCGATGAGCGCGGTCGCGTCGATTACGCCGAGGCATTGTTCGGTGCCGATGCGCAGGGTGCCCGAAACCTGTCGCGTCGCGTGGACGACGGCGTCGCGCGCGGCCCGCTCCTGGTCGAGCATCGCGCGGGCGTGCGGGAGGAGCGCGAGGGCGGCGTCGGTGGGCTCGACGCGACGGGTGGTGCGCGTGAACAGCGACGCGCCAAGCTCTTGCTCAAGGCCGCGAATACCTGCGGAAAGGCCGGACTGCGACACCCCCATGAGTTGGGCCGCGCGCGTAAAGTGGCGCTCATCGGCGAGTGTCACCAAGTACTCCATCTGCCGCAATTCCATTAAGCACTCCTGGTTGTGGAAGTCATCAGTCACAATCGTTGGACTTCTAAGTTACTCCTTCGTATGCTCAAAGGGAACCCGAACCTATTTCTGGAGGTCACCGTGCGCGAACGCACTATTGGAAGCCACACTGTCTCGGCCATCGGCCTGGGCGGCATGCCCATGTCGATCGAGGGCCGCCCCGACAGGGCGCAGGCCATCGCGACCATTCACGCCGCGCTCGACGCCGGCGTCACCTTCATCGACACCGCGGACAGCTACCACCGCGACGCGGGCGAGGTGGGTCACAACGAGCTGCTCATCGCCGAGGCCCTGCGCTCCTACGGTTCCGACACCTCCGGCATCCTGGTGGCCACCAAGGCCGGCCACTTGCGCCCCGGCGACGGCAGCTGGACCCAGAACGGCGACCCCGCGTACGTGAAGGCGGCCGCCAAGGAGTCGGCCAAGCGCCTCGGCGTCGAGGCAATCGCGCTCTTCCAGTTCCACCGCCCCGACCCCAAGGTTCCCTACGCCGATTCGGTGGGCGCCGTGGTCGAGCTGCTCGACGAGGGCGTCATCGAGATGGCGGGCATCTCCAACGCCAACCCGGACCAGATCCGCCTCGCGAATGAACTTCTCGGCGGACGCCTCGTGAGCGTCCAGAACCAATTCTCCCCCGCCTTCGTCTCCTCGTACCCCGAGCTCGAGTTGTGCGCCGAGATGGGCATCGCCTTCCTGCCGTTCAGCCCGCTCGGCGGCATTTCGCGCGCCCGAGCCGTGGGAGAGAACCACAAGGCCTTCCAGCAGGTCGCCGATGCCCACGGAGTCTCCCCCCAGCGCGTCACCCTCGCGTGGGAGCTCGCACTTGCGCCCATCGTCGTCCCCATCCCCGGCGCCTCCAAGCCCGCCTCCGTCATCGACTCCGCGCAGGCACCCGACCTGGCGCTCACGGCCGAAGAGGTCGCGCTCCTCTCCGCAGTGTTGAATCAGCGCAGTACTGAAGGGCTAACCGAGTGAAGACCTACAACCTCCCAGGCATCGACGTCCCCGCATCGAACGTCGCTCTCGGCCTGATGCGCATCCAGGACAAGACCGACCAGGAGGTGCGCACCCTGGTGCACACCGCCCTCGACGCGGGCATCACGGTCATGGACCATGCAGACGTCTACGGCTCCACCCTGCACGGATGCGAGGTTCGCTTCGCCGAGGCCATGAAGCTCACGTCCTCCCAGCGCGAGGCCATGGTGATCCAGTCCAAGGCGGGCATCGTCCGCGAGGGCCCGTACTTCGACTTCTCGTCCGAGCACATCGTGGCTTCGGTCGACGCGTCGCTCAAGGCGCTCGAGACGGACTACCTCGACCTGTTGCTCCTGCACAGGCCCGACGCCCTGGTGGAACCGGAGGACGTCGCGAAGGCTTTCGATGAGCTCGGGGCAGCAGGCAAGGTGCGCGCGTTCGGTGTCTCGAACCACACGCCCGGCCAGATCGACCTGCTACGCAAGTTCGTGAAGCAGCCGATCGTCGCCAACCAGGTGCAGTTGTCCGTCACCCACGCACCGATCATCGCTCAGGGCACGGCCATGAACATGGCGGGAGTCGACCAGTCGATCTCGCTCGACAACGGCATCGTCGACTACTGCCGCCTGCACGACATCACGCTCCAAGCGTGGTCGCCGTTCCAGGCGGGCTTCTTCACGGGCCCATTCCTCGGCAACCCCGAGTACGTCGAACTCAACGCCGTGATCGACCGCCTGGCGGAGAAGTACGGCGTCCCCGCGCTCGCGATCGCGACGGCGTGGATCACGCGGCACCCCGCTCACTGGCAAGTGGTCATCGGCACCACGACGCCCGAGCGCGTCGCGGCCGCCGCTCAGGGATCCGAGATCCCGCTCACGCGCTCCGAGTGGTACGAGATGTTCAGGGCCGCGGGCTACCAAGTCCCGTAATCCGCCGCTCGCGCCGGTAGTGGGTCACCACGCACCCGCTTCGCGGCCGCGCGCGCGGTAGTGGGTCATCAGGTACCCGATGTCGACCAAAGCGGGCGCGAGTGGGTCATCAGGTACCCGATTGCGAAGCGATGTCAGCGCACGCGGCTCCTGCTGAACCGGCCGCACTGCACGCAGGCTGAACTGCCAGCAGTGCCAAAAAGGAAGGGCCACGCCAATGGCGTGGCCCTTCCTTTGCGACTCGGGGTCGCGTGGTCTTCTTACTGCAGGGTGCTACTCGCCGGTCTTCTTGGCCGAGGGCTTCCGGGCGGCTGGCTTTGACGCTGCCGTCTTTGATGCTGCCGGCTTGCGCGGCGCGCGTGGCTTCTTGGCTGCGGCAGGAGCGGGAGCGTCGTCCGGCGTCCCGCCCTCGTCCTCCCACACGTCTTCGGCATCGTCAAGGGTGTCGGCAAGCCCCATGGCGGCACGATGACGCGCAGCCTCGACGTTCGCCCTGAGGCGCTCCGATTCGCTGACCGCGGTGGCGCGGGCCTTCTCTACGACGGGCCCGGCAACTCCCTTTGCACGCTCGACAACGGGCGTCGCGGCGTCCTTGGCCCTGGTGGCCGCGGTAGACGCGGCGACCACTGCCTTGTCGACGTACGGAGTCGCTTGTGCCCTGGCCTTGTCAACGTACGGAGTCGCCTGCTCCTTCGCCTTATCGACATAGGGGCCGGCCTGCTCCGCGAGCTTCTTGGCCTCCGCAACCGTGGCGTCCTTGGCCTTCGCGTAGGTGGGGCCGGCCTGCTCGGCGACCACGGTCGCTGCGGAGGTTACCGCCTCGGCCGCGCGCTTCGCTGCAGCGGCGGTAGCATCGGCCGCCTTGTTGACGTCGCGACGTAGGCGCGTGGGGAAGTCGTCTTCGCCCTCAAATTCCCATTCGTCATCGTCGCCGGCCCACCCATCCTTGGCGGGGTTGCGCTTGGCCCACATCACGAGCGCGGCACCGGCAGCACCGGCGATCAGCACGGGGACGAGCACCTTGGCCAACGTCGAACCGCCCTTGCGCGGTGCGTCGTATTCGTCTTCTTCCGCGGCGCGATCGAATGCGGAGAGCACGGCGGGGATCGCGGCGCCCACGATCGCGCCTTGAGCAACCTCGACCCAGTGTTCGGCCTTGGTTCCGGCCTTCTTCACGTAGGGCTTGGCCTTCTTGGCGGCGGTGTGCACCGCCTGCTCCGCGCGGGGTGTTGCCCATTCCTTCGCTTCTGACCAAGTGGTCTCCACGCGAGGGGCCGCCCATTCCTTGGCGTTCCTCACGCGAGGCTCCGCCCACTCCCTCGCCGTGCGCGCGGCCTTGCCCGCAGCGTCGGCGGCACGCTCGGCCGCGTCGCGCGCGGTCTCCGCAGCGTCTATGGCTTGCTTGCGGTACTTTTCGGCATCCGTGCCGTCCCAGCGTCGCTGCATCGAAAGCCTCCCAAATAGCGGTTCACTGTCCATACTGCCACTTGCCCAGGCCGAACGCGAGGCTCAGGTCCCGCGTGCGCCAACGGCGAACATGACCCTATGGGCCAGTCCGGACACCCCGAGGCATGCCACAATGGCCGGATGATCGCTACGTTGCAGACCACTGCGGGAGACATCCGCATCGAGCTCTATCCGAACCACGCGCCCGTGACCGTGGCCAACTTCACCGGCCTGGCCACCGGCGCCAAGGAGTGGAAGGACCCGATGACGGGTCAGCCCAGCTCCGACCCCTTCTATGACGGACTGGTGTTCCACCGCGTCATCGACGGATTCATGATCCAGGGCGGCTGCCCCGTCGGTACGGGAACGGGTGGCCCCGGGTATAACTTCGACGACGAGATCACCCCCGAACTGCGCTTCGACGGGCCGTACATCCTCGCCATGGCGAACGCGGGCAAGCGCCTCAACCCCATCACGGGCAAGCAGGGCGGCACCAACGGCTCGCAGTTCTTCATCACCTTGGGCCCCACGCCGCACCTCAACGGTGCGCACACCATCTTTGGCAAGGTCATTGACGACGAGTCGAAGGCGGTTGTCGACAAGATCGGCTCCACGCCAGTCGGCCGCGGCGACCGTCCCGTCGAGGACATCATGATCACCGGCGTCACCGTCGAGGACTAAGCGAGAGTGACTGAAGCGACGCAGGGGGCGCCGGACCAGGCTCCCCCTGTGTGTCCGCGCCACCCCGACAGGGTGAGTTACGTGCGGTGTCAGCGGTGCAATCGGCCCACGTGTCCCCAGTGCCAGGTGGCCGCGCCCGTAGGAGTGCTGTGCGTCGATTGCGTGCGCGCGGCGGAGAAGTCTGCGGGCGGGGCAAGGGCGCGGGCGGCGGCACGGTCCGGGCGGGGCGCCGTTACGATGACGATCATCGCCATGAACGTCGCGTTCTACCTTTACGGTGGTGCCACCGGGATGGTTGCGTGGCAAAACCGCTTCGGACTTGCCCCCATTTATGGTCTGAACGAGCCGTGGCGGTGGGTGACCTCGGGCTTCGTGCACGTGAGCGTGCTCCACATCGGCATCAACATGCTGATGCTTTACCAGTTTGGCCGTCAGCTCGAGGGAATTCTCGGCTGGAAGCGCTTTGTGACGCTCTACGGCGTTTCGCTCCTGGGCGGCTCGCTCGCTATCGTGCTCCTCGCCCCGAGCAATAGTTTGCACGTAGGAGCATCGGGCGCGATCTTTGGGCTCTTCGCCGCCTATGGCGTGTTGCTGTACAGCAGGAAACTCCCGTGGCAAAGTCTCGCGGCGACGGCCGGAATCTGGCTCGTTGCGGGCTTCTTCCTACCCGGGATTTCCTGGGAGGGGCACGTGGGCGGCGCGATCACGGGAGCAGTGGCAATGGTGGTCATACTCGCGATGAACAAGGCGAAGCGGCACTCGTAGTTTCGCCCCGGCCAGACTTCCCTGGGCCCACCGGTATCGGCACGCGAGACGCGAAGGAAATGACACCGGTGTAGTTATCCCCTGCCTGTGGAAAGTTCTGGGGAGAACTACACGCGTGTAACTCGGACTACTTCCAGCGCGTGGCGAGCCCCATAGCAATCAACAGTGCCGAGAAGCCAGTCACGATGTTCCAGTACCCGATGTCGAGGGGGTACCGCTGACCGCTGACGTAGTAGACGACGATCCATAGTGGCCCGAGTACCAGGAACGTGCTCATGACCGGCACAAGCCACCTGGGGTTATCGGTCTTTGGCTTTGTGATGTTGCGCGGGACCTTGTAGGTCTCGCTCTTCCGCTTCTTTGAGACGGCCACTGTGCCCTCCTGGACTCCACACGGCGCGGCCACCAAGCGGCCGGGCAATCCCCCTAGCGTAGCGGCAGGCGCCCGATGCGTGGACGCGACGGTGACGAGCGGCGCGAAGTCACGTATCCTGTCACTCTTATGGCCGTCGAATCCGTCCCCAGCAGCGACCTTGCGGTGCCCGCGCAGGCGACTCCAAAGAGCCGCCGAATTCTTGAATCGGTCTTCGGCTTGGTGGGCGAGATCCTCATCACGGGGGGTGTGGTTCTCGGCCTCTTCGTCGTCTGGCAACTCTTCTATACGGATGTTCTTTCTGGTCGCACCCAAACGCAGGTGCTCGACAATATCTCTTGGGCTGAGCCAGTGCGGGTGCCCGCGATCACCGCGGGCGGGATCACGGCCGCTGGCGTCACCGCGCCCGCCGTCGAGGTGGCAACCATCCCCGACAGCCTCAAGGTCTACTCCGCAGCGGGCGCGCCGGTCATTGCGGAGCCGTCGGTGACCACCACGTTCGCGACCCTTCACGTTCCCCGCTGGGGCCATGACTACGTCAGGACCATCTCGGAGGGAACGGACTGGGCAAGGGTGCTCAACGTGTTGGGTATCGGTCACTACAAGGGAACGGCGATGCCGGGCGCGGTCGGCAATTTCGCGATCGCCGGCCACAGGACTACCTACGCCAAGCCCTTCGCCGACATCGACACCCTCCAGGTGGGAGATTCGCTCGTCGTGCAAACAGAGGCGGCGTGGTACGTCTACACGGTGACGGGCACCGCCATCGTGAACCCCACTGACGTTGCCGTGATCGCCCCCGTGCCCGACAAGCCGGGCGAGGCGCCGACGGTAGCGTCCATCACAATGACGTCTTGCACCCCCAAGTTCTCCGCCGCACAGCGTTACATCGTCTGGGGCCAGTTGAAGTACTGGGCGCCGACGGGCAACGGGTACCCGAGCGAACTCTTGGAGAAGCCATGATTTACCCGTGGATTTGGCGTCACCTGCCGGGGCCTCGCTGGGCGCGTGCCGTCATGCTCACTTTGATCCTGGGGATTGTGGTGTTGTCGCTCTTCCAATGGGTGTTCCCGTGGGTGGCGGCCCAGTTGCCGAACCAAAGCCAAACGGTGGGCGGGCAATGACTAGCATCCTGGTCATCGACAACTACGACTCGTTCGTCTATACAATCGTGGGCTACTTGCGTCAAATGGGCGCGCTGACCACAGTGGTGCGCAACGACGCCGTCGACCTGACCGTCATTCCGCAGTACGACGGCGTGTTGGTCTCGCCGGGGCCCGGAATCCCCGCGAACGCCGGCGCCTCGATGGACGTCATCAGGGGCTGCGCGGCCGCAGGAGTTCCGATGTTGGGGATTTGCCTGGGTCACCAGGCGCTTGCCGAGGTCTTTGGTGCCGTGGTGTCGCATGCGCCCGAGCTCATGCACGGCAAGACTTCGCTGATATCGCACGAAGGAGGCTCGGTACTTGCCGGACTGCCGTCGCCGTTCACCGCGACCCGATATCACTCGCTCGCGGTAGAGCCCCCAACGGTTCCCGACACTCTTGAGGTCACCTGCACCACCGCCAACGGGATCATCATGGGGCTGCGCCACAGGATTCTGCCGCTCACGGGCGTGCAATTTCACCCGGAGTCGGTCCTTACGGAGGGCGGCCACCGGCTGTTGGCCAATTGGCTCGAAGAGTGCGGCATGCCGGATGCCGAGGCCCGCTCGGCGGGGCTGAGCCCGCTCGTTCGCAAGTAGCGCCCGCCCGCTCCGCCGGCATCGGCGTCTCTGTGGGCGCGTCAGGTACCCACCACGCCCTAAGTGGGTCATCACGTACCCGCTTTTTGCGCGCGCGCGTCCCTGTGGGTCATCACGTACCCGCTTAGCGGATGACGATGCGCCGTCCCGGCCCAAGGCGTGCCGACTCAACAACGAGTCTTGATCGGGGGCACCGGGTACGTGTTGACCCACTCCAGGCATCGACTAACCCAAAACGGGTACGTGGTGACCCATCTCCAGGGGGCTTGCGGCTAGAGCCAGCGCTTGACGCTCACGATGAGGAGCATCGTCACGAGGAAGCCAACGGGCTGATTGAGCCACAGGAACGTGCGCCAACCGCGGTTCGCGTCCTCGCAGTTTTCGTCGGTGATGCGCGCGAATCGCGCGACCGAAGCCGCGTAGGCGAGCGGAAGCGCCGCCGCGAGCACGCCAGGCCACGGCAGCAGTAGCAGCAGGGCGCTCGCGGCCACATACATGACCAACGCGAACCATACGGTGACGCGCGCGCCCATGACGGTGCCGATGGAAGCGATGACGCCCTCGCGGTCTGCGCGCACGTCCTGAACCGCGCCGAAGGCATGCGACGCCATGCCCCACGCGAGGAACGCCACCCAGATTGGCCAGATACCCCGCGCTGTGAGGCCCGCCCCCGTCAGCACGAGCGCATACACGAGCGGTCCCGCGAAGTGCACCGCGGAGGTGAACGAGTCGAGGAAGGGCCGCTCCTTGAAGCGCAATCCCGGTACGGAATAAGCCACTACAGCACAGATGACCGCCAAAAGCGGTACAAAAGAAGCCATTGAGCCGTGGAGGGCGAGCCAGGTGGCCATGGGCACGACTGTGAGCACCGAGGCCCAAATGATCCCGCGGTGCACCTTGCGGGCCCGTGCCCTGTCCCGCACCACGTCGCCCTCGATGCCGCCCTTGCGCGGGTTGAGCAGGTCGGACTCGTAGTCGAAGACGTCGTTCACGCCGTACATGAGCAGGTTGTACGGGATCAGGAAGAACAGGGTGCCGACGATGAGCAGCGCATCGACATGCCGCTCCACCATCAGGTAGCCCGCGGCGAACGGGTACGCGGTGTTGATCCAGCTGACGGGCCGAGACGCCTTGACGATGCTGACGATCACTGGGCGCCTCCTCCGGGCTTGCGCCGGCCCAGCAACGTCCACACGGTGGGCACGAGCAGTATCGCCCCGATGGCGTAGGCGAAGTCCTCGACGGGTGCGACCGGCACGAGCAGGCCGGAGATCTTAGCAGCGTCATACGCGACGATGTCGAGGCCCACGATGACGTTGTCGAACACCGCGGTGAGAGCCACGAGGGCGAGCGCCGTCAGCGCGAGCGGGCGGAACGGCAAGCGCCGCAGCGTAGGCACGGACACCAGGGCCAACGTGGCAAGGACGGCGAGGGACAGGAGTGCGTAGGTCATCGGGCGCTCTCGTCGGACGTGATGTCGGGGCGTCGCGCCGCGGGCCGCCGCGAAAACGCGAGCCACAAGAGCAGCGTTTGGTAGACCAGCAAGGTCAGGAAGAAGAGCTCCTCAAGCGGAACCTCGGGTGCCACCTGAATCCCCGTCAGGTAGCGCGAGTCACCGCGGAAGAAGATCCCAAGCCCCACGCCCTCGAGGTCCCACACGAGGAACACGGCGACGCCGATCCCGACGGTCGCGAGCGTCCTGCGCGCGTCGGCAAACAGCGCGAGGCAGTACCGGCGATCCAAAAGGCCGAGACCCGCGAGGCTCACGAACAACGCGGCCAGGTATGCGCCGCCCGGGTACACCGAGCTCACGCGCGCGCCTCCCGGCTCGCGCGGTGCCCATCGCCGCGAGGGCGTGGCCCAACGCCGCCCGGCCCGTGCCCCTCGCCTCTGGCGATCCTGCCGAGCACGTCGCGACGCACCGAACGCGCCAAGAAGCCGTGCGGAGCCGGCGTCGGCAACGGCGAGACGCCCGTCGCGCCCAGGAGGCGTTTGGCGACCAGTTCCGCAGAGATGAGGCAGATCGGCATGCCAATGCCAGGAACTGTCGACGACCCGACATACATCAGGTTGGGAACGACGGGAGAGGCGTTCCCAGGCCTGAACATGGCCGACTGGCGCACGGTGTGCTCCAGTCCAAGCGCGGATCCGCGCCAGGTCGACAGTTCCGTGGCAAAGTCATGTGGTGCGGTCACGTTGTAGAGCGTGGTGCGCTCGCGGAGGTCGGGAATCGACGCCCATGCCGCGACCTGATCCAGGTACCGCCACGCGTATTCCTCGAGCGTCGCCCGGCTGTCCGGTGTGGCCCCGAGCGCGGCATCGGCGGGGAACGGCACGAGCATGTACAGGTTTTCGTGCCCTTCGGGCGCGGAGGCCGGGTCGGTAGGGGTTACGCGCGAGACGTAGACCGACGCGGGGAAGGGCGGCTCGAGTTCGCCGCCACCCACGATCTTGGCGAAGTTCGCGTCCCAGTCGTGCGAGAAGAACAGGGTGTGATGAGCGAGTTCGGGCAGCTCGCCGCGCACCCCGGCGAAGACCAACAGCGCGCTGACGCCCGGCGACCGGCGTCTCCACCGCCGCTCGGGCTGCCACTGGTGCGGCGCGTCCAGAAGCTCGGTCTCGGTGTGGTGCATGTCCGCCCCCGATACGACCGCATCGGCCGCGAGCACCTCGCCCGAGTCAAGCTCGACGCCCGACGCGAGGCCGTCGTTGCCCACGACGATGCGCGCCACGTTCGTCGACGTGCGAATCGCGACGCCCTCGGCAAGCGCGACTCGCTCCAAGGCGCGAATGACCTCGTACATGCCGCCGCGCGGGTACCGCACGCCGTCGGTCAGGTCCAGGTGACTCATGAGCGAAAAGAGGCTGGGCGCGCGCTTGGGCGAGCTACCAAGGAACACCGCGTGAAAGCCCAGGATCTTGCGCAGGCGCTCGTCGCGCACGCGCGAGGCCACCTTGGAGCCCAGGGACCTGGTGAGCAGGGAAGCGAGCATCGGGAGCCTGCGAATGACGCTCGCGTTCGCGACTCTGTCGGGCCGCTCGAACGTCGTGTAGAGGAAGCGATCGAGGGCGAGGTCGTACAGTTCGCGGGACTCGGCGGCGTAGGCGCGCATCGCATCGCCGTCTCCGGGCGACATCCTGTTAAAGAGCGCGTAGTTGGCCTCGGGGTCCGCGACGACGTCGAGCGACTCCCCGGGACCCGCGGCATCGGCGCCTTCGAAAAACACGCGGTACCTCGGGTCGAGGTCGATGAGGTCGAACTGTTCCGCAGTCGACGTGCCCATGAGGGCGAAGAACTGGTCAAAGGCCTCGCGCATCAGGTACCACGAAGGCCCCGTGTCCCAGCGGTAGCCGTCGGTCTCCAGCAGGCTTGCCCTACCGCCGACGAGCGGGTGGCGTTCAAGCAGCGTCACCGCGGCACCTCCCCGAGCGAGAAGCGCGGCCGCGGCCAGCCCGCCGACGCCGGCGCCGATCACGACGATGCGGGGGCCGGGAGCGGCGTCGGCCGTCACGCGGGCCTCCTGGTGGCGCCCATCCACGGGCAGGCGTTGCGCGCGGCGAGGGCGGCCTTCACCGGGTTGGGCACGCGGACGCGCTCGAAACAAAGGCGGCTCGCCGGTGTGCGCTCGATGCGCCTCAACAGATGCGAGTAGATGTCGATCGTGGTGGTGACGGCGATGCGCGCTCGCCTCGGCAACGCTGGCAGGCACAGCTCCGCGGCTCTGATGTCGGCCCGGCAATCGTCGACGAGTGAGGCAAGCGTCGCGTCGGTCAGGCTGGTGGCCGTGACCCCCGGGAAGTAAGAGCGCCCAAGCTCCCCGGTGTCGGTCGCGAGGTCGCGCAAGAAGTTGATTTTTTGGTAGGCCGCGCCGAGGCGTCGGGCGCCCTCGCGCACCTCGCTCGAGGCCTGACCGGGCCCCTCGGGGGTGGCCACAAAGGCCGCCAGACACATCTCGCCTATCACCTCGGCCGAGCCGTAGACGTAGCGGTCGAAGCTGGCGGGGGTGTGCTCGGTGGTTTCGAGGTCCATGCGCATCGAGGCAAAGAATGGCTCCGTCAGGTCCTTGGTAATGCCCGTGGCGCGGGAGGTCAACCCAAAGGCGTGTGCCACAAGGTTGGTGCCGAAACCCCCATCCATGCTCGCGTGGACATCGCGTTCGAAGCCGTCAAGGAGCTCGCGTGCGTCGGGGCCCCGATACGTGTCGACGATCTCGTCGGCCACGCGCACCATCGCGTAGATCGACGTGATGTGCCGGCATGTGCTCTTGTTGAGCAGCCGCGCGCCAGCCCCAAATGAGGTTGAATAGCCGCGAATCACTTGAGCCGATGCTTCGTACGCGGTCTTGTCGTAGAGCGCGAGCGACGTCTCATTGTCGTGCTGAGCGCCTCTTCGCGCCCGGCCCGCCCACTTCTTCACGAGGTTCGCTCCTCCAGGGAGTCGATCAATTCGTTGAGATATCCCGACAGCGGAGCGGGGATGCGCTCCGTCGCGATCCTACGCGCCGACCGCGCGTGCTGGCGGGCGACCTTGAGCGCCCGGTCCCTCGCACCCGACTCGATGAGCACGGTCCGTACACGTTCCGCCCCCTCCTCGTCCAGGTCGGGATTGCCCACGGAGGCCCTCAAGACGGCCTGACCGTCGTCGTTTGCTTGGTGGAATCCCAAGCGCAGCAACTCGGTGCGCTTGCCGGCGCGCAGGTCAGAAAGCACCGACTTGCCCGTCACCGCCGGGTCGCCAAACACGCCAAGGTCGTCGTCGACGAGCTGGAAGGAAAGCCCGAGCGACGCGCCCAGGCGTTCCAGGTGGGTCACCATCGTGGGGTCCGCCCCGGCCAGTTGCGCCCCCGCGCGAAGGGGCACGACGCAAGAGTAGGTGGCGGTCTTGAGCTCCGCTACCAGCAGCGAGTTGGCATCGGCCGGATCGATCAGATCGCCGTACATGTCGAGCAACTCGCCGGCGATGGTGGTGCGAATGGCGCGCGTGATGAGGTCGAGGCACGCGAGGCGATGGTGCGCGGGCAGCGGCGCGCGAGAGATGAGGTCATAGGCCGAGGCGATCGCCAGGTCGCCGCCCAGGAGCGCCGCGGCAAGGACGTGATCGTCCACTTGGGACGGACGCAGTCGCGAGCCGCGCAGTTCTGCCCTGCGCGTTCCGGCCACGTTTGGCTTTCCGCGCCTCACCTCGTCGTGATCAAGCACATCGTCGTGAACGAGCATGGCGATGTGAAGCATTTCCATGGCGGCGGCGACGGGAAGAATCGCACTGTCGTCCTCGCCTCCCAGACCGGCGTAGGCGGCGAGCGTGAGAGAGGGGCGCAGATTCTTGCCCCCACCGAACTGGTTGCCGAGCGTCTGCCACAGATTTCGGTAGTCCGAGCCTGCGGCGGGCAACTCCGATCCCGCCCCCACGAGGTAGTCGTCGAGAGTGCACTGGACGGCCTCGAGCCCCGCGGCCACGTATGCGCGCAGGTCGGGTGCGGTGAGCAGCGTCGTCATGGTTCCTGGTAAGACACCGTGGAGGCGCGCCGCATTCCCGATTTTCGAAATTGCCCGCGGCGAGCGAAGCGACTGCCCGGTACAGAAAACGCCACTGCAGCGACGGACGCCGTGAAAAGCGGTACAAAAAACGCCATCACATGGGGGCGTCGGGGGCCGTTACGGAGGAGGCATCCCGCGCCTCCTCCGCACTCAACCATCCGGCGCGCCCGCTAAGGCTTTGTCGCTGTTGCCGTAGCGGTTGGCGTGGGTCCGACGCCGGGGCCCTTCGACACCGTGAGGGTGACCGTGGTGTTGAGCGCCACCTGAATGCCCGCAGACGGATTCTGCGAGATGACGTTGCCAATCGGCACCGGGGGCACCGCAGTTGAGAACTCCTTCGTCACCGTTACGTTGAGTCCCGCCGCCTGCAGGATCGACGTGGCGTTTGCCTGCGTCTTGCCAACAACATCGGGCACGGCAACCGTGGTGGGCGCCGTGGCAATCTGGAGCGTCACGGTCGAGCCCTGGGGCACGGGGCCGGGTTTGGGGGTCATGTCGTACACGGTGTTGGGATCCTGCTGGTCCGTCGCCACATTCTGCAGGTCGGCGACCAGGCCCAACTTAATGAGGGTCTGTTGCGCCTCGGTACTCGTCTGGGTGCGCAGTTCCGGTAGGTCGACCAGGCCGTCCGAGACGTAGAGCGTGACCGAGGAATCGCGCGCAACACTCTGGGTTGAGGCGGGGTCGGTCCTGGTGGCGCGATCCTTCACGATGGTCGGATCGTGCTCGGTCTGCACGTCGGATACCTTCACGCCGGCGGCCTCGAGTGCCGTGATGGCATCCGCCTGAGTGAGACCCTTGACGTCGGGAATGGTGACCGTGTCCGGACCAGTAGAGACCCACATGGTGACGGTGGACTTCGCCGCGACCTGCTGGCCCGACGCCGGGTCCGTGCGCGTCACGCGGCCAACGGCGACGGTGGCAGAGGCCTCTTGTTGGACGTCGACGACGAGGTCCAGCTTGGTGAGCCGGGACTCGGCATCGGCCTGCAAGGCGTTGGTGACGATCGGAATGGTCACAAGAGTGGGCGCGGGAGGGGCGTTGTTCGAGTTCCTATTCGCGATCGAAAACAGCGTCACCACGAGGATGATGAGGGCGATCACGGCCGCCGCACCGATGGCAATCTGAATCATGAGCCGCCTGTGGCGGGGATCATCCTCGACGAGGTACTCGTCGGCTATGAGTGTGCCAGTCGCGGGAGACGGAGCTCGAGGTGGCATGGAGGAGCCGCCCATGACCGAACCCCATGCGCCGGCGGTAGCCGCGGGCATCACGGTAGTTGCGCCGGTACCTGGACCGCCTTGACCCGCGGCACCGGGCTGGAATCCGGGAGCGTAGGGCGAGGCGTTGCCGGGGCCGGGGCCTGCGCCTGCTGGTGCGTCCGGCCGTGGAACTCCCGCCGCGGCGGCAACGCCCACCGCGCCGACCGCGCCGACCGCGTGTACGCCGCTCGTGGGGCTCGGAGTCACACCCATGGCGCGCTGGAGGTCGGCCGTGAACTCTTGGGCCGTGGAGTACCGGAGGTTGCGGTCCTTCTCAAGCGCCTTCGCGACGACCGCATCGAGCTCGGGGGGGACGTCGGAAGCGAACTGTGAGGGACGCGGCGCTGGCTCGCGCACGTGTTGGTACGCGACCGACACCGGAGAGTCGCCCATGAAGGGAGGCCGGCCCGTGAGGAGTTCAAAGAGCAAGCAGCCGGTCGAATACAGATCGGAACGGGCGTCGACGTTCTCGCCGCGAGCCTGCTCCGGCGACAGGTACTGAGCGGTGCCGACGACGGCTTGGGTCTGCGTCATCGTCTGGCCCACATCGGCCAAAGCGCGGGCGATCCCGAAGTCCATGACCTTGACCGCGCCGGTGGGCGTGAGCATCACGTTGGCCGGCTTGATGTCGCGGTGAACGAGTCCCGCGTGGTGTGCGTAGTCGAGCCCCGCGAGCACGCCCTCGGTGATCTCGACGGCCTCCTCGATGGGAGCGGCAACGTCGCCCTTCAGGATGTCGCGAACGGTGTGACCCTCGACGTACTCCATGACGATGAAGGGCACGGCTTGGAGCACCCCATGGTCGTTCTGGAACTGGTCTTCGCCGGTGTCATAGACGGCGACGATGGAGGGGTGGTTGAGCCCTGCGGCGGCTTGGGCTTCGCGACGAAAACGGGTCTGGAACGACGGGTCGCGCGCCAGGTCGGGGCGCAGGATCTTGATGGCGACGCTGCGGCCGAGGCGCGTGTCGTAGCCGATATGGACTTCCGCCATACCGCCGCGACCGATGAGGTCGCCGACTTCGTATCGACCCGCGAGGATCCTTGGTTCGTCGTTCATTGTGTTCCTTGCCTATCAGGCACAAGCGCCGTTCTCGTGTTCATTGTGGCATTTCCGCTAGACATATCGCCTCGGTGGCGCGTCGGGACGGGGTCTATAACGTTTTGGAGCGATCGAAGGAGGCATCGCTCTTTGAGGTGCATGGCCCGTTCGCCGGGGACGAATCGCCTCGGGTGCACCCTTCTCTCGCAGCGCTCGCTCTACCTTGGTGGGTAGACGCATGTCGGTGAGGATGCGTTCCAATTCGGCGGCGGTCGATGGCCGTCTTCGCGGGTTCTTCTCGAGCAGATCCATGATCAGCGCCGCGAGCGGAGGGGACACTGTGGTCGGCAGCGCGGGAACGGTGTCGTTCACTTGCGCGATCGCGATGTCGACGGGCGACGATGCGGTGAAGGGGCGCTTGCCGACGACGGCCTCGTAGGCAATGATCCCGAGCGCATACAGGTCCGAAGCCGGGGTGGCTGGCTTGCCCAACGCGAGCTCGGGCGCAAGGTACTGGGCGGTTCCCATGACCATTCCCGTTGCCGTGAGCGTCGTCTGGTCCTTGCCTCGAGAGACGCCAAAGTCGGTGATCTTGACGTGGTCCTCGCCCTCAATGAGGAGATTCCCAGGTTTGACGTCGCGATGGATCACGTGGGCCTCGTGAGCCGCATGAAGCCCCCTGCAGGTGCCGATCATGATGCGGACAAGCCGGTGTTCATCGACGGTGATCTCGCGTTCAAGCACTGTTGACAGCGGCTCGCCCTCGACAAGCTCCATGACCAGGTAAGCCGTGCCGGCCTGGTCGCCGTAGTCGTAGACCTGCGCGATGTTCGGGTGCATGAGTCCCGCCGCGTTGCGGGCCTCGTTGTTGAACCGCTTGAGGAACGTCTCGTTGTTCTGTGCTTCTTCCTTGAGCACCTTGATCGCCACGGGCCTGTCAAGCTCGCTGTCGACGCCGCGCCACACCTCGCCCATGCCGCCCACGGCGAGCAACGAGCGCAGCACGTAGCGGCCACCGAGCGTGGTCCCCCCCTGGAGCTGCATTAGTTGCCACCCGCCGCGTTGGCGAGGACCGCCTCGATGACGGCCTTGGCTATCGGCGCGGCGACCGCGCCACCGGTCGCTTCGCTCCCGATGTCGCCGCCGTTCTCAACCAACACGGCGACCGCGACCGTGGGATTCTCCGCGGGCGCGAAGGCGACGAACCACGTGTGAGGCGGCGTGTGGAGGCCCGTTTCGGCGGTGCCGGTCTTCCCCGCGACGGAGACCCCATCAATCTGGGCTCGGGTACCGGTGCCGTTCTTGACGACCGCCTGCATCATGACGGTGAGCGCCGCAGCCGCGTCCGGGCTCATGGGAGTCGACAGCTTTTCGGGCGTCGTCTGCTCAATCACGCGCAGGTCGGGATCGCGCACCTTGTTCACGAGGTAGGGCTTCATGAGCACGCCATGGTTGGCGATTGCGGCGGCGACCATGGCCATTTGCAGCGGCGTTGCCCTCACATCGAACTGGCCGATCGCCGATTGGGCGACCTCGGGCTGGTTGGGGGACACCGGCAGACGCGACGGAGTGACCCCGAGCGGAATGTTCAGCCCGGAGCCCCAACCAAAGTTGGCGGCCATGCTCTCGATCGCCGGCCAGCCCAGGTCCATCGCGAGCTTGGCAAATGCAGTGTTGCACGAGATCCGGAGCGCCTCAAGCAGGGTGATTTTGCCGGTGGGCCCGCAACTCTCGCCGCCGTAATTCTTGAGGGTGGCCGTCGTGAGCGGAAGCGACAGTTCCTGAGGCGCGTCGATCAGGGTGTCCGGGCTGTAGCCAGCTTGGAGAGCCGCCGCAGCCACCACGAGCTTGAAGGTGGACCCCGGCGGGTAGGTGTCTCCCCCGATCGCCCTGTTGATCAGAGGATTGGTCTGGTCGCTCAACAGCGATTGGTAGACGCGGTTCGCGTCAGCCGACGAGTGGACCGCTAACGTCGCGGGGTCGTATGACGGGGTCGACACCATCGCGAGGATCGCGCCGGTGCGCGGATTGATGGCCACGACCGCTCCGCGCCTATTTCCGAGCGCGTCGAACGCCGCTTTTTGGGCGGCCGCGTTGATCGTGAGCTCCACGGACGCGCCTTGTTGTTGGGTGCCCGCGACGAGTTCGCCGAGTCGAGTCCAGAACAGCGCATCGGCGGATCCGTCGAGAAGCGAGTTCTCGGACGCCTCAAGCCCGGAGCGACCGGGGCCGATCGAGTAGTAGCCGGTGATCGCCGCGTAAAGCGGGCCGTCCGTGTAGGTCCGCTGATAGTTGAACGGGTCATCAATGGGCACAGAACTCACGATTGCCTGGCCGTCAACGATGATGGGTCCGCGGAAGGACCCGAACTGCTTGTAGAGCGTGCGGACGTTCCGCGGGTCGTCGCCCAACTGTTTTGCCTTGACGAATTGGACCCAAGATCCCGCAGCCATGAGCGTGAAGAAGAGGAGCAGCACCACCGCGGAGAGGCGCCTGATCGGTTCGTTCATCGCGCAGCCTTCCGCTCGGCCACAGCGTCGGTGGCACCGTCGGGAACCGGGACGGTGCCCTCCTCGACGTTGTTTTCCTCAACCGTGTTTTCCTCAACGCCGGGCGCGGAGGCGAGCGCGGTCCTTGCGGTGTCCGCAGGGGCAGACGCACCGCGCAGGGGCACGTCCGTGGCCGACGCCCTCGCGAGATCCGAAATGCGCAAGAGCAGGGCGATCGCGATCCAGTTGGCGATCATCGACGAGCCGCCATAGGCGAGAAATGGTGTGGTGAGGCCGGTGAGGGGGATCACGCGCGTCACGCCGCCGACAACGACGAAGATCTGGAGCGCCATCGAAAAACCCAGGCCAACGGCAATGAGCTTGCCGAAGCCGTCGCGCACCCCAATGGCGGTGCGGAGCGCGCGCTGCACCATGACGAGGTAGAGGGCGAGTACCGCCATGAGTCCCGTCAGGCCCAGTTCTTCCGCAAGTGACGGCACGATGAAATCGGACTCCGCGAAGGGCACCAGGCCAGGTGAGCCATTGCCGAGACCGGTGCCGAACAGGCCTCCCGAGGCCATGCCAAAGAGTCCCTGCACCAATTGATACGACTTCCCGGAGTTATACACGGATGGGTTGAGAGCGTGCAGCCACGCGTCGTAGCGCGCCGCGACGTGCGCAAAGATCGTCCCTGCGGCGACCGCCCCGGCGGCGAAGAGCGCGAGGCCGACGATGACCCACGAGATGCGCTGGGTGGCGACGTACAGCATTGCCACGAACAGGCCATAGAACAGCAAGGAAGCGCCCAGGTCCCTCTGCGCCACCTGCACGAGCAGGGCCGCCGCCCACACGATCAGTAGCGGCCCGAGGTCGCGGGGTCGAGGCAGGCGGATGCCGAGCACCTTGGGTCCGGCGAGTGCGAGGGTGTCGCGGTTGGAAACCAGGTAGCCGGCGAAGAAGATGACGAACGCGATCTTGGCAAATTCGCCAGGCTGGAGCGACCGTCCGAACAGCGAGATCCAGATGCGCGCACCGTTGACCTCGCGACCCACGCCAGGAACAAGGGGAAGCATGAGAGCAACGAGGCCAAGCACGCCCGCCGTGTAGGTGTAGCGGCGCAGCAGACGGTGGTCCTTCAGCAGGCCGATGACGAGCATCGCGCCCAGAATCCCCACGACGGCCCAGACCTCCTGGGCGTCGGCGAAGTGCGTGACCCTGCCGCGTGCGGCGTACGCGAAGTCGATACGGCGGATGATTGCGAGGCCAAGGCCAGTCAGCGCGAAGGCCGCGGGCAAGAGGATGGGGTCCGCTGCGGGCGCGCGCAGTCGCACCACCGTGTGTGCCGCAACGGCGAGGGCAATCACGGCAATCGAGTAGATGCCGAGCGAGGCGCCGATGCCCCCGCCCGCGTTGGCGTCCACGAACGCGCGTGCCCCGAGGGCGATCGCGCACGCGAATACCAGAAGCACCGCCTCGGAGCGCCTTCCGACGCGGACCGAGACCGCAAGGACCGTTGCCACTAGCTGTCAACTCTCACGGGTAGTCAACTGTCAACTGGGCAACGATCTTGCGGGCCGCCGCGAGACTGTCGGTGCGCAGCCCCGAATCGAGGCGCGCCTGGTCGTATGATCCTGTGATTTTGGACACGGATAGGTCGGTCACCTCGGCAACCGAGTGCAGCGAGATGGGCCCCAGGGTTTGCGGGATGCCCTTGTAGATGACGACATGTTGGGTGTCCGAGCCCACGTAGTACTGAGTCTGGGTCCAGGCATAGCCGCCCCAGAGCGCCGCTACGACCACAAGGAGTGCGGCGACGGGAAGCAGCCACGGCTTGATCCTTGACCAGCGACCGGTTCGTTCTTCCTCCTCGTCGTCGTCCGCGGGTGCCGACGACAGCTTGGCCGCCCGCCCAGCCGACGACTCGGAGCCCTGCGTGGGACGCTTGCGGTCGCGCGCGGCCGATCCGACGATCTCGTTGGGGGCGGCCTTGGCCTTGGCGCCTTGAGGGTTGTCGATGTCGACCACGTCGCCGATGATGCAGGTCACGTTGTCGGGTGCGCCCGCCGCAAGAGCCAACGCGACCAAGGCATCGGCGCAATCGCCTGGATCTTCCACTTCGCTCAGGGTGGTGAGCATCGTGGCGCGGGAGACGACCCCTGACAGCCCGTCGGAGCAGAGCATCCAGCGGTCGTCAACGCGCGCCTCGCGCACGGAGATGTCCACGGGAACGTCGGCGTCGATGTCGCCGAGGACGCGGAGAACAAGGTTGCGCTTGGGGTGGTTTTCCGCGTCGGCCTGTGAGAGCCGCCCCGTGTCGACCAAGTGCTGGACGAACGTGTGGTCGGACGTGACCTGATCGAGAACGCCGTCGCGCAAGAGGTAACCGCGCGAATCGCCGATATGGGCCATTGCCAGGGACGATCCCGAACGCAGAATCGCCGTGACCGTGGTGCCGAGCCCGGAGAGTTCGGGGTCGTTGTGCGCCCGCTCGACGATGTCCGCGTGTGCGTCGGCGATTGCCTCCTTGAGGCGATCGAGGGACTCATCCTGGCCGAGTCCCTCGCCCTCGAGCGCGGCGAGGTGCCCCATGGCGATCGACGACGCGATGTCGCCGCCGGCAGCCCCGCCCATGCCATCGGCGACGGCGATGAGGTGCGGACCCGCGAAGCCGGAGTCCTGATTGTCGGCTCGCACCAACCCGACGTCGGATCGCGCGGCGAAGCGCAGGGTCAAAAACATGTCACGACCTCAATTCGAGCGTGGTGGAGCCGATGCGAACGCGCTCGCCGATGCCGAAGGGCACCGGGTCGTCGATCCGTTGGTTGCCGAGGAATGTGCCGTTCGTGGAGCCAAGGTCCTCGACGAACCATTGGCCGTTTTCGGGAAAGATCCGGCAGTGCCTCGCCGACAGGAAGTCGTCCTCGATCACGATCGTGCAGGTGGAGGCGCGGCCGATGAGGATCGACGTCTCACCCAGCGGCACGGTGGTGCCCTTGAGGGAGCCCGAGATGATCGCGAGGTGTGCGACCGCGGGGCTTCGCGTCGAGACCGATCCGGGTCGCACGCCCACCGAGGCGCGGGCGGGCGCCGCCGACTTTTGTGATCTGGCGTCGGGGTGCGGCTTGCGGCGCAGGCCACGACCGCGGGATGTGACTCGAGTGCCGTAGAGGTCCGACCTCAGCACACCGATCGCGACGAGCACCATTCCCCACAGGAGGACGAGGTATCCGAGCCGCAGCAGGGTGATGGAGAGCTGGCTCATTAAGCGTCCTCTGCCGCGGGCAAGCCGTCCCAGTAGAGGATGGTGGTGCGGCCGATGGTGATGGCGTTCCCGTCGACCAACGTGACCTCGCGGATTCGTTGGTCCTCGACGAAGGTGCCGTTCGTCGACCCTAGGTCGGTGAGGATCGTGCCGTACTCGCTCCGTTCGAAGCGCACGTGCAGGCGACTCACGCCCGTGTCGTCGACCGTGAGGTCGGCCTCGGTGCCGCGACCCACCGTCGTCGTGGTTCCGGTGAGGTGGTACCGCTTGCCGTCGATGTCGAGCAGCGGGTAGCGCGACTGGCCGTTGCCGTTGCCTGCGGGAGCCGCGGGCCCCCTCGTCGAACGGGACTGCACCGAGTAGCGACCGGTCGCGAGCGATTCGTCCTCCTCGAAGCGCACGGCGACGGGGCCCACAAAGCTGTATCGCTGCCTGTCGGCGTGATCGTGGAGCGCGTCCTCGAACTCCCTGGCAAGGGCATCGTCGCCCCACGCCTGCACGTTTTCGATGTCCAGGGGGCTCAGCACGAGCACGTATTCATTGGGCACCACGGTGCGTTGGCGGTCCACCACGGCCGCCCTCGCGTCGCATTCGCGCTTGAGCGCGCTCGACAACTCCACGGGCTTGACTCCGGAGCGGAACGTCTTGGCGAACGCGGACTGCATCACGTTCTCGACGCCCTTCTCAAAACGATCGAGGACTCCCATACATCGAATCGTAACGTGCGCGGTTCGTAGCGCCTTTGCGCCTCGCTTGTGGGTGGGGCGCGGGGCGCGCGGCGGTGATGCGTGGTGCGTGGTGGTGGCGGCGTTTTGGGCCGTCGCGAAACGACTCGAAGACGTCGCAGACCGCCCGCTCTCAGGGCCTTGAGGGGGATCGCAGCGGTATCCCGACTGACCGCGGAGCGGAGTTCACCCTTTTGACACCGGAAAGCCACCCTTCCGCCATGAGCGTTCCCTATGGTTCCTAACGATGGTTAGTTCCGCAATGCAACCAGAAACCTCGAAGGAGACCCTTGCCATGAATGTCATCACCCGCTGGACGGCTCTGGGCGGCGCCGCCGCTGTTCTTGTCGGATTGACCGGCTGTGCCGGGACCGCGTCGGCATCGACCTCCGTGGCGGCGAAGGCCGCGGTTGAACCCCTTGTCCTGTACGCAGCCGAAGGCTTCGACTCCGTTGCGGCGAAGGCGTTCACGGCCAAGACGGGGATTCCCGTGAAGCTCGTCGACGACAGCACGGGGCCGCTTCTGACCAAGATCCAGGCGGAGAAGAACAACCCGCAGTGGTCGTTGCTCTGGGTGGATGGCGACACCGCGTTCGCTGCGCTCGACCAGCAGGGCATGTTGGCCCCGTATGCCGCAAAGGGTGACTTCAACGATGTCGGCAAGGCCATCATCCCTAGCGACAACAGCTACACGCCGACCGGAACTACCGTCATGTCCGCCCTGATCTACAACGCGGCGAAGGTCACGACCGTGCCGGCGACCTACGACGACCTGCTCGGCTCCGCCTACGCCGGAAAGGTCGGCATGAACGACCCGGCCCAGTCGGGGCCGACCTACCCCTTCGTCGCCGGGCTCATGAACCAACTCGGCGGCCAGACCGGCGGGGTTGCCGCGGGTGAGGCCTACCTGACGAAGCTGAAGGCGAACGGCCTGCAGGTGTTCCCGACGAACGGCGACACGCTGCACGCCATCGAGACCGGCCAGATCGACTTCGGGCTGATCCAGAGCTCGGCTGCGATCGGCGAGGCGCTGAAGGTCAAGCCGACCGCCGACTTCGAACCCAAGATCGCCTACCTGCCGAAGTCCACGCTGCTCCCCAGCGTGATCGGCATCGACAAGGGTGCGTCGCCGGTTCAGCAGGCGGAGGCAAAGAAGTTCATCGACTACGTGGTCTCGCCGGAGGGACAGGCCGTCATGCTCACGGGAGACCCGACGGGGGACTCGCTCTTCTGGCCCGTCGTCACCGGCACGAAGTCGCTTCCCGGACTCCCCGCATTCCCGACCGCATACCAGTCGATCGACCCGGCGTTCTGGGGCCCGCTCCAGAGCCAGGTCGTCACCTGGTTCGAATCGAACATCAAGTAATCGGATGGTCACCCAGTCCGCTCCTCTTCGCGAGCACGCTCGCGAAGAGGAGCGCGGTGTCGATGAGACCCTCGATATCGCAATCGCGGGACGTCCCGCTCGCCGCCGGCTGAAGTTCGATGCGCGGACCGCCTTCTGGTTGCTCATCGTGGCGATCCTCGTGCTGCCGATCGCCCTGTTCCTCGCGGTGGCGCTCTCTCCCGCCCTGTTGTCGCAGGGTCACAACTGGTTCACCCTGTCGGCGTTCCAGACCGCCCTCTCCGGTCATCTGCTTCTGGGGTTCGTGAACTCCCTTGTCGTCGGGATCGTGACCGCGGTCCTCGCGGCTGCGATTGGATTCGCGCTCGCCTGGATCGTGTTGCGCACCGACGTCCCCGCTCGCGGGATCTGGACCGGGGTCGTCTTCGCACTGTTTCTCACCCCGTCGTACCTCATCGCGCTTGGTTGGGAGCGCCTTCTCGAACCGAACGGCGTGCTCCAAACACTTGGATGGGATCCGACCGCCGCTCGGCACGTGTTCTACGGGCCCGTCGGCATCGTCATCGTGTTGACCGTGAAGGGAATTCCCTTCGCCTACCTCGCCATCTCCAACGCGCTGCGGGGGCTTGGCCACGAGTATGAGAACGCGGTGCGCGTGCACGGGGGCGGCAGCCTCGCCGCGATGCGCGTCGTCGTATCGCTGCTCGCGCCCGCGGTCTGGGCTGCCCTTGCGATCGTGTTTGCGGAGTCGGTGAGCGATTTCGGCGTCGCATCGACGCTGGCGAATGACTCCCATTTCACGGTGGCAACGTTTGAGCTCTATACCGCCGTGCAGGCCTTCCCTGTGCAGTTCCCCGTCGCCTCGGCGATCAGTTGGGTGCTGCTGATCTTCGTCGTGTTGGCTCTCCTCGCCCAAGGTCAAGCGCTTCGGGGACGCAGCTATCGCGTACTCGGCGGGCGTTCGCGCAGGGCCGTTCGCCGTCACCTTGGCAAACCTGAGAAGGCGGCGACCGTTGCGGCGATGCTGCTGCTGGTTGTCGTCGCCCTCGGCGTTCCCGCCTTCGGGGCCGTCTCCTCATCGCTCATCAAGGGGCTCGGCTCACTCGGGGGAACTCATCAACTGACCCTCGACAACTACGCCAGGGTGATCACCAGCCCGGACCTCAGCGCGCCCCTTCTCTATTCGATGCAGGCCGCCGCGATCGCCGCGACCGTTGCCACGGTTCTCGCCGTGGTCTGTGCCCGCCTCCTGGCGGCCGGCCGGATGACCCTCGGCGCGCGTTTGCTTGACATGGCGCTGCTTGCGGCCGTCGCGATGCCAGGGATCGTCTTCGCCTACAACCTGCCGCTCACGAACGCGCTCGGCATCCACCTGTACGGGACCACCACGCTCCTGGTGCTTGCCTACATTGCCACCGCACTGCCGTCGACGACGCGACTGCTGATGGGGAGCATGAGCCAGATCCAGGATTCGATGGTGCACTCGGCCAGGGTGCATGGCGCGAGCGAGATCTTCTCCTGGGTGTCCATCGTCCTCCCTGTGATCGCGCGGCCGTTGCTGAACGCGTGGTTGCTGACCTACACGGCGACCCTGCTCGAGTTGCCGGTGTCCCAGCTGCTCGCCCCGCCCGGCTCCCAACCGATCTCGGTAGGGATCACGAACACGCTCTCCAAGTACGACTTTGGCGGCGGGATGGCCATGGAGGTCCTCGCGATCGTCACGGCTCTGCTGGTTGTCGGTGTGGCGGCTCTCATCTTCCGGCTCGTGACGCCCCGCGGCTGGCGAACCCTAGGAACGGCGATTTCATGACAGGCCATCACGTCATTGTCCGCGGTGCGAGCAAGCGCTACGGCTCCCTCGAGGCACTGTGTGGTATCGATCTCGATCTTGCGGCGGGGTCGTTCACCGTGCTGCTTGGGCCGTCCGGATCGGGCAAGTCCACGCTGCTGCGATCGATCGCAGGCGTTGAGAAGCTCGACGGAGGCACTATCCATTTCGGACCGAGAACCATCAGCGATCGTCAGACCCATGTGAAGCCGGAGAAGCGCGCGCTCGCCATGGTCTTCCAGGATTACGCCCTCTGGCCCCACCTGACGGTGCGCCAGAACGTCGCCTACGCGCTGCGGCGCCGACGCCTCGGGGGGCAAGAGGCGGGTCGGCGCGTGGAGTCCATGCTGGAGAGGGTCGGGCTCGGCGCGAAGTCGGGCAGTTATCCGCACGAGCTGTCAGGCGGACAGCAGCAGCGGGTCGCTCTCGCCCGCGCCATCGTCGGCGAGCCGGAGCTGATCCTGTTTGACGAGCCCCTGTCGAACCTCGACGCCGATCTGCGGGAGCACCTGCGACTCGAGATTGCCACGCTGACAAGGGAAACCGGAGCCACCGCTCTCTACATCACTCACGACCAGTCGGAGGCGTTCGCCCTGGCCGATGAGGTGGCGATCCTCAACGCGGGGGTGATCGAACAGCGGGGAAGTGCTGAGTCGATCTTTCGGCATCCCGCGACGCCGTTCGTCGCGCGGTTCACCGGCCTCGCCGGTTCCTTCGAGGGTGTTGCCGTCCACGTGTCCGATGACACGGCCAAGCTTCAAGTCGGAGAGCACGTCCTCACGACGGCGGCGGGGCGCGGGCTCGGCGTCGGCGACACGGCGGAAGTGCTCGTGCGTCCGACGGCCACCCGGCTCGAGACGGTCGATGCGACGGGCCCGCACGACGGGTCACGGCATCGGCTGCCTTCGCGGATCGTCGATGTCGCCTACCGAGGCCGTGGATACGACCACGTCGTCGACACGGGACATGGGCTGCTCGCGGCCGTCTTTGACGAAAGGCCCTGGACTCGCGGCGCGGCCTGTGTCGCATCCATCGACCCGGCGGGGATGATCGCATTCTCTGCGAATGTCTAACCGCTGTTACTATTCAAACCGAACGAATCCCATCGGAAAGTGCATCCATGAGTGACATCTCCCTGTTCGTTGCCGTCTTCCTCGCCTGCCTTGTGGAGGCGGTTGAAGCCACGACGATCGTGCTCGCCGCCGGCACGGCGCGCCACTGGCGCTCGGCAATGCTCGGCACGCTTGCCGGGCTCGCCGTCCTGGTCGTCGCCATTGCGGTTGCGGGCCCGGCCATCTCCCACCTCCCGCTCGGCGCCTTGCGCCTCCTTGTCGGAGGGCTGCTTCTCGTCTTCGGCCTGCAGTGGATGCGCAAGGCGATCCTGCGTGCCAGCGGCTACAAGGCGCTTCACGACGAGGCCGCGATCTACAAGAAGGAGGTCGCCGCCGCGGCTCAAGCGGAGCAGGGTTCGCGTCGCGGGGTCAAGGACTGGTACGCCTTCACGCTTTCGTTCAAGGGGGTTGTGCTCGAGGGCCTTGAGGTCGTGTTCATCGTCCTGACGTTCGGCACCAACCAGAAGAACCTGCCGGTCGCCGCTGTCGCCGCGGCCACGGCCGTCGTCATCGTGGTGATCCTGGGCGCGGTGGTGCGTGGACCGCTCTCTCGCGTGCCAGAGAACACCCTTAAGTTCGTCGTCGGTGTGATGCTGACGGCGTTTGGCATCTTCTGGGGCGCCGAGGGCGCCGGGGCCGATTGGCCGGGCTCCGACACCTCGCTGCTCGTCATCGCCCCGGCCGTGGCGATCTTTGGCCTCGCGCTCGCCGTGGGGATGAGGCGATTCCGCGTGTCCCGCGTCCCAGCTCCCGAGCTGATCCCTGTCGGGGCTCGCGTGGGCGAGGGTTCGGTAGCTCTCACACAGACGACTCTCGCGCAGATGAATCTCGCGCAGATGAATCTCGCGCAGATGAATCTCGCGCAGGAAATCGCAGGCGCGGCGGAGGATGCTCAAGCAGCGGAGCCCGCCGCGCACGTCCGTGCCGTCGCGGTTGCGACGGAGACGCCGCAGCGAGGTCTCGAGTCACGGCTGCGCGCCTTCGGGGCGTTCTGGTACGACTTCATCATCGGGGACGACTGGCAGGTTGCGGCGGGGGTCGCGCTCGGATTGCTCATGGTCTTCGTCGTGTCGAGCGCGTCTTCGCTCGCGTGGATCGTGATGCCCGTCGCGATCGCGGTCCTGCTTCCCTACGGCGTCAGGCGCGCCATGCGCTGAGCGGGGACCGAGGGTCAGTGGCCCTCAGGCTCCTCGACGTAGACCCGAGCCGCGTACTCCTCGAGGGCGGTTTCGCACTCCTTGATGGCGGCCTCGGCTTCCGCGCGCCCTGGGGCCACGAACTCGTCGCGAGCCTGGACCTTAGCGAGCCAGTTGACGAGCTTCGTGTGGTCGACCTCGTTCTCCTCGAGCTCGGCATACGTGAAGTGCTGTTTGTCGTATTCCTTCTGCAACTCGGCCAGGAAACCGGAGCAGCGGTCGACGATCTCCTCGTACTCGTCGGTCCGCGCCGCCTGAAAGATGGCCAGGACATGCGATTCGCCCACCAAGACGGAGGACCTCATGAGAATTGCGGTACCCGACATTTCGGTGATGTCGTGTTGCAACTTGCGTAGCGCGCGCTCGGCCGCAGGGGTGATCGGAAGGGCGGCCACGGAGTTTTGGAGGTAGACGGCGCCGAGCGACTTGAGGCGGCGCCAGGCGGTCGCCCGGAGGCGAGTCGGCTCGGAGGGGATGCGGTAGACGAGCACAAACCAACCGGCCGACGTAGGCGGCCTGAGGGATTCTTCGTCGGCATTGGCTGAAGTCGTGCTCACACCGTGATCCTACGTGCCAGGGGCTACCCGTCGACCTCGGTGTCCGGGTTTGCCAGGTGCTCGACAAGGCGGTCGAGCGCGGGCAAGGCTTCCCTGATCGTCGCCTGCTCGGCCGCGGGCAGGCGCCCCAGGGCATCGCCGATGCGTTGCTGGTGGGCTCGCTCCCAGTCGGCGAGCTGGGTGCGGCCTGCGCCGGTGAGCCCGACGAGGGCGACACGCCGATCGGTAGGGTCGGATCGCCGCGTCACGAGTCCCGTCTCCACGAGCGCCTGCACCAGGCCACTCATCGTGTTGGCGGCGAGTTGGAGCAGGGTCGCGAGCTCGCCGACGCGGACGCTCTGATGCTCGCGTAGCGCCAGCAGCACCTCGACCCGCGCCATGGGAAGGGACTCCCACCGGTCATCCGAGCGGATGCTGGTCCGCAGCGCACGGCGCAGCCGGGTGACGACCTCGGTGAGAACTCGAGCGCCCGAGGGGTCGCCGCGTTCCGTCGTCGGATCCGGTCCCCTGGCTACCATAAACCGACTGTAGCGCGAACCGCATCGGTGTGCGACTATATCGGTGTCAGACATATACACGTCCCCAGTGCCTGCGACCGAACGAGGAATGATGTTCCACATGTTCCACATGTTCCACATGTATATTCCCAGCCCCTCACAGGGCGTCTGGCACCTCGGGCCGGTGCCCATTCGGGCGTACGCGTTGTTCATCCTCGCGGGGATCTTCGTCGCTACCTGGTGGACCAGGCGGCGGTGGGTCGCCCGCGGCGGGGACCCGGACGACGTGCTGGATGTCGTGATGTGGGCGGTGCCATTCGGCATCGTCGGAGGACGCCTCTACCACTTGATCACCGATCCCGAACTCTACTTCACCGCAGGGAAGGACCCCATCCGGGCGCTGTATATCTGGGACGGCGGGCTGGGGATCTGGGGCGCGGTCGCGCTCGGCATCGTCGGCGCGCTCATCGGATGCCGCCGCAAGGGGATCAGTCTTGCCGCATTCCTTGACGCGGTGGCCCCCGGTCTGATCCTCGCGCAGGCGATCGGTAGGTGGGGCAACTACTTCAACCAGGAGCTCTACGGCGGGCCCACCAAGCTGCCTTGGGCCCTGATGATCGATCCCGCACACCGGCCAGCCGCCACGCCGAACATCGGGCTGTACCAGCCGACGTTCCTGTACGAGTCCCTGTGGGACGTGGGCGTCGCAGTGCTGCTGGTGTGGGCCGGGCGCCGGTACGCCCTGCACAACGGGCGACTGTTTGCGTTGTACGTCGCCGCCTACACGTTCGGGAGGGCCTGGGTCGAGGCGCTGCGGGTAGACCATGCGAACCACTTCTTGGGTTTGCGCCTCAACGACTGGACCAGCGTGATCGTCTTCGTGGCGGCGGTCGCGTACCTCGTGCTTCACCGGTCCCGCGCCGACAAATCGTCGACTCCCGCAGTTGAAGGGGAGCCCCCTGCGTCCGACGGGGCTCTCCTCGCCCCCGACGAAGCACCTTCCGAAGAAGCACCTTCCGAAACCTGATCGGAGCACGTCATGCACCTGCGCGCGCTCACCCAAGAGAGGGCCCGACCCGCGCGGATCCGCGAGAGGCCCAACGCGGGCTGGCTCGCGGTGGCAACCGTGTGCTTCGGCGCCTTCATGGGCCAGCTCGACGCGAGCATCGTCACCCTGACCTACCGGCCGCTGAGCACAGGCTTCGGTGCCTCCCTTGCTGGGGTGCAATGGGTGTCGTTGGCGTACTTGCTGACCCTGGCCGCGCTGCTCATACCGGTCGGCCGCCTGGCCGACGCGCGCGGCCACAAGCTCCTCTACCTGTACGGGTTCGTGGTCTTCACCGTGGCATCGGCCGCTTGCGGGCTGGCGCCCACCCTGGGCGCGCTGATCGCCTTCCGGATCGTGCAAGGCATCGGGGCGGCCCTGCTGCAGGCAAATAGCGTCGCCCTCGTCGTCACCAGCGCGCCCCACGGGAAGGTGCGCAAGGCACTCGGAATCCAGGCCGCCGCTCAAGCAATCGGCCTGGCCCTCGGCCCGACGCTCGGGGGGCTGCTGGTCTCCACGTGGGGGTGGCGCTGGGTGTTCGGCATCAACGTCCCCGTCGGCATCGTCGCGGTCGTCGCAGGCATCTATCTGCTGCCAAGGAGCAAGACACTCACGCCAACCACCGGCAGGGACCGCTCGGGCCTGCTACTCCTCGTGACGTCCACCACGGCGGCACTCCTGGCCATCTCGGCGGTGTCTGGGCTGGGCCTGCCCCGCTGGGCGACGATCGCGTTGCTGGTCACCGCCGTCGCGAGTGCCGCAGGCTTCGCTCTTCGCGAGCATCGTGCGGCCGCCCCCCTTCTCGACCTGGCCCTGCTACGCGATCGCACGGTCAGCTCTGGACTTCTTGGCGCGCTGTGCGGGTACCTGGTGCTGTTCGGCCCGCTCGTCCTCGTCCCCATCGTCCTGACCTCGTCAGGCACCTCTGCGTTGCACGCGGGACTCGTCCTGACCGCGCTCCCGGCCGGCTTCGCCCTGGCGGCGACGGTCGGCGAGCGGCTCATCCCTCACTCGTGGGGCGATCGTCGCCGATCCTCCCTCGGGGCGCTGCTGGGCATCGCCGTCCTGATCGGGATGGCGGGCGCCCCGCTCACCGCCGCGTGGTTGGTCCCGTTCCTGGGGGCACTGGGCATCGCCTTGGGCATCTTCACGCCCGCGAACAACAACCTGGTGATGCGCGCGGTCCCTTCCCACACGGCCGCGACGGGCGGCGGCATGCTGAACATGAGCCGGGGCCTTGGTACCGCCCTCGGCGTCGCGCTGGTGACCCTTGCGCTGCATCTGCATCGGGCCGGAGAGCGCCTGCTCGATGGACCACACACGGCCCTCACCGTCCTGGCCGTGGCGGCCGTAATCATGCTGCTCTCCGCACGGCGTATCCCCACGACGCGTATCCCCGCCTCGCATGTCCCAGCTGCGCAAGTCACCGCGACCTGATTGCGGTCTTGATCGCGCTTGCCGATACGCCGGGCCTCCCCGGCGTCGGACCGGAGCGTTAGGGCGCTTCGGTCCCCGTACCGAGAGGCGCGCGCAGCGGCCACTCGTCACCGTCGAGAACCACCTGTGCGGCGGCTCCCGTGTCAGGGTTCACCACGAGCGGTGCCAACAGATTTGCCGTGGAGGTTTGGTCCCCACCGGGGTGGACCACCGCGAGCAGCACGGCAGGCGTCGCCGCATCCAGGCCAAGGGCGGTGCGCACGCTAGCCGACACCTCGGGGGCATATCCAGGGAAGTACGCCCGTGGCGTGATCACAAACAACCGCACGCCTGGCGTTTCGAGGCTGCGCAGCGCGAACAGGAAGCCGGAATCGTCGAGCGCCGTGAGGACAAAGCGCGTCGACGTGGCCATCCCGGGAGGCGACTCCACGAAGACGATCTCGTCGGGGAGCTCGCGCAACTTCGTGCGATCCCCGTCGATTGCGACCGCAACGCTCATCGCAGGAACTCCATGAGCGTGGGTTGCAGCACCTTCGCCGCCGCGCCAAGGGCACCGCGGTACGCGACCTGCTGCATGTTCAATTCCAAGATGGTCTCCGCCAGGTCGATGTCCTCGATGCCGGAAGTGCTGGACGCCGTGCCCTGGAGTTTGGCGGCAGTCGACCACCGAGCGTCGGACGCTCCAGAGAGGTTCGACGGCGGGTTCGCAAGCGCGTTGCGCTGAGGAATCCGCTGCGTCATTCGATGAGTCACGGGTTACCTTCCCACCAATCCTGTGCGGTTGATAAGGGCGTCAAGCATCCGGTCGACCGCCGTGAGCACGCGGGCCGCACCCTCGTAGGCCGGAAACTGAGCATGTTGATCTTCTCTTCTTCTCCATCGACTCGCGGATTGCTGCGTTGAAGGTTCTCGGCGACGCAGCGGGAGGTTTCGGAGGCGCGGTCCACCCGGAGGGACGCGTCTACGTCTGAACCGAACCGCCCCTGGTGTCGGCGCTCACCGTCGCGTTCATTCCCTTGAGCGCCTCTTGAACGGCGCGCAACGACCGCGACAGCACTTCCGTATTCGAGTGGGCGAGCGCGTCGATCTGCGAGGCCACGTCCGCGAGCGCGACGTGGTGCCCGCGCAACAGGTCGTTCCACGGGCTTGGTGCGACCTTTGCGAGCTCAAGCAGCGAGGCGCCCTCGGGGACTCCCACCTCGCGCGCGGCGTCGTCCGCCTCGATCGCGCGCCCAAGCTCGACGCCGCGAATCTGATCGAGAACACACTCGACCTCGCGCGTGGCGCGTCCAAGCCAACGCGTGCGTCCGCTCTTGAGCACAAACTCTTCCTCTTCGAGCTTGAAGAGCAACATCTCGAGGAGCTCCCGCTCGCGCCACAGGGCGGTGGACAGTTCGTTGAGTCCCATGGCGACTCCTTCACTTTCGGGTGGCTATCCGGTCACGGTCGATGCCTTCCCTATCGGCTCGCGGCGGCGTTCGGTGACAGGTCCTTGTCGGCAGTTGTGGGCATTCTGTGACAATTCTCACTTAACTCCTTTTTCGTGCCACATCGCGTCGTTTGCTGCCCTCCAACGTGGGGGCCCCTCCGTCTGTGGAGTCGACCAAGTCACATAACCGCATCGAGGAAACGGACATTTTGACCTCGGGCGTGTCCTGTGACATTTTCCGCTATGGGGGGTGATGGACGACACGTGTGAGGTCTCTCCTTGTCGGCTTCCTTTCCTTCCCCAATAGTGGCGACATGACCGACATGAACCGATCCAACGCCCTGGTGGAGCAGCACCTGGCCTTGGTGGGATACAGCGTGAACGAGGTACTCGCTCGCGTACCTTCGCACGTGTCTCGGGCCGATTTGTCTTCGGCAGGGGCGATGGGTTTGGTACGTGCCGCCCGTTCATTCGATGACTCCAGGGGAGTCCCGTTCGCCCGCTATGCCTCCTTGCGCATCCGCGGCGCCATTATTGACGAGTTGCGTTCGATGGACTGGGTGCCTCGCGCCGCGCGCCACAGGGCGCGTCAGGCATCGGAGGTCTCCGACCACTTGACGAGCCAGCTGGGACGCACGCCCACCAAGCCGGAACTCGCCCAGGCGCTTGGCGTCAGCGTACAAACGGTCAACGCGGCCCACGCCGACGCGGGCACCCGTGTGCTGTCAATGGAGGCCTTCGACGGAGCGATCGCCGACATGGTCGTCGACGGCTCGGTGGGTCCGCTCGACGCCCTCGTCAACGCGGAGCAACTCGAGTACCTGCGCACCGGAGTGGTGTGTCTTCCTGAGAAGCTCCGCTACGTGGTCGAGCAACTCTTCTTCCACGATCGCCCGGTGATCGAGTTGGCCGACGAGATGGGACTTACGCGCTCGCGCATTAGCCAGCTCCGCACCGAGGCGCTGTCCCTGCTCAAGGATGGCCTTGGCGCCAACCTCGACGCGGACGAGACCCCAGAGGTCGATCCAGGAGAGGGAGTGGCCGAGCGTCGCCGCAAGGCCTACTGCGTGTCGATCGCCGCTCGCGCCGTTCAATCGCGGGGAGCGGCAGCGCTTGCACCCTCGGTCAACGCGGCCGCCCACATGTGGGAGCGCGTGGCAAGTTAGTCGTCGTTCGCCCGCAGTCCAACGAGGAAACCGCGGTTGTCGGCGCCTAGCCAGGCCTGTCCCAGCGGCGGGACGATTCGCCCGAGTCGTCCCGCCGCTCCTGACTCGTTCCCGCGAGGGAATCACCTGTGGCATGGGGTCAAGCGGTCGAGTCCGTGCCACGTCGCGCGTAGCCCGGGGGCGTGAACCCGATAGTGTCGCGTACATGTTGGTCTTGTCACGTCGCGTTGGAGAGCGTCTCTTCATCGGCAACGACATCGTGGTGACGATCATTGACGTGCGTTCCGACGGGGTGCGCGTGGGGATCGACGCCCCGCGAGAGATCCGCGTGACGCGTGCCGAAATTTTCGAGGCGGTCGAGCAGCACAACGTCGAGGCGGCCTCCGCCGTCGACAGCGCGCTCGAAGAGCTCAGGGCACTCGCGCCCAGGTCGACGCCCTCGCAAGCGTCCGCACCCGCGCCCGGAACGGAAACGCCCAGCACCTAGGGTTCCGGCGCCCTCAAGAACCCATCGCTCCGCGGCCCCCCTGCGTGCTAGTCTTTTCCGGCGCGCGCGAGTGGCGGAACGGCAGACGCGCTGGCTTCAGGTGCCAGTGTCCGAAAGGGCGTGGGGGTTCAAATCCCCCCTCGCGCACCATTGTGATGTGTCGGGACATCGTTCTCAGGTGTCTCGGGTCATCGTTCACAGAGGCCCCTCCTTCGGGAGGGGCTTTTGTGGTTTTTTGGGTTGGTAGTCGCGGTTGGGGTCCAGTTGGTGTTCGGCGATGATTTCTCCTGTGTCGGGTCGGATGACGAGGGTGTCGGCGCCGGCGACCAGCAGTAGGACGTGGTGCCCGTTGTGGGTGCGTCCTATGCCGAGGTGGCGTAGTTTGCCTGCCCAGCGCAGGGTGATGGCGCCTGCGGTGTCGACGGTGTCGTGGCGGACGCGCCAGTGGCGTTGTAGTAGTTCGAGGGTGGGTCCTGTTTTGGGTAGTGCCGCGTAGGCCTGGGCAGGGGTTCGCCTGCCTAGGGAGCGGTGGGCGCGTTCGTGGTTGTAGACGTGCTCGAAGGCGGCCAGTTGGGTGGTCAGCTCGATCAGGGTCGTAGCCGGCGGGCGGGCCCCCTGAAGCGTCCTAGGTTTGATGCCGCATCCTTTTGAGTTGAAAGGATGTATGTCATGCCAAAGAAGATCGATCCTGCCCTCCGTGACCGTGCGGTGCGGCTGGTGCGTGAGCACCGCTCGGAGTATCCCTCGTTGACGGCCGCGTCGGCGGCAGTGGCCCGCCAGGTTGGGGTGGGCCACGAGTCCGTGCGGCGGTGGGTGCTGCAAGCCGATATTGATGACGGCTCTCGGGAGGGGGTTACGTCCGCTGAGCACGCGGAGATCAAGCGTCTGAAGTCGGAGAACAGCCGGCTGCGCGAAGACGTTGCGATTCTACGGGCGGCGACAACTTTCTTCGCGGGGGAGCTCGACCCCCGCAATCGATGATCATGGGTTTCATCGACACGATGAGAGCCGAGGGGCACGCGGTCGAGTCGACTTGCAGGGTTCTGCGTGAGCAGGGCTGCCAGGTCGCCGCGCGCACCTATCGTGCGTGGAGAGGAGGCCACGTCGCGGTCCGCACGGTCACAGACGCGCATGTCGTCGACGCGGTCCGTGACACCGCGTGGACGCACGTGCCCACACCCGATGGTTCCCTGCGCCGCAAGATGACTCCCGAGGGGTTGTACGGGCGGCGGAAGATGACCGCGTTGATCCGCCGCACCACGATCCCTGGTGCATCCACAGGCGCGGTCGACCGGGCCATGCGTGTCCTCGGACTGTCGGGCGTGCGCCGCGATAAGGGCGTGCGCACCACGATCCCCGCGAAGGACGGGGTCCGTGCCGGGGATCTGCTGAATCGGGATTTCACCGCGCCGCAGCCGGATCACACCTGGGTGATGGACTTCACCTACTGCCGCACCTGGGCCGGGTGGGTTTACGTCGCGTTCATCGTGGACGTGTTCTCTCAGCGCATCGTCGCGTGGCATGCGCAGACCACCAAGCACGTCGACCTGGTGATGATCCCCCTGCGGATGGGCCTCTGGGAACGCGGCCGCCAAGGCCACCCGATCCTCCCGCAGCAGCTCCGAGCACATTCGGACGCCGGGTCTCAATATGTCTCGTTGGCCTACACCGACAAGCTCGCCCTCGACGGCATCGCGCCCTCGATCGGGTCCGTCGGCGACGCGTACGATAACGCGCTGATGGAGACGATCAACGGGCTCTACAAGGCCGAGTGCATCCGCACGACCGTGTTCCACGAGGGCCCGTATCGGACGATCGCGGACGTCGAGTTCGCGACCGCCGGCTGGGTCGATTGGTACAACACTCGTAGGCTTCACTCAAGCCTCGGCTACGTTCCACCGGCCGAGTTCGAGCAAGCTCACTACGCGACCCTCAACCGAGAGCCGCAACCCGCATAGGAGCGGCAGAGAACCTGGGGCGCTTCACCCAGCCACCGTTTCAGGGTTTGGTGGAAGCGTTCGATTTTGCCTTGGGTTTGAGGGTGGCCGGGGTGTCCGTTCTTCTGGACGATGCCGTGCTGGGCGATGACGTGTTCAAAGTGGTTGGGTCCTCCTTTGCCGCGGGCGAAGCGGGTGGTGAAGATCATGCCGTTATCGGTCAGTGTTGAGGCTGGTAATCCATGAAGTTTCGCGGTGGCCAGGAACGTTGAGGTCACGACCTTCACTGTCACGGTGGTGTGAGCAGAGATGTGCAACACGAGTCGGGAGTGGTCGTCGAGCCAGGTGATGATTTCCACGGGGACCCCGCCGGCGAGTGACCAGTGGGTCATGTCGGATTGCCAGCAGCCGTTGGGTGCGGGGGATTCGAAACGGATCCAGGATGAGCGGGGCCGTTTGTGGGGTTGGGGTGTGACGGCGCCGTCGGCTTTGAGGATCCGCCAGATTGTTGATACTGACGGTGGGTTCGGATACTCACGCGTCAGACGGTCATGGATGGACTCTGCACCGGCGTCCAGGCCGTCTCGTTGCAAGGCGGTGCGCAACTCCAACACTCTTGTCCGCAGCGTGGGTGGTGTGGCGTGGGGTGAGGACCTAGGGGCCCTGGATTGGGGGTCCAGGGCGCCCAGGCCGCCCGTGCGGTAGCGGGCCAGGAGGGTGTGGATCCAACGCCTGGAAACCTTGAATCTGGTTGCGGCCTCGGTGACGGACATTGCGCCCTCGATGACTGCTAGAACGATGACGTGGTTTCGCTCGACGTTTCCCATGTCCCATCGTCAAGGGGTGTGAACGATGTCGCGACACATGTGTGAACTAAGTCGTGACATCAGACACCCCCTCGCGCACCATAGAAGGCCCCCGAGAGATCGGGGGCCTTCTGCATGGGTGGGGCGCGAATGGGCCTAGGCCCGCGGCGGCCCAAGCGACTCGCGGTCGCGCATCGGCATCGGGATGAGGTGAGTGCCGCCGTCCGCGGGCACGGAACCATGAGCGCGCTCGTGCTCGATCTGGGAGATGAGCAGTTCCGCTGCGCGCTTTCCCATGCTTCTGTGCGGGAGTGCGAAGGTGGTGAGGCCCGGACGCATCCAGCTGGCGATCGACGCGTCGTCGAAGGAGACGACTGACACATCCTGGGGAATCCGGAGGCCGTGCTCCTGGAGCGCTTGGTACGCACCCATGGCAAGTCGGTCGTTGAAGCAGAGGAGAGCTCCGGGGACGCGGTGTTCGAGAAGTTCGCTCACGATCGTCCAGCCATCACGTGGTAGCCACTGATGGGCGACGGTTCCGGAGGCGGGCCGGAGCCCGTTCTCGCCAAGCACTGCGAGGATCCCTGCGAGGCGTTGCGTGCCTGCAAGGGCCCTCGGCGGGACGTCGTCCGGCCCAGGGCCAGATCCGACGAGGTGGATGTCGCGGTGGCCGGCGTCGATGAGCGCTTGTGCGGCGTTGCGTCCCGCCTCGTACTCGGCGGGAAGGACCACGGGCAGGCACGTAGGAGACGTCGGTCCGATGTTGAGCAAGACCGCGGGAGTGCGTTCGATCGTCAACGGGAGGTCACGTTCCTGCGTGAACATGGACGCAAGAATGAGGCCGTCAACTTGCCGATCAAACATCGCATCCAGCAACAGGTGTTCTTGGGTCAGGTTCCCGCTGGTCTCTCCGACGAAGACCATGAATCCGCGATCGCGCGCGGCCTCGATGGCGCCCTTGATCATGTCGCCCGCTAGGCGCGATGACGCGACGGAGTCAGACACGAAACCAAGAGTGCTCGTCACGCCCTTCCGCAAGCCGACAGACATCGCGTTGGGACGATATCCGAGCTCGAGCGCCTTCGCCTTGACGCGCTCCTGTACCACCTGGGAGATGCGCACGTCAGTGCCCCGACCTGCAAGCACAAGCGAGGCCGTGGAGACGGCGATGCCCGACGCGGCCGCCACATCGGCGAGCGTTACGCGCTTCGCTGCCACTTCCCCTCCTTCGCCGCGATGGCCGCACGTGTCGTCGAGTGACCGTGACCGAATCGATGCATACCTGAGTTGACAGTATGCACTGTCGTGAGTCAATCTTCAGGTGCTAGTTCGTTTTAGCACGGCCATTCACCTCGTGTGAGCCTCATAAAAGGGAGACAATGATGTCCTTCAATCCCACGATCCGCCACGCTTCGGGGGCCAGGCGACCTGTCGCCTTGGCTTTCGGAGTAGCTGGATTACTCGCGATGGCGGCCTGTTCCGCCCCAGGAACGCCAGCCGATACGACCACGAGTAACGCTGCGTCGACGAGCGCCGCGCCCGTCGCAGGCGCCCCGACGTGCGGCACCGGCCCCGTCACGCTCGAGGCCTACGTCGAGACGGGCTTCCCCGTCTTCAACGACCTCGCCACGGAGTTCTCCAAGCAATTCCCGAACGTGACTTTCAACACGCGAGAGGACCAGTTCGCGGTCATCACGGCGAACGCTCCACGCGTGTTGGTGGACTCTCCCCCTGACCTCATGCGCCTCCCACAGGTGTCGGGACTCGCCAAGGACGGCCTTCTCTACAACCTTGACGGCTACGCCAAGGCGTTCGGCTGGGACAAGTGGCCGTCTTCTCAGCTCGAGCAGATGCGCGTCAACGCAAACGGGCAGCGCGGCGACGGCCCGCTCTACGCAATGGGCATCAACTTCTCGATGACAGGCGTGTTCTACAACAAGGAGCTCGCGGCGAAGGCAGGAATCACCAAGCCGCCCACGACGCTCGCCGAGTTTGACGCCGACCTCAAGGCCGCGAAGGATGCGGGCCTGACGCCTATCGCCCAATTCAACGGTGGCGCCACTGGGGGACTCGCATTCCCGCTCCAGGCGCTCATGGCTTCCTACGGTAGCCCGAGCGACATCAACTCGTGGATCTACCAGAAGGCGGGTGCCACCATCGACACTCCCGCGAACGTGAAGGCAGCACAGCACCTCGACGATTGGATCAAGGCAGGCTACTTCGCTGCCGACATCAACGCTATGGACTACTCGCAGATGATGAGCCGCTTCATCGGTGGCCAGAGCGTCTTCATCTTCGATGGCGACTGGGAGTCGGGCAACCTCGACAAGCAGATGGCTGGCAAGGCCGGATTCTTCCTCATGCCTCCGCTCGAAGCGGGTGGTCAGCTCGGCGCCATGTCGGCTCCGCTCACCTACGGTGTCTCGGCCAAGGCCAAGAACCCCGACTGCGCCGCCTTCTTCCTGAACTGGGTAGCGACAAACGACAAGGCCAGGACGATCGACATCCAGGTCGGTGGCTCACACCCCATGGGACCGACAGACGCCTTCATGCCTACCATCGACCCCAACTCGGTTACCGCTCAGACACTCGCCGCCGGTGCCGTCGTTGGAAAGAACAATGGCTCCATGGACTTCATCGCCAACGCGACGGGCGCCATCTATGCGAAGAGCTGGACGCCCAACCTGCAGAAGCTGTTCGCCGGTCAGCAAACTCCTCAGGGAATGCTGACCTCCGTCCAGGCCGACTACCTCACCGAAATCGGTAGTTGATCTCACCATGACTGATTCCAGGCGAACGGGCGAAAGCCTTGGCGGCCGTCCGTCCGTCTCGGATCGGCCCGCAATTCATGAGGCCAGGCGTCGCGCGGACCGCGCGCGACGCCTGCGCCGCGGGATCCCCGGGCTCGCGCTCGTCGCGCCGGCCGCTTTCTTTTACGCAGTGTTTGTGCTCAAGCCGCTTGCGTCCACGATCCAGTACTCGTTCTACGACTGGAATGGGATCACCCTGGCAAAGTGGACGGGTCTCGAAAATTACACACGACTATTCACGGACAAGGAACTCCTTGGATCGATCATCAACGCGTTCCAACTCATCCTGTACTTCTCCATCGTTCCGGTCACCTTCGGACTAATCGCGGCCGCGCTCATACGCAAATTTGGCACGAGTCGCCTGGCTTTGGTCTCGCGCACCGTCCTGTTCCTGCCGCAGGTCATCCCCCTCGTTGCCGCAGGCATCATGTGGACGTGGCTCATGGCCACCAACGGAGCGGTCAACCAGTTCTTCAGGCTGATCGGGCTTGGTGGGATTACCCGCGCCTGGTTGGGCGACTTCAACACGGCCTTGCCCGCGGTGGGCGTCATCGGGGCCTGGGTGTCGCTCGGACTGTGCATGTTGCTCTTCCTCGCGGGCATGTCCAAGATCGACCCCGCTCTCTATGAGGCGGCACGCCTCGACGGCGCGGGGGCCATCAGTGAGTTGATGGCAGTCACCCTTCCCGCAGTGCGCCAAGAACTTGGTGTTGCCGTCACCATTACGGTGATCGGCGCACTGAGAAGCTTCGACATCATCTACATCTCCACCCAAGGGGGACCCGGCAACAGCACGCTCGTGCCCGGCCTCGAGATCTACTATCTTGCGTTCTTCCAGCGTGCCATTGGCCAAGCGTCTGCGCTCGCTGTGGCCCTCACCATCCTCGTGCTCGCCGTTGTGCTGCCGATCAACAGGCTTGCGCGCGGGAAGGAAGAATCGTGAAGACCTCGGCACGCGAGCTGTGGACGGGGCGAGGTCTTCTCGTCTTCGTCATGCTCATCACGATCATCCCGTTTGTCAGCCTGTTTGTGACGGCACTTCACGCGCCCGGCACTTATCCTTCTGGCCTCGCATGGCCCGCGGAACCCCACTGGGAGAACTTCGTCAACGCTTTCAAGGCCGCGAAGATGGGCAAGTTGCTACAGTCGAGCCTCCTCATTGAGCTCGGCGTAGTGCCCGCAGCGGTGCTGATGTCGACTCTCGCTGGATTTGCTCTCGGTCACCTCAAGGTGCCCTTCAGGCGCACCCTGCTCGTCATCTTCGTGCTGGGCCTCACGCTCCCGTTCGAGGGAATCATCGTCCCGCTGTACTACCAGATCCGCAGCTATGGCCTGCTGAATACCCAGTGGGCGATCATCCTGCCGCTCCTCGGACTCTTCATGCCGTTTGCGGTGATGTGGATGCGCGCGCACTTTGTGAACATGCCTGAAGACCTGTCGGAGGCCGCGCGCGTCGACGGCGCATCGACCTGGCAGCTCTTCTGGCGAATCCACGTGCCGTTGTCGATGCCTGCGATCTCTTCGCTCGCGATTCTGCTGTTCTTGTGGACGTGGAACCAGTTCTTGCTCGCGATCGTGCTGGTGGATGATCCGAGCAAGCGGACGATGGCCGGAGCGCTCGGCGCATTTCAAGGTCAATGGGGCACCGACATTCCGATGCTCTGCGCGGGCTCGCTCCTGATCCTCACTCCGACGTTGCTAGTGTTCCTCGCCTTCCAACGCCAGTTCGTGGCCGCCCTGCTCCAGGGCGCGGTGAAGGGATGACGGCAACGCCGGCGCGACCACCCTTCGATGAGGCGGTCGCCAGGGCTCTTGACGAGTTCAGCGAGTTGATCGTCACGGACATGTCGGCCACGGACATTTCGCGGGTGCGTGAGCTTGCTGCGCCCTTCCCGATGGCCGAGCTGACGATGCACGGAGCTTTCACGCGCGAGGAGTTCGCCCTGACTCGTCCTGAAGACGGCACCGCGCTGGCGGTCGTGGTCTACACCCCCGTCGGTACCAAGAGGCCAACTCCCGTGTTGCTCCATCTGCATGGCGGCGGCCTGATCGCAGGCCACGCGGACTCAGATACCCCTGGCCTGACACAGCTCATGGCCGACACGGGGTGCTCGCTCGTGGTGTTCGACTACCGACTCGCTCCCGAATACCCTTACCCCGCGGCGCTCGAAGATGCGACTGTGGTGCTGAGCTGGCTCGCTGGACCTGATGCGCCCGCGACGGTCGATCCCGCTCGCATCGTCCTCTCTGGGGTGAGCGCGGGCGGCGGCCTCGCGGCCACAACGGCCCTGTTCGCACGCGATCACGACGGTCCCCAGCTCGCAGGTTTGCTGCTGATGTGTCCGATGCTTGACCATCGCAGCGACTCGTTCTCGGCGAGGCAGATGGAGGGCGCGGGCTCGTGGGACCGCGTCGCAAACGTGGTGGGTTGGGATGCGTATCTTGGGCCCGACGCCCACGACCGCGAGGTGTCGCTGTACGCGTCGGCGGCGAGGTGTGCCGACTACAGCAATCTTCCGCCAACGTTCATCGACGTGGGATCTGCCGAAACGTTCCGCGACGAGTGCATCGCATTTGCGGCTGAGATGTGGAAGGCGGGCGGCGATGCCGAACTTCATGTGTGGCCCGGCGGGACTCACGGCTTCGACTTCCTCACGCCGTGGGCGCCGATGTCGCGGGATGCGCGAGAGGCACGGACCGCCTGGCTACGGCGACTTCTCACTCGCGTCTAGCGCCATCAACCGACAAGGGAACGTGAACGTGAAGCACACCAGGCCAGCGGGACCACAGCTCATCGCCTACGCGGACAGGTGCGGCGGCTCGGTGTCGGGGCTTCGCGGGCTTCTCGAGGGACAACTCGAGGGCGTGTTTGGTGGCGTCCACTTATTGCCCTACTTCACGCCTTTCGACGGAGTCGACGCGGGCTTCGACCCCGAGGATCACACCGCCGTTGACCCCCGGCTCGGGACCTGGGGCGACATTCGTGAACTGAGCGCTAGTTACACGCTGATGAGCGATGTGATCGTGAACCACGTCTCCGCGCGATCGGAGCGTTTCACGGACGTAGTTGCGCATGGCGATGACTCTCCGTGGGCGCCGATGTTCCTCACCTTGAGTTCCGTCTTCCCCAAAGGAGCGTCCGAGGAGGACTTGGCGCGCATCTACCGACCGAGGCCAGGCTTGCCCTTCACCGCGATGACATGGGCGGGGAAGCGTCGGCTTGTGTGGACCACCTTCACCCCCGAACAGATCGATATTGACCTGACGACGCCGCAAGCCTGGGCCTACATCGAGTCGGTCGTCGACGCGCTGACGAATGGGGGCGTGACGATGCTCCGACTCGATGCCATCGGCTACACGGGCAAGGAGGCGGGCACGGATTGCTTCATGACGCCGGCGACCGAGCGGTACACCCAGCGGATTGCGCAGATGGCGGACGAGCGCGGAGCCCAGGTACTGCTCGAGGTCCACGGCCACCACAGCCAGCAGATCGAGATCGCGAGGAGCGTCGACTATGTGTACGACTTCGCGCTGCCGCCTTTGGTGTTGCACGCGCTCCACGCCCATGACCTCGAGCCGCTCGCGGCCTGGTTCGCGATCAGGCCAGCGAATTCGGTGACGGTGCTCGACACGCACGACGGCATCGGCATCGTCGATGTTGGCGAGAGCGATCTCGCGCCGGGTGTTCCGGGCCTGCTCAGTCCAGATCAGATCGATGCCCTCGTGAATGCCATCCACCGAGCGAGCCACGGCACGAGCCTCGCTGCAACAGGCGCTGCAGCATCCAATCTTGATCTTTATCAGGTTAATTGCACGTTCTATGACGCGCTCGGTCGCGACGACGACCGATACCTGCTCGCCCGTCTGATCCAGCTCATGACTCCGGGAATTCCCCAGGTGTATTACGTCGGCCTCCTCGCGGGCTCGGGCGACATGGAGCTGTTGGAGCGAACGGGAGTGGGCCGCAACATCAATCGACATCACTACAGCGTCTCCGAGATCGAGAAGGAACTCGAACGCCCAGTGGTTGCCGCCCAAGTCGACGCGATCAAGCTGCGCAATAGCCATCCGGCATTCGAGGGCGAGTTCGCCATTCACGTCGAAGGCACGCGGGGTTCGATGCGATGGGAGCGCGGCAGCGCCGCGGTCACGCTCGAGTTCGACGTGCGTGCGGGTACCTTCGAACTCACCGCGTCCTCGGAGGGCGGAGTGGCTGTGCGCCAGGAACTCGGAGCGAGTCGAGGTAGGGCCTAAACGTCGGCCCTGAAGTCTGGGCCCCGTGAATGCGCGCCAGAGTCTTGCGCAGAGTTCCGTGCGTTGGCACTCATTTGAGGGCGCGCCTACGGGTGCGTCTCTCCATCGACGTACAGCCACTCCCCGGCCTGGCGCGCGAAGCGGCTGCGTTCCCTGACTTCTGCGACGACGCCGGCCTGATCCTGATAGCGCGCGACGAAAACGACGATGCCCTCCCTGTCGTCGGCCCCGCCCGCCTCGGTGGCAAGCACCTCGAGGCCAAGCCACGCGTCGTCGTCCATTTCCAAGGCGGCGGGCCGATGCGACGCCTCCCAGGTGCGCAGCAGGTACGCCTCATCGCGGCGCACGTAGGCGGTGTAGCGCGATCGCATGAGCGCCTCGGCGGTCGCTGCGGGCGACTCACCGCGAAGCAGCGGTCCGCAACAGTCGCGGTAGGGCGATCCCGAGCCGCACGGGCAAGGAAGTGCGCTCATGCGGCGTCCTCGAGGTCCCTCACCCATTGGTCGCCGTCGACGCGAAAACCGGCGCGGCGCAAGTACTCGGTATCGGTGGCGCCGTGTGGCCGCACCGTGACGGTGCGGAATCCCGCGGCGGGAAGAGCTCCCGAGTCGCGATACACGAACTGTCCCGGCGTGAACGTGCGGAAGCGCGGCTTCACCCAGTCGAGTTCCACCTCGCCCACTCCGTTGCCCGTGTCGCGCACGGCGACCACGCCGACCGCCTCGTCGCCGCGCACCACGAGGAGGGTGGAACGCTTGCCGCCACCCGCGGCGGGTTCCAAGGTGAAGTCGGGCGCATGGGTGGCGATGTCCGCGGCGTGAACCTGCAGCAGGTGCTGGAGAAAGGGGTCTTCCGGGGGAACGGCGATGACCTGATAGACCTCGGGGTCCTTGGACTCGCGGTACAGGCGAGACAGCCAGTAAACGTTGATGACCGCGATGGCCGCGTTCATCGCGGCGAAGGGCCACACGCCGATGACGACGTTGTACACGGTCGCCACCACGGACCCCACGAGGTTCATCCACCGGAACCGCACCACCCGAGACTGGGTGAGCGACACCACCACAAGGACGGATCCGATCCAGCCGATAGTTTCAAGCAAGGTGTGCATCCCTCAAGAGTAGGCGGGGCCTAACCTCGAGACATGACCCCGTCCGCCGTGCGCGCCGATGCCTGGACGTGGGCGGTACGCCTGTACAAGACGCGCACGCTTGCGACGGCCGCGTGCAAGGCGGGCCACGTGCGCGTCAACGGTGACAAGGCGAAGCCCGCGACGCCCGTCCACGTTGGCGACCGCCTCGTGGTGCGCGGCGGTGATCGCGAGCGGACCGTCGAGGTGACGGTGCTGCTCGCCAAGCGAGTGGGGGCCGAGCCCGCCGCGCGCGCGTACATCGACCACACGCCCGTCGCGCCCCCCGCGAAGTTCGTGGCGCCCCCCGCCGTGCGCGATCCGGGGACCGGACGGCCCACCAAGAAGGAGCGGCGCCAGCTCGATCGCCTGCGCGGCCGCAGCTGATTTGGGCACGCGAAGGGATCGTCACTGCCTAGGCGCAGTGCGGGCGGCCACGATGCGTCCGCGCCAGTAGGCTCGAAGCCATGTCGAATCCCGCCGCGGACGTGGTGGTCGTGACCTACTTCCCAGGTGACACGATCACGTCCTTCCTGCAATCGGTGGTGGGGGCCGACGCGGTGGCGAGCGTCACCATCGTCGACAACGCCACCGGCGACGAAGCGGCCGAGAGGGCGGCGGCCGAGGCGGAGGTCGCCTTCGTGCGCGCCGCTCGCAACGGCGGCTACGGTGCGGGCGCGAATTTGGGCGCCGCCCACGGAAGCGCCGACTGGATCCTCATCTCCAACGCCGACATCGTGGTCGGCCCCGGTGCGATCGCGTCCTTGGTGGCCGTGGGTGAATCCGACCCGAGCATCGGCGCGGTGGGCCCTCGCGTTTGCGAAATCGATGGGACGACCTATCCGTCGGCGCGACCGCTCCCCACGCTCGTGCTCGGCGCGGGTCACGCGCTCTTCGGCAAGGTGTGGCCCTCAAATCCGTGGAGCAAGCGGTACCGCATCGTGCTTGATCCTCACGGTGGCGAGGTGGAGGCTGGCTGGCTGTCCGGCTCGTGCTTGCTCGTGCGGCGCGCGGCGTGGGACGCCGTCGGCGGTTTTGATGAGGGCTACTTCATGTTCTTCGAGGACGTCGAGCTGGGGCGCGGCCTCGACAGGGCGGGATACCGTCGCGTGTGGACGCCCGCGGCGTCGGTCACCCACTTGGGTGGGCACAGCTATCGCTCGGACCCGGCGCCGATGCTCGAGGCACACCACGCGTCGGCGAGGCGCTACGTCCATCGGGTCTATCCGCGGTGGTGGCAGGCGCCCGTTCGCGCGGCCGTCGCCGCAGGTTTGGAGATGCGTCAGCGGGCGGAAGTGGCCGCCGCGCGCAAGCGCCTCGCAACTCGGGCAGACTAGACCCCATGCGTGGAATCATCCTGGCCGGCGGATCCGGCACCCGACTGCACCCCATCACCATCGGCGTGAGCAAGCAACTCGTCCCCGTGTACGACAAGCCGATGATCTACTACCCCCTGTCGACGCTGATCCTCGCGGGCATCAGGGACGTGCTGATCATCACGACGCCGCACGATGCCGAGCAGTTCGAGCGCCTCCTTGGCGACGGCTCGCAGTTCGGTATCTCGATCACGTACGCGCAGCAGCAAGAGCCGAATGGCCTCGCGCAGGCGTTCGTCATCGGCGCAGATCACGTGGGGTCCGAGAAGTCGGCGCTCGTGCTCGGCGACAACATCTTCTACGGCGCCGGGCTCGGTTCACAGTTGCAGAGCTTCGCCGACATCGACGGCGCGGCCGTGTTCGCGTACCGCGTGGCCGACCCGACGTCGTACGGCGTGGTCGAGTTCGACGCGAGTGGCAAGGCGATCTCGCTCGAGGAGAAGCCCGCACAGCCGAAGTCGAACTACGCCGTGCCAGGGCTTTACTTTTACGACAACGACGTGATCGAGATCGCGCGCGACCTCAAGCCCTCCGCTCGCGGCGAGTATGAGATCACCGACGTCAACCGCATCTACCTCGAGGCGGGCAAGCTCCAGGTGGGCGTACTCCCGCGCGGCACCGCGTGGCTCGACACGGGAACGTTCGACTCGCTGATCGAGGCCTCACAGTTTGTCCAGACGGTGTCACACCGCCAGGGCCAGAGCATCGGCTCGCCGGAAGAGGTCGCCTGGCGGCAGGGCTTCCTGGACGACGACGAGCTGCGCGAGCGCGCCGAAAGACTCACCAAGTCTGGCTACGGGCAGTACCTGCTGAAGGTGCTCGACGAGGGCAAGTAGCGCCTGCGGCTGCCGCGGGCAGCGACTAGTCGAGGACGCCCTCGAGCACCTCGTCCGCTGCGGCGAGCCAGCGCTCGCGCCAGTCACCGAGGCCTTCAATGTCAAGCGCCACGCTGGCTTCGTGACCCAAGACTGACCACGCTGGCCTGGGAGCCTTCGCCGCGTACGCGCTTGAGTCGGTGGGGGCGACGATGTCGCCCAGCCCCGCGGAGGCGACGATCTCGCGCGCGAAGTCGAACCACGAGCATTGGCCCGACGAGGTCGCGTGATATGTGCCCGCGGGGGCGTCGGCCTCGAGCAGGCGCAGCATGAAACCGGCCACGTCGCGCGTCCACGTGGGCTGGCCGATCTGGTCATCTACCACGGTGAGCGCGCCCCGAGCCTTGCCTGCCTTGGCGATCGTCTTGGGGAAGCACGGCCCGCCGCGCCCGTACAGGTAGGCGGTGCGCAGGATGAGCGCGTCGGCGCCGGAGTTTCTGACGGCCGTCTCGCCGGCCGCCTTGGTGCGCCCGTACGCGCCCTGGGGTGCCATCGGGGCGTCCTCGGCGTAGGGCTCGGTGGCGTCACCGGCAAACACGTAGTCGGTGCTGATGTGCACCAGGTGGCTGCCGGATGCCGCGCACGCCGCGGCCAGATTGGCGGGGCCGGTCGCGTTGATCGCGAGCGCGAGATCCTCGTTCTCCTCCGCAGCATCGACCGCGGTGTATGCGGCGCAGTTGATCACGAGGTCTGCGAGCGCGACGGCAGCGGCGACTGCATCGGCGTCGAGGATGTCGAGCTCGTCGCGATCGGTCAGCGTCAGGTGGGTCGCGCCAGCGGAGCGGAGGGCGTCGATCACGTCGGTGGCGAGCATGCCGTTGGCGCCGGTGATGAGGATCCGAGCTTCAGTGAGGTTCACATCCATAGGTTAGCCGCGCTACTAGGCTGGTCCAGGCAAGAGGAGGCCGCATGGACTACAGGGAACTATCGATCGAGGGCGCATGGGAGATCACGCCCGTGCGCCACGGAGACCAGCGAGGCCTGTTCCTCGAGTGGTTCAAGGAGCCCAGCTTTGTCGAGACCGTTGGCCACGCTCTGCACCTCGCACAGGCCAACCTGTCCGTGTCCGCGGCAGGTGTGCTCAGGGGCATTCACTTTGCCGACGTGCCGCCGAGTCAGGCCAAGTACGTGATGTGTCCCAAGGGCGCAGTGCTCGACGTCATCGTTGACATTCGCGTGGGCTCGCCCACGTTCGGCCAGTGGGATTCTGTGCTTCTCGACGATATCGACCGTCGCGCCGTGTATTTGAGCGAGGGTCTTGGTCACGCGTTCCTGTCGCTCGAGGACGGGTCCACCGTCGTCTATCTCGTTTCCGAGCCGTTCAACCCCGCGAGGGAGCACGGCATCAATCCGCTCGACCCCGCGATCGGCATCGATTGGCCCTCGGTCGCGCGCGACGGCTCGGCGCTCACCTACGATTTTTCTGCCAAAGACGAGGCCGCGCCCACGCTCTCGGAGGCGGCTGAGGCGGGCGTACTACCGTCCTACGAGGCCGCACGGGCGCATCGAGCGGGTCTTGCGTAGCTCCAGCCACCGTCACTCGATACGGACACGTGCCGCGTCTTTGCGATGGCCGAGGAACCTCAGCTCAGAGGGATATCTCGACAACTGAGGGTCGTTGAAACTCCAGAAGATGAGTCGACGGCGTCCACGCACACGTTAACGGACTGCCCCACCGGTGGGGTGGTGAAGGAGAAAGTCTTCTGGAATCCACCGTTCGAGGGTGCACCCGCGATGACACGGGGCACATCGGCTCGTGGCCCACCGGTTGCCAACTCCCACGTCTCACCGTTCGCGCGAATGCGCAAGGTGATCGGAGTTTGCGGGGTCGTGGGGTCATAGGCCCAGCCACCCGCCGTCACGGTTGTACGAGTTGCGCCCATATAGTCGACCGAACCCCTCGGTGCCAGATTGGTGAGGGAACGACAACCGAGCAAGGTGTTGCTATTTCCGGTGCTGTCCATTCCGTAGATGCACGTGGAAAACTGGATCGCGGTCGGCGCTGGAACGATCGCCCAGAATCCGGTGTTGTTGGGTGCACCGGTGACGACGCGGGGCACATCAGTTCGAGTCCCGCCCGTCTGGATGATCGTTCGGGTATCGCCGGCCCAGACGTGAAGATTGATGGGATCCGCAATATCCGGGTCCCACGCCCAGCCAGCGACGTTCACCCCGCCGGCCACGAGTGCCACCCGGTCAATCGCACCAGTGGGTGACTTGGTTCCAACGACTGCAGGCGGAGTAGGGGTTGGAGTCGGGGTCACGGTCACGGTCACGGGGACCGTGCTCACGCAGCCGAGCGAGACCGTCGCGGCGGACGTATTGTCCTGTGCCGTGAAACAGGCTTTGGTGGCTCCAGGGGCAACACTCACGGCGCCCGTGAATCCGGACTTGAGGTACTTCGCGCCCTTCGTTGCGGCGATGTCGGCGCGATCGACTCCGGTGGTGATGGTCTCGGTGACGTCGCCCTGAGTCACCGTAATGTTGACGGATCGATCATTATTCGGATCGGCAGCCCACCCGACGACGTTGAGCGTTCCGTCCGTGAGTGTGCTGGATTCAAGCTTGCCAACGACGGAGACCTCGGGTACGACGACTGTCTTGCATCCATTGGCTACCTGCCGTGTTCCCGTCGGCACGTCGATCGCAGCGACGCACACCGCGTAACTTCCAGGATCCACGGTGGAGAAGAGGCCGTATCCGAGCGTATTCGTCGACAGGTGGAATGCCGCCTGCACGTCCGATCGAACTTGCGTTGTCTGGACCGTTTGGGTCGTGGCACCCACTGACACCTCAACGTTCAGTGGGCTCGTCGTATCGACGTCGTACGCCCAACCTGCCGTGTAGATGCCGTCTGCCACTGCTGTGATGCCGTCGATGTAGACAACCGCCGGGGTCCCCGCGCTCGGACCGAACCAGTCATTGAAATACTCGTAGAAGTTTCGGTTGCCGTAGGACGAGCACGGGTCGCCGGTCCCATAGCCCGCGGCAAGCGCCGCCGCGTTCGGTTGGTACGGGGTGTAGTTATACAGTCCCGCTGTCGCCTGATTCTCGATGTACACGGAAGACGATCCACACGACGCGGTGGGGCTGAAAAGTATGTTGTTGTTCTGCCTCGCCCTGTAGGAGTAGTTCTGGGGGCTTTGCGCGTAGCGCTGGAACTGCGCGGCGGCATTGATGAGCTGGTTCTGAAACCCGTAGTAGGCCGTGTCGCACGGCGCCCCGGTTGGACACCCGTACCCCATCGCGCTTCGGTAGCGACTGGCGTAGAGGTTGGTGCCTGAGTCTGTGATCAGGCCCTGCTCCTTCTGAAGCGTGACCAGCAGAACTTGCGGGTTGATGTGGCACGATGTCGCCACCTTGCTGATAATCGTGGCGGCGGACTCGTTCAGTGCACCCGTGTATCCCAACGTGCACCGCGTGGACACGTCCCAGTCACGCGTGTCCATGTGGAAGTCCTTGAGGCACGGAGTGCCGTCACTTCCCGCCACGCAGTTCTTGCCCTTGGCATCGATGAAACTCTGGATGGCCGCCGTGTCCATGGTGTTCGAATTGTTGAACACAGCATCCGAGATGATGTTTCCGGGGTTGAACGTCGAGAGGTCCGCAGCGTTCGCTGTCCCTCCAAGGGCGCCCATGGCCGTGGCCGCGAGGCAGCCAATCAGTGCAACGGAGAGTCCGCTGACAGTTACCTTCTTCATGGCACGATCCCCGTAGTTTTGCCGGATACGCCGGAGTAGTCTGCGCTCTCGAAACTCACGGTGATGGTCCACTGTCCGGTCGAGAGCACGCCGTCAGGAAATAACATTGTCCCACAGTCAGTCGTTGTGGCCCCGGGTGTCGCATCTGTCGTGATCTGCGCGTGCGCCGTGCCCTTGGTCGCGGTGGCCGTGCAGGTCGCCTTGGGAACCAAAACATTCGCGAAGGCTGTCACCACGAAGCCGTTCTGGGATTCGTCCCAGTACGACGTGACGATAGTCACACTTGCGTCCTTTCGTCCGACAGGCGGGTCCGACGCCGCCGTAGTCGGCTCGACGCTCGGCGTCGGCGAGGGTGACGCTGAAGGGGAAGTCGAAGGGGAAGTCGAAGGGGTCGCGGACGGCGTCGGCGATGTTGATGGCGACACGCTCGCAGAGGGCGCTGAATTGCGCGAGTCACGCATAGTGCCTGCAAAATAGGCGATCGCGGCGATTGCCAGGAGGACCAAAACCCAGATCCACCAAGTCGCGGGTCGTTTGCCAGAAGCATGTGTCGCCATTCGTCCAGGCTAACCGACGGTCGACGCAATAGAGGGAAGTTCGCAGGGGCGCGTCGCTCGGGTGCGGCCCGGTACCTGGCAGAGTGGTTCCCGTAGGATTGCCAGCGGTCTCGCGCGCGCGGGAAAAGGTCCTAGGTGGTGAAAGAAGGCAGTGATGAAGGCTCTAGTCACCGGCGGCGCCGGGTTTATCGGCTCCAACTTTGTGCGCTTGACTCTCGCGGAGCGTCCCGACGTGGAGATGACCGTGCTCGACGCGCTCACCTATGCGGGCAACGAGGCCTCGCTTCCGGACGACGACAGGGTCACCCTTGTCAAGGGCGACATCGCCGAGCCCGAGCTGGTTCAGGATCTGGTGGCCGAGCACGATCTGGTGGTCCACTTCGCGGCCGAGAGCCACAACGACAACTCGCTCGACAACCCGTGGCCCTTCATTCAGACCAACATCATCGGCACCTATCAGCTGCTCGAGGCGGTGCGCCGCCACGGCAAGAAGCTGCACCACATCTCGACCGACGAGGTCTACGGCGACCTGGAGCTCGACGACCCCGCCAAGTTCACCGCCGAGACGCCGTACAACCCGTCGTCGCCGTACTCGTCGTCCAAGGCCGCATCGGACCTGTTGGTGCGCGCGTGGGTGCGGTCGTTCAAGATTGAGGCGACCATCTCGAACTGCTCGAACAACTACGGCCCCGCGCAGCACGTCGAGAAGTTCATCCCTCGCCAGATCACCAATGTGCTCGACGGCATCCGCCCCAAGCTGTACGGCAAGGGCGAGAACGTGCGCGACTGGATCCACGTGGACGACCACAACCGCGCGGTGTGGACCATCATCGACAAGGGCGTCTCCGGCGAGACGTACCTCATTGGCGCCGACGGCGAGATGGACAACAAGTCCGTCATCGAGATGATCCTCGAGCAGATGGGTCAGGCGCCCGACGCCTACGACCACGTGAGCGACCGTCCAGGCCACGACATGCGCTACGCGATCGACTCGAGCAAGCTGCGTGAGGAACTCGGCTGGGAGCCGATGTACAAGGACTTCGCCGCCGGCCTCGCCGCGACCATCGCGTGGTACCGCGACAACGAACCGTGGTGGCGCGCCAAGAAGCTCGAGACCGAGATGAAGTACGAGCGCCTCGGGCGCTAGCTGCGGATCGCGGCCTCGAGCGCTCCCGCATACGCATCGGCCACCGTGGCCACGTCGAAGGACTGCGCGCGCAAAGCGGCGCCCGCGCCCAGGGACGCGCGCAACGGCGCATCGCCGATGATCGTGGCGAGGGCGTCGCGCAGGGCCGTGACGTCGCCGCTCGGCACCGACAGCCCAGAGACTCCCGGCTCGACGGCCTCGTCGAGCCCAGGCAGGTCGGACACGACGACCGCACATCCGGATGCCATCGCCTCGAGCAATGCCACTGGCAGGCCGTCCTGATCGCCGCTCGCGGCACGCACGGAGGGGAACACGGCGACATCGGCCTCCGCGTCAGCGTGGGTAAGCGCCTCGCGAGTCAGCTGACCAACGAACGCGACCGGGAGGTCAGCAGCGGCCTCCTCCAAGCCGTGCCGCTCTGGGCCGTCGCCCACGACGGTGAGGTGCCACGTGGCGGGGTCAATCTGCGCGAGCGCCTTGAGAAGCAGGTGGAAGCCCTTCTTTTCCACGAGCCTGCCGACGGCAAGGAGCCGTACCGGACCGTCGGCTGCGCGCGAGAGGCGCCCGGCCGCGGCGTCGGCGAACTGGGCGACCTGCGCGCCCATGGGCATCACGTGCGTGGTGTTGGGGCTCGCTCCGAGCGCGATGGCGCGTTCGCGCATGTCGGCGTTCATCACGGTGACGGCGCGGGCATGGCGCAGCACGCTGCGCTTGAGCGCGCGCGACACGGGGTCGCCCAGCGCGTACAGGTCGCCCCCGAGGGTCGTCACGACGAGCGGCACGCGGGGCGCGGCCCAGCGCGCCACGAGGCCCTGCGGGATGATCCAATACGCGTGCAGCACCGCAGGCCGCTCGCTGCGCACCGCACGGCGCACGGCGAAAAACTGCGCGGCCATGAAGAAGGGCACTTGCAGCATTCGCGACTTGCGCGAGCGCACGTTTTCCAGGATCGCGCCCGCCGCGAGGTCCTCCCAACGCCTGAAGAAGAAGCGGAAGCGGCGCACACGAATGCCGTCGCCGTGCTCCTCTGCCGCGCCGTCCGGAACCGCGGGAATGAGAACGAACGGCTCAAAAGAGGCGGCTAGCCCGACGGCCAGATCCCGGACAAAGGAGGGCGTTCCATCGCCCACCCGCGCGGGATAAGTCGACGCGAGAATCAGAAGCGAGGGTCGCGAGGAGTTCGGGGTCATAGGCTTGTCCACCGTGAGTGACATCAGGGAGCCCCAAGTGTATGAGGTTGCCGTCGTTGGCGCCGCCGGTTTCTTGGGCGGCTCCGTGATGTCCGCCCTCACGGCCGCGGGCTATCGGGCTGGCGGGTTTACCCTCGACAGGCCGCTGTTTTCGGGTGGTGTGGTCGACGCAGAAGCCGCCAGCGTGCGCACGGTCGTGTGGTGCGCCTCGCGCATCAACCCCCGCCTCGCGACCGAACGCCCCGAGCTCGTGGAGCGGGACCGCGGCGATCTCGCGGAGGCACTTGCACAGTTCGCATCGTGGGACCGGCCGCCGCGCGTGATCGCGTTCTCGTCCGGCGGTACGGTCTACGGGCCGCCAGCCGAGCCTCCGTATGCGGAGACGATGGAGCCCTCACCCGTCAACGAGTACGGCGCGGCCAAGCTCGACCTGGAGCACCAGCTCGCGGGCAGCACCCTTGAGACGGTGTCGCTGCGTGTCTCCAACGCCTACGGCCCAGGTCAGCGACCGGCCCCCGGTCAAGGCGTCCTCGCGCACTGGATGGAGGCGGTTTTGAGCGGCGGCGAGGTTCACCTCTACGGTGATCCGTCGTCGACAAGGGACTATGTGTACGTCGACGACATCGCGCACGCCGTGGTGGCTGCCCATCGCGCAGACACGCCGCCGCAAGTCGTCAATATCGGCAGCGGACTGCCGACGACGCTTGACCGGCTCTTGGAGTCTCTCGAGTTTGCCGTCGCGCCCGCGCGCTTCGACACCGTTCGCCATCCCGCGCGCGCGACGGACACCGATCACTCGACTCTCGATGCCACGCTTGCGCGAGAGTCGCTTGGCTGGAGAGCGACCGTGAGTCTCGACGAGGGCGTCGCCAGGATGTGGCAGTGGCGGGCCTCGCAATGAGTCGCGGGCGCGCGGGGGCGTGGCTGCGGTGGGGACTCTTCGCGCTCGCCGCGGCGCTGATCGCCTGGGCCGTCATGCGTCAGTGGGCGGGCGTCTCAGACAGCCTCACCGCGGTGGGTTGGTCACGTGTGGCGCTCGCGACGGGACTCGCTCTGGTCGCGCTGGCCTTCAACACGCTGTCGTGGCGAACCGTGATGATGTCGGTGGGGTTGCAAGCGCCGCTGCGCGAGGCGTCGGGCGTCTTCCTGGTGTCGCAAGCGGGCAAATACGTCCCCGGCGCGGTGTGGCCCGTGGTGGCCCAGGCCGAGTTTGCGCGCGCTCACGGCGTGACCCGCGCGCGAGCCACGGTCGGCTCGCTCGTGGCGATGGCGGTGGGCGTGGTGATGGCGGCCGTCGTCGGTGCCGTCGCGCTCGCAGCGTTCTCACCTGGCTCGGTCCTCACGTACTGGTGGGTGCTGTTGCTCGCCCTCGCCCTTGCGATCACGCTCATCCCTGCCGTATTGACCCGGCTTCTGAAGCTTGCACTCAGGGTGCTCAGGCGCGAGGGCGAGGTCCCGCGCATAGGCGGCAACGCGCTCGCGGCATCGGCGGCTTGGTCCGCCCTCAACTGGGTGGCCCTCGGTGCGCAGGCATGGGTGCTGCTGAGGGCGCTTGGGGGATCCGAGGCCACCTATGGCCTTGCGACGGGCGCGTTCGCCCTGGCTTGGCTTGTCGGGTTCGTGGTGGTGTTTGCACCGGCGGGCCTTGGCGCACGCGAGGCGGCCCTCGTCTTGCTCCTTGGTGCGGCCGTGACGCAGCCTCAGGCCCTCGCGCTCGCGCTACTGAGCCGCTTCGCGATGACCCTCGCCGACGCTATTGGTCTTGCGCTTGGCGCAGTCGCGCGGCGGTCGCGGCGGGCAACGCGGGACCATACATCTGCTCCTTGATGCGGAACAACTGATCCTCGGTAAGGACGCGGTTGGTCTTGGAGAGGTCGGATAGCACGCCCAAGGCAATCGAGAGAGCGGCGCCGATGAGCAACAGCGTGCCGAGCATGAGCGACTGGTAGTGATTGCCCTTGTCGCCATCGGCGAGGAGGATCGCGTAGCGCACGAACGGGATGACTCCGATCACGCCGAGGAACGTGCCGAGCGCCGCGAAAACCGACCACGGCTTGAACATCACGTAAGAGCGCAAGATGGCCTGGCCCGACCTGATCATGTGCTCGAACATGTTGTTGAAGAGCCGCGACTCGCGGGTCTTTGCGTTCGTGTCGATCTCGACGGAGGCGATCGCGATCGACTTGTTTCCCGCCTGGATGATCGTCTCCATCGTGTAGCTGAACTGCGTCACGACGTTGATCCGGTAAAGCGCGTACCGCGAGTAGGCCCTGAAGCCGGATGCCGCGTCCGGCAATTCGGTGCCAGCGGCCCTGTTGACCACCCAGGAGCCGAAGCGCTGCATGACCTTCTTGAAGGCCGAAAAGTGTTCGATCGTGTGGGTCTGGCGATCGCCGATGACGATATCGGCGCGCCCGGCAAGAATCGGGGCAACGAGGTCACCAATCCTCGCTTGCGGGTATTGGTTGTCGCCGTCCGTGTTCACCACGATGTCCGCGCCGTGCGACATCGCGTAGTCCACGCCGTCGCGGAACGACCGTGCAAGGCCCATGCGCCCCGTGTGCGAAATGATGTGGTGCACGCCGTGCTCGACGGCCACCTCAACGGTCCGGTCCGTCGAACCGTCATCAATCACAAGGATCTCGATCTTGTCGATGCCATCGATGCGGGTGGGAATTGACTCGAGCACGGAGGCAAGAGTGGCCTCTTCATTGAGGCAAGGGATTTGGACGATGAGCTTCACGGCGACCTTTCGACTGCCACCAGGGTAATGGCGACCGGCTAGTCGCGCGGCGCGGCCTGCATCCGTGCGGAGAGGAGTCTGCGGCCAATGGCCGTCACGAGACTCAGTGCGGCGCCCCCGATGGCTGCGGACACGGCGATTCCCGCCATGGTGGAGTTCTGGAGTGAGGAGGCGAGGGAGCCGGCCCACAACACGCTACCCGCGAGCCCGCCGAGCGCTCCCGAGGGGATGCTTAGCCACCACTTCCCCTGGAAGGAGGCATGCGCGATGGCGATCCCAAAGCCAGTCATCGCGCCCACGACCATCGGCAGGTAGAGATCCATGGTCTCGAACGCTAGTCGCAAGCCGATGCCGTGTCGACACGTTGCTCCCCGTGAGGCTAGGGCTCGTGCGAATTCGTGCCACGATCGCAGTGACGCCACGGGCGCCGGATGCCTAAGATGTGAGACGCCAGGTATCTCGCACTACGCAAAGGAGCTTGAGGTGCATTTCGAGATCTACAAGGACAAGGCAGGCGAATTCCGCTTCCGGATCACCGCCACCAACGGCAACATTCTCGCCGCGAGCGAGGGCTACAAGCAGAAGGCTTCCGCGGTGAACGCGATCGAACGCATCATGTCCGACGCCGCTGGCGCCGTAACCATCGACAACTCTTAGCGTTCAACGGGCGCTGGCAGATAGACGTCGGCGCCCGTTGTTGCGTCTTCGTCGCGGCGGGAGTTCCGTCACACTGCGACGTCTTCCCTATCGCCACATCACTTCGTAAGACAGAATGGGCACGTGACTTCCTTCGCCGACCGCCACGTTGGACCAGACGACGACGCCATCTCTACGATGCTGCACGCCGTGGGCTACGCCTCGCTTGAGGCCTTGATCGATGACGCCGTGCCAGAGTCGATCCGTCAAGACGACATTCTCGTCCTGCCGGAGGCCCTGACGGAGGCCGGGGCGCTCACCAAGCTCGAGCGCTTCGCCAACGCGAACGTGCAGGCCGCACAGATGATCGGCCAGGGCTATTACGACACGGTGACGCCCGCGGCGATTCGCCGTGGCATCCTCACGAATCCCGCGTGGTACTCCGCCTACACCCCTTACCAGGCAGAGATTTCCCAGGGCAGGCTCGAGGCGCTCCTCAATTTCCAGACCATGGTGAGCGACCTGACGGCGCTGCCTGTGGCGAATGCATCGTTGCTCGACGAGTCCACTGCGGTGAGCGAGGCCGTCCTGCTCATGGCGCGTGCGACCGCGGGCGCCGGCACGGTTGTTCTCGATGCCGAGTGCTTCCCGCAGACCCTTGAGGTGGTCCTCGCACAGTGCGAGGCGGTGGGCGTCGCTGCGCGTGTCGAGACCATCGACGAGGGTTGGACCCCCACCGCAGATGTCGTGGGTGTCGTCATTCAGAACCCCGGCATGTCGGGCGTCCTGCGTGACCTCGGCCCCCACATCGAGGCCACTCACTCCGCGGGTGCGCTTGTCACGATCGCTTGTGATCTTTTGTCCCTCACGATTGTGACGCCGCCAGGTGAGGTGGGCGCCGACATCGCGGTGGGTTCCGCGCAGCGCTTCGGCGTGCCGCTGTTCTATGGCGGCCCTCACGCGGCATTCATCGCGGTTCGCGCGGGCCTCGAACGGCAGATGCCCGGCCGCATCATCGGGGTATCCATCGACGCGGAGGGAAAGCCCGCCTATCGGCTCGCGCTGCAAACGCGCGAGCAGCACATCCGCCGCGACAAGGCGACGTCGAACATCTGCACGGCGCAGTCCCTCCTCGCGGTGGTCGCCTCGATGTACGCGGTGTATCACGGCCCCAATGGTCTGCGTGATATCGCCCTGCAGATCCACTCGCGCGCGGTCACGTTGTCCGACGCGCTCGCGGCGATGGGCCATGAGCCCATGCACGAGGCGTTCTTCGACACCCTGATCCTTCACGTGCCAGGCGGAGCCGACTCGGTGGTCGCTCGCGCGGCCGCGGCGGGCATCAACATTCGCAAGGTCGACGACGACCGCGTGGCTATCGCTTGCGACGAGAAGACGGAGCTCGCGACCCTCGACACGCTGGTCGAGGCGATCATCGCCACCAAGCGCCACCCCGTGTACACCGCGCCCCGCGTGGCCATCCCCCGGGCCATGCGTCGCACGTCCGAGTACCTGACGCACCCGGTGTTCAACACGCACCACTCGGAGGCCTCGCTCACGCGCTACATGCGCCGCCTGGGAGACAGGGACCTCGCTCTCGACCGCACGATGATCCCGCTGGGTTCGTGCACCATGAAGCTCAACGCGGCCGCAGAGCTGGAACCGATCCTGTGGCCAGGATTCGCCAACATCCACCCGTTCGCTCCGTCCGAGCAGACGGCGGGCTACCGCCACATGATCGAGCAGCTCGAGGACTGGCTTGCCGAGATCACCGGCTACGCTGCGGTGTCCGTCCAGCCGAATGCGGGCTCGCGCGGCGAATACGCGGGACTGCTGGCCATCCGCAACTATCACCTCAGCCAGAATCAGACCGGTCGCGACATCTGCCTGATCCCCGCCTCGGCCCACGGCACCAATGCCGCCTCGGCCGTGCTCGCGGGTATGCGCGTGGTGGTCGTCGCGACGAACGACAGCGGCGAGATTGACCTGCCCGACCTCCGGGCCAAGCTGGTGAAGCACGCGGGCGCGGTCGCCGCGATCATGATCACCTACCCGTCGACCCACGGCGTCTATGAGGCTCACGTGGGCGAGGTCTGCGCGGCCGTGCACGAGGCCGGCGCACAGGTGTACATCGATGGCGCCAATCTCAACGCCCTCGTCGGCTTGGCCAAGCCCGGCCACTTCGGCGGCGACGTCTCGCACCTGAACCTGCACAAGACCTTCGCCATCCCGCACGGCGGTGGCGGCCCAGGCGTCGGCCCCGTGGCCGTTGCCGAGCACCTCGTGCCGTTCCTGCCCAGGGTGCGCCAGGGTATCCAGCGACCGCGCGACCTCATGCGCGAGGGCGCGGCCGTCAGCGGAGCACCGTATGGCTCCGCGGGTATTTTGCCCATCGCGTGGGCGTACATCGCGATGCTTGGCCCCGATGGCCTCCAGCACGCGACTCAAGTGGCGGTGCTCGCCGCGAACTACGTGGCGGCGCGCCTGAGGGACTACTTCCCGGTGCTCTACTCCGGCGCTAACGGGCTCGTGGCTCACGAGTGCATTCTCGATCTGCGTGAGCTGACCAAGGCCACCGGAATCACCGCCGAGGACGTCGCCAAGCGCCTGATCGACTACGGGCTGCACGCGCCCACGATGTCGTGGCCGGTCGCCGGAACCCTCATGGTCGAGCCGACCGAGTCGGAGGACATTGCGGAGCTCGACCGCTTCATCGACGCCATGATCGCCATCCGTGCGGAGATCGCGGCCGTGGAGCGCGGCGAAATCGAGGCCAGCGCCTCGGCGTTGCGCCACGCGCCGCACACGGCCGAGTCCGTGATCGCCGATACATGGGACCACGCGTACTCACGCGAGAGCGCCGCGTTCCCCGTGCAGGCCCTCAGGCGAGACAAGTACTTCCCGCCGGTGCGCCGCATCGACAACGCCTACGGCGATAGGCACCTCGTGTGCTCGTGCCCCCCGCCCGAGGCGTTCGAGGACTGAAGCCCGTGAAGCCGAAGAACTGGGGCGATGCGCGGGTGTTGGCGTATCACTGGTCCCGCCTTCGCGCGGTTACGCTTGGCGCATGACTCGCTCTCCCCTGCACGACGAGCACGTTGCGCTCGGCGCCACCCTGGTTGACTTCGCCGGTTGGGACATGCCGGTGCGCTATTCCGGGGACGTGGCCGAGCACCTTGCGGTGCGCACGGCCGCGGGCCTCTTCGACATCTCGCACATGGGGGAGATCGCGATTCGCGGCGCCGATGCCGCGGCCGGGCTCGACGCGGCCGTGGTCTCCGGCATGGAGCGCCTCGCGATCGGCCGCGCCAAGTACACGATGCTTTGCACCCCCGGCGGGGGAGTGATCGACGACCTCATCGTCTATCGCCGCGATTGGGATCACTTCCTGATCGTCGCGAACGCCGCCAACGTCGAGACGGTCACGGCTGAACTCGTCGAGCGCTTCTCCGCCTTCGACGCGACGGTCGAGAACATCACGGCCGAGGTGTCGCTGATCGCGGTCCAAGGCCCCAAGGCCGTGGGCATCGTCGCAGCGATGTGCGCGGCCGGAGCCGACGACGTGCGGGCCCTCAAGAACTACACGTGGTGCACCGTGCTGCTGCAGGGCGACGTGCACGCGATGGTTGCCCGTACGGGTTACACGGGCGAGGACGGCTTCGAGTTGTTCGTCGTCCCTGCCGATGCCGTCGAGGTGTGGCGTTTGGCGCTCGCCCTGGGCGAGTCCGAGGGGCTGATTCCTTGCGGGCTCTCCGCCCGCGACACACTGCGACTCGAGGCGGGAATGCCGCTGTACGGCCATGAACTCACGCTCGCGACCACGCCGTACGACGCGGGGCTTTCCTGGGTGGTCCAGACCGGCGCGGCGCGCGTGCTTCAGCGTCCCGGCATCGATGGTGCGGTTTCCATGTCGGCCGAGCCCGTCGCCCGCGGCGACTTCGTGGGCCGCGAGGCCCTCGCCGCGGCCAAGGAACGAGCCGTCGCGACCGAGGCCGATCCGGCTTCTGCCCCCGAAGAGGCGCGCATCCTGGTGGGACTCGTCGGCTCTCCGGGGCGGGCCGCCCGTGCGGGGTTCGCGGTGTTGATGGACGGCCGTCGGGTGGGCATCGTCTCATCAGGCGCGCCCTCGCCGACGCTCGGAGTTCCCGTCGCGATGGCGATGGTGCACCCTTTGGCCGCCGTTGTAGGTACGGTTCTTGATGTCGATGTGCGCGGTCGGAGCGAAACCATGACCGTGACAGCGCTACCGTTGTACTCGCGAGCCTCGTAGCGACTCGAATTTCCATCCACACCGCGTGAAAGGGTGTCGTCATGTCCTCGGTCCCCGCAGACCTGCTGTACTCCACCGAGCACGAGTGGGTGGGTGGCGATGCCGAGCCCGGCTCGGTCGTCACGATTGGCATTACCGAACACGCCGCCGACGCTCTTGGTGACGTTGTCTACGTCGAGTTGCCCTCCGTGGGCGACCCCGTGACGGCTGGCGAGGTGTGTGGCGAGCTCGAGTCCTCCAAGGCCGTGAGCGAGCTCTACTCGCCCGTGACGGGCACCGTGACCGCGGTCAACGAGTCCCTGCGCCACGGCCCCGGCGCGATCAACGCAGAGCCCTACGACGCCGGCTGGATCTTCAAGGTCGAGGTGGGCGAGGACGCCGAACTCCTCGACGCCGAGGCGTACGCGGAACACATCTCGTGACCGACGCCGCGCCCGTGATCGGCGCGGCTGGTGAGTTGTTGATTGTGGCCGGTGCACTCACCGACTCCCTCGCCACACCCCGTTTGCTGCTCGCGGGCCGCCGTACCGAGCCCGCATGGGCGCGTGGCCTGTGGGAGTTCGCCGGCGGCAAGGTCGAGTCCGGCGAGACGGCCATCGCGGGCCTGCATCGCGAACTCCGCGAGGAGCTTGGTGTCGAGGTGGTGCTCGGCGACGAGCTCTTCGGGCCCGATGTCTCCGACGTGACCGGTGACAGGGTCTGGGAGATCAGGGCGCCGGGTTCCGTGCCCGGGCCAGGGGCCGAGCCGTCGCCCTTGCGTTTTGTGATGCGCCTCTTCTGGTGCGAGCTTGCGCCTGGATCGCCGCAGCCGGAGCCTCTCGAGGACCACGATCAGCTCACGTGGCTCGAGCCGGGCTCGTGGCGCGAGGGGGTCCGCTGGCTCCCGGCCGACGAGCGCATCGTCGCCGCGCTTCTTGACGACGCCATCGCGATTCACAAGCGCGGGACCTGCTAGCGCGCGGCCTGTTAGCGCGCGGCCTGTTAGCGAGCCGCCACGCACCCGTCGAGGTGGTCGTCAACGAGGCCGCACGCCTGCATGGCCGCGTACATCGTGGTGGGTCCCACAAAGACGAAGCCAACCTTCTTGAGGGCCTTCGCGAGCGCCACAGACTCGGGGGTCGACCCGGGGACGTCCGACCACGTCTTCACTCGCGCGGGCCGTACCTCGGGAGCGAAGGACCAGAACAGTTCCTCGAGCGATTCGCCGGCCTCATGCAATGCCACCACCGCGCGGGCGTTCGTGATGGCCGAGATGATCTTTTGGCGGTTGCGCACGATTGCGGCATCGGCCAGAAGCCGCTCCACGTCGTCGTCGCCAAAATCCGCGACCACGGCGGGATCGAAGCCCGCAAAGGCCGCGCGATAGTTGTCGCGCTTGCGGAGAATCGTGAGCCAAGACAGTCCCGACTGCGCTCCCTCGAGGACGATGCGTTCGAGCAGCGCCGCGTCGCCGTGGACGGGCAGGCCCCATTCGCTGTCGTGGTACCGCTCGTATAGCGGGTCCCCATTTCCAAAGCAGCGGATGAGGTCGTTCGGCTCGGTGATCATGGCTCCAGTGTGGCGGGAGGGGCCGACGCACCCCAAGCGTCGGCGCGGCACGGCGGGACGGGCGTCACGTGCCCTGCCTGGGGACGACCGCAACCCGTCGCGTCGAGGAGTGGCCCGCCCGGGACTAGCCCGTCGCGCACGTGTCCGCGTAATGTTGCCCACGCTATGACGATCCGTGACCTCCTCGCCGCCGACAGGCCCACCCTGTCCTACGAGCTGTTCCCGCCGCGCAGCGCGGCGGCTCAAGACGCGCTGCCAGCGACGATGGCGATGCTCGCTCGGACCCACCCCGACTTCATGTCGATCACATACGGCGCCTCGGGGTCGACTCGCGGCACGAGTCGCGACGTGGTCCAGCGCCTCGCAGAGGCTCACTCGGTGCCGCCGCTCGCTCACCTCACATGCGTCGACCAGTCGCGCGCAGAGCTCACCGCCGTCATCGAGACGTACCTGGCCGAGGGCGTCCGCGACTTCCTCGCGCTGCGCGGAGACCCACCCCAGGGCCAGGCCGACTGGCGCCCTCATCCCGATGGGCTGCTCTACGCGTCGCAGCTCGTGGAGCTGTTGCGAGAGGTGGCCGCGGCGCACGGCGCCGACATCAGCGTGGGCGTCACCGCGTTCCCCGCCCAGCACGCGATCGAGAGATGGCGGCAACAGGGCCTCGACGTCTTGAAGGCCAAGCAGGATGCGGGCGCCGACTTCGCGATCACCCAGGTCTTCTACGAGGTGCCCCAGTTCTCGGCACTCGTCGCCGATGCCTCCGCCCAGGGCATCGGCCTGCCGATCGTCCCCGAGGTCATGCCGCTCGTCTCGGCCAGGAGGGCAACCAGGGCGGCCGAACTCACCGGGGTCGATACACCCAGCGAACTCGTGGCCGCGCTTGAGACCGCAGCGGATGATTCCGCGGCGCTCGCCGCGGGAGTCGCCCACGCGGCACGCCTGTCCACGGACCTGCTCGACGCGGGCGCCCCTGGAATCCACATCATCACGTTCAACAGGCACGACGCTGCGCTCGCCTTGGTGAATGCCCTGGGGCTGCGCGGAGCCTGAGCCTGTCTGGTTCCGTCTCCGGCGGCGGGCCCCCCGTGTGCGCAAGGGATCGGGCCCCGGCGGTGGGCCCCCCATGTGCGCAAGGGATCGGGCCCCGGCGGTGGGCCCCCCGTGTGCGCAAGGGATCGGGCCCCGGCGGTGGGCCCCCCATGTGCGCAAGGGATCGGGCCCCGGCGGTGGGCCCCCCGTGTGCGCAAGGGATCGGGCCCCGGCGGTGGGCCCCCCATGTGCGCAAGGGATCGGGCCCCGGCGGTGGGCCCCCCCATGTGCGCAAGTGCCGGATCACGGAGGTCGGACCGCCACGGTTTGCGCATGGTCCAAGTGAAATGGGTCGGTCGATCCGGCACTTCGGTACGTGGGGACGGTTGGGGCGGCCAAGCGGGTCCCGGTCGATCCGGCACTTCGGTACGTGGGGACGGTTGGGGCGGCCAAGCGGGTCCCGGCCGATCCGGCACTTCGGCCCGCGGGTGCCACCGCGTGTCAGGCGCCAGTTCCGCACAGGGATTAGCCGCACGTCTCCGCCGTGGCACGATAAACCCATGGCACGCACCGTTTCCCCCCGTTCTGTGACCCTCACGCGCGACTCGCTCGGCGTCTACACCGCCACGAATGCCGAGGGCGCGACCCTCCAATTCGGCCGAGGCGAGGGGCTCCTTGGCCCCGTCGAACTCCTGCTCGCTGCCGTGGCCGGTTGCTCAAGCATCGACGTCGACCACATGACCACGCGCCGCGCGCAGCCCGACCGCTTCGAGGTCACCGCCTCCGCGGACCACGTTCACGACAGCGACGAGGGGAACATCCTGCAGAACATCAGGGTGCTCTTCGACCTCGCGTTCCCCCTCGGCGAGGACGGCGACAAGGCCCGCGCGCGAATCGCGAGCGCCCTCGCGATCTCGCACGAGAAGGAGTGCACGGTCTCTCGGACGCTCGAGGCTGTCACCGCCGTCGCGCTCATCGAAAAGCCGTAACTTACCCGTATTGGTCTCACGCCGCGTCTGCGGATAGACTGTGCGGCGCTATCCCGGCGCGCGCCCCGCGTCGGCCAAGCGCAATGGCGAGCCCGCCGCGCACGCACCCTCTTGAGGAAACATGTCTGACGTCACGCCTGCCCCCTTTCCCACCGGCACCATCCTCGGCTACCCGCGCATCGGCGCGAATCGCGAGCTGAAGAAGGCCCTCGAGTCGTTCTGGAAGGGCGCCACCACCGAGGCCGACCTCGAGGCCACCGCCGCCGAGCTCCGCACGGTCACGCGGGACCGCCTCGCCGGACTGGGCCTGGGCGCCACCACGAGCGCCATCCCCAGCAACTTCTCGTTCTACGACCACATGCTCGACGCCGCCGTCACCTTCGGCGCGATCCCGAGCCGCTTCGCCGACCTGCGCGCGAACGACGGCACGGTAGACCTCGCCGCCTACTCCACGATCGCGCGCGGCGTGGGCGACAAGGCCCCCCTCGAGATGACCAAGTGGTTCGACTCCAACTACCACTACCTTGTCCCCGAGATCGGCCCCGAGACGGTGTTCGCCCTGTCGAGCGCGCGTTGGGTCGACGAGTTCCTCGAGGCGAAGGCCGCGGGCTTCGTGACCCGCCCCGTCATCACCGGCCCGCTGACGTTCCTGTACCTGGCCAAGGCGTCTGACGAGGCGAAGGCGGGCTTCGCGCCCATCTCCCGTCTCGACGACCTGCTTCCCATCTACGCCGAGCTCCTGGCCGCGTTCAAGGCCGCAGGCGCCGAGTGGGTGCAGATCGACGAGCCGATCCTGGTTGCCGACACCGACACCGATCGCACCGAGGTCCTCGCCAACGCGGCGCGCGTCTACCAGTGGCTCGGCGAGCAGACCGCCCGCCCGCAGCTGCTGGTTGCGGCCCCGATGGGTTCGCTCGGCGACGCGCTTCCCGTGCTCGCGGCCACTCCGGTCGAGGCCATCGGCATCGACTTGGTGCGCGGCGCCGTCCCCGTGGGCGTTCACCTCACCGGCAAGGTCATCGCCGCGGGAGTGGTCGACGGCCATAACATCTGGCGCACCGACCTCGACGCCGCGCTCGCGACGCTCAAGGCCGTCGAGGCGCTCGGCGCCACGGTCGCCGTGTCCACCTCCACCTCGCTGTTCCACGTGCCCCACACCCTCAAGGGCGAGGATCACCTGGGCGCCGAGCTCATCAGTTGGCTCGCCTTCGCCGACGAAAAGGTCGCCGAGATCGTCGCGCTCGCGACCGCGTACACGGAGGGTGAGGCCGCAGCGGCCGACGCGCTGGCCGCCGCCCGCACCGCACTCGCCTCACGCAAGGCACACCCAGGCACCAACCGCGCCGACGTGCGCGACGCCCTCGCGGCCGTCACGCCTGCCGACCTTGAGCGCTCGGCTTACGCCGATCGCGTGGCCGCGCAGGAGGCCCGTTTCCACCTTCCCGAACTCGCGACCACGACCATCGGTTCCTTCCCCCAGACTCCCGAGATCCGCAAGGCTCGCGCCGCGTGGGCCAAGGGCGAACTGAGCGACGCCGACTACGAGACCGCGATGAAGGCCGAGATCGCCTCCGTCGTCAAACTCCAGGAGGACCTGGGCCTCGACGTCCTGGTCCACGGCGAGGCCGAGCGCAACGACATGGTCCAGTACTTCGCGGAGCTGCTCGACGGCTTCGACGTGACCGTCAACGGCTGGGTGCAGTCCTACGGCTCGCGCTGCACGCGCCCGTCGATCCTGTGGGGCGACGTCGCTCGCCCGCTGCCGATGACGGTGCGCTGGGCGCAGTACGCGCAGTCGCTGTCGGACAAGCCCGTCAAGGGCATGCTCACCGGTCCCGTCACGATCCTCGCGTGGTCGTTCGTTCGCGACGACCAGCCGCTCGGCGTGACCGCCAACCAGGTTGCCCTCGCCCTCCGCCAGGAGATCGCCGACCTCGAGGCTGCCGGCATCGGCATCATCCAGGTGGACGAGCCCGCCCTGCGCGAGCTGCTTCCCCTGCGCAACGCCGACAAGGCCGCTTACCTCGGCTGGTCGGTCAACTCCTTCAAGCTCGCCACCTCCGGCGCCAAGGACGACACCCAGGTGCACACGCACCTGTGCTACTCGGAGTTCGGCGAGATCATCGACGCGATCGACGGCCTCGATGCCGACGTCACGTCGATCGAGGCGGCCCGTTCACGCATGGAGGTGCTTCCCGCGATCAAGGCTCACGGCTACGAGCGCCAGATCGGCCCAGGCGTGTGGGACATCCACAGCCCCCGCGTTCCCTCGACCGAGGAGATCACGGAGTTGCTCACGCTCGCCAAGGACTCGGTGTCGGGTCAGCAGCTGTGGGTCAACCCCGATTGCGGGCTGAAGACCCGCGGGTACGCGGAGACCATTGAGAGCCTCGAGCACCTCATCGCGGCCACGAAGGCAGTGCGCTAAGACTCAAGCACAACGCCGAAGGGCGCCGACGCTTCCCACGGGGGCTTCGGCGCCCTTCTTGCGTGTGGCGCGAACGGTATTCAGGTCAGGCGCACTGACCCTCTGCCACCTTGTCGTCCGTCGCGTCTTTTGTCGCCGAGTACTTGTAGCCCTTGATCTTGGCGCGGTTGCCGTGGGGCTGCTTGTCGTCGATACACCAGGCATCGGTGGTTCCCGTGAGGGCTCCAAGAATCACACCCGAGCCGAGCGTCACGGATGTGCCGTCATTTAAGGTCACGATCGAACCGGTGACGGTGACGGTGGGCAGCTCTTGGTTCGCCTTGGTGTAGTCGACGATTGCGGTGGCTACGGCATCAAGGCTGGCCTTAGCCGCGGCGTCGTGACCCTTCTTCCGTTGGTCGAGAAACAGGGGTATGGCGATGCCTGCCAGCAGACCAATGATGAGGGTGACCGCCAGCAACTCCCTGAGCGGGTAACCATCAAGTAGCTGCCGTCGTGTGTGGCCGGAGTCCATCGGGGTTCTCTTTCGGTGCCGTACCCGCGAGGGGTAGAAGGGGGCGCTCCGGGTCGAGGCGCTGCGCCCATTGTGTCCGTGGTCGTGAGCGGATCGCAAATGAGTCTTGCTCCTACCGCGCGCGGGAGCTTAGTCGAGCGTCGCCTGCCAGTAGCCGACGTCGATCCAACGATCGAACTTGCGCCCGACCTCGGGGAACGTCCCCACGTGCTTCATGCCAAACCTCTCGTGGAGCGCGACAGACGCGTCGTTGGGGAGGGCGATGACGCCCATCAGCGCGTGGACGGGGGCATGCGGACTGTGTCCCTGGTCGAGATCGGCGAGCCGCGCGAACAGTTCCGCGAAGAGGGCCGTGCCGAGTCCGCTGCCGCGCGCAGCGAGGTCGAGGTAGACGGATGTCTCCAGGGTGTGCGCGTAGGCGGCGCGTTCCCTAAACGGCCCGGCATAGGCGAAGCCCCTGACGGCGCCATCGCGCTCGGCCACCAACCATGGGAGTCCGGCCGCTTGGATCTTGGTGACCCTGGCGGACATCTCGGCATCGCCGAGCTCTTCGACCTCAAAGGTGATGACGGTCTCGCGGATGTAGTGGTTGTAGATGCGCGCGAGAGCCGCGCCATCGTCTTGCCTCGCGTCGCGCATCTCGAAGCGGGCGGTCATCGAGGACACTGAGGAGCTGGGTGCGCGGTCATGCACCGATCATTCCAGAATGCGGCGTCGGCGCGCGACGGAGTTAGTGCGCTACGGCGACCTCGCGGACGACCTCTTCGTCGTAGGCGCGCGTGCGGCGCAGGTATCTCCACGCGGCGAGCATGATGGCGAGGCCGGCGACACCGGCCACGGTCGTCACCGCAAAGCCATCGGCGGCACCGCCGCGGTCGATGAGCAGCCCCGCGAGCCACGCGCCCGCCGCGACACCCATGTCGAGTCCCACGCGCGTCCACGCCATGCCCTCGGTGACCCTCGATCGAGGCACGAGCGCGTGCACCACGCCGTCGCCGACGGCCATGGTGGGTGCGATGACGAGCCCCGTCGCGAACATGAGGGCGGCGAGCACCACCAGGTTGGGCGCCAGGTGGAAGAGTGCGGCGCCGATGCCGGCGGCGGACACTCCCCACAGCAGGCGCGAGGCGAGCGAGCCCGTCCACACTCGGGCGCCGTACACGAGCCCGCCGATGAGCGAACCGAGGGCAAAGACCGCGAGCACCACGCCTGACCACCTCTTGTGGCCGAGCTCGTCCGCGAACGCGACCGTCGAGGCGTCCACCGATGCGAAGAGGGCGCCCTGCGTCGCAAAGACGATGGTGGTGATGACCAGGGCGGGAGTCGTGACGAGGAGGTGGCCCCTGAAGGGGTTCCTGTACCGGCGCGGCCTGGCCGGAGGAAGGTCACTGATTCCGACACGGTGAAGCGAACCGTCGATCACGGGCGCCATCGTGAGCGGGACGGTGCCGGCATCGGCCCTGCGTGCGGGCGGTTCGGTGGCGCGCAAGGACAGGAACACGTAACCGCCCACCAAGAGCGTTGCGGCCGCGATGATGCTCGGCAGCCACGACACCACCATGGTCGCGAGGATCGTGGCGAGGGCCGGCCCGGCGATGTAGAGCACCTCCTCGAGAGAGCTTTCGAGGGAGAACGCGGTGTTGAGTGCGTGCTTGTCGGGGACGATGTGGGACCACCGTGCGCGCGACAGGGTCGATTGCGATCCCGTGGCCGCAAAGAACGGCGCCACACAGAAGAGGACCCACGCGGGGGCGTGCGCCATCGCGGCGACGACGAGCCCCACGCGGGCCGCGATCGCGATCGCGAACGCGGGCTGCAGCACGCGCGACTGGCCGTACGCATCGACCAGCCGACTGATGAACGGCGCCACCAGGGCGTTGCCGATGGACGCGACACCAAGGACGGCCCCCGCGGTCGCGTAGGAGCCGTACTCGATCTGGATCAGCAGGAAGGTGGCGAGGCCGGTCATGCCCATTTGCGTGCGGGCGAGGAGGCCCCACCAGAAGAATGGGGCCGCCCCTGGAAGGGCGAGGATCTCGCGATAGCGCGCAAACACGGAACAGACTCCTATGGAGAACAACGCGGAACGCCCCGGAGCGTCCGCGTCACACCAACCGCGCGATGTGACAGGCGCATCGCCGAGCACATCGCGCGGGTGGTGCGGTGGCCGCTCCAAGCGACGCCCAATACTCGCACATGGCGCTTGCGCCGCATCGATGGCGTTTCGAGCGGTCGCTGCCGATGTTTCGGACCTGCGGGGCCCTTGCGCTTGGCCAGTTCTGCCAGCGCTAGGGGGCGCCTAGCGGCTGCTGCTTGGGCTTGCCGGCGATGATGCGCGGAACGGGAATCCGGTCGGCGAATCGCATCAGGACCGAACCCGCGAGAGCCAGCATGAGGACATACGCCGCCGCCAAGGGGCCGAGCATGCTCTGGGCCCCTGCCGCGACGCCCAGGCCGGCAATGACGATCGAGAACTCGCCGCGCGCAATGAGCGACAGCCCGGTGCGCCAACGGCCCTTCGGTCCAATTCCCGCGCGAGCCGCCGCCCACGCCCCGGTAGCGATCTTGGTCACCGCGGTGACGACCGCCAGGATGAGCGCGGGCACCAGCACGGGCACCAGGTCACGTGGGTCGATCGAGAGGCCGAAGAACACGAAGAAGATTCCGCCGAAGACGTCGCGCAGCGGTGGCAGGAGCGAGCGCATCTCGTCCGCCACCTGACCCGAGAGGGTGAGTCCCAAGAGGAACGCGCCGACGGCGGCCGAGACCTGGGCGGCCTCGGCCAGGCCCGCGACCAGGAACGCCAGTCCAAGCACCGAGAGCAACAGGAGCTCGCGCGAGTGTGAGTGAACCACCCGTGACACCTGGATCGAGTAGCGCAGCGAAATGAAGAAGGCGACCGCGACGATGCCGATGGCTGCGCCGGCGGCGACGGCTCCCTGAGCGATGCTTGCCCCAACCAGCACCACGGCCACGATCGGCAGGAAGATCGCCATCGCGATGTCCTCCATGACGAGGAGGCTCAGGATCACGGGGGTCTCACGGTTGGCGTAGCGATCGAAGTCGTCGAGCAGGCGCGCGATGATTCCCGACGATGAGATGTAGGTGACGCCGCCGAGGAGCATCGAGGCGGCGGGCGACCAACCCAAGATGAGGCCCATGGCGACGCCGGGCGCGGTATTTGCGACGATGTCGAGCAGGCCCGCCTGCCACGTCATGCGCACGCCGTTCTTGAGGTCGATGGGCGAGTACTCGAGCCCCAACAGCAACAGCAGCAGGACGACGCCGATCTGAGCGCCAACCGAGAGGAACTCCTCCCCAGCATCGACCTGGAAGATGCCGCCCTTGCCCATGATGAGGCCGGCGAGGAGGTAGAGAGGCACAGAGGGGATGCCGATGCGCGCCGCCAGTCGGCCAAGACCGGCGAGCACCAGGAAGATCACGCCCAGTTCGATGAGCACGATGGCGGCCTGGTGCGGCGCGGCGGCAGCGACCGCGAGCGGTACACCTCCGAGGAAGGCCATGTCCTAGCCGATCAGGATGGTGCGAGCCTTGCCCACTGCGTCGTCGCTCCCCATGACTAGGACCGTGTCGCCCGCCTCGAGAGCGAACTCGGGCCCGGGGCCGGGGATTCCCGAGTCGTGGCGAATGATCGCCACGACGGACGCCGAGGTGACGGTCCTGATGTGGCCGTCGCCGATCGTTCTGCCGGTGAGCCCGCCGGACTGAGGCATCGTGACCCATTCGATCGCGAGACCCTCGACCATGTGCCTGAGCGACTCGAGCCGCGCGGTGATGTTGGTGCCACCCAAGAGCTCAGCCAGCTTGCTCGAATCGCCCTCGGACAGCTCCATGGTTCCCTTGCACGAGTCCGGGTCTTGGCGGTCGTAGAGCGCGACGTCGCGTTTGCCGTCGCGTCGCACCACAACGCCAACGTGATCGCCCGATTCGGACGTGAATTCGTAGCGCACTCCGATGCCCGGCAGCGGGGTCTCGTAGATCTCCATGGCCCTACTGTCCCATGCGCGTCAACCATCCGCGCGGGCCGTTGCGTCCGTCGGCGCGAGGGTCCGGTCGGAGGAGTCGCCGCGGTACCCGTCAGCACGCGCTCAGCGTCGGCAGACAGGCCCCGGCGGTAGCATCGGCTCCATGAGCTTCTTGAGTCGCATGATGGGGCTTCCCGACGAGTCGGCCCCGCCACGCAACGCTGCGGCCGGGCGCCCGCGGGCTGAGTTCAACCTCGGGCTGCTGCCGGAGCCCGATGGGCGGGTCCTCGGGGAAGTCCAGCGCAAACAGATGATCGCGGCCATCAAGGCTTACTGTGAGCAGAGCGGGGCGGGGCTCGCCGAAGCGAAGCAAGTGGTCGATGCCATCGCGCGAGGCGACCGACTGGTGAGCGGCACCGCGCAAGCGGAGAGCAGCCGCGCACGGCCCGAGGCGTCACCGGGCGCGGACCCTCAGGCGCATCTCGACCAGCTCGTGATGGAGGGCCAGTTGATCGCGGCGATCAAGTTCTACCGCGACATCTATGGCACGAGGTTCGCGGAGGCCAAACGAGCCGTCGAGGCGCGGCGAGACCAGTTGATGCGCGGCTAAGCGCCGGCAATACGAAGGGCTAGACGCCCCTCAGGATGGTGCGGCCATCCTCCGTGATTTCCAGCACGTCATTGACGGCAAACTCGATGAGGTTTCCCCACGGGTCCCGCACGTAGCTTGAATAGCCACCCCAGTACGCCATCCCTGGCTGCTTGACCACGGCGCCGCCCGCGGCGGCCCACTTCGTGGCGGCGGCATCGACCTCGGGAGGCCGTGAGAAGTTGATGGCAAACGAGGTGTAGCCCGGCGGATCGAAGTCGAGGCCCTCGGCCTCCCATGAGCGTCGTGACCACAGCGCGGCGACAAATCCGTTCATCTGCACGAACGCGATATCGTCGCCGAAGCGCATCTGGATCTCCCAGCCCGCGGCCCGCTCATAGAAATCAATGGCGTCGGAGAGGTCGTCGACGGGAAGCGTCATGAGAGACATTCTTTGCGTGCTCATGGGACGAGTATGGGGGTCTAGTGGGGTTGGCCGCTAGCCGAGAGCACGTCGGCCCGTGATCGGGCCTCGGCGCGTCGGGCCTGCCACTCGCGGCGCAGCAAGCCAAAACGGGCATCGTCCGTGACCGTTTCCCCTTGCCAAAATGACTCAATCATGGTGCCCTCGTGGCGAAAGCCGAGGTGCTCAAGCACGCGGCGAGAGGCCGCATTGCGCGGGTCGATCGAGGCCGCGCAACGGTGCAGATTCCATACGGTGAACGCATAGTTGAGCACCGCGGTCGACGCCTCGGTCGCATAGCCCTGGCCGCGTGCCCAGATGTGCAGCGTGTAGCCGATCTCGCCGTTGTGGCCTTGTTCGTCGAGGTGCAGCGCCACATCGCCGACGATGACACCGTCCTGGTGCCGGACGCAAGCGAATTGCGACCACCCACCGGGGGCGGGTCCTCCGCGGGCGATCATGTCATCGATCAGCGCGACGGCGCGCTCAAGCGGATAGGGCACCTCCCACCCCTGCAAGTGCGCGGTCTCCGGGTCCGAACGCCGTGACGCGAGGTCGTCGGCGTCCGCGAGAGTCATCGGCCGTACCGTGAGGCGAGCCGTGCGCAGGATCGGATCTGGCATAACTTCATGCTATTTCGAGTCAGCGCAATGCCCGAGAGGCGGCCGGGCGTGCCCTAATCGCCGCGAGGCAACCTCATGGTGAACGTCGCCCCATGGCCGAGACCCTTCGACGCGGCCGTCAGGGTCCCTCCGTGCGCTTGCACCAGGGAGCGCGCGATGGTCAGCCCGATGCCGCGACCTCCAGGGGTGGACGCATCGGGGACCCGGTAGAAGCGCTCGAAGATGCGGTCGAGTTCCTCGGGCGCAATGCCGGGGCCCGAGTCGGCGACCGACACCCACGACGTCGTCGCGTCGCTTCCCGACGTGACCGTGACCTTCCCGCCTTGACCCGTGTGGCCGAGCGCGTTGCCGACGAGGTTGACGAGGACCTGCGCGAGCCGTTGCGGGTCTCCCACGGTGGGTCCGGGACCGCCCTCCACGGCGAGCGCGACGCCCGCGTGTTCGAACTGAGTGCGCATTCTTGCGGCGACGTCGGCGGCAACGTTTGCGACGTCGATCGGCGACGCGTGGAGGCTGAGGCTGTGCTCCTCTGCCCGGGACAAGGTCGACAGGTCCTCCGCGAGGCGTTGGAGCCGGGAGGCCTCGTCGGCGACGCGCGCGTAGACCTCGGGACCCGGCTCGACCACTTCGTCAAGCAACGCCTCCATCGACCCTTTAATGGTGGTGAGGGGTGTCCTCATCTCATGAGCGACCTCGTCGATGAGGTGCGACCTGCGCGCCTCGGTCTCCGCCAGGCGGTGCGCGAGCGCGTCGATGTCGTGAGCGACGGCCGCGAGTTCGGAGTCCTTGGGCGTGGGGACGCGCTGCGCGTAGTCGCCATCGGCGATGCGGCGAGACGCCTCTTGGATCGAGGACAGCGGCCCCATGATCGACCTGGTGACGAGTATCGCGGCAACCCCCGCCGCGATCACGGCGGCAAGGCCGCCAACGATCAGGACGCTCGGCAAGATGGAGGCGACTGCATCGCTGGTGGTGTCTGGGCGCATGCCCATTCCGCCGTTCATCCGGCGTTGGCGACTGAGGAGGGTGTCGCCGACGATCATCCCGATGCCCACGAGGACGGCCACTCCCACGAGGGCGACCGCAAGGTGGGACACGAGCAGCCTGCGACGCAGGGTCGATGTCATTGCTGGACCCCAATGAATTTGTAGCCCACTCCGCGCACCGTCGCGATGAAGCGAGGATCGTCGGCCGCATCGAAAATAGCGGATCGAAGTTTGCGGATGTGGACGTCGACGATGCGTTCGTCTCCGTAGAAGTCCCAGCCCCACACCCGCTCGATGAGTTGCCTCCTCGTGAATACTCGCCCCGGCGCGGACGTCAGGGCATCGAGAAGGTCGAATTCGAGGGCGGTGAGCATGACCGTCGCGCCGTCGGCGAAGATCTCGTGGCGAGTCGTGTCGAGCGACAGTCCCACGAACTCTCGTCGATCGTCTGCGGGAGCGATGCCCCCTCGTCTGCGAAGAAGAGTGCGGACCCTCGCCACGACCTCGCGCGGGCTGAACGGCTTGGAGACGTAGTCGTCCGCTCCCACCTCGAGGCCGATCAGGGTGTCCGACTCCTCGGAGCGTGCGGTAAGCATCAACACGTACACGTCGGAGGTTTTGCGGATGCGCCTGAGCGTCTCGAATCCGTCGATCCCTGGCAAGCGCACATCCAGGATGATCAGGTCGGGTACCCGGCGTGCGAGCGCGTCGAGGGCCTGCTCGCCGGATACCGCCTCTTCGACATCGAAGCCGTCGCGGTGGAGATAGTCGGTGAGCAGTTGGCGGATGTTTGCCTCGTCATCTACAACAAGGATGCTCCTGGCGCTCACGTCCTCCATCCTATTGACCGATGATTCGCGCCACGTCGGCGGAGGTCAGAACCTGGGCGTCGTAACTGATGCCCTGGCGGTCGAGGTTGGTCGTGAAGGCCCGCAGGTGGTTGTCGCTCCCGGCCTCGAGCTGACCGAAGGCCTGGTCGATCGCGGCATTGGTGCTCTCCCGGTCGCGGAGGTCGGCGATGTCCGTCTCCTCGACGAGCGCGCCAACCTCGAGGGCGTCGGTGCTCGACGTGAGGCCCTTCGTCAGTAGCGAGTCGTAAAGACCCTGAAGGGCGGGGTCGGCGAATTCGCCCGTGCCCATGCCCGCTGTGGGGTCATCGACGCCATATGCGGTCAAAAGCGACCTGATGGCATCCGCGTGTTGCGTCTCTGCGCCGGAGATGTTGACGAAGACGCGCAGGTCCCAAGCGTCGCCGAGTTCCACGTAGAGGTCGTGAGCGAGCTTCTCTTCCTCAACCATGTAGGTCAGGCTTGCGGTTTCTTCGGCGGGCAGAGCGGATCCCGGGGCGTTGCCGCCGGCAGAGACTGCGTAGGCGACTCCAGCTGGAACTGCGAAGAGGGCTGCACCGCCAAGAGCGATGCCCGCAATAAAGCGCTTCCTCATGATGAACTCCGTAGTAAGTGAATGCTCCAAGTGCACCAGCGGCGTATGAAGCCACCGGGTGCGCGATGGTGAAGATTCCGTGAAGCGCGACGCGGCGGTCGGGTGCGGATGCCGACAAAAGTGAGACAGGGCAGCACGGGACGACACCTAGGCTGTCCCCATGTGGATGGATATCCGCCTTGCGACAGGCGAGGATGCGCATCGTGTGGCGTCGTTCTTGACCGAGCTCCACGAGACGCGACACGGGATCGGTTCCGCGGGTTCGCTCGAAATACCTCAGCGCCTTGTTGCCGGGCTCCTCGCAGATGACGAAGCGCTCACGGTTTTCATTTCTGAGAGTACGGGTGCCCTTCAAGGGGTGGCTGCCGTTCGGCATGCCATCACCGACGGGGCCTGCGAGCTGTTTGCCATTCAGGCCAACGACAGTGTGCGAGGCCGAGGGGTCGCTCAGACCCTTTTGAGGCACCTGGTCGAGAACTGTGCGTCGCGTGGCGGCGACATGCTGACGACTTCGGTTCCCTCTTCGGACGTGCGCGCGCGCGGTTTCTTGAGGCGCGACGGCTTTATCGCGGCGGCGGACGAACTCGCGACGGCGTCGCCCGTGGACGATGCGGTCATCATGTACGCGCTCGACGTCGAGGCGGCGCTCGCGCGAGTCACGAGGCCGGGCGAACATGCGGGCCCGACCGACTCCTAGCGGCCGGGCGCTCTGTAGCAGGCACAGGACCGTCGGTCGTGCGCGAGAGCGCGGCGCCACGTAGCGTGGAGCCATGAACAGTTCCTCGCCCCCGTTTTCGGCAGAGCAAATCCGCATGGGCACCCCCGACGGTCATACCCTCGACATCGTCACCACCCGCGAGGGCGAGGTGGTCGACAGGCGTCGGACCATCTACTTCGACCCGGACGAGACCTCGGTGTCGATGCGCCTGGCTCCGCTGAGTGACGCCGGTGTGCTGGACGCGGAGGCGATGGAGGCGCGCACCACATGGGCGGACCTGCGTGATCACGCGGTCTATCCCGAGGAAACCACCACGGTGACCGAGGAGACCATCGACACCCCGTTGGGGAGCCTCGCCTGCACGCGCTACGACGTGGCGAGTGGGGAGACGACCTTGGCGTATTGGTTTGCCGCTACACACCCGGGGATGCCCGTGCGTTCCGCGACCCTCAGCGACGGGGTTGAGGTCGAGGTGACGACCGTCGTCGCGATTTCGAGGACCGTGGCAGAAGGAAAGAGCTAGGAGAGGACGACTCCGGCATCGGCCACGCCCCACGCTGCCAGTGCCTTCCAACCTGCTGCGGAGTGGCCGTCCTCATCGATCCCCGCCAGCAGGGTCGCATAGGCCACGCCCTCCGCCCGAATTCTCGCGACCGTGGCCGCCGACAGCGACCCTTGGAACGTTGCCCCGCCTGCCCCGCCTCCCGCGTCTGCGTAAGAGCGGGCGAGGTCATCGAAGAGCTCGTCGCCCACCAGCGTGAGGGCCTGGCCCAAGTCGGCGGCGGGGTCGCCGGCGGCGGCGTCGCCCCAGTCCAACAGTCCGCTGAGGCGTCCCCCTGTGGTGATGACGTTTCGCCCATGAATGTCGAGGTGCGCCCAGGTCACCGGGCCCGGCTCCCGGAGAGCCCCGTCCCGAAAGATCGCGCGCGCCACCTCGGGGTGCACCGCGTCGCCGAAGCGCGCCACCAGGACCTCCAGCTGAAGGTCCAGCCGCTCCGCCCTTGATGTCAATGGAATCGATCGGTAGGGGTTGCGTGGCGCGTCGCGTGGCGCGGCCACGTGCACCTGAGCGAGCGCTTGTCCCAGGTCTCGCGCACCATCGGCGCTCAGCGGGGCGTCGTATGCGACCGTTCCTTGGAGCCATGTCACCACGGACCATCGCCACGGGTAGTCGGCTTCGGGCTCGCCGATCCGTACCGGTCGCGGTATGGGGAACGTCCACTCGGCACTGATTTTGGGCAACCACTCGAATTCGGTGACGACGAGCGTCGCGCCCAGTTTGCGTCGCGGAAGACGCACGGCGAGGTCGTCTCCGAGCCGAATGGTGACGTTGTCCCAGCCCTCGTGGCGCGAGCCGAGTGGCAGCCCCGCCAGGTCGGGAAACTGAGAGTGAAGCAATGCCGCGACCAGGGCGTCGTCGATCGGCACTTCGGCAGGAGGCGTGGCGTCGCTGATCACCCTGCCCACTCTATGGTTGTGCGCCGCGGTCGAGGGCTGGCGTGACGTCCGCGAGTTGTCACGGCACACTTGACCCATGAGCACCGACATCCCCGACCGCAAGCGCTTCAATAACACCATCAAGTACCAGCGCGAATTGTTCGCGGCGCTGCCCGAGGGCGCGCGCACCGCGCTCGACCTTGGATGCGGTGAGGGGCTCGCGGCGCGCACGCTCGCGGCGGCAGGGCTCAGCGTCGTGGGCGTCGATGCCGATGCCCCCAGCATTGACCGTGCCCGGGCGCAAGACACCCAAGGAATCACGTACATCGTTGGCGACGTCCTCACCACGGAGATCGAGCCGGCGGACGTGGTCTATTCGGGAGTGATGTTGCACCACATCGACCTGCGTGAGGGGCTCGAGCGTTTCCGGTCCCTGGTGGCGCCCGGCGGCGTTCTGCTCATCGTCGGTACTGCACGCAACACGTGGCGAGACCTTCCCCGCGAGTTTGCCGCATCCGTCATCGATAAGGCGTTCGCCCTGGTCAAGGGAGTGTGGCGACACGGCTCACCTGAGGTGTGGCCGCCGCCGCACACGTACCGCGAGGTCGAGCGCGCCGCCGCAGAACTTCTGCCGGGATCCGAGTACAAGCAGCAGATGCTGTGGCGCTACACGATCAGGTGGGACGCGCCGCCCGCCTCCTGAGAGGCGTGCGGCTGCGCAGGTGGCGCCTTACTCTCTGACCCCTCGCTAGGAGATGGACGACGCCATTCTTCGCACGCCCTCTTCGAGGAGGTCGGGGCGGGTCGCAATATTGAGCCGCACGTGTCCCGCCCCGCCGGTGCCGAAGGTCGGACCCGAGTTGAGGGCAACGCGCCCGCGTTCCAGGAAGACGGCCGCGGGGTCGTCGCCAAGGCCGAGTGCGGTGCAGTCGAGCCAAGCCAAGTAGGTTGCCTCGGGAATCCGGTAGCCGACGGTCGGCAGGTGTGTGGCGAGGAGTTCGCCCAACAGCTTCCTGTTGGCGTCCAGGCCCGCCATGACGGCGTCGAGCCACGGCCCGCCCTCGCGATATGCGGCCGTCTGGGCGATCGCGCCAAAGTGTGTGGGCCAGTGGTGGGCGCCAGCCTTGAAAGTGTCTAGCTTCGCCGACGCGTCGGCGCCGAAGACGAGTACCGCGCCGGGGAAGGCCGCGAGGTTCCAGGCCTTGGATGCCGAATGGAGCGCCATGCCCGTGGGGTCAACCGACGCATACGGGATGAACTCTCCACCCGGGTACACGAGGGGGGCGTGAATCTCATCGGAGACGACGGTGGCGCCGTGGCGGGCGGCGACGCCGGAGAGGGTCTCAAGTTCGGTACGAGTGTGCAGCGTTCCGCCCGGGTTGTGTGGATTGCACAGCAACACGGCGACGCCGGGAGCGCCGGCGGCCGTCGCGGCCCCAAGCGCGGCGTCGATCGTCTCCGGGTCGAGCCTCATCTCGGCGGTGAGCAGCGCCTCGACCACCGTGAGGCCAGCCTCGCGCAAGTATGAGTAGAACGGCGGGTAGACGGGCGAGGTGACGACGACGGTGCCGCCTGGCCCGGCTGCGAGGAGCAGGGCGTCGGTATAGCCGGGAATGACGCCCGACACGGGGCGGACCGACGCGGCATCGAGGCCGGGCCACGACCATCGGGCGCTCGCGAAGTCGACGAAAGACTCGACGAACGGAGTCGATCCCGGGTACCCCGTGTCGCCGTTTCGGATGGCACTCTCGAGCGCCTCCCTGATCGGGTCGGCGAGGTCGACGTCCATCTCGGCCACCCACAGGGGCAGCACGTCCGCGTCATAGCGCTGCCACTTGATGGACGTGCGTTCGCGTAGTCGCTCGTAGGGAACTTGAGTGAGGGGATTCGCCAGCTGCATGCGTCCAGTCTGGCACGCTCTGCGCAGTGGTTAGCGGGGGAGTGTGGTCTCGGACTCGGGCTCTTCGGAGAAGGCGTAGTCGCGCCAGGTGGAGTATTGCTGGGGATTTTCGACGCGGTCCGTGCGGAACGAGACGTCGGTTTCGGGCGTGAGGGACTGGGATTCTGGGTTTTGCATGGGGGAAGGGGGTCCTTTCGTCGGTGCCGCGGGTAGCGGCATCGCCGTCAGTCAGGCTGTGCTCCGGGTATGGGCGCGCGCCTACGAACTGCTGTTTGTTGGATGTGACAACAATCATAAGGCCTTCGGGACGTTTTCGCCAGGCGAATGAGTGTGAGGTACGTCACACTGCAAACGGGCGCTTCCCATTTGAGGCACGCATTTCCGGGTGCCGCGGGCGCGCCTTGCGCATCCGCTAAGGGGACCGCAATTGTGACAAAAGTTCCTCGTAGCGATCCGACGATTCAGACATGCGCTCGATGACTCCAAGCCGCAACGCGCCCGTGCGGGTGACGTCGTCCGGATACATGTGCGTGCTCACGACCACGGTGCCCTCCGGGGTCGCGTGGAACTCCGTCGTGAGGACCGTGGGGAGTTCGGGAAACAGTTCCGAGGTGTACGACTGGACCGTCCGAACGAGCGGCACCACTTCCGTGAAGACGCCATAGAAGCTGAACTCGTTGCCCTCGGGGTCGCGCTGCGAGATTCGCCAGTGGCCACCCTGGATCGGGTCGATCTCGACAATGGGATTGATGTAGCCCTTTGGTCGCCACCACTGCGCCACATACAGGGCCTCGAACCGCACCGTCCATGCTCGCTCTACGGAGTGGAGGATCGCTTCCCGCATGATGATCGCTGGCGACTCAGCGGGCAGCGAGAACTCACGCCTCATGTGGCCGTCCTCGCGCCGCTATCCTCAGACCCAAGCGTGGCGTGGCACGCGTCGGTAGTCAAGGTTCCCCTGCGCGAGGATCGTCACCCGTTCCCACGTGCACCGAGTCCGGCGCGACAAGCAGATTTGCTCTGCGAATCTCCCCCTGGCGGCCCGCGTTAGCTCCGCGCCGCGCCGCCAACGACGTGCGCCACGAAGGCCGCAGCCGCTCGCGCTGGCGCGGCCTGGTCGACGCTGAGGAACAGCGAGGGTTCCGTCAATTCGAGTTCGAGCACGACGGGCCCCGATGCCGTCGGCAGGAGGTCGACGCGTGCGTAGGCGATGTCGCCCCCGCCCTCGACGAGCGTGGGCAGCGCGGCGACGATGGCATCGGCGAGCGACCGTTCGTCCGCCGTTGCCGTCGCCGACACGATCTCCTCGTCTGCGTAGAGGCCCGTGCTCCATTCCATGGCGCGCGACAGGATGGGGGCCTTGCGCGCCGCGTGAGAGAACTCACCGCCCACGTAGACAAGCGCCGTCTCGCCCAGGGTGTCCACCTTGTCGAGGTAGGGCTGGATCATCGCTGTCTTGCCCGCGGCGTGGAGCGCCGCAACATGCGTCAGCGCAACATCGGCGTCGTCCCTGATGAGGGTCGCTCCCTTGGAGCCGGCGCCGACGGTGGGTTTCACGACGATGCGGCCGGCGAGCGCGGCTTCAGGCGCCACCTGACCGGGGGCGACGTACACGGTGGGCACGACGGCGAAGCCCCCGCGTTCGAGCTGGGCGAGGTACCGCTTGTCGGTATTCCAGCGGATCACGGACAGGGGATTGATGAGACGCGTCAAGGAGTCCACGCGCTCGGCCCACACCAGGAAGTCTTCGAGATGGTCCGTGTAGTTCCACGTGGAACGGACAATCGCGGCGTCGTACGACGCCCAATCAACGGTCTCGTCCTCCCACGCGATAAGGGCCGCGCCAGGGACGAGCGGAAGCAGCAGTTGCTCATCGATGTCAGGGTGCGGCAGCTCACGAGAGGTCACGAACGCGATGCGCGGGCTCATGTGCGCCACAGTAGCGCGCGCTGTCCTTACGTTTGCCACACAGCCTTCCGCATAGCGTCGGTTCGGATGCTCTACTAGGGAAGGACACCTCACGTGTTCAGCAAGACGATAGCGATGGCCAGCGTGGCGGGACTCGCACTGGTGCTCAGTGGCTGCAGCTCGCAGACAACCAACTCCGGAATTGCCAACCTCGGCAATGCCAAGGCCGGCCCGACGGCCGCCGCCAAGCCCAAGGGCAGTGCCGAGGACCAAGCGATCGCCTTCGCGCAATGCATGCGCGACAACGGAGTCGACTTCCCAGACCCCACAGTTGACGCGCAAGGAAACCCCAGCTTCGCGAACGCGTTCAAGCAGAGCCAATCCGGCGGCTTTAAACCCGGCGACACAAGTTTCAGGACCGCGATGACCGCCTGCCAGAGCCTCGCGAGTGGTTTGCAGATCGGCGGGGGTGGCGGCAACTTTGACTCGCAGGCCATGACCGATGCCCTCTACTCATACACGCAGTGCCTGCGCGACCAAGGCCTCGACGTGGGTGACATCACCCTGGGCTCGGGGCGGCCCGGCGGAGGGGGTGCGCCGGGTGCTGGCGGGACAACCTCTGGCGGGACGTCCTCGGGCTCGAACGCCGCTCCGCCGTCCGCAGCGCCCGGTGATGGGCAGGCTCCCGCTGGCGTGCGCGGCGGAGGATTCAACAACACCGACCGCTTCGCCACACAGTTGGGCCAAGACCCGACCAGCCCCGCGTGGATCGCGGCCAATAAGGTATGCCAGCCCGTCCTCACGAAGGCCATGACGAGTGCGCGCGGTGGCGCCGCCGGATCCACCGCAACTGCGCCTAGCGGAACGGGAACCGGCGCGTGACCGACCTCATCGAGGCCCCCGTCGCGGGGCCGACGCTTCAGGACGTCGCCGCGCTTGTCGGTGGCCAGCGCACCAAGGTGCGCAGGACAGCAGCGATTGCGGCCGTCATCGGTCTCGCGCTGGGTGCGGGAGGAGTGGTGGCGGCGACTCAGCTCGGCAAGTCGACCCCTGCACAGGCGCGCACCTCGGTGGCGCTGCAGACCGTCGCTGCGAAGTCCCAGGACGTCAATTTGTACACGGAATACGCGGGCACGCTGGGTTATGGAACTGCGGTCGGTGTTGTCACGAGGGGGTCAGGAGTTCTCACGTCCGTTCCAGCGGTGGGCACCGATCTCAAGCGAGGCCAGGTCGCTTTCAGTATCGACGAGCAGCCAGTCGCACTCATGTATGGCGACCTGCCAGCGTGGCGCACCCTGTCGACGGCGTCCACACCCGGCCCCGACATCCTGCAGCTCGAGACCAATCTCGCGGCGCTGGGATACGGCACGAATATGACCGTTGACGACACGTTCACGGCGGTCACGGCCGCGAACCTCAAGGCGTTCGAGACCGCCATCGGCGAGTCCAATCCCGACGGCATCTTGGACCCAGGCGAGGTCGTCTTCTCGCAGGGCCCCATTCGTGTCGACAGCGTCCTCACGCGCGGCACAACGGTTTCGGCGGGGACGAGCGTCGTCACGGCGGCGTTGCTCGAGCACGCGCAGGACACCGTCACCAATGACGTCGTGACGACCGCCACCACGCCCACGCAGGCGGTGACGTTCACCATCCCCACGACCGACCAGGGAACCTTCAAGGTGGGCGACTCCGTCCAGGTGGTCCAGGCGGACTCCAGCACGGCCGCCGGCACGGTGAGCACGCTCAGCGAAATTCCGCGTCGGAATGGATCGGGGCCCAATGCCAGCCTCGTTCTTGACGTGACCGTGGCAATCACCACCGTCCCCGCTGGGGGCCTCATAGAGGGTCCCGCCAACGTGGACGTCACCAACAGCGTACAAAAGGGCCTCACCATGGTCCCCTTGCGCGCTTTGGTCGCTCTCGAAGGCGGCGGCTTCGCGGTATCGGTCGTTGGTAGCACCGGCGCGAGCAGCTACGTCGCCGTCCAAACCGGCGTGTTCCAAGACGGTTGGGTCCAGGTCACAGGCAAGGTTTCACCGGGAGACAAGGTTCAGGTGCCCGCATGACCGAGGTCCTCGAGTTGGCCGATGTCGTCAAGTCCTACCCGGGTCATCCCCCAGTCCATGCGCTAGCCGGAGTCAGCCTCACGGTCCATGAGGGAGAGCTTGTGGGCATCGTGGGCCCGTCGGGGTCGGGCAAGTCGACGCTGCTCCACATCATCGGCACGCTTGATCGGCCCTCATCGGGCGTCGTGACGATCGGCGGCCACGTCGTATCGACGATGTCGGACAGGCGGCTCTCGGCCGCGAGATCGAGCCTGATCGGCTTCGTCTTCCAGCAGTTCCACCTGATTCCCTCGATGACGGCGCTCGACAACGTCGCAACTGGCTTGCTCTACACGGGCGCCAACCTGACTGAGAGGCGATTCAAGGCGTTTGAGGCGCTACAGCGCGTCGGCCTCGCCCATCGCCTCACCCACTTGCCGAGCGAACTGTCGGGGGGGGAGCGGCAGCGCGTCGCCATCGCGCGAGCCCTCGTCAACAAGCCAGCGATCATCCTGGCCGACGAGCCGACGGGAAACCTCGATACCCATACCGGCGAGCAAATCATGGGCCTCTTCCATGACCTCAACGCCCAAGGAGCGACGATTCTCGTCATCACCCACGACCGCGAACTCGCCGAAGGCTTGCCCCGTCAGGTTCACATCAGGGACGGCCGCCTCGAGTCGGACTCGGCAGCGACGGTGGCCGCATGAGCGTCGTCGTCGTCCGGGAGGAGCCGGCCCCTGCCGTCGACCTCGGTCGGAGCAGGGTGCGCCTAGGGGATCTCGCCGCCGTTGCCGCGTCGGCGATGAGCTCACGGCGCATGCGCACACTCCTGTCCGCACTCGGGGTCACGATCGGCATCGCCTCGATGGTGGCCGTGCTCGGACTCTCCGACTCGAGTCGCGCGGATCTCCAGACGCAGATCGGCAAGCTCGGGACTAACCTCCTGACGATCCAGGCCGGTTCCGGCTTTGGTGCAGGCGACGCGACGCTTCCCGACGATGTCACGACGGCGATCGCCCGCATCGGTCCAATCGAGAACGTCACAGGGGTGGTAACCCTGACCGATCCCGTATTGCGCAACTCCGAGGTAAATGTCGACGCCACCGGCGGCGTGCAGGCCGTTGCCGCCGACCTCAACCTGCTCGCTACCCTCAACTCATCGGTTGCGGACGGAGTGTGGCTCAACGCGGCCACGTCCGATTACCCCGCGGTGGTTCTGGGCGCGACTGCGGCGCAACGGTTGGGCGTGACGACCGCCGCGGACGGACAGCAGATCCTCATCGGCGGCAAGCGCTTCACCGTCGTGGGAATTCTCAATCCCTTCCCTCTTGCGGCGGACCTGGATCGCTCCGCGATCATCGGCACCAAGGCCGCCGTCGACTACTTGGGAGCCACACTGGCACCGAGCACCGTCTACGTCACCACCGTCCCCGCTTTCGTTGACAACGTCCAGTCCGTGCTGGCAGCGACGGCCAACCCCGAGCACCCCGAAAATGTCCAGGTCACCCGTCCTTCCGATGCGCTCGAGGCCCAGAAGGCAGCGAACAACGCGTTCACCGCGCTGTTCCTCGGCCTCGGTGCGGTGGCACTCCTCGTGGGAGGCGTCGGCATCGCCAACGTCATGATCATGGGTGTGGTGGAGCGCCGAGCCGAAATCGGCCTGCGCCGGGCGCTCGGTGCGACGCGGGGCCACATTCGCGATCAGTTCCTCATCGAGTCGCTCATGCTCGCAGGCCTGGGGGGCGTCGCGGGAGTGGCGCTGGGTGCGCTCGCGACCTTTGTTTACGCGACCAGTCAAGGCTGGCAGACGGTGATCCCCCCGATCGCCATTGCGGGCGGCTTGGGAGGCGCGCTGGTCATTGGGGCCGTCGCGGGACTGTATCCGGCCATGCGCGCCGCCGCGCTTGCGCCTACCGAAGCCTTGAGGAGTTGAGATGACCAGGAAAGCAACATCGATGCGGACCTGGGCGCTCGTCGCGGCCGTCAGCATCGTCGCGCTGACGGGCTCGACGATGGCTTACGGCGCCTCGTCAAGCACGCAGGCAACCACGTCGAAGGTCACCAAGGGAGACCTTACGCAGACGCTGTCGTGGACGGGCAAACTCGCGTACGCAAACGCCGCATCGCTCGTCTACAAGAGCGGACAAGGCTCCGCCGGGACGCACTCCGCATCGACGGGCGGGTTGGCGTCGGCAACGGTAGCGGCCAAGGTCGCGAGTTTCAGCGTTGCCTTGGACGCCACGGCGTCGGCCAGCCCCTCGCCCTGCCCGTCGCCGAGTCCGTCGCCGAGTCCGTCGCCGAGTCCGTCGCCGAGCCCCTCGCCCAGCGCGTCGCCGAGTCCGTCGCCCAGCGCGTCGCCGAGCCCGTCGCCCAGCCCCTCGCCCTGCCCGTCGCCGAGCCCGTCGCCGAGCCCGTCGGCGGGTCCCTCGGCGGGTCCCTCGGCGAGCCCGTCGCACTCGCCCACCAGGAGCACCGGGTCGTTCGGGGGAACGGGGTCGTCCGGGAGCACGGGGTCCAGCGGCACCTCTGCCGCATCGACCACCCCGACGGTTGCAAGCGCCGGACTCGTGACCTGGCTCCCCACCGCAGGCTCCGTCGTCTCAAGCGGCGAGGTGCTCTACCGCGTGAATAACCAGCCGGTGGTCTTGCTCGAAGGCGCGGCGACCCTCTACCGCAATCTCACGGTCGGTGACACGGGGGACGATGTCCACGCGCTTGAGACGGCGCTCGCGGCTTTGGGATACGACACGAACATGACGGTCGATAACAACTTCACCTCGGTCACGGCCGCAAACCTCAAGGCGTTTCAGACCGCCATGGGCATTACTGCGACCGGCAGCCTCGACCTCACGACCGTCGTGATGCACGACGGTCCCGTGGTGGTGAGCACCCTGGTGGCCGCAGTGGGGGACTCGGCGCCGTCCGGTACCGAGATTCTGGTCATGGCGGATCAGGAACGCGACGTCACCGTCTCTCTCGACCCCGCTCAGCTCACGTCGATCGCGGTGGGTGACACCGTCAGCGTCAAGCTTCTGGATGGCAGCAGCGCCAATGCCACCGTCGCCTTCATCGCGGCGGCGCCGGCCTCCGACGGTACCTTTGCTCTCACGGCGCAGCTTGACCCGAGCGTCAAGGTGTCGGGGGACGACTTGACCGTCACGGTCTCCTACTCCCGTGTGCTCGCGAAGGGCGCGTTGCTCATCGACCCCTACGCGCTCGTTCTGCTCGAGGGAAACCGCACCGTGGTGCGGGTGGTGCGCGCCGGCGTCGTGAGTGATGTGGAGGTAGCGGTGATCGCCACGGCCGGTCGGAGCACGGCCGTTTCGAGCACAGACCTCAAAGAGGGCGACACTATTGAGGGATAAGACGCGGCAACGAGAGGTGTACTCGTGAGGATCCTGGTTGTTGAGGACCACGCGGTGCTTGCGCGCGAGGTCGCTACCGGTTTGCGCCGCGACGGCTTCGCCGTGGACATTGCCCGCGACGGCGAGGAGGCGATCGAGAAGACGGACGTCAACGATTACGACGTCGTGGTGCTCGATCGCGACTTGCCCAAGGTGCACGGCGATGAGGTATGCAGGCGCGTCGCGTCGCAACCGGACGGGCCCAGGATCATCATGCTCACCGCGGCGGGATCGCTCGGCGACATTGTCGACGGCCTGAATCTCGGCGCAGACGACTACCTCTCGAAGCCCTTCGCGATGGCCGAACTCATCGCCAGAGTCCGCACGCTTGCGCGGCGTTCCGGTCCGGCATCGCGTCCGGTCGTCACCGTCGGCGATGTGGAGATCCGTCACGACGAGCGCAGGGTCTCGCGCGCGGGAGAGCCAGTCGCGCTTTCGCCCAAGGAGTTTGGGGTTCTCGAGGTCCTCGCGGCCCGGCCGGGTGTCGTCGTCTCGGCGGAGACCCTCCTGGAGAAGGTGTGGGACGAGTACACCGATCCGCTGACTAACGCGGTCAGGGTGACCATGGTGACCTTGCGTCGCAAGCTTGGCGAGCCCAGCCCCATCATCACCGTCAAGGGTGTGGGCTACGCGCTACGCCTAGAGGGCGAGTCGACATGAAGATCACGATCAGGGTTCGACTGACCGCGCTCTTCGCCGCGCTCTTTCTCATTCTTGCCGCCGTACTCGTGGGGACCTCGTACGCGTTTGTTGCGCGCGCCACTACTCCCCAGGCCCAGGCAGAGGAGCGCGCGAGTGTCTTGCAGAAGGCGCTCGCCGATCAGGGGATCCAGGTCAACTTGCGGCCTTCAGATTGGCAATATCAGGGCGGGCCCGGAGTGCCTTCGCGAGACCCCGTGGCGCAGGCGCTACACGAGATCGAGAACCAGGCGCGCGCGAACGTTCTCGAAGATCTCCTGAAGCGTTCGGTCCTCGCCTTCGCGATCAGCGCCGTCATCGCCGTTGGGCTCGCCTATTGGCTCGCGGGGCGCGTGCTGCGACCCATCGACGAGATCGCTCGGGCCGCGAATTCCCTGTCGGAGTCGACCCTCGACCGGAGACTGTCAAACGACGGCCCCGCCGACGAATTCGGCAGGCTCAAGACCGCGTTCAACGGAATGCTCGCCCGGCTTGAGGGCGCCTTCGAGTCGCGCCAACGCTTCGCTTCCGATGCTTCGCATGAGTTGCGGACCCCGCTGGCGGTGATGCAGGCATCGGCCGACAACGTGCTTGCCTCTGCGCGACCGCCCAAGCAAGCGCGCGAGCTTGCCGAAGAGGTGCAACGCCAGGTGTCGCGGTCCGACTCGCTCATGGATTCGCTCCTGACCCTCTCGCGCGCCGACGACGTGACGCACACTCGGGAGCGCGTCGACCTTGCCGACATTGCGGCAAGGGTTGTCACCGAGAAGGAGCCGCGTGCGACGGCCGCGGGCATCAGGCTCGAACTCGATGTCGAGGACGCCCCCGTGTGGGCGGACCCGATTCTCATGGAGCGCATGATCGCGAACCTGATCGAAAACGCGGTCCGCTACAACGTGGAGCGCGACGGGTGGGTGACGTGCACCGTGCGGACCGTTGATGGTGCAGCGACGATCGAAGTGGCTAACTCCGGCCCCGCGGTGGAGCCCGCAGACGTCGAGGCTCTCTTCGAGCGATTCCGTCGGGGTGCGCAGCGCTCCGAGGTCAGCGGGCACGGACTTGGCCTGCCGATCGTGTCTCGCGTCGCCGACGTTCACGGCGGCAAGGTCGTCGCGATTCCGGGCCCCGAGGGCGGGCTCATGGTGACCGTGACCATTCCTGGAGTTGCCTAGCGCGAACGTAGGTTTTTTCCCGCTCGCGCCCACCCCTCCGCATCGGGCGTGAAATGCTGAGGTGCCCCAACCAAAATGCGCGCCGCGGAGTTTTGGTAGAGAAGGGGCAGAGGAGGGGGCGATAGTGACGGGGGCGTGGGAACACGTGGCGACCGAACTTGTCGAGACGCGCTACGGCGCTCTTGTTGGCTACGCGACCATGCTGACCGGGTCGCGGACCGATGCCGAAGACATCGTGCACGATGCGCTCATCGCCGTGTTCGGCAAGCGACGGAGCCTCCCCAACGTCGGCGCCGCGGAGGGCTATGTGCGCCGCGCGATCGCCAACAAGTTTCTGGACAGAGCACGCAAGGGTAGCCGAGAACGGCTAGCGTTCCGGCGCGTTGCCGCCGAGCCGGAGGAGACGGTGCCCGGTCCGGAGGGCCAAGCGACCGATCGATCGTCAATCGACCAGGCGATGGCTTTGCTCACTCCGCAAGAGCGCGCCTGTGTCGCCATGCGTTACATGGATCAGCTGTCAACGCGAGAGGCCGCGATCGCGCTGGGAATCTCCGAAGGTTCGGTGAAGCGCTACGTGTACGACGGGGCCCGCAAACTCAGTGCCGCCATCAACATCGAGATCGAGGCGGCCGACCACGAGTGGGCGCCCGTGAGCCCAAAGAAGGAGCGCTCATCATGAGCGATGAGGTCTCGCGTCGCCTCGAGGAGGCGGCCGGCGCGCACGCAAGGGCGGCCAACGAAGGCGCAGACATCTCCCTGGTGACAGCTTCGATCATCGGCAAGGCCAGGCGCCGACGCCGGGTCACCGGCGCGCTGACGGTCGCCGCCGCGGTGGTGGGGGTGTTGGCCGTCGGAGGAGGCTCGTTCGCGGTCATGAGTACGTTGCGCGGTGGCGACGTCGGTCCTGCGACGCATGCCGAGGTTCCGTCATGGGGCCCTTCGAGCGTGGCGGCAACAACCTCGCCACCGACGACCGCCTCCGAACCCGCACCCCTCGCGATCGCCGACTACCCCCCGCTGGCCCCCTCCCGAGGCGCCGGCTTCCCTGCGGCGCACGAGATGCAGGCCTGGGTTTGGGCCTACGTGGGCCAGGGGTGGTCTCTGCAGTCGTTTTCGGCGAGTGCCGGCGTCTACTCCAGCACGTCGCCCACAACGTCGGGCGCGGTGATTTACCTGGTGGGCCCAGATGGAGAGAAGTTCGATCTTCAGGAGTTGGCCCCCGAGTATTCGCAGGGACTGCGCGTGGTGTCCTGGCAGGCGGGCGCGCGCACGGCGCACATCGTCTGGACTGGCGACCATGAGGCGGGCGTGCCGTCGGGGGGTGCCGAGATCGACCTCACCACGGGCGAGATACTCCCCATCGTGTTCGCCACTCCGTGGGGTGTGTCGAGCACCGTGGCTCCCGTCGCGGTATCGGCCGCCGGAAACGAGTTGTGGGAGGCGTGGCTCGGCCGCCACGTGCGCTTCTACAGGTACGGGGCCGCCAGCGGCTGGACGGTCGCGACCGTCAACGAGCTTGACGGTGTTGACGATCTCGACGCGAACGCTAGGTGGCGCCTGGCCGCGTCGGATGGCGACACCTCGATCGCGACGAGGCCGGACGGCGCGACCGTGCTGTTTGAGCAGCGCGCCGCGGGCGGTACGGTTGGCGCCCCCACGCAGATCGCGGTGTACGACCTCGACGCCGCTGACTACGCGAAGGCGGACGTGACCGAACAGCTTGGGGGCGACTGCGTTGCGAAAGCATGGCTTGACGCGGGGTCGGTGCAGTACGTGTGTGCGACTACGAAGATCACGCACGTGGTTCAGTTGCCGCTCGCCCCGGCATTCGACAACGCGGCAGGCGCCTCCGCCTACCCACGCCTCGACCCGATCGCCGATACCACGGTCGTGAGCAGGTCGGGCTACGTCGGATACGGACAGGCGCCGCGGCAATAGCGGTGTAGTGGGGCGGATGCCGTGGTGTTGGAGTGACAGCGCCGAGGTGTCTTGGCTCGCACGTGGTGGCTTGATTCGTACCGGTTTTGGGCGGGTCTGCTTGCGTGGTGGCTTGATTCGTACCGGTTTTGGGCTTGTCCTGTTGCGGGGTGGCTTGATCTGTACCGTTCGGGGCGGGCCATCGCCCGTCGTGCCCGGGACTGGTCTTGTTGGGCTGTCCACAGGGTGTTGTGCCTGGTAGGTGGATGTCTGACCCTGCTGGTTGACTGTTCTTATGGCCATCGATGCGGCGGAAATTTCCAGGGTGAGTGCCCTGGTGAGTGTGCTCGCGCGCCGTGACGTGTCGGACCTTCCGGATGCTGCTTTCTTGGAGGCGCTCGAGGAGATGGGCCGGCTGGAACGGTTGGTTGGGACGTGGGGGGCACGGTTTGCGGGCGATCTTGCGCGTAGGTCCGCCCCGGAGCTGCCCGGTGGTGGTTTGGCGCGCAGGCAGGGTTTTGGTTCCGCGGGGGCGATGGTTGCCCGGGTGACGGGTGGGACGACTGCTGGTGCAATGCGGGCCATCGAGGCGGGCTTGGCGTTCATGCCCGCAGTGGTGGCGCATGGTGCCCCGCCCGACGACTCCAGCCAATCCGACGGTTCCACCCAGTCCCCAACCGCCGCATCCCCGCCTGCGCCGCGCTACCCGGCCGTAGCAGAGGCTGCTTCGGCGGGTGGCCTTTCGGTTGATGCGGCAGGGCTCATCACGCGCGGTTTAGAGACGCTCACGGAACGGGTGCCGAGTGAACGGTTGCAAGAGTTGGAGCGTCGCCTGGTTGGCAAGGCGGTGCATTTGGCGGTGCATGAGGTGCGGAGTCTGGTCGCCCACGCGGTGGCACACGCTGATATTGCCGGTCATGAACAACGTGAACGCCGTCAGCATGAGGAGCGGTTCCTGGCGTGGAAGGAAGACCACACCGGGATGGTCACGTTCACCGGCAAACTCGACGCCGTCACAGCAGCACCCATCCGCACCGTGATCGAACAAATCGTCACCCATCAGTTCCGTGCCAGGCGTGACCAAGACCCCACTGAACGTGATCAAAGAACTGTGGGTCAGATGCGGGCCGATGCCTTGTTTGAGGTCTGCCGGCACGTGTTGGGCTGCAAGGAAACGGACCGGTCGGGGATCCGCACCACCATCATCGTGCGGATGAGCCTGCGCGACCGCGACACGGGGACCGGTTTGGGCAGTATTGACGGCACCAACCAACCCGTCTCAGTAGGTCAGCTGCGCCGTCTCGCGGGGGATGCGGGCATCATTGCCGAAGTGTTGGGCGGCGAGGGTGAGGTACTCGACCTGGGCCGCAGAGTCAGGCTCTTCACACCGGCACAAAGACTCGCACTACTCGAACGCGACGGCGGTTGCGCCAAATGTCATGCCCCACCCGAACACTGCGAAGCCCACCACATCCACTGGTGGGAAAGAGGCGGTCGCACAGACCTCTCGAACGGGGTGATGCTCTGCACCAGATGCCACCACGACATCCACCGCCACGGCTGGGAAATCCTCGTCCACGCGAATCGCGTCGACTTCATCCCACCACCCGAGATTGATCCCACGCGACACGCCAAACCAGGAGGACTCGCCGCAATCACCATCCGCGACATCGGCAACCTCACCGGCGGCGGCGACCTGAGTGACATGAGCAACCCAAGCAACCCAGGCGTCACGGAAGAACTCTGCCCACCCCCCGACAACCCCGCCCGGAACAATGCCGCCTCGAACCACCCCGCCCGGGACGGCTACCCACCGCCCAACGGCCACTTGGACAACTCTGTCGAAAACGAGGCCGTATCAAATGCGGCGCTAGCCGCCTAGCCACGCGCTTCAACGCGCGCGCCCCCGCCATGGGATTCGCACGCCCGCACGGCACAGGCAGCGCCCGGCAAACCAGTAGCGGCCCTCCCGAGCCAGAACAGTAGCGGCGCGGGAAACACGCGTGCACCTCCAACGAGTGCTCCTCCTGGCAACAAACACCGCCCCTATGCCCCGGCCACTCCACCTGCCATCGAGGACCGGCCCCGCCGCTGCGGCTGGCGTGGCGCCTAGAGCACAGGGAGCATCGGCGGCTGCTCGCCGTGAGCCCCACCAGGCGGCGGAGGCACGTCGGGCCTGCCAGCGGCCACGGCCGCCATGGTGTCGCGCCTAATCCACCAGATGCCCACAAGCGCGAACACCGCGACCGCCACGGCCGAGAACGCCATGACGTGCAGTCCTGCGCGGAAGCCGCTCTCGTCGATGAGGCGCCCACTGAGCCAGCCCCCGAGTGCCACGCCGGCGCCGAGGCCGATGCGCAGCCACGACATGCCCTCGAGCAGTTGGTCCTGCGGCACGAGCCGTTGCGCCACCGAGTCCTGCGCGGTGATCGAAGGAGCGATCGCCATCCCCACCACGAAGCCGGCCGCGGCGTAGCTCAGGAACGTAGGCATCGTCGACAGGATGCTGAATCCTGCCGCGAGCAGCAGCGCACCCACGAGCAGCCTCTTCCAGAGCGGCACGTGCCACTTGCGAGCGCCGTAGAGCAGCCCGCCGACGAATGACCCGCCCGAGATGACGCCGAGCACGATTCCTCCGGCGCCTCCGTGTCCCTGCGACTTGGCAAAAGCGACGGTGGAGATGTCGAGCGCGCCGAACATCGACCCGAGGCCGATCGCGATGAACGCGGTCGCGATCACGCCGGCGGGCACTCGGAACCCGAGGCCGGTGCCACCCACCTTGCGGACGGGAGGCTCGGTGGTGCGCTCGCGCAGCAGCAAGGTGAGGCCGATCACGTTCGCCACCACCGCGATCACCAGGCCGGAGGCGGGGTGCACGGCGTATGCCATGGCCGTCGCAAAGGCGGGTCCCGCGACAAAGAGCACCTCGTCCAGGGCTCCCTCGAGCGAGAAGGCGGTGTGAATCTGGTCATCGGACTCGAGGATGTGCGACCAGCGCGCACGCGTGAGCGAGCCGAGCGGGCCCGAGACGGACGAGACCCCCGCTCCGATCCACAAGAGCCACTCGGGTCCGCGCATCATGGCGGTGACGACAAGGAGCACGATTCCCGCGACGAACAGCGCGGCCAAGGGGATCATGGCGCGCTGGCCCTTGCGGTCGATGAGCCTTGCGGTCGGCAGGGTCTGCAGCGCCCACACGGCGACGCCGACCGCGGCCACGCGCCCCGCGATCTCCCACTTGCCATACTGGATCTGAACCATCAACGTGGTTGAGATGCCGACGGTGGAGATAGGCAACCGTGCGAGGAGCCCAGCAAGCGCGAACTGGCGCGCGCCAGGTCGGGCGAGGAGGGCGCGGTAGCTGGTGGAAGGCACGGGGGACATGATCTCACCCGCGCGACCGCGCGCCACGGGGGCATGGGCGCAGATGGCGAGGCGGTGAGCGTATTGCGGCTGGCCCGTTGCGCAATCGTGATGTAGCTCGGGTCGTTGAACCGTTGATCGGGCAGCAGGGATGAGATTCTCTTAGTTGAGATCGGAAATGGGGGAGGCATGTCGAACGACGAGGGCGAGACGCCGAGGCGTCGGTCGCTGATTCCGGGCGCATCGGACGAGGTTCCGGTGACCCACGACGCTGAGAACGCCCAGGTTGCGGATGAGCCGACCGACGCGCGTGACCAGCCGACTGAGGTGTACCCGGCGTTCGCCGCGACGGAACAGGCGCCCCTGCCGCACCTCTACCGGAAGCCGGTCCAAGCGCTGCCGTGGTTCAGGCGCACGTGGGTGATCGCGACCGCCGCGGGCATCATTGTGCTTGGTGCGGTGATCGGCGTCATTCTGGCTCTGACGGGTGGTGGAACTGCGGGAGCGGCTCCGACCGTGTCCCCCTCTCCGACGGGAACGTCGCCCTCTCCTTCAGCATCGGCCGAACCAGCCGTGCCCACGCTCCTCGACGACGGCATCGCCGCCGACGAGTACCCCCCAGCCGCTCCGAGCGCGGGCCCAGGCTATCCGAATGCCCTCATCATGAAGGATTGGGTGTGGGATCACGTGGGGCCCACGTGGACGCTCGTGTCCGTCTCAAACTATGACCCCACTGCGCGCACGGCGGGGCCATCGGTCATCTATCTGGCGAGCCCGGAGGGCGTGCTGTTCGACCTGGCGCATGTGAACAAGCCCGGTAGCGTCATTCAGGTGGTGAGCTGGCTCACCGGCGAACGAAAAGCGCGGATTCAAATCACCTCGATGTCGTACACCCAGCCGGACACGCATGGCGCGCTTGTTGACCTCCAGACGGGGGCGGTGGATGACATTGCCTTCACCATGGCTACAGGTCAGTCGGCCACCGAAACCTTCCTGGCGGCGAGTGCCGCGGGCGGCGAACTGTGGTCCGCGGTGGATGAGAACTACAGCGAACGACGGTACGAGCGGTGGACGGCCGCGGGCGGTTGGCAGCGAGCACTGACCGACGCAGATGTGTCTCCGTGGACTGCGATCGCAAATCACGACGGATCCGTGGTCGCGGCGGAGCTCTACAGCACGGGTGACTCGGGTTATGCGAGCGCACGGTCTGGGCCCCCTGGGGAGCCCGTATTAGTCGTCTACGACGTGGCTTCTGGATCGCAAACCCTAGTACGGCCCTCCTATGGGCCCTCCGGGGACCGCTACTGCAACCTGACCGCCGTGTCCGACGCGGGGGATCCCATCGTCGCGTGTTGGGAGGGGGCAAGCCAGCAAACTCAGTGGGCGACGGCCGTGGACGGGAAGCCTTTGGTGGAACTCTCGCAGGAGAGTCTTCGGACCCTCCAGATGTCATCCGCCCTTTACGACGTGACGACGGCCGCCTTTCCCGCACAGGGAATCTCCGTAGTTTCCGCCGTAAAGGACCCGCAGGTGTATGAGGTCTCGGTTGACTCTGGCGGGTCACCGGTGGCCGTCCTGAAGGTTGGTTCAGGCATACCGTACGGTGGTCTTTCGCAGTTCTACGCCGCCAGAGTCGCCGAGGGAGTGACCCTGGTGAGGGCAAATGAGGCGTGCGCCATCATCGACACCGTGAACGCCCATGCCGTGACGTTCGCGAGCGCGACGAGCGGGATCGTGGGCTGCATCGGCTACGGCGGCGGCAACGGAAATCCGCCCTCCTACCCGTTCGGGGGCGGCGAGGGGGGTTAGGACGGTGGGCGGCGCGTTGCTGGCGTGGAGTGGGCTGTGCCCTAGTTGGCGGGCTCGTCGGGCGCCTGCGCCGCCTGCGCGATCGAGGGCAGGTTGTTGAGCCGCTGCTTTCGCTTGTCTTGCCATATCAGTAGCGCTGCGCCGCCGACGATGACGACCGCACCGCCGCCGATGCCAAGCCACCGCAGGATGGGTTCCCACGCGATGCCCGGTGTTGCCTGGGCCTTGATGACGATTGCGTCGGGAGTCAAGAGGTCCTCGAGGCCGAGAACCACCTTCTTGCCGTTCACCTGTCCCGCGGTCGCGGACTTCACCGGACCGGGAAAGTCCAGCGTGATCGAGAAGTCGATTGAACTCGAGATCAGGCCAATCGAGCTACCTCCAGGCACCTGAGAGATATCCCTCTTTGGATCGGCGGGGAAGGTCACGATGTAGGTGTCGCCCTCGCGTGCCACGGTCATCGGCGTTCCGAGGCCGTTCGCGACGGCGGTCGAGCCTGCGGTCGCCGCGGTATTGAATTCGGCGAAGGTCAGGTCGCGCGCCACGATGTGTACGCCCTTGCGGTCGCCCTCGGTGTAGTCATTGATCGTGATCTTGGCGGGATCGATGCCGGGGAACGCCTTCGCACTCGCGCTCTTGAGGGCGGCCGCCGTGAGGGTACTGAGGTCTACCCCTACCTGCTTGGCAGCGTCGGGGGTGAGCGCCACGGTCAGGTCTTGAGTGACCGTGTTGTCAGTGCTGAAGCTGTCCACGGCGGTGAACCGCGCGCAGCCAGCCAGCGCAAGGACCGCGATGGCGGTCAACGCGAGGCGCACGACGCGGAGGCTCACTCCTTGCCGTCGCCTTCTGCATCGGGATCCGGCTCGGGCGCCACGCGGGGCTTCCGCGCTGGGCGCGAACTCTTCTTGGGGGCCGCTGCCGACGGCGCAGGGGCGGGCTGGTCAACGGCCGACGGCGCAGGGGCGGGCTGCTCAACGGCCGACGGCGCAGGGGCGGGCTGGTCAACGGCCGACTCTGTGGGCGCCTTGGTCGGCAGGGCAGCAGCGGGGATTTCCCAGTCGATCGGCTCGGGACCTACCGGCGTCACGGGATTGCGCCGACGACGCACCAGGAGCACCGTGACGGCGGCGCCAATCAGGGCGACGAGCGCCGCGCCGCCGGCGATCAGGACCCACGTGGGGAGCCAGGAGCCGGAGCCAGGGACGGTGGCCTTGGCCGTGGCATGGACCGGGCCGGTCATGGCAAACAGGTTCCAAGAGACGGTCGTGCCCTTGACGGTTCCGTTGCTCTCGATGACCTCACCGGGGAAGGTGATCGATAGGTTCGATTCCGCGCCGGGAGGAAGCTGCTTCTTCTCGTCCGCGGTGACGGGCGCGCCGGGTCCATCGACCGAGAAGACGTCTCCGTCGCGGGTCACGGTGAACAACGATGCGAGGTCGGCAAGGTCGGTGATGGGGACCGCGCTAAAGGCGTAGCTCTTGCCCACCCAGTCGCCGTCCGCGTAGTCCTTTGGGGTGAAGTTCGGCCCGAAGGGTGACTCGCCAAAGAGTTGTACGAGGGCTTCTTGGTCGCTCCCGACGCCCATTTGCTGGCCGACGCCCTTCTGCACGGCGATCACGATGGTTCCGGATGCCGTGTTGTCCTGCGCGAGAGTCATGTCGACGTTGTACCGAATACAGCCGGTCAAGGCGACGACGGTGACGAGGGCAAGAACGACAGCGCGGGCAAGGCGTTTCATGGTTCTCACACTGCCACACGCGGGCGGCGACTGCTAGGAGTATCGGCGAGCGAGCTTGCCCGCGAGCGCGTAAGCAATTGCACCCAGCGCGATGACGGCAAAACCGACGTAAGCGATGCGGACGGCGGGGTCCTCCGTGGCCACGGCGGAGCCTCGGGCCTCGAGTGTCGCGGGTCCGTCGCTGAGGTTCCATGTGACGGTCTTGCCTTGGACCGCGCCGTTCGCCGACGTGACGGGCCCCGGAAAGGTGATTGCGACCATGAGTTCCGCATCGGACAGTTGCGAGAGGTCGCCGGCGAACGTCCCGGTGCCGCTACTGCCAGTTTCTTGAGTCGTCGTCGCGTTCGAGGGGCCGGACACCACGAATTCGTCCCCTACGCGCGTGATCCCCCACGCGGTCGCCGTCGGCGCGAAGGTGGTGAGCGGCTCTTTGGAGAACCGCACGGAGATCCCGACATAGCCGTCGCCGCGGTAATCGGAGACCTTGGCGTGGCCGAGCGCCTTGGCGGCGGGATAGTCGGCCCAGATGTTCTCCGCCATGGCGCGGTCAGTTGTCCCGTAGCTCGTGCCCGTCCCGGCCTTGACGGCGACGATGAACCGACCCGTCACGCTGTCGTCGGGGGAGAGAGTGAGGTTGGCGTCGAAGCGCAGGCAGCCGGTGAGTGCTACCACCACGCCGGCGGCAACGATGGCTAGCTTCCGCCGGTTCATACCTGTGAGGGTGTCACGCCAGCTGCGGTCGGACACGAGCGACACGGTTGCCCTCCCCAAACGCGCGTGCTAGCCCTCGAGCGCCTCCGACACGACGTCGCGGGCCGCGGCCTGGACCTCGCCGAGGTGGGACTCGGAGATGAAGGACTCGGCGTAGATCTTGTAGACGTCCTCAGTGCCCGATGGGCGGGCGGCGAACCAGGCATCGTCCGTGGTGACCTTGAGGCCGCCGATTGCCGCGCCGTTTCCGGGTGCGGCCGTGAGCTTCTCGCGGATGGTTTGGCCGGCGAGTTTGGTGGCGGGCACGCGGTCGGCGCTGAGCTTGCCCAGCGCGGCCTTCTGATCCTTGGTGGCCGCAGCGTCGACGCGGGCGTACCAGCTCTCGCCCAGCTCGTTCGTGAGAGAGCGGTGCAGGGCCGAAGGTGAGGCCCCCGTGGTCGCGGTGATCTCGGACGCAAGCAGGCACATGATCAGCCCGTCCTTGTCCGTGGTCCAGACGCGGCCGTCGCGGCGCAAGAACGACGCACCCGCCGACTCCTCGCCGCCGAATGCGACCTCCCCGCTCAGCAGGCCGGGGACAAACCACTTGAAGCCAACGGGCACCTCGACAACGGTGCGGCCCAGCTTCTTGCCGACGCGGTCAATGAGCGAGCTCGACACGAGGGTCTTGCCGATCTTGGCATCGGGCGCCCACTGGGGACGCGCGCCGCCGTACAGGTACGCGATCGCGGCCGCGAGGTAGTGGTTGGGGTTCATCAACCCGCCGTCGGGAGTGACGATGCCGTGGCGGTCGCTGTCCGCATCGTTTCCCGTGGCGATGTCGTACGGCGCGTTGGGGCCCTCCATGAGGTGGCGCAGGCTGGCCATCGCGTACGGCGACGAGCAGTCCATGCGGATCTTGCCATCCCAGTCGAGAGTCATGAAGGACCATGCGGGGTCCACCTTGGGGTTGACCACGGTGAGGTTGAGCTTGAACTCCTCGCCAATGGCACCCCAGTAGTCCACGGCCGCGCCGCCCAGCGGATCGGCGCCGATGCGCACGTCTGCCTTGCGGATCGCGTCCAGGTCGATGACCGAGGGCAGGTGCTGGAGGTACAGGTCCATGAAGTCGAAGCCCTGCGTGGTGTCGGCGGCAACCGCCCTCGCGTACTGGAAGCGGCGCACGTCCCTCCAGCCGCTCGCGAGCAACTCGTTGGCGCGTGCGGCGATCCAGCTGGTCGCGTCGGTGTCCGCCGGCCCGCCGTGGGGCGGGTTGTACTTGAAGCCGCCATCGCGGGGAGGGTTGTGAGACGGCGTGATGACGATGCCGTCTGCCAGGCCGCGGCCTGTGGTGCGCAGGCCGTTCTTGTCGACGGCGCCGTTCGCCACAAGGATCGCCAGCGACACCGCGGGCGTGGGCGTATAGCCGTCGCGCGCGTCGATGCGCACCTCAACATCGGCCGCGGCGAGAACCTCAAGCGCGGTGCGCTGCGCGGGTTCGGACAACGCGTGAGTGTCCTTGCCCATGAAGAGAGGGCCGTCGATTCCCTGGTTGCGTCTGTATTCGACGATCGCGGCCGTGGTCGCGACGATGTGCGCCTCGTTGAACGCCGTGTCGAGGGCAGAGCCTCGATGCCCGGAGGTGCCGAACACCACGCGTTGATCCGCGATCTTGGGATCCGGGACCAGGTCGTAGTAGGCGCCGACCAGGGCGTCGACATCGATGAGGTCCTCGGGCAGGGCTACAGTTCCGGCGCGCTCGTCCATACGGCAAGTGTGACACCTCATCGGGACCGCCGCAGTCTTCCCGCCGGTCACGGTTGACCCACGAAAGAGTAAAGAGGGGTTATTGGATTGGAGAGTGCGACGCTAGGCTAGGACCGTGGCGGAGCATGGCCGGGAGACATCAGTGAGCGCGGCCCCAAAGACGACGGGCTCGGCGCGACGTTCCGCCGTGCGGGCACCAAAGTCGGTCGCGAAAGCGGCTGCCGCGGCGGCCGCCTCGCCCTCCGCGGCGGTACTGATCGTTGCCCACAACCAGGCTCGGCGCATTGCAGCGACCGTGAGGGCTTCGCGCGCGATTCCTGGGGTAGATCTCGTTCTCGTCGTCGACGACGGATCACTCGACAACACGCAGGACCTTGCCCGCAAGGCAGGGGCGGTTGTGGTGCGGCAGTCGCATCGGCGTGGCCGGGCTACGTCGATCGAAACCGGTGCCGCAGTCATCGCCATGAGAGACGAAGAGGGCGCAACGCCTCGCGCCGTCTTGCTCCTCGAGGCAGGCCTCGGCGCAAGCGCCTCGGGTGCGGCGCCGATCGTTGCCGCAGTGGTCGAGCAGGTCGCGGACCTAGCCATCGCCCTGGTGGGAGGCCCTTCCCGATCAACGGGGGCGAGCGCAGGTGCGGCACGCAAGGCGATCGCGTCCTTGTCGGGCTGGAGCCCCATGCAACCCCTGAGCAAGGTCAGATGCCTCACACGGGAGGCTCTCGAGGCGGCATTTCCGTTGGCGCGGGGAGCCGGACTTGAGACTGCGGTCACTCTCGATGTCATCGAGGCAGGTCTGATGGTGACCGAGGTACCTTGCGACCTGAAGCAGCGACCGTCACGGCGCGCGGGCAAGGCGCTGACGCGTGCAAGCCAGTACCGTGACGTCATGATGGCCATCAGCGCCCGCCGCATTCGCCTGTCACTCCGCAGCACTCAACATGTGGTGGAGGACGCGTTCCACGTCGCCAGCAGGTCCGGAACGGTGAAGGTCCGCAGGGGCAAGAAGGGCGAGGAATGAGTCTTCCCGTGTACGCCTTCCTCGGTCCGGAGGGCACCTTCACCGACGCGGCCCTGCGCGCAATGACGGCCGGTGTCGAGATCGAGACCCTCCCCACCGTTGACGTGCCAGCCGCGCTGTCTGCGGTGCGCTCGGGAGAGGCCGACTTTGCCGTCGTTGCCATCGAGAACACTGTCGAGGGAGGCGTCACCGCCACGCTCGACACGTTGGCCGAGGGCGCCCCGCTGGTCATCCTCGAGGAGTACGTGATTCCCGTCGCGTTTGAGCTTGTTGCCCGCGACGCGAGGACGATGGCGTCGATCGGCAGGGTCGCGGCACACGCACATGGACTTGCCCAGTGCCGCAGGTGGATCTCCACGAACCTTCCCGACGTCATCCAAGTGGCGGCCACGTCGAACAGCGCCGCCGCGGTGGCACTCGCCGACGGAACGGCCGACTTTGACGCGGCGCTCGCCCCTCCCGGAACGGCAAAGCGCCTCGGGCTCCACCTGGTGACCGATGGGGTAGCTGACAATTCCAAGGCGGCCACCCGCTTCGTGCGCGTGGGTCGCCCTGGCGCCTTGCCGCCCGTGACGGGCGCGGACAAGACGACGCTCGTGGTGCACCTGCCCCATGACCGTGCGGGGGCGTTGCTCGAGATGCTTGAGCAGTTCGCCGTGCGCGGCGTGAACCTGTCGCGCATCGAGTCCCGGCCCATCGGCGACAAGCCCGGCGAATACGCATTCTCGATCGACGCGCTCGCGCACGTCGGTGAGGCGCGCATGGCGGAGGTCCTTGTCGGCCTCAAGCGCACGTGTCCCGTGGTCACGTTCCTTGGTTCATACCCTGCGGCACACGGAGTGCCTACGCCCGTCGCCAGGGGAACCTCCGACGTTGACTACGACGCGGCGCACGCGTGGGTCGAGCGCATTCGGTCGGCCAGCGGGTCCTGACGCGCCGAAGCGAACCGGCTAGACCCGCGGTCGCCTCACGATGAGGGTCCCCGTGTCGACGGTGGCCGTGATCTTGCGCGCGAGCCCCAGGTTTTCCCCGTCCGCTTGGACCTTGTATAAGTGATCCAGCGTCACGGTCATGGCGGCGCCGCGAGCGTGATCGATCCGCGAGGCGGCGTAGGCCTTGAGCACGGCGGGTTGCCTCAAGCCGGCGCCTTGGGCAATCACGTTGCCGAACAGGCCCGTCCAGCCCACGATTCCGGCGCGGGCATCGAGGGTCACCGCATCGAGCAGGCCGTCATCCGCGGTGGCGTCCGGGGCGAGAATGAGCCCGCCGGGAAGCCGGCCGACGTTGGCAAAGAGCACGGTGCGCATCTGCCCGGCGACCTCGGGCGAGTCGTCGACAGATACCACGGCATGGATGCGCCGCGAGCCCAGGTGCTTGATCGCGGCGAAGAAATAGGCGAGCCAGCCGAGCCGACGCTTGAGGCGCTCATCGGCTCCGGCGACCATCTCGGCGTCGAAGCCGACACCCGCCATGACGAGGAACATGTGTTCCTCGTCGGGACCCTTTGGCCCCCGGTTCAGGACGAGTCGTCCCACATCCGTTGGCGCGTCCCTCCCGTCGAGCGCGATCCTGAGCAGCGCGGGAATGTCACCCAAAGGCAGGTCCATATTGCGCGCGAAGATGTTCCCAGTGCCTACGGGGATGATGCCGAGCGGCACGCCGGTGCCCGCGAGCGCCTCTGCTACCGCGCGCACGGTGCCGTCGCCGCCGATTGCAACGACGACGTCGGCGCCCGAGTCGATGGCGTGTTGCGCGGCTCCGGACCCCGCATCGTCGACGGTGGTGGACAGCCACATGGGCTGGGTGAGGTAGCGGGTCGAGCAGGCGCGGATCGCCTGCTCGCGGAGTTCGGAGATTCCCGCCTTGGTGGGGTTCGCGATGAAGGCGATCCTGTCGGTGCCCTTCTCGATCAGGCCGAAGTCACCATCGACCGACATGGGAGGCACGTCGATCCTCAGCAGGCGCCGCCACAGCCGGGGCACCGCAATCGGATCGCGGGAGCCGACGCGGCGTGTGATGGTGACCGCGAGCGACAGGCCGAGCGCAGCGACGATGAGGGCGGCGGCCGCGATCACGTCCGTAAGTACGACATGATCCATGGGCCGAGCCTACGTCCCCGCCGTTAGACTCGCCATCATGATTGACCTCGCTCTGCTTCGCTCAAACCCCGATCGCGTCAGGGACTCCCAGATCTCCCGCGGCGACGACCCCGCCGTCGTCGACGCGGTTCTGGCCGCAGATCTCGAGCGCAGGACCGCGCTCACGGAGTTCGAGCAGGCGCGGGCCGAGCAGAAGTCTCTCGGGCGTGAGGTCGCTCGGGCCTCGGGTGATGCCAAGGTCGCACTGCTTAAGCGCACCAAGGAACTGTCCGAGACGGTCAAGGCCCTGGAGGTCGACGCGGATGAGGCCGAGGCCAAGGCTCACGAGCTGATCATGACGATCGGCAACATCGCGGAGCCGGGTGTTCCTGCGGGGGGACCGGACGACTTCGTGGTGCTGCGCCACGAGGGCACTCCTCGCGATTTCGCTGCTGAGGGCATAGAGGTCAGGGACCACCTGGCGCTCGGCGAGGGCCTCAAGGCGATCGACATGGAGCGCGGCGCCAAGGTGTCCGGCTCCCGCTTCTACTTTCTGACGGGCGTGGGCGCGCAGCTCGAGCTCGCAATCCTCAACGCGGCCATGGGCGTGGCGACCGCGCACGGGTTCACGCCCATGATCACGCCGACGCTCGTGCGCCCAGAGACGATGCGCGGCACGGGTTTCCTTGGCAGCCACTCCGACGAGGTCTACTACCTCGAGAAGGATGAGCTGTACTTGGTGGGCACGTCCGAGGTGGCCCTGGCCGGCTACCACTCCGACGAGATCCTGGACCTCAATGGTGGCCCGCTGCGTTACGCGGGCTGGAGTGCCTGCTTCCGCCGTGAGGCTGGCTCCGCCGGACGCGATACGCGCGGAATCATTCGGGTGCACCAATTCCACAAGGTCGAGATGTTCGCGTACACGAGGCCGGACGATGCGACGGCAGAGCACGAGAGGTTCCTCGCGATACAAGAGTCGATGCTCGCCGCGCTGGAGCTTCCCTACCGCGTGATCGACACGGCCGCAGGCGACCTCGGTTCGAGCGCCGCCCGCAAGTTCGACTGCGAGGCGTGGCTGCCTAGCCAGGAGCGATGGATGGAGGTCACGTCGACCTCGAATTGCACCACCTTCCAGGCACGACGCCTTGCAATTCGTGAGCGAGGAGAATCGGGTACCCAGCCCGTCGCGACCGTCAACGGCACGATCGGCACCACTCGCTGGATCGTCGCTCTGCTCGAGAACCATCAGCAGGCCGACGGAAGTGTCTACCTGCCGCCGATCCTGCGGCCCTTCTTCGGTGGCGCGGAGTCCCTCACGCCCGCCTCATAGGTCAAGGGCGAGCAGCGTTAACCCGACCGTCACCGCGCCGTGCCGTGTCGTCGGGTTCCGGCACCGTAGGGTCGATCCATGGCCGTTGCACCAGAGGATCTCGACCCGCCCCTGAACCCTGACTACTGGCGGCTCGTTGGCCTCGACATCGACGGGACGCTCATGCATTGGGGCGGCGATATCAGCGACGCCGTGATCGAAGCCATCGAGCGAGTGCGCCTGTCGCGCAACCATGTCGTCCTTGCCACGGGTCGCAACATCATGGCGACCATGCCGGTGGCCAAGACGCTCGGCCTGAAGCGCGGGTGGGCCGTCACCTCGAACGGTGCCGTCACCATTCGCCTGAATCCAGCGATGCCTGGCGGCTACGAGATCGTGCGCACGGTGACCTTCAATCCTCGTGCGGCGCTCGAACTCATCAGGGATGAGATGCCCGATGCGTTTTTCGCCGTGGAGGACCTGGGAGTGGGATTTCGCGTCACCAAACACTTCCCGATGGGCGAACTGGTGGGGAGTCAGATGGTGGTGGACTTCGAGTCGCTGTGCAGTGAGGATGTCACCCGCGTCGTCATCAGGGCCCCGGGAGCGGACGTCGCGCATTTCGACGATATCGTGAGCCGCATCGGCCTCAACGACGTGACGTACGCGGTGGGCTATTCCGCGTGGCTCGACCTCACCCCGCCGGGGGTATCGAAGGCCTCGGCTCTTGAGTTCGTGCGCGAGGAACTCGGTGTTGAGCCCGCACACACGGTCGCGGTGGGCGATGGCAATAACGACATCGAGATGCTGCGATGGGCCGGCGACTCCTACGCGATGGCGAATGCTCCCGACAAGGTGATTGCCGCGGCGGGTAGGCGTGTGGGGCCCGTCGACGAGGATGGCGTGCTCGAGGTTTTGGGTCCGCTGATCGATCCGCGGCGCTTGGCAATGTAGCGGGGATTGGTGGCCTCGTCCGCTCGCAATCCCGCAACCCTATGCTGGACCCATGGTCCTCATGGATGAGACTGCGCACCGAAAGTGGTTGGACGACGAATTCCGCAGGCTCGCGCATTTTGGGGTCGCGAGCGTTGATCCAAGGGGAGGCTTTGGCTGGCTGCTCGATGACGGGACCAGAGACGAGTCTCGCCCCGTCGAATTGTGGATCTCGTGCCGCATGACCCACGTGTATGCGCTCGCGGAACTCGCAGGGATTGACGGCGCTGGCGCGCTGGTTGAGCACGGCCTCGCGGCCATCGAGGGCCCGTTGCGGGACGCCGAGCATGGCGGCTGGTTCTCCTCGATCGACGTGGGCCCAGTCAATGATCGCAAGGAGGCATACGCCCACGCGTTCGTGATTCTCGCGACGTCGTCCGCGGTCGCGGCCGGCCACCCACGCGCCGAGGCCCTGTTGCGCGAAGCGATCACGGTGCACTCGGAGCACTTTTGGGACGAGACCGAGGGAATGGCCAGGGAGAGCTTCACGCGGGACTGGAGCGCCGAGGAGCCTTATCGGGGCGTCAACGCCAACATGCACACGCTCGAGGCCTACCTCGCGGCGGCGGACGTGCTCGTGGATCGATCCCTCTTGGTCAGGGCGATGCGCATCGTGACGCGAGTGGTCGATGTTCTTGGTCGCGGCAATGATTGGCGCCTGCCTGAGCACTTCACGGCGACTTGGGAGCCGCTCCTTGACTACAACGCCGACGCTCGGGCGCACCCGTTTCGGCCGTTTGGCGCGACGATAGGTCACGGACTCGAGTGGTCAAGACTCACTCTGCAGACCGAGCGATCGCTGCTGCTCGCAGGGCTCGCGGCGCCGGAGTGGATGTCGGAGGCGGCCGGATCGCTCTACGCCCGTGCGGTGGGCGACGGTTGGGCCGTCGACGGAGCCGATGGCTTTGTCTATACCGTCGACTGGAACGGCGTTCCCGTGGTTCGCGAACGCATGCACTGGGTGGACGCCGAGGCGATTGGTGCGGCGGCTGTGCTATTCCGGCGCACCGGGGACGAACGCTACGAGCGCGACTACGCCGCTTGGTGGGCCTATGCGCGCGAATACTTGATCGATGAGCAACAAGGCTCCTGGTGGCACGAGCTCGACGCGTCGAATCGTCCGTCTCACGTCGTCTGGGAGGGCAAGCCAGACCTGTACCACGCGATGCAGGCGACCCTGTTCCCGCGGCTGCCCTTGGCTCCCGCGCTCGCCGTCTCCCTCGCGACGCGGCATTCCTAAGACGCGGCAGTGCCAGCCCGGCGCCCCTAGGGCACGGCGCTCTCAAGTTCCTACGGAACGAGCACGACCTTGCCGAAGACCTCTCCGGACTCCATGAGGTCGTGAGCGGCTTGGGCGTCGTCGAAGGGAACCGTGCCATGAATCACAGGGCGCACCTTGTCGGGAATGAGGGGCCAGACCTCGCGGCCAACTCCGGCCACGATCGCCGCCCGCTCGGCATGAGGCCGCGCGCGCAGCGTCGTGCCGATGATGTGAGCCCGCTTGGTCATCAGCGTTCCGAGATCCACTTCGGCCTTCGCACCGCGTTGAAGCCCGATGACGACAAGCCTGCCCCCCGTGGCGAGCGCGGCAAGATTGCGCTCGAGGTAGGCCGCGCCCACGACGTCGAGAATCACGTCCGCTCCGCCGATGGCTTGGGCCGCCTCGACAAAGTCTTCTGACGTGTAGTCGACCGCAACGTCGGCGCCCAGCTCGAGGCACCGTCTGGTGCGCTCGGCGCCTCGCGCGGTGACGATCACGTGCACGCCGAGGGCCTTCGCCACTTGGATTGCGAACGTGCCGATGCCCCCCGAACCTCCGTGGATGACCAGAGTCTCGCCGGGCATCAAGCGCGCGGCCTGGAAGTTGGACCACACCGTACAGGCGGCCTCCATCAAGGCCGCGGACTCGACGAGGGTGAGGGCGCTCGGCGCGGGCAGCACGAGGTCGGCGGGTGCGGCAATCTGTTCGGCATACGCCCCGCCGCCCACAAGCGCGCACACGTGGTCGCCCACCTGGAAGCCCTGCACGTCGTCGCCCACGGCGCTGATGGTCCCCGCGCACTCGAGGCCCGGCCATTCGGGCCAGCCGGAAGGGGAGGGATACGAGCCTCTCCGCTGCAGCAGGTCGGCGCGATTAACACCTGCGCCAAGGATGTCGATAAGAACCTCGCCCGGACGGGCGACAGGGGACTCGATCTGGCTCACGCGGAGCGGGTTGTCACTGATGTGACGTGTGACACTAATGATGCGCATTGGCGATTTGCCCCTTTCCCGTCATAGTTGGGTCGTTATACCGTCTCATGATGAAGATCGCACTGGAGGGACTCATGTGGTTCCGGCTTCATGCCGATACCTCAAAGGTCCGATGATCAGCGTGGCGCTGTTTGACCCGCTGGCTTGACCACAGCGGGCACGAGGGAGAGGTACATGCTCCAGAGGCTAGGAATTCGCGGGAAGCTCCTCGCGGTCGTCGCGGTGCCGACGATCGTTCTGCTTCTTGCCGCCTCCTTCGTGGTGTTGAACGCCTCCTCGGCGTACACCAGCGGTCGCGATACGACAAAGCTCGTCAACCTCGTCGAGAGCGGCAGTCCTGTGATTGCCGCGCTTCAGGCCGAGCGCTCCGACGTGTCTGGCTACTTGCGGGCGATCTCGGACGGCAAATCCGACCGCGTGATCGCTCAAACCAACGTCGACACGGCCGTTGCCGCGCTGACGAACGCGGGCGTCACGGATCCCGCCTTTGCGGCGATCGCGAATCAGATAACGGCCGCGATTGTTGGCACCAATGTCCAATTTGGCCTCAATTCCGCGCGCGCCGTTGCCCCGGTCCCCGCGACCACTGGCGCCTTTCCGGTGTGGCCCGACGCGACCGAGTCCCAGACCGTTTCCGACACCTTCGAGCACGTGGCGAAGGCAGTCACCGACATCGTCAATGTGGCCCCAGTCAGCGACACGGGCAACGTGGCTCGAGGCCTGCCTGCGTTGATTCGCGCCGAAGGAAGGGCGTCGAAGGCGTACCTCGATGACTCGCGCACGGCCGCCGAGGCCCTTCCCGCAGAGTTCGCCAAGACCGACCAAACGGGCGCGGTATTCCTCGGCAACGCGGCACAGGCCAAGTCGAACTCAAATAACGAAGGCGTCATCGCCTTCGTCAACGGTGCGGACAAGGGCCTGCAGGCGCTCGCCGCCGTTCGCGCGCAAGTCGCGGCTGGCACGGTGCTGTTTGGCCCCGCGGTAACGGCATACACGACGATCGTCAACGACCTGCTCGGTGCCACCAGCGAAGTCGCGAACATCGCGGGCGACCGTACCCTGTCGAACGACCTCAAGGGCTACGCGTCGATGGGCAAACTGGTCGAGGCACTGCGCAATGAGGAGGCCTACGTCACGCGCAAGATCGCCCAGGGTACCTGGCGACTCGGCGAACAGGTGCAGTACCAGGCATACTACTTCGCGACAAACACCGCACTCGCGAACGCCCAAACCGCCGTAGCGCTGCTCCCAGACGTGACGCCGGTACCCAAGTTTGGCGCCTCATACGACCCCAGCACCATCGTGGGTTTCGAGTCAATTCGCGACCGCATCATCAACGACGCGACCACTCAGGGCTTGCTTTCCCAGCGGACGAACAACTGGCCGCTGCAAGTGGATGAAGAGATCGCGGCATACGCGCCCATCACCACGCAGCTCACGAGTGACGTGAACGGACGCGCCGCGCCCGTCCAGCGCAACAGCCTCCTCCAGACGCTCGCGACGGCAGTGATCGCCGTGCTTGCTGTGGCGGCCTCGCTATTCGTCGCTCTCGCCATCTCACGCCGCATCGTCAACCCGCTGCGCCGCCTGACCACCACGGCAACGGCGGTGCGTCAAGAGTTGCCGCGACTCGTGGAGCGGGTGGCCATGCCCGGTCAGACCGTCGACCTTTCCGAAGTGCAGATCCCGGTCGAATCGCAAGACGAGGTGGGCCGGCTCGCGGAGGCGTTCAACTCCGTCAACGCGGCAACGTTAGCCATCGCATCCGAGCAAGCGGCGCTGCGTGGATCCATCTCCGAGATGTTCGTCAACGTGGCCCGCCGTGACCAGGTGCTCCTCAACAGGCAGCTCGCCTCGATCGATGAGATGGAGCGCACCGAGGATAACCAGGACACCCTCACCAAGCTCTTCGCACTGGATCACCTCGCCACCCGCATGCGTCGAAACAGCGAGTCACTGCTCGTGCTCGCAGGCATCGACACCGGTCGCCGCTTGCGCAGGCCCATGCCGCTTTCCGACGTGATCCGCACCGCTTCGTCCGAGATCGAGCTCTATGAGCGCATCCAGCTTGAACTTGACGCTGACCCCGCCATGCTCGGTCACTCCGCTTTGACCGCCGCACACTTGTTTGCCGAGCTCCTTGAGAATGCCACGGTGTTCTCTGACCCAGGAACGCAAGTCGTGGTGCGCACCATGGAACGGGACGGCGCGTTCGTCGTGACGATCGTCGATCATGGCATCGGCATGACGTCCGAGGAACTTGGGGAGGCCAACTCTCGCGTTGCCTCGACGGCGGCGTCCGAAATCATTGGGGCACAGCGCCTGGGCCTGTTCGTGGTGGGGCGCATTGCCCGGCGAGTGGGCGCGCGCGTCCACATTGAATCGGCGGAGGGGCGGGGAACCGAGGCGACCGTGATCATGCCCCCTTCTCTGTTTGACACCTCGGTCGCGTACACACAAGGACACTCGAGCGGCACGACGGCGGACGACCAACTCCACGCGCCTGCCGCGCTCGTCCACCACGATGCCTCTATCGAGGAGATCTCCGAGCCTGCGCTGAACTCAAGAGGACTGTCTGCCTACCAGCCGACGGTCATCGAGGACGGCGCGATTCTCGCTGGCCGTCCCGCGGATGCTCCTGACCTGCAGCCACCGCCGGCACCCCTTGCGCCCAGAGGCGTGCCGCAACCGGCAGAGGCGCAAGCCATCGACGAACTCGTCGCTGCGGACGCCGCACAGGCCCCGGCCGCAGTTGCCGTCGACCTCGACGATTTCACGGAAGGCGTCACGGAGGTTGGGCTACCGACGCGCCGCCGCAGGCCCCGAGGCGTCGCACGACACGAATAGCATCATTGCGCTTCCGCAGCGGGCATCGGACGAACAACTGAGCGCGCTAAAGAACGCAACCACGTCGGGATTCACTCCAATCCTGGCCGCTGACGAGTTGTCTCCGGAGAGCGCCGAGGCCAGGTCTCGAGTGTTCCGCGGCTTCCGGCCCCTGCGCGGCACCGAACCGGAACCAGAGGCCCTTGCCCCCGACGCCGAGTCGTTGGGACACGAGATGCGCAGGAGCGCAGGAATCGGCGATGCGCCCGTAGACGCCGCCGCACCGCCGATCGCGCCCCGCGGGCCTGCGCCCGCAAGCTTGGGCCCGGTGCCGACGATCGCGAATGCTAGCGAAGCGGATGCGTTCGAACCGGAGAACCGCACTCGCGACGGGGCCAGCGATGTGTTCAGAAACTTCGCCGCGGACGAAGCCGATCGTCGTGATCCGGAGCACCCCGCGGTGCGCCAATCGCCGCTCATCACGTCCGGATATGTTGACGACAACTCCCCAAGTGCTTCGGATGCACGATTCGTCGACGCGCCCGCCGCGGAGATGCTCGTTCCCAAGCTCGAAGACGATGATGAGCCGACGGTGACCGCTCCCGTACTCAGGGAACGCCCCGCCATGGATGACAGGTGGCATGGGACGAGCGAGGGTGAGGGCGCCGGCGTCGATGCGGTGTCGCTCGATGAGACCCCGCAGCGGACCGCACCAGCGGGGGACCAGGTGTACCGGTCGCCGTTGTACCCCGTCGCGTCCAACCCGTGGCAGCAGCAAGCGCCGCGGGAGGCCCAGCCTCAAGCCGCTCCCGGCGCGTCGAACCCGTGGCAGCAGCAAGCGCCGGGGGAGGCCCAGCCTCAGGCTGCTCCCGTCGCGTCGAACCCGTGGCAGCAGCAAGCGCCGCGCGAACCCGAGTTCGAGGCCGACCCAGTGACGTCCATCCCGAGCCTCGATGATCTCATCATGGACGGTGCAGAAAGCGCTCGCGGTGAAGATCGCGGAGGGTTCTTCTCGAGGTTGTTTGGCAAGCAAGGCAAGAGCGGGCCAGTTGAAGGCCAACCCGCCGCGCCGATGCCGGTCAATACGCCCCAGGAGCCGCCTACGGAGGCTGTGAGAGTGGGCCCGGCACCCTCGTGGGCGATTCCCGCGCCGGAGCCTGAGTCGCTCTCCGAGGCCGTGCCGGAACAACCCGCTGTGCACGAGGGCTATCGCAATGACTTCTCGCCGGCCGCTCCCGAGCCCATGCCGATCGCCGACCCTGGCTCGTACGGTCCCGCGAGCCGTGAGACCCCGATTGATGACGATGACCGCGCCCCGCAGTGGACGATGTTGTCGCCGCTGTCCTCCCCGAGTCCGCTGCCGTACGCGGAGCGTCAGGGCTTCGGTGAAATGCCCAGCCACCCGGGGCCGGTCGACTCTCTGCCCGTCGAGCCCCGATATGTGACGCCGGCGGTCAACGACCCGCAAGCCGGTGCCCCGTCCGCGCTTGGCCATGACCCCTTGGGAACGGTGTACTCGCCGGACCAGTTGGCGCGACCTCTCGGTTGGGAGACCGCGGGAGCGAGCGCGCTACAGGCCGCGGCGCCAGACTCGGCTATTGAGTACCGGCCGGTCGTTCAAATCTCGCCGGATTCGAACAGCATGGGCCAGGAAGATTATGCGTCGGCCGTATTCTCGGAGTTGAGTTCACTTGCGTCTCAACGTCCGCAGGTCGAAACGACACGCGCGGGGTTGGCAAAACGTACGCCGGTGGCCCGCGAAATAGTGCCCGACGAGCCTGTGCAAGGCCCGCCGACGCCGCCTAGGGACGCCGAAGCGGTGCGCAACCGCTTCTTGGCGTTCTACTCTGGCACTCAGCGTGCAAGAGATGACGTGCGAAACTTCAATAACAGCACGCAGGGTTCCCTCACCGAACCATGAACACACTCAAGTGTGGCCCAACCAGGGGCCACAGCAACAAGGAGGACAAGTGACCGCGCTCAGTACTGAAGCCACCAACTTTGGTTGGCTGCTGGACAACTTCGTCCAGACCGTGCCCGGAACGCGCCACACGCTCGTCGTCAGTGCCGACGGCTTGCTCATGGCGATGTCCAAGAATCTCGACCGGACGGGTGGCGACACTCTCGCCGCGGTGGTGTCTGGAATGGCGTCTCTGACGCGCGGTGCCGCGCGTCAACTCAAGGCGGGCGAGGTGCGTCAGTCCATCATTGAGATGGATGAACTCTTCCTCTTCCTCATGAGCGTCAACAACGGCGCGGTCTTGGCCGTTGCCGCCGACTCGACGTGCGACGTGGGCCTCGTAGGTTACGAGATGACCTTGTTGGTCTCGCGCACGGAGAATGCACTCACGCCGCAGCTCATTACCGAGATGCGCCAGAATCTTCCCACCGACGGAGCGCTTCGTTAAGGAATGGCTATGACGGAAACCCTGGACCCGTACAAAGGTGCGGATGACGAGGCCTACACGGTCCGGCCCTATGCCGTGACCGGTGGGCGGGTGAGTGGCGCCAGCAAGGGCCTCCCCATGGAAGCCCTCGTCCAGGCCGATTCCGCTGCACAGAATGCTCGCGGGCTCACGCCCGAGAAGAGAAAGATCTTGCAGCTTGCTGCGGGTCAATATCAATCCGTGGCCGAGCTCTCGGCCCATACCCGGCTACCGCTGGGTGTGGTTCGCGTGCTCGTTACGGATCTTGCTGAAGAAAAGTACCTGACAATTCATACCAGTGGGACGGCCGACGACGAGGCAACGCACGATGCCAACGGCGGACTTTCCCTCAGCCTTCTGGAGAGTGTCCTCGATGGCATCGCAGCCCTCTAACGCGGCGGTCGCTCCCAGCGATACGCCACTTGCCCCGACGGTCGTCAAGATCGTGATTGCGGGTGGATTTGCCGTCGGCAAGACCACCTTCATCGGATCGATCTCTGACATCGACCCGCTGAACACCGAAGCCGCCATGACGGAGCATTCCGTTGGCGTCGACGATGCCGGCGGCGTCACCGATCGCAAGACCACCACCACGGTGGCCATGGACTTCGGGCGCATCGCGCTGCCCGGCGCCCTGTGGCTTTACCTGTTCGGCACGCCCGGTCAGGACCGCTTCTTGTTCATGTGGGACGACCTGGTTCGCGGCGCCATCGGCGCGTGCGTGCTGGTCGACACGGAGCGTCTTGACCAGTGCTTCCCCGCCGTCGATTACTTCGAAGGCAAGGGCATCCCGTTTGTCGTGTGCGTCAACTGCTTTGATGGCGTTGCGCGGCACAAGCTCGAGGACGTGCGGGAGGCGCTTGGCGTGCCCCCCGAGGTGCCGATGATGTATACGGACGCTCGTGAGCGTTCGGCCACCAAGCAAGCACTCATCGCGGTCGTTCAGCTCGCGATGCAGCGCCTCAAGTCATAGTCGCCTTGTCGTAGCGGCCGCGACCTAGGCGAAGCCTGGGCGCCGCCGGTGCGAACCGGTGCGTGCGTCCAGTCGCCAGTGAGGCGCACGGTTTCGCGTGACACCAGCATGGTTTGGCTGGTACGGCCCCTACCGCAGGCGCCGCCCGACTACCCTGGTGTGGTGATCTATCTCGACGGCTCGGCCCTGATGCGCTTCCTTCCCGGAGTGCGCTACTACGACGAGTGGGTCGCATGGGCCTTGCCCCGCCTCCCCGAGTTTGTCACCACCCAATTGGGGCTTACCGAATTGCGGCAAGCGGCGGAGTTGTATCCCCGCGAGACGAAGTCCCAGGCATTCGAAATCGTCGAGCAGGTCAAGGCGCGGGTGCCAACGATTCGATTCTCGGATGCCAATGTCTCCGTATCGACTCACGCCGCCGCGGTCCTCAAACCGTTCGCCGCGCTACATATTGGTGCGGCCGTCACCCACCCCGACGTCGACACCGTGGCCACGTACGACTCGGAACTGGCGCGGGTCGCCATTTTGTATCAGCTCAAGGTCGTGACGCCCGGAATGCCGGACGGCTGGCAGAACGACATCGCTCGTCCTCAAGCGAGTGTCTAGCGGCGAGGGACGCGCCTGCGAATTGCGAGGTCGCGCGTGCCGACCTGCGCCTCTGGCTGGAGCGGATGGCGGAGTACGGCAACCCGATTGTCGCGACGAGCGTGCACAGCACGATCTCGGTCCGTGACATCCAGTCGTAGGTGATAAACAGCGTGAGGCCGGCGCCAAAGAGCGCGCCCATGACCACGAGGATGATCCTGTCGATGATGTGCATGCGATTCCCCCTGGTTGACCCGGCGAACTCATCCAGCGCTCGGCGTGAACCGGTGTCAACAGACCGGGATCGGGCCCGAGGGATTCGGCCGTGACGCCGCCGGTGCCCCGGGGCTGGCACAATGGGCCGTCGGCGCCTCTCGCGGGGGCCGAGGAGAGTTGACCGAGCGGCCGAAGGTGACAGTCTTGAAAACTGTTGAGGCGTAACCCGCCTCCGCGGGTTCGAATCCCGCACTCTCCGCCCGTGGTTTCGCGTCGCCCCCCGAGCCCGCTATTCTGGGTGGCCGTACAACAAGTACTAGGAGACGTCGCATAGTCCGGCCTAGTGCGCGGTCCTGCTAAGACCGTGAGGGCGTTAAATCCCTCCGTGGGTTCAAATCCCACCGTCTCCGCCGAGTGATGTGTCGGGACATGTCTGACAGACGTGTCCCGACATATCTGGCACCTGGCCCCTCCTTTGGGAGGGGCCTTTGTGGACTCTTGGGTTGGTAGTCGCGGTGTCGGTTGAGGTGGTGTTCGACGATGATTTCGCCGGTGATCTGGTCGATGATGAGGGAGTTCGGGCCCGCGACGAGCGGCGTGGCCTGCCGCTCTTGACACACGGGGACCTCCGGCCGCGACCGGCGCTCGATGCGGTAAGCCCATGCGGCATCGACGGCATTCTGGGAGCGCGCCGCACCACGGACGCGCTCGATCGCGACTCGCAACAGCGGTCCTGTTCGCGGCCTGGGCGAGGCTATTGAGCAATACGCGTGGCAGGGGTCAAGGTTGTAGTCTCGGCGCAACGGGAGGATCTCCGAATGGCCATCACCTTGCACGACGTCGCCAAGTTGGCGGGGGTGTCTTTCAAGACGGTGTCGAACGTCGTCAATGATCACCCGCACGTCAGGGAAGCGACGCGCGTGCGTGTGCAGGCGGCGATCGACGAACTCAGGTATCAGCCGAATGTCTCGGCGCGCCACCTGCGATCTGGGCGGTCGGGCGTCATAGGGCTCGCCGTACCTGAACTGAGCCTGGCCTATTTCGCCCAACTCGCCGACGAGGTCATCCAGGCGGCCGAAAAGCGCGGACTCGTCGTGCTCATCGAGCAGACTGGCGGTGACCGCGATCGTGAGTTGGAGGTGCTTCGAAGCCCGCGGCTGCAACTGATCGACGGGCTGCTCTTCAGTCCTCTCGGGCTGGGCATAGACGACGCCGCACTCGTCGACATCGACACCCCGCTCGTCTTGCTTGGAGAGCGGATCTTCCACGGCCCGGCCGACCACGTCACCATGCGCAACGTCGAGGCGGCGCAGGCGGCGACCGAGCATCTGATCGGCCTCGGCCGTCAGCGCATCGCGGTTCTCGGCGCGCACGAGGGGGAGGTGATCGGGTCGGCCGGATTGCGGCTCACGGGCTATCGACAGGCTCTCGATGCCGCAGGCATTCCCTTCGATGAATCGCTCGTCGCCCACGTGGGGTTGTGGCACCGAGCCAATGGCGCCGAGGGGATGAGGCGGCTCCTCGCGGACGGCGCACAGTTCGACGGTCTCTTCGCGATGAGTGACGAGCTGGCACTTGGGGCGATGCGCATGTTGCAGGAGGCGGGCCTTGTCATTCCATCAGATGTCGCCATCGTAGGCTTCGATGACATCGACGAGGGCCGATACTCAATCCCCAGCCTGTCGACCATCGATCCTGGTAGAAGCGAGATCGCGGAAACAGCCATTGACGTTCTCATGGACCGCATCGGAGAGAAGGGCAAGGCCAAGCGCGAGCCGGAGGAGTCGTTGTCGGCGTTCCGCTTGGTGGTGCGCGAGTCCTCAAGCGGATAGTCACGATTGGATCACGAGCGCTTGACACGGCCACCCAGAGCCTGCACAATTCCCCTGTAACATCAAATTTACAACGTTGCAAACGGCCGATCAATGTGGCTGTCGGATCAAAGAAGATTCGTCCTGGAAGAGGTCCACGCCTCATCGAGTCGGGTCGCTCGCCGTTCTCGCGTCGCATTGGGGTCTGCTGGCCCCAGGGCATTGCGGCTCCCGATCTACCCCTGAAGAGACAACGAAGTCCAACGCACCATCGAAGGGAACTCTCACTGTGAAGAACTCACTCATCAAGACTGCGGTCACCGGAGCCGCACTGGCTCTGATGCTCACCGCCTGTAGTAGCTCGGGAGGTGGCGGCACCCCGAATGCCTCGACCAGCGCAGGTGCAGCCGCAGGCGGAGGGGGCGGTTCGTCCTCCTGCGACAACACGATCACCAAGAAGGACCTGCCCACGGTCAGCGTGTGGGGCTGGTACCCCAACATGGCCGCCGTCGTGGACAACTTCAACCAGGGCCACGACGATGTCCAGGTCTGCTGGACCAATGCCGGCCAGGGCAACGTCGAATACGACAAGTTCCAGACTGCCGTTACCGCGGGTACCGGAGCTCCGGACGTCGTCATGCTGGAAGCCGACCGCATCGCGAACTATGTGGTTCAAAAGGCGTTGGTTGACATCAAGAGCTACGGCTACGACGCCGTCAAGGATAACTTCAGCGCAGGAGCGTGGAAGGACGTCTCCGTCGGTGACTCGGTATACGCCGCGCCCGTCGACGGTGGCCCCATGGGAATGATCTACCGCACCGACGTCTTCGCGAAGTACGGCATCTCCGTCCCCACCACTTGGGACGAGTACCGGGCGGTCGGCCAGAAGCTCAAGGATGCTGGTGGTCCGCTGCTCGGCGACTTGGGCGCAAACGTGCCCGCGGTCATGATGGCTCTCGAGATCCAAAAGGGTGCGACGCCATTCAAGTACGACCCGACGAAGCCGGCAGATATCACGATCCACATGGACGATCAAGCGTCCAAGGACGTGCTCGGCTACTGGGCCGGCCTTGTGAAGGATGGCCTTGTCGGAACTCAGGACCAGTTCACGCCCGAGTACATCTCTGGGGTTGTCGGCGGTGACTACGCCACGTACATCTCGGCCGCGTGGGCACCGGGGTACCTCAGTGGCGCAGGAGTTGGCAAGGGTGCCGATGCGGGCAAGTTCGCCGTGGCACCACTTCCCCAATGGGATCCGTCCAACCCGGTTTCGGTGAACTGGGGAGGCTCGGCATTCGCCGTCACCACCCAGGCGAAGAACCAGGCGCTCGCAGGCGAGGTCGCGTTCGGCCTCTACGCCGACCCGGCATCGCTCAAGGATGGCTGGACCAACCAGATCATCTTCCCGCTCAACCAGGGCGTCCTCACGTCGGACGAGTTCCTGAATGCCAAGGTGGCCTTCTTCAACGGCCAGCAGGCCAACAAGGAGGTCTACATCCCCGCCGAGAACGCGTACAAGGGATTCACGTACAGCCCATTCGGAGCGTTCTATTACGCGTCGATGACAACGCAGTTGGGCAAGATCAATAACAAAGAGATCGGCGGTGCTGATGCGGCGACTGAACTGCAAAAGACCGTCGTTGCTTACGCCAAGGAGCAAGGCTTCACGGTCACCGAGTAGGTCATCACGGTGCGTGCCGGCCCCGTGACGGGGCCGGCACGCATACCTCGATCACGGAGGATATCCTCGTATGGCACATCAAGCAACAGTCGTTAATGGCGAGGCACGTGCCTCGACCACCGCAAATACCAAGGCCCCATGTACACGCGCCCAGGCACGCCGTCGCCGGGGCGCTGTGGGATGGCTCTTCATCGCGCCGTTCGGCATTGTCTTCCTCGTGTTTCTGGCGGCGCCTCTGCTGTACGCGTTCTACCTCAGTCTCTTCCGTTCGGCACTCATCGGCGGTACCCACTTCGTACTTTTCGACAACTACGCAAAGGCTTTCAGCGACCCGAGTTTCCTCTCGGGCATCCGCTTCGTGATCAGGTTCTCAGCAGTTCTGATCCCGCTGCAGATGTTGATCTCGCTGGCGATTGCGCTCATGTTGGATGTTGTCGTGACGCGATTTGCCCGGTTCTCCCGACTCATGATCTTTCTCCCGTACTCGATCCCCGTGGTCATCGGCACCATCATGTGGGGGTTCCTCTACAGCAAGAACTTTGGCCCCTTGGGGGAGATATTCGGTAGATTCGGTGCCACGGCGCCGGACTTCCTCGGCAAGGATCTCGTCTTTTTTGGACTGCTGAACGTGGTGACCTGGCAGTGGGCTGGCTATTACATGATCATCCTGTATGCGGCCTTGCAGGGGATCGACCCGACGCTCTACGAGGCGGCCCGCATTGACGGGGCAAGCACGTGGCAGATCACCTTGCGGATCAAAGTTCCACTCATCACCAACGCGCTCCTCCTGATTCTCGTCTTCGCACTCATAGGCACCCTGCAGTTCTTCACCGAACCGCAAGTGCTCAGGTTTCTTGCCGCCGGTTCCATCGGGCCCGACTTCACACCCAATATGTATGCGTACCAGCAGGCGTTCGCTCTCGCGAACTTCAACTACGGATCCGCGATCTCGTTCTCCCTCGGGTTCGTCGTATTTGTCTGCGTGTACGTCTTCCTCTTCCTTACACGTAAGCGAGGGAATTTCCTCTCATGACTACTACATCCGCAAAAGCCTCCCGCAACGCGCGCCCCGTCGCTACCAGGCAGAGACCGCGCAACATTGTTCCGCATCTGTTCATCGGTGCGCTTCTCGTGTACTTCGTCATCCCATTCTGGTGGATCGCGGTTAATAGTTCTAAGGATGCGGCTGGACTCTTTAGCGGCGGCAGCGCCCTCTGGTTCGCCGGCCGCGTCGACTACATCGGCAACCTCCACGAGCTCTTTACCTACAACGGAGGCATCTACCTTCGCTGGATCGGTAACTCCGCTCTCTACGCCTTTGTTGGCGGCGGCGGCGCCACGGTGCTGTGCGTCCTTGCCGGCTATGGCTTCGCGAAATTCAAGTTTCGCGGCAGACAATTGGCATTCTCGGCGCTCTTGGGCGCTGTGATGGTGCCGCTCACGGCCCTGGTTATCCCGACCTTCATCATGTTGTCGCAGTTGCACCTGACCAACACCATCTGGGCGGTCATCCTGCCGTCGTTGCTGAGCCCCTTCGGCGTCTACCTCATGACCGTGTATACGCGTGACGCCGTCCCAGACGAGTTGATCGACGCCGCGGCCGTCGATGGAGCCGGCGATTTCCGCACGTTTGTGCAAGTCGCACTGCCACTCATGCGCCCGGCGGTCGTGACCGTCCTGCTGCTGTCGATCGTCGCAACCTGGAACAACTACTTCTTGCCTCTCGCGATGCTCTCCGACAGCAAATTGTTTCCGGTCACCGTGGGGATCGGTCTGTGGCAGAGCCTCGCATCCTCCAACAACGGTGGAGGCACGTCACTGTGGAGCCTCATCATCATCGGCTCGCTCGTGTCGATCATTCCGTTAGTGATCTCGTTCCTGTCGCTCCAGCGCTACTGGCAGGGCGGACTCTCGATGGGCAGCCTCAAATAAGCACCTGATTACCTTCCATTTCGTTCCAATACCTTCCGAAAGCGAAACATGTTGCACGCGCACCTCACGCTTGACCCTCACTTCACCGTGGGGCCGGTCAATCGCCGACTGTTCGGCTCCTTCGTCGAGCATCTTGGGCGCTGCATATACGACGGCATCTACGAGCCGGGACACCCGTCCGCCGACGGGGACGGGTTCCGCGAAGACGTGATTGCCCTGGTCAAGGAGTTGGGCGTCTCGGCAATCCGCTATCCGGGCGGCAACTTCGTGTCGGGGTACCGCTGGGAAGACGGTGTGGGACCTCGTTCTGAGCGCCCGCGCAGACTCGACCTTGCATGGCACTCCACTGAGTCCAATCGAGTGGGCCTCGACGAGTTCGCGGTGTGGTTGAAGAAGGTGGACAGCGAACTCGTGTACGCGGTCAACCTGGGCACACGCGGAGTGCAGGAGGCGCTCGATGTGCTCGAGTACGCCAATATTCGGTCGGGCACCCGGCTGTCGGACATGCGGGTCACGAACGGACATCCCGAGCCACACCGCATCTCCATGTGGTGCCTCGGCAACGAGATGGACGGCCCCTGGCAACTTGGCCACAGTTCGGCGGACGAGTACGGAATTCTCGCATCGAAGACCGCCAAGGCAATGCATCAGGTCGACGGTGACCTCGAGCTCGTGGTCTGCGGCAGTTCGAGCGCTCAGATGCCGACGTTCGGCTCGTGGGAACGCACTGTGCTCGAGCACACATACGACGATGTTGACTACATCTCGTGCCACGCGTACTACGAGGAGAAGAACGGCGATCTCGGCAGCTTCCTCGCTTCGGCCGTCAACATGGACGGCTTCATCGAGTCGGTTGTGGCCACCGCAGATCACGTCAAGGCGGTGCGCCGAAGCGGCAAGACGATCAACATCTCCTTCGACGAATGGAACGTCTGGTACATCGACCGCTATCACGGCGTCGACAAGGTGACCGGACGTGACGACTGGCCCGAGGCTCCGAGGCTTCTTGAGGACGTCTATTCGGTCGCAGATGCCGTGGTCTTCGGTAGCTTGCTCATCTCGTTGATTCGGCATGCCGACCGCGTGACGTCCGCCAGCATGGCGCAGCTCGTCAACGTGATCGCGCCGATCATGACCGAGCCAAACGGCCCGGCGTGGCGGCAGACGACGTTCTTTCCGTTCGCGGAGACCTCGCGCCTCGCCCGAGGCGAGGCACTGACGCTGAAGTTGACATCCGACACCTACGAGACTGCGGAGTACGGCACGGTGAGCGTCGTAGATGCCGTCGCCACGCATGACGCGGAGGCTGGCGTTTCGGCGGTCTTCTTGGTCAATCGAAGCCAGGAGTCCAGCGTGGTCGTCACGATCGACGTGCGAGGCCTGGGAGCGGTGGAGGTCACGGCGGCTCGCACTCTGAGCGACGATGACTACTACGCAAAGAACAGTCTCGCCGACCGCGAGCGGGTGGGCCTCGTCGACAATGACTCCGTCGTCGTCGCGCCTGGCACCGTGACGATTACGCTGCCGCCGGTGTCGTGGACGGCGGTGTCGTTGGGTTGAAGGCTTTGGTGGATTCTGTGGGGTCTGCAGGCATGGGACACGCCCGGGGGCGTGGCGCTACTGATCGCCTCATCACTGTGCGATAGGTCACGACAGCAGATCCCACCGTCTCCGCTGAGTTCGTCGTTTCAAGGCGAGCCGCTATACTCAGTTCTCGGTCCTCAAGGACCTAAGCGCCCGTAGCTCAACGGATAGAGCATCTGACTACGGATCAGAAGGTTGGGGTTTCGAATACCTCCGGGCGCGCAAGTACATGAGGTCCTCGCGTCGCACGATGCGAGGACCTTTGTGCGTTCCCGGCAGCTAGCCTTCTTTATCGACGAGTTGGTGGCCGCCGCCGTCGAGTTCGATGCGCGGATGCACTGCCCCGTCTGAGGCCACGATCGACACGGCGATTCGCCTGCCCTTGGGCGCGAGCCGGACGGTCACCGAGCCGCCGCTGAGCGCATCGAGTTGTTCGACGACGATCTCGCTGAGTCGAACCATCGCATCGCCGGTCGCAAGTCCCTGACCCCGGTCGTCGAGCAACGTGACCTCGACGCCGCGCTCCCTGGCGGCGGTCGCCGCCGCGGCGATTCTGGGGCTCATGAGCGACCGACCGCGCACGCCGTCCCTGAGCAGGGCCTCTGCGGTCGCATAACGAGTTCTTGTATGCGAGTCGATCGGGGGCCCATCGTTGACGAGCGCTTCGAGAAGATGCGCGGCCGACGCTCGCAATTCCACGACCCTGCGTTTGCGAATCTGCGCGGATGTCGCGCCCTCCGCCGCCTCAATCGCCGAACTAACCGCGCGACGATCAAACTCGTTGATCCCTCGCGCGGTGCGGCGCAGGTTGAGGGCAAAGAGGGTAGCGACGAAGAGAATCGCCGCGTGGGTATCGAGAAGGAATACCGCATCGACCACCCCCCGGCCTGCGGAGAGCGACCAAGTGACGGTGATGGTCGCCATGATCCCATAGCCCACCCAGGCGGCCCCAGGGCGCCGTCTCATGGCCAAGAAGAAGAGCATCCACGCGTTGGAGCCCAAGTGCCAGCTCGCGCGGCCAGGGGGGCCCACATCGGGCAACTGAAACGCCACCAGGACGGTGCTGAGCGCGACGGCAGCGAGGACCGCGATCGTCCACAGCATGGGAAACGGGTCCGCGTGCTCACGCACGAGCAGAATCACGGCGGAGTTGACGATGAGGACTGCCAGGAGGACGGGCTCGGGATGCTTGACCTCGTCGATCGTGGCGAAGGCATAGAGGAAGTTGGAGAACACGAAGAGCCACATGACGACTCGCGCAGCGGGTGAGGTGAGGCCAAGCAGTTGGGTGGTGTCGACGGTGCCGACGTCGGCGGGAGCAATCATTCCGGTCGCTCCCACAAGAGCAACACCATCGTGCCCTCTCCTGGCCGGCTCTGGACGTCGGCAGATCCACCGAGAACCATTCCCATGCGCTCGAGGATGCTGAGCCGGATACCGAGCCGGCGCGATGCCACCGCTCGGGTGTTGAAGCCCTTGCCCTCGTCCCTCATGATCACGGAAATTCCTCGCTCGTGCGCGTCGATTCCCACCCGACGCGGAACGTCGGTTCCGTCGAGTCCCGCGTGCCGCACGCTGTTGCGGAGCGCCTCTGCCAGGGCATCGGAGAGCGCCGTCATCACCTCGGCAGGAACGCCGATGCCGTCGTCTTCGCTGTGCGTGATCGCCGTGGAGGGCGCCACGCGAGAGACGACCTCAAGGAGAGCGGCGACGGTCTCCTTGACGGTGTACTCGCGCGCCGTGGCGTCGTGCGTCTCGAGGGCGTCAATCGACGCAAGCGCGACCCGAGCCTGATCTCGCAAGGTCTCCGGAGGCCTGTCCCGAGAGGCGGTCAGGAGCACGGACATAATGTCGTCGTGAACCATGGCATTGATGCGAGTCTCTTCGCGCTCCCTGGTGCGCGATTCCGCCGTGCGCGCGGCCTGCGCTCGGGCCTGAGCCGACGCAACGTCGAGCCGGTCCGCGGCGCGAATCACCGCTACGGTCGCGGCCATCAGGATCACGACAAAGACGAGCGAGCCCGCTCCGTCGAGAAAGGCGGCCTTGGTGGCGTTGTTCCTGACGTTATTTTGGACGACGCCGATCACGATGCCTTGAGCGACTCCGTAAGACCAGATCGCCTTGCGCTGCCATACGATCGCGGCGATCATCGCGTGCAGGGCGTGGATGCCTTGGTACCAAGGGACCTCGTTGTTGGTCAGGGTTGCGGCCGTGAGCCCCCAGGGGAAGAGCGTCATTGCCATGAGGAACAGCATCGCGATGCTGCCCGCGAGGCGCGTGACAAAGGGGCGCGGCGCGATCCACGCCAGGATGCCAAGCGTAAAGGGCAAGACAATCGCGATGAGCACCAGCGCGTACGCGTACCACACCTCGAGTTGCGGCGTCTGGCCCTCAATGCCACCCATGCCAGGGAAGAGCACCCCACCGTAGATCAGAGCCGCGAACCCGACTGAAGCATAGAGAAGCCGTTCGAGCCTTGCTCTCGCGGTGTCTGCGCTGACGCGGTCAAGCGGCGTCAGCTCGGCAGTCATGGCGTGGGGCCGTCCAAGATGCCGTCCTCGAGGGCGCGCTTGTACAGGTCGATGCGGGAGTGCGCTGGTCGTCCCGCCTCCGCGTACTTGCGGCGAATACGGCTGACGTAGTCGGCAATGGTCTCGCGTGAGAGGCCCGTGCGCTGCGCGACGGAAGTGGCGGTCTCTCCGGACGCGTAGAGGCTCAAGACTTCTTGTTCTCTATTCGAGAGCTTCGCGTCCGCGAGAACCTCATCGGCGTCGATTGCCGCCGCCCAGTCGGTGCCGAAGACTTCGCGACCTTCCGCTGCGGTCCGCACCGCGTCGAGAAGCACCTCGGCGCTTACTGACTTGCGGATGAGCCCAAGCGCTCCAGACCGTGCGGCCGACTGGATGAGGCGACGATCCTCGGCGCCCGTATAGATGAGGACGTGCGCGCCAAGCGCGTGAATCGCGTCAACGTTTTCTTCGGGTTGCGAGCCATCGCTGAGTCGCAAGTCCAGGACGACGAGGTCGAGCTTCTCGCCGAAGGTCTTGAGGTCAGCGACCGATTCGACCATCCCCACGAGCATCAAATCGGGGGCGGTCGCGACCAGATCCTTGAACCCGATGGCAATGAGCGCGTGGTCCTCTACTAGGGCAATCGTGCGTGGGGCTGCCATGGTTTTCCCTTTCGCGGCGTATCTTGCAACGATAGCGGGTCAACCCGATTCTGAGAAAGACATTTTGTGGGTGCGGTATCTCACACAGTGCCCCCATAAATGGGGGCTTGCGCGGAAGTTCCGGGCATGAAACTCTTTCTGCCGAGGGGGGATCTCCTTCCTCCCTTTACGGGGGGAGAAGATCCGATGGGATGGGGCGCCGAAGGATCCGCTTTCGCGGTCACCGGCGCTCTTTTCCTTTTGTGCGGAGCGATCGCTAGCGGTCCCACTGTGAGGGCCAGCCGCCTTGCGCTCATGTCGATCCTCGTGGTTGCGGCGGTCTTCTTCACCGCAGCGTTCCTCTCCCGCACTTACGGGGGGTGGACCTCATCCCCTTGGACCTGGCTTGCCGCGCTCCTGCCCACCGTACTGATGGTGGTGGTCGGCTCGCGCGCGGCAGAAGACTTGTCAGGCTCGCACGCATTGGTGAAGTGCTTGGCGCCTCACCGAGCGGTGAAGGATAGGGCCGCAAGTGCCTCGGAGGCGGCCGAAGTCGCGGCGTCTTCTCCACTGTGCACCGCATCCGATCCCACCGCCTCGGGCACTGAATTGGCCGACCTTGCTTATGCGCATCCCGAGTTGAGGGTCGCGATTGCGAACAACCCCGCGACGCCCGCCAACGTTCTTGGTTGGCTGGCCTCGAGCGGGGGCGACGGCATTACCGACGCGATCGCCACGCGCAGTTCCGTTGACGCACCGGGCGATGCTCGTGGGTCCGGTGCGTAGCCCGCACGGTAGCGGGCCACTCGTCGCCATCGACAATGCGCCTACGAAAAATCGCTGACGACAAGGTCGAAATCGGCGATGACGGGAACGTGGTCGGACGCCCCTGTGCCCTTGCGCTCGTTCCTGTCAATCTCGCATGCGGTGGCGAGAGATGCGAGGGCCCGCGAGGCGTAGAGGAAGTCGATGCGTAGCCCCTCGTTTCGTGGAAACCGCAGTTGCTTGTAGTCCCAGAACGTGTATGTGCGTTCGTCAGGGATGAAGGTTCTGCTGAGCTCTTCGTAGCCCGCGTGGGCGAGCAGGTCGAGGTCGTGCCTCACCTCCGCCGTGACGTGAGTGGCCGCCTCGGGATCATCCTCATTCCAGATGTCGGTCGCGAGCGGAGCAACATTGAAGTCGCCGCCGATCACGGTGGGGCGGCTCGCCCAGCCTGCCGCCGTGCCGGCGAGGGCCTGCAAGAACGTCCGCTTATATGCATAGTGGGGGTCGTCGATTCCTCGACCGTTGGGTACGTAGACACTCCACACGTCGACGCCTCCGCACAGTGCGCCGAGAGCGCGCGCCTCGACAACGGCGTCCTGACCCGGCTTGCCGAAGGCTGGTTGGCCTTCGAAGCCGATCCGAACATCGGCCAGGCCGACTCGCGACGCGATGGCCACGCCGTTCCATTGATTGAGCCCGTGCGTCGCGACCTCGTAGCCCGCTGCCTCAAGGGTTGCGAGCGGTGCCTGCTCCGGCTTGCACTTGGTTTCCTGAATCAGCAAGACGTCCACGTGAGACCTCTCGAGGAACTCGACCACGCGGTCTACTCGGGCACGGAGTGAGTTCACGTTCCACGTGGCGATGCGCATGGGCACCACGGTACCCGCGCGGCCCGCGTAGCCTGGTGCCGTGGCTACAGCACTCATCACGGGAGCAAGTTCGGGTCTTGGCGAGGAATTCGCTTGGCAATTGGCATCGGCCGGGCGAGACGTCGTCCTCGTGGCGCGCTCCAAAGACAGGCTCTCGGAAATGGCGCAGTTGCTCGCGGGCGCCACGAACGTGGCCGTCGAGGTGCTCGTGGCGGACCTCTCCACGCAGGAGGGAACGGCTGCCGTAGCCGCGCGCATCGCGGACAAGGACCGCCCGATCGACCTCCTCGTGAACAACGCCGGCTACGCACTGAAGGCCGGCTTCCTGGAGACCGACGTCGCCGACGAGGTTGCGGCTCTCGATGTCATGGTGCGTGCGGTCCTCGTCCTCTCTCACGCCGCGGCAGGCGCGATGTCATCGAGGGGCCGAGGGGCGATCCTCAACGTCTCGTCGATCGCGGGTTGGCTGGGCAACGGAACCTACGCGGCGCACAAGGCCTGGGTGACGTCGTTCACCGAGGGCCTCGCCTCTCAACTCAAGGGGACGGGTGTGAGCGCCACTGCGGTGCTGCCTGGCCTCACCCACACCGAGTTCCACGAGCGGGCCGAGCTCGGCGATTACGACGAACTGCCCGAATTCGCGTGGCTCGAGGCCGAGGATGTCGTGAGCGCCGCCCTGGCAGCGGTCCGCCGCAGGCAGGTCCTGGTGACGCCATCTGTGCGCTACGGCGCGCTCGCAGGCATCGTGAAGGTGCTCCCTCGCACGTGGGTGCGGGCGGCGGCGGGCCGCAACCGGGTCTAGCGGCTCAGCCCCGACGGAGGCGCCGTCGCCGCGCCCCTACGTGGCTCTATCCGCGCAGACGTGGGACCCTATCAACCTGAGCGGGAGCGTCGCTCGCTGCCATAGCGGAGGTAATCATGGAACCCATCATCGCGACCGTACTCATCCTGGGGATGGTCGGCGGGGTCGGCGCGTGGGTCGTCTTGGACGGGCGCAAGCGCAAGGCGGCTACCGCGTCGCTCGCAGGCCCACTGTCCGAGCGGGACTGGAACCTTACCGTGCGCGGCGATCAGGTGGTGGCGGGGCTGACCGCGGCGCCATTCGGTGCAGGCAGTCACCGTCGTTGCGAAGACGTGATCCGGTCGGCCGACAAGCGCCTCGTGTCCTTCACGTACAGGTGGACGACGGGATCCGGCGAGCACAAGAGCGACCACACGAAGCGAGTGACGATGATTGTCGGTGGGCCCAAGCTGCCCAAGCTCGAGGTCGAGGTCGAGGTCGAGGCGGGCGCGGACACCACCAACGTGAGAGCTGCGGATGAAAGCGTCGGCCAAGCGATCATGCACCCGCAGATGAAGGAGCGCTTCATGCGACCCGACCTGATGGGCAGATCCGTCTTCTTCGAAAAGGGACGCATCGGCTTGGTTGACGACGCGGTGCCACTTGAGGACATCGTGATGCACACGGACGTGTCGGCCGCGGCCCTGCGCGAAATCGACGCGTTGATTCCGGTCGCCCTACGCGCCAAATTCTCCTGATCGCAGAGGTTTAGGCACGGAACGCATTGATTTCCGGTCGTGGCGGCGCGCGTCCCCTCGACGCTTCGTCTCGATAGGCTTGCGGCCATGACCTTGAACACTCCTCGCGAGCAATTGCGCGACCTCATCACCGAATTGGCCGTGGTGCGCGGCCGAGTGACGCTGTCCTCCGGCAAGGAGGCCGACTATTACGTCGACCTGCGCCGCATCACCCTGCACCACGCGGCCGCACCGCTCGTGGGTCACCTGCTGCTCGATGCGCTCGAGGAGGCCGGCTTCGGCCCCGCCGAGGTAGACGCCGTGGGTGGCCTGACCCTGGGTGCCGACCCGGTCGCCGCCGCGCTCCTGCATGCGGCCGCCTCGAGGGGGCTCGAGCTCGACGCCTTCGTGGTGCGCAAGGAGTCGAAGGCACACGGCCTCCAGCGCCGCGTCGAGGGGCCCGACGTGGCGGGCAAGAACGTCGTCGCGGTCGAGGACACCTCGACCACAGGCGGCTCGGTCCTGACCGCCGTCGAGGCGCTCCGCGAGGCTGGGGCGAACGTCGTCGCCGTTGCCGTCATCGTCGACAGGGACACGGGTGCGCGAGAGAAGGTCGAGGCCGAGGGCCTGCCGTACCTGTCTCTCTACGGACTCGCGGACCTGGGTTTGGCGTAGTCATGCGGTGGTCCGGCATGCTCACGGGGCGCAATCTCGTGCGGAGCATGGCGGGCGTGCTCGGCGCGATCGCGAGTTTCGCGTTCGTCTACCTCCCGCTCACCCGCGTGACGGTCTACCTCATTCTTGCCGCGCTGGTGGCGCTCGGCATCGGCCTGTTCGCGTCGGAACGGAAGCGTAGCCGCGAGCGTGCTGCGGCGCAGACCTTTGCCAGCCTGAGCAACTGGACCTTCCAGGAGAGCCTCAATGGCCTCTTCGCGGGCCTGAAGACCCCTCCCTTCGACGCCCAAGAGATGACCTACACCCAGGTCGTCACGGGGCGCTTCGGTGGGTACGAGTGCTTCGACGGATTGTTCGAGTGGCGCAAGCGCGTCGACAGGGACAACTACGTCACGGGTTCGCACCGCGTCGCGGCGGTGCGACTTCCCGACGAGCTCCCACGGCTGATGCTTGTTCCCGAAGGCCTCGGCTCTCGCCTCGCGAAGGTGTTCGGTGGCGCGGATATCGACTTCGAGTCGAGCGCGTTCAACCGCTCGTGGAGGGTGCTCGCAGATAACCCAAAGGTCGCGTACGAGATGCTGAACCCGCGCGCGCTCGCCAGGCTTGAGGCGATGGAGTCGAAGGCGCCCCTCCTGTTCGAGAGGGGCTTCGGCGTACGGATCGACGACGACTCCAAGGGCATCGATTCGCTCGCGGAGCGACTGAGCGGGATCCTTGCCGTCGCGCGCTTCTTGCCGGAGCACACGATCGAGGATTACGGGCACCTCGCCAACTCGATTGGCCCACTGCCCTCCGCCGTGACGCCTGGCGCTCTCACCCATGGCTACAACCCCGAGATGCTCGCGGCGGATGAGGAGTACCGGCGCACTGCCAAGCCGCGCAAGCAACAGAAGTGGATCGACGCCGCGCGTACCGGAGAGCCACCTGCGGCGCAGCCTGGCACGCCCGTCGCGTTTGACCCCGACGCGATATAGCATCGGCGCTATACCTACTGAGGGAGCATTTGTGCCAGCCATCATCATCACTGTGGCCGTTGTGGTTATCGTCGCGCTGTGGGCCACCGCCCAATACAACGGGCTCGTGCGGCTCCGGAACCTGGTTCAGGAATCGTGGAAGCAGATCGACGTCGAACTGCAGCGCAGGCACGACCTCATCCCGAACCTCGTCGAGACGGTCAAGGGTTACGCGAAGCACGAGAGCGGGACCTTTGAGGCCGTTACGGCGGCTCGCACCGCCGCGGCCGCTCCCGGATCCACGGTGGCCCAGCAGGCCGCTCAGGAGAACGTGCTGACCCAGGCGCTCGGGCGACTGTTCGCCGTCGCCGAGGCCTACCCCGACCTCAAGGCGAACATCGGGTTCCAGCAGCTCCAGCAGGAGCTGACCAACACCGAGGACCGCATCGCTGCTGGGCGTCGTTTCTACAACGCGAACGTGCGTGAGCTCAACACCAAGATCGAGGTCTTCCCGACCAACGTGATCGCGGGGATGTTCCACTTTGCCAAGGCCGAGTACTTCGAGGTGGACGACCAGGCCGTGCGGGCCACGCCCGAGGTGAAGTTCTAGGACTCGACGTCCTGGAGGTGTAGAAGATGGACCCCAACTCAGGTCTCTCTTCGGGTTTGTTCTACATTTTCCCCACCATTTTCATCGTGTTCTTTGTGGTGGTCGTAGCCGTCATGATCGGCGCCGTGGTCTTTGGCGTGCGAGCCTCACGCCGCCGCCGCGAATCCATCGCGGCGATCGTGACCGTCAACGGCCTGAGCTATGTGGGCGAGGACCACTCCCTGGTCGACTCATTCGTTGGTGACCCGTTCGGCAAGGGGCAGAACCGGCGCGCGCGGGATGTGGTCGCTGGCAATCACGCGGGCGACCCGTTCCAGAGTTTCGCGTACTCCTACGAGACCGAGACGCGCGACGCGAATGGCAACACCACCAAGACGACGCACAGCTTCCAGGTGACGTGGATTCCCGTACCCGCCCCGTTCCCTCACGTGCGGATCACGCCGGATTCAGCGTGGCTTCGCGCCTTGGGTTCGCTCGCGGGGCACGATCTCAACACCGAGTCGGCCCAGTTCAATGCCAGGTGGCGCGTGCGGGCCAACGACGAGCGGGTGGCGCACGCGATCCTGACGGGGCCGATGATCGGGCGGTTCATGCACGCCGACGTGCGAGACCGCGCGGCGATCTTCCAGGGCGAACGTCTCATGTCCTTTGCACCTCAAGCGAGCGACCTCACCGAGCCGAACACGGTGGTTGGCATGCTGCAGGACGTCGCCGCGCTGGTGCCCCCGTTTCTGATTGACGATCTGAGGGGTCGCGTTGCAGGCCAAATCGCGGCCGCCTAGTCCTCGGTCAATGCGGCGACGACCTTGCGCGCGTCGACCCGGTGCCTAATCCACTCGACAGCGATCGGGATGAGCGAGACGGCGACCACCAGCACGAGTGCCACGTCGATGTTGTTCTTGACCACGGCGAACCGGCCCAGCCAGTAGCCGAGCATGGTCACGCCCACTCCCCACGAAAGAGCGCCGATGACGTTGAAGCGCACGAAGCGCGGGTACGACATCTTGCCGACGCCCGCCGCGACGGGAATGTAGGTGCGCACGAAGGGCACGAACTGCGCGAGGATGATGGCGCGGCCACCGTAGCGCTCAAAGAACGCGTGAGTGCGGTCTACGTACGCCTTCTTGAAGAAGCGCGAGTCGGGACGGTTGAAGATCTTGGGGCCGCTGACGCGCCCGATCCAGTAGCCGGATTGGGGTCCAATGAACGCGGCCCCGCCGAGGATCGCGGCGACCGCCCAGATCGGCAGGTGAATCTGCGCGGTCCCGGTGAAGAGGCCTGCGGTGAAGAGCAGGGAATCGCCGGGCAGGAACGGAAAGAGCAGGCCCGTCTCGATGATGATCACCGCGCAAATGGCCACGATCGCCCACGTGCCGTAGCGGTCGATGAGGTCGTTGAGCAGGGTGTCCGCGTTGAGCCAGCTGGGGCCGAGTGTGGGAAGCATGGTGGTAAGCACGCGCCTAGGCTACGCGGCTTACATGAGATTCAGGTGATTTCTGCTGAATCTCTGCGGCGGTGCGAGAGGGCCTGCGGCCTCGAACCCGCAACCTGGAACAATGGCGACATGACCTCCATCGGCACCCCGCTCAGTCCCGGCGCTACGCGCGCCTTGTTGCTCGGCTCGGGCGAGTTGGGCAAGGAGGTGGCGATCGAGCTCATGCGCCTCGGCGTCGAGGTCATCGCTTGCGATCGGTACGCCGATGCTCCCGCGATGCAGGTCGCGCACCGCGCCCATGTTCTCGACATGCTCGACGCCGATGCTTTGCGCGCGGTGGTCGCCCTGGAGCGCCCGCACCTGGTGATCCCGGAGATCGAGGCCATCGCCACCGAGGCGCTCGCCGACATCGAGGCCGGGGGAGTGACCGTCGTACCCACGGCAAGGGCCACGCGGCTGACGATGAACCGCGAGGGAATCCGCAGGCTTGCGGCCGAGGAGCTTGGCCTGCCCACCTCGCCATATCGCTTCGTCGACTCGCTCGCCGACCTCGAGGCCGCCGTCGCCGAGGTGGGCGTGCCTTGTGTGGTCAAGCCAGTGATGTCGTCGTCCGGCAAGGGCCAGTCCGTGGTGCGCGAGTCGAGCGACGTGGCGCACGCCTGGGATTACGCCATGGGTGGTGCCAGGGCCGCGGGGACGCGCGTGATCGTCGAGGGCTTTGTCGACTTCGACTACGAGATCACTCAACTCACCGTTCGGCACGCGGGAGGCACCACCTACCTGGACCCGATCGGGCACACCCAGGTCGACGGCGACTATCGCGAGTCCTGGCAACCCCAGCCGATGTCCGATGCGGCGCTCGCGGCCGCGCGGCGGATCGCGGGTGCGGTGACGGAGGCGCTGGGCGGCTGGGGAGTGTTCGGCGTCGAGCTGTTCGTGCGCGGCGACGACGTGCTCTTCTCCGAGGTCTCTCCCCGCCCGCACGACACGGGGCTGGTCACGCTCGTCTCTCAGGACCTCAGCGAGTTCGCCCTGCACGCGCGGGCGATCCTTGGCCTCCCCGTGCACGAGACGCCGTGCGTCCCTGCCGCATCGTGCGCCGTCCTCGCGGAGGGCAGTGGCGTGCCCGTCTTCCACGGCGTTGCCGATGCGCTCGCGGTGGCGGGCACCGACCTGCGCCTCTTCGGCAAGCCCAGGGTCGACGGCCGACGCCGCGTGGGCGTGACGCTCGCGCGCGCCGTGGGCGGGGGCGCTATGGATCACGGCGCCGGTGTCGACGCGGCCAGGGCGACGGCGCGGGCATCGGCCGCGGCGCTGACGGTGGAACTCGCGTGAGCGGATTGAGCACGCCAAACGGCCCAGGCGCGGACGCGGACGCGCGGGAGTCCGACACGGAACCGGGTCACGGCGTCGGCTCGTGGGAGGGCGAGTGGCCCGAGGACCCGCGGCTCGACCCCGACCTGCTGCGCGAGGGAGACAGGCGCAACGTCGTCGACCGCTACCGCTATTGGCGCCACGACGCGATAGTCGCGGACCTCGACACTCTGAGGCACCCGTTCCACGTCGCGATCGAGAACTGGCAACACGACTTCAACATCGGCTCCGTGGTGCGCACGGCGAATGCGTTCGCGGCGCGCGAGGTGCACATCGTGGGTAATAAGCGCTGGAACAGGCGCGGCGCGATGGTGACGGACCGCTACCAGCACGTTCGCCATCACCCGACGGTCGAGGAGTTCGTCGCCTGGGCGCACGGCGAAGGCCTGCCCGTCATCGGCATCGACAACCTGCAGGGCTCGGTGCCTCTCGAGACCTACCAGCTACCCACCGCTTGCGTGCTCGTGTTCGGCCAGGAAAGCATCGGGCTCACCGACGCCGTGAGAGAGGCGGCCGATGCGACTCTCGCGATCGCGCAGTATGGCTCGACGCGGTCGATCAACGCGGGCGCGGCGGCGGCGATTGCCATGCACGCGTGGGTGCGCCAGCATGGAGACCTGGAGGTGGGTCATGGGGGGTGACGTTCGATGAATGCGACCAGAGCCTTGGTGTGGGCGTCTCGAGTGCTTTTTGGGCTCGGGCTAGTGCTGTTCGCCGGGTTGTTCATCTACATGGCCACGCAGTCCGGATCAGGCGACGTGACCACTAGCGGTGGGACCGTGACCAACGTATCCAGCGGCGAGATGAAGGCGGCGGTGATCATCTTCGCGGCGATCGCATGGAGTTTCTTGGCCGGATCGGGATTGCGCACCCTGTCACAAAGCACGTCGTGGCCGCGCGCCTTGTTATCGATCGCCGAGTTGGTGGGATTCGGCGTGATCTTCGCGGCGCCGATCTACGCAGTGTCGGGACGCGACGGTATGGCGGGAGCCCTGGCATGTTTTCTCTCGGGCTTCGCGGTCATCATCGTGTCCAAACTGGTTGCCTTCACTTCGTTTGGCGCGAAGGAGGCCGCCGCTTCGGTCGGCAGCGAAATCGCGAGAGCGAAGGACATCTACCGTCAGGCCCAGGATCGCAGCGCTATGAATGCGCCACCCGCATCGTTCGCGCCGCAGACGTTCATGCCGTCGGCACAGACCTTCGCACCCGAGCCCCCTTCGCAGGAACCGCCAGGATCGTCCTCGCCCGCGCGGTGACGCCAAGGACCTAAGGCCAGCGGCGGGCACCCTTCATTTCTGACACAATAGCCAACGGTTCCCTTTCACATTTCTGACGTTCAGGAGAGACGCATGGCCCTCGCCACACCCGAGTCCTACAACGCAATGCTGGACGCCGCCAAGGCCGGCGGCTATGCATTCCCCGCAATCAACATCACGTCGTCCTCGAGCATCACCGCGGCCATTCAGGGCTTCGCGGAGGCCGAGTCTGACGGCATCATTCAGGTTTCCGTGGGTGGCGGTCAGTACGCTTCCGGTTCGACAATCAAGGACCCGGTCATCGGTTCGCTCGCCCTCGCCGCGTACACCCGCGAGGTCGCGGACAGCTACGGCGTCACCGTTGCGCTCCACACCGACCACTGCCACGCCACGTACGTCGACTCCTGGCTGCGCCCCCTCCTCGCCGCATCGACCGCGAAGGTCAAGGCCGGCGGCCTGCCGATCTTCCAGTCGCACATGTGGGACGGCTCGTCCGTGCCGATGGCAGAGAACCTGATCATGGCTGCCGAACTCCTCGAGCTCGCCCAGGCCGCGAATATCATCCTCGAGATCGAAATCGGCGTTGTCGGTGGCGAAGAGGACGGCCACGCCGCCGAGGTCAACGACAAGCTGTACACCACGGCCGAGGACGGCCTCAAGACCATCGAGGCACTCGGTCTTGGCGAGAAGGGCCGCTACATGACGGCCCTCACGTTCGGCAACGTGCACGGCGCGTACAAGCCGGGCGCCGTCAAGCTGCGTCCCGAACTGCTCGGCGAGATCCAGGCCGAGGTTGGCGCCAAGGTGGGCAAGAACATGCCCTTCGACCTCGTCTTCCACGGCGGCTCCGGCTCGTCTGCGGAAGACATCGCGACCGCTGTGTCACACGGCGTCATCAAGATGAACGTCGACACGGATACGCAGTACGCGTACACGCGTCCCGTGGTTGACCACATGATGAAGAACTACGATGGCGTCCTCAAGGTCGACGGCGAGTGGGGTAACAAGAAGGTCTACGACCCCCGTGCATGGGGCAAGGCGGCCGAGGCAGGCATGGCGGCCCGTGTGGTCGAGGCTTGCCAGCAGCTCGGCTCCGCCGGCAAGAAGATCTAGGTACCACGATTTCGCGGAACGCCCCCGGAGTCGTTGGACACCGGGGGCGTTCGCACGTTTCAGTAACAACCAAGCCCCGGCGGTGACCGGGTGAGGGGAGTACACGATGCCAGGTGTCGTGATTGTAGGAGCCCAGTGGGGCGACGAGGGTAAGGGCAAGGCCACAGACGTTCTTGGCTCCCGCGTCGACTACGTGGTGAAGTTCAATGGCGGAAACAACGCCGGTCACACTGTCGTGATTGGCGATCAGAAGTTCGCCCTGCACCTGTTGCCTTCGGGCATTCTCACGCCTGGGGTCATTCCCGTGATCGGCAACGGCGTCGTGGTTGATATCTCCGTGCTGATGGGGGAGCTCGACGAGCTCATCGCGCGCGGAGTGGACCCCTCCAAGTTGCTGATCTCGAATGCGGCCCACGTGATCGCGCCCTACGCGCGCACCCTGGACCAGGTCACCGAGCGCTTCTTGGGCAGCCGCAAGATTGGCACGACCGGCAGGGGCATCGGTCCCGCCTACGCCGACAAGATCAACCGCCTCGGCATCCGCATGGGCGACCTCTTCGATGAGGCGGTCCTGCGCGACAAGATCGAGGGCGCGCTGGCGATGAAGAATCACCTGCTCGTCAAGGTCTACAACCGGCGTGCCATCACGGTCGACGAGGTGGCCGACGAGCTGCTCTCGTACCGCGAGCGCTTGGCGCCGATGGTGGCCGACACCTCGCTCTTGCTCAATCAGGCGCTCGACGCGGGCAAGAATGTGCTTTTCGAGGGCGGTCAGGCGACGATGCTCGACGTCGACCACGGCACGTACCCGTTCGTGACGTCGTCCAACGCGACGGCGGGCGGGGCCTGCACGGGTTCGGGCGTTGGCCCCACCAAGATCGACGCCGTCATCGGCATCGTCAAGGCGTACACGACGCGCGTCGGCGAGGGCCCATTCCCCACCGAGCTGCTCGACAAGTTCGGTGAGCGCCTGCGTGACATCGGCCACGAGTTCGGCACCACCACCGGGCGTCCGCGCCGCTGTGGTTGGTACGACGCGGTGGTCGCACGTTACGCGTCGCGCATCAACGGCCTCACCGACTTCGTGCTCACCAAGCTCGACGTGCTCACGGGCCTCGACGAAATTCCCGTCTGCGTCGCCTACGACGTCAACGGCGTGCGCTTCGACGAGCTGCCTCAGGACCAGGCAGACTTTGCCGCGGCCGTGCCGATCTACGAGACGTTCCCCGGCTGGACCGAGGACATCTCGAAGGCCCGCTCATTCGAGGAACTCCCGCAGACCGCTCAGGACTACGTGATCGCGCTCGAGGAGATCTCCGGTTGCCGCATGTCGGCCATCGGAGTGGGCCCCGCCCGCGACGAGATCCTGGTTCGTCACGACCTGCTTCACGCGAGGGGTGTGTAGCCGCAGGTAACCGTGCGTGTACGCCTCACCACTTGAGTTGTCGCGGTGAGGCGCGCAATACTGCAAGGCGTGGCTCTCTTTGCTCATCGTTCACGCCGAGCGGCCATCAAGCGGGTGCTTGGGGTCGGCACGAGCGCGCTCGCGGTGCTGGCGCTCGCCGCATGCACGTCCTCCGCGCCTTCGTCGTCCACATCGTCCGCAACTCATTCGGCGACCGAGACGTCCGTGCCGGCGACCGCGATTGCGACGGCGACCGCGACTGCGTCCTCCGCGGGGACGCCCACTGCGACGATCGGTCCAAGCGCAGCAGCGGCACCTCCACCGACCCCCGCCGCGAGCCCCACACGCTGCACCTCGGCGCACCTTGACCTGACGCTGACGGCGGGGGGCGGCGCCGGTGCGGGAAGCAGATTCCCGTACATCGTGTTCACGAACACCGGCTCCACCAGTTGCACCCTCTACGGCCGGCCCGGCGTCTCGTTCGTAGGCAACGGGAATGGGACGCAACTGGGGGCGCCTGCGGACTTCGATACGTCGGTTCCCGCGGCGACCGTGACCCTCGCACCCGGGGGTTCGGCTCATGCCCCGCTGAAGATCACCGTCGCGGAGAACTTCGATGCCGCCAGTTGTCAGCCGTCGGCCTCCGACGGGCTTCGCGTCTACGCACCGGGCGAGACCCACGCCCAGTTCATCGCGGACACTAGTGACACGGCGTGCCTCAACGCCGACGTCCACTTGCTCACGGTGCAGGCGGTTCAGCCGGGGGCCTAGGGGTAACGTTAGGCGGCGCGCTCCCGCACCACCTTCGCCACGTCCACCCGGCGCACCGACCTCACTGCTGGCCATTGCGAAAGCCCGGCCGCCGCGAGCACGCCGACGGCGCATGCGGGCAGCATCCACCACGGCATGCTGAGTTGCAGATTGAACAGGTCGTTCGAGAACGACGCGAGGAACGCCCGCGCCGCCAGCACGCCCAGGCCAAGCCCGAACGGGAGCCCGAGAGTGGTTGCCAGCAGGTTCTCGGTCGCGATAGTGCGCGCCACCTTGCCGACGCTCACGCCCGCGGCCCTGAGGGTCGCCAGTTCGCCCGTGCGCTCCGCCACGCTGACCGCCATCGTGACGTAGATCATGGCGAGCGCGAGTACCGAACCCAGCGCGATCATCACGCCGATGAACGCATAGAACAGGCCCAGGTACTGGTCGACGATGCCCACGATCGCATTGGCGTCCTGATATGCGACCACTCCATTCATCCCGGTGATCTGGTTGCGGAGCTGGGTGTGATTTGCGCCGGAATCGAGGCTCAGGAGGTAGGTGTCGAGGCCCTGGGAGGGGACGATGCCGGACGCAACGGCGTTGGTCGCATAGAGGGCCGTGCCGAGCGGCTCGTCGACAAGGCCGGCCAAGACCACCTGATGATCCTTGCCGCCGATGGTCAGGGTGATGGTGTCGCCCACCTTGACGTGAAGGATTCCGGTGAGGGCTTGGCCGGCAAGCACGCCGTCCTTGGGCAGGGCCACCGATGAGCCGTCGGGCGCGAGGAACCCGTGCATGGCGGTGCCAGGCTCGAATCCCTGGAGCGTGGTCGCATAACTCCTGTCGCCGGAGACGGCTGTCGCGTTTCCCACCACGGTGGGCTCGACCGCGGTGACGCCGGGGACGGCCGCGAGGGCATCGGCGCTGACGCCGCCCGAGGCAACCGTGACGGTCGCGTCCTGTGTGGAAACGTCGTGGTACTGGATGTGCAGAGCATCGAGCATGCTGGTCATCATCCCCACCGAGGCGATGACGATCACGAGCGCGAGTACGCCGCCGAGCGCGGTGGCGAGCGTCCGCCTGCGGTTGCGACCCACGTCGCGTAGCGCCATGCGGGTGCTGACGGGTAGGCCGCTCAGCCGGGCCACGAATCGGCTCCACGATCCGGGTTTGAGGGGCATGGCGCTCTGCCGCATGGCCTCCGCGGGGGCGGTGCGGGACGCGGTCAGGGCGGGACCGAAAGCGCCCAGCAGGCCGACCACGACGCCGAATGCGAGGCCGGCCACCAGCATCCACGCGTGAGTGCGCACGACGGTGTCAGGGATGCCCAGCGCGCCCGTGTATGCGGACGTCACCGCCCCATTTGCCGCGGCGCCGAGGATCACGCCGACGACCGCCCCACCGAGGCCCACGATCACTCCTTGGGAAAGGTAGTGGCGGAGCACCCGGCCGCGCCGTGCGCCCGAGGCCATGAGCGTGCCGATGATGGGTCGCTCGCGCAGGATGCGTCGCGCGAGCATCACATACGACGAGACGCCTGCGGCTGTGAGGAACAGCAGCGGGAACGCCACGGACATCTCCTTGAAGCCGTTGAGGTCCTCCTGAAGAGTGGCTTGGGATGCCTGTTCGCGCCACGTGACCACGTCGTGTGCGCCCGCCCCCCGCATCGCGGTCGCGACGGGGCCCGAAGCGTCGGCGTTCGTGCCTGGCGGCAGCAACGCAAGCGCTTGAGTGGGTGTGGCGCCGAGCCAACTGTGGGCGAGGCTCTCGCTAGCAAAGACCACGGCGAACGAGTTGGGGTCGGCGATGACCTCCTGGCGGCTGCGGGCCGCCCAAATGTATTCGGGTGAGACCACGATCCCCTGCACGGTGGCCGTGTGCCATGTGCCCCCTCCAAACACCTCCAGGGTGTCGCCCGGCTTGAGGCCGAACGTATCGGCGGCGTGCTTCTCAAGCAGCACCTGGTCGGCGCCGCTATTCTTACCGGCGCCAGGATCGAGGTAGGAACCGGCGATCATGTCCACGTTGTCGACGGCTGCCTGACCGGAGTCGGGGAGCGAGATCACTCGGCCCACCAAGGCCGTGCCGTTGATCCGCATGGGTGGGTCGGCTTGGATCCGGGTGATCGCGGCGGTGGCGCCCGCGGTGAGCGCCGCATCGGCCACGGCCTGTGCGTCGGGTCCGGTGGCGATCAGGTCGGCGAAGTGCAGGCGGTCGTAAGTCTGTCGGTAGGAGTCACTGAGGTTCAAGAAGGCGCCGGCGGTGGCGACATAAAGCATGACGCCCAGCATGATCGTCACGCCGACCGCGCTCACTTGGGCGCGTTGCCTGGCGAGGTCCCTGAAGCCCTTGCGGGTGGTGGCGCGCATCGCGATCACCACGTGACCGTGGCAGCGTCGGCCGGGGAGGGGTTGTCCTCGATCGATTCGATGCGGCCGTCCACCACGGTGATGACGCGGTCGGCGATCTGCGCGACGGAGGAGTTGTGGGTAATGATGACAACGGTGCGGCCCTCATTGCGCAGGTCCTGCAGGAGGGCGAGGATCTGGCGCCCGGTGTCGAGGTCCAGGGCGCCGGTGGGTTCGTCGGCGAGCAGGATGGCAGGGTCCGTTGCGAGCGCGCGCGCGAGCGCCACGCGTTGCTGCTCGCCGCCGCTGAGCTGCGAGGGGAAGTTGTCTGCACGGTCGGCGAGGCCCACGGAGTCGAGCAGTTCTGCGACGCGGCCCTTGTCTCCGCGGCCGGTAAGTTCGATGATCACCTCGATGTTCTCGCGGGCGGTGAGCGTGGGGATGAGGTTGAAGAACTGAAACACAAACCCGACGTGATTACGGCGGAAGTCGCCCAGGTCTCCGGGTTTGCGACCGCCGATGCTCTCGCCGCCCACCGTGACCGAGCCGCTCGTCGCGGATTCGATGCCGCCGATGATGTTGCACAGGGTGGTCTTCCCCGAACCGGAGGGGCCGAGGACGACCGCGAGCTGGCCCGTGCCGATCTCCAGGTCGACGCCCTTGAGGGCGTGCACTGCGGCGTCGTTGGTGCCGAACACCTTGGTCACTGCCTCGAGACGGACGGCGGTGCCGGTCGCGACGACCTGGGGTGTGGCTGTCATGAATCCTCCTTGGTGAATGCGCCATGGAGGTACACGTCAAAGGCGATGGAGGCCCATCGCCGCATGCCCGCCGGGCTGAGTGGGTCGGTGCCGATCGCATCGGCTACGTGGTCGTGGAGCAGGATCATCGCGAGGTCATTCACCAAGAGGAACGCCGCCAGGGCGTCACGGTCGGGTGTCGGCTGCAGATTGCCGTTCGCGGACATGATGTCGGTGGCCGATAGCGTCAGTTGGAACCACTGGCGGAAGAGGTGCCTGCCCACCGGATCGCCCGAGAGCAAGAGGCGGCGCAGGTACCCAGGGATCGGCGAGTCCGCCGGAATCTGTGAAGCGAACATTTCCGCGAAGCCAGCGACGGCTTGGGGTTCTCCGGACGCGAACGCATCCGGATCCTCCGCCGCGCTCGCGAGCATGGCGTCGAAAATGGACATCACGTGAGCGTCGACGGCCTCCCGGAGGCCCTGTTTGGAGCCGAAGTGGTGCAGCACCAGGCCGGGGGAGACTCTTGCGCACGCGGCGATGTCTCGGACCGTCACCGCATCGGGTCCGTGCTCGCCGAACAGTCGCAGCGCGCAGTCGCGAATCTTTGCCCTCGCGGTGGTGTCGCCATCGTTGACCATGTGTTCAACATACTGAACATCTGTTCAATGCACAAGCGTAGGTTGCTGCCCTCGCCGCAAAGTCTGCGTCCGCGCCAGCTAGGCTGGGCCACGTGAAAATCCTTCTCCTCGGCTCCGGTGCGCGCGAGCATGCCCTGGCCCGCACCCTGTGCCAGGACCCAGCCGTCAAGGCGCTCCATGCGTTGCCAGGCAACCCGGGCATCGGCTCCGTGGTCAGTACGGCCGGAATGCCCACCGTTTTGCACCACGGCAATCCGCTCGACCCGGCCGCCGTGGCGGCGCTTGCGGTTGAACTCGGAGTCGACCTGGTCGTCATCGGGCCGGAGGGTCCATTGGTCGCCGGAGTGGGCGACGCCGTGCGCGCGGCGGGCATCGCCGTGTTTGGTCCCGACGCGGCTGCGGCAAAGTTGGAAGGCTCCAAGGCCTTCGCCAAGGAGGTCATGGCGGCCGCCGGAGTGCCCACCGCACTCGCGCGCGTGTGCTCGTCGCCCGAGGATCTTGAGGAGGCGCTCGACGAGTTCGGCGCACCGCATGTGGTCAAGGACGACGGACTGGCCGCGGGCAAGGGAGTGGTCGTCACCGACAGCCGCAAGGAGGCCTTCTCGCACGGCCTCGCCGTGATCGAGGCGGGCGGCGTGGTGGTGGTCGAGGAATACCTCGATGGGCCGGAGGTGAGCCTGTTCTGCCTGTGCGACGGCACAACGGTGGTGCCGCTTCAGCCCGCTCAGGACTTCAAGCGCGCCTTCGACAACGACGCGGGGCCGAACACAGGCGGCATGGGTTCGTACACGCCGTTGCCGTGGGCGCCCCCAGGTTTGGTTGACGAGGTGGTCGCGACCGTCGCCCAGCCGACAATCGACGAGATGGCCAAGCGCGGCACCCCTTTTACAGGCGTCCTGTACTGCGGCCTGGCGCTCACGTCCACGGGAACGCGCGTGATTGAGTTCAACGTCCGCTTCGGCGACCCCGAGACGCAGGGCGTGATGGCCCAGCTGCGCACCCCGCTCGCTGGCGTGCTGCTCGCCGCCGCCGAGGGGCGTCTCGCCGAGCTCCCCCCGCTTGAGTGGGCCGAGGGAGCGGCGGTCACCGTGGTCATCGCCGCCAAGAACTATCCCTCCGCGCCGCGCACTGGCGACAGCATTGGTGGCCTGGCCGAGGTCGAAGAGGAACCCAACGTCCACGTGCTGCACGCGGGGACGGCTTATGGCGAGGGCGGGGTGCTGATCTCTGCTGGCGGCCGCGTGCTTTCCATCGTGGGTCACGGGCCGTCGCTCGCCTTCGCGCGGGAGCGCGCCTACAAGGGCGTCGACTACATCACGCTCGAGGGGTCCCACTACCGCAAGGACATCGCGAAGGCCGTGGCCGAGGCGGAGCAGGGCTAATGCCAGGCTTCGTGACGATGCCCGCCGTTCAGGAGATCCCGGGCTGGCGCCACGTCTACACGGGCAAGGTGCGCGACCTCTACGAGCCCACCGAGCCGCACCCGCGCGGCGATGTGATGCTTGTGGTCGCGTCCGACCGCATCAGTGCGTACGACTGGGTGCTTCCCACGGAGATCCCGGGCAAGGGCGCGGTGTTGACCGCCCTGACCCTGTGGTGGTTCGACCAGTTGCGCGACATCGTGCCCGACCACACGGTCGAAGCTCCGGTGCCCGACGAGGTCGCGGGCCGCGCCATGATCTGCCAGCGCCTGGACATGTTCCCCGTCGAGTGCGTCGCCCGCGGCTACCTCACCGGCTCGGGCCTGCTGGAATACCGCGCCACGGGCTCCGTGTGTGGCGTGTCGCTCCCGGCCGGGCTGGTCGACGGCTCGCGCCTGCCCGTACCGATCTTCACCCCTGCCACCAAGGCCGAGGTGGGCGAGCACGACGAGAACGTCACCCTGGACGCCGTGGCGGCTCTCATCGGCCGCGAGGACGCCGAGGCGTTGAGCCACCTCACCCTCGCCGTCTACGGGCTCGCGCACGAGATCGCCCGCGCCAAGGGCATCGTGCTGGCGGACACCAAGTTTGAGTTTGGCCGCGACGCCGCCGGGAACATCGTGCTGGCGGACGAGGTGCTCACTCCCGATTCGAGCCGCTTCTGGCCCGCCGAAACATGGGAGCCTGGCCACGCGCAGCCGAGCTACGACAAGCAGTTCGTGCGCGACTGGCTGACCTCGCCGGCATCGGGCTGGGATCGTCACGGAGACACTCCGCCGCCGGCCTTGCCGGACGACGTGGTCGACAAGACCAGGCAGCGCTACCTCGAGGCGTATGACAGGCTGGTTGCGGGCTGATCCCCGCCACGCAACCTACGCCAGGTCCCCTCACCGCGTCGTGGTGGCACCATGACGGCATGAGAGCCTTCGATGACCTCGTCGCGGAAGCCGACGCTGCAGACGTCTCCGGTTGGGACTTTGGCTGGCTCGATGGGCGCGCGAGTGAGGAGAGACCACCTTGGGGCTACGCACGCCTCTTGGCGGAGCGGCTCACCACCGTCGACTCCGCGCTTGATCTGGACACGGGCGGCGGAGAGGTGTTGGGAGAGGCGCGGTCCTTCCCTGCCCGGATGGTCGCGACCGAGGGCTGGCCTCCCAACCTGCAGCGCGCGCGGTCCACGCTGAGACCTCGCGGCGTTGACGTCGTGGACGTGGCGCCCGGGAAGCCGTTGCCGTTTCCCGATGCCACCTTCGCCTTGGTGACCGCTCGTCATCCGGTGGCGCCCGACTGGCGCGAGATCCATCGCGTATTGAGGCCCGGCGGTTCCTACTTTGCTCAGCACGTCGGGCCGGCCTCCGCGTTCGAACTGATCGAGGAGTTTCGGGGCCCGCTTGGCAACGAACGCGAGGCGCGCGACCCCGCGGCAGAGAGTTCGGCCGCGCGAGCCGCTGGGCTCGAAGTCACCGCTCTCCTCACGGCAAGTTGTCGCATGGAGTTCCACGACGTCGGCGCTGTGGTCTGGACGTTGCGCAAGTGCGTCTGGTGGGTGCCGGACTTCTCGGTCGACAAGTACCGCGGGACCCTGTTGCGGTTGGACTCTCAGATGCGACGAGGAATCCCCTTTGTCGCGACGTCCACGCGGCACCTCATCGAGGCGCGGCGCCCAGCCCGGGCGACGACGTCGGCACCCTGGTGATCTACACGAACGACCTCTCGTATTTGCAGGCGGACTCCGGCGGTCTCCGCACGTGGCTGACGAACCAGAAGAGCGAATACGGTGGGGCCCGCTGACGGGTGCGGGTTGCTAGCATGGCGAGGGCTCGTCACGGGGGTGGGCCGGAAGAAGGGGAACTGATGGCCACCGCTCAGGGGCTGGACCGATTGTTGAGAGTCGTCTCGAGCCTTCCGGGGTCGGCACGCATTAGGGCCGAGGCATCGGGCCTTGACCTGGCGAGGATCGCCTTCAGTGTCGCAGTCGCCGCGGTTGCGGCGGTCCAAGGAGTTCTCTTCTACATCGGGTTCACCGAAACCTCGGTAGAGGTCGATGAGGGTTACTTCCTCGACGTGGTGCATAACCTGGGTACGGGCCACGGCTATGTCGCCACTGGAAACTACGGCGGAACGAGTAATGAGCCGTTCTCCACAGGTATCTCCACCGGCCCGACGCTGCTGGTGCCAGCCGCCGGTCTCCACGCATTGGGGATCGAACCGCTACTCGCGGGAAGACTGGCGGCCACACCATTCTACCTGGCACTACTCGTGGCGATGTGGTTTATTGGCTGGCGTATCGGCGGGCGATGGGGCGGCTTGGCGGCGACCTTGGGTCCTGTCTTGCTCAACACCTTCACGTTCGATCAGTCGCCCATTTACGCACCCCAAGTGGTCCTGGGCGAGTACACGGCGGCAGCCTTGGTTGCATGGGCTTTGGTCACCGCGCGCCGCCGCCCCGGCGTAGCGGGCGTGCTGTTCGGATTCGCGGTGCTCGCGAAGGTGGTCGTCGCCTTCCTCCTGCCGGCGGTACTCCTCGCAATCATCCTGGCGCGCTTGGTCGTGCCGCGCCGCTCGTTGGCGCGCGATCTCTTGCGTTTCACCGCGGGCGCGCTGGTGCCCGTCATGGCCTTCGAGGCCGTCAAGCTTGTCGTGCTCGGTTGGAGCGCGTATCTCCAACTCGTACATACCTATTGGGGTGCGACCCAGGTGCCGCGTCTCACGGAATACATGGTGGATGAGAAGACTTCCGCTCTGTGGCAATCGTGGTTTTTGCCGACCCCGGTGGTCCTCGCCCTGGCGGCCCTTGCCTTGGCACTCGTGAGCGGCGTCGTGGCCACGCGAATGCAAGTGTGGAAGGCGGCGGGACTGTCGTGGCGCGCTATCGCGTCGGACGAGAGGTTCGTGATGGCGGCGTCAGGTCTGACTGCGGGCATGGGGATACTGCTTGGATGGGCCGCCCTGAAGAACACGGATCCGCAATGGATCCGCCATCCCGCGCCCGGACTGGTCATTGCTGCGGGCGTCGGGGCGGCGATTCTTGTGGCGACAGGAACGGCGCTGGTGCGCTGGGGAGGGTCCGGTCGAAGGCTGGGAGCCGCGGTTCTGGTGGTGTTGATGTTGGTGTTGACGGTCGTGCCCTTGCGGCACGTCGACGCTGCGCTTCGTGAACCACGTTTCGGGTACTTGAGCACCCAAAGGGGACTGGCCGAGATTATCGACGAGTCTGGAACGGCCCAGGTGCAAGGCATCTGGGGGCCGATGGTGCCGCTCGCGCTTCTAGCGGACAAGCCGGCGCACAGCATCCTCTACGACGTCAATGCACAAGACCTCCTGGTGATCGACATCTATCCGCGCGGCCACCTGGCCGTCCTTGGGCATCAGCTCGCGGATTCGCTCTGCGGGAAGCAGATCTACCACTCCGGAAGCGTCATCTTGTGCTGGCCGACTCCCGACATCGCCAGCAAGCTGGCCACGCTCCTCGCGGAAGATGTGGCGACGCCCGAGAAATCCTGAACCCGCCGCGCACGATGGGTCGGTACCCGAGCGCGCGGGCCGTTGCGCGCTTCGAGCAAGGGCCCGGCTAGACTGCGGGCATGCCAAAAATCATCGTTGACGTGATGCCCAAGCCCGAGATCCTCGACCCCCAGGGCAAGGCCATCGGCGCCGCCCTCGCTCGCCTCGGCATCGAGGGCTTCCGCGAGGTCCGTCAGGGCAAGCGCTTTGAGCTCAAGGTGCACGGCGAGATCACGGATGAGGTGCTCGCCACGGTACGCCACGCGGCCGAGACGCTCCTGAGCAACCCAGTCATCGAGGATGTCGTTTCCGTCAAGCAGAAGGAATGCGGCGGCAACTGTGGCTGCGGCCACGCGAAGACGGCCGACGCTCCCAACGGTCAGAAGGACCTCCTGGCGTGACCGCGCGCATCGGCGTCGTCACGTTCCCCGGCTCGCTGGATGACCGCGACGCCTTGCGCGCCGTGCGTCTTGCAGGCGCCGAGCCGGTGTCGCTCTTCCACGCGGACGCCGACCTGGGGGACGTCGACGCCGTGGTGCTCCCCGGTGGCTTCAGCTACGGCGACTACTTGCGTGCGGGAGCGATCGCTCGCTTCGCACCAATCATGGACTCGATCGTGGACGCCGCGAACGGCGGCATGCCGGTGCTGGGCATCTGCAACGGATTCCAGGTCCTCACCGAGGTGCACCTGCTGCCTGGCTCGATGATCAAGAACGAGCACCTCCACTTTGTGTGCCGCGACCAGACCCTGCGCATCGAAAACGCGGAGACCGCCTGGACCAGCGAGTACCGCGTTGGCGAGGAGATCGTGGTCCCGCTCAAGAATCAGGATGGCCAGTACGTCGCCGACGAGCGCACTCTCGACGAGCTCGAGGGAGAGGGCCGCGTCGCATTCCGCTACGTGGGCTGGAACCCGAACGGCTCTCGCCGCGACATCGCGGGCGTCACCAATGCTCGCGGAAACGTCGTCGGCCTGATGCCGCACCCAGAGCACGCGACGGAACCTGGCTTTGGCCCCGACTCGCTCGAGGGTGGCCGCACGGGCACCGATGGGCTCGCCTTCTTCACATCCGCGATCAAGGGCATGCTGGCGAAGGCCTAATGATTTCCGACGCGCGCGCCCAGACTCCCAGGGACGCAGTTCTCGAGGCTCTCGCCGATGCCGTGGTCGTGCGGTCGGGCGAACACAAGACTCACCCCGCACGGATTGGCATCGACGGGCCCGACGGCTCCGGCAAGACGACCCTGCGCCAGGAGCTTGCCGAGGTACTGCGTGGGCGCGGCTTCGACGTGATCGAGGCGAGCCTCGACGACTTCCACCGCCCACGTGTGGTGCGCTACGCGATGGGTCGCGACTCGTGGGAGGGCTACTGGGCGGCGGCCTTTGACTACGAGACCCTCACCTCCGACCTGCTCACGCCGCTCGGCCCGCGGGGCACCCTGCGGTACCGCACCAAGGCGCACGACCTCGAGACGGATACCCCCGTCGAGGAAGGATGGCTCGAGGCGGACCCTCACGCGATCCTGCTGATCGACGGTGTGCTGATCCAGCGCCGCGAGGTGATCAGCAACCTCAATTGCGCTATCTACCTGGATGTTCCGTTCGAGGAGACCTATCAGCGGCTCGCGGTGCGCAACGGCTTCCCCGCAGACCCCGAGGCGCCGAGCAACTTGCGGTACACCGAGACGCAGCGGCACTATCAGCGCACCTGCACGCCTGTTGAGCGCGCCGGGATCGTGGTCGACAACACGGACCCCGGCAACCCGAGCATCGTCAAGGACAACAGGTCGTGAACGGCGCCGCTGCGTCGGCGCGCGTCAAAGAACGAGAGCTGTAGCGCGGCGCCCGTCCTCGGACGCTCCGAACCAATTCGCCGCGCGGCGCGCCGGAGTGCGCGCGCGTTGACCCCGGATCGGCGGCGTGGCGGGACCGAGATTGGTTCGGAGCGTCGCGGAGGCGGGTGCACAACCGTGCGTCGCCACGCGATGGTGGCCTCTAGCCGCTGTGCCCGGGCGCCAACTGGTTGCGAATCTCCACGAACGCATCGAAGGTCGTGCGGTTGAAATCGGCGCCCAGCTGATTGGGGATCGTGACCAGCACGGTGTCGGAGGTCATGACGGCCTCGTCCTCGCGCAGCTCGGCGACGATCTTGTCGACGTCGCCCACGTAGGACTTTCCGAACGTGCCGACGGAGTTGTCGATCGAGCCGACCTGGTCCTTGTTGGCGCCGATCTTGTCGCGCTCGAGCAGGGGCCCAAAGTACATGCGGGTCTTGTCGTCAATGATCGGCATAATCGACCGCGACACCGAGACTCGCGGTTCGCCCGCATGGCCCGCCTCGTGCCACGACTCGCGGAACGCCTCAATCTGCCTGGCCTGGACGGTGCCGAGTGACTCTCCGGTCGCCTCAAGCACCAGGGTCGATGACATGAGGTGCATCCCCAGCTCCCCCACGCGCTTGGCCGACTCGGTGTTTCCGGCGCCGTACCAGATGCGGTCGCTGAGCCCAGGGGAATGGGGGGTGATGGGCAGCAGCTCGCCGCGCGGGGTGGGTGCGTTGGGGCCAGGGAGCGCGATGCCCTCACCCGAGATCGCGCGCCGGAGCGTGGCGATGCGCTCGGCGGCGTCCTCGACAGGCAGCTTGCCTGCGGGAAGGGGGTAGCCGAACAACCCCGGGCCGTCGGCGGCCGACTCGGGCGAGCCGCGCGATACCCCGAGCTGGAGTCGTCCGCCCGCAATGAGGTCGGCCGTGCCCGCAGCCTCGGCCATGTAGAGCGGGTTCTCGTCCTTTTGTAACCATTGACACATGTCTGCAGTGCGGCTAGTGTTTGCATCGTGAAGGACCCCGGTGCGGCCACAATGCCGAATCTCGCAAGGGTTCTTGAACTCCGCCCGAGGAACCTGCTGTCGATGGAGAGCCGTCCCGCGTGGCTCGCCGCGGTCATCCAAGACGTTCCACGGCGCTTCCTGGACCGTGAGTGGATGTATGTACCCGTACTCGCCGACGGGACGCTTCACCCTGCCGTAGTGCGCTGGGCTGCCAGCAACATGACCGAGACGTCGGCACGGGGCTACGCCTATGACGTGGCCGTCTACTTCCGGTTCCTCGGAGAACGCGGTCTCGCTTGGCCTCACGTCGACCGGAATGTGGTCGACGAGTTCCTTGTCGCGCGACGCGAAGTCGTAGGGCCGACGACGCTCAAGCGGACTATCACTCCCTTGCTTGCGTTGCATGACCGGGCCGTCGACATGCGCTTCATCGCCTTCAACCCGATTCCCCGCGGCGAGATCAACGCGACCAAGGGTCGGAAGCAGTCGGCCGCTATTTCGTACCCACACGCTTCGATTATGCGTTGGCGACAGGAAGGCGTCCTGGGGTTGGGGTCCGCTCGCGAGGAGACCATGATGATGCGCGAGCGCAACCTGGCGTACGTGGATCTTCTCTATCAGACAGGCATGCGCAGATTGGAGGGACATGGATTGTTCTACTTCGAGGTGCCGTCCCGGCCCCTCAGAGGCGAGGTGTTGGTCGGGCGCATCCCGGGAGCATTGTCAAAGGGCAGGCCTGAGGTTGGGAGGCTTGTTTACCTCGACGGGAGCCACCGCAAGACGATCCAGGACTACTTCGTCGGTGCCCGTGAGGTGGACATAGCGTTCGGAAAGAAGTCGGGCATCTACGAGAACGACCCCGAAGCGCTGATTGTGAAGAAGGTGAACACGAGAGACGGGATTCCGAACACGGTGCTCGTGTCTAGGGGGTCTGCTGATGCGCCAGGTAAGTGGCGCAAACTCGACCTGATCGATCTTAGAGAGCGCATCCACATGTATGAGATCGACGAGGCCGACGGGAAGCGTCGCCCGCTCTTGGCATGGCTTGGCGATGGAGGCAAGCCTCTCGACATTCGCAGATGGAACAGAATCTTTAGGGAGGCGTCGGCGCGCACCGAGCGGTCAGACGGCACCGGGAAGATTGACGTTCACCCGCACACCCTGCGCCACTGCTTCGCCATGCAGTTGTACATCGCCGCCGCGATGCGCAACGAGCAGAGGCGACGGCATGTCAGCGAGAGCGATTTGACTCGGATCGTGAACGAGATGAACGCCTGGAAGCACGTGAAGGACAGGCTTGGGCACTCGAACGTCGAGACGACAATGAGTCACTACCTTGCCCCGCTCCAGGCGATGGAGTACGCGCAGATCCTCGCTCGACGTGACGATGCCCCGAGCACGATCACGCGCACCGTCACTGATGAGGACAACTGGGCCATGGTCACGAGCATCGATGAGGCTATGCGCAACATCGCCCAGGTGGATGACCGGGTGATTGACGCGTGAAGGTTGAGTCTGAGGGCGGCGTCCTGATCGTCAGCCCTCCAGGTGAGGAGCCGTACGAACTCGATTTCTCTGGTGTCGACGTCGGAGATGATCTGCGGCGAAGTCTGATGGAAATCGTGAAGGCAAGGGTGGGCCCGACCGGCATGTGGGGCAAATTGACAGCGCAGGGCGGGCTCTGGTCGCTTAGGACCCTGTTCGAAGGGCTCGGCGTGACGCGTGCGGGGGAGATCACGCACGGAAAGTACCTCGAACGATTGATGTCCCTCCCGCAGGGCACTCGCTACACGCACCACATGCGGCTGCGCAAAGTGGTCCAGGAGATTCGCGGAGTCGATCCCGAGGAGAAATCCCGCATTATCAATCACAGGGTGCCGAGGCCAGCGCAGGATTCGAGCAGGCATGTGATTACCGAGCAGGAGTTCGTTGACCTGCGGCGACTGTGCTTCGAGTCGGTGCAGTCTGCGCTGCGAAGGGTGAAGGCCGGTTGGGCCGTGCTCGATTCCTACCGCAACGGTGAGTACGCGGAGGGCACCGCAGACTGGGAGTACGGGACGGTGTTGGACGAGATCGCCCGCACCGGCACATTGGCTACCAGGGATCCGTCCAACCCGGGACGCATCTTGCTTCCTGTGTCGGTTCGCCAGCGCCTCTACCCTGGGCAGTCGATCGCTCGCGTCTCCGCATTTCCTCTCTGGAGTCACTTGTATCCGACTTCTGATGAGACGTGTGCGGCGGTGACCGGCCTGATCGCTACGTGCGGCTGGAACGCGACCACCCTGCTGCGACTCCACATGACCAACATCACGCGAGTGGACCCGCAGGACGGTACACAGGCGGCCGAGTTTCACGTGCTACTCGACAAGCCTCGTCTCGGTCCCGTTAGCCAATGGGGGGAGAACCTGCACGATGGCGACTGGGATGAAGGCGACGGTGACGATGCGCCCGAACCGATTGACGCGCGGTTCGAGGTCAGGGGCGACAAGCACTCGAAGGGCCGACTGTTGACCATGGTCATCGAGTTGACCGAGGGTGGCCGCCAGACGCTGGCCGCCGCAGGGCGTCCGTGCGACAACCTCATCGTCGGCCTCACAGATGGCCTACACCGCGGGAGTCGGACCACAACTCGACTACCGATCCATCCATGGGCCGCCTACGACGTTGCCTACTCCCCAATGGCAAGTTGGAGGAGGTCGACGGGACATGTTTGGGCGACACCTCGGGCGCTCCGCCACTACTTCGTGGTCCATGTTCATCCGGAGGGCCATGTCGCCTCCATGAACATGGAGTACAGCCTGACGGACCCGACCATGAAGCAACTCGTACAGCCCTCAATCGCTAAGGTCCTAGAGAGCGAGTTTGACGGCATGGTTGCCACGGTGGTGACCGATGACGCTGACATTGCCTCGCAGGCACCCCAAGTGGTCGCTCGCGGCGTTCTGGAGGACGTTGAGGCGGGGCAACTCGACACACTCGGCTCGTCGTGCCTGGACCATGACCACAACCCCGAGACGCATGCACCCTGCCGAGTGTCCTTCCTGGACTGCTTCGCATGCAAGAACGCCGTCGTGCTGAAGCGGCATCTACCACGCAACATCGCCATCTACGAGCGACTGGAGTTCCTGCGCTCCTATACGCCGGACGCCGGCTGGAACCGCGTATACGCCATCTACCACGCGCGGGTCAGTTCTGTGCTCGAACGCTACTCCCAGGACGACGTGGAACAGGCGCGCGAGGTCGTAACAGATGACGACCGGGACCTCGTGGCCAGGCTGATCAAGGACAGGTGGAACGACGACGAATGACTCAGCCAGACGCAGTGGTAGCGCACGCCCGCGACGACCGCTATTTGCCGTGGGTGCCAGGCCCGACGACGCCCATCTTTTTGCATCGGGAGTCCGTCAACTTGCCCGCAGGTGTGCCCGCGCCGGTCTTTCACGACAACGTCTGGCCCGTGCACTACTTGTCTGAGGCTGAGCACCAGTCTCCTGTGAGCCTGAACTTCGCGGCGCTGCCCCCGTTGCTGCAGGATGCGGCCAAGGTCCACTTCTTCAACGCGATCAACACGCCGTCGCAGGGACGCACCAGGGGCGTCAGCCTCCCCTCGGCGTCGACCCTGAGCACGCTCTTCGCGAGATACACGAACCTCGCAAGGTGGATGGAAAGCGCGGGAATCCGTTCACTCAACAAGATGACATCGAAGCAGTGGGACGACTTCGCCTACCACGTCGTGCAGCAGCCGTGGAAATACCGGTACAAGGAGGACACGCTTGGATGTGTGTCGACTCTGTTGTCTCACAACTGGGAACTTCCGTGGGAGTACACCATTGCAGCACCACCGTGGGTGGCTGGTGGATCGGGTTATTCCGAGTGGCTGGGGCGGCGGCCTAGCAAGGGCGACAACAAGACCCCGCCGTTCAATCCTGAGGCGATCTCTTCACTGATTACCGCTTCGCTTGCAACTATTGGCCGGTACCTCGCAGGAGACCTCGATTTCACGTGGCGGCCGCGCGACGCAGAGGTGAGTGCTTGGGCCCGAGAGCGCGGAATCGAGATCCAATTGAGGAGGGGTGGTAGTGGTGGCCTCTCCGAGGAGACCCTGCTCCAGTACAAGCGTGACACCGGCTGGATCGCGCCCCTCCAGAAGTCGAACGTCGTTGCAGCCGCGTTCGCCGTCATTGCGTACTTCACGGGCATGCGCCCTGCCGAGGTGCTCAACCTGAGACGCGGATGTGTAACCTACACGCCCGCTCCGGAACATGGCAGCCGGGCTGTCGAGTACCGGATCACCGGGCTGCACTTCAAGGGCGTCAGTGATGAGAATGGTAACCAGATCACCGAGGGTGAGATTCGGGATCAGCCCTGGGTCACCATCGAACCGGCGGCGCGCGCCGTCAGGGCGCTGGAACAACTCACGGATGGAGAACTGCTCTTCGCAGTGACGGAGCAGAGCGGCCGCCAGCGCAAGGGCGCTGTTCACACCGCAGGCTCCATGGGGACGATGCTGTTCAAATTCGCTCGCCGATGGAACGACCTCGCGGGGAAGACGGGCGAGCAGTCGGTCCTGACGGGAGGTTCCGGCGGCATCCTTGGCGACAACAAGACCTACGTCGCCACCACCCGGTTCCGTCGCACTCTCGCCCACCACATTGCCAACATCCCCGGCGGCGAGATCGCACTCGGCATTCAGTATGGCCACGTCAATTCAGTGGTATCGCAGGGATATGCGGGGCAGTCGGAGTCCGGCTTTGTCGACGAGGTCGAACTGGAGGCAATCATGGTTGCGATGCGCGACATGGGTCGCGCGGTGGATGAGGTCAAGGCAGGCTCGACGGTTAGCGGACCTGGCGCGGCGCGAACTAAGGCGGCTCTCAGGGAGTATGAGCACGAGTTCGCTGGCGCGACCATGACAGAGGCGGAACTTAGGCGCGTTAGGAAGAGCGGCGTGGCAACCCTCTACGACAACCCCCATGCCAACTACATCTGCGCTTGGAACGCTGAGACCGCACTGTGCCGCATCCGCAAGGACGCCGAGGGGCCCGACCTGGCGAACTTCAAGGTCGGCTGCCCGAACGTGACGCTGCTCGACCGGCACATCGAGATCAAGATCGCAGAGCGCGACGAACTCACTACCGCATTGCCCCGCATGCCTAAGCCCTGGGCAGAGCGGGCCCAGGAGGACATCGCGGTTCTGACGCACCAGATCGAGCGGCACAGAAAGGCGCGGGGTGAGGTATGAATCGACGTGGAGATGAGACCGAGCGAGATGCCATACTCACCGCGCTGACGCGGGTGCTGACAGGCACATCCCAGCACGGCTCAGGTCGAGTAACAGTCAAGGCTGTTGCCGACGAGGCGAGCATCGCACGGAGCGGAATCACTCAGAGGAACCTCGACCTCAAGGCGCTCATCGACGCATGCGGTGACCTCGCCGGACGCATGCTGAGTGCGGACGGCGTCGAGCGCATCGAGAGGCTCAGCGCGAAGGTGACGGAACTGGAGGCATTGACGACGACGCTCGCGGAGCAGGTTGCCGCAGCGGCCCTGAAGTACACCCCCGAGTCGGAGTCTAACGGTGATGCCGACGCTGGGCCGGACGTCGGTCCGGGCAACCGCGGGCACCTCCGCCCGGTCAAGTAGCGGTCCGCATCATCTACGCCCGCACGGCGACCTTCGCTCACGTCCCGAGTGCGCGGCGTTGACGGCCGCGGTGCGTCTATTTCAGCAAGAACGGGCGCTTGTATCGCTTTCGCTCGAGCGCCCGCCTCATGCCGTCCTTGTCCAACGCGTTCCGTGGCGGGCAGACCAGGATGGCGTCGTCGCCGGAGCGAATGAACTGCTCAAGGCGGGCCTGCCTTGGTCGACAGGCGAGCGGGCGGTAAGTCACGTCGTCGCCGCACTCCTGGGGGACACTGAGATCGATATCTCGGAGGCGCTGCAACGCTTTCCACGCGAACACGAAGACGCGCTCGTAGAGGCCATTCGGACCGCAATTCGGCGACCCACGTGCCGAGGTCGGAAGAGTGAGTCACGTACCGCAGTAGGTCCGAGTTAGCGGGACTCGAACGTCGCCCGCCGCCTCCGCGAAGCCCAGCAGCGCATCCTCATGGGTGCGCCCGAGCGCATCGAGGTTGGCAACACCAGCGTTAGGGGGCTGGCCAAGGAAGCGGACGTGCCCCTCAACTGGCTCAACCGCCAGTACGTGCCCGAGAAGGTCGCGTTCGAGGCGGCCGTCCGAGGGGCGACCGACGGCCCCCTCACCGCTCGTGAGGCCGAACTCGCTGAACGGGTTGCCGAACTTGAAGCCGAGGTCAAACGCCTGCGTCTGCAGTCAGTCGAACGGCGAGACCGGGGCGATGCCTGGAAGGTCACTGCCGAGCACTTCATTCGCGAGGTCGCCCTGGTCAAGACGGAGTTGGTCGGTGTGGAGGCGCGACGTACTGCCGCTTTCAAGGCGCGGGACAACCTCAAGGCCGCGCAGGAAGCGGTCGACCAGTTGCATGCGTATGAGGCGGAGCGAACGCCGGTGACCACCTTCAAGCCGCGCGTGATCGGGCCCGACGACACTGCGTGACCGTTCCGGTCACGCGACCTCGTGGTGGACGCAGTAGCGGGGGAGCGGGGTGCGCGCCCGCCTGAGCCGGTGGCTTTGCGTCTCAGGCGGTTGACGGCCGTGCGCGGCGTCGGACGGACACCAGACAGGGAAGTCCCACCAATCTGTCGAACACCTACGAATGCCTACATGACCAACTTTGTGCCCCACATGGCCCTGAGGACTCGCAGTAGCGTTTCGCGATGTTGCGTGGGGAAGCCCTCAAGCGTCGCCGCGAAATCGAGAGGGCCGAACTCCGCAGACGTCGTGTATCCGAGTAGCCCTGAGGCGAATTGCGCAATGGCGTTCTCGCCGCTCGACCAGGACCGAGACGCAGCAAGCAGTACGGCCGGATCTGCGAAACGTGTGCCATCCTCGCCACGGGGCCAGTCCACCCGTCGAATGAGACCGGTTTCGTAGAGAAGATCGCATGCAGCGCGGTAGCCGCCTGTGCCACTCGACCTGACCAACTCGGTGCGCACTGCCAGTGCTCCCTCGAAGTCATCATTTCGTTTCATGCGATTAACGGTATCGCTGAAGAGTGGGCCGATTTCCTGCCAGGGGAAACGGGACGGCGACAGAATTAGACCTTCAACGGGACGGTAGCGGCCCGCACAGAGTCAACCCGCCGCACTGTGTCGAGCGCGGTTGCTATGGCAGAAGTTGGGTCGTCAGGGGCCTGCGACACAAGAGCGTAAATCTCGCGGCCGGTCGGTGTTGCGAGCAAGAGGTCGCGATCGCGCTCGCAGTGCGCCTTCAGTACGTTCCACACCACGCCCACGCTGACGCCGTTGCCCAACTGCTTGAACGTGGCCTTGTCGGACTGTCCGTCGAACGAGAACGAATCAGGCAGGCCTTGGAGACGCGCTGCCTCCCGAGCCGACAGTTTCCGCTGCAGAGGGCCGATGATCGGAGTCTGAGTGATTGCGACCAGCGCTGGCAGGTGGGTTGGACGCTTGGCGCGTAGGCCTGACGGACGTAGTGAAATGACGCAATCCCACAGGCTCTCAGCGTCCTGAGCCTGCCACTCCAACTTCCGTCGCGATTCGGGAAACGTCCTCACCTTTCGCAGCCAAGTGCCCATCGCGCGGCCTCCTACGTGTTCTGCCAACGCGTCGTACAGAGCGAAGTTCTTTCGCAGAAAGTCGGCCTTCCAAGGTGGCGCCTCGTCAATCGCCTGCCCGCGCTCCATGGGCGACCAGTCTGAGCCCCAGGTGTCGGTCCAAATCGGGAATCCTGGGAGGCGGCGAGCAGTCTCGCCAGAGGCATCAGCCTGCGTGGCACGCCACTCGCGCATGTGCTGCACCATGACTTCCCAGTGGTCGATCCAGTTGCGTTCGACCTGTGAGATGTCAGTGCCCGCCGGCGTCTCCTCGGGATCAATCTGGAGATCGTTGATGAGGTCCCACTCGCGGTCCATGCGAATGTTCTCGGGCAGTGAGACCGGGTCGATGAACGGGTCGGCTTGCATGCCCTCGGGAACCAAGGTGGCGGTGATCAATACGCGCTCGCGAACCTGAGGGCGACCGCCATACTCCGGCTTGATCTGGTGAGGGGAGAAGACGGCGCTCTGCTCGGAGACCTGGTAACCCGCATTCCGCAGGTGCTCGATAATCACCTGCCATTCGTGGCGGTGGCGGGGGCCCGCGAGGTTGCGGACATTCGCGAGCACGTTGCGCATCAAGTGGACCCGGCAGCGTTGCCAACTGGAGCCAACGAATACCGTCGCGATTGCTGTTTTCAGGGTGGTATGAACATCAGAGATCACCAGTTTCGCGCCGGACAGACCGCGGGCCCTCAGCGAGCGCAGGAACGTTGTTCAGAACGGTTGCGACTCGCGGTCTCTGACCTCGAACCCGAGCACTTCCCGGCGCCCGTTCGCAGCGACACCGACGGCGATGACCACGGCCTGGCACACCACCCGACGCCAGACACGGGCTTTGTAGTAAGTCGCGTCGAGGAAGACATTCGGGTAAGTGGTGTCCGTCAGGGGCCGGTCACAGAACGCCGCGATCTCCTCGTCGAGGTACGCACATATGCGTGAGACGTCCGACTTCGAAATACAGGTGTCAGCGCCAGGCGCCTTGACGAGGTCGTCGACCTAGCGGGTGCTCATGCCGTGAATATAGGCCTCCATCACGACCGCGAATAAGGCCTGGTCGACACGGCAGCGTCTGTCCAACGGTGACGGGAAGAACGACCCTGCCCGCGCCTCCAGATCCCCCGCGGTGGTCGTGAGGGTGCGGGCGCGGCTGCCGTTGCGTTGCGTCGTTCGCCGAGGGTGTGCTCAAACGCGCCGGCACCAATGAACGCGGATGCTCCCGCATCGATCCGTTCCTGGTAGAGCGCATCGGTCGTGATCCGAATCCGATCGCCAACGTCGCCGAGTTTCAGTTCGCGGAGCAGGTCGAGGGGGACGGATTGGTCAAGAGCCATCGTGCGTTGTCCTGCCGTGAGATTCCTAGATAGTTCTCACTGACCATCGCATGATGACTCTCCACGTCAACGACGTGACACACAAGCGCGAAAACTACACCAACCCCAGGGATGTCACCCGACACGCCTCGTCTGATCCCCGTCCCGAGGAGCCGCGGCAGGCTCCTATGGAATTCAGGATGCGAAACTCGAAGCATTGATGTAGATTTCGAGAGTCGACGTCGGGGCCGTCGCCTTCCAACGATTTTTCGGGGGCTCATGCTTGGCGTAGGCGCGTCCTACATCAAAGAGGGAGAGGGAAGCATGTTAAATCTATCGTTTCGGAAGAGGGCAGTGATTGTAATGGCCTCCACAGCGGCATTGGCCGTCGCGCTTGCGGCGCCAGCGTTGGCAGAAGGCTCGTTTAGTTCCTCCATCACCGGCGCATACGCGCCGTTCAACTCACGTACGTGGACTGACAATAACAACGATGCCACTAGCACCCACGTAACCTTCCAAAACTGCAACGACCAGTATACCTCAGCGTCCTATAACGACCACGCGAAGATCCAGTTGACTAGGGAGACGCCCTGGTATCAGCCGGATGAGAATAAGGGTCAAGACACCCTCTATTGCAAGAACACCAGCGACACGGCCTACTTCGGTCGAGTGTCGAGTGGCAACTACCATTTTACCATCGTGAACATCAATGGTCAGCCATCGGGTTCAACTCCAGTCTACGCTCGCATTGATGTTGGCTGGGTAGGAGTCGGCTACTGACTTAGGGGAATGTCAAATACAATTTCGGCATGCGGTTGTGCGCCACAAGACTTTTTGGCGCACAACCGCATGCCTGCCCCTGGGGCGGAAGGGACGTATTAATGGCTGTAGTTATAAATGGGGTCGGGTACCGTTATCGACGCCGCGCGGATCTCGCACTTTGCGACGTCACCGTCGAGTTTCGTCCTGGTCGAACGATCCTGCTTGGACCTAATGGTGCAGGAAAATCCACTCTCCTTTCCATTTTGGCGGGCCTTGCCAAGCCCACATACGGGACGGTGGAGGTCACTGCTGGAGATGGTCGCCCAAGCGTGGGCTGGATGGCCCAGCAGATCCGCCCGCTACGTGGATTCACGGTCACCGAGCAAATCGCGTACTCCGGCTGGTTGGCGGGCTTGACCAAGCGTCAGGCGTGGGGATCCGCACGCCGCGTTCTCGGACGCGTGGATCTTGACGACCGCGCGGACACGAAGGCAATGGCGCTTTCAGGCGGACAACTGCGGCGCCTTGGCCTCGCCCAGGCCTTGGTGCATGACCCTGCAATCTTGTTACTCGACGAACCGACTGCGGGGCTTGACATTGCTCAGCGGGAGAACTTCGCAAACCTTTTGCGGACTATCTCAGCCACCGTCGACCACACACTCGTTGCCACTCACGATGTTGCCGACCTGACAACAAGTTTTGACGACGTCGCCGTAATTGCCCACGGCCAAATCAGGTTCCACGGCACTGTCGGCGAGTTCGTAGGTAGCCGATCCACAACAGATACGAAGGGTGCAATCATCGCTGCATACGAGCGTGCCCTCGCTCACCCGCTGGAGAAGTCAGCGTGACGCGCGCTGGAACTTCGCTCGCGGCACGGTACTTGCGCGAGCCTTTGCCGATCATTGCGCCCGTGCTTCTCGTGTTGGCACTCGGCCATGTCGGCACGTACATTGACGGCGCGGATCGCTACGCGCTTGCGTCGTGGGCACACTCGGTTTCAACTGTGTTCCTCATCGCGCCCGTAGTTGGTGCTAGCGCGGCGTGGTCGGTCTCTCGACTGCGTAGCGCGGGCTTCTTGGAACGTCGTTGGCCGAGGGGGCGTGCTGCGATCTATCTCGATGCGACATGGGTGAGCGCCGCGACAGGGCTGCTCGTCATCGCCGTCACGGGCCTTATCGCAGCAGGCTTCACTGCCCCGCCGCCAGCGCTTGTAGCGCTCGCGGCACTTGCCATCATGCAGATGGTGGCTCTCGGTGTCCTCCTGGGGCGCTTCCTCGCCGGAATCTACTCCGCACCGCTCACCCTTCTCGGCGGCTATCTGTGGATGGTAATGCCCATGGCCTTCGAGCCGCTGTGGCTACGGCACCTCAATGGCCATTGGCCAGATTGCTGTTCGGTCCCGTACGAACCCTCGCTACGCGGGCTTGGGGCAGTCGCCGCGGTATCGATAGGCTTGTCTGTGATAGCCCTCCTATACGCGGGCCGTCTCACGCGTGGGCGGATAGCCCTGTCTTTGGTTGCGGCGGCGGTGGCCGCGGCGACGGCCTCCTATCTCGCCGCGCCGTTGGGCGGAGAGCCGGTACAGGCGAGAAGCAACGGTTTGAAATGCGCACCACTCGGACATGACGGCGCTTCGCTCTGTTTGTTCACCGAGCACGAGCCGGAACGGACGCTAGCCGAAGACGCGTATCGGAGAGCATATGACGCGTGGCCCGGTGCCAAAGCGCTTCGGGGATCCGTGTTCACAGAGATGGTAGACCCCGCGACGAATCAACATGTGGTCCAATTCGGTCGATCGCTATCAGACAGTTCCGCAGTGGCGGAGTTCGCGGGAGCCGTCCTGCCCCCGGTACCCATCTGCGCACCAGGAAAGCCCTACGCAAACGGGCTGTTGCGTGAGACCGCAATGGTTGCATTGGTCTCGCGCGCAACAGGGTCCCTGCCGATGGCGGACCAAGGTGCGATCCCGCCTGAGGATGAGGTGCTCGTCGAACAGATCTTCGCCTACGGTGCCGATGCGTTCAGTGAGTGGTTGAAAGATGTCAGCGCCACCGTGTCTCAATGCGACCGAGAAGGAATATCGTCTTGACCCGTCTGTACTTGCGCACTCGTTCGCGGAGATGGACGTTTGCATGCCTACTGTTATCAGTGTGCGCGATGTTTCTTGCCGGTTCACACGGCGTCAGGCTGCCGTCGTTTGCCGCCGTGGCATTGAGGGAAACCCCCTTCACCGTGATCGCAGCGCTTCTTCTCTCCATCGCCCTCGTCGGCGGGCTCGGAGGTGGAGACCCTCGACTCGAGGCTATTGCTGTTCGTAGAATCGCGGCATTTGACACCGCGATGCTCGTGACGGTGCCAGCCGCATTCGCCGTCGCCGGGTTGGCCTCACAGATCGTCACACGGGTCGCTGTCGTTGTCGCGGTCAGGGCGCTCGTGGGATTCATCGGCCTCGGCCTTTTGGCGTGCGCGCAAGGGGGCCGTCTCGCGGGGACCGTGTCACAGGTCGCGTTCTTCGTGCTCGTGACACTCCTAGGCCCGACTACCGATGGCAGCGTTCAGGTGTGGGCCTTTCCCATAGCCGCCCCGTCGTCCGCTGTGGCAGCCGCCGTAGCGGGCGGCCTCGCTCTTTCAGGCGCAACGATATGGCTACTCATGGGCCCCGAGCGCGCAGTACTCGCAAAGACGTAGAACAGATGCGGAGGACTCCCGCGGGGTCCTCTTTCGGCTCTTCACAATTGGGGGCGTACGAGTGGTCTTAAGCCGTTGGCCTCGAGCAGTGCGCGGGCGATGCGGGTGCTGAGATTGCGGAAGCCGTGTGCCGAGCCGGGCTCGCCCTCTTTGGTTTCGTCACAGCCCCGCCTCCGTCGTCGAGCGCACTGCAACGACCGTACCGCGCCATCCTGACAAGTTCCCGTAGGCCGGCACCGCTCGGCGCTCGAAATGCGAGCACAGCATTGAAGATCGACTCCGGAGATGCCTCATCGCCAGCGCTTCGGTCAGGATCGCGCCCTTCGCCCTTCGCCCTTGCGATCACGCGCGGCGCGGCCGCCGAACTCGCCGGTGAACACGGCGCGGGCGTGCCTGCTCTGGCCGAGGCGCTCAAGATCAGCCCCTTCCAGGTCCGTGACCTCCTCGGAGAGGCCGACCAGCGCCCGGTGCTGCGGCTCGTCGGCGACGGGTGACGGTTCGCTCCACCCCACACCCGGCCGTCCCCCTATTCGCGGACGATGAAGGACTCTCAACGATGGCTTACCCCACACTTGCTCTCCACCTCCTCATCTCCGCCCCAGGGGACGTGCCCTTCGATGAAATGGCGACCGTCCGCAAGACGATCAGCCAGTGGAACCTCAACCTCGGCCGCGCGGTCGGGCTCACGGTGCTGCCGGTTTCGTGGACCGAGCACGCCGTTGCCGAGTTCGGCGAGCGGCCGCAGGCCATCCTCAACCACCAGATCGTCGAGGAGGCTGACCTCGCCATCGCGATCTTCTACGACCGTCTGGGCACACCGACGGGGGAGGCCGAGTCGGGCACGGCCGAGGAGATAAAGGTTCTCGTCGCGGCGGGGAAGTCCGTTGCCGTCCTGGCGAGTGCGACACCTCGAGCGCCCCTCAGGGGTGTGGCCTTGCAGGAGCGACAGCGGCTCGACGCCTATCTGAACGAGTTGCGCAAGGTCGCCCTCGTCTTCGAGTACGCGAACGCGGCAGACCTCGTCGGGCACCTCAACAACTTTCTCAGCAGGGCGACCGGTCAGTTTCAGCAGTCAGTCGAGGCGTCGAAGGAGGGGCCGGAGGAGCCGGACCAGTTCCAGGGTGTGTGGCCGAGGGCAGAGGTACGCGAGAGCGTGGAGACCGACAGTCAGGGACGGGTCAAGACCCAGAGGCACTGGTCGCTCGTGCTCCATAACACGTCTCGTGGCCCGGCCTCGGACGTCGACTTCACTTTCGAAGGCCTGCCTGACGATGCATTCTTCCTTGTGCTCCGCGAGGACGGACCACTCGGCACCATACCTCCAGGGCAGGAGGCCCGATTTCCGTTGGCGCTTGGGATGGGTTCCCCGAACGCTGTCGACTGCGTGGTGACGTGGACGGATGCGGCCGGCGAGCATCACGACACTCGAGCGACGGTCCGCATCTGACGCATGTGGCCGTTGTGAAGTGGTCGGGTTCCGGTTCAACAGTTAACTCCGTTGCAACCCCTCGCAGCGGAAACAGGCCGGCGTTTTGCCCTCCGCGCTGACCCCCGACGGCCTCAAGCCGTGCGTCGACGTCTTTGGTGACAAACCCGTCGACCGTACAATGCAGTACCCCCGAAATCGCCCGTCTCCGAATCGCCGTATTCAGTCCGGTCTACGACCCACGGGTCACTCGACTTACGTCCCGGCTTCATAAGGTCGGATTGGCGCACTTCAGCCCCCTCGTATCGATATTCCGAGATGCTACTGGCCGCGCGCGACACGCCGGTGCCTGCCGCACCGCCATACGGAGCAACCACACCTTACGGGGCGCATACACCCACCTAGGGGTAGCCAACCCCGCCGAGCCCCACCTCGACGTCTACCACATCGTTCCTCGTAGATGTGATAGTCCTACCCGCAGATCGCCCACGACGGCGGGATCATGGTGCCATGACCGACACCACAGACACCCCCATCACCCGCGTGGACCTCGACGGCTCCGAGCGTGAGTTCTTGTATCTCCTCGAGACCACGAGCGCCACGAGGTACTACCTGCGAGCCACTAAGGAGCGCGGCCTCGAGGTACTGCGAGCCCGCGGTGACGGCCGCACCATGACCAGCGCACACGACAACGCCTGGCAGCGCTGTACCGGCATCGTGTCCCACGGCCTGGACCTCACCGAGAGCCCCGACCCCATGACAGCGCCCATCAACCCTGACGATGTTGTGCCCATGGTGCTACGCGTGGACGCCTTCCATGTCTATGACTACCGCGTGCCGGGTGGACTCCTCGACACCACCGACTACTGGTGGAAGCAACGCCCTGTCACACGCATCGTGCGTCTCGACGAGATGCCGCCTGAGGGGCAGCGGGCCAAGGCCGAGGAGTACGGGGACAGGCCATGACCAGGCATGCCGGCCCCACAGTCGTCTTCGTTGACGTGGACGGCGTAATCAACGCCGACATCCCACAGTGGCCCACTCACACGCATCGCCGAGCCGACGTGTTCATGCGTTCGATCGGTTCCGCCCAACGCATCGACTACTCCACCGCGGTAGTGGACGGCCTGCGGGACATCGAAGCCATGCCTGGTGTCGAAATGAGGTGGCTCACGACGTGGCAGCAGGCAGCAGCCGAGGACCTTGCCCCCGTCATCGGTATTGGCTCCACGTGGCCTGTCATGGTGGAGCCGACGACCTTGGAGGGGCTAGGCACCTCGTACCTGGACTGGTGGAAGGCTGACGCGGTGCGCGCCTGCGTCCGTGCCGGGAATCGCGTGGTGTGGATCGACGACGACATCGCTGCGTGGCAGCGCCTCGCACGCATCTTTGGGAAACCGGAGCGCCTCGAGTGGATCACACCCGGGGCTGTACTCACCGTGCGCCCGGCCAGCCTTCACGGCCTTGAGTCTCGCCACTTCGCCGATATCGCAGAGTTCATCGATGAGACCGTGCCGTGACCAGAGGGCATCTAGTGACCCGCACCACCGTTCTCGTCGACATCGACGGAGTCGTCAACGCGCGCGCCCTTACCCATTGGCCTGAGGAGACTTGGCGAAGCCGGACCATTTACCCCACGTCCCTTAACGATGTGTGGCGGGTGACATGGTCAGCCGCGGCTGTCAACGGGCTTCGCGAGATAGCCGATATGCCTGACGTCGACATCGGTTGGCTCTCCACGTGGACGCGGCGCGCACGCGCGGACTTCGCTCCCGCCATCGGCCTGGGCGGCGACTGGCCCACTTCTCACCGGGAGGACGCAGAGGCGGTCGCGGTAGAGCCCGACCTTGACTGGTGGAAGGCGGACATCGCTCGCGACGCCCTCACCTCTGCCGATCGTGTGGTGTGGATCGACGACCACATCAGCCTATGGATGGACATGCTGCGCGACACCGGACCCCATGACCGCCTTGACTGGATGGACCCTGCGCGGCTGCTCGCGGTGCGCCCTGACGCCCGCAGGGGCATGGATCGCCGGCACCTGATTGACATTAGGCGCTTCATCCTCACTGGTGAGAGGCCGACGGCATGAGCGGCGACGGCACCACCCTGACCGCAGTCAGCGTCCTGGACGAGCCGGGCCTGTACTCTCTCACCTCACTCGGACCAACGACGTACTACGTCGACAGCACCAACCCAGCCACCCCGCGATACATGCGTTGGCGTGGTGCCGGCATCTCCCTCTCATCCCCTATGGACAACCGCTGGCACGACCTCATCATGCTCGGAGCGTCACCGGACGACGACCCCGACGACGCCGACGCGTGGGAGTGGACCCTCAAGGTCGGGTGCTACCACACCTACATCACGACACGTGAGCCAGACCACCCCAACGGCCCGATCTATTGGGTGAGCAGCCGTGTGTGCCAGGAGATACGCTGGCTCGAGTCCATGCCCCCAGAGGGCGCGCGCACCCGACCAGACGCATGGATGCCACAGACCGGACTCATCATCCTCATCGGAGTCGCGGTCCAACGCGCATGCGCTTGGGCGGTGATCGTCCCGGAGTTCCCTGGCTGTGAGGTGGAGGTTGCAAACCTCGACGACGCAGCGGACGCGCTTGCTAGCAAGGCGGCAGCGCTCACTGGACGCGTCCCCGCGGACTTCATCGTGAGTGTCCGGTACGTCTCACCGCCTTTCGACGAGGAACAGCGATGATGCCACTACTTGTAGGCGACACTCACGGCAGCAGCAGGTGGATAGCCCGCGCGATCGATACAGCCGGGTGGAGTGGGAACTCAGCCATCATCCACGTGGGAGACCTCGGCATCTGGCCGGGAGGCCGCTCAACCCAGACGTGGGAAACCGCCGAGGAGCGGCTCGCAGAGAGCAACGTCACCATGTACGTCGCACCGGGCAACCATGAGGACTACGACCAGATAGAGGCTCTCACTCCACGCGACGATGGCTGGCTGCCATTCAGGGAGCACATTCTGCTCGCGCCGCGGGGACACCGTACCGAGTGGTGGGGCCGGTCCATCCTGTGGCTGGGAGGGGCTGGCTCTGTCGATAGGACTTGGCGCGTTCGCAGCGACGCCATCGACAACCGCAAGTACGAGGCGTGCGGGTCATCAAAGCGGGTCAAGTCCTGGTGGCCCCAGGAGGCGCTCACCGACGAGGATGTGGAGCGCGCCATCGCCGGCGGGCATGCCGACGTCATGATCTGCCACGACGCGCCCATCGGTGTCCAAGCCATCGACGACCGTCTCGCGGGCAACCCGCACGCGTGCAAGGCGGTTGACATCGCCTACGCCGAGGAGTCGCGTCGCCGTCTCACACAGGTAGTCGCCGCGGTGCAGCCGGAGATCCTCATCCATGGCCACTTCCACTTCCGGGTGGAGGACACGTTCAAGGTGCCATTCGTGGAGCACGAGACACGCGTCTACGGGCTAGGAGCCGACGGATCAGAGGACGCGCTCGGCATCCTCGACCTGGAGGAGATGAGTGTGGAGATAGGGCCATGACCAAGCCTGAGATCTGGCAGCAGTCCGAGGGCGTGGCCATCATCACGTGGGGCGACGTCGAGTTCACCCTGTATCACAGTGGGGCAGTCGAGGTACTGCACATGGAGGGCGGCGACATCGGATCCCTGTCCGGCCCGGCAAGAGTGGACCTCAGCGCATCCGGCGAGGTCACGGGCCGTCAGTGGGCATACCGGGGTTTCACCTACCCAAGGGCCCGCATCGAGGCCGCAGCCGCAGGCAGGCTAGACATCCGTGACGAGGCGGCATGGGACGCATGGGTGGCGGCCGGAGTCGACCCCCACGGACACGCTCCTATTGTTGAACCTCAGCGCTCCGGTGGCCGGGGAGACAGGGCCTCTGGAGATCGTCCGTGAGGTCTCGGTCGTCGCAGTCGCGAAGTCGGTATGAGCACTGTTCATTCGGATTTTTGCCTCGTAAACGAGGCTTCGAGACCTTAGGCGTCGAGATAACCGCTGAGGTGCCCTAGACATCTTTCAAGTGGTTACATAATCGTAGCGCATGTTGATGACGCCCGTGCCCAGCTCCACTCTCGAGGTGCGCGCGCCCATCGCCGCCAACAGCGGGAAGGGCGAGGAGGTGTTCTGCTCAAAGTGGTGAATGCGAAGCCAGGCGCCATCGATGCCCGCATCCTCGGCCGCCTCCGCGAGCGCGATCGTGTCGTGCATGAGCTCGGACGCGCTGCGCACCTTGGACCCGGGGGAGCGGGACCACCAACCGAACGACAAGAAGCCGACGTTCTTCACGAGCCCCATCCTTTCATCGGGAGGGTGCCGAGGCGCCATGAATCGCTCAGGGCGCCGGTCGATACGTCATCTTCAGCAAGCAGAACCTCGGCCAACCCCCTGCTATTCCGGGGCTGTAATTACGGCCGTGCGCGGATACGCTCGGATCATGATCACAGTTGTTGCGGTTCCGTTCGAGGATGAACGCGCCCAGGCGCTGTGGGCGGCTCAGCAGGACGAGGTCGAAGCCATCTACGGGCGGCCAGACGTCCGCACTGCACTCCACGCCGAGGGCGTCATCGTGTCGCTGCTCGCGATCGGCAGCGAGGGCGAGCCCGTGGGCACCGTGATGGCGAAGTGGTCCGAGTATCACCCAGACCGTCCAGGCGCCGCCGAGATCAAGCGCCTCTATGTGGCTCCCAAACACAGGGGGCATCGCCACGCGCGTGTGCTCATGGGCGCCCTTGAGCGGGCGACGTGGCGTGCGGGCGCGACCGAACTGGTACTGCAGACGGGGGCGCTGCAGCCCGAGGCCGTCGCGGTGTACAGGGGCATCGGCTACCGCGACATGGCCGGTTTCGGCGCGTACGCGGGCGAGCCAGACTCCGTGTGCCTTGCCAAGCAGCTGCCCACCCGGGTGCTCGTCATCAACGGCACGATCGGAGCGGGCAAGACCGCGACGGCTGCGGCCGTTCACGATGTCCTCGCCGAGGAGGGCGCGCGGTCGGCCTTTATCGACGCCGACTACCTGTGTCAGGCCGCGCCGCTACCCGAGGACGACGCGTTCGGACAGGGGTTGCTCTTCGAGAACCTCGCGGCCGTGTCGCCCGTCTATCGAGCGCGAGGGTACGGGTGCATGGTCATTGCCAGGGTGGTCGAAGATGCGAGGGACCGCGACCGCTACGCGGCGGCGTTCTCCGGTCCAGGTGGCCGCGCCCACGTGTCGATCGTGCGCGTGACGGCATCTCAAGACGCGCGGGTCTCGCGCATCGCCGCGCGGGAGCCGGAAGGCTATTGGCGCGAACTCTGCCTGGCCCGCACCGTCGAGCTCGACGACATCCTTGAGGATCTCGACCTGGACGACGGGGTCGTGTCGAGCGAGGGTGCCAGCAGGCTCGACGTCGCGAAGGCGGCCCTCGACGCCGCAGGTTGGTAGCGGCCTAGCTCATCAGGGCCCAGCGCCAGGTGTCGGCGTTGTCGCGAATCCACTGCGCATCGGACTTCCACACCGCGCCCACGCCCTTGTCCCACAACTCGACCCACGGCGACCTGCCGGTGAGGCGCATGTGATCGAGGTACTCGAACATGCGCTGCGAACGCATCGCGAGCAAAGGAACCAGTTCCACCCGCTGCGCATCGTCGAGTCCGTAGCCGTCGACAAGCTGTCGGAGGCGTTGACTTGAACTGGCAATGTCGGCATCGACACGGTAGAGCGGCGCAAATGAGTGGCATGCATACGCGAGGTCCCACAGGCGCGTGCCTGGGCCTGCGGCGTCCCAGTCGATGGCGACCAACGAGCCATCGGCCCGCAGCACGATGTTTGACGGCGCGATGTCCTGGTGAACGATGAGATCTTTGCCATGCAAGGGGATGCCCTCGAACCAGCGCGCGTAGTCGGGCGGCACGAAGCTGTCGAGAGCGTCGTGCATCTCGCGCAGGAACGCGCCCAGGCGGCTGGGTTCGAGCGCGCCCGCGGGAGCATCGCGGTGATCCGCCCGCAGGCCCGGAACGAACTCGACAAGGTGCCGGCCCTTGTCGTCCCAACCGAATGAGCGCGGCGCGCCGGTGAAGCCCACCTTCTCGAGGTGCATGAGCAGAGAGTGAAGCGCACCACTGTAAGGGTCGGGGGCGATGGCCCGAACCTCGCGGTGGCCGATGCGCTCGGGTTCCCTGACGGCGGCTCGCTGCTGATCGCGGGAGATCTTGACTGCGTGGCGGGTCGCGGCTTCGTGTTGCGCGTGGAGCTCCCTGCGCTCGCGTCGGCTGAGCCCGTCAAAGGGGTTGGCGGGGCTCGAGGTCCAGCCGGCTCGGATGCTGAGCGGCCCCGGCTCGCGGGGCGCACCAGGTGCGGTGGTCGTGAGCGGTGTGCGGATCGCCGACAGGGGGGCTGTGGGTGCCGCGACTGCCGCTTCGGGGAGGGGGCCGGGTGCGACGGGTGCTTGTGCGACGGGTGCTTGTGCGACGGGTGCCTGTGCGACGGGTGCTTGCGCGACGGGGCGTGGGCTGGGTGCGACGGGCGCGACGGGTGCTTGTGCGACGGCCCTGCGGGCCTCGGCGGTCTGGCTTCGCGCCGCGGACCATGCGGCGCTGAAGAACGATGCGGCGTCGACGGGCACGTGTTCTTCGCGAGCGGGCGCGATCTGGCCATAGGGAGTGGGGACGTGCGGGCTTGGAATGGGACCTGCGGTCGCCATCTGGCTGGCGACGCTCTCGTGCCAGGGCATCGTACGAGTCGTCGTCAGCGCCGCCGCGGCCGACCGGCCGGCCCACGAGGGGCCGGGCGGCCAGGTCGGCTCAAGGATGCGGGGCACGGGCCGTTGTCGCGGGTGCCTGAGGAAGCGATCGACTGCCCATTCCCAGCCCTCGAGGCTGTCCAAGAGACGCGCCTCGGAGTCGTCGTTGCCGACGGCGTGAACTACCAACTGCCCCTGCCAGCCCGATTCGAGGAGGGAGTGCGTGACCCAGCGATCGCGGCTTCCGGCACCGAAAGGCAGGATGACCCTGCCGGTGAGTTCGGCCCCGGCATCGGCGCCGCTGAGCATGACGGCAACCAGATGCTCACTCATGACGGCGAGGTGATGGTCGAGGTCGGCGATCAGGTGGTGCGCATGCTGCAAGCGGAAGCCGATGCCGACGTTGCCAAGTCCGCGTCGCGCGAGTTCCGTCACGATGTCGACAAGGGTGCGGGGCTCCCCGGCCCAGCCGCCGTGGTTCGTGAGGACCACGCACATGCCGTGGCCCCTCGCCAACCGCGCCAATCCGGTGAGGTGGTCCGCCGCGCGCATCACTTCGGCGCGATGGGCTTGTTCCGACAGTGCGCTGGGCGCGCCCGGTCCGCCGAACGCGATTTGGGTCCACAGGTCGGGGGTGTGACCGCGCCGCGCGGCCTCCGTGATGAGGGTCTTGATACGCGCCGAGACCACGCCGAATCGCGACGAGTATTCCGGCTCTTCGAGCGCGGGCATCGGCGAGGGTGTCCAGATGCCCGACAGTTCGATCTGGTTCATTCGTAGCGCATCAAGCTCCGCGTCGAACGCGTCGACGTGTTCATCGCGCCAGTCCCAGATGATCTTCGTAAGCCCGATGGCGCGAAGCATCTGTGCGCGCTCACGCGGGCCACGACGCAAGGCGTCGTGAGCCACCAAGTGGCTAGCCGCGAACTGGTTTCGCGTGCACCAACTGGGAATTTCGGTTTGGGAAGGGGGGACAACCCGTGGAGGCAGTGCCACTCCGAGACCCCCAATGCTCGTGTGATGTGAGGCTTACATTAACTCCACGAGGGCGAATCGTCGAGCATCATGGCACGTAATGGGCGAAACGTCCCTTAAGTGGCCCCACCCGCCGGGGGCTCGCACCGCAATCTAGTCGGCGAGCGCAAACTCGACCGCGGCTTGCACGTGCTCGGCGAGCGCATCGAAGTACGGGACGTCGACGTCTTCCGCGGTCATCACCATCGGGATTTCGGTGCAGCCCGCGATGACGCCGCGGGCGCCGCGCCTGAGGACGGCGCCGGTGATGCGCTTGGTGAGCGCGCGGCCTGCGTCCGTGACGAGGCCCTGAGTGACCTCGTCATACAAGAGGTCGTGGAGAGCCTGCAGGTCGGGCTCTTCGGGCACGAGTGTCGTGATCCCAAATGTCGCCAGGCGCTCGCGGTAGAACGGCATACGCATCGTGAAGCCCGTGCCCAAGAGGGCGACCTTGTCCACGCCCGCGGCCTGGATGGCCTTGGCGGTGGCGTCGACGATGTGGATCACGGGTACCTCGACGGCCGCCTGGACCTGGGGTGCGACGAGGTGCATCGTGTTTGCGCAGATGAGAATCGCTTCGGCGCCGCCCGCGACCAGCCATCTCGCGTCGTCGGCAAAGAGTTCCGCGAGCCCGTCCCAGTCACCCGCGGCCTGCGCGGCCGCGATCTGCCCAAAGTTGTAGTGGCGGATCACGAGGTCGGCCGTCTGGCCAGGTAGCGCGTCGGCGATGCCTTCGTGGAGCCGGCGCTCGTACTCGAGCGTGCTGTGCCATGTAATGCCGCCGAGGAGGCCGATGCGGCGTGGAGAGTTGCGCATGACTTGATCGTAGGCGGGCCCCTCGGTGCCACGGCGCTGAATGGTGGACCCCATCCTCGCGGGGCCCGGACACACTCATGGGAAACCTTCCAGTACGATGGAAGCATGCGCATCGGAGAATTAGCGGATCAGGCCGGCCTCACGTCCAAGACGATCAGGTACTACGAGAGCATCGGCCTCATGAGCGAGCCCTATCGCCACGCGAACGGGTACCGCGACTACGACGACGAAGCCGTGGATCGATTGCGGTTCATCAGGGACTCGCAGGCGGCGGGTCTTACTCTCGCCGAGGTCAGCGAGATCGTGGGAATGAAGGCCGCGGGTGAGTCAACGTGCGGCCACACGCGGAGCCTGCTGGCGCGCCACATCGCCGAGGTTGACACGCAAATCGAGCGCCTGTTGGCCACGCGGGCCGAGCTGACGGCGATGGCTGAAAGGGCCGATGCTCTCGACCCTGCGTCGTGCACGGATCCGGCGAGGTGTCAGGTGATAGCCGCAAACACCGCCGCGGCGCACGCGGCGGCGCACCCCGTGCCGCACCCCGCGCACAGGCACTTGCTGCCCCTGGCTTGACCTTCCTGTCCACGGGAAGGTTTACGGTGAGGTTCGCGTTCCATTTCAGAGACAAACGCCAAGAGAAAGGCACCGTGATGGCCGCAACAGACCTCCCCACCATCGACGTCACCGTCGAAGGCATGACGTGCGAAGGGTGCGCCGGCAAAGTGCGCGACGCCCTGACGGCGACCGACGGCATCACCGCCGCCGATATCGACGTGGCATCGGGCAAGGTGTCCGTCCACCTCGACGGTTCGGTGGACCGCAATTCGCTCGAGTTTGCGATCGACTCTGCCGTGTTTGACGCCGGCTACAAGGTCGTCTAGTACGAGTCGTCTAGTTAGCCACCTCCGTGCGCGCGCTGAGCGCCCGCCGGCACCAGGGAGTCCCATTTCATGACCACCATCAGCGAAGCGCCGCAGACAATCAACCTGGCCGTGGGCGGGATGACGTGCGCGGGATGCGCATCGACCATCCAGCGCGGGCTTGCCATTCTCCCTGGGGTTGATGGCGCGGTCGTCAATATCGCGACCCGCCGCGCCACGGTCAACGTCGACGGAACCCTGGAGCCAGAACAGCTCGAAGACATGATGCGCGCCGCCATTGAGGGGCTCGGCTACCAGGTACTCACCCCGCGCGCGGATGACCCCGCTCACGAGGCCATGACCCTGAGCGATGAGCACGCCGCCCACATCACCGCCGATGCCGCCCGCATCGCCGATTATCGTCGCCGCGTGATCGTCGGCGCCACCCTGGCCGTTCCCCTCCTGCTGTTGTCAATGATCCCCGCACTGCAGTTCTCGGGTTGGGCCTGGGTGGCCGCCGCGCTCGCGACCCCCGTCGTCTTCTACAGCGGTTGGCCGTTCCACCGCTCCGCGGTGATGTCCGCAAGGCACGGCGCCACCACGATGGACACCCTCGTGACCGTGGGTTCCCTCGCGGCGTGGACGTGGTCGGCGGTCGCGCTCGTGCGCGGCACCGGACACGTGTACTTCGAGACCGGCGCCGTCATCGTGACCCTGATCCTGCTTGGAAAGTGGTTTGAGGTGCGCTCGACCGCTCACGCTGGCGACGCGATCCGTGCCCTCAGCGCGCGCCAGAGCGCCACGGCCACGCTCGAGGACGGGACCGTCATTCAGCGCGACGCCCTGGAGATGGGCATGCGCTTCGTGGTGCGGCCGGGCGAGATCATCGCGACCGACGGCATGGTGGTCGAGGGCGAGGCCGCGGTCGACGCCTCGCTCGTCACGGGCGAGAGTGCGCCGGTCGCCGTGACCGTTGGCACCGAGGTGGTGGGTGGCACGATCGCCTCCGATGGCTCGCTCACCGTCGAGGCCACCCGCGTCGGCTCGGAGACGATGCTCTCTCAGATCGCGCGCATGGTCGACGAGGCGCAATCGGGCAAGGCCGACGTGCAGCGGCTGGCCGACCGCATCGCCTCGATCTTTGTCCCCGTGGTGATGGGGCTGTCACTCATCACCCTCATCGTGTGGCTCATCGCCACCGGCGACGCGACCCGCTCCGTCGCGGCGGCCGTCGCGGTCCTCATCATCAGCTGCCCGTGCGCGCTCGGACTCGCCACGCCGCTCGCCGTCATGGTCGGCGTAGGCCGCGGCGCCCAACTCGGTGTGCTCATCCGCGGCCCGCGCGTCCTCGAGGACACCCGCACGTTGACGCACGTGGTGCTCGACAAGACCGGCACGCTCACCACCGGCCGCATGTCCGTTGCTGACCAGACGTCCGGCCTTTCCGACGACGGCGCAGCCACGCTGTTCGCCGCCGCGGCAGCCGTGGAGGCGCGTTCGGAGCACCCCGTCGCCAAGGCCATCGCCTCTGCCTTCGAGGGGCGCCCGCTACTCAAGGGCTTCCGCTCCTTCCCCGGTCGTGGTGCGGCCGCTACGGTCCAGGGCGCGGGGGCGGACGGCGGCATCGCCGACGTCACCGTGGGCTCGCACCGCCTGTTCGACTCGATGCCCGACGCCCTCGCTCAGTGGGCGTTGGCGCGCGAGGAGACTGGACACACCGTCGTCTACGTCGGTCGCTCCGTGCCGCTTGGCGCAGGGCTGATCGGCACAGGGGTCATTGACACAGCGGGTGCCGCTGGTGCCCCAGTGGTCGCGCCCCTCGCGGCCGAGGCCGCCATCGCCGTCCGCGACACCACGAAGCCGGGCGCTCGCGAAGCCATCGTTGCGCTCAAGGCCCGCGGGCTCGTCGTCACTCTGCTGAGCGGCGACAACCAGCGCGTCGCCGCCGCGGTGGCCAGCGAGCTCGGCATCGACAACGTCATCGCCGAGGTGCTGCCCTCCGACAAGGCCGGCGTGATCGAGCGCCTGCGTGCCGAGGGAGGGCGCGTCGCGATGGTGGGAGACGGCGTGAACGACGCCCCCGCGCTCGCGGCCGCCGACATCGGCATCGCCGTGGGGACAGGCGCCGACGTCGCACGCGAGGCCTCCGACCTCACCCTCGTGAGCGGCGACGTGCGTGCGGTTGACGACGCGATCGGCTTGGCGCGCAGGACGCTCGGCACCATCAGAGGCAACCTGTTCTGGGCCTTCGCCTACAACGTCGTCGCCATCCCGCTGGCCGCTTCCGGCCTGCTCAACCCGATGATCGCCGCGGCCGCGATGGGCGGATCGAGCCTGTTCGTCGTCGGCAATTCGCTTAGGCTGCGCGGGTATACGCCCAAGCGTTAGCCGCTAGCGCCGTCGGACTTGCCAGGCTAATTCGGTCCTCGCCCGCGAACGCGCGCCCCGGCCGCCATCGAGACCCCGTGCTGCACAACTCGCTCACGTCACCCGCGCGTGCATAAGTGCCGGATCAGATGCCGCGGGAACTGGTGTGCCACGCGTGCGGTGAGCGATGAGTGGGCCGGTGTCCGTCACTTCTGCACAGAGTTCGGATGCAAGCTGCGACAAAGCCGCGAGAGGGCGTGTCACAACGTCGCCGGACGGCCTGCGAAGACAGGGTGAGGGAGGTCCCGCGCCAGCACGGTCCCGGCCAGCACGGTCCCCGCCATGCCGGGGGTTAGACGGCGTCGAGCGCGCGAGCGAAGTCCTCGCGCAGGTCCTCGACGTCCTCGAGGCCGATGCTGATGCGCACCGTCGCGGCCGACATTCCGACGGCGGCGCGGCCCTTTGCGCCCAGCTTGCGGTGGGTCGTCGTGGCGGGGTGAGTGACGATCGACTTGGCGTCGCCGAGGTTGTTGGAGATGTCGACGACTTGCAGGGCGTCCATGAAGCGGAACGCCGCAGCCTTCGCCTCGTCGCCGTGGGGGTCGGTGCCCTCCGGCAGCGCAATGTCGATGGTCACGAGCGTTCCGCCGAGCGTCATCTGCGCCTTGGCGCGCTCGTACTGGGGGTGGGAGGGTAAGAGTGGGTAGCGGGCCAACGCGACCTTGGGGTGAGCCTCGAACCACGCGGCAAGATCGGCGGCCGATGCCGCCATGGCGCGCACCCGGAGCGACAGGGTCTCGAGAGACTTGGCGAGCACCCATGCGGTGAAGGGGCTCATGGTGGCGCCCATCGTGCGCACCATGGTCCGCACGGGTCCGTTCACGTACTCGGCCGAGCCGAGGATCGCGCCGCCCAGCACCCGACCCTGGCCGTCGATGTGCTTGGTCGCCGAGTACACCACGGCGTCGGCGCCCAGCTCGAGCGGCTTCTGGCCCAGGGGAGTGGCAAACACGTTGTCGACGATGAACAGGGCGCCCGCCTTCTTGGAGAGCGCGGCAACAAACGGGATGTCCACGACGTCCTGCATGGGATTAGTGGGGGACTCGATGTAGATCGCGTCTGCGGGCGTGGCGAGGGCGCGCTCCCAGTCGGCGTTGTCGTGGGCGTCCACGTAGTCGACCACGATGCCCCACTGGGCGAAGTAGTCGTCGAACACCGCGATCGACGAGCCGAACAGCGCGCGGGCGGCCACGAGGCGAGAGCCCTGCTTGAGGATCGAGGCGAGGGACACGAACACGGCGGCCATGCCCGTCGCGGTGGCGAAGCACGCCTCGGCGCCCTCGATCGCGGCCAGGCGTTCCTCGAACGTGGTGACCGTCGGGTTGCCGTAGCGGCTGTATTGGTACCGGTCGATCTCGCCCGCGAAGGCCGCCTCGGCATTCGCGGCATTCGGGTACACGTAGCCCTGAGTGAGGAACAGTGCCTCCGACATCTCGTCAAAGGGCGTGCGGTGCAATCCCGCGCGCACGGCGAGGGTGTCGGGACGGAACGGGGAAACGGCGGGGGCTACGCCGGTGGGGGACAGTGCGTCGGTCATGGACACAGGTTAGCGGGGCGACCGGGGGCCAGGGGCGTGAGCGTTGGCGCCGATCGTTCCCACTGGCGAGCAGCCGGGTCCCGCGGTGAAAGGGTGTAAGCCCGCGGGACCCGGCTGCTACGCGCGGGAGACGACCTGCACTGTCACTCCCTCGCGGTCGGCGACGGGTGCGTCGACCGGTCCGGTGATCCGCACGGCGTGAGCGCTACCGTCGGGCCGGATGACCGGCATGGTCACGTCCAACACTTCGGGAGCGCCGTAGAGGCGGATGGTGAGGCCGTCGAGGTAGTCGTAGTCGGGGCGGTCGGCATGCGCGCCGATGCCGATCGCGGCTCCCTCGCGGACGTACAGGGGGACGGTGTCGAAGCCGTGCTGCTCGCGGCGCCACGCGCCGCCCGCCACGGTCTCGCCCGTCCAGAAGTTGGTCCACGTCCCCGCTGGCAGGTAGAACTCGACGTCGCCCGAGGCCGACATGACGGGTGCGACCAGCAGGTGTGAACCCAGCATGTACTGGCGGTCGAGGTACGCCACGGCCGGGTCGGACGGGAACTCGAAGTACATCGGCCTGGCCACGGAGACTCCAGTGGCCGCGGCGTCGGCGCTCGCTGCGTAGATGTACGGCATGAGCGTGTTCTTGAGCTGGGCGAACTTGGCGGTGATCGTCACCGCCTCCTCGTCGAACGCCCACGGAACCCTATAGCTGTCGGAACCGTGCAGGCGGGAGTGCGAGGACAACAGACCAAACGCCACCCACCGCTTGAAGACGGCGGGGTCGGGAGTACCTTCGAAGCCGCCGATGTCGTGGCTCCAGTAGCCGAAGCCGCTCGATGCCAACGACAGGCCGCCGCGCAGGGTTTCCGCCATCGACGGGAAGGTCGAGGTGTTGTCGCCGCCCCAGTGGATGGGGAACTGTTGGCCGCCAGCAGTGGCGGAGCGCGCAAACAGCACGGCTTCGCGCTCTCCGCGCTCCTCGACCAAGACCTCAAAGACCGCCTTGTTGTAGAGCTGCGTGTAGAGGTTGTGCATCGTCTCGGGGGGCGTTCCGTCGTGCCACACGACGTCGAGCGGAATGCGCTCGCCAAAGTCGGTCTTGAGCGCGTCGACCCCTTGGGTCAGCAAGCCGCGGAGCTTGTCCTGAAACCAGCGTGTGGCCTCGGGGTTGGTGAAGTCGACGAGGCCCATGCCCGCGACCCACCAGTCCCACTGCCAGACCGAGCCGTCGGCCCGCTTGACCAGGTAACCCTTCTCCTTGCCCTCGGCAAAGAGCGCCGAGCGTTGCGCGATGTACGGGTTGATCCACGCGCAAATGTGCAGGTCGCGTTCGGTGTGGAGGCGATGGAGCATGCCCTCCGGGTCGGGGAACACGCGGGCATCCCACTCGAGGTCGGTCCAGTTGAATTCGCGCATCCAGAAGCAGTCGAAGTGGAACGCGCTGAGCGGAATCCCGCGGTCGCGCATGCCGTCAACGAAGGAATTGACGGTGGCCTCGTCGTAGTCGGTGGTGAACGACGTCGACAGCCACAGCCCGTAGCTCCATGCGGGGACCTCGGCGGGACGGCCGGTGAGCGCGGTGTAGCGGTCGATCACGTCCTTGGGGGTGGGGCCGTCGATGACGAAGTACTCGATGGCCTCGCCCGCGGTCGAGAACTGCACGCGCTCAACCGACTCGGAACCCACCTCGAAGCTCACGTGCTCCGGTTGGTTGACGAGCACGCCGTAGCCGCGGTTGCTCATGTAGAACGGGATCGACTTGTATGCCAGTTCGGAACTGGTGCCGCCGTCGGCGTTCCAGATGTCGACCACTTGACCGTTCTTCGCCAACGGACCGAAGCGCTCGCCGAGTCCGTAGATCACCTCGCCGACGCCCAGGTCAAGCTGCTCGTGGACATACGTGCGCGACGGCGCGAGGCCCGTCGTGGTGACTCCCGCGACGCCCGTTGGCTCGGCGGCGACGGGGGCGCCATCGGCCAGGGTCATGTAGCCCTGGGCCTTGGCCCCGGAGCCGGTCAGTCGCACGTCTGCGTGCCAGAACGACAGGTCCCACGGTGCGCCACGCCTGATGACGGCGCGTAGCGTGCCCGCCGTGACCGTCCCGTCGCCGTCGGTGATGGCGATGCCGCCCGCCGCTTGCCGCTCGTTGACCTCGAAACCGGGTGAGCGTCGGCCGCCCGTGTGGTGCTCGATGCGCACCTTGATGACGCCGTCCGCCACGGGCGTGAGCGTCGTAGTGAGCACGGGCAGGTTGAGCACGTTGCCGCGCGACTCGATGCGCCGTGCAGGCGCGGTGACAACGATGCCGTCGCCATCGGCCGTGATGTCGTACGCCTCTTGCGCGTAGCTGGCCGTGACGCCGGGTCGAAGATGCCAGAAACCGTCGGTGAACTTCACTACTTCACTGCTCCTGCCGTGATTCCCCTTGTCAGCGTCCGCTGGAAGAAGAGGAAGAAAATGATCGTGGGAATGATGCTGATAAGCGTTCCCGCTATCAGCGTGGTCGTGTCGGTCTGACGTTCTCCATTGAGCTGCTGGAGAACGAGGGGCACCGTCAAGGAGTCGCTCGTGTTGAGGAACGCCAGCGGCAACAGGAACTCGTTCCAGGTCCAGATGAAGAAGAAGACCATCAGGACGGAAAGCGTGGGCCTGAGGATCGGCACGATCACCGACCGGAGCGACCGGAAGCGTGAGGCGCCGTCGACCGCGGCCGCCTCCAGGATTTCCTTGGGGAAGGTGCCCAGCAGGCTCGAGAGCAGGTACGTGCCGAAGGCCGACTGGATCACGGTGAAGGTGATGATCACCGACCACGAGTTCGACAGTAATCCGAGCTTGTCGTAGAGCTTGAACAGCGGGTCGAAGAGCATCTCTTGCGGCACCAGGTTGGCCATGAGGAAGACCAGCACGAGCCAGGTGCGGCCCTTCACGCGACCGATGCCGATGGCAAACGAGTTGAGCACCGACAGGATGACCCCGAGGATCGCCACCATGCCGGAGATAAAGATCGAGTTCCACAGCGCTCGCGGGAAGTTGTGCCCGCTCCAGAAGGCCCTGATTCCGTCGAAGCTGAGCGCGTGGGGCAGCTCGAGCGGGTTGGAATTGGCGTACTCAGAGGGCGACTTGAAGGCGTTGATGAGCAGCAAGAGCATCGGGGCGATGACGAGCAGCGCGCCCACGATCGACAGGGTCAGGACGATCCACTCGCTCGCGGTGCGGGGGCGCTTCTTGTGCTTGGTCCCTGCAGCCCTGCGGGTAATGGGCGTGGTGGGCGTGGCGATCGCGGACATCACGCGTCCTTTCGCTCGGAGCGCGTCTGCACCTTGATGAAGATCACGGCGACGAGAAAGACGACGATGGTGATGGCGGACGCGATCGTCGCGGCGTATCCCTTATCGGGCCCCTTGATGAACTCCTCATATGCATAGAACGACGGCACGTAGGTGGACTTGGAGGGGCCGCCCATGGTCAGGATGAAGATGGGCGCGAAGACCTTGAGCGCCGCGATGGTGGTGGTGAGTGACACCACGAACACCTCGGGGCGAATCTGCGGCAAGGTGATGGCGCGGAAGCGCTGGAACCAGTTGGCGCCGTCGAGTTCAGAGGCCTCGTAGAGCTCCGGTTCGACGCGCTGCAGGGCCGCCATGAAGATCACGACGGGGTACCCGATCTGAATCCAGATCATGAGCACCATGGCCGAGGCGATCGCGGTGCTGTATTGGCCGCCCAGCCAGTTCACGGTCACCGCGTGCCCCGCGATGCCGGAAAGTATTTGATTCAGGACTCCGTCGCCGTTGGGTTTGAGAATCCAGGAGAACATGACACCCGCGACGGCGATGGGCAGAATCTGCGGCAGGTAGTAGGTGGCGCGCAGGAGGCTGGAGATCTTGCCTCCGAAGCGGCGGCCTACGACGTCGAAGAGGGCGGCCGCGATCACGAGACCCACCAGGGTGGGCACGATCACCATGGCAACGACCACTAGGGCGATGTTGGTGAAGGACTGCAGAAACGCGGAGTCGTGGAAGAGGGCGAACCAGTTGTCGAAGCCGGTGAAGTGCTCGGCGGCGCGTCCGCCGCGCCAGTGGTACAGGCTGAGGCGCAGGTTGCGGACGATCGGGTAGAAGATGACGACCGAAATGAGGATGGCGCCTGGGATGAAGTACAGCCAGTAGCCGAGTTTGCTCTTGCCGCGTTCGGGAATCCTCGCGGCCTCAGCGGGGCGCTTCTGAGGCCGCACGATGCGGGTCAACGATGACATGGGGATCCGTCTCCGGCGAGGGCCCCGGCCGTGATGGCCGGGACCCCCGCGCTTGAAGGGGTGAGTAACTACTTCTTGGTAACCGTGGAGACGTAGGTCTCGTAGTAGTTCTTGAGCTCCGCCTGCGCCTGCTCGGGGGAGTAGGTGCCGTTGACCAGGCCCTGCATGACGCCGTTCAGGTCGCCATAGAAGGTGGGCGTCGGCCAGTCGGGGTAGAACGACAGGCCATCACGGGCGTTGACCTCGTTGAACAGCTTGATGAGTGCCTGAGCGTTGGGGTCCTTGACGTCGGCGGTGTTGGCCGCAACCGGAAGGCCACCAGACTCACCGAGAAGTGCCTGAACCTCGGGGCTCATCGTGATGTTGATGAAGATCTTCGCAAGTTCGGGCTGCTTGGACTTGGCGGGAATGACCCAGATGTTGCCACCCGAACCGGGCGTGAGCGTGGTGCCAGGCCAGTTGGTGATGCCCACCTTGAACGTCTTGACATCGGTCAGCATGCGTCCGTACCACCACGAACCCGAGTAGAACATCGGGACCTGGCCGTTGATGAACTGCAGGCCCGCGTCCTCCGCCTTCATGCCGGAGACGTCCTTGGAGATGTAGCCCTTGTCGAGCCAGCTCTTGAGCGTCGTGGTCGCGTAGGTGATCTCGGGACCGTTCCAGTCGATGGGGTGCTGGTACAGCTGGTAGTCGTTGACCCACTGGCGGTTGGCCTTGCTCAGTGCGAGCTGGTACCAGAGCTGACCCATGGGGTATTCCTGAGCCGACGTCGTCATCGGGGTGACGCCGTTGTCCTTGAAGGTCTGCATCGCCGTCTCGAGCTCGGCCTCGGTGGTCGGAACCTTGACGTTGTACTTGGTAAACATGTCCTGGTTGAAGTACAGGAACACGAACTCGCCGTAGTTGGGAACTCCGTAGTAGGAGCCCGAACCCATCACGCCGTTGGCGTCGTACTTGGCGATGGTGGAGATGCCCGCGCCGAGCTTGTCGGCCCAGCCGTACTTCGCGTAGGCGTCGTCAAGGTTTTGGATGATGCCGGTCGCCGCGAGCTGACCCGCGGTGCCGTTGCCCTTGTTGTACTCGGACACATCGGGGGCGTCAGAGGAGTCGAAGAGCTGTGAGGCCGAGGCGTTCAGGGTCTCGAACGACGTGCTCTGGTGGTCGACCTTCGCGCCGGTCTGGGCCTCGAAGATCTGGATTGCCTTGGCCCAGGCGATGCCCATGGCCGAGTCTGCACCCTCGTAGTCCATGACCTTGAGGGTCTGGCCTGCGTATTGACCTGCGCCGCTGCTGGCGCTGGCGGGTGTGGTGGTGCTGCCCGAACCGGACGAACACGCGCCGAGTGAGAGGGCGCCGACGGCAATGGCTGCCGCCACAATGCGCTTGCGGTACTTCATGGGATTCCTACCTCCTTGTAGTGGCCGGGGGGCCGTGTGTGAAAGCCTGACTCGTCTGTCGAAGCGCTTCGATAGAATTTCGACGGATGCGATGAAGCGAGGGGTGCGACATCAGCGAGCTTGGCCGGAAGGCACTGCCGCGGAAGCGACCGTGCCACGAGACTGGTAGACGGGGGGGACGAGGGTCACGGCCGACGATGGCCGCGTGCCTTCAATGAGGCCGACGAGAATGTCGACCGCGACCGGGCACGTCAGCGCGGGGTCGAGAGGGAGGGCGTCGAATGGAAGAGGGGTGCGGGACAAGACGGGGGTCATTCCGGCCGCGATGACCGAGACGTCGCGCGGGACGGCAAGCCCGCGGTCGGCCAGTGCCGCCGTGAGCAAAAGCGCCACGGCGTTTGCCGTGCTGAGCACGATGCCGGTGGTGCCCGGCTGCTCGCGGAACAGGATCTCGAGCGCGTCGGCGGCCTCGTCGCTCGGAGGGCTCACGATGACGGCGTCGAGGCCGCGCGCGGCCGCATAGCGGGCGAACTCGCGCTGGATGCGCAGGGGGTAGTTGGACTCGCGGGCGAGGGTCTCGCGGGTGTGGCCAATGAGGGCGATGCGCGTGTGGCCGGCCTCGACCAGGGCGTCGATCGACTGCCGAATGGACGACTCGAAGTCGAGGTCGACGCACACCAGGCCGTCGGTGTTTTCCGGAACCCCGATGAAGACGGTGGGGCAGCTGATCGATCGCGCGAGTTTCGCGCGCTCGTCGTGCGCGGCGACGTCGAGGACGATGATCCCGTCGGCGAGGGCGCTGTTGGCGGATCGCTTCATGCCGGAGAGCGCGTCGTCCTGAACCAGCAACAAGGTGTCGTAGTCGCGAGTGCGCGCCGCAATGGTGACCTCCATGGCGAATGCCATGTGAGCTGTGGGATCGGTGTCGGCGTGGAGAGGAGCGGTGACCGCGAGGATCTCGGTGCGGTTGGCGGCGAGGGCTCGGGCCGATGCACGGGGTGCGTAGTGGAGGGTGGCGGCGGCATCCTCGACGCGGCGCTTCGTGTCGCTGCTGATGCTCCGCTTGCCTGACAGGGCATACGAGACGGTCGAGATCGATACGCCCGCTGCGCGGGCCACGTCCTCGATTGTCGCCATGTGTGACTCCGTCGTCATGTGTGCGGCCGGATCGGGGGTGTTTGCCCGATCGTCGAAGCGCTTCGATGCGCCTCATGAAAGAGACTATGCGGACAACCTGGAAACAATCAAGGGCGTTGCCGAATTGTTATCAACCGGTTCGGTGAGGGGCCTCAGCCCTGGCGCCAGGGCAGGCCGCTGGCCTTCCATCCCTGAACGCCACGGTGGCCGTCCTCGTCTGGCGCTCCCTCGAAGCCGTCGAGAATGTTGTAGGCGGGACCCATGCCCGCAGCGGTGGCGGCGCTAGCGGCTCCGATGCTCCGCTGGCCCGAGCGGCACAGGAACACGATGGGTGCTCCCGTCTCTGGGCTCATGCCCGCATCGCGAAGCTGATCCACGAATTGGGTGTTACGGGCGCCCGCGGGGTAGTTCACCCATTCGGCGAAAATGGGCTCGCGACCCGTCTCGGACGTGTCGGGGACGCCCGTGAAGCGCCACTCCGCCTCGGTGCGCACGTCCACCAATATCGCTGCGGGATCACTTAGCAAAAGTTCCCATGCCTCTTGAGGTGTCAGGTCGCCCGCGTACTCGCTCATTGCTTCTCCTCGACGGTGAGTTCCCCCACAGTGTAGGCAACGCGCGCCGATGCGGCTAGGGGCATACGATATGGCGATTGATCAGGGGCGATGCTGGGCGTTTGTCGAGGTGGTTCGAAGCCTGGGGCGGGCGACGGGCGGCAGCGCCGACCACGGGAAGGTGATCCACTTGTCCGTGCGCTTCCACACGTAGTCGGGCTCGATGATCGAGTGGGACTTGGCGTACAGGGTGACGGTGCGGACCTCGCCCGCGTGCTGCGACATGAGCGCCTTGACCAGGGCGAGGGTCTCGCCCGTATCGGCCACGTCGTCCGCGATGAGGACTTTGAGGCCCTTCATGTACTCCGTGTCGAGAAGTGGCGGGAGGATGATCGGGGCGGGCAGGCGCTCGTCGATGTCCGTGTAGAACTCGACATTCATGGTGCCCACGCCCTTGGTGCCGAGCGCGTAGGAGATCGCGCCGCCCACCGGCAGGCCGCCGCGAGCGATGGCCACCACCACGTCGGGCATGAACCCGGAGTCGACCACCATCTGTGCGAGCGCGCGGGACGCGTCCCCGTAGCCCTGCCAGGTCAGGACCTCGCGCTCCTCGCCCGACATGGGAACTCCTCACTCGGTCCTTGCGATCGGTGAGGCGAGACTACCGCGCGGGTGCCGGCGCCCCAGGGCAATGGGTTCCCCGCGCTACGCGTCGCGCCAGCACCATAAATCGACATCCACTGCGGTGACCACGCGTGTGCTGCAACGCGAATGTCGATTTGTGGTGCTCACGCGACGGGCATTGCGCTTTCCCGGTGCGCTCGCCGTCGGGGTACCTGCACTCGCAGGATCACGAGTGCCACGACCGCGGACAGCACCGCGCCCATGATCACGATCCCCAGCACGCCGAGGGCGAGTGCCGTCACCATCGTGCCGTTCTGTCCGGGAGTGTTCGCGGTGAAGCCGTTGGTGCGGTCAATCATCAGCGGGAGCCCCGCGATGACGGCGCCGCCAAGAGCGCCGATGACCGTCCCCACGAAACTGGGGAGCGTGAGCCGGGCGGCCGTCCCCTTGAGAGCCGCCGCGTGGTCGAGGCCGAGCGCGCTCGCCACTCGGGCGTCGTCCTCGCCAAGCCTGCGAGTCGCCGCGAAGGTCGCCGCGCCTATGAGGTGCACAGTAATGAGGACCGCGAGCGTCAGGCGCCACTGCAGCAAACCGCCCGCGTAGCCCACCATGGAGGTGAAGCCAAGGGTCGCACCCCTGAACAATCCGTTGTACGCGCCGTCGCCAAAGAACCCGCCGTTCGCGTCATTCACCGCAGCCCAGGTCGCCATGCTCCCTGCCGTGAGGGTGTGCAGGGTGATGAGCGCAGCGGCCTGCCGCGGGTGCGCGAGCATCTCGATGCCCGCGCGCAGCGCCCACGGACGGTCCGAACGCGATAGCCGGGCGCCGAGCAGCCTCGCAAGCCTGCGCGATGCCTCGACCAGGATCGCGAGACCGGTGACGACGAGAGCGAGGGTGGTCACTCCCGCGGTCCAATTCGTGACGGGCGTGGCCGGCGTGGCGCTCACCGCCCACAGCAAGATCCCGTACAGCACCGCCGCGACAACGACTACGGGCCAGACGGGGACCCGACGCGAAACCTCCACCTCGTCGATGGCGGCGACGTCCTTAAGGGCCGCTGCGGGAGCAACCCGAGTTGAGAGGAAGGCGGGAACCGCGGCCATGACGCCCCCAAGGACGACGGCGACTATCCCGGCGACAAGGACCGCGTACGCAGAGAAGGAGAACGCGATGGGCGGGGCGTCGAGTGTCGATGCCTGCCGGATGGCGTGAGCGACCCACGCCGCCGCCGCCCCCGCGGCGATGCCCACGATGCCTGCGACGACGGTGACGGCTGCTCCCTCGCCGAGCGATGCGAGGCCAACCGTGCGACGCGTCGCGCCCAGCGCCCTAGCGGTAGCGGACCACCGCACGCGCTCGTGAGCACGGGCTCTGCCCGCCGCAAACGCCATCACGACCACTCCGACGCTGAGCATCGCGGCCAAGACCCACGGGGTGGTACTCGGAGACGTGAATCCCGCGGAGCCCCAGGTGAAGGAGGGTGTGGTGTTGAGAGTGTCGAGCGGGGGGTAGTCGCCCGCCCAACTGAGATCGACGCTCAGGGATGGTTGACCGCCAGTGATACCTGGGTCTGTTGCGCGAGAAGAGGGGTCATCGGCCGCAGCCACGGCGACGGAGTCGGCGAGGAGATATATGCCCGGCGTCCACTCCTGGCTTGTCCAGCCTCCGATGGAATAGGAGACCCCCGACACCTTGAAGGTGCCCGCAGGCGAGCCGTCAACGGTGTATCGCAAGGTGTCGCCCACGTCGACGCCGAGCCCTTGTGCCATCCACGGCGAGAGGACGACCTCGCCACTGCGAGGCGCCTTTCCCCTTGCGAGCACCTGACTCCATGGGAAGTCGCCGACGACCGCGGTGGCATTCCATGTAAGAGGACCTCGGCTCGCGGCGGGTGAGCCATCGCCGGGCACAATCGTGAGCGGTATGGAGGCGGTTGCGACGGCGCGGACGCCGTCCGCTTGGGCTTGCGCGACGGTCGTGCGGAGTTGTTCCCACGTCATGGACGCGTTTTGCGATGATGAGGAAACGGGTGGTGTGGCCGCCTCTGAGCCGGGCGCGATCACAAACGCCCCGTGCTCGAATGGGTGGCCCTGAAGCGTGTTCCCAAATTGTGCGTGTGCCTGCTGCGTGGCGCCCAGGCCCATCGCGAAGGCCACCACCGCCACCGTCGCGGCGATGAGCGTGGCCGCCCAAATGACATACGAGCGCTGCGTGCGCAACTGCTCCCTGATGAGCGTGAGAATCATGGCGCCCCTTCCGTGGTCGCGATGCGTTCGGCGGGCTCGAGCGCCTCCGAGGACCGCTCCCCGGGCAACGCGCGGGCGGCCCAGTACGCGGGAACCAGGCTGAGGGCCGCCGCGAGCAACAGGCTGAGGAGCAACGTGGCGCCGAGCGCCCACGCCGGGTACGGAGCGGTGCTGGGGAGGAAGGTGGCTGGGGTGTTCGTGTTCGTGTGTGCCAACAGCACGGCGTTGGTTGCCCAGCCCATGACGCCGCCAAGGACCGCCACGGCCCCGCCCGTGATCGACGCCTCGATAAGCGCCGCCGCCGCCACCTGGCGCCGCTTGGCCCCGAGCTCTCTCACGGTGCCCACCCACCGAGATCTGGACTGGACCTGATTGCGTGCTGCGAGCCCCGCGGCAACCAGTGTGGCCACAGCGAACAGCACGGCGAGCGACGTGGTCAGCACTTCTTCCGCGCCTTTAATCCGATAGCCCGAGGGTGCGCCGCCAAAGTCGCCGCCTTCGTCGCTCGCGATGTACGGCGCCGCGCTAGCAGGGACGGACCCGTCCCACCAGAAGACTCGAAAGAGCACCGCAGTGACGGCGCCGTCCGCGTTGAGCTCGGCGAAGGATCCGGTGCTGACTGCCAGCGCGCCCGCATCCTCGAGCGAAACGACCGCGGAGCCCATGTTGTACTCGACGGCATCCGACGAAGGCTCCCTCAGAATGCCCGTCACCGTGAGCGTGAGGTCGGCGCCGGGTACGTCCCTTTCCGCGGTCAAGGACAGTTCGTCTCCCACGCCGATGCCAAGTTCCGTGGCAATCTGCCTCGAGATCGCGACCTCGCCTTGGTCGGGTGCGCGGCCCTCGGCGAGTGCCAGCGGAGACAACGGATCAACCGCATTGAACATGTATCTTCCGCGAAGGCCCACGATCGACGGGTAGAACTGCTCCCAGGCGAAGACTCGTGGGTCCGCAGTGTGGATGTCTGCAGACAACTTGGCTAGCGCTTCGGGTTCGGCGATACCGTTGCCTGAACCACGCTCGACGCCCGGGCCGTTGGTCCACGCCCCCACGAAGGCCATGTGCTCTCGGTCCGTGCCTTGCGCGTGATCGGCACGCGACTGCTCGGCGGCGCGGGTGCTGACAGACACCATCGTGAAGGACGCGAGTTCGACGGCGAAAAGCACGAGCACGAGCGCGCCCCGCGCAGGGAATCCCTGGCTGCGGCGAAGCTCGCGCAGGAGCGTGCGAATCACGACAGCACCCCCGAGTCGACGGGCCGGTGGTTTTCCACCGGCGTGCGGCGCTGCAACGCACGTGCCGCGACGGCTGCCGACACCCCGAAGACCACCACGGCACAAGCGCCGATCAGCAACAGAGGCACCCAGGGAACCGAGCTCAACGTCCAGCGGAGGTAGGAGTCAGTGATGACGCCGCCGAGCGATTGGCGTGCGAAGTTGACCGCCACCGCGACGTGCGACAGCGCTCCCCAGCCCAGCCCGACCGCGATCGAGAAGGCCGCGACGACGGTCGCCTCGACCACCACTGCCGCGCGCAGGGTGCGCGGCTGGGCGCCGAGAGCGGCGAGTGTCGCGTCGTCCCTTCGCCTGCGCCGTGCGACTCCCACGCTCAGCGCGGCCATCGGCACGATGACGAGGATCAGGAGCATCCCCGCCTCGATGAGGTTGCTGACCCAACTCGTGCTCGACGACCCCCCGCCGCTGTATCCGTCGAACGTGATCCCAGGGCCTTGCGGTGATGTCTGGTCAAGCGTGGTGATGAGTGCCTGCTTGTCGACACCCTGGGCCGCGTACACCAGGAGCGCATAGGCGTTGGTCTTGAAGGTGACGGCTGAGCCATTGACGTAGGTGCCGCCGCAGCCGGCCGCGAGGGACACCGAGCCGGTGGGGATGAATCCGTCCACGCCGCCGGACGAGCCACATCCACCAATGGTGGCGGTGGGATAGCGCGATAGGAGATCCCGGAGGGTCTCGTCCACGCCGGTGAGATCGTCGGGGTTGATGAGAATCGGCGACAAGTCGGGAATGGACTCGTGCATCCTGCCGACCACGACCGCGCCCACGCCCTCGATGCCGCGGTATTGGTCGATGACCAGTTGTGGATTGCCGGTAGTGGCGAACGCCACCGTCCTCACGTAGCGGTCCGACAGAGCGGGGCTCGTGGGACCGGCCGCGAGGATGGCCACCAGGTACGCCATCGCCCCCAGCACGCCGACGATCCTTCCCGCGACGGCAGACGTAGTGCTCGCGCGGCCCTCGAGGATGACGGCGAGACGGGGTGCACCCACCCTCTGTGCTATGGCGGCCGATGCCCGCAACACCGCTGGCGCCGCGCCTCGTGCCCACGGGATCACGACGGCCAGCAGCATCGCGCCGAGAGCGATTGCGAGCACCGCGAGCGCGATGCCGGCGGCGTTCTTCGCCACGAAGTAGGCGTCACCTTTCGCCTGATTGTGCGCGAGCGCGAGGCCGACGACCAGGCCGGCGGAGGCGGCGCCGATGCCGCCGATGGTCGCCGCGCGTAGCCGCAGCGAAACGCGCCTGGGCGCCTGCTCGGCGATGTCTTCGTGCAGCCGCTCGACGGGAGTGCGACGCGGTCGCGTCGCGTCGATCACGTGTGCGAGTACGAGCGCCGCTGTCACCACGGCGGCCGTGCTGAGGCGGACGAGCCACAGGTCGGCGTCCGTGGTGAAGAGGGGCCATCCGGACTTCGCAATCACCGCCAGTTGCAGGATGCCGGTCAGGACATACGCCCCGCCGATGCCGATGGCCGCGTGACGGCCGCCCGTCGTTGCGGCCTTGCGGACGGCTGCGGCGCGGGTCTGGCCCAGGGCCGCCATGACGGCGATGTCCCGAGGCTCGTTCGCGTCCCGCAGACCCAGCACGCCGACAAGGATCGCGGTGAGAATCGCGAGGGGAATGGCAAGTTCAATCGCGATGAAGATCGCCCATACCCCGAAGGTGTCGTACGAGACCGACATCGAGCACGAGGCGCGCTGACACGACAGGCGGTCCCACGGCAGGCCTAGCAGCATCACAACGAGCGCCGCGCTTGCGGCGATCCATCCGGCTAGCCGTTTCATGCTGCCCCCTCCTTGATGGCTTCGCGCAACTGCTCAACAGGTGTCCGGCGGCCCATGGCGGCGGCGAACACCGCGGCGACCGCGGTGGTGAGCAGCACGGCCGCCAACACGACGGCGCCGATGGGGCCCCACGAGATCTGGGAGGCGTTCCAGTGCAACAGCCACATCGTGTCGCCGAACGACAGCGGTGCACCCGGCGCGAACAGGGTGGGTTGCGTGGTCGCGATCGCGAGGATCAGGCCCGCACCCACGCCCGACACGACGGCGGACAAGGTCGTCACGAGCATCTCCACCACCGGCGTCAGGCGAAGAGTTCGCGGCGATGCGCCCAACGCGGCCATGGTGGCGAGTTCGCGTCGTCGGTCGCGCGCGGAGCGTGCCGCCAACGATCCCACGAGCGCGACGCCCAGCAGCAGCCCCACGATCGCCGCGCCGACGAGGGCGGCACTGGCGCCCCCGCCGGTCGATGTTCCGTAGTTGCCGTAGTCATATGTCATGGGCGCGACGTCGGTGCGGCTTCCGATGTGGGCAGCCAGGATCGCGTGCATCGTGTCCAGTTGTTCCTGCGCGGTGAGGCCGTCCGGGTGGGCAAGTTTCAGCCACAGTCCGGTCACGGGGGGTTCACCGAACCGGGATCGAGCCCATGCCGCGTCGATGAAACTGGCCGGCAAGTTGAGCCCGGAGCGATAGATCGGATACCGAGTGCCGTCGACCATGAGCCACGTGGGACCGGCTGATCCGACTGCAGATGTGATCAGGAACGGGCCGCTGCCTTGCATCGCCACTCCCGGAGCAAAGCCAAAGGGACGAAGGCCGTCGGGCGAGAATCGCGTCAGGGCGCCAGGGTCGACGACCACATAGGTGCCGATGCGCCAGTTTTGCTGGACGCAGTGATCTCCGCCGCACGTGATCGATGGGGGGTTCTCAACGCTCAGGGTGTCGGCGCGGAGGTAGGCGAACGGGATGGCGATCAGGCGAGTGTCCGCCGCAAGACTTTCCACAAGGGTCGGGTCCAAGGTGGCCGTGGGGTACCCCTCGGGCGGGGCGGTGGCCTGCATGTCCTGGTTCGCAATGACGGAAGGCGTGACGATGGCGAGGGGCAGGAACGCATCTGCCAGCTGGTTGCGGGCCCTGGAAATGTCGCTGGCACCTGAGACCCACGTGACGAGCCCCAACACGATCGCCATGGTTCCTACCGCGATGCGCCTCTCCGTCGAAGGGCGAGCGAGTGCGTCGCCTGCCTGGAGCAGCACGCCCCGGCCCCGCGAGATGAGCGCGCGCCCCGTGACCCGCGATAGCAGGCCTGCCATGGAGGCGACCGCTCCCGTCACCAGCACTACGCCGCCCAGCACGAAGACCAGCACGGCCGGTGACACCCACCAGTATTGGGGTGCAGATCCCCAGTGTGTTGGTGAGGCTTCCCATCGAATCGGGAACACCCGCCGCCAAATCAATCCCGCGACGGAGACGACATACAACGCGATCGCGACCAGTTTCAAGGCGCGACCCGCCCGTTCCCGCAGTCGCGAGGGTCGCACCGAAGCGGGGATGGCGCCCGGTCCGTCAGACGCCCCGATGGCGGCAAGAGCCGCGACGACGTAGACGGCCACCGTCGTGGTCGCGCACATGACGAAGACCAAGACGATGCCGGCGAGGCCCGCCGGCTCGAAGTGACCGCCGCGGAGGTAAGAGTGACCGTCGAACCAGGGAAGCAATTGCCGCGCCGCGGCCCCCAGGAGCACCAGTGAGCCGCTCACGAGGATGCCGTGCCTCAATCCAAGCCGGGCCTCGGAGATGACGACGCGGCGCAAGGTGCCGCCGAGCGCTCGCTCGGTATTCCACTCGCGTGCGCGTGCCGACACGGCGAGCCTGCGGAGGCTCACGGCGACCACACCAAGGATCACCATGAAGAAGGTTCCGTAGACCGCGACCGCGACCAGCACCGCGTACGGGTTGTCGCGCATGTTCGGGTCCTCGGCGGGGCCCATGACTCGCCCAAAGCCCAGCCCGCCAAGGAGCGCTGCGATGCCGATCGTGAGCGATGCGAGCCACCTCATGACACGCCCTCCTTTATGGCCTCGCGGAGTTGCTCCGTCGGCGTGAGGCGCTCGAGGCGCGCCCGCGCAATGACGGACGCGACCGCTGCGGCCGCGATCGACGCGAGCGCAAGGAACGTGACCGTGCCCCACGGTGCGTGGTCGATGTCGAAGGTGATGCCCTTCCACGCGAGGCTCCAGGGGACGCGGTCGCCGCTCACTGCGAGCCAGAGTCCCGATGCGGCGCCGAGCACCACGCCCATCGTGGCCCCGGCGGACGTGACCACGGCCGACTCGATCGCCGTGCCCCACCTGAGCGCACCGCGCGATGCCCCGAGAGCCGACATCGTCGCGTAGTCGTGACCGCGCGTCTTCTGAACGCTGAGCGACAGCGCGACCACGAGGCCGACGGCGAGCATGAGTAGTGTTCCCGACACCGCGAGCACTCCGGTGCGGTTGAGGGGCCCCGAACTCGCGCCCCTTCCGCCGAGGTCCTGCACGTGCAGGCCAGTCAGGTCGTAGTCGGCGATCGCGGTCGTGACGCTGCCACCTGGTGCGTCGTATAGCAACACCGCGCTGGTCACGCCCGTGCCGAATTCGCGTTCGGCCCATTCGCGCGGGAGTGCGGAGAACGGGCCCGCCACTAAGGGGGTGGTGACCTCTGCCGACGCGGCGCCGATCGTGAGCACCGAGGGGTTGGCGCCGCCACCCATCGCCACGGCGCCGTCAAAGTACAGCGCCCGGGCGGCGCCCTTGCTGACCTTGTCCAGGTCCTTGGCGCTCACCGCCAGGTACGTGGTGGTGTGGGGGTTGATGACGATGGCTGGGTCGACGGAGGCGACGCGGGCGGTGAGCATGTCGGCGGTGACCACGACGATGCGGTCGTCGGCTTGGAGGTTCGCCACCAGCGTCGGGTCCAGGCCTTGCTGTTCCCAGCCGATGGCGGGCGCAGGTGCCGTGCCGAGGTTGAGGTTGGGTAGCCCCGCAGTCGAGATCACGCGAACGGGAGTGAGCGTGGCCCCCGCCTCGTTGCGGGCACCCATGGCGTTCAGTATGACGCCGATAGCGAGCGTGCCGCCGAGCACAAGGCCCACCGCGCCGATGGCCACGGCGCGCGCAGGTGCGGGGCGCGTGAGCCCGTCGCCCGCGATCCTCGCCGCGTTGCCGCCGTGCAGGAGCGCCTTGCCCGCGAGTCCGCTCAGCCATGTGGCTGCCCGGGCGCCTGCCCACACCACGAGCACGGGCAGGCCGACGCCGAGCACTAAGCCGTACGCCAGTATCCAGGCTGACAGGAGTCCCGACGGCACGGACGAGGATGACTCGAGCCTGGGAGTCACGAACGCCGACACCACGACGAAGGCCGCCAGCGCGAGGGGAACGGCGAATCGCCTGAGACGGCTCTGGGGTGCGGGACCGGAAGTCACACCCATCGCGGCATCGACGTCATAGACGGAGGGTGCGCGGCCCGTGCCGCGCGTGATCCACCGCGCCACTACCCAGTACGCGAGCGTGGTCGCCGCGACAGTCAGGCCGACGATGGTGAGAAGCATCCACAAGGTGGTTGAGTTGAACTGACCGCCGAGGCCCGCCGCCGACTGGGTCATCGCGACGCCGAGCCCTGAGCCCGAGAGCGCGGCGAAAGCGCCGTGAATGAGCCCTAGCCGAGTCTGGTGGCGCACGAGTCCGCGTCGAGGCGCGCCCAGGTCCATGAGTGCGCGGAACTCTGCGCGATGAGAGGCCGCGGCGATCGCGCGAAACGCGCCGATGAGCGACGCGAGCAGTCCGATCAGGAACGGCGAGTAGAACAGCATGATCCAGAAGCCGAAGACTCCCGGATACATCATCGGGAAGGTAACCGAGCCCTCGTTTGGCCAGTGTTCAAAGAGGGGTGGTTGGCTGAGCGCAATGGCCAGCGTGAGGAGCCCGATCAGACCGGGCCCCACCCACCGCAAGAGGCCCAAACGCGGTGTGCCGTCGGGCTGCGTCCTGGACCTCATGACACTCCCTCCTTTATGGCCTCGCGCAGCTCGTCAACAGGCGTGCGCCGCGCGACCATGAACCCGTAGACGGTGGTCGCCGCGACCGCGAGGACCCACGTCGCGGCTGCGATCGCGACCATCTGGCCCCACCCGATGTGGGTCAGGTTCCACCACAGTCCCCATGCCGTGTTGCCAAGGTCGAGAGGCGCCCCGTCGACGAGAAGCGTGGGGTGTTTGATCACCGCGGCGACGATGACGCCCACTGGCAGGCCAACGACGAACGCGAACCCGAGGGAGATCGCGGCATCGATGGGCACGGCGAGCGCGAGCGCGCGGGGCGTGGCCCCCAGCGCAGCGACGGTCGCCCGCACGCGGCGGTTGGTCCTCACGGTGCGCACCGCAAGCACGATCATCATGCCGCTTGCCAAGATGCCGACGACCACCGACAAGACACCGAGCGCGCCGCGCGAGAAGTCGTGGACGCTGCGAAAATAGGCGACGTCCTTGGCGCTTAGCGCGGGAGCTGGTTGGGCCACGGCGCCCGCGCGCGCCGCAGCATCGGCGACGTACTGGAAGCGGTCGCTCGCGGGGACGTCGTCACCGACGTACTTGACCATGGCCCCGACCACGGGCACGTCGCCCCATACCGATTCGGCCCATCCGCGCGTGGCGAGCGTGGAGGCGTTGAACCACGGGCGGTGAAAGAGGGTCGCGGTGCCCAGGCCGGTCGACACGTCGATCACGCGCTCGGGAGCGGGGAACCGGAGGGTCCCCTCGTCGATGTCGGGGCTGAGCAGGAAGCCGTCTTGAAGGCCGAGGGGCCTGGCGCCGCCCGGCGTGACGCGGTCGAGGTCGCCTGGCGACACGATGGTAATCGGGGCGGTGGGCACGGTGGAGTCCACGGGGCCCACGGTGACGCGACCAAAGGGAACGACGGCGAGCGAGGGGTCGGCCTCGAGCGCGGCGATCACCGCGGGATTGAGCGCGACTCGATCGACGCCGACGACGGGATCCTGGGTGCTTTGCGCCGAGCCGGCGGGCTCCACCACCGCATCGAACGCGAGTGAGTCCACCTGGTGTGCGGTAGCGCGATCGATGGTGAACCCGGCGACGGAGCCGCACAGCACGATGGCCACGAGCGACAACGCGCCGAGTTCGATCTTGGAGTGCCAGAAGTCGCGTCTGCCGACGGCGCGGCGAGACTCGAGCGTGTGCCTCGCGATTGCCAGGGAGCCGCTTCCCCCCACCGGAAGCAAGCGCGCGAGGCGGCGCACCGCCGCGACCACGACCTGGTCGAGAACGATCAAGCCGAACACGTAGACCATCCACATGCACACGAGGCCGCTGATGAAGGCGAGGTTGCCCACCGGCGCCCACTGTCGTTCGCCCAGCGTGCCTGGAGTCCAGTGGAACCGCGCCCACACCGTCACGCCGAACGCGGCGGACATGATCGCGAGGCCGATGCGCTTCCACCACAGAGCGGAAATCGGTAAGGAGGGAATCGACAGCCCCTTCCTGGCGATCCACAGCACAGGGAACATGCCGATCTCGAGCACCCGAACGAGCCGAGCACTCATCGCTCGACCCCCGCGAGGGCGTCGAGCCCCGCGAGCACCGACTCCGGCGTGGGGTTGTCGATGTGCCCCGCCACCTTGCCGTCCGCAAAGAGCAGCACCTTGCTGGCGTACGACGCGGCGGTCGGGTCGTGCGTAACCATCACCACTGACTGGCCCAGTTCGCGGCAGCTCGCGCGCAGGTGGGAAAGGATTTGGGCGCTCGCGTGGGTGTCGAGGTTGCCGGTGGGCTCGTCGGCGAGGACGACGCGGGGCCTGGTGATGAGCGCGCGGGCGATCGCGACGCGCTGCTGCTGGCCGCCGGACAGTTCGTAAGGGCGCCGTTCCAGCTCCTTGCCGATGCCCAACATGTCGATGAGCGTCGCGTACCAAGCCTCGTCGCGCGGGAGTTGGTTGAGTCGCAGCGGCAGGACGATGTTGTCGGCCGCCGACATCGTCTGCAGCAGGTTGAAGCCCTGGAACACGAAGCCGACAACGCGCCCCCTGATGCGCGCGAGTGCGGCATCGGAGATGCCAGTGAGCTCGTCGTCGCCCACCCAGACCTGGCCGGCATCGGGCCTATCGAGACCCGCGAGCAGGTGCACCAGCGTCGTCTTGCCGGAGCCGGAAGGACCCATCACGGCGGTCAGCACCCCCGCGTCGACGTCCAGGTCAACGTGGTCCACCGCGGTCACGGCGGCCTGACCGGACCCGTAGGTCTTGGTCAGGCCGCGCGAGCGCAATGCCAGCGGCGCGGCGTGAGCCGCACCCGCTGTGGCGGTATCCGTTGTCATGGCGCCTCCCCCCCTCAACATCAACACACGCGGTGCCGATGTCTCGACGCTACGGGAGGGCGCGCCCGATGCGCATCGGCCCCCGGGATGGACTTTGGCTCATACCGGGGTATGAGTTCTCACGCGCTAGGCCTGACCAGCCCGGTCTCGTACGCGATCACGACGGCCTGCACCCTGTCGCGCGCGCCCAGCTTGGCGAGCACCTTGCCGACGTGGGTCTTGACGGTGGCCTCGGCGACGACCAGCTCGGCGCAGATCTCCTGGTTGGACAGGCCGCGCGCCATGAGGACCAGCACCTCGCGCTCGCGGTCGGTGAGGTCGGCCACGCCCGCGGCGTCGACCGGCTCGGGCATCGTGCTCACCAGGCGCGTCAACAGCCGCCGCGTGGTGGTCGGAGCGATGACCGCGTCTCCGGCGTGCACCGTGCGGATCGCGTGCAGCAGATCCTCGGGCGGCGCGTCCTTGAGCAAGAACCCGCTGGCGCCAGCCTTGATCGCGGCGACCACATACTCGTCGAGATCGAAGGTGGTGAGGATGATGACCTTGGAGCCCGAGCTTGCCGTGATCTCCGCGCATGCGTCGATGCCGTCGCGGCCGGGCATGCGCACGTCCATGAGCACCACATCGGCGGGCGGGTCGAGAGCGGCGAGAGCCGTCACCGCGTCGTCGCCCGTGCCCGCCTCGACCACCACGTCCATGTCGGGCTGCGACGCAACCACCATGCGGAAGCCCGCACGAATGAGCTGCTGGTCGTCGACAAGCGCCACATGAATGGTCATAAGCGCCAGTATGCCGGTGCCGCTTGGGATGCGGTCACGCGCGGGCCTCTCCTGCGACGTCGTCCGTTGCCGGGCGGTCCCTTGCCGCGCCGGCGTCCCTTGCCATGCCGTCCCTAGCGCCAGCGTCGTCCCTGTGCGGAAGGGGCAGCCGCGCGCGCAACACGAAACCGCCGCCCGCCTTGGGCCCGGCCGTGAGCGTCCCGCCGAACACCGTCGCCCGCTGCCGCATCCCCTCGATGCCGCCGCCGTGGTCGTCCTTCCTCGCCGCGGCGCCGCGGCCGTCATCGCTCACGGTGAGTGTGACGTCGTCGTCCCCCCAGGTCAGTTGCAGGAACGCCGCCGCCACGGGTCCCGCGTGCTTGAGCACGTTGGTCAGTCCCTCCTGGGCAATGCGATACACCGCCAGGCCCGCCCCGATCGGCAGGGGCCGCGGCGTCCCGGTGGTCACGTATGAGACCTCGAGCCCGCCCTCGCGGGTGGCCGCGACCAGCGCAGGGATGTCGCTGATGCTCGGCTGAGGGCCCATCTCGGCGGCCCCATCGGATTCCCTGAGCAGGCCCAGCAGTGCGCGCATCTCGGTCAGGGCCGAGCGGCCGACCTCGGCGATCGTGTCGAGCGTGCGCGCGGCGGCGGTGGGATCGGTGGGGGCCGCGAAGCGACCGCCGTCGGCCTGAGCGACCACCACGGAAAGGGTGTGGGCCACGACGTCGTGCATCTCGCGGGCGATGCGGGCGCGCTCGTCGGAGGCGGCGAGGGCCCTGGCGGCGTCGGCGTCCTTGGCGGAGGCAAGCTCGGCGGCGCGGGTGCGGAGGCGCTCGGTGCGCAGGCGAGCGAGAGCCCACGTGGCGACCGCGCTCGCGGCCACCGCGAGGGTCCACCCCAGCCAGATCATGGGGTCAGCGTATGCCCGGACGGGGCGGGCCGTATGGCGGGGCAGTCTCGCCCGAGCGCGGTACGGATTGAGCCACTGGGGGCCCGATGGGGTCATATCCCGGTACAAATCAAGCCATCAGGCAGAGGGGCCCTGGAGGGCATTGGGCGGGCTAGCGTGGGTCGAGCACCCTGCCAACGAACAGCACCGCGCCGGTGTCGGTGTCGCGGATCACGTACAGGAACGGGTGGTCGGCCCTGATCTCGAGCGGCGGGTCCGCGGGCGCGCTTGTGGTGCCCATCATGATCGCCGTCGCGGCGGCGGCCTCGGTCCCGTCCTCGTCCACGATCACCTTGGTCGCGTGCACCGCACCCGACACCAGCAGTTTGGGTCCGATGCCATCGAGGCCCACCGTGCCAAATAGTCCTGTGACGCCTAGGCCTCCCTCGATCACTGCGCGCAAGTCGGTGGTCGACTCGGTCGTGAACTTGGGCAGCGCGAGGCTGTACGCCGTGTCGCTCGCGCCCGCGTCGATAGCGTCGAGCATCGACTGGTTCAAGGACGCCTCCACGTCGCTGTAGTTGCCAACGGACGGCACGATGAGCGTCATCTCCAACTCGTCATACGCGTACGGGAGGGCGACCGCAACAAAGTCTTCTCCCTGGTAGACCTCCCCATGTTGCGAGCCGCTGTGCATCGTCGGCACGTCAACGGCGCTCCCATCAGGGAGCGTGAACGGCTCGTCGTAGGTGGCGTCGTGCTCGAACGGCGTCTGCCATTGAGCCTTCATGTAGAGCGCGTTGACGAGCGTCAGTCGAGAATCGGCGTTAAAGGCATCGGGAGTGACCAGCGTCGGGATCAGCCCCTCCGTGCGCTTGTCGATCCACGCGTTGATGTCCTTGGCGGACTTGGAGCCATCGGTCGCGAGCGGCTCGGTCTGGGCGCCCGCACCAAAGTAGCGCGCAAGGTCGTTGCGGTAACCGTCGAGCGGCGCAAAGTTGGTGTCGACAAAGATGCGATTGGCGACGCGGACGATCGCGTGGACTGGCTCTCCCTTGCCTGGCGCGGGGAGCGCGGCAGGGCCCGAAGACGCGAGTAGATCCAGGGAGTTGAAAGCGCCAAGCCGCGCGTCACCGGTGGTGGGGTAGGCGAAGAGCCCGTCGAGGGCATCGGCGACCTGCCCGGTTGCGCCCGCGTCGAGCATCCCGAAGGCCAGGCCGATGCTGAGCGGAGAGACGGCGGTGTTCTCGCCATCGGCGAGCGACGCGTGGAAGATGCGGAAGCCCGCGTCGTTGAGCGAGCGCGCAAGGTTTGAGGCGGCCGACGCGTCGGCGGCTGGGCGATCGACCACGGGGTCCCGCTGGGCGGCGCCAGGCGAGGCGCATGCAGTGAGTCCAAGTATGCCGATGGCGGCGAGTGCGGCGACTCCTCGGCGAGCGGAGTGGCGCCGAATACCTGCGGTCATGGTGACCCCCTTTGTTAAGAGCAACGCACACAGGGCCTCAACCGTTGGGTAGGTCATGCCGAAGACTCTGTGGAGTTGTCGACACTTACTAGACAGACGTCCCCGGATGGCGGTGTGATGGTAGGGAACGAATCGGGCAAAAGGGAGTGTCGGATGGTCACGCGAGGCGAAGGCACGATCGATACGGCCGCGCTTCACACGCTGACCCACCGGCTCGGCGAGGGCGCGTCACGATACGCGCCCGCGGCTCACGATGAAATTGACGGGCTTCCGGACCGCAACCCGGGTGAAGCGCTCGGCAAGTGCGAGCGGATCCCGGTGGGCCCCCGCGCCATCATCCTCGATTGCGGAACCTCGCGCGTTCCCGGCTTTACCCACGTGTTGTGGATCTCGGGGTCCGCAGAGGTGATGCTGGGGTCAAACACGATGGACAACTTCGGTCTCATCATTGGTCGTGTGGTTGGGGTCGAGGCCTACTCGTGGGAAGACTCCGAGCGGCTCAACGTCCGCGCGCCGGGCCTGGGCTGGGAGAACTTGCTCCGCGACGCGCAAGATGCCCTTGCTGGGTACCTCGCCGCCGCCTGACGGCACCGGCGCCGCCGCCTTCGCGCAGAGTCAGTTTTCCGTTTCGGTCAGTTCCGCCGCATAGCCGGTCAGGGACCTGTGATAGCGGGGGAGCGTGGGGATGAGAGCCTCGAGAACCTGTCTGAGCGCCTCATCGTGGCGGCCCGCGCTGTGGAGCGCGAGGGCAAGGAAGGCCCGACGCGCGGCGTCGTAACCCGAGTCGCTCGGCACACTGAGGAGCGCAAGCGCCTCGTCCGTCTCGCCCAGATTGCGCAGCGTGCTCGCCAACTGAATGCGCGCACGCGTGGCATGGGTGTCGTCGAGCCCCTCCGCCAACGCCTGCTTGTAGAGCGGAACGGCGTCGGTCTCGAGGCCCAAAGAGTCGTAAACACCGGCGAGCTCGAAGGTGGCGAGGGGGCCCGCTTCGGGGTGCCCCGCTAAGAGGTCGCGCATGCCCGCAACGGACTCCTCGGGGCGCGACTCGTCGAAGCCGGCCTCGTACCACGCGGCGACGCGCGCGTCCCAGTCGCTCATGTCCATCGCAGCAGAGTGCCACATCTCGCGGCGCACGGGGGTTTGGCCGCGCACGCACCCCTCGGTCCGGTTGCGGGGGCCGCGTCCCGCCCGTTCGGGCCCCGCGTCGCGTGTGACGTCAACGGCGTACCGTCCCTGACATCTGCTGGCGTCCTCATGCGGCGTGTCTCGCGCGCCTCGCCGTCCGCCGAGCCCCTCCGGTGTCAGGGGCGGTACGGCAACGCGGCGCGGCAGCCGGTGGGAGGCGACGCGACGCCGTGCGCGAGGCCGAGCGCCGGTAGGCTGGGGGCAGCCTCCTTCCCCGTCCACGTAGGGACCCGCATGACCGACGCGCCCGCCGCCAGCCCCGCCTCCGCAGCCTCGCCCGACGCAAGTCCGGCGGGATCGCCCGCCGCAGCTTCGGCGGGCACGCACCTTGACACGGTCGAGCACGCCCAGACGACCGCAACCCAGGAGATGCCCTTCGCCGCGCTCGGCCTGAAGGCCGACGAGTACGAGCAAATTGTGGACCTCCTGGACCGCCGCCCCACGGCCGCCGAGCTCGCGATGTACTCCGTGATGTGGTCCGAGCATTGCTCCTACAAGTCGTCAAAGGTGCACCTGCGCCAATTCGGCGACAAGACCACCGAGGCCATGAAGAAGCACCTCATGGTCGGCATCGGCGAGAACGCCGGCGTCGTGGACATCGGCGACAACTGGGCCGTGACCTTCAAGGTCGAGAGCCACAACCACCCCTCTTATGTGGAGCCGTATCAGGGTGCCGCGACCGGTGTGGGCGGCATCGTGCGCGACATCCTCGCGATGGGCGCGCGCCCCGTGGCGGTCATGGACGAGTTGCGGTTCGGCGCAATCGACCACCCCGACACCCAGCGCGTGGTTCACGGCGTGGTCGCGGGAGTGGGGGGCTACGGCAACTCGCTCGGCCTGCCCAACATCGGCGGAGGCTGCTCCTTCGATGCGTCGTTCCAAGGAAACCCCCTGGTCAACGCCCTATGCGTGGGCGTCATGAAGCACGAGGACATCCACTTGGCCAGCGCCGAGGGCGTGGGCAACAAGGTCGTGCTCTTCGGCGCGCGCACGGGTGGCGACGGCATCGGCGGCGCGTCGATCCTCGCCTCGGAAACCTTCGAGGGCGGCGTGCCCGCCAAGCGCCCCTCCGTCCAGGTGGGCGACCCCTTCATGGAGAAGGTGCTCATCGAGTGCTGCCTCGAGCTGTTCGCGGCCGATGTGGTGCAGGGCATCCAGGACCTGGGCGCGGCAGGGATTTCCTGCGCGACCAGCGAGCTCGCGTCCAACGGCTCCGGCGGAATGCACGTGTGGCTCGACGACGTGCTGCTGCGTGACCCGTCGCTCAATGCAGGCGAGATCCTCATGTCCGAATCCCAGGAACGCATGATGGCCGTCGTCACGCCCGAGAAGCTCGACGCGTTCATGGCGATCACCGGCAAGTGGGAGATCGAGTCCTCCGTGGTGGGCGAGGTCAACGACTCCGGCCGCCTCACGATCGATCACCACGGCCAGCGCATCGTCGACGTCGACCCGCGCACGGTGGCCCATGAGGGCCCCACGTACAACCGCCCCTACGCGCGTCCAGCGTGGATGGACGGCCTGCAGGCGGACACGTCGGCGTCCCTCCCGATGCCGGCCGACGGCGACGCCCTTCTGGCGACGACGCTCGAGATGCTCGGCTCGCCCGCGCTCGCGGCGCGCGGCTGGGTGACCAGCCAATACGACCGCTACGTCCAGGGCAACACCGCGATGGCGCGGCCCGACGTGGTGGGCGTGGTCCGCGTCGACGAGGTGACGGGCCGCGGCGTCGCCATTGCCACTCGCTCCAATGATCGCTACACCAAGCTCGACCCGTACGCCGGTGCAGAGCAGGCCGTCGTGGCCGCGTACCGCGCGGTCGCGATCGCCGGGGCAGAGCCGCGCGCCGTCACCGACGGGCTCAACTTCGGCTCGCCCGAGGACCCCGACTCGATGTGGCAGTTCGCGGAGGCGGTGCGCGGCATCGCCGATGCCTGCCTCGCGTTGGGCGTGCCCGTCACCGGCGGCAACGTGTCGCTCTACAACGGGACTGGCAAGCCAGGGCAGATCGACTCGTCGATCAATCCGACCCCGATCGTGGGCATCCTGGGCGTGTTCGACGACGTCCGCCGGGCCACGCCCGCGGGCTGGCGCGAGGTGGGTCAGTCGCTGTACCTCGTGGGCGCGACGCGAGCCGAACTCGATGGCTCCGTCTTCGCTCAGGTGGCGGGCCACCTCGGCGGGCTCCCGCCCGCCGTCGACTTCGAGGCCGAGAAGGTGCTGGCCGAGGTCATGGTCTCCGCTTCGCGCGACGGCCTGACCGACGCGGCCCGCGAGGTCACCGAGGGCGGCCTCGCGACTGCGGTGGCGATGGGTGCGCTGCGCTATGGCGTCGGCGCGCGAATCGTGCTCGACGAGGTCGTTGCCCGCGATGGCGTCACGCCCGCGCAGGCTTGGCTGAGCGAGTCGCAGGGCCGCGTGCTCGTGGCGGTCCCGCGCACGGAGGAGCCCCGTTGGGCCGACATGTTGACGGCGCGCGGAGTGCCATTCGCCCGCATCGGCGTGACTCAGGAGGAGCCTGTGATCGAGTTGCAGGGTCAGTTCACGCTACCGCTTGCGACGCTGCGTGACACCTGGGAAGCACTGCTTCCCGCACACTTCGCGTAGGTACTGCCCGCTACGCCTCCGTCAAGGCACACTGAAGCCATGGCGAAACGCATCGACTCCGCCGCTGGCCGGGCGGCAGTGGCCGCCGCGATCGACCCATCGGGCGCCCCCGCCGCGCGGCCCGTTCTGGCGACGGCGGTGAGGTTCACCCTCCAGCAACTCGAGGCTCGCGCGCCCGGTGGCAGCGTGGAGGTTCGTGTCCCTCCCTTTGGCGCCGTGCAGTGCATCGAGGGAACCTCGCACCGTCGCGGTACTCCCCCGGCGGTCGTCGAGACCGACGCGGACACGTGGTTGTCTCTCGCGACGGGTGCCCTCACATGGGCCGATGCTGTGGCGAGCGGTCGCGTCCTTGCCTCGGGCGAGCGCGCCGATCTTGCGGCGTATCTGCCGCTCTAGACGCGCCGGTATAGAACAAGCCATTTGCCGTGTTTTGGGAGCGCGGATGGTACGGATCGAGCCATTTGCCGTGATTTGGGGGAGGGGGTGGTACGGATCGAGCCATTCGCGAAACTTTGGGCGCAGATGTCGGTACAAATCGAGCCACCAGCCTGGTGGGAGTTGTGCCGAGATCGCCGGGGGAGGGCGTCGCACGCGCACTGTAAACGGTTGCATTGCGGTAACGATAACGTTATCGATGAGCGAGCGGACGCCCTTGGCGGCGCGCTAGGGCTTGCAACGCGCCTAGTGCCTGTTTATGGTGGAAATCACGGACTTCTCACTTAGGTGTGTAGCAGTGGTCTGAAGCACAATTGTCACTTTGTGTGTTGTATCGTTTGAAAAAGCATTACCCACACCAACCAGGCCTGCCAATGATGGCGGCGCCGGCGAGGGGAGCACGAAGAAGTGCTCCTGTTCTTGGCTTGCGTGTTTGTAAGCCTGTGCGCTCCTCCGCCGTTGTAACGGAAGGATGATCGATGAAGAAGACTCGATGGATCGCGGCGGCGGCAACGACCGCCACCTTGATCGCGATGAGTGGGTGTTCCAGTAACACGGGTTCCAGCACCACGACTAGTAGTAGCAACGCAGCCGCGCCCACGCTAAGTGGTGACTGCGCTCAGTTCCAGGCGTATGCCGGACACAGCGGATCGACTGTCACCATGTTCGGATCCATTTTGAGTCCCGAATCGGATTCGCTTGCTACATCGTGGGCCGATTTCGAGAAGTGCACTGGCATCACGATCCAATACACAGGCTCAAACACGTTCGAATCTGACCTGCCTGTCAAGGTGAACGGCGGCAACGCCCCCGGCCTCGCGATCATCCCCCAGCCGGGGCTGCTCGCGCAGATGGTGGCGACGGGCACCGTGAAGGACCCGCCGGCACAGACGGTCACGAACGAGGGCAACTGGAACGACGCGTGGAAGAGCTATGGGAGCGTCGATGGAAAGTTCTATGCCGCCCCCATGAGCTCCAACATGAAGTCCCTGGTGTGGTACTCACCCAAGTACTTCGCCGCCAACGGCTACACCGTGCCCACCACCTGGGCGGACATGATGACGCTGTCCGCCAAGATGGCGACCAACATGACCGGTGTGGCGAAGCCGTGGTGCGGTGGAATCGGCTCCGGCACCGCGACGGGCTGGCCCGCGACGGACTGGCTTGAGGAGGCCGTACTCGGCACCTATGGCGGCCAGGTCTACGACGACTGGATCAGCCACAAGGTGACATTCTCTGACCCCAAGATCCAGGCTGCGATGAAGACTGTCGCTGACTGGATGCTCAACCCCGCGTGGGTCAACGGCGGCTACGGCAACGTCCAGACGGTCGCGACCACGACCTTCCAAGATGCTGGGCTACCCATCCTGAAGAACGAGTGCGGGATGCTACAGCAGGCGTCCTTCTACGAGGCCCAGTGGCCCAAGGGCACCGATGTCAGCGAGAACGGCGACGTGTTCGCCTTCAAGTTGCCGGCAGTAGACCCGTCCATCTCGAACCCGGTCGAGGGCGGCGGCGAGTTCGTCACCGCGTTCGCTGACGATCCGGCGACGCAGGCGGTGCAGAACTACCTGTCCAGCCCGGAGTGGGCAGACAGCCGCATCGCGGTTGCCCCGGGATGGGTATCGGCCAACGAGAAGGTTGACCAGACCCTCTATACCGACCCGATCGACAAGATCTCCGCTAAGTACCTGGCAGATCCGACGGCGACGTTCCGTTTCGACGCCTCCGACGCGATGCCAGCTGCTGTCGGTTCAGGCACCTTCTGGAAGGGCATGGTGGACTGGTTCGGCGGCAAGTCGGCTGCAGACGTCGCTAAAGAAATCGACGCCTCCTGGCCCACTAGCTAGCCTCTATCGCTGATCCTCGGCCCCGGTCCGTTTCGGACCGGGGCCGAGGAGCAAGCACCACTCGGTCAGCAGCGGTCGCTCGTCACCGCACATTGCACTCATAAGGGGGCCTCCGTGCCAGCCATACTTCTAGATACAGGTGTCACCATGAGGCCCCTCATGGCGTCCTCCGTCGTCGGCGACGCCGCGAGCACGCTCTTTGGGGTGATCGTGGCGGTGGCGGGCTTTGTCGCCATCCTGGGGGTCGTCTTCTTTATTGCGGGCCGCGTGACCGGTAGGTTCCAAAGGCCGGTGGCGATTGTTATCGCCCTAGGGCCAGCGTTGTTTCTGCTGCTCCTGGGATTGATCATCCCGGCACTCACCACGATCAACAACAGTTTGAAGAATCAACAGTTCTTGGGACAACCCAACACCAAGTACATCGGTCTTGAGAATTACAAGTACGCGCTGACCGACCCCTACACTCTGCAAACTATTCTACGTAGCTTTGTGTGGCTTATTGTGGTTCCTTCCATCACCGTGATCATTGGGCTGGCGGCGGCGTTGCTGCTTGACAGGGTCAAGCACAATAACCTGCTCAAGACGCTGATCTTTCTTCCGACCGCGATTAGCTTTGTGGGCGCATCGGTGATCTGGAAATACGTCTACAGTTATGTGGCGCCGTCGCAGACTCAAACCGGCCTGTTGAGCGAGGTGGTGATGAAGCTGGGGTGGAGCAATCCGCCCAACTGGATTACGAGCGTACCGGTGAACACTTTCCTACTCATGATCATCATGATCTGGATTCAGGTCGGATTTGCCATGGTAGTGCTAGGCGCCGCGTTGCAGTCCATCCCGGATGAAATCATCGAGTCGGCGCGGCTGGATGGCGCGAATGGATTCAGCCTCTTCCGCACTGTCCAAATCCCGATGATTCGAAATACCGTCATCGTGGTGTTGACGACCGTCATGATTACTACACTCAAGGTATTCGACATTGTCTTCACCATGACCAACGGTAACTTCAACACCGATGTGCTTGCGCGCCAAATGTATGCGGACATGTTTGTCACCAGTCAGGTCAGCAGGGGGAGTGCCCTGGCGGTCATTCTCTTTATTGTGGTACTCCCGATGATGTACTTCAATATTCGCCAACTACGCAGGGAGCGGACAGAGAGATGACATCCACCACGCCCCCCATCGCATCCGAGAGGTCCGACGGCAAGCTTCACGGCAAGGCGGCTTCCTCGGCCATCAGGCAGGCATTCAGTTCGACGATCGCCACCGCCACGATCGTCGTTATTGCCATCGTATGGACCATTCCCACGTTGGGCCTCTTCGTGAACTCCTTCCGTTCCGGGGAGGACGCCGCCACCACGGGCTGGTGGCAGTTCTTCGTCCACCCGAGCTTTAGCCTGGGGAATTACAAAGAGGTGTTGACCGCCAACGGCGGGTTCACGATGCCGCTAGTGAACTCGCTCGCGATCACCATTCCCGCCACGATCATTCCGATTTTCATCGCGTCGTTGGCGGCTTACTCGCTGGCGTGGATGAGATTCCGTGGCAGTGACGCAATCTTCTTCGGCATTTTCGCCCTCCAGGTGGTGCCGTTGCAGATGGCATTGGTCCCTCTGCAACAGTATTACGTTCACGGACTACATTTCTTTGGCGTCACGGTCTTGCCTTCGCCGGGGATAAACGGAACGCTCGCCCAGATCTGGCTCTCACACACCATGTTCTCGCTTCCGCTTGCGATTTTCCTCCTCCATAACTTCATCGCGCAAATACCGACTCCTCTCATTGAGGCGGCGCGTGTGGACGGTGCCGCGCATCTGAGAATTTTCCGGTCGATTGTTCTTCCGCTATCCATGCCGGCCATCGTGTCATTCGGCATCTTCCAGTTCCTCTGGGTGTGGAACGATCTCTTGGTTGCGAAGACCTTTGGTAGTTCGGATCCGGCGCAGCAACCTGTGACGGCGCGCATGCAGAGTCTCGTGGGCAGTTATGGCGCGCACTTAGACCTGCTCGCGCCCGCTGGCTTCCTCACGATCATCATCCCGATCATCGTGTTCCTCGCGCTTCAGCGGTACTTCGTCAAGGGCCTCCTTGCGGGCAGCGTCAAGGGGTAGTTGTCGGGACCGACCGAGGGCAGATCACAGCCAACCGAGGCTGGGTGGCCGATTCTGGCCGATGCCCATCGCTCCTCATGGCCTAGCGCCTTGAAGATGCGGCAGGCGGGCACCTGAGTCGTGGGTGCCCGCATGGCGAGGGTGGGGCGCCTGAACAGCCGATGCGGGGGCGTTGCTGCTCGTGTGAGTGTGGAACGACCTGCTGCGCGCTCCAGCGGTGCTGCGTTCGCGGCCTTCGGGCCGGCTCGACAAAGGGTCAAAAGTCGGTCCCGCGCCGGAACGCACCGGCGCGGGCTCACCACCGCCTAGACTCTCCTTGTGAGCGAAGGTCCGGAGCCCACCCCCATCGACGTGCCAGAGCACGCTATTCCGGCGACCTATCGCAGAGCTCCCCGCACCGAACGGTTCATCATCACCGGAATTGGCATCGGCGCGATTGTTGGCCTCATCGCCGGTGTGCTTCTTCCTGCGGGTACCGGCGTGGGCCGCGCCGCGGCGGGGCTGCTTGTCGCACTAGCTGGTGCACTCGCGGGCGGCCTGATCTCAGGTTCCCAGGCGGCCATCATGGAGTACACGTCCGGACGTTCGGCCGACAGGCAACGCCACGACATCGAGACGGACTGGGCGCCCATGTTTGGCGTAGTACCCGAGCCCCGCACGGCAGAAGACAGCGCCGTCCCGGCGACCAGCGACGACGAAGGGGCCGGCGATGGCTCGCGGTGACGGACGGTTGAGCCATGACCTCCTGCCAGGCGAGAGGGGCCCGCAGGACGCCTGTGGCGTCTTCGGCGTCTATGGGCCACAAGAAGAGGTCGCCAAGCTCGCCTACTTTGGCCTGTACGCGCTCCAGCATCGTGGACAGGAGTCCGCCGGGATCGCCGCATCGGACGGCAAGAAGATCCTCGTCTTCAAGGACATGGGTCTCGTCTCCCAGGTGTTCGACGAGGGCGCCCTCGAGGCGCTTCAGGGCCACATCGCGGTGGGGCACACCCGGTACTCGACCACCGGCGCATCGACGTGGGCAAACGCCCAGCCGACGTTGGGGCCGACGGCGCACGGCACGGTCGCCTTGGGCCACAACGGCAATCTGACCAACACCCAGGAACTCATCGACCTGTTGATCGAGCGCGAGGGTTACCCCAAGCGCGTCGACCTCAAGGGTGGCAAGTGCACCGACACCGCGATCGTCACGGCCCTGCTCGGCTCTGACGAGTTCGACACGCTCGCCGAGACGGCGCTCGAGCTGCTTCCGCACCTCAAGGGCGCTTACTCCTTCGTGTTCATGGACGAGCACGCGCTGTATGCGGCGCGCGATCCCCATGGCGTCCGCCCCCTCGTGCTCGGCGCGCTGCCCTCCGGCGGCTGGGTGGTTGCCTCCGAGATTCCCGCGCTCGACATTGTGGGCGCGGTCTTCGAACGCGAGGTCGAGCCTGGGGAGTTCCTCACGATCGACGCAGACGGCGTGCATTCCGAGCGCTTTGCCAAGGCGGATCCGCACGGCTGCATCTTCGAATACGTGTACCTGGCAAGGCCGGACACCTCGATCGCGGGCCGATCGATTCAGGCGGCGCGACTCGAGATGGGTCGCACGCTTGCTCGCGAGCACCCGGTCGAGGCCGACATGGTCATCCCCGTCCCCGAGTCGGGTACGCCCGCCGCCGTCGGTTACGCCCAAGCATCGGGAATCCCCTTCGCCCAGGGCCTGACCAAGAACGCCTACGTGGGGCGCACGTTCATCCAGCCGTCGCAGACCCTGCGCCAACTTGGCATCAGGCTCAAACTGAACCCGTTGCGTGAGGTCATCGCGGGCAAGCGCATCATTGTGGTCGACGACACGATCGTGCGCGGCAACACGCAGCACGCGATCATCGCGATGCTGCGCGAGGCGGGAGCCACCGAGGTCCACGTGCGCATCTCGGCGCCGCCCGTCCAATGGCCGTGCTTCTATGGGATCGACTTCCCCACGCGCGACGAGCTTGCGTCGGTGGGCAAGAGCGTCGAGGAGTTGCGCCAACAGATCGGCGCCGACTCGCTCGGCCACATCTCGCTTGAGGGCATGGTCGCGGCGACCCAACAGGCCGAGGACCGCCTCTGCACCGCTTGCTTCACGGGCCAATACCCCATGGACACGCCCGTCGACGCGCGCCACCTCCTGATGACTCAGGTGGCCAAGTGACGGGCGCGGCGGGGAAAGAGGCGCAGGGCGTGCGGCCAGCAGCGGCGCGCATCACCTACGCCGACGCGGGTGTCGACACCCACGCGGGCGACAAGGCCGTCGAACTCATGAAGGACGCGGTCGCTCGCACCCACGGGCCCGAGGTGCTGGGCGGCATCGGCGCGTTTGCCGGGCTATTCGATGCGTCCGCGCTGAAGGCGTACCGCCGCCCGCTGCTCGCCTCGAGCACAGACGGCGTGGGAACCAAGATCGTCATCGCGCGCCAGATGGGTGTGCACGACACGATCGGTCAAGACCTGGTCGCCATGGTGGTCGACGACATCGTCGTGTGCGGCGCCAAGCCGCTCGTCATGACCGACTACATCGCTTGCGGCAAGGTAGTTCCCGAGCGCATCGCCGACATCGTGCGCGGAATCGCGATGGGCTGCGAAATGGCGGGTGTCGCGCTCGTCGGCGGCGAAACCGCCGAACACCCAGGCGTCATGGACCCCGACGACTACGACGTTGCCGGCGCCGCGATTGGCGTGGTGGAGGCCGATGCCCTGCTGGGCCCCGAACGCGTGCGTGAGGGCGACGTCGTCGTGGCGATGGCCGCATCGGGGCTGCACTCGAATGGCTACTCACTCGTGCGTAGCGTCGTGGCTCACGCGGGCTGGGCCCTCGAGACGCAACTACCAGACCTTGGCCGCTCGGTGGGCGCCGAACTGCTCGAACCGACGCGCATCTACTCCAAGTTGTGCGTGGACCTCGCGGCGACGGTGCCGGGCCTCCATGCCTTCTCGCACGTCACCGGCGGGGGACTCGCGGCAAACGTCGCACGCGTGATGCCCACCGGACTGGCCGCGTACGTGGCACGAGACGCGTGGGAACTGCCCGCCATCTTCTCTGTGGTTCAGGCCGCGGGCGGCGTGCCGTGGAACGACCTCGAGTCGACGCTCAACATGGGAGTAGGCATGGTTGCGCTCGTTACCGCTGAGGACGCGAACGCGCTGATGGCGGCCTGCAAGGCGGCGGGTGTGCCTGCATGGGCGCTGGGTGAAGTGGTGATCGACGACGGGCGAATGGCTTCCCCCGACGTCATCAGGGGCGCTAAGGGCGTGCACGGCGGCGCTGTCTACCTCACGGGGAACTACAGCGCGTAGGCGCCTCGGGCTCTTCACCCGAAGTCGTGCCCCCAAGGGTGTCGTTCCTAGTCGTTTGGCCCGGCGATTCGGCACAAGTCACGGATCACGGTGCGAGTGCCCTCATGTTCCCTGGTAACGCGCAGGGTCGGTGGCCATACCCGTGACTTCGTCATCGAAGCGCGCGTCCACCATCACGAACGCGCCCCCACGATGGTGGTCGCAGCGGCGCCCTGAGAGCTGCCCGCACGGCCTCGACCGCGACCGCTCCGCCGTCTCGGACGTCGGCTGCGGTGAATCGCAGCACGGTGAAACCGCTCGCCACTGCCGCGCGGTCGCGACGCCTATCGTTCGTGAATGCGGCAGGGTCTTCGTGATAGCCGCGTCCATCGATCTCGACTATCACTCGGCCATCGACGAGAATGTCGACGCGGCCCACGGTGGGAATCTGAGCCTGAAGGTCGAAGGGGATCCGGGCACCGATGAGGGCTACTCGTGCCAGGGTCTCGAGCGGACTCTGTGCCCGACCATCCGCATGGCTCGACAACCATGCGCGTCTGCGAGCGCTCCCAAGTGCGAGGCCCGTGATGTCGCCCGGAACGATGAGCTTGCGGTTCAGCGCCGCATCCAAGAGCACCAGCTGGGCGGCGCGGTCGATGCAGCGCGCGGAGTCGTCAATCACCTCGATCACTCCGAGCCGCCGCGCGGTACCGGCCGAAGGATGGCGAACGACGTGCCGCGGGAGCGAGAGGTTACGGCCGCCTTGTGACCGAGCGTGGTCGACGCGGAGGTGGATGCGGTCGTCTCTGTCAAGCACAGGCAACCCTCGGTGTTCGGCCGCGGTGATGCACGTTGACACTCCGTGCCACGAAAGCTCGGCGACACGGACGGGATCGGCGTTGGTCAGTGCGTACGCCCCGCGCCGCACTCGATAGACCTCACCGGAAGCGCACGCGGCGTTGATGTGGGCGGCCGTGACCCCGAACCGGCGCAGCGTGCCCGCCTCGGCCACCCCGCCGAGGTCCGCAAGTATCTCCACCGCGCGCACAGGTCCATCAGATCAGTTCGCGGGGAGCCAGAGGCGGTTCTCCACAGCGAGATGTGCGACATGGCGTACCGGGGCAACTCGGAGCCGAATGGTGCCGTGGTGTTGCCCGGCACCCTTACGAAGTCACGAGTGTAGTGACGTTCGGTCGCGAGATGCCTGCTACTTTGGGGCTGCCCCCAACAGGTCCGTGACTTTCGTGCAACACGCGGGCACCGGTGCGGGACCGTGAAGGCGGGACCGTGCGGGCGACGCGGATGTCTTGCGACTAGTCGTCGTCCTCTTCTTCGGCCCAGCGATCATAGAAGTCGTCTTCTACGTCTACTTCGACTGCCGCGGCGGGCGGAGGGGTGTGCGCAGGAGCGCCGCCGATCAGCTCACGTTCCAACTCGCGGATATCTCCGCTGTGGCTCGTGTACTTGATCTGACGCGCGATCTTTGCGTCTTTCGCCTTTTGACGGCCGCGCCCCATGGTCGCCCGTCCCTTCTGCGACTGAGGGCACGCGGTTACGCGGCCCTCGACCTCGAGTCCTGTGCATACTGTACAACGTCCGCCACACCACTCGTGAACCACGCCGCATCAGTACAAAGTGGAAATATTTCCTGCGAACCGCGTCATAATCGCCCGGCTGGAGGGTCTCATGGTGCAACAAAGCCCGCAGGGCTCTTGGCACAATTGAGGGATAAACATGATGGCTGATACTCTCCAAGACCCGGAGAAGTTGCTCACCCCAAGCGAGGTCGCCGCAATCTTCCGCGTCGACCCCAAGACCGTGACCCGTTGGGCCAAGGTTGGGAAGCTCTCCTCCATTCGCACCCTGGGCGGCCACCGTCGCTTCCGTGAGCTAGAGGTTCGTGCTCTGCTCCTAGACGCGCAGGAATAGGCCCACTCCGCAGAGTTTTGGCGTTTGTCGCGGTCCCCGACTTGGGTGGGGGCCGTGCCCATAGAGGTGCCACTCGCTGAGCCCGTGGACCATCGCAGATGTCGGGCCGTGGGCGTAGCCTTGCGCCATGCAAGAGCCGCTCCTTCATGCCTCGTATGGGACGCCTTTCGGCGTGCTCCACGTCCTCGCCAGTGCCGATGGCACCGTGCGTGCGTCGGGCTTCCGCGGCGTCGGCGACATCGCGGCCCAACTTGCGCCGCCGTGGCAAGGCTGCGGCTGGATCGACGCTGCACTGCCCGCCGTGGACTCCGCCGTCAAGAGGTGGCTTGCCGGTGATGGCGATGCGCTCGCGTCGGTACCAGTAGCGCAAGCGGGTGGGCCGTTCTTCCAGAAGGTGTGGGAGACGCTTCGGCACCTACCTGCGGGCGAGCCGCTGTCCTACAAGGAACTCGCCGAGGCCGCCGGCAGTCCACGCGCGATGCGGGCGGTCGGCACGGCGTGCTCGCACAATGCGGTCGCGCCCTTCGTTCCTTGTCACCGGGTGGTCAGCGCGGGCGGAAAACTCGGATCGTACGGCTACGGGGGGACGGCGATCAAGGCAGCCATGCTCGCACTCGAGGCGGGAGGTGACTCTGCGGCGATCGAGCGAGCCGCGGTCGCCGCCCATCCCGGTTCCCTCGCGCCCGCGCAAGCGTTGCCTCCCACGCAGGCGATGCAGGGCGTGAGGTGAGCCCCAACGCGACGCCCATGCGGGCGTGGCTGCCATCGCTCGTGATCGCGGCGCTCGGGTGGGGTTCCTCGTTCTTGTTCATCAAGATCTCCCTGCGCGGTTTCACTCCGGCCCAGGTCGGCTTCGGACGACTTACCGTGGGCGCCGTGGTCCTTGTCGCGATCGTGGCCGCTTATCGGTCGTGGCCACGATTCGGCTGGAGAACCGTGGGGGGTATCGCGGTGACTGCGATCGGCATGTCCGTGGTGCCGATGGTCCTCATCCCGATGGCCGAGCAACGGGTCACCTCGATCCTTGCGAGCCTGCTCAACGCCACCACGCCGTTGTGGACGGCCGTTTTCGTGGCGCTACTCATCCCCGCAGAGCGGACGACCAAGGCCCAGTTGATGGGGCTTCTCGTCGGGGCCGGGGGCATCGCGGTGTTGGTGGGGGCGTGGGACGTCCATGAGTTCTCGCTCGGTGGCACCCTTCTCATGCTGACGGCGACCGCCTTCTACGGCGTGGGAGGGGCGATGTCCCGCAGGTTGCTTGGCAGGGTCTCCGCGCGTCCTGAGACGCTCGCGATGACCCAGGTGGGGCTGTCCGCGGTGATGCTGGCCCCGGTCGCGCTCCTCAGCGGTTCGCCCGAACAAGGGGCATTCTCGCCCTCGGGCTCGGCGCTGTGGGGGCTTCTGTGCCTGGGAGTGTTCGGCACGTCCTTCGCCTACGTGATGTTCTGGCGCGTCGTGAAGATGGCGGGTGCCACGACGGCCGCATCGGTCACCTATCTTGTTCCCGTGGTCGCCACAACACTCGGCATCCTCGTGCTGGGGGAGACCCTGCGTTGGTACCAGCCGTTGGGCGTGGTGATCGTTCTCGCGGGGGTGTGGCTGGCTGGCCGTAGTCCGCGGAAGGGGCCTCACCCACGCATCGCCGAGCCGGTGGGTGCGCCCGAGGCGGACCTCGCCTAGCTCGTGTAGCTCGCGAAGAGCGTGATCAGCGCGCGAAGAATTTGGTCAGGTGGGCGATTGCCCGCTCGGGCCGCAGATCCTTGTTCTTGTTGATCTTGGCGGCACCGATCGCAATGAAGATCCCTGCGATGACCAGGAGCGTACCGCCGACGACGAGCGCGGCCAACCAGGCGGGCCACACCTGCGCGAGGCCGAGCACGGCGGCAGTCAGGAACACGGCGATCGCGAAGAACAGGAACGTTGTCGCGACGGCAACGAGGGCGGCGCCAATCCCAAGGCCCTTGGCCTTGGTCTGCATCTCCACCTTCGCGTCCTCGAGCTCGCCGCGCAGGATACCGGTGACGCGACCAGCGGTCGCCGCCACCAGGGCGTTGACAACATACTTGCCGAAGCCTGCGGCCATGATGGTTCCTCCTAGGTGTGTACGTCTAGTACACCTGGTATCGGTACGTCAGCGCAAACGCGCGAGGCCCACATCACGGAACGGGGTCGCCGCCTGGCGTCGGTAGCGTGCGCGGCACGCACGAGTGTGTGCTGATCGACGCCCCGAAACTAGTACTCGTTGGCGATGAAGAGGTCTTGAGCAGGGAACTTCGTCAGGACGTGCACGCCCTGGTCGGTCACGACGACTTCCTCTTCGATGCGAGCGGCCGAGACGCCGTCGCTTGCCGGGCAGTAGGTCTCGAGCGCGAAGACCATTCCGGACTGAATCTCGATCGGGTTGTCGAGGCTATTGAGGCGCGAGATGATGGGCCGCTCGTGCAGGCCGAGTCCGAGGCCGTGGCCGAACTGCAGGCCGAAGGCCGCGAGTTCGTTGTCGAAGCCGAAGTCGGTGGCCTTTGGCCACACCTTTGCGATGTCGTCCGTGCCGACTCCGACGCGCACGGTCTGGATCGCGGCGTCCATCCACTCGCGCGCCTTCGTGTAGGCGTCGCGTTGGCTTGCAGTGGCACTGCCGACCGCGAAGGTGCGGTAGTAGCAGGTGCGGTAGCCGTTGAACGAGTGGATGATGTCGAAGAAGGCCTGGTCGCCGGGCCGGATGATGCGGTCGGTGAAGTTGTGCGGGTGCGGGTTGCACCGGTCACCTGAGATGGCGTTGACCGCCTCGACCTGATCCGAGCCCATCTCGTAGAGCCGCTTGTTTGCGAGCGCGACGATCTCGTTCTCCCTGATGCCCGGCTTGAGCACGTCGACGATGTCTTGGTAGACGCCGTCGACCATCGCGGCCGCCTGGTTGAGGAGCATGATCTCGTCGACCGACTTGATCTGTCGCGCGTCGAGCATGAGCTGCTGCGCGTCGACGACCTTCAGGCCCTGACGTTGCATCTCGAACAGGAACGGGGGCTCGACGATGTCGACGCCGACCGGGAGGTCCGCGACTCCCGCCTCGACGAGCAGCGCCTTGATCTCGCGCACGGCGGACTCCATGAGTCCGGCCGACGGCGCGACCGCGCCACGCATCCCCAGCATGCCCGGTCGGTTGTTCTCGGGCTTGAGCCACGGCGAGTGGAGCTTGTGGTGGCGCACCGCAGAGCCGAAGTCCCACAACATGGGATCGCCGTCGCGCGTGAGCAACGCGTAACGCGTCATCTTGTCGCCGAGCGCGCCGCCGATCCACGTCTGCGTCGTGTAGCGGATGTTGTAGAAGTCAAAGAGCAGAAAGGCGCCGCACTCGCTCGAGTTGAGGGACTGCTTGGCGCGCGTGATGCGGTAGTCGCGAAGGCGATCGAAGTCGACTCTCGACTCGTAGTCGACGCCCATGTGGCCGGGGGCGGAGAGTGGAATGAGTTCAGACATTGGGCGACACCTCGAGTCCGCTGAGGACGTGCTTGTCTTCGGAGACGAGGGTGATGCCTGCCCGCCTCGCCTCGTCCAGCAGGAGCACGGCGAAGTCCTCCAGGAGATGACCGGAGTCAACGGCCGCGGAGACGAGTTCGGCGGTGGCCTCCGAGATCGGCATCGGGACGCCGAGTTCGCGAGCCGCGTCGAGCCCGAGGTCGAAGTCCTTCTTGAGCAGCGGCATCGTGAAGGTTGGCGTGAAGTCGAGGTTGACGAAGGCGGGTGTTTTGTACCGCGTGAAGGTCGATCCCATCACGGAATCGTTGAGAAACGCGAGGAAGGCTTCGCGACTCACGCCGCCCTTCTCGACGAGGACGGTGATCTCGGCCATCGCTTGAGTGACGATGCCAAGGAAGACGTTGTGCGCGATCTTGACGAGCCGCGCGGCCTCACCGTCGCCGACCCACGTCACGCCCTGGCCGAGCGTGTTGAGCAGGGCCTCCACCGATTCGAAGGTTTCGCGCGGGCCGGACACGGCAAGGGTGAGCTTGCCAGCCGCGATCACTCCGGGGTTGCCGCTCACGGGGGAGGCGAGGAAGTGGCTGCCGTGCGCGGTCGCGAGTGCGCGGATCTTCGCGGAGGCCTCGGTCGACACGGTCGAGGAGTCGATGATGACGCCCGGCGAGACGTTCTCGACGGTGAGCAGGCCGCCGTCGCCCTCGACGACCTGTTGGAGGTCCTTCGGCGCGGACACCATGATGAAGACCACGTCGCGGTCCGCGAGATCCGCAGGCCGATCGACGACGGTGGCACCGAGTGCCGCGAGCGGCTCGGCCTTGGACCTGGTGCGGTTGTACACCGCGACGTCGTAGCCGGCCTCAAGGAGGCGAACCGACAGGGCAAAGCCCATGCGGCCGGTGCCAATCCAGCCGATCTTTGCGAGCCCAGTATTCGTCATTGGTCTGCCTCCTCACGGCAAGATTGCCGCAATCGATTGCGATCGAAGTTGATTATTCATTGCTTGGCGATCCGCGTCAAGCCCGGGGCTCATCCCTGGCCCAGGAACGCTGGCTGATATCGTCGCAGTCATGAGCAATCGCATCACGCTCGCCGATGTCGCGAAACTGGCGGGGGTTCATCCCGGAACGGTGTCACGCGCGCTGAGCGGCAAGACCGAGAATCAGGTCAACGCCGCGACCGTCCGGCGCGTGCGCCGCGCCGCGAAGCAGCTCGGCTACATGCCAAACGCCATGGCGCGTGGTTTGCGGACGCGCTCGTCGATGACGATCGGCGTGATTGTGCCCGATCTCATGAACCCGATCTTTCCGCCCATGGTGCGCGGCATCGACAGCTATCTCGCCCCACGCGGATTCTCGGCGTTTGTCGTCAACACGGATGGCAAGGACGCCGCCGAGCGGACGCTGTTCGAGTCGCTCATGGAGCGTCAGGTCGACGGCTTCATCGTCGCGACCGGCCACACCGATCACGTGCTCATGGCCGACGCGCTCGCGCGCGGCGTGCTCGCCGTCATGGTCAATCGCGAGGCGCACGGGGTGTCTTTCCCGTCTGTAACCGGAGATGATGCGCGTGGAATCCACGAGGTAGTCGCGCATTTGAGTGAACTCGGACATCGGCGCATCCTCCATTTGGCGGGGCCGCGCGGATTCTCGACGAGCGAGATCCGCGAGAGCGCGTTCCAGGCGGCGTGCTCCCAAACCGGCGCGGCTGGCCGCGTCGTTCCGACCTCGTCCTACAGCATCGATGCGGGACAATCCGCGCTCGATGTGGTGCTTGACCAGGGGGTCGACGGCTTCACCGCCGTCGTGGCGGCCAACGATTTGCTCGCCCTCGGCGCCTACCACTCGCTGCGCATGCATGGGCTCGATTGCCCGGGTGACATCTCGGTGGTCGGGTTCAATGACATGCCCTTTGCGGGGGACTTTCTGCCCCCGATGACGACCGTGCGCTCGCCCCACTTCGAGATGGGAGTCGAGGCCGCACGCCTCTTGCTCGAACAGATCGCCTCGGGTCAATCAAGCGCGGTCTCGGTCAAGCTCCCGGTCGCGCTCGTCGTGCGTGGATCATCGGGGCCGGCACGGCGTCGCGCGATTTCCTGAACACGTCTCTTGACACGGGAGGCGCACGTGGTGCACAGTGGGCGCAATCGATTGCAACCTCAAAGGGTGTATCCACGAAGCGGTAGCGATCGATTGCAGCCTCACAAGGGCGACAGTCACGAAGAGGTGGCACTCCGTTGCGACCTTCGGTGGATTTCTCGACCAATACAGGAGCAATGATGCAACTACCAACTCGGAAATCTCTGTCCGGCAAGCGACGCTGGTTAAGGGCCTTCGGACTCACGACCGCAATGGTCATGGTCTTGGCGGCCTGCTCGACCTCGACCAGCACACCCACCAGCAGCGCACCGACCGGTGGAGCCTCGACATCCGGCACACCGACCGCTGGGCCCCCGGCGGACACCTCGCCGCTGACCATCGGAATCTCGCTGTCACTCACGGGCGACTTCGCCGACCCGGGCAAGGCCGCACAGCGGGGCTACGAACTCTGGGCCTCCGACGTCAACAAGAAGGGTGGCATCCTCGGGCGCCAGGTCACGCTCAAGATCGTCAATGACGCATCGAGCCCCGACCAGGTCGTCACCAACTACACGAACCTGATCACGCAAGACAAGGTTGACATCGTCCTCGGCCCGTTCTCGAGCCTCCTGACGATCCCGGCCTCACGCGTGGCCAAGCGCTACGGCTACTCGTTCATCGAGCCCGCGGGTGGTGGACCCAGCGTCTTCGCGCAGAAGCTCGACAATCTGTTCTTCGTGCAGCCGGCCCAAACAACGAACGGTGGTGACGTCTTCGCGGACTACATCCTGTCGTTGCCCGCAGACCAGCAGCCCAAGACGGCGGCGTACCTCAAGCTCGACGACCCGTTTGCCGCTCCTATCGCGGCGAACATCCAGGCACGGTTCGAGGCGGCAGGCATTCAGACCGTCTACGACCAGACCTACCCCTCGGAGACGGCCGACCTGACTCCCGTGGTTTCGGGCATGGCGGCGACTCACCCGGACGTCGTGATCGGTGGTACGCAATCGCTCGACGCCTTCGGGATCGTCAAGGCAATGATCCAGTTGAAGTCCAACCCCAAGTGGATGTTCCTGTCCAACGGCGCAAACTCGCCTGTGGAATTCCCCGACAAGGTTGGCGCGGCCAACACCGAGGGTGTCTTCTCGAGCGGTGACTGGTACCCGGGATCGACCCAACCGTCGAGCGCGCCATTCATCGCGTCCTACACGGCGATGTACGGCGGAGATGCCAACAGCATCGACCCGACCTCGGCCGAGGCGTACTCGGCGGGCATGTTGCTCGAGCAGGTCGCAGCCAAGACCGGCAAGATCGACAACGCGACCATCATCTCGACGCTGCACTCCGGCAAGTGGCCCACGCTCGTCGGGGACCTCAGCTGGGACAAGTACGGCGTCCCACAGGGCGAGTATCTGTTGGAGCAGTGGATCGGTGGCAAGCTCGTCACCGTCTACCCCGCTGCTTCGGCACAGCACGCTCCCGTCGCACCAAAGCCCCCGTGGGCCGGCTAGGCAAAAGGGAACTATCACCGTGCATTCACTGATCCAGGCACTCATTCTGGGAATTCTGACCAGCGGCGTGTACGCGCTCATGGCCAGCGGACAGACTCTCATCTTCGGAATCATGAAGGTCATCAACCTTGCCCAGGGCGCGCTCGTCGTGCTCTCCGCGTACCTGAGCTACAGCCTTCTGACCAACTGGGGAATCGATCCGTTCCTATCCATCGTCATCACGACTCCCGTGCTCTTCGGGCTCGGAGTCGCGATCCAATGGACGCTCTTGCGTCCACTGCACCGGGATGACGCTGCAGAGCTCTCTCTGCTGGTCACGTTCGCCGTCGCGCTCGGTCTGGAAGGCTTGCTTTCCGCGACCTACAGCACGACGTACCGATCGATCCAGCCGGGTTATGAGAACTTCAGTTGGACAGTGCTCGGCTATCAAGTGAACGCGGTACGGCTGTTTGCATTCGTTCTGTCCCTCGTAATGCTTGCGGCCCTGTATTTCTTGCTCCAACGCACCAAGTTCGGACGTGCAGTCCGCGCAACGGTGCAAAACCCGATGGCAGCGCAGCTGCTCGGGGTCAATTCACGGGTCGTCGCGGCGTTGGGTTTTGGACTCGGCGCCGCGACGGCGGCCGCGGCGGGCGCCGTGTTCGGGATCATCACGCCATTCAATTCGGGAAGCCACTATGACCTCATCAGCAGATTGCTCACGATCGTCGTCCTTGGCGGTCTCGGGAGCATCGGCGGCTCGATCATCGCGGCTCTCGTGATGGGTACCGGTACCGCGCTCGTCTCGGCCCTGGCCTCGCCGATCTGGTCGGACTTCACGTTCTTTGTGGTCCTCCTACTCGTGCTGTTGCTCCGTCCGCGCGGCCTGTTTGGCGCAAAGACTCGGGGCGCACTGTGACCCGGGCCGGCCTCATCAGGGCCGTGGTCTTCTTCGGGTTGCTACTCGCCGTTCCCTACGGGATCGGGCCGCAGTGGATCATGAACCTGTTGATCTTCTCGGTCATGTACGCGGGATTGGCGAGTTCATGGAACCTCGTCGGCGGTTACGCAGGCTATCCATCGCTCGGGCACGCGGCGTTCTTCGGAGTCGGCGCCTACTCGGTCGCCCTGATCTTCCACGACAGCGTCGGAAACGGGTACACGCCGTTCTTCGTGCTCCCGCTGATCGGAATCGGCGCGGCACTGCTGAGTGTGCCGGTCGGCTGGATCGCGATGCGCACTCGAGCCGACGTCTTCGCGATCGTCACGATCACGCTCCTGTTTGTCGCGCAGGCCCTCGCCTACAACTTGCGGACGCTCACCGGCGGCGCGCAGGGCATCGGAGTGGCCGTTCCTCCGTTCCCAATCGAGACCTACACATGGCCGTTCTACTACGCGATGCTGGCGTTGCTCGCGGTCGCCATGGGGATCTCCTTCTACTTCCGGCGCTCCAAGATCGGACTCTCGCTTTCCGCGGTGCGCGCCGACGAGGACAAGGCGCACGGTGTCGGCGTGCAGGTGGTGCCGGTGAAGGTGCTCGCGTTTGCGGTCAGCGTCGGCATCACGGCGATGATTGGTGGAGTGTGGGCCTTCTACATCGGGTTCATCTACCCGGGCTTCGCCGTGGACCCGCTGATCACGATCGGAATGGTCCTGATGACCTTCCTCGGTGGCCGCGCCACCCTGTGGGGCCCCGTCATCGGTGCCTTTATCCTCGTGCCGGCGCAACAGATCTTCGCCTATAAGTTGGGGGCGAGCCAGTTCTACCTGCTCGCGTATGCCGCAATCTTCCTGACGATCATGCTCCTGCTGCCGCGCGGCATCCTGCCGACGATCAGCGAGAGGCTAAGACTCTGGCGCTTGCGAAAACTTGGGGATCAGTTAGCACCCGGGGTTGCTCAGGCGAAGGACGAGCCCGCCGATACAGAATCGAGAACGGCGAAAGTGGGGGAGGCCCGATGAGCGCGTTGCTTGAGGTTGCCGGATTGACCAAGCGATTCGGCGGAGTCACCGCGGTCGACAACTGCTCCTTCTCGGTCGAGAAGGGCACCATCACCGCACTGATCGGTCCGAACGGATCGGGCAAGACAACCGCCTTCAACATGATTACGGGATATCTCAAGGCGGACGCAGGCACGATGCGGTTCAACGGCCACGACGTGGCGAAGCCGAACCCTGCCAAGCTGTACCGCTCGGGACTCTCCCGCACCTTCCAGCAGGCCAGGATCTTCCCTGAGCTGTCGGTGCGCGAGAACCTCGTGGTGGCCTCCGGCTTCAGTTGGGGCGACCTATTCGGAATGCGGGTGTCGAAGAGCGATCGGGCGGCGGCGAACGAGATGCTCGAGGAGTTTCGGCTCGATGCGCTCGCCGACCTGCGGGCCGCCGACCTCTCCTACGGTCAGCGCAAGCTGCTTGAGTTCGCGGCCGTGCTCATGAGCAGTCCGAAGTTGGTCCTGCTTGACGAGCCCACTGCCGGCGTGAACCCCGTCATGATCGACACGATGGAGCGACATGTTCGGGCGCGCCATGCGGAGGGTGTCACCTTCCTCATCGTCGAGCACGACATGCAACTCGTGATGCGGCTGTGCGACCCGGTGATCGTGCTCGACAACGGAGCACCGATCGCGACAGGGAAGCCCGCGGACGTTCAGTCCAATCCCCTAGTTCTCGACGCGTACCTCGGTGCCTGAGATGGATGGAGCAATCACCATGGCAGAGATCGTTGCGGACTCCGCCGCGGCTTCAGGGGGCGATGAGTCGACGATTCTCCGACTCAAGGGCGTCACGGCTGGCTATGGCGCCGGTCTGATCCTCAAGGGCGTCGACCTCACCGTGCCGACCGGCACGATCGTGTGCCTCATCGGCCCAAACGGCGCGGGGAAGTCCACGGTGCTCAAGACCATCAGCGGTTTGCTCCGTCCCGAGGATGGTCAAGTGCTGTTTCGCGGCGAAGACATCAGTCGGCTCTCCTCGCGGGAGCGGCTTGATCGTGGCGTCGTCCATGTGCCGCAAGACCGCAGCCTGTTTCCAGGGATGTCCGTGTGGGAGAACGTGGTGATGGGTGCCTTCATCCTCAAGGACCAGGCGCTCATTCGCAGCCGAATGGAGCAGGTCTCGACGCTGTTCCCGATCGTTGCGGAGCGGAAGAATGCGGCTGCGGGATCGCTCTCTGGCGGCGAGCAGAAGCAGGTCGAGCTTGCTCGCTCGCTCATGCTTGACCCCGCCTTGATCCTGCTGGATGAGCCGTCGATCGGCCTCGACCCGAAGGCACGCAAGTCGGTCTTCGAGAGCATCACGCAACTCGCGGCCGACGGCAGGAGCGTGCTGCTCGTCGAGCAGAATGCGCGCTCGGGGCTCGCGGTCGCGCATCATGCGGCTGTGCTCGAAGCGGGCAGGGTCGCCCTCACGGGAACGGGAGAGCAGTTGCTCACCGACCCAGAGGTCGCTCGCCTGTATCTCGGTGCCAATGCCGTAGCGGCTGTCTCCACGGACTCCCCGTCCGAGAGTGCGCCCCAGGGTTAGCCCCTCCGTCGAGGATCGGTGGCGGGCCGGCCCTGGCCGGGTTCGATGAGCGCGCCCATGGCGCGCGGAGTGGTCGCGCCCGCGGACCGGAGTCACCGTGTGGCACAACCAGGGACGGAATCCGGTGCCGACGAGTCGGGGTGGCTCGAGAGTCGAGATCGCGTCTTTCGCCGATGAACTCCGTCGGACCTCCCGCGGGCTCGGTCCCTCACGAACCGGGCCCAGATACTTGCTGCCGCATCACGGCTCGACGCCGCCGCCGTCGTGACGCGCGCCCCCTATTCGTCGGTATTGCCGCACGCGGCGGCGCCGACCGTCGTGGGGCAGTCCGACGTTGTCTGGGCGAAGCCATCCCCGCCGCGCACGAAGGCACTCTCCAAAGTCGTTGGAGGCCACGCGGAAATGGCAAATGACGGGACTTTGCACCGGGGTAGAACGGATCTTCGATCCGCGTAGACGAGGTGGCTCCGACGGGCGTCGATCCCGTGACCTCACGAGTTTCAGTCGTGCGCTCTACCAACTGAGCTACAGAGCCGTGCGAGGAACGGCATCGGCGAGAGACCGAACCTCACTGAGACGAATGCCCCTCTCGAAAGAGGGGCATTCATACCCGCGACCCTGACGGGACTTGAACCCGCGACCTCCGCCGTGACAGGGCGGCGCGCTAACCAACTGCGCTACAGGGCCTTATGGTCTCCGGGGAGACCAGGAAAAAGTGTAAACCATGTCCGGTGAACCGGAGTACCCCCAACGGGATTCGAACCCGTGCTACCGCCGTGAAAGGGCGGCGTCCTAGGCCGCTAGACGATGGGGGCGTGGCCAATGAAAATTGCCTGGGTGACCATGATAGGGGCCCGCGGCGGTGCCGGTCCACTTGCGTCGCCGCGACCGCGACGGACCGCCACAATGGACTCATGGTGCAGATGTCGCGCGAGGACTTCGAGCAAGCCGTAGACGACGCCATCGATCGCGTGCCAGCGGAGCTGCTCGACCTGGTCGACAACGTGGTGATACTCATCGAGGACGACTCTCCCGGCGGTGATCCGGAGCTTCTTGGCCTGTATGACGGGGTCTCGCTCACGGACAGGGGGAGCGACTGGGGGTTCGGTGAACTTCCCGACCGCATCTTCATCTATCGCAACCCCACGCTCGCGATATGCGACACGGTCGACGAGGTGAGGGACGAGGTCGCGGTCACGGTGGTGCATGAGATCGCGCACCACTTTGGAATCGACGACGAACGGCTCCACGCGCTCGGCTGGGACTGACGAACGCCCCATCCCGCTCGTAGTGGGTCACCACGTACCCGCTGGCTCCTCGCGGGTGCCCCAGTGGGTCACCACGTACCCGCTGGCTCCTCGCGGGTGCCCCAGTGGGTCACCACGTACCCGCCGACGCCAGAACGCCGCGCCCCCTGCGGTAGGGAACGCGGCGTCCGATGGAGGTCTTACCTCTTCTTGATGGGAGGCTTGACCGTCGGCTTACCAGCGGCGGCCCTTACCGCTACGACGTCGGCCTCAACGAGCGCCGGTGAGGTGGGCAGCTGGTCCTGAGTGCCGCGCACCTTGGCAACCCACGAGAGTCCGTGGTAGATCACGAGAGCCGCGATCGTGCCGAGCGCGATGCCCTCGAACACCATCGAGCCCCAGTGGGCCGTGTAGTTGGCCGTTCCCACGATCAGCGCCACTGCGGCCGTCACGAGGTTCACGGGGTGAGAGAAGTTCACGCCATTTTGGACCCAGATGCGGGCGCCCAGGACGGCGATCAGGCCGAACAGGAGTGTGGCGAGTCCCCCAAGCACACCTACGGGAATCACCGACACGACCGCGCCGAACTTCGGCACGAGGCTCAGAACGAGGGCGAAGGCTGCGGCCACCCAGTAGGCGAGCGTGGAGTACACCCGGGTCGCAGCCATCACGCCGATGTTCTCGGCGTACGTGGTGGTGCCCGAGCCGCCGCCGAGGCCCGCGATGGTCGTCGCGACACCGTCCGCAAAGAGCGCGCGGCCAGTGACAGCGTCCAGGTTCCTGTCCGTCATTGCCGCGACGGACTTCACGTGGCCGATGTTCTCGGCGATGAGCACGATCACCACGGGGACGAAGGCGACCAACACCGAGCCGTCGAAGCTCGGGTGGTGGTAGGCCGGCAGGCCGAACCAGTGGGCGGCGCCGACGACGTCGCCAGCGCCCTTCCACTCGCCCCGGATGGCGGCAAACAGAGAACCGATCACCGCGCCAGCAAGAATGGCAATGCGGCCCAGGAAGCCCTTGGAGATCACCATGAGCAGCAGCACCGCCGCAAGCGTCACCAAGGCCGTCCATGGGCTGGCATCCCACATCCCCTTGGCGGTGGTAGCGAGGTTGAGACCGATGAGCGCCACGATGGTACCTGTGACGGCGGGGGGCATAATCTTCTGAATCCAGCCGCCGCCAAGGGCGTTCACAAGTGCGCCAACCACAGCGAGCAGCAGGCCAGCCAGCAGGATGCCGCCAAGACCCTTACCGATGGTCGCGGCGTCGAGGGGGGCGTTGGCGGCAGTCACGCCCGCAGCGGCGAGCGGCGCGATGAACGCGAAGCTCGAGCCGAGGTACGACGGCACCTTGTTGCCCGTGATCGTGAGGAAGAGTGCCGTGCCGATTGCGCTGAAGAAGAGGGTGGTAGCTGCGGGCATCCCCGTGATCGCCGGGACGAGCAGGGTCGAGCCCATCATGGCGAGCACGTGCTGCGCGCCGATCCCGATGGTGCGGGGGTAGGAGAGGCGCTCGTCGGGCGCTACGGCCTTCCCAACGCCGACGCGCTTGCCGTTGCCGTGGACCTGCCAACTAAAAAAGCTACTGAGCTTGTCAAGAGTTGCCATTGAGGGGGTTCCTTCGCCTTTGAGTAATCCCTAGCCGGGCTTGCCAGTGCACCCGGTCGTTTCGAACTCTAGGGGCAGAAGGTCCCTGGTGGAATAGGTAGCTGGTCCCCGTGTCGCGGGAAGCACTCAAGACGTCAGGGACGCGCGCTCCATGCGCTCATTGCCATGTCCCTCAAGGAGTGGCGTGTTGCCCAGTCGAGGTCGCGAGCGGCGAGGGTGCCATCGGCGACGATGCGGGCGGGGTCGCCCTCGCGACGCGGGCCGATCACGGGCTCCGCAGTGGATCCCGCCGCGCGTTGAAGGGCGTCGACGAGCTCGCGAACGGACGACCCCTCTCCGGATCCCAGGTTGTACACCGGCGCCAAGGCTTCGCCTGCGGCAAGCTTGCGGGCCGCCACGACGTGCGCGGCGGCGATGTCGCTCACGTGCACGTAGTCCCTCACGCACGTGCCGTCGGGAGTCGCGTAGTCGATGCCGTTGATCCGTGGCGCCTGGCCGGCCGCGAGAGCGGCAATGACCTTGGGGAACAGGTTGTGGGGCGAGGCGTCGTAGATGCCGTCATCGCCGGAGCCCACCACGTTGAAGTAACGCAAGCTGGTCGCTACCAGGGGAGCCTCGGTGCTGGCGGTGGCACGAACCTGATCCCGGATGAGCCATTCTCCGATGAGCTTGGACTCTCCGTAGGGAGACTCGGGGGAGGTGGCGGTGTCCTCGGTGACCCGCTCGACGGGCGGCGTACCGTAGACCCCAGCCGAGGACGAGAACACCAGGCGGGAAACGGCCGCACGCGCCATCGCGTCGAGCAGGCTCTCCGTTCCGGTGACGTTCTGCCTATAGGTGTGAAGCGGACGCGCCACCGACTCTCCGGCGTACTTGAATCCCGCGCAGTGGATGACGCCGTCGATCGCATGCTCGCGCAGGGCGTCGGCGACCGCCTCGGTATCGAGTACCGAGGCGCGCACGAAGGGCACGCCGTCGGGGACGAACTTCGCAATCCCCGAGGAGAGGTCGTCGAGCACCACGGGAGTCATCCCCGCAGCGGCCAGGGCCCGAACAATGTGCGCACCGATGTACCCGGCGCCGCCGGTCACCATCCACCGTGAGGTCATCCGCTCATCCTTGCTCGTCGTGTCGCGCTCCGTCAGATGGTCTCACGCCGAAGATGTGCGGGGCCTGCATCGACCTTGAGTCGAGCGCCTCGGTCACGGCCGCCGCGATGTCGTCCCATTTTGCAGTGGGGACCAACGCGATCGACGCGCCGCCGAACCCGCCCCCTGTGAGGCGGGCACCGAGCGCCCCGGCCTCGACGGCCACGTCGACGGCCACGTCGATCTCGGGCACGGAGATCTCGAAGTCGTCGCGCATCGAAGCGTGAGAACCGAGCATGAGGTCGCCGATGGCGGTGGGCCCCAGGGTGCCGAGCGCGCGTACCGTGTCGAGCACCCTCTCGTTCTCGGTCACGACGTGGCGGACGCGCCGGAAGACACGGTCGGATAGGACGGCCTTTGCCCGCGGCAGGTCGGCAGGGCTGAGCGCGCGCAGCGTGGCGACTCCGAGTTCGGTGGCGCCCCTTTCACAGTCGGCCCGGCGCTCCTTGTAGCCGCCCGTCGCATGTGCGTGCTCGACCTTGGAGTCCATCACCATGATGGACAGTCCCGCCGCGGCAAGTCCGAGTTCCACTGTCTGAACCTCGCGGGATTGACAGTCGAGCAGTACCGCGTGGTCCTCGACCCCGAAGAGCGAGGCGGTCTGGTCCATGATTCCGGTGGGTGCGCCGACGGCGACGTTTTCCGCCCGCTGGCACGCGAGCACAAGTTCCATCGGCTCGAGGCCAAGGCCCCACAGCTCGTTGAGAGCGACGGCAACCGCGCACTCGATCGCCGCCGATGACGACAAGCCCGCGCCGATGGGAACGTCGGAAGCGATCGCGAGGTCGCAGCCCAGGAGGCGATCCGCGAGTCCCTTGCTGACGGCGACTTCGCGCAGAGCCCACGCGACTCCCAGGGGGTACGCCGACCATCCATCGAGGCCATCCGGAGTAAGCGAGGCGACTTTGACACACACGACTTCCGGTGAATGGGTGGACGCGACGCGGATGGAACCATCGTCTGTGACCTTGACCGCGCACTCAGTGCGGCGATCGATCGCAAAGGGCAGCACCAAGCCGTCGTTGTAGTCAGTGTGCTCGCCGACAAGGTTAACGCGCCCTGGAGCCGACCACGTTCCGTCGGGATATGAGCCAAACGCCGCGGCGTGGGCTTCAACTGACGTGGTCATGAATGTCCTCGTTGCAGATCGCGCTTCCCGAACATCGTGCCTGGTTGATGCCGAGAATGGAAGTCTCGACAGGGGCAGGACAGACGGCGTACCGTGTCGCGGTTCTCATGCGCCGCATCGTTGCTGTGCGCCATTGCCCAGGCCCCATTCTCAGATAGTCCGCGCCAGCGCACCATCATTCATCGAAGTGTTTCTTCGACTGATGTTATCGTGAACATTGGTCAGGTGTGGCCCGTTCTTTCGCGGCAAAGGTGGCGGGTTCTCGCATCGGCGCGAAGAGGCCGGCCGCATTCGCATCAATGGTGAGCGGAGGTTTCGGATGGCGGTACCGCGTTCGGCGCGCGTGCCCAAGGCGGAGCGCGCACCAAGCATGCACGACGTTGCCACTCGCGCCGGGGTGTCGCACCAGACCGTTTCGCGGGTCCTCAACGGCTTTGCCGGAGTCAGGCCCGGAACCAAGGCCGACGTCTTGGCGGCCATCGGGGAGCTCGGCTACCGCCGCAACAACGCCGCGCGCAGTCTTGTGCTTGGCCGTTCCCACGCCATCGGCGTTTTGGTCCCCAACGGGCCCAACTTCGGGCCGACTTCGAGCCTGTACGCGGTGGAGCGAGCGATCAGGGAGGCGGGCTTTCAGCCGCTCGTGACCGTCACGCCAGAGGACACGCAGTCCGTTCTGGGCGCGCTCGACTTTCTCTTCGACCACGCGGTCGAGGCGCTCGTGGTCATGGCGTCCGTGCGCAACTTTTTGGCCGCGATCGACGCGTACGACGCTGGGGTGCCCGTCGCGTACCTGCTGACTGGAGACGAACGCGCACCGTGGTCGGTGTCCGTCAACCAGGGGGAGGGCGTCGCGTTGGCGATTGCGCACCTGGTAAGCCACGGTCACGAGAGGATCCAGCACTTGGCCGGTCCTTTGACGTCCACCGAGGCGCTGCTGCGCGTGGAGGCGATCGGCGTCGAGTATGAACGCCACGGACTGGCGCCTCTTCCGACGCTGTATGGGGACTGGACGCCGTTGTCTGGCTATGAGCTCGCCGACCAGCTGGATCCGTCGACCACCGCGGTCTTTTGCGGAAACGACCAGATGGCCATGGGTTTGATTCACGCACTGGTCGATGCTGGACTTCGCATCCCGGCCGACATGTCGGTCGTTGGCTTCGACGACATCCCGGAGTCTGCGTTCATCCTGCCGCCCCTCACCACCATCAAACAGGACTTTCCTGCGGTGGGTGAGCTGGCCGTCGAACTGCTCGTTGCCGCCATCAGCGGCCACGAACTGCCGGACACGACGCCACTTTCCGCCGAGTTGATTGTGCGAGCGTCCGTCGCCGCCCCGAGGGCGTCCGCACGCCGTTAGCGGTTCGCGCTGGACCTTTCCAGCGTTTGTTGTGGCCAAGATGCGCCTTAACCGAATCGTGACCCCGGCGCGATTGACACCGTGATGTGAACGTGAACATAATTCGAGAACCACCATTCTCACGGCTCACGTGGGGTGGATCTCAAGGAGGAGATATGAAAGCGAAGCAGCTCTACGCTGTGGCTGCCGCAGGCGTGATTGCGCTGGCGCTCGCCGCTTGTAGCGGTTCGGGAGCCGGTACCACGACCACGTCGGCCGCCCCCGCAACGAATAGCGCGGCTCCCGCCGCCGGCGGCCTCATCGGCGTCGCAATGCCTACCGAAACCTCGTCGCGCTGGATTGCCGACGGCAAGGCCGTCAAGTCCGGCCTCGAAGGCCTGGGATACAAGGTTGACCTTGAGTACGCGGGCGACGACATTCCCACGCAGTCCCAGCAGATCGACAAGATGATTCTCAACGGCGCCAAGGTGCTGATCATCGCCGCCATCGATGGCACCGCGCTGTCGACTCAGCTTGACGCCGCCGCCAAGGCCGGCATCAAGGTCATCGCGTACGACCGACTCATTCGTGACTCGGCCAACGTTGACTTCTACGTGTCGTTTGACAACTACAAGGTGGGCGTCCAGCAGGCGACCTCGCTGCTCGTCGGCCTCGGGCTGCTCAAGGAAGACGGCTCGAAGGGCACTGCCACCGGTCCGTTCAACATCGAACTGTTCGCTGGTTCGCTCGATGACAACAACGCGGCCTTCTTCTTCAACGGCGCGGTCGACACCCTCAAGCCCTACATCGATGCGAAGACGCTCGTCGTGAAGTCGGGTCAGACCGCCATCGAACAGGTCGCTACTCTGCGCTGGGACCAGGCGACCGCTCAGGCCCGCATGGACAACCTGCTGACGTCGACCTACGCCGACGGAACCAAGGTTGACGGCGTGCTGTCGCCCTACGACGGCATCTCGCGCGGCATCATCACGTCGCTCCAGAACGGTGGCTACAAGGGCACTGTCGGCAACGGCTTCCCAGTCGTCACCGGTCAGGACTCCGAGATTGACTCGGTCAAGCTCATTGCCGACGGCGTGCAGTTCTCGTCGATCTTCAAGGACACCCGCAAGCTCGCCGAACAGGCCGTGACGGCCACGCAGGCTTACCTCACGGGCAAGGAGCCGGTCGCGAACGACACCAAGTCGTACAACAATGGCGTCAAGGTTGTCCCGTCCTTCCTGCTTCAGTCGGACATCGTGTACAAGGACACGATCACGCCGCTGCTGGTGGACTCGGGCTACTGGACCGCCGCTGAGGTCGCTTCTGGAGTTGCTGCAGGCTAAGACCGCTCGTCTGTTCGTTCCGGTACCGGGTGCGCTTTGGCCCGGTACCGGAACGGCGCCACCCCCACGGCCCAAGCAATACGGCCCCGACCCACACGAACCGACCAACGGAGGTAGGCACGTGTCCACCATCCTCGAGATGCGTGACATCACCAAGACTTTCCCCGGCGTGCTTGCCCTGTCTCACGTCAGCATGAAGGTCGAAGAAGGCGAAATCCACGCGATCTGCGGCGAAAACGGCGCAGGCAAGTCGACCCTGATGAAGGTGCTCTCAGGCGTCTACCCACACGGCAGTTACGACGGTGAGATCGAGTTCGAGGGCAACATCGTCAAGTTCAATTCGCTCAACGACTCCGAGCGCGCTGGCGTCGTCATCATTCACCAGGAACTCGCGCTCATCCCGCGCCTCACGATCGCCGAAAACATCTTTCTTGGCAACGAGCGACGCAACGCCGTGGGCCTCATCGACTGGAACCGCGCCAATCACGAGGCGACCGAACTGATGAAGCAGGTCGGGTTGTACGAGAACCCGATGACGCCCATCAACCAGCTCGGAGTCGGCAAGCAGCAGCTCATCGAGATCGCCAAGGCGCTCTCGAAGGAGGTGAAGCTCCTCATCCTCGACGAGCCCACCGCGGCACTCAACGACACGGACTCCGCGCACTTGCTCGACCTGTTGCGTTCCCTTAAGGCGCGCGGCATCACGAGCATCATGATTTCGCACAAGCTCAACGAGATCGAGGCCATCGCCGACACCACCACGGTGATCCGTGATGGTAAAACGATCGAGCACCTCGACATGTCGGACCCGGACGCTGACCAGGACCGCATCATTCGCGGGATGGTGGGTCGCGACCTCAAGCACCGCTACCCGGAGCGCACGCCGCACATCGGCGAAGAGCTCTTCCGGGTCGAGGACTGGAGCGTGTATCACCCCACCCAGCAGGACCGCATCGTCGTCGACAACGCCTCCTTCTTTGTGAGGGCAGGCGAGGTGGTGGGACTCGCAGGTCTCATGGGAGCCGGTCGCACGGAACTCGCCATGAGCGTGTTCGGCCGTGCATATGGTCGCGCGCACTCGGGACGCATCTTCAAGAACGGCAAGGAGTTGCGGCTGCGTTCCGTGTCAGACGCGATCGCCAACGGGATCGCGTACGTCACGGAGGACCGCAAGCGCTTCGGACTCAACCTGATCGAGGACGTGCGACGCAACATCTCCGGGGCCGCGCTGGGCAAGATGTCCAAGCGAGGCTTCGTCAACGGCAACGAGGAGATCAAGGTCGCCGAGGATTACCGCACGTCGATGAACATCAAGACCCCGTCGGTCATGAAGGTCGTGGGTCAGCTCTCGGGCGGCAACCAGCAGAAGGTCGTGTTGTCCAAGTGGATCTACACGGACGCCGACGTGGTGATTCTCGACGAACCCACGCGCGGCATCGACGTGGGTGCCAAGTATGAGATCTACACGATCGTCAATCGCCTGGCTGCCGAGGGCAAGGCGGTCATCGTGATCTCCTCTGAGTTGCCGGAACTGCTCGGCACGTGCGATCGCATCTACACCATCGCCTTCGGGCGAGTCACCGGGGTTCTCGACGTCGCCGACGCGACTCAGGAGTCCCTCATGAAGCTCATGACCCAAGAACGAACATCCGCGCGCTCGGGCGCCGGAGAAAAGGAGTAGGCGACCCATGTCGGACAACGCCAACCCGAACGACACGGCGACGATGAGCGTCACCGCATCGCCCCTGGCAGACCCTGGCTCTCACGAAAGCATGGGCAATCGCCTCGTGGGCAACCTGCGCGAAAGCGGAATCGTCCTGGCCTTCGTGGCCATCGTCGCGCTGTTCACCTTCCTGACTCACGGCAAGCTGCTGGTCGCGGACAACATCACGAACGTCGTGCTGCAGTACTCCTACATCCTGGTGCTCGCCATCGGCATGGTGATCGTCATCATCGGCGGCCACATCGACCTGTCGGTGGGTGCCGTGGTGGCGCTCACGGGCGGCCTCTCCGCGGTGCTCGTCATCAAGGACGGGCATCCATGGTGGGTCGGCGTGCTCGCGGCCATAGGCGTGGGCCTCCTCGTGGGCGTGTGGCAAGGGTTCTGGGTCGCGTTCGTTGGGATACCGGCGTTCATCACGACTCTTGCAGGCATGCTCCTCTTCCGCGGCTTGGCGTGGGGGGTGCTTCACAACGTGTCGCTGTCGGGCTTCCCGAAGCCCTACCAGGACATCGGAAATGGCTTCTTCAATGGCGTCATGGGCGGCAACGGCTACGACCTCTTCACGCTTGTCGTCTTCGCCATTGCGCTTGTTGGCTACGCCTTTGGTTCCTACCGTGCTCGTCGCGCCCGCATGGCCTACAACCAGCCGGTGGCCTCGATACCGGTATTCGCTCTCAAGGTCCTGGCCGTGTCGGCCGTAGTCATGTGGTTCGCGTGGCAACTCGCCCACGCCCGCGGGCTTCCGTACGTCCTGATCATCCTCGGCAGCTTGGTGATAATCTACACGGTGGTCACGACTCGCACGGTGTTCGGCCGCCACGTGTACGCGATCGGTGGCAACCTCGCTGCCGCGACACTTTCGGGCGTCAAGGTCAAGTGGGTCAACTTCGGCATCATGCTCAACATGGGCTTCCTCTCCGGTGTGGCTGGCGTGTTGTTCTCGGCCCGCCTCAATAGCGCCCAGCCGAACGCAGGAACCGGGTTCGAGCTCGACGCGATCGCTGCATGCTTCATCGGCGGTGCGGCCGTGACGGGCGGCGTCGGTCGTGTGACCGGCGCGATCGTCGGTGGTCTCGTCATGGCGGTGCTGTCAAACGGCATGCTGCTGATGGGCGAGCCTCTGGGCACCCAGCAGATCGTCAAGGGCCTCGTCCTTGTCGCGGCAGTGGCGTTCGACGTGATCAACAAGCGCCGCGCAGGTACGAGGTAGCGAATAGCCGCCCCGCTTAGCAACGGGCCCGTATCGCGCTTTTGCGCCGATGCGGGCCCGTTGCCTTGTCGCCACCGTCACTGGACGGGCGCTTGCGTTAGGGCAGAGGGATGCCCGTGAGCCTCTCGAGTTCGGCCACGAGCGCCGCGCGCGCGGCGGCGTCCCGGCCGCTGGGGTTGGGCTCGTGGACCTCGCGGCGCTTCACGTAGCGGCCCGATGCGGTGGCGGCAGGGTCGTCGGAAGTGGCTAGCCACACTTGGGTCTCGGCGCCGAGCTCGACGGGGTCGGGGGCCTGGGGGCCACCCATGTTGGTCTTGATCCAGCCGGGGTCGACGGCGTTCACGATGGCCTCTGGGTGCCGGGCCGCCACCTCGAAAGCGAGCATGAGGTCGTGGAGTTTGGAGTCCGAGTAGGCCTTCATCCCGTTCCAGTCGCGGGAGGACCACTGGAGGTCATCCGGCTCCCACGTGCCGTCGGCCTCAAGGCCGGAGGTGAGGTAGATGAGGCGCGAGGGAACCGGCATGAGCGCCGTGAGAATGTAGGGCGCCACCACGTTGATGTGGAAGATGCGCTCGAGTCCGTCGGCGGTGAGGGCTCGTCCCGCGACCCCGCCGCCAACTCCCGCATTGTGGATGATGACGTCGTACGGGCCCAGGTCGTTCGCGGCGGCTGCGAGCGCCGTCGTGGACTCGAGGCTGTCGAACTCGCCCACTGCCACGCCCGCGGCCTCGGGAAAGTCGTGCCTTGCGGCGTCGTCGCGGGAGGCGTCGCGCGCGTGAAGGACGACGTCGTGGCGGAGGCCGATCAGCTGCCTCGCGGTCTCGGCGCCGATGCCCCTGGTAGAGCCGGTGATGAAGATGCGTGCCATGAGGGTCTCCTTGGGTGGATGGCGAAACGAGCACATCGAAACGTTTCGAGAAGGTCAGGATAACCGTATCGCCAGGTACCGTAGGCCGCATGGGTATCACCGACGAACTCCTGGTCCACAACGCGGCATACGCGGCCCAGTACATTCCTGACCGCCCGCTGGCGCCCGCGCGTCAGCTCGCCGTCGTGGCGTGCATGGACTCGCGACTCGACACCTTCGCGATGCTAGGGCTCGACATCGGCGACGCACACATCATCAGGAACGCGGGCGGAGTGGTGACGGATGACGTGATCCGTTCCCTCACGATCTCCCAGCGCAAGCTCGGAACTCGCGAGATCATCCTGATCCACCACACCGATTGCGGCGCGCTGACCTTCACCGACGACGAGTTGCGCAACGAGCTTCTCGAGGAGACCGGACTCAAGCCCACGTGGAGCCCCGAAAGCTTTACGAACCTTGACGCCGATCTCAAGCAGTCGATGACGCGAGTTCAGCGGTGCCCGTTCTTGGCGGATGCGACGCAGCTCAGGGGCTTCATCTTCGATGTGCACACGGGGCAGCTCCGCGAGGTTCAGTAGTTCAGAGTCGCGTGATCCCGCGAACGGTGTACCTACCCTGGTGCGAACGGAAGGCCGGGCGAATGGGCACGAGCGGCACGAACGACATCGGCGACGTGCCCCCAGCTCACCTCATGCGCGCGATCGCGGCGGCGGCCGCTGGCTACGAGGCGATCAGTAACTGGCACGTCGCCTACCCGGGCAGCAATGGCTTTGTCGACGCCGATGTGGATGTCATCGTCGGCTTCGTGTCTGACGTTCTCGAGGCCGGGCGGGCCTAGCGGGTCGCCTTCAGGGCAGACGTCGCCAGGCGCGCGGCCCCGCGAGCACGTTGAGGGTGCCGATGATCGCGCCAAGCCCGCGTAGCGTGACGCGACCCTCCGAGCCGGCCGCGATGCCGCGCAAGGAAATGCCATCCGCGTAGGCGTCCGCGGTGGTCTGGTTGACGTCGTCCGTGTCGACGCCCATCGCCTTCGATATCGCGCGCAGCAACTGTTGCCTCAGGAGGCGACCCGCCCACGTCAGGAGCAGGTCGGCGACGGTGGACTCGCGGTTGAAGGGAAGCAGTGGGCGCGGCGTCGGCGCTGGGCGTCCCAGCAGTGCCTCCCACTCCGCATCACTCGCAACCGGCCCCGCAAGGAAGGGCATCGGCGTCAGCCGATCGCCGCTCTTGATGCTCACCACCGTCGTGCCGCGCACGTCGACCGAGGAGGCGCTCACCCTGATCTCGTAGTCACCCGCCTCGACCGCCCACCGTGCGGATGACGCGTCGTAGACGGCGAACGCCCGCTCATCCAGTTCGACGGTGGTCGTGGCTGTCTCGCCCGGCTCGAGGGTGAGCGACGCGAAACCCTTGAGTTCCTGGGCGGGGCGCTGAATCGCAGATGCGAGCGCGTGAACATAGACCTGGACCACCGCGGTTCCGGCTCTCTTGCCGGTGTTCGTCACGGGGACGGTCACGGTGGCTGCCCGGCCGGTCAGTGCCGCCCTTGGCGCCCCGAACTCGAACGTCGCATATCCCAGCCCGTGACCAAAGGCGAAGCGCGCGGGCACCCCCCACGTGTCGTGGAAGCGGTAGCCCACGTTGAGGGCCTCGCGGTGTTCCACCTGGGTGGGATGCGTCGCGAAGTTGGCGTGCGAGGGGAGGTCCTCGACGCGCGTCGGGATGGACTCGGCCAGGCGTCCGCTGGGTTCCGCGGCGCCGAGAATGATGTCGATCAGCGCCTCTCCCGATGCCTGTCCTCCCAGGTAGGACAGCAATACCGCGGCCGGAAGTTCCGCCCAATCCATGTGGACGGGGGCGCCAGCGGACACGGCGACGATGGTGCGCGGGTTTGCGGCGGCGACCGCCTCGATGAGGCGGACCTGGCCCTGGGGGAGGTCGAGGTGGGTGCGATCCAGGCCCTCGGTCTCGGAGGTCGCTGGCAGGCCCACCATGAGGAGCACGGCCGATGCTCCGGTGGCGGCGGCTACGGCATCGGCCACCAGGGCGTCGTTTGTTTCGCCCGTGGACGCGTCGTAGCCGAGGGCGAAAGTGACCTCGGCGCCTCGCTCGGCACAAGCGTCGAGCGCGGTCGTGACGCGGGTCGCGTTGACAAGCGAGCTACCCGCTCCCTGAAAGCGCGGCGTCCGGGCGAACGCGCCGATGACGGCCAGCCCGTCGGCGCTGTCGAGGGGGAGGGTGCCGTTGTTGGTGAGCAGGACGGTGCTCGCGGCGGCCACCCGGCGCGCGAGGTCGTGATGAGTAGCGGCCTGGTGAGGGTCGGCGTGGTGAGAATCGAGGTCGAGCGGGTGGGCCTCGTCGGCGTCGGCCGCGCGGGCCTCACGCGCCTCGCCTGCGCGCAGTGCGAAACCGATGACCCGGGCGCACGCCTCGTCAACGAGAGACTCGTCGAGAGCGTCGGAACGTACGGCGTCGATCACCTGGGTGTCCCAGGTCCCGTGGCTGCTTGGCATCTCGAGGTCGAGGCCGGCCCTCACGCCCGCGACCCTGTCGGAGACGGCGAGCCAATCGGAAATGAGGAGACCGTCAAAGCCGAACTCGGTGCGCAATTTCTCGCGAGCGAGCCGGACGGATTCGCCCACGTGCTCGCCGTTGACCCTGTTATAGCTCGACATCACGGCCCACGGCCGCGACTCGCGCGCGGCGATCTCGAAGCCCGTGAGGTACAACTCGCGCAGCGTCCGCTCGTCCACGATCGTGTCGACGCGGAACCGGTCGGACTCCTGGCTGTTGACCGCGTAATGCTTGAGGCAGGCCCCTACTCCTTGGCCCTGGATGCCGCGCACCATCGCGCCTGCCATGCGCCCGCTGATCAGCGGGTCCTCGGAGAAGTACTCGAAGTTGCGCCCGCCCGCGGGGTGCCTCTTGATGTTGAGGCCGGGGCCAAGCAGCAGCGCGACGTCGGCCGTCACGCACTCACGGCCAAGGGCGACGCCCACCTCCTCGGCGAGCGCGGGACTCCACGTCGAGGCGAGGGCCGACGCGGTGGGGAAGCACGTGGCGGGCACGGACGCGAACATGCCGATGTTGTCGCTCGAGGCGTCTTGCTTGCGCAGCCCATGGGGGCCATCGGTCATCATCACCGACGGCACGTCGTGTTCTGGCAGCGGCTCGGTGGTCCAGAAGTCGCGGCCCGACAAGAGGCGCACCTTGGTGGCGAGGTCCAGTTCGGCGACGATGCCGACGGCCCTTCGCTCGCGCTCGGTAACGGTCACGGGTTCCTCCTGGGGCGCGGCGGCACGACGAATTCTCTGAGCCTCACTGTAGTGATCGGGGTTGCCGTCCCGTAAGCGAGCAGTCCCGTAAGCGAGCAGTCCCGTAAGCGAACCGTCCCGTAAGCGAGCCAGTGCTCGAATAGGTGCGACTATCGGGTGCGACGTGCCTTGCGTTGCGCCAAGGCGTCCCTCACGGGAGGAATGATCACGCCATCGGCCGCCCAGTCGGCGCGCGCCTGCTTGCGATTTCTCAGGATGCCCATCACGCCCACCGCCCACGGCAGCGCGAGCGACGCGAAAGCCAGTCGGTACGCGTGCAGGTCGTAGTTGCCATCGGGTGCAGCCAACTGCAGCACGAGCCCGATGAGGCCCACCGCCGCGATGGTCGACACGAAGCCGCCGGTATTGACCCTGCCGTTCGCCGCGCCCAGGTGATCGTGGTCGGCGAACGTGCGCGCGTAGTCGAGGCCAACGAGCGACACGGGGCCCCCGGCGGCGATGACGGCGACGAAGACCACGAGTTGCCACATCGGCCGCGGGGTCGACTGCAAGAGCAGGGCCGTCCACGCCACGGCGGTGATCCCGGCAAAGGTCAGTACCAGCCAGGAGCGTCTCAAGGGGTGCCTGGCGGTCGCGGTGCCCACCAAGGGGCTCACCGCAAACTTGCTGAGCGTGAGCACGGTGAGCAAGACGCTCGCCTCCGCGGGGCTGCGACCTTGGGCCGTGATGAAGAACGGCACGCCCCATAACAGGGCGATGGTGTTCGCCGAAAACAGCGCGGTGAAGTGCGTCCAGAAGCCGAGCCTCACCCCGGCCTTGGAGACGGTTCCGCGCGCTCGCACCTCGGACAACGCGGCCGAGCCGGCCCTATCCGCATCGGTCGGCGCGCGCACGCCAGACACGAGCGCGGCCGCCACGACGCCAAGACCGGCCAGCGTCAGGAACGTGGGTGACCAGCCCTGCGCGTGCAACAGCCACGCGACGGGAATGGCGGTGGTGAGCTGTCCCAGTTGGCCGATCTGTGCCGTGAGTTGCACCATCATCGGCGCCCTTCGGGGAGGGAACCAGTGCGCCACTAGGCGCGAAGCGGTGATGAAGATGGGGGCGTCCCCCGCGCCGATCAGGACGCGCGCGATGAGCGCGACCTTGTAATCGTGGTTGACGGCCAGGAGCGCCTGGCCCCCGGCCATGAGAAGTGAGCCCGCGACCATCATCGTGCGCGGGCCCCACTTGTCGAGCAGCCGTCCCGCGGGAGGTTGTAGTGCCGCGTACGTCGCAATTTGTGCGATGGACAGCGCGGCCAACCCCGTGGCACCAATGTGGAAGCGGGCGAGGGCCTCGACTCCCGCCACGCCCAGCGCGGTGCGGTGCACGATCGCGATCAGGTACGCGGCCCCCGCGGCGGCGAAGACCAGCCACGCACGGCGGGTGGTGCGGGTGGGTGCGGTCACGGTCTTCCTCGGGTCGCTACGCGGCACGGCTCGGTCGAGCGCGCGTCGTGGAACGGCGCCGCCACGATGCGTGCCTCGGGGCAAAGCCTAGGCCCGCCGGTCATCGCCACGGATGGGCCTATGGCCCGCCTACGTCTTGAGGAGTGAGAACGCGGGTGGTAGCACCACGATCACGACGAGCACCCACACCCCGTAGACCGGCAAAAGCGCCGTTTGCCAGCGTTCGAGCCGCAGCACGGCCCCACCTTCGTCCCGCGTTACGCGGATGAGAAGCCACGCGCTCACCGCGAGGTTGGCCAGCAGGATCAGGTTGGCCCCGAGCACCACGGTGCGGTTAAAGGTCCAGCCGCCGTCGCCGATGCGCGTCACGATGTTGACGAGCGCGAGAAGGTCTAGCGCGAGCGCCCCCGTCACGAGTGCCACCTGCAGCCAGTCGAACCAGCCGGTACGGGCATCGTCCGACCTGGCAGTGAGGCTGTAGAGGACAAGTCCGGCCGCGAGCACCAGGATCGCGTTGCAGACCGCGAGCAGATTCCTGTCGAGATTGAGAATGTTCCCCGACGCGAGCACGACCACCAGGAGCACGCCGAAGGTGAGGGTGAAGAGGGGAGTGAAGACGCGTGCGAGCACGGGCGCCATGTTCTCGATCACCGAGCGCTTCGCCTCGACCAGCCACGTGGCGATCACGGCGGCGCCGCCGACGCCGCACGGAAGGATCCACTCGGTGAGGACCGTGGCGGGATCCACCCCCGCCGCCGATGCGACGAGGGCGCTGATCCCCATGAGCACTCCGCCGCCCAGCGCCAGCAGCGTCATGTAGATGACCCACTCGCCCGTGAACCTCACGAAGTCCATGCGGCCTTCCGTGGTGCGCCAGCGGTCGCCCGCGTACGCGAGGCCGACGAGCAGCCACGCGGCCACCGGAACGTGAAGCATCGTCGAGATGAAGGCGTCCCCTCCGGCGCGGAGCGGATACATGAGCGCAAGCGCCGCGAGAGCGGCCATGCCACCCGCGACCGCGGCGGTCAGCGTGCGTCCAGGAGCGTTGCGCCATAAGAGGTAGGCGACGACGGCTGCCAGGCCGATGACACCCGCGGCCCGCGCGTACGACTCGCCCGCCCAGCCGTTGATGTCGCCGAAGAGGGGCAGCCGCACGAGCGCTGCGCCGGCGACGGCGAAGAGCACGGCGGGGAGCCATCCGCTTGCGCGTGCGCCTCGAGCCTCGTCCTCCGAGGCGCCGAGCACGAGTTGCTTCCACAGCCGTTTGGAGTTTTCGCGAGCGAATTCGTGCGCGATGTCGTCCTGGCTGCCCAGGCGCTTCATGGCGACAAGGAAGGCCTCGTCGTCGCTGAGTCCCGCGGCCGTGAGCGACTCGATGTGGCCGCGGAGGTGGTCCTCAAGCTCGTCGACGTCGGTCGTGGTGACGGTGGCGCGGCGCTCCATGTGCGCGCGCCACAGGTCGATCTGGGTGTCGAGTGCGTCGGTCATGCGAAGGCCCCCGAGGGTCCGAAGTCGAGCTTGATGGCGGTCCAGGCTCCCTCGAGCGCGGTCGACACCGTGCGCCACTGCGCTTGGTGACCCGCGAGGGCGGCGCGCCCGTCGGCCGTGAGCCGGTAGTACTTGCGCTTACGCCCGGATTCGGAGGCTCCCCATGTTCCCTCGATGTGGCCTTGGCGTTCGAGGCGGTGCAGGAGTGGGTAGAGGAGTCCCTCTGTCCATTCGAGCTGGCCCGCCGAGAGCTCGGCGACGCGCTTGATGATCGCGTAGCCGTAACTGTCGGCCTCGGCGAGGATCGTGAGCACGAGCGGGGTTGCGCTCGCGGCCACGAGGTCCTTGGGGATGTCCATGCCGCCTCCTCCCGCGACCCGAGCGGTCACCTAGAGCAAGTATGCATAGCAGTTTTAGGTATGTCAATGCGGCGAGGCGCACGTGTCAACGCGCGCGAACAGTGCCCTGCGCTGAGAGTTTGGGGTTGGGTAGCCGCGCCGTGCGCCTACATCTCCTCGTGGGTGGCGGGGTCGGCGCCAAAGAGCCTGCCGTCGGGCTGGTCGAGCGCCGTAATCGCCGCCATCTCGGCATCGCCGAGCTGGAAGCCGAACACGTCAAGATTGTCCACCTGGCGCTGCGGTGTGGAGGACTTGGGGATGGGCAGGTTGCCCAATTGGACCTGCCAACGAAGCACCACCTGGGCGGGGCTGACGCCGTGGGCCGCCGCGGCATCGGCGACCGCGGCCGTGGCATAGGGGGCGTTGCGCTTGCCGAGGGGACTCCACGATTCGGTAAGAATTCCAAGGCGAGCATGCTCGGCGCGCATCTGTTTCTGAACGAAGAGTGGGTGCAACTCGATCTGGTTGAGAACGGGGGTGACACCCGTGTCCGCGATGATCTCGGCGAGGAGCGGCGCCGTAAAGTTGGAGACGCCGATGCTGCGCGCGATGCCCTGCTTCTGCAGTTCGACCAGACCGCGCCACGCGCCGAGGTACTTTCCCGTGGTCGGGTTGGGCCAGTGGATCAGCAGCACGTCGATCTGGTCGAGGCCCAGCCGCGCCGCAGACTCGAAGCCCGATTTGATCGCGCGAGCGGTCTCGTGGTGGCGTCCGGGGAGTTTGGTCTGGACCGTGAGTGCCTCGCGAGGAGTACCCGACTCACGCAAGAAGTCGCGCACCGCCTTCCCCACCGTGCCCTCGTTCTCGTAGTTCACGGCCGAGTCGATGAGCCGGTAGCCGGCATCGAGAGCGGAACGGATGGCGCGGTAGCCGTCCGCGCCCACGAGGGGATACGTCCCAAAGCCAATCGCGGGAATCGTGTGGCCATCGTTCAGGTTGTGGGTAGGGATGCTCATGAACCCAGGCTACGACGCCGTGGCCCTTCGGGTGTTGGGGTTCCGAGTTTCGGGGTTAAGTTGGGCGTGCTGGACCTCGCGATCTTGTCCCAGCACCCCCGCTTCGAGGAGGAACGAATGTCACGCATCACCGTCATCGGGGGCACCGGCTACGCAGGCGCCGCCATCGTGGCCGAGGCGGTCAGGCGTGGGCATCAGGTCACCGCGATCTCCCGCACGGCGCCTACGGAGCCGATCGCTGGCGTGACCTATATCCAGGGGTCGATTATGAACGTGGACGTGCGGGCGCGCGCCTTCGACGGCGCCTATGCCGTGGTCACCGCCACCGCGCCTCGCGGCGCGATGGCCGACCAGCAACTCGAGCTGAGCGAGGCGCTTGCTTCGCGGGCGGGGGCATCTGGAGTGCGGTTGATTGTGGTCGGCGGTTACTCCTCCTTGCGCCCCGCGCCTGGGAAGCCGCGCTTCATCGAGGGCTTTGTGCCGAGCCAATACCTCCAGGAGGCCAAGGTCGGCCATGCCGTACTCGAGATACTCATGGCCGAGCCGTTCGCACTCGACTGGACGTTCGTTAGCCCCGCGCAGACCTTCGGAGCCTTCGCGCCGGGCCCCGCCACGGGCAAGTACCGCTTGGGTGGCGAGGTGGCGATCCTGGACAAGAACGGCAAGTCGTACGTCTCGGCACCCGACTTCGCCATGGCCGTTGTCGACATCGTCGACGCCGCGGGGCACCGCAGGGAGCACGTCTCCGTCGTCGGCTAGTCGGGACGCTAACGCCGCAGGCGCTTGCGCCACGCCTCGCGCATGGTGGGCACCAAGATCCCGTCCTCCGCCATGACGGCACGTGTGTCGCGCCTGCTGGCATAGACGCCGACGACGCCGATGATCCACGGGACCGCGAGTGACGCGAAGGCGATCCGGTACTCGCCCAGCGTGTAAATCGATGCTCCGTGGGGTGCGACAAACTGAAGCACGACGCCCACCAACAGGACGCTGATGATGGTGGCGATGAACCCGCCCATGTTGACGAACCCGCTCGCACTACCCGCCTTGTGGGCGACGGCATAGGAGCGCGCGAAGTCCATGCCGACAAGCGACATCGGGCCTCCCGCGCCAATCACCAGGACGAAGGCGATCAACTCCCACAGCGGTCGCGGCGTGGTGGGCAGCAGGAGTGCCGTCCATGCGATTGCCACCACCGCGGCGCCGCCGAGCACGAGCCATGAACGGCGCATCGGGTACTTGGCGGTCAGTAAGCCGATGAAGGGTGCCACCGCGATATTTGCCAGGACCATGCACGTGAGTAGCAGGCTCGCCCCTGCCTTCGAGAGGCCCTGGGCCGTGGTGAAGTACGGCAACCCCCACAGCAACGCAATCGTGTTTGCGGAGAAGGGGCCCACAAAGTGGCTCCAGAAGCCGAGCCGCACGCCGTGAGTGTGCCAATGGGTCTTGAGGGCGTCCCTGACCGAGGCGGCTGGCAGGCGCTCGGAGAGTGATGCGTCGTCGCTGGGGCGCACGAGCACCCACCAGACCGTGGCCGCTGTCACTGCGCCGAGGGCGGCGAGGCTGGCAAATGCGGGGGTCCACCCGGACCGGTGGAGCAGGTAGGCGAGCGGGATTGCGGAGATGAGTTGACCGGTTTGACCGATGAGACCCGTGAGCTGGACCATCACCGGCACACGGCGCGGCGGGAAGTGAATGGTGACCAAGCGGGCGACCGCGATGAAGATCGGTGCATCTCCCGCGCCGATGAGCGCGCGCGCCACGATTGCCCACCCAAAGCCCGGAGCGAACGCCATGAGCGCCTGGCCCACTGCCATCACCAAGGAGCCGGCGATGATGACTCGAGCGGGTCCCCAGCGATCGAGCATCGTGCCCGCGGGAACCTGCATCCCCGCGTAGAGGACGATCTGTACGACCACAAGCATCGACAGCGCCGTAGCGCCGATGCCGAAGCGATCGAGCGCATCGGCGCTGGCCACGCCGAACGCGGTGCGGTGAATGACGGCCACCACATAGGCGGCGACGGCCACGCCAAAGACGACCCACGCGGTGTGGCTGGCGCGTGGGAGGACGGGCTGCGGAGTGGCGGCGGGGGTCACGGGAGTCCTTGGGGGAGGCAGTACACCCAGAGTAGGCGCCGAAGCGTGGAGCCGGTTCCGCCATAGTGCTCAGGGACGTTCGGGCTGGGTGGCACTCCCTGATTTGGGCGAGCACGCCGTCTCTGACACGACCAGGGGCGGCACGCGCACCTCCGCGAGGTGACCTTCAGGGCGCCCACTTGGCCGCCCCCAGGGCCACGAGCCCGCGCCAACCCATCGCGCTCGTCACCTCCCGTGGGCTGAGGGCGACGCCAACGCATTTGCTGAGCGCGATGCCGCGTGCGCGGGCAAGAAAGCCGGCGTCTACCCGCCCGGTGAGGCGTCCGTACTCGGCGAATGCGGCGTCCACTCCCTCGCGTGGCATGAGGGTGTGCGTGAAACCCAGATCCACGGCGGGGTCGCACATGGCCATCGAGCCCCAATCGACGATGCCGCCGAAGACGCCTTCGTGGCTCAGCACGTTGGCTCCGTGCAGGTCGGCGTGGGACCACACCCACTCGGTGTGCTCAATTGCGGCGAGGGCCTCCGCCCAGATCTCGAGCGCCGCTTCGCTGTCCAGTTGCTCCCCGCTCGGGCCGGGCGCCGCGGCCAACGTGGCGACGCGCCCGCGAACCTTGGCGTCGCGGGCGGCCATGGGGATCGACTGTTCCACGTTGAAGGGCGCGTCGTCCGGCGCCGGACTGTGCACCTGCGCGAGGGCGCGCCCTACGGCCGTCCCTGCGTCGGCGCTCAGGGGGAGGGCATCGGCCATGTCGCCTGGAACCCAGGTGACCACCGCCCAGGGCCACGGGAAGCCGTGACCGGGCACGCCGTGCGCCACGAAGCGCGGCGCGGGAAAGTCCCAGCCGCTCGAGAGTTGCGGCACCCAGTGCATCTCGGCCTGGAGGAACCGGACGGCCTCCTGGGTGCGCGGCAGGCGCGCGGCGAACTCGTCCCCCAGTCGGAACATGGCGCAGTCCCAACCGTCGAAGCGCTCGCCGATGCCCAGATGCGCGAAGTGGGGAGTTTGCTCGGCCACAAGCGAGACGACCGTCTCGTGGGTGATCGACGGATGCGCGTCCGGCGGGGTGATGTCGCTGCTCATGCGGCCACGTTCGCGTTCACGCGAGCGACGCTAGCATCTTGAGCGTCGTGGCCTGCAGGGGAACGTGCAAGGCTTCACGTCCCACGGCGACGCGCGCCCTCGTACCTAGGATGGTCTTAGCACAGACGTGCATGGAAGGCAGTGATGAAGGACTTCGACAGGGGCGTCAATCTTGGTGGATGGCTATCTCAATATGCGGCCTACGATCACGAGCACTTCCGGACCTTCATCACCAGGCGTGACATTCAGCGGATCGCCGCATGGGGTCTCGACCACGTGCGGTTGCCCGTCGACTACCCGGTGATCGAGTCGGACGACGCCATCGGGGCGCCGCGCGAGGACGGGTACGACTACATCGACAGGTGCATTGAGTGGTGCGCCGACGCGGGGCTGGCAGTAATTCTCGATGTTCACGAGGCGCCCGGATTCACGTTCCGCAATGACCTCGAGGAGGGCGACGCCGCAGCCAACAACCTGTTCACGGATCCCGCCGTCCAGGATCGCTTCGTCGCGCTGTGGGAAACCATCGTGCGCCGATATGCGGACGCCGCAGTCCCCATGGTCTTTGAGCTCCTCAACGAGGTGACCCTGCCCGACAATGGCCCATGGAACGCGCTCGTGTCGCGTACGGTCGCGGCCATCAGGGCGATAGCGCCCGAGGCGGTCATCATGATCGGCGGGACCCACAACAACGCGGTGAGCGGCCTCGACGGACTGGTCGAGATCGACGACCCCCACCTCGTCTACACGTTCCACACGTACGAGCCGCTGTACTTCACGCACCAGAATGCGCCGTGGGTCGAGGGACCGCGCGAGTGGGGTGGCGCGCCGTTGTACCCCGGCTACCTCCATGGTCTTGGCGAGTGGCTCGCGGCCAATCCGCAGCACAACCAGTTCGGCGACCAGCACGTGGACCAGCGCATGGACCGCGAGTTCTTGGCCGATGTCGTGGCGCCCGCAGTGGCCTTCGCCCAGCGCACCGGCCACGAGGTCTATTGCGGCGAGTTCGGCGTCGCCGACTGGGTGGACCCCGCGAGCCGCCGCGCCTGGCTCGGCGACTTTCTTGGCCTCTTGCGCGAGCACGACATCGGCTTTGGTCTGTGGTCCTACAAGGCCATGGACTTTGGGCTCGTGGACCTGCACGGCGAGGTGGTCGACCCCGAGTACCTCGCGATCGTGCGCGGCGAGTAGGCCTCGGCCCGGTCACGCCCGATCACTCTCACGGAACCCCTGGCGAGGGCGATCGAACCCCGGCTACGCTGGCGCCCATGCGGCGTCAGTTTTGGAAGCTATTTTGGATGCCGCCGCGTGCCCACGGCGAGGTGCTGCAGGAGCGGCGGGTCAGTTACGTCGAGCTCTTCTATGACCTGGTATTCGTCGTGGTGGTCGCGCGAGCGGCAAACGCCCTCGCTCACCACGTCTCGTGGGGTGGAGTTGGAGCCTTCGCTGTCATCTTTGCGATGGTGTGGATCCTGTGGCTCAACGGCACGATGTACTACGAGCTCCATGGCCGCGAGGACGGCCGCACCCGCACCTTCGTCTTTCTCGAGATGACCCTGCTGGCGATCCTTGCGGTATTCACAGGGGGTGCCAACGGCGGGTACGGGCGCGAGTTCGCCGCCGTCTACGCGTTGCTGCTCGCGGTCGTGACGCTGTTCTGGTGGCGCGTGCAGCGCTACGACGACCCCAAGTACCTCCCGCAGGCCAGGCGCTACGTCGGGTTCATGATGGGCGGCGTCGCCCTGATGGGCAGCAGTGCGTGGGCGCCCGAGGCGTGGCGCGTGCCGGTGTGGGCGGTGTTCGCCGTCATCGGGCTGACCCTCGCGCTCCTCACCTTCATGCGCCACCGCCCGGCGGACCAGGTCGCGACGGTGCCCACCGAGTCCCTCGTCGAGCGATTCGACCTCTTCACGATCCTCGTCCTCGGCGAGGTGGTGTCCGGGGTGGTCATCGGGCTGTCCGGCTCCGAGTTGGCCACCACCGGCGTCGTCGCCGCAGTTCTCGGAATGGTGCTCGCGTTCGCGTTCTGGTGGCTCTACTTCGACTTTGTGGGCCGCCACGTGCCGGTGAACGAGCCGCGCATTATCGGTGCATGGATCGGCTGGCACCTGCCGATCGCGGCGGCGATCGTGGGAGCGGGCGCGGCCGTCGTGAGCCTCGTCGAGCACTCTGGCGAAGCACACACGCCCGCGGCCACCGCGTGGCTGCTCGCGAGCGCGACGTCGCTCTTCCTCGTTTCGCTCGTCGGAGTGTCAGAGACGCTTCCCCACGCTCGAGCCGAGAACCGGGGCTTCCCGGTCGTGTCCGCGACACTGCTGGTGGCGGCCCTCGCCGTGCTCGTGGTGGGGGCGCTGCAACCCGTGGCATGGCTCTTTGCGCTGCTGCTTGTCCTCATCGCGTCGATCGGCTGGGTGGTCGCTGCGGCGCGGTCCGTCGCGCACGGCACCGCGCCTTTGCCCGACGGTCTCTGAGTCGCCCGACGGGCCGTGGCTCGCGATACGTGCCCGCGCATAGGCTAGGGGCGATGACAACACCCGCCCGCCCACCCCGTCCAGTGCACACCGCGACCGTGGTGCGCACCGAGACCGTCGCGCGCGACATGGTCCGCGTGATCCTGACCGGCGAGGACCTGCGCGCCCTACCCGAGCTCACGTTTACGGACGCCTACGTCAAGCTCCGGTTCGGCGAGGTGACGCGCACCTACACGGTCCGCCGCTTCGACCGCGGGACCAACGAGATGGCGATCGACTTTGTGATCCATGGCGACGTGGGGCTCGCGGGCCCGTGGGCCGCGCGTGCCAAGCCCGGCGACGAGATCTCGTTCATGGGTCCAAGCGGCGCCTGGGCACCATCGGCCGATGCCGACGTGCACCTCCTCGTCGGCGACGAGGCCGCGATCCCCGCGATCGCCGCGGCACTCGAGGCGCTACCCGACGATGCGAGGGCGCTGGTCTTCATTGAGGTCACCTCGGCGGAACATCACCAGCCGCTACCCGCGACGTCCAGGACCGAGATCACGTGGGTGCACCGCGACGAGCACGGGCTCGGGTACGGCGAGGCCCTGACGCGCGCGGTGGTAGCAGCGGGTGTGCCCGACGGCGTGGTTGAAGCTTTTGTGCACGGCAACGCCGACATGGTGAAGCCGCTGCGGCGCTTTCTGTTCTTTGATGCGGGGCTCGACCGTGCGCGGGTGTCGATCTCGGGCTACTGGCGCACGGGCCTCAACGAGGACGGCTGGCAGTCGAGCAAGCGCGAGTTCAACGCCGCCATGGAGGCCGAGGACCCGCGTCGGCCGTGAGCGGCTAGTCGGTTTCCGGCGTGAGGAGCTTGCGCATCTGCAGAGCGGTCGTCTCGTAGCCGAGCTTCTCATACAGCCCGCGCGCGACGGAGTTGGATCCAAACACGTTCAGGCCCAGGGTTCGCGCGCCCTCACGCCGCGCATGGTCCTCGCCAAGAAGCATCGCCGCGCGCCCGTGGCCATGCCCGCGCTTGTCAGCGTCGATCTGGATGTTCCACACCCACCAAGCATCTGGGTCGGCGCTCGTATCTGGGCCAATCCATAGGAAGCCCACGCGCTCGCCCTCGTCGTCGAGCACGTCGAAGACGGATTGTCCGGGTGCGGGCGAACCGTCAGGGAACGCGGGGGCCACGCTCGTCGCCGCGTGCTGAGTGGCGTCCTCGCGGGTGCGTCCGGCGGCCACGAGCTCTTCGATGTACTCGCGAGTAGAATCTTCGAGCCAGGCTGGCAGCCGCTCGGCGCTCATCGGGCGCAGGGTTGTCGACATGGGACGAGTCTTTCACGCGCGGCCGACCTCGCGGCCGACCGCACTCGAGTGGTCTACGTAGTGGGCCCCGTGGGGCTCGTGCCTCCGCCCGGCGTGCCAGGGAGCCGCTTGCCCTTGTCGTCGTGTGCGTGTTGAATCAGGCCATGGGGCCTGATGGGGGGACCGCGCGTCACGACGCCGCGGAATCGCAAGCTGAGGAATCGCAAGACGCGCGGGGCGAACACGCTGGTGCCGCGAGATCACTTCTCGCCATGGCCGCCGCCGTCGGAGTGCTGTGGGTTGGGCTCTACGTCGGCATGTCGGCGTTCATGGCCGTGCTCTTCGGCGCCTTTGTGGGGCTGGTCGGGATCGTGATCGTGATGGTGTTGGTGGTCGTCGTGTTGGCCACGATCATCAAGGCAGCGACCGGGCGTCGGCGCGTGGGCGCGGCGATTGCGGTGACCCTATTCGCCGGAGTGGCGCAGGCGGTGGCACTCGCGCACTTCGGCCAGATCCCGATGATGTGGGTACAGCCCGGTCTTGACCTCGTGTACCCCGTGATTGCTGTGTTCGGCGCCTTGGCGCTCGGGCTTTTCCTCGGACCGTGGCGGGTTCGCGTGGCGGGCGCGGTTGCTGCGCTGTCCATCGTGGTGGTGGCGGTCTCGGTGTTCAAGTCCGAACCCGTGGGGTTCGACCCCAGTAACGGCTCATCCCCCAAGGAGGAGTTGGCACGGTTCACCATGCTGAATTCAGGGACGCTCGTCGCGGACGCCCCGGGGTTCGAAGTGGTGCGCGTGCGCCGCAGCGGCGCTTACACAGCGTGGGAGAAGACGCCGGGTGGCGGAGTGGTCCAGATCTCATACGACGTCCGCCCTCCCGACGAGGACGTCGCGTCCGTCTACCCATGCTGGACGTTGCGCTATGGACAAATGGGCCTGAAATCGACGGATGCGATCGAGGACTTTGCGGACTGGTGCGTTCCCGACGACGAGGGATGGGCTCGCACCGACGGGACGGGCTTTACGCGTCTGCGAGACGGCGAATACGTGACAGTGAAAAGCGCAGACGACGTGAACGTCAGGTTCGCGGGGGCACCGCGCACCGCGAATCCCGCAGATGTCGCTCTAGCGCTCGCGACCCTGCGTCCCATTACCGAAGACGAGATGCGGATCGGCTTCGAGGCTTCGAATCCGGTAGTGCCGGAAAACTGACCGGTGGCGGGGAGCAACTGAAGCGCTCGACGGTTGCCGCGGCCAGACGCCGGCGGAACTCAGGCGCCAGCGAAGCCGTCAACGGCCTCGAGGCCCTTGTCCATGAACGCGCCCTCGCCGAACGTGTTGATCTTGAAGAACACGCCCTGGCTGCCGCCGGAGGTTGTGAGCGCGACCTCCATCCGGTCCCCGACGGCGAGGATGCTCACCGACAGCGTGAGGCGGTTCCCTCCGGTCATGCTGTACCGCTCGTACGTCCGTAGGATCATGCGCGCGTCCCCGATCGAGAGCACATCTTGGTGCTCGATCGATGCCGAGACGCTGCCCCTAGTGATGGCGTTGTCGAGGTGGGTGGCGAGAGCGTCGGCCGAGCCGACGAGTGATCGGGTCTGGTACATGAGTGATCCCTCCTGGCGCCGCGCGTGTTCGCGTGCCTCTGGCGGGGTCGAATCCGCGACTTCCACCCCGACATCGCGCTCCACTACGAATCCTATTTCGCCGGGTTTGCCGATGAGGGGAAGCGCGCGAGAACTTCCGCTGCGCGACCGTCGCCGGTGCGAGCGATTCCGGGATACATGACGGTGCTACCGTGACGCCGTGACCCGCCGCTCGGCATTCGTGATCTTCGCGCCGCTGGTGTTCGTTCTCTCGGGGACGTTCCAGTATGTGGGCGCTGGCGTGGCCGTCGGGTTGTTCGACCGCATGCCGGTGGTGTCTGTCGCATGGTCCAGAATCGCGATCGCGGCGGTCGTGCTGATGATTCTGTTGCGGCCATGGCGACGCCACTGGACCCGTCGCACCTGGTGGCGCGCTGTGGCCTTCGGCACCGTGCTCGCGGGCATGAACATCGCCTTCTACCTAGCACTGGAGCATCTTCCCCTGGGCACCGCGGTTGCGGTGGAGTTCATCGGCCCTGTCGCGGTCGGCGCCCTGACGGGCCGAGGCTGGCGAGAGCGCGCGGCCATCGCGCTCGCCGCGGTCGGCGTCGTTCTGATCGTCGGGGTCGCGCTTGATGCAGGCGGCCGTGATGCCGCCATCGGCCTGTTCTGGATACTGCTTGCGGCCGCGGGGTGGGCGGGTTACATCATGCTCGGCCGTAAGGTGGCGACTCCGGCGCCCGGGGAGCCGTCGGGCCTGGAATCGCTATCGGTGTCGATGGCTGCAGGGGCCGTCGTGTTCGCGCCGATCGGAGTCCTTGGCATGGTGAGCGGGGACGTAGCGCCCATCGCCGATCTACACCTGATCCTGCTGCTGGTCGTGGTGGCAGTGTTCTCGTCGGTGCTGCCCTACGGCATCGATCAGATCGTGCTGCGCCATGCCCCGACGGCGCGCTTCTCCGTGCTGCTGTCCGTGTTCCCCGCTACCGCGCTTCTTGTGGGGGCCGTGATGCTCGCAGAGATTCCCACCCTCATCGAAGGCATCGGGCTGGTTGCCGTCTCGGCGGCGATCGCGCTCGCCTCGCGGCGAGAGCGTGTATCGGTCGAGACCGTGGTTCCTCCCGAATAGGCAAGGGTGCGAGCAACACACTTCAGGTGGGCCCCGTGGGGCTCGAACCCACGACCCGCGGATTAAAAGTCCGCTGCTCTACCAACTGAGCTAGAGGCCCGCCCCGCAATCCTAATGGGGTCGAGGGGCGCGCCCCGCTCCGCCAGCAGGGACGAACGTTCAGGTGACGCGAACGCCCCGGTCGATGTAGATGCTCGTGCCGGAGATGCCGCGGTTGCGCAACAGGAACTGCACGGCATCCACGATGTCTGCCATCGTCGCGAGCTCGCCACCCGGCGTGCGGGCACGGTGGCCATCGAGCACGGACTGCGGCTTCCCAGCCCAGAACGGACTGTCGCCGACGATTCCGGGGTGCAGAGCGTTGACCCGAATGGGAGCGAGCTCAAGTGCAAGCGTGACGGTCATGCCTTCCACGCCGCCATTGATGGAGGACACGGTCGTCGAGCCAGGGTAGGGAATGTCCTTGGCGCGACCACCGAAGAGCACGATGCCCGTGCCGCCGTCGGGATCGAGGCGGTCGATGAGCGTGTGGATGGTCTCGGTGTACCCCACGAGCTTGAGTGTCACGAGTCGCTTCGCCCGCTCGAAGTCGTAGTCGCGCACGCTGTTCGCGTCGCGCTCGATCGCGGCGATCACGAGGCCGTTGACCTTGCCGACGCTGGCCAGGCCGGGGCCGACCGTGTCGGGCTCAGACAGGTCGACGGCAACGGCCGTCGCCTGCGGCCCGATCGAGGCCGCCACTTCCTGGGCGCGGGCCAGATCGCGACCGGAGATCACGACGTTGTCACCCCGGGCGACGACATCCTTGGCGATCTCGAGGCCGATGCCCGAGGTGCCGCCGATGACGACGATCGTCTGGGCGCTCACAGTGCACTCGTTCCGAGGAGCAGGTCCACGTTGGACGGGTCGGCCACGAGTGTTCCCGCTTCGATGCGGCGGGCCAGCTCGACGGTGCGCTCGTTCGCGGGCGCGGAACTTCCCCTCTTCTTCGCCAGTTCGACGACTAATCCATTGATTTCATTCACTTCGGCACGCCTTCCTTTCAGCCAGTCTTGGAGCACGGTGGTCTTGGTATCGGGATACAGGAAATGGCTTCTCACTACGCCCAGCAGGTCTTCGGCGTACTGGTCCGGACCAGCGATGTCGGCGGATGTCATTCCGAAAATCGGCACGAGCGTCGCCCCTTCGGCGACGGCGACGCGTGCAGCTTCGCGCCCGCACTCGATCATGTAGTCGAGCACTCCCGGCAGGTTCATGGCGTCCTCAAGCGGCAGGTTGAGGATGGCTGAGGGAACGAGCTCACCCGCATTCGCGATGAGCTTCATCCACTTGGCCGAGCGGATGTCATCCACAATCTCCACGGTGCCCGCGTGCCGCAAAACCTCTTGCACCTCGGCCGCACGACCGGCGTGTGCGGGTTCGAAGGCGCCCACGGCGAACCACGCCTGGTCCGGAGTGTTCTGGCGATTGACGATGCCGGGCTCCCACATGTTGGAAGCCATCTCGATGACCGCGCCGATGGTGCGCTCCGGCCCCATGATCGACGCCATGTCGTCGATGCTCATGCCGTTCTGCAGCCCCACCACGAGCCCGTCCGGTGCGACGAGTGGCTTGATGAGTTCGCACGCCCAGCGGGTGTCGTAGGCCTTGACCAGCACGAACACGATGTCGAACTGCTCACGCAGCGTTGCGACGTCGCACAGGTGGTAGGCAGTGACGGGCGTGATCACGGTCTCGCCCGGCATCCGCACCTCAATGCCCTTCGCCTTCATCGCCTCGACGTGAGCGGGCCATTGTTCGATGAAGGTCACGTCGAGGCCCGCGCGAGTGAGATCCGCCCCGATGCCAGCGCCATTTGCACCGGTACCGACGAACGCGACCTTCGGTGACGACATTGAGGCCTCCTTGCCCACTTGTGCAGCCATACTATACAACTTGTGAAGTCCTGCCACGCAAGCTATTTCTGAAACGCCAGGCTCTGAAGCAGCGCCACGTTCTCGACGGCTGGTGCCAGTTCCCCGCGCTCTATGCGGCGGGCAACCTCGACTACCGCCGAATTGACGGGCGTGGGCACGCCCGCCCTGGCCCCCTCGGCGACCACGCGTCCGTTGAGGTCGTCGACCTCGCTGTGGCGGCCCTTTGTCCAGTCCTGTAGAACGGTAGTCGTGGCGTGAGGCAGCACGAAACCTGCGTAGAGCTTGTCGAGCAGAGTGTCGACGACCTCGTCGCGTCGGCTGACCTCGTCGGGCGTGAGGCCAAAGATCGGCAGCACGGGATGACCGAGCGCGGCGCCCGTGGCGAGAGCCTCGCGACCGGCGCCCACCATGAGAGAGCGCATGCCGTCCACCGCGAGGGCATCGAGCATGGGGAGCCCCAGGATGGCCGTGGTGACCAGCACCGACGAGTTGCTTACGAGCTTCATCCACTTGGTCGACTGGATGTCGTCGACGTACGCGACAGTGCCGGAGTGGGCCAGTAGCTCCCCGACGCGCTGCTCGTGGCGGCGCGCCTCGGGGCCGAGTGCGCCCACCGCAAACCAGGATCGGGCCGGCCCCGAATGCCGCTGCACGATGCCCGGCTCGTACATCGTCGACGAGATCTCGATGACGGTGCCCATGGTGCGCTCAGTGCCCACGACGTCGGCGATCGCCTGCGTTGCCATGCCGTTCTGGACGCCCGCGATGACGCCGTCTTCGGCGAGGTACGGCGCGATCAACTGGCTCGCCCAGCGGCTGTCGTAGGCCTTCATGACCAGGAGCACGACGTCGAACTTGTCCTTGAGCGTCGCAACCTCGCAGAGGTGCATCGTGCGCGGCTCCACGTGCAGCGACGTCTCGGGCATCTCAATCGTGAGGCCGTTGGCACGCATCGCTTCGACGTGCGCCGGCCACTGTTCGATGAGCGTGACATCGAGCCCGTCACGGATGAGGTCCGCCCCGATCGAGGCGCCGTTGGCCCCCGATCCCAGTACGGCGATCTTCTGTGCACGCATGACTCGACCTCACCTCGTCATCGGGATGTGTGTGTCCACACTAGAACCTCACGGCGGAGAAATGAAGCTTGGATGAACAAATCTTGCCTTCTTGCCTTCTTTCGCTGGACAAATTCGGCAAGCAAAGTAAAGTGAGACTGAAATTCTCAACGAGGAGGATCCATGGCTACCAGCATCCCAGCCGCCCACCCGGAAGACTTCACCCCGGGTCGCCCTGTCGTGTTCCGCAACGCGACGGTGATCACGGTTGACACCCCCGGAATCATCCAAGGCGGTGACGTGCTCATCGCTGACGACAAGATCGTGTCAGTCGGAGTGGGCCTCGCCGTACCGGAAGGAACTGTCGAGATCGACGCGACGGGCGGCATCCTCATGCCCGGAATGGTCGACACCCACCGCCACATGTGGCAGACCGCCCTGCGGGGCTACGGCGGCGACTGGGCACTCAGCCAGTACTTCGTCTTCTACTACCTGCAGCACGGCCAGGTCTTCCGTCCGGAAGACATCTACGCAGGCAACCTGCTGAGCGCCCTCGAGTCGGTCGATACCGGCGTGACGACGACGCTCGACTGGTCTCACGCTCTTCGCACGCCGGATTACGCCGATGCCGCGGTCCAGGCCTTCAAGGAGATCCCCGGCCGGTTCGTGCTCGGCTACGGCAACTACCTCGGCGCGCCCTGGGAGTGGACCGCGGACCCGACCTTCCGCACGTGGGTCAAGAATCACCCCCAGACCGACATGCTCGGCCTGCAGATCGCGTTCGACGTCCCCGACTCCGAGGACTTCCCCGAGAAGGCGGCCTTCGACTTCGCGCGTGACAACGGCCTGCGCGCCACGACCCACGCTGGCGTCTGGGGTGCGACGACCGACGTGGGTCTCGGCCACATGTACAAGGCCGGCGTGATGACCGACCAGATCACCTACGTGCACTCCGCCACCCTGTCTCCGGACAGCTACCACAAGATCGCGGCCACCGGCGGGACCGTCTCGGTCTCGACCGAGAGCGAGCAGAGCGCGGGCCAGGGTTATCCCTCCACGTGGGAGCTGCGCAAGTACGGCATCCCGGCATCCCTGTCGATGGACACGAGCGTGTGGTGGAGTGCCGACTTCTTCTCCGCCATGCGTGCAACCCTGAGTTCCGACCGTTCGCGTGAGCACCTTGAGGCCCAAGCCAAGGGCGACACGGTCAACGTCAACCAGTTGCGTGCTGAAGACGTGATCTGGATGGCAACCATGGGTGGCGCGAAGTCGCTCGGCATGGAAGGCAAGATCGGTTCGATCACGCCCGGCAAGAAGGCGGACCTGCTGCTCATCAAGAACGACCAGTCACCCGCTATGACGCCGATCCTCAACCCGACTGCGCACGTCGTGTACCAGGCGGGCACGGCCGACATCCACACGGTGGTCGTCGACGGCCGCGTGCTCAAGTTCGATGGCAAGCGCATCGGCCTCGACATCGCCCCCGCGCGCGACGCGGTCGCGAAGTCGGTGGAGTACGTGCGCTCGCAGTTGGGCGAGGAGGCGTGGGAGGAGGGCATGCACCCTGAGCTCACCCCCACGGAGCGCATCCCCAACCCCTACGGATACCAGGACGAGGAGTGATCGCGCACGTGGCCGTGTTCACCTTCGGCCCCGAGATGACCGAGGAGCGCACGGAGGCACTCGCCGTGGAACTGCGCGCTATGGCGTTGCGCATCCCGTCGATCAAGCGCTACACCGCTGGCCCCAACCTGCGAATGCGACCCGGCGGAGCCGACTTCGGTGTCGTCGCGGTGCTCGAAGACCAAGCGGGAATTGACGCATACCTCGACTCGCCCGACCACGTCGACCTCGTCACGACGAGCATCGCGCCATTCCTTGTCCAACGTCAGGCCGTTCAGGTCGAACTGCCGGACGATTGGGCGCCACTTTGGGAGGGATAACCATGAAGGCAGCGGTCTACCGCGGCATGCGCGACGTGCAGGTGCAGGAGTGGCCGGCGCCGGTTCCCAGCGCCGGTGAGGTGCTCATCCGCATTGCGGCAGCCGGCATTTGCGGTTCTGACGCCGCCGAGTTCAGCCTGGGGCCGCAGCTAGTGACGCAGGGTGCCGACGGACACGTCGACCCCGTGATCCTCGGCCACGAGTTCGCGGGAACCATTGAGGCCGTCGGCGACGGAGTGAACGGCTTTGAGGTGGGCGCCCGCGTCGTCTGCGGCGCGGGCATCTCTTGCGGGGAGTGCGTCATGTGCCGTCGCGGCCGGACCAACCTTTGCCGCAGCTACCACACCGTGGGGTTTCACAAGGATGGCGGTCTTGCGGGCTACGTCGTCGTTCCGGCGAGCATTGTGTTCGACGCGTCCGCCTCGGGACTGCCGCTCGACACCCTTGCGCTCGCCCAGCCGATGGCGATCGCCGTGCACGCCGTGCGCCGAAGTGGTCTCACCGCTGGGCGCGACGCCGTGATCGTGGGTGTGGGAGGCATCGGCGCCTTCCTCACCTTTGCTGCGGTCGCGACCGGAGCGCGCGTGTTGGTGGTCGACCTTGACCCGGCGCGGCTCGAGCTCGCGAAGACCCTCGGGGCGTTCGCGACGATGCGGGCGGGCGACGGCACGATCGCCGAGCGGCTCGCCGAGCTGGGCATGGAAGCCGAGGTGTTCTTCGAGGTGAGTGGCTCGGCCCCCGGGCTCGAATCGGTGCTTGCGGCGGCACAGCCGGGCGCCGTGATCGTGCCCGTCGGCATTCAGAAGCGACCGCAGCCTGAACCGCTCGGCGGCTGGACCCTGCGCGAGTACACGATCGTCGGCACAGTCGCGCTCGTGTTCGCTACCGATCTGCCCGAGGCCGTGCGGCTGCTCGGTCTTCGTCCCGACTGGACGGACTTCACGCGAGAGGTCATCCCGCTCGAATCTCTCGTCGTTGACGGGCTCGAACCTCTCGTCGCGGGCCATTCACGACAGATCAAGACCCTCATCGATCCCTGGATCAACGCGCCCCGCGCGCCCGTGCACACCCCGTAGGCACCAGCGGACTGGGCCCACCCCGAGGAGCCTCACGGCCATCCGTGCGAGCGGATGGCCGTTAATGAGGGCTTCATCGCGCAGCCCGCGATCGGCGTCCCACGGCACCAAGAGCGCGAGAAGTTCACTAGTACTAAACAAAAATGTAATCTGTGGTTGACACTGTGAAGTGCCACTCCTACCATGGCAAGAGCACTCCGAAGCGCCGCAACGACGCGGCAGCATGGCTGTTGATTCAGTCGATGAAGAGAAAAGGAAAGCGAACGCCATGGTCAAACACAGCTCCTTAGTCCGATCGGCGGTCCTGCTCGCGGCGACGTCTCTCGCGCTCGCCGGATGCAGCAGCGGAGCGGCGAGCACCTCGTCGCCAGCCGCCTCGTCGCCAGGCACCACCTCGCCGAGCACCTCGCCGGCGAGCACCACGCCGTTGGAAATCGCCTACATGTCGTTCGCGGTGGCCAATAGCTACGACGCACCGATGCTGGCGGCGGCTCAGGCAGAAGCGGCCAGCTCGAACGCGACGCTCACGGTCTTTGACGCGAACAACGATCCGCAGGTCCAGTTCACGCAGCTCCAGAATGCGATCGCGTCGGGCAAGTACCAGGGCATCATCACCCAGCCGATCCTTGGCCCAGGGTTGGTGAGCCTCGTTGAGCAGGCCATCGCCAAGGGGATCAAGGTTGTGAACATCGACCAGATCCTCGGGGCGGACCTCACGACCGACAAGCCCCAGGTAACGGGACTCTCGGCCAACGTGACCTTCGTGCCGACGACGATCGGCCAGCAGCTCGGCGAGCAGGTCGTCGCCGCGTGCGCCGCGGACAAACTGGACCCGTGCAACGTGGGCTACCTCTACGACATCAAGGCCTCGTCGCTCGATATTGCTATCCATAAGGCATTCGTCGCGGCGATCAGCGCCACGCCCTCGATCAAGGTCGTCGCGGAGGGTGAGGACTTCTTCACCCCGGCGGTCGGACTCACCGCGGTGCAGAACATGCTCCAGTCGAACCCGGACATGAATCTCATCGCGGGAAGCGATCAAGGTTTGGAAGGAGCGATCCAGGCGCTCGCCGCGGCCAAGAAGACGGTCGCGATGGTCGGATTCGGTGCGAGTGAGGCCGGCATTGCCGGCGTCAAGTCCGGTGCGATCTTCTCCGAGGTCGCCCAGATGCCTGCATCCGAAGGGAAGCTCGGTGTCCGGGCCCTCATCGCCGCCATCCGCACGGGAACGGACGGGGGTGCGATCAACCCGGTTGCGAGCCTGCCGAACAACGGGATCGTGACCAAGGCCACGGCCACCACCTTCGCGCCGGAGTGGGCCGGTTAATGGAGGGTTCCCTCTTCGGCCATCCCAGCACGAGAAGAAAGTAACGGGACATGACTGCGTCGTTCTCCCCCGACCCGCACATCGAACTGACCGATATCGTCAAGACATTCGGCGGTGTGACCGTGCTGTCCGACATCACGCTCACCATCGAGCGCGGAACGGTTCACGGGTTGGTCGGGGAGAACGGCGCGGGCAAGTCCTCACTCAGCAAGATCATCGCAGGACTGCTGGTAGCGGATGGCGGCCAACTCCGTGTCAACGGGGAGCAGGTGAGCTTCCGCTCACCGCGGGAAGCCCTCGGCCACGGCATCGCCACCATCGCCCAGGAACTGGCGCTCGTCCCCGGCCTTACGGTCGCCGAGAACGTCTTCCTCGGATCCGAACCGAGGAAGGCGAGCTTCGTGCGCCGCCGGGAGCTCAAGACACGGTTCCGCGCGCTTGCGGAGGAGGCGGGCTTCGATCTGCCGGCGGATGCCATGACCGGCTCCCTGCGCACGGCGGACCAGCAGAAGGTCGAGATCCTTCGCGCGCTGTCCCGTGGCGCGGACCTCATCATCATGGACGAGCCGACGGCGGCCCTGTCGCGAGAGGATGCCGAAAAGCTTCACGGAGTCGTGCGTTCCCTGGCCGCCACGGGTCACACCGTCCTGCTGATCTCTCACTTCCTGTCCGAGGTGCTCGCGCTCTCGGACACGGTGACTATCCTCCGCGACGGGCAACTGGTGCGGACGGGGGCGAGCGCGGACGAGACCGAGGCGACCCTCATCGAGGGCATGCTCGGTCGCACCCTCACCTCCGTCTTCCCACCGAAGACCCCGCCGGCGGCGGATGCCCCGCCGGCGCTCGCCGTTCGTCATCTGACGGCGCCCGGCGTCTCGGACGTCTCCTTCGATGTCAAGGTGGGGGAGATCGTCGGGCTCGCAGGTCTCGTTGGCGCCGGACGCAGCGAACTCGCCCACGCGATCTTCGGCGCGAGCAGGCGATCGGCCGGCGAGATCGCGGTGCTGGACAAGCCGCTCACCGGGAGGTCGCCCTCACGCTCCCTGCGTCAGGGCGTCTTCCTGATTCCGGAGTCGCGGAAGGAGCAGGGACTCCTGCTGCTGCGCCCCATTCGGGAGAACGTCACCCTTGCTGGCCTTCGTCTCTTCAGCAAGGGAACCTGGATTCGCCGCACACTCGAGGACACAGCCACCCGGCGTGCGCTCGACGAGGTGACGGTGAGGGGCGAAAGTTCCTCGCGCCCGGTCGCGGCCCTCTCCGGAGGCAACCAGCAGAAGGTCATGTTCGCGCGCGGGCTGCTCCATCGACCCCGTGTGCTCATCGCGGACGAACCGACCCGCGGTGTCGACGTCGGGTCCCGCCGTGCCATCTACGACCTGTTGGCTGAGAACGCCCGGCGTGGAGTGGGAGTACTGGTCATCTCCTCCGACATCGAGGAGGTCCAGGGGCTCGCCCACCGCATCTACGTGATGCGACAGGGTCGCATCACAGCCGAACTAACCGGCGAAGACATGACCGAATCGAACATCCTCGTCGCCGCCTTCGCGGATGAAAAGGTGAACATATGAGTCCCCAAGCCATAAGCGTCTCCGGGCTGAAGGCCAGCATGTCCGAGCGAAGGTGGTTCCGCCCGGGATCGTGGCGCTCCGTCGCCATCTTGATCCCGTTCTTGGTCCTGTTCGTCGTGCTGTCCGTCGGCAGCCCATGGTTCTTCAACACGACGAACCTGCTCAACATCCTGAGCCAGCAGTCGGCGACCCTGATCATCGCCGCGGCCGGAACGCTCGTGCTCATCAGCGGGGGAATCGATCTGTCCGTCGGGGCGACCTACGCGCTCGCCGGCGTGGTCTCCGCACAGGTTGCGCTCGCGCACGGCGTCGTCGTCGCCGTGATCGTGTCTCTCGTGGTCGGGCTGTTCGTCGGACTCACCAACGGCGTCATCAGCACGCTGTTCCGCATCAACCCGCTCATCGCCACCCTCGCGATGTCGTTCATCGTCAGCGGCATCGGCAGCAGCATCTCTGGCGGCAACCTGATCGTTCTCACCAACGAGCCCAGCTTCGCGGCCATCGCCCAGACGGAGATCCTTGGCGTGCGCACCTCCATCTGGATCGCGCTCGTGGTCGTCTTTGTGCTCGGCCTGCTGCTCGCGAGGACGACGAACGGACGGTATCTCTACGCCGCAGGCGGCAACGCCGAGGCCTCTCGCCTGGCCGGCATCCGCGTCAACTGGGTGCGCATGCTCGCCTTCACGCTCAGCGGGGGCGCTGCCGCGCTCGGAGGAATCATCGACACGTCGCGTGTGCTGAGCGCGCAGTCGTCCTCGGGCACGTCCCTCACCTTCACGGTTCTCGCCGGGATCGTTGTCGGCGGGACGTCCATCCTCGGTGGCGAGGGCGCGATCTGGCGCACCGTCACCGGCGTGCTGTTCATTGCGCTGGTCGGCAACGGATTCGATCTGCTCGGCATCAACGTCCTCTATCAGCAGATCGCGCTCGGCGTCATCCTGCTGGTGGCTGTCGGCATCGACGCGTGGTCGCGGGTGCTTCGGCGGTAGTCGCGCACCGGTCGTGGGCTTCGCGCCGCAGGCCCAAACGCGTGATGACCAATTGCCTGGAAGTTCGTGCGGAGCCGAGGCGACTCTCTTCGCCGCGATAGCGCCCATCGTGGCACGCTTGAGGCGTTCTCGAGTCGACGGGAAGTGACCTGAGACGTCATCCGTCCCTGCGGGCTCAGGCGCGGAGGTCGTCCATTGCCTGCAGCACATCGACTGCGGAGGTCAGTGGGGCGTCGGAGCCGCGCGAGAGCGACGAATCAACCCCGGTAGCACTCGGCATTGCCTGGTTCTGCTGGCGGCGACCCACCACAAACCAGATGCCTCGCGCGACGACATCGCCCTTGTTGGAGTACATGTGCGGTCGCACCGAATCGAACTGCAACGAGTCGCCCGGCTGTAGCACGTGGGTCGTGAACTCGAGTTGGAGGGTGATCTCGCCCTCGAGAATGTAGGCGTATTCGAGACCCGAGTGGCGCATGAGCCGGCCTTCGACGGAGCTCGTAGCCCCCGGATCGTAGCTCACGAGGAGGGCATCGGCCGGTCCGCCTTCGCCGACGGCCAGATGTTCCCAGCGCACGCCGTTCTCCATCTCGAGTACGGGGTTCTCGGGGCCGCGCTGTACGGCAGGCTCGGCCGATCCTGTTTTGCCGGAAGCGGCAGAATCTGGGGAACCTAAATCGACCACCGGAGCGGTGACTCCCATGAGCCCGTCCATCGAGATGCCCAAATGGTTGGCGAGTGCGTAGAGGGTAGACACCGAGGGCTGAGTCTTGCCGGTCTCTACCTGCGAAATCAGGCTTGCCGAGACTCCCACCGCCTGCGCAACACTGCGAAGGCTCATTCCGCGCAGCGTGCGCGCCTCTCGCAACCGCACTCCGAATTCCGCAGCCATGTGCATCCCCTCTACATCGGGTTGAAATGCCCTCTGCACACTGTATCAAGCGAGGGTGCACACTGTGCGCCATTCGCGCCTAGGAGTGGTCGGGTGTCGCAGCGCTCGCTACCGGGCCGCCCTTCACCGAAAATCTCGGCGCATAGTGCGAAACTCAGCACAAAGAGTCGGGTACAGCCAGCTGAAAGGTGTCGATTCACTAGACGCGAGTGTTCACTTGTGCTAAACAGTACTTCTATAGGACTGCACGCCGACGAAGCCGTTTTGGGAGGATTCCATGCGTAACACTGACACCACTGGTACCACAGCGGTCGACTGGGAGCAGAGGATCAATTTCGATCGCCTCCGCTCGGAGCGTCTTGCACGAATTAAGGCAGAACTCAACCGTTCCGACATGGGCGCCGTGCTCGCCTTCGACTTCTCCAACATCCGGTACATGACCTCGACCCACATCGGCACGTGGGCGATGGACAAGCTCATCCGCTTCAGCCTCCTCACGCGCGAGACCGACCCAATCTCGTGGGACTTTGGTTCGGCCGCCAAGCACCACGCTCTTTACAACCCGTGGCTGGATGTCACGACCGCAGAGGCAGACGCCGACCCCCACGCCCCCCACCACGGAGCCACGCGCCCGCGTCTCGAATCGGGCGCGCGCGCCGGCATCTCAACCCTGCGCGGTGCGTTCAACCCCGACGCCGAGATCGCCCAGAAGCTCGCCGCCAAGATCAAGCGCGAACTCGACAAGTTCGGTGTCGCCGACCAGCCGCTAGGCGTCGACGTGATCGAGCTGCCCGTCCTCTTCGCGCTGCAGCAGCTCGGCATCGAGGTGGTCGACGGCCAGCAGCTGTTCATGGAGGCCCGCCGCATCAAGACCGCCGACGAGATCGGGCTGCTCACGCAGGCCGCGTCGATGGTGGACACCGCCTACGACGAGCTCTACACCTTCCTGCGCCCCGGTGTGCGCGAGAACGAGGCCGTCGGCCTCGTGGCGAAGACTCTCTACGACCTCGGCTCCGAGTACGTGGAAGGCGTCAACGCCATCTCCGGTGAGCGCTGCTCGCCGCACCCCCACGTCTTCTCTGACCGCCTCATCCGCCCGGGTGACCCGGCCTTCTTCGACATCCTGCACAGTTTCAACGGCTACCGCACCTGCTACTACCGCACGTTCGCAGTCGGGTCGGCGAGCTCGGCACAGCGCGACGCCTACACGCGAGCACGCGAGTACATCGACTGGGCGATCGCCCTCGTCAAGCCCGGCGCGACCACGGCAGACATCGTGAGCGTGTGGCCCACAGCGCAGGAGTTTGGGTTCGAGGACGAGGAAGCCGCCTTCGGGTTGCAGTATGGTCACGGCGTCGGGCTCTCCATCTGGGAGAAGCCCATCTTCTCCAGGCTCGTCTCTCTCGACCACCCCGAGGTGCTTGAAGAGGGCATGGTCTTCGCGCTCGAGACCTATTGGCCGTCGGCCGATGGCTGGGGTGCCGCGCGCATCGAAGAAGAGGTTGTGGTGACCGCAGACGGCTGCGAGGTGATCACGAAGTTCCCGGCCGAGGAGCTCCTGGTCGCGGGTCAGCGCTACTACACCGTCGGGGGAACGCTCAACTCGATCCGTGACTCGCAGTCGCACCTCAACACGTCCGCGGGCCGCGGCGAGACCCCGGCCCCCTGAGAGCCGAGGGGAGGCCTAGGCCGTGTGGCCGCCGCCCCTGGAAATCTCCGCGATCGCCGACCAGTCGGCACCGGCGAGCTCCGGGTTCGCGACCGCTCGCTCGAACACGTCGCGCAGTGCGGGAGATGTCGGCAGGGCAAGTCTCACTTCGGCCGCGGCTACCTCGGCGAGCGCGAGGTCTTTCAGCCCCAGTTCGACGGTGAATCCCGCCGGCCGGTAGCTGCGCTCGGCGATGATCTTTCCGTAGCCGGGGTACACGACACCGCCGAACAGGGTGCTGCCGAGCAGTTCGACGAACTCGCCGGCATCCACGCCGTAGCGTTCGACGAGGGCCACGGATTCGCCCATTGCCTCGAGGGCGCCAATGATGTTGTAATTCACGGCGATCTTCACGACGTTGGCCGACGCCGGGTCGACACCTAAGTTCCAGGTGCGCACGCCGAGCACGGCGAGGTAGGGCTCGAGGCTCGCGACAACGTCCGCTGGCCCTGCCACGAGAATGTTGAGTTTGCCCGCGGCCGCCACCTGCGGTCGCCCCAGCACGGGCGCGGCAATGTAGGTCACTCCCGCGGCACGCGCCCGCTCGGCGAGGCGCGAGGCGAGGCCGCCGCTGATCGTGCCCATATTCACATGGACGCGACCGGCCTCACCCTCGAGGGCCTGTGCCGACAAGGTTGCGTCGGCCGCTTCATCATTCGCAAGCATCGAGAAGCTGAGAGGCCGCGCCAGGGCCTCGCGCGCGGTATCCACGCGCACTGCCCCCGCCTCGACGAGGGGTGTCGCGGCCTCGGGGGAGCGGTTCCAGACCGCGACATCGTGGCCGGCCCCCACGAGTCGCCCGGCGATGCCGGAGCCCATCGTGCCCAGTCCGAGGAATCCGATCTCAGCCATGCCTAGCCCTTCCACACGGTCTTCAGATTGCAGAACTCCCGGATGCCCGCGGCCGCGAGTTCGCGGCCGTAGCCCGAATCCTTGATGCCGCCAAAAGGCAGTTCGGGGTAAGAGACGGTCATCCCGTTGACGAACACGGCGCCGGCGTCGATCGAGCGGATGAACCACGCCTCCTCGTCGGCGTTGGTCGTCCACACGGCACTCGACAGCCCGAACGTCGTCTGGTTTGCGACGCGCACGGCCTCCTCGCGGTCGGCCACTCTGTAGAGCGTCGCGACGGGGCCGAAGGCCTCCTCCATCACCAGCCGCGCGTCGTCGGCGAGGCCGACGATAAGCGTGGGGCTGTAGAACCAGCCCGGGCGGTCGGGAGCCGATCCCCCTGCGAGCACCATCGCGCCCCTGGCAACGGCGTCGTCGACGAGTCCGGCCAGCTCGTCGCGGCCAGCCTCCGTGGCGAGGGGCCCGACGTCGGTGGTCGGGTCGAGCGGGTCGCCCACCACGAGTGCGGCCATCTTGGAGGCGAACAGGCCCACGAACTCGTCGTAGACCTCGGCGTGCACGATGAACCGCTTGGCGGCGATGCACGACTGTCCGTTGTTGCCCACGCGCGCCTTCACCGCGATCGTGGAGGCGGCATCGAGGTCGGCCGAGGGCATGACGATAAAGGGGTCGGAGCCGCCGAGTTCGAGCACGGCCTTCTTGATGTGGCTACCGGCGGTGGAGGCGACGGAGCGGCCCGCGGGCTCAGACCCGGTGAGGGTGACCGCCTTCACGCGCGGATCCTCAAGCACGTGCGCGACCTCGCGCGCACCAATGAGCAGGGTGCGGAACGACCCCTTGGGGAACCCGCCGCGCTCAAAGAGGGCGTCGAGGTACAGTGCCGCCTGCGGAACATTCGAGGCGTGCTTGAGCAGCCCCGTATTGCCGGCCATGAGGGCGGGGGCCGCGAAACGGACCACCTGCCACAGCGGGTAGTTCCACGGCATGACCGCGAGTACCACTCCCAGCGGCTCGTACCGGGTGTGCGCGTGCGAGGCGCCGACGCTGGCGGGGTCGTCCAGAACCTCGTCGGCGAGAAAGCCCTCGGCATGCTCGGCGTAGAAGCGCATGTTCTTGGCGCACTTGAGCACCTCGGCCCTGGCCTGAGCGAGCGGCTTGCCCATTTCGAGGGTCAGCATGCGGGCGGTGGCCTCGACCTCCGCTTCGAGCACGGCGGCGGCTGCCACCATCCACTCCGCTCGCTGCGCGTAGGTCGTGGCCTTGAGCACGAGATGGGCGGCCTGCGCCTCGCCGATGCGGCGCTCGACCTCGGCCGCATCGTGCGGCTCGAAGGTGGCGAGGGTCTCGCCCGTCGTCGGGTTGATGGTCGCGATTGCCATGGTGCTCCTGGGGGCTAGTGGGTTTCGGAGAAGACTTCGGGATGCCGCGCAAGTTCGAGCCGCGTGCGGCGAATGTGGCCCGCGAGCACGCGCTCCGCCTCGTCGAGGTCACGTCGCCGAATGGCGGACACCAACAGGTGGTGCTCGTAGTGCACGCTTTGGTCGTTTCCCCTGCTAAACACATGCATGAACGCGCGGCGGTAGTGATGCGTACGGTTCCACAGCCGCAGCACCGTGTCGCCTAGCACGTTGGTCTGCGCGACGCCGTACATCGAGAGGTGAAACTGGCGGTCGAGCGTGATGAAGCCCTCGATGTCGGCCGAGAGTTCCATCTGCATCGCGAGCGCCTCGAGTTTGTCGATGGACTCGTCGCTCAGCAGCGGCACGTTGAAGCGCAGCAGCAGGGGCTCGATGCGCTCGCGAATCTGGTACATCTCCTCGCACTCGGCGAGGCTCAGGCGCGATACCCATGCACCCGTATTGGCGACCACCGTGACGAGCCCCTCGCCCTCGAGCGCGCGCAGTGCCTCGCGTACGGGCAGGCGGCTCGCGCCATGCCGGTCGGCGAGTTCTTCCTGTCGGATGCGCGCACCGGGCTCGTACTCTCCGGCGAGAATCGACTTACGCAGGACGTCCGCGATACGTGATCCCGCGGCCCCGTGCGGCGCCGGCTCCAGGGTAGGTACTTGCTCTGAACTCATGGATGCCACAGTTTCACATCCGCGCCCGCCTCGTAGGCCTTGCCGCCGGGAAAACTCACGAGCTCGAACTGCATGCCCCACGGGCTACGGAAGTACTGCCAGCGCTGGCCCTCGGCGGGTCCCGCGCTCGCGATGGGCGAGCCCATGAGCTCGATGTCGTGGGCGCGCAGGTGGGCGATCGCGGCATCCATGTCGTCGACGTAGATCGCGAGGTGGTGGCCGCCGATGTCGCTGTTGCGCGGCTGAGACGCCTGGCCATCGGCCGCGTCGTAGAGAAAGGTCTCGATGTTGCTGCCGTTGCCGAGCCGGTAGAACCGGATCTCCTTGATGACGGTGCGCGGGTGCACGCCCAGGGTCACCGCCATCCAGTCGTCCTCGGCACTCTTGGCGCCAAGAGTGTAGATGTGCTGGGCGCCGAGGATGTCGACGAGGAAGCGTTCGGCCTGGTCGAGGTCGGGCACGGTGATGCCAATGTGGTCGATGCCCCGCATGCCGGGTAGCCCGAGTGCCACGGCGACTCCTTTGTCTATTGGATACAGTGTGACTCAAAGTGGCCGCAAATTCCAGCCTTTCGCTAGAAAAGGGATTGTATTGGCGACAATCTAGGCGTATCGTGCTCGACATGCCACGACAAAGACGTCTGACCACTGGTGTTGACTGGATCGAGATCTCGACGACTGCCGCGGATTGGAAGGCTGCCGACCCCGCGCTGCTCGGCACCATGCTCACGCAGCTGCACCTCATCCGCGCGTTCGAGGAGACGGTGCTGGAACTCGCGGGCGAAGGCCTCGTGCACGGGCCTGCGCACTCGAGCATCGGCCAGGAGGGCGGGGCGGTCGGTTCGATCGTCGGGCTTCGGTCGACCGATGCCGTGAATGGCTCCCACCGCGGGCATCACCAGTTTCTCGCCAAGGCCCTCACGCACGTCTCGGGCGGCACCATGGATCCCAACGCCGACGTCGATGCGCGCGTGCAGGAGGTGTTGCAGCGCACCCTCGCCGAGATCCTCGGCCTGTCGCAGGGCTACTGCCGCGGCCGCGGCGGCTCGATGCACCTCCAGTGGTTCGAGGCCGGCGCGCTCGGCACCAATGCGATCGTCGGCGGTGGCGCGCCCTCGGCCGCCGGCAACGCCTGGGCCCAGAAGCACGCGGGCACGACCGACCTCACCATCAACTACTTCGGCGACGGCGCCAGCCAGATCGGCTCCGTGCTCGAGTCGATGAACCTCGCCGCGGCCTGGAAGCTGCCGGTCTGCTTCTTCATCGAGAACAATCTCTACGCCGTCTCCACCTCCGCCGCCGAGATCAGCGCCGACCCGCGCTTCTCGGTTCGCGGCCAGGGCTTTGGCATCCCGTCCTGGCGCGTCGACGGCATGGACCCTCTCGCCGTGCATCTCGCGATGGAGGCCGCCGCAGAGCGACTGCGTTCCGGCGAAGGCCCCACGATCATCGAGGCCGAGGTCTACCGCTTCTTCCACCAGAACGGCGCCTACCCCGGTAGTGCCTTTGGCTACCGCACCAAGGAAGAGGAAGCCGCGTGGCGTGCCCGCGACCCGCTCGACCGCGTAGCGGCCGAGATGACCAAGCTCGGCCTCATCGATGCGGCGGGGGTGGCAGCGCTGCGCGAGCGGGCGCAATCCGCCATCGCGACCGCCGCCGCCGAACTGCTGGAGGCCGACCCCGACGCCGAAGGCAAGCGCCGCATCAGGCCCTCCCTCTGGCCCGATGTGAGCTTTGTCAACGTGGGGGTGCGCGGCGACGGCAGCGAGCTCAAGTCGCTCACGGTTGCCGATCCGGTCGACTACACGGGCGCGTCCCGCGATCTCAAGTTTGTGGACGCCGTGGCAACGGTCATGGACCGCCGCATGGAGCGGGACCCGCGCATCGTCGTGCTCGGCGAGGACGTGCATCGCCTCAACGGCGGAACGAACGGCGCCACCAAGGGCCTCGCCAAGAAGTACGGGCCGGAGCGCGTCATGGGCACCCCGATCAGCGAGAACGCCTTCACTGGTCTCGCCGAGGGACTCGCGCTCGACGGCCGCTTCCGCCCCGTGGTCGAGTTCATGTATCCCGACTTCATGTGGGTCGCGGCCGACCAGGTCTTCAACCAGATCGGCAAGGCACGGCACATGTTTGGTGGCGACAACCCCGTTCCGCTCGTGTTGCGCACGAAGATCGCCATGGGATCGGGATACGGCTCGCAGCACCTCATGGACCCGGCAGGCATCTTCGCCACGAGCCCGGGCTGGCGCATCGTTGCCCCGTCCACGGCCGCCGACTACGTGGGACTCATGAACGCCGCCCTCGCCCTGCAAGACCCTGTGCTCGTGATCGAGCACGTGGACCTCTACGGCACCATGGACACGGTTCCCGAGGGTGACCTCGACTACATCCTGCCGCCGGGCAAGGCCGCGCTTCGGCGCACCGGCTCCGACGTCACGGTGATCAGTTATCTCTCGATGGTGAAGCACTGCATCGAGGCCCTCGACCAGACGGGGGTGGACGCAGACCTCATCGACCTGCGCTGGCTCGACCGCGCCTCCCTCGACTGGGACACGATCGGCGAATCCATCAAGAAGACCAACGCCGTGCTGATTGTGGAGCAGGGCTCGCAGGGCACGTCCTACGGTGCCTGGCTGTCCGACGAGATCCAGCGCCGCTTCTTCGACTGGCTCGACCAGCCCATCGAACGCGTCACGGGAGCCGAGGCAAGCCCGAGCATCTCGAAGGTGCTCGAGCGCGCCGCCATTGCCCGCACGGAAGAGGTCGTCGCCGGCCTCGAGCGCGTACGTCTTGGAATGGGCGACCGCTGATGGCCACCATCATCCGCATGCCGGCAGTGAGCGCGGGCAGTGACGAGGCCGCCATCCAGACGTGGCTCGTCGCGCCCGGCCAGACCCTCACAGTCGGCCAGCCGCTCGCCGAAATCGAAACCGAGAAGGCCGTCGTCGAGTATGCCGCCGAGATCGAGGGCACGGTGCTCAAGCTGCTCGCGGCCGAGGGCGTGGCGGTGAATGTTGGCGACCCCATCGCGGTGGTGGGGGCCCAGGGCGAGAGCGCCGACGACGCGGAACTCGGCCCGGCGGCATCGGCTGTCGCGGAAACCCAGGCGGTCGACGGTCCCCCAGTGGTCGTGGAGACCCAGGCGGTCGACGTCGCCCCGGTAGTTGCCGACGCCCCGGTATCCGAGCGCGTCGCGACCCCCTCCCGGCAGTTCGCCAGCCCTATCGTGCGCCGTCTCGCGAAGGAGCGCGGACTCGACCTCACCACCGTCGTGGGATCGGGTCCGGGCGGGCGGGTGGTGCGCCGCGATCTCGACTCGCTGCCGACTACTGCGGCCGCAGCACCCATACCAGCAGCACCCGTACCAGCATCGGCCGCAGCATCGGCCGCCGCGCCCGTCGTCGCCGCCAGAGCCGGAACTGTCGAGGTGCCCCACACCGGGATGCGTCGCGCGATTGCCCGTCGCCTTACCGAGAGCAAGTCGACGGTGCCGCACTTCTACCTCGTGGCCGACTGTCAAGTGGACCGCCTGGTCGCGCTGCGCAAGGAGGTCAACGAGTCTTCGCCCGTCAAGGTGTCGCTCAACGACTTCGTCCTCAAGGCCGCAGCCGCCGCATTTGTCGATGTTCCCGAGGCGAATGCCACGTGGGGCGAGACGGCCGTGACGCGGTACTCCACTGTCGACATGTCGGTCGCCGTCGCGATCGACGGTGGACTCGTGACGCCCGTGCTGCGTTCGGTCGAATCCCAGACGCTCACCGAGATCGCGCTCAACGTCGCCGACATCGCCCAGCGCGCCCGGGCCGGTCAACTGAAGCAGCACGAGCTCGAGGGCGGCAGTTTCGCCGTCTCCAACCTCGGCATGTACGGCGTCACCGAGTTCTCGGCGATCATCAACCCGCCGCAGTCCGCGATCCTTGCGGTCGGTCGCGCTCGCCCGGAGGCGGTCGTCGTCGATGGCGCTCTCGAGGTGGGCACGATCATGACCGTCACGCTCTCGGCCGACCACAGGGTGCTCGATGGCGCGCTCGCGGCACAGTGGCTCGCGGCGTTCGTGAGGCGCATCGAGAGCCCTCTCGGGATGCTCGTCTAGACCCTCGCATTGGCGCTTGCCTGCCGCGAGCACCGGTGCGGTCCGGCGTACGCTCCGAGGATGGACCACTCGCGGCTGCGCACGTCAAGGCTGGCAGTGTTGACCGGCGCGGGTATCTCGACGGGCTCGGGCATTCCAGATTTTCGCGGCCCCGCCGGCGTGTGGACCCTTCACCCCGATCGCGCCCGGTTGCTCGACATCGACGCCTTCCTGAGTGATCCCGAGGTGCGGGTCGCCGGTTGGCTCGATTGGAGCAAGAGTCCTGCCCTTGGCGCCACGCCGACGGCGGCGCACCTCGCGCTCACCCGGCTGGTCGCATCGGGGTCGCTCGGCGAGGTGCTCACCCAGAACTTCGACGGGCTCCAGCAGGCCGCCGGCACCCCGGACGACGCGGTGGTCGAACTCCACGGCACCCTCCACGCGACGTCGTGCCAGCGGTGCGGTCGCGGCGTGCCGACGGCCGACGTCCTCGCCGACTTGGGCGCCCACCCGGACCCGGCGTGCGCCAGTTGCGGGGGCATCCTCAAGCCGGACATCGTCTACTTTGGCGAGGTGCTGCCTGCCGAGGCGATGAACCGTGCGGTTGAGGCGGCCCAGGCTTGCGAGGTGTTCATCGCGATTGGCACCACGCTCTCGGTCTTTCCCGTGGCGAGCCTCGCGGGCATTGCCGTCGAGGCGGGGGCCGACCTCATCATCGTCAATGCGGAGCCAACGGGATACGACCGCTACGCGGCCGAGATCATCCGTGAGCCGATCGACGAGGCGGTCCCTGCGCTTGTGGAGCGCTACCTGGGGTAGTTACGGCAATCCGTCCGTGAAGAACTCACTACTGGCGTCACGACGGCCGTCAGGCGTAGGCGGGTCCGCGAGGTCGGTGTCGATCCAGTAGTGACTTCTTGACAGTGACTTCGAGGCGGAGACCCGCGGAAGCCTGGCCCCTAGGCCGGTGTCGCGCCGCGCCCGCGCCACCACCGCCGGACCCACTTCACGACGCGAAGGAGCACGACCACCACGGCGGCGGCCACCGCGCCAAGCAGCGCCCCAGAACCGTTGAGGATGACGTCGTCGATGTCGGCCACGCGGCTCAGGGTGAGTTGGGTTAATTCGATGATGAGCGACAGGCCGGCTCCAGCGATGGTCGCCATGATGACTCGCGCGATGAGCGGCGAGGTCCACAGCCACACGAGTAGCACGCCGATGGGCACGAACATCGCAATATTGCCGTAAAGGTTCGCCATGGTCGCGTCCGAGGCGGAGGACCTGAGCCCGCGCCTAATCTCGACGAGAGGGTGAATGTTCACCCGGGAGCCGGCCTCCGCGTCGCCCACGCTGAAGCCAATCGTCGCCACCAGGATCACGCCAGCCGTCGCCGCGAGCATCGTCCACATGGTCGCCTTGAGCGCCAGCCGCGCGCCGCCCCTTGCCACCGAGACCCGAGCCACGAGCAGGATGACCACCACGGCGGCGAGCATCGCGACGATGACTGGGGTGTACCCGGCAACGTTCCACGCGCGGGTCATCGATTCCTCACCATGCGTCGACGGTAGCGTGTCACATGGTGCCGTGTCGGCGATCGACGCCGCGTGCGGTGCGCCGGCGACCGCGCGGAGCCCCGATAGCGCCCTGGGGGGATCATGCCGCCCCCCCAATCGTTGAACTAGTGGCCGACCGTTCCCAAGAAAGGAGTTCACGATGACCGAAAACGAGCATCACGAGCATCACGACCAGGACAAGCCGGTTGACGTCGACAACGCGGCAGATCACCGACCGGAAAGTGCGGGTGCGCCCACTTGGCAGAACGAGTCGCGTGGCGAGAAGGGCACCGATCAGAACCCGGACGCCAAGTTGCCACCCGCCGCTCAGGTCCAGAAGCAGCAGCGCAGCCAGGGCATGAATCACTCGGGCTGGGAGGGCAAGAACTAGGCCCGGCGCTGGCCAGCGCCGTCCGCTCCGCTACATCCCCAGCAAACGGAAGACGGCAAAGGCCACCGCTCCGGCGAGCAGAATCCAGTTGGTGTCGCGCTTCCAGATGGCGACGGTTGCCGCGCCAAGTGCCATCAGGTGCCATGCACCAAACGCCCTGAATTCGCCCCCGCTCAGCAGCAGCGTGTTGGCGGCGATCGCGGCCATGGCGGCGGGACCCGCGAGTTCCAGGGTGCGGGCCCAGCCGGGGGACAGCTCGCGTTCCCCCGCAAACAGCGCGATCCCCGCGTATTTGATCGCGAACGTGAGCGCGGAGGCCAGGAAGAACAGGATGAGCGCGCTCATGGAGTGCCCTCCCTGGGTTCGTCTTCCTCGCCCGTTGGAGCGCCGCGGTACCACGACGCAGGGGCGACCAAGCGAGTGACGCCGATGCCCGCAACAGTCGCGACGATGACGTTCGAACCGTAGGGCAGCGAGTGCGCCGCCACGGCAACCCCAACCGCGATGAGCGCCGCCATGATGCTGGGCCTGTCGCTCACTGTGCGCAGGATGATCGCGAGAAACATGAGCGGGACGATGAAGCCGATTTGCCAAGACGAGGGGATGACAGGGCCAATGACGATGCCGAGCATCGCCCCGCCCGCCGCCAGGCCGGTGAAGAGCGCCGCGCCTCCCAGAAAGAACCAGCGCCGGCGTACCGGGTCGGGGAGCAGGGGGGTGAAGTGCTTCTCGAGTGCCGCGGCCTGGTCGGTGAGCAGATACGCCAGCACGATGCGCCATCGGCGCGGGAAGTCCTTGTAAATGTGGGCGAGCGACGCCGAGTACAACGCGAACCTGGCCTGCACCACCGCGACGGTGCCCAGGATGATGAGCCACGGCGCGCCGCGCTCGAGCAGGTCCATGAGGGCCAACTGTGCCGCACCGGCGTTGAGGGTCCAGGTGCCGATGGCGCCAGCCCAAGGCCGGATCGTGGTCGATGAGGTGATGAGCGCGCCCATGGCCAGGCCAAATACGGCGCCGCCCACCGACAGCGGAAGCATCTCTTTGGCGCCGCGCGCCGCCTCGTGGCGAAGGTGCCGGGGCACGCGCAGGGAGAAGGCGTCACGCTCGGTCACCGGCCTAGTGTGTCACGGGACCGATTTCGCCCACATGTCTCAACGTCCCAACCGTCCGCGCTGCGTTAGAAGTCCATCGGGCAGGCGCCGGCGAAATCCTCGGTGCCGTACACGGGCACGTTCGCATCCTGGTCGGTGGCGTAGATCCGGATGTTGGCCACGGTCCAAGGTTCGGCGCCCCAGCCGTCGGCGAGCTCTATCGTGACAAATCCCTCCGCACCCGTGAGCACCACGAGCTTGGTGCCGGAGAACGAGGTGACGGCCGGGTGGGCCGGGTATGCGGTGGCGACGTCCGCAGCTGTCGAGCCGACGTGGATGCCCTCGGCGGTGGTGAGCGACGGGTCGTACACGTCGATGCGGCCGACCTTGCCTCCGCCCTCCCCTCCGAGTCCCACCAGGGTAGGTGCGGCGGTGAAGACGAAGCGCCCGTCGCCCGCCGAGCAGTGATCCGCCTCCCAGGAGACGGCGGACTCTCCGGGGTTGCCTGCCACGGGCAGGTTGGTGTCGAGGCAGCCGAGGCGGCCGGGGACGATTCCGTCCGTCGAGCAGTCACCCGTGGCAGCGGACGCAGAGGGCGCTGGGGCGGACGGCGACGGGGAGGCGCTCAGCGTCGCGACGGGTGTGGTCGATGGCGACGCACTGCCAGCCGACGAGGCACCGCTCGACGAGGCGCCACCCCCCGAGGTACAGCCAGCGAGGGCGATCGTGGCCGTCGCAACGACGGCCAGAATGTGGGCGGAAACATCCATCGCGGCCTCCTGTGGCAGCGTGCCTCACCGACGAGTTGCCTGGCGCTCGCGGTTGGTCCTCGCGGCTCACTCTCACGGTAGCGCGATGGACGGCGGAGCGCCGAGTGATAAGCATCGGGCGCCGCCGTCTCGATAACTTCCGGTCAGAGCCCCGCGACCAAGAGCAGCGCGAACGCGACGGCGCCCGCTGTCATGGCCCATCCGGCCGAACGCCTCCACAGCGCGACACCGATTGCCACCGCGGCCGCAAGGTGCCACGCGCCGAAGGCCCGCCACTGGCCCTCGTCGAGGAACAGCGAATTCACGATGATGGCGCCCAGCGCGGTGGGCGCCACGAGGGCGAGCGCGCGTCGCAGGCGCGGGGGCAACCTCTCGGGGTCGCTCAGCAGCGCGATGCCTGAAACTCGGATGAGGTAGGTGCCGACGGCGGCGGCAAGGAAGATGAGGAAGACGGTCACATTGCCTCACCGGCCTCATGCTCGGCAGCCTCGACCACGGTGTCCTGGTGTTCCCCGCGCCGCGCGCGTCGGGCATCGGCAAACTCGGCGAAGAACGTACCCGCGATGAGGCCCGCAACGATTCCGGTCAGGACGTTGAGGCCGAAGGGCATCCCCCTGGACAGCAGCACCACGGCGGCGGTCACGCCGAGGCCGACGAGCTCCTCGGGCTTGCGAAGCACAGGCACCATGACGGCAATGAACATGAGCGGCACGATGAAGCCGATGTTCCAGGAGGCGGGGATGATCGGGCCCGCGAGGATGCCGACGACGGAGCCCACCATCCACACGAGCACGAACGGCAGCGCGCCGCCAAGGATGAACCAGCGTCGGCGAACGGGGTCCGGATACCGTTGGGCGTTTTGGAGCGCCACCACGGCGGCCTGGTCGGTCATGAGATGCGCGAGGCCGAGTTTCCACCGGCGGGGAAATGAGGCGAACACCGGCCCGAGCGCGGCGGAATACAGGGCGAAGCGCGCGTTGATGATGAGCGCCGTGAGCACGGCGATGAAGGCCGGCGCGTTCGCCTTCACCGACTCGATGATCGAGATCTGGCTCGCGCCCGCCATCACTGAGGCAGAGGCAAAGACTCCCGTCCAGCCGTTGACTCCGGCCGCGGGAATGAGCGCGCCAAAGGCCAACCCGAATGCCGCGGAGCCGGGCATGAGGGGCGCGATCGCCTTGAGCCCCGACCACGAGTCGACCCATTGTTGGCGGCCGATGCCCAGCACGGGGCCGCCGTTGGCCGCGCCGCTCCCAGACGCCGGGATGGGCCCGGACTGAGGTGGCGTCACCCCGCAAGTGTGGCACGCGCGTCGACCCCGCCATCTCGCAAAATGGCATGGCGAGTATCGGCAGTCCTCGCCAAAAGTCATGTGCCGAATCGCCGTCAGCCCGGGAACATTCCGGGAACCCGTCACGTTGGAGCATTTGTACCCGCCAAGGCGCGAGCCTCACGGGGAGACAATTGAACTGCGTGGCGCCCGGCTTCTACCCCCCCCCTCAGAAGCCGGGCGCCTGCGTTCGTTGCTTTCCGTGGGTCTCGCACTCTGGCGGGTCTGTTGTCTCCGCGCGGAAGTCGTCGCGCGCGCGGCCCGGTACCGTGGATGGTGAAGGAGCGAAGATGTCCCCGAACAAAATCATCAAGACCGATGCCGAGTGGCGCGCCCAGTTGGGCGACTTCGAGTTCAAGGTGTTGCGCGAGGCCGAGACCGAGCGCCCCTGGACCGGAGAGTTGCTCGAAGAGAAGCGAGCGGGCATCTACCGCTGTCGCGCGTGCGGGACCGAACTGTTCCGGTCCGACACCAAGTTCGACTCCCATTGCGGTTGGCCGTCCTTCTTCCAGGCCGAGAACGACGCGGTGACGCTGCTCGAGGACAACACCCACGGGATGGTTCGCGTCGAGGCGCGGTGCGCCGCCTGCGACTCGCATTTGGGCCACGTGTTCCCCGACGCGCCGCAAACGCCAACGGGTGACCGTTTCTGCATTAACTCGGTGTCCCTCACGTTTGACGAAGGCGACGCCGACTCCGACGCGGGAGGGGCCGTCTAAGTGGTCGAACAACGACGCTACCGCCGCCCCGCCATGCTCGACATGGAAGAGGCCGAACAAATCGAGGGCGACATCGACCCCTTGGACAAGGCACTCGTCGCGCATGAATCCGCAGCGGCGCTCGTGGCGGGAGCCCGTGAGTCAAGCGATCCCGAACTCACCGCGCGCCTCGTGCGTCTCGTCGACGAAGAGGGCATCGACACCGTCGCGATGATGTGGTCGAAGGCGGAGCCGCACACGCTCCCTGGCGCGCTCTGGCGCATCTACATGCTGCGCGAGTGGGTCCAATTCTCAGCGGACGCGGTGGCACGTTCGTACCACCACGGCGTCAACGCGGCGCAAGTGCGTCACGCGATCGCGGGCGTCGAGGACCCTCCCGGTCCCGACGAGGTCAAGCGCCTCGCCGATCTGATCCTTACCGGAGTATTCCAGGGCGACCTTGCGTTGGCCCTCGATCGCGCGGGAGCCTTCTGCCGCGTCGTCGCCACGGGTGCGGCTTTCGAGGCCCAGTCGGATGAGGGTCACGCCGACGCTCGCGCTCATCAGTCGACGCTGCGCGCGGCCCAGCTGCTGCGTACGGGAGAGGACCTCGAGCGCTGCGCCGCGCTCTGGCGCAAGGACCTGCTCGAGTAATTCTCCGCGGCGATAGCCACTAGGGCGTCACCCGACTCGACCTCGCGTATCCTAGGAGTGACGTCGGGCCGCGGCAGCCCCGGGCTCCAATACCAGCCGCCTCGAGCGGCCTTTGCGCCGACTGGCGCTCCCGGCTCGGCGTCCCTTATCTCTACGCAATCGGGGCGGGCCCCGCGTTGCTACAAGGTGGGTTTGAGCAGGTGCGTCTCTATGGCGACAATCCGTGGATGCCCGTCGTGGTCCATCACATGTGCCACCAGTACGCCACCCGCCGGCAGGAACGGCATCGTGCGTGGAAGAGCCCCCCTCGTCTTGCCAGTGATGCGAGACCGAAGGAGCGCCACCATCGTGGGCAGCGTGGGACGGTGCACGCACACGACGCGGCTGCGCCGCTTGCCAAGCAAGGCAGCGTACGTCGCGGCGGTGGAGTCAGGATGTGTGCGGTGAGCCTCTTCCGTGAGCGACTCGTAACCGCGCACGGGAAGCCCCGCGGCCTGTGCGTAGGGGTTGACCGTTTGCACGCAGCGCACCGCCGCCGACGACACGATCCGAACGGTGCCGAACGCGGCGAAGAGGTCCTTGAGCTGCATGGCGCGTGCGGCACCGCCCGTGGTGAGGGGTCGACGTTCGTCGGCTCCTTGCCAGGCCTTGCGACGCTGGGCACGCGCGTGTCTCGCCACAATGAAGACCCTGGTCTTCAGCCGACCCGCAGCATGCTCCTCGATCAGGCGCTCGAGCGGCCTCAGGTCATCATGAAAGGTGATGCGCTCCCTGGCCTCTTCCACCGTGAGCCAAGCAATCTCGTCGATCTCGTGCTTGGTGGCGGCCTTGACGGGCTCCCGCGCCGATGCGGCGGGGGCGTCGGGCGACGTCTCTTGAGCGGCCCAGTACCGCACCACCTTGATCTTCCCGCCGGCGATCGGGTACCGCAGCGTCGGCAGGGGCACGCCGAGGTCGATCGTCACGCGAGTCTCTTCGGCAACTTCCCTCACGGCACACGCGGGCATCGTTTCGCCGGGGTCGAGCTTGCCCTTGGGCCACGACCAGTCGTTGTAACGCGGGCGGTGAACCGCGAGCACCTCGAGTTGCCCCTCGCGTTCTCGCCACACGAGGGCGCCCGCCGCGAGCACGGCGTCGGTAGCGAATGTCTTCACTTGCGTGAGGTCCTGCGCTTGGGTTGACGTTCGATGTATATCTCCTGAAGGTCGCGGAGAGGCTCGCCCCCGCTTCCCATCGTGGTGACGGTCCAGTCGCCGTTCGCCGCGAGCTCCCACGCCGCCACGTCTTCCGACATCGCGAGATCGATGTTCTCGATCAGGAGCTCACGCTGGTCCGGGTCGGAGATTGAGATGAGCGCCTCGATGCGGCGGTCCAGGTTGCGGTGCATGAGATCGGCGGAGCCGATGAACACGATGGGATCGTCGTCGCCCCTGAACGCGAAGACGCGCGAGTGCTCCAGGAACCGACCGAGTACCGATCGCACCCTGATGTTCTCGCTCAGCCCTGGAACGCCGGGCCTAATGGCGCAAATCCCACGGATGACGAGGTCCACTTGGACGCCGGCCCGAGAGGCGCGATAGAGGGCGTCGATGACCTTCTCGTCGACCACCGAGTTGATCTTGATCTTGACCCAGGCCTCGCCGCCCTCTCGGGCTCGAGTCGCCTCGGCATCGATCAGATCGATGAGGCCGGCGCGTACGGAGGTAGGGGCTACCAGGAGGCGACGGAACTTGGCCTTCGGGGCGTAACCCGACAGCTGGTTGAAGAGCTTGGTGAGGTCCGAGCCGACATCGGCGTCCTTGGTGAGCAGGCCGTAGTCCTCGTAGAGCCTCGCCGTGCGGGGGTGGTAATTGCCGGTGCCGATGTGGCAATACCGGTGCAAGCCATCGTCCTCTTGGCGCACCACGAGCAGCAACTTGCAGTGTGTCTTGAGACCCACGAGGCCGTACACCACATGCACCCCAGCCTGCTCGAGCTTGCGGGCCCACGAGATGTTGCGCTGCTCGTCAAAGCGGGCCTTGATCTCCACGAGGGCGAGCACCTGCTTGCCGTTGCGCGCGGCCTCAATGAGGGCGTCGACGATCGGGCTGTCGCCCGAGGTGCGATACAGCGTCTGCTTGATCGCGAGCACCCTCGGATCGACTGCGGCCTGCGCCAAGAACGCCTGGACCGACGTCGAGAACGAGTCGTAGGGGTGGTGCAACAGGACGTCGGACCGGCTGATGGCGTCGAAGATGTTCTGTTCATCGGCGGTTTCCACTGGCGCGAGCTTGTGGTGAGTCGTAGGGCGGAACGCGGGGAACTGCAGCCGCGGCCTGTCGAGGTCCGCCATGACCTCGAGACCACGCAGGTCGAGGGGGGCGGGCAGGTCGTAGACATCCGAATCGGAAATGCCTAGCTCGCGTACCAAGAGCTCGCGAACCTTGGGGCTCAGACCCTCGGCAACCTCGAGCCGGACCGCGGGGCCAAAGCGGCGCCGCAGGAGCTCCCGCTCCATCGCCTTGAGGAGGTTCTCCGCATCGTCCTCTTCGACCTCGACGTCTTCGTTTCGCGTGACGCGGAAGGCGTAACTGTTGACGACCTCCATTCCGGGGAAGAGGTAATCAAGGTGGGCGGAGATGACGTCCTCGAGCGGCACAAAGCTGCGGGGCTCGTCGGACAGGGTGGATGCGTCGGTGACCTGCGAGGCCTTGCCGTGAGAGTCGACGGACAGGAAGCGGGGAAGCGTCTCCGGGACCTTGACGCGGGCGAAGTAGTCCTTTCCCGTGTCGGGGTCGCGGATCTCGACGGCAAGGTTGAGGGACAGGCCGGAGATATACGGGAATGGATGGGCGGGGTCCACCGCGAGCGGCGTCAGTACGGGGAAGATGTCGGACCGGAAGAGCTTGCGGAGGCGTCCTTGCTCCGCGTCCTCAAGGTCCTCGTGGCGCGCCAGGTGAATGCCCTCGGCCGCCATGGCGGGGCGCACGTCGTCGTGGAAGACCCTGGCGTGCCTATCCATGAGCTCGTGGGCGTTGTCCGTCAGCATCTCTACGAGGCGGGTGGGGCTCATTCCCGTCGCACTCGGCACGGCGAATCCTGCCGCAATGCGACGCTTGAGGCCCGCGACGCGCACCATAAAGAATTCGTCGAGATTCGACGCGAAGATCGCCAAGAATCGCGCGCGCTCCAGCAGAGGTGTTCGGGGATCCTCCGCGAGTTCAAGAACGCGTTCGTTGAAGGCGAGCCACGACAGTTCGCGATCGAGGAACCGTTTGGCGGGAAGTGTGTCGTGAGGCTCCTCGTGTGGCTGGACTGGGCTGGGCATCAAGGGCACCGCGAAGGTCTCTTCGGACGTGGCGATCGCGATGGACTCCGTCGTCGGATCGAGCGGCGACATGGGCCGCTCTGGTTGCCGCGGCTCCTCGTCATCGGGAACGGGCCAATCCATGGGCGCATACACGGAGGCGGGTGCGGGCGTCGCCGGGGGCGCTGGAGGGGGAGGGGGCTCGGTCTGCTCGCCGTCCGCGTCCGCTGCCGGAGCGACTGCATCGTGAAGGAGATGCGACACGTGATCGGGAATCGGCCTGGTAAGCGCGGGTCCCACACCCGACGAGATGACGTCGGCCACTCCAAAACCGATGTCGTCCACCAAGGGAACCGCGATCGAGTCGTAGCCAAATTCGCCTTCTGGGTCAGCAGACGTGTCCTCGAGGTGGTTGGTCATGGCTCCATGGTGGCATGGCTGCGCGCGCATGGCGAGCGGCAAAGGGACTGGGTGCTGAGGGGCGTGACGCGCGACCGATTACCACGACGGCGCGTCGTCACGCCGGCCTGGATGCTCGCACACACCGACGGCTAGTGCGACGTGCCGCGGCAAGGCTTCTAGGCGCGCACCGGTCGGGTCGCCTCGAGCCCCGCGCGCGCAAAGCCGATCGCGGTGTCAAGATCGTCGAGCAGGTTTCGCGACAGGTCGGGAGGGCCGTCGGTCGAGCGGCACGCCATGCCCATCGGCAGCGCCACCGTCAGCGCCGCAACGGCCGCCGCCGCCGCCATGTCGGGCATCGCGTCGTCTGGCCCGACGCCGAGGTCCAGCCTGAGTCGCGACGCGACCGCCACAGACAGGCGCTGGATGAAGAGGAGTCCCGTGATCGCCACGGTGTGGTTTTCCTGGGACGCCGTCTCGATGAGACGCCGCAGATCGCGAAAGTCGGTGTCAAACCATGCGGAGTGCGCGTGCGCCCAGGTGCGCAGCGTGGTGAGAGCGTCGTCCGGCCCGTCCGAGAGTGCCTCCTCGAGATTGGCGGCGAGCACGTCGAACGGCCAAAAGAGCACGGCCTCCTTGGTGGGGAAGTAGCCAAAGAAGGTGCGCGGTGCGACTCCGGCGCCCGCCGCAATCGCGGCGATGGTGGTGGCCTGGTAGCCGCGCTCGGCGAAGAGGCTTGTTGCCGATGCGATGAGCGCATCGCGGGTCTCGCGCCTCTTGCTTTCGCGACGTCCCTCGGTGGCCGATGTCATCTGCACATTCTAGGCCGCAACCATGTATTGTTGCAGTCAGTGCAAGTTTCTGAACTCGCTCTGCCTGTCTCATGCGCGACGATGCGCGACCTTTCCCCCTCACTCAGGAGTCGTCGTGGGTTCTCTCTTGCACGCCGTCGGAGCATTCAGCGCCCGTCGCCACTGGCTCGTCATCGGCGTGTGGCTCGCCGTTCTGGCCGGCATCGGTGCCGCCGCCATCACGTTGCACCAGCCGACCGACGACGCCTTCTCGATCCCAGGAACGCCCTCGGTGCAGACCCTGGAGCAGCTTGGCAAGGAGTTCCCCGCATCGTCGGGCGCGACGGGTACGGTCGTCATCGCCGCCCCGGCCGGGCAAACGCTGGCCGATCCCGCCAACGCAGCAGCCGTCTCTGAGGCGGTGAGTGCGCTCGGTGGGCTTCCTAACGTGGCGGCCGTGTCCGACCCGTTCAAGGCGAGGGGCGTCTCGCAGGATAAGTCGATCGCGTACATCACGGTGAACTACAAGCTGCCGGCCGCCAGCCTCCCCGCCACGACCCTCGACCGGGCCCAGCAGGCGACCGCGCCCATCGCGGCCGCTGGACTCGAGGTCGAATACGCGGGTACGGCCTACGTGGCGCAGACCACCCCCGGTGGCGGCATCGGCGAGGCCCTCGGGGCCGTCGTGGCCATCTTCGTCCTCCTCATCACTTTCCGATCCCTGGTCGGAGCCGTCCTGCCGTTCATGACGGGAATCGCGGCCGTCGGCGCCGGAGTGGGCACGGTGTACGCGCTCACGGGCTTCACGTCCATCGGCTCGACTGCGCCCATCCTCGCGCTTATGCTCGGGCTCGCGGTGGGTATCGACTATTCGCTCTTCATCGTCGCCAGGCATAGGGCTCAGTTGATTTCGGGGATGAGCGTCAACGCCTCGATCGCGAGGGCCATCGGCACGGCGGGCGCGGCCGTGGTATTTGCGGGCTCCACCGTCGTTCTCGCCCTTCTGGCCCTCTTCATCGCGAAAATCCCGTTCCTCACGGTGATGGGCAACGCGGCGGCTGGCACGGTCGCCCTCGCCGTCGTAGCGGCTCTCACGTTGCTGCCCGCAGTGCTTTCGCTCGCCGGTGTGCGTATCCTGCCGCGCAAGCTGCGTGCCACCGTGGCGGCTGGGACCCACGTCGAGGCCGAGCCGTCTACGGGCCGCGGCATCTCATTCGTGACCAAGCACCCCCTCATCACCGTCGTCGGTGTGGTGGCGATGCTCGGGGCCATCGCGATTCCCGCAGTCGACTTGCGTCTGGGACTGCCTTCCGAGAGGTCTCAGCCGGAGCAGAGTTCGGCGCGCAAGGGATACGACCTGCTCGCCAAGGGATTCGGCCCCGGCTTCAACGGCCCGATCGTGATCTTGGCCGAGACCACCGATCCGGCGACGGGAGCAGCCGATGCGGCTGCCGCCGCGGCGCAGGTTGCCAAGCTCGACAACGTGGTCTTCGTCTCGCCGGCGATACCGAGCGCGGACGGAAGCGCCTACCTCATCCAGGTGATTCCATCGGGCGGGCCCGACTCGGTGGCGACCGAGCAATTGGTGCACCACATCCGCGCGATCACCCCCGCCGGAAGCATCAAGCTGGGCGTCACGGGCGAGACCGCCATCCGCATCGACGTGTCCGATGGCATTGCTCACGCGCTGCCCATCTACTTGACCGTCGTCGTGGGACTTGCGCTGCTGCTGCTCGTGATCGTGTTCCGCTCGATCCTGATTCCGTTGAAAGCGCTCGCGGGATTCCTGCTCTCTCTCGCCGCGACCTTCGGCGCGGTGGTCGCCGTGTTCCAGTGGGGCTGGCTCAAGAGCCTCTTTGGCGTGACCTACAGCGGGCCGATCGTGGCCTTCCTACCGATCCTCACCATCGGCATCCTGTTTGGCCTTGCCATGGACTACGAGGTGTTCCTGGTGAGCCGCATGCGCGAGGAGCACCTCGCTGGCGCCGAGCCGACACCGGCCATCGTGCAGGGTCACTCGCACTCGGCGCGCGTGGTGACGGCGGCGGCGCTCATCATGGGCTCGGTCTTCCTCGGCTTCCTGCTCGACAACGACGTCATCATCAAGTCGATGGGCTTCGCCATGGCGTTCGGGGTCCTGGTGGACGCGTTCGTTGTCCGCATGACGCTGGTGCCCGCCATCATGACGCTGCTGGGCAAGGCCGCCTGGTGGCTGCCGCGTTGGCTTGGGCGGATCGTTCCGGAGGTTCACCTCGAGGGAGACCCCGACGACGCCGGTGCGCGCGAGCGCGCCGTCTAGAAGGGGCGCGTGCGCGCACGCGGAGAGGAAACTCTCCTAGGCTGGTCCGATGACTCGGACCTTCTTTGATCGCATCCGGTCTCCCATGGTCAGGGCCCTGTTTCCGGGGCTGCTGCTCACGGGTGTCGGGGTTGTTGCCTTCGTGGCCGTGCTCAATCAGTTCCTGGAGAGGGACGACCTCTACTTCGTGGACCAGCCGGTCCTCTCGGGTTTGGCGAGGGAGCGCACTCCGTGGCTCACTACGGTGCTCACGTGGGTGACCAACGCATTTGGTCCTGGGATCTTGCCGATCCTGGTGGGGGTCGCGTGTCTCGCGTGGTGGCTGGCCACGAAGCAGTGGCGCAACCCGGCGCTCCTGGTGGGGGCGATGGTGACATCGACGGTCATTGCGTTTGTTGTCAAGGCGATCGTGCATCGGCCCCGCCCGCCCGCCAGCCTGCAGGTGATTCCTGGCCTTGAGACGTCCTTCTCGTTCCCTTCGGGGCACACAGCGGGCGCCGCGACCCTGGTGCTGACGCTCGCCTACCTGGCATGGAGCGGACCGCGTGGGCGTCGGCGTTTCATGGCGTTGACCGTGGGATCGGTGCTGATCATCGCGCTCGTCGGCGGGTCACGGCTTTACTTGGGCTACCACTTTGTGACCGATGTCCTCGCGGGAGCGTGCCTCGGCCTGGTGACGCTCGGACTGGTGGTTGCCACCTCGGGCTGGCTTGATTTCAGGCAACGGCGCCTGACCGCGGCGCCCGGCATCGCCGGCTAGCGAGGCAGGCGGAGCGGCCGACGCTCGGTGAGTTGAAACGCGCCCTCGATGGTGGCCGCTAGCCCTAGCAGTCCCTCGACCGGGCGACCCCACACCTTTCGCTCGAGTTGCTTGGGGAGTTCCCCGTCCTTCGCGATCGCGTAGCTGAGACGCGCGGAGCCGTACAGGGTGGCGTTGATGGCCGATGCCGTGGAGAGCATCGCGGCGATGGCGATGAGGGTGAAGCCGGCCTGGCCGAGGAAAGGCTTGGCGGCTTCCGCGAGGGCGAAGTCCTTGGCGTTGACGATGCTCTGCACGTCGAGCGCCCCGACCGTCACGGCGGACACGAGCACGTAAAGGACCATGACGAATCCCACGGCGATGAAGTAGGCGCGGGGCAGATTGTGCTTGGGGTCGCGAATGTCGTCGGCCGTGTTGGCGATGAGCTCAAAACCCTCGTATGCCAGGAAGATGATCATGCCGCCCGCGGCAACCTGGATCACGGGCGACCATTGGCCGACCGCGAGCCGTGCAGGGTCGATAGCGAACACGCCGACCACCACGAACACCCCGAGGATCGCGATCTTGAGCGCGACGATCCAGTTCTCGGCCTTCCCGATGGCTTGGGCGCTCAACAGGTTGAGGCCCCCGGTGATGGGGCCTGGGCCGAAGGCGCGGTTGAGGAACGTCACCGTTCCGCCCTTGCCCGGGTACGCGAGCGAGAGCTTGACGAGGAGTACGCGGTCAGCAGCGCCACGACGCCCGCGATCGCGAACGCTAGGGGAGTGCCGCCGTGTGCCAGCTGCACCGCGAGCCCAAGCACCGCGAAGATGCCGCCGCCCACCATGCCGCCCACGCCGATGGCAACGACGGGCCACAGGCCGATCTTGCCGTCACCCGCCATGAGCCAATGTCGCCACGCGCGCCGCGCGGGCAGCGGGGTGAAGTGAGTACGGCTAGGCGGGCTCGAGGCCCCCGTAGATGGTCGGCAGGAACTCGGCGACCGTGGGGTGGATCGGCAACCAGGTGGCAAGCGCCGACGCTGGGGCGTCCACGTGCATCAGGAGCGACAGCGCCTGGATGACCTCGTCTCCGTGTAGCCCGAAGATCGCGGCGCCCACCAGGCGGTCCGCATCGGCGTCAACGACCAAGCGAATCATTCCCGGCGTGATGCCGTCGAGTGCCGCCCTGGTCACGGAGGCCATCTCGTAGTTGGACACCGTGATGTTGACGCCCGCCGCGCGGGCCTGCGCCTCGGTCATGCCGACGCGGCCGAGCGGCGGGTCGGTGAAGAGGGCGTAGGTCGGAATGCGCCCCGCGACGGTGCGGTCGCCGCCCGCGAGGTGATCCGCCAGGATCTCGTGGTCCTGATAGCTCGTGTGCGTGAAGGCGCCGCGGCCGTTCACGTCTCCCACAGCGAAGATGCCGGGGGCGGAAGTCAGGAAGTGCTCGTCGGTGGTGATGTAGCCGCGCTTGTCGGTCGCGACTCCTACCGTGGCGAGGCCGAGGTCGTCGCTGTTGGGGATGCGGCCTGCGGCCACCAGGATGCGGTCGCAAGAGAGGCGCTCGCCGTCGCCCAGGACCACCACGGCGCCGCCGCCGTCGGCCTCGACGCGATCGATGGTGACTCCCGTGCGCACGTCGAGGCCCTCGTCGCGCAGCATCGCCGCAATGGCATCGGACACGTCGGTGTCCTCGCGAGAAATGATGTGTTCGCCGTGCTCGAGGATCGTCACCTTGGAGCCGAAGCGCGACCACACCTGGCCCAGCTCGAGTCCGATGTAGGAGCCGCCGATGACGACGAGGTGCCCCGGCGCCTCCTTGAGGTCCAGCAGCGTGTGGTGGTCCAGGAAATCGACGGCGTCGAGGCCCTCAATGGGGGGAGGAACGGAGCGTGCACCGGGGTTGAGGATGATGCGGGGCGCCGTCACTGTCTTGTCGCCGAACGTCACCAGGTAGTTGTCGCCGTCCTTGCCGGTGAGGCGAGCGCGGGCGGTGACGTAACTGATGGTCTCGTGGTTCTCGTAATAGTCCGTCGCGCCGTCGCGCCAGGCGCCGATGATGGAGTCCTTTCGGTCGACGGCCTCGGCAACGTTGACGGTCACGCCGTCGACATGGACGCCGTACGGTGCGGCCGTGCGCGCCGCGTGGGCCGCGTGGGCTGAGGCACGCAGGGCCTTGGTTGGCCGGCAGCCATCGTTCAGGCAGGTGCCGCCGAAGGGCCCCTCCTGAAACACGGCCACCTTCTCTCCGCGAGCGTCGAGTTTGGAGGCCAGCGACGGGCCCGCCTGGCCGCCGCCGATGACGATGGTGTCGAACTGGGTGTGATGTAGGGCCATGTGTAAGGAAGCGCCTGGGGACCCCGGGTATTCCCCGGGAGGTGTCAAATGCGGCGGCCCCCGTGGGGCCGCCGCACCATTCACTTAGATCAGGCGTCCCTGCGCTTGAGCACCGCACCTGCGCCAGCGAGCAGCGCCACGACCCAGGCGACGAACACCAGCAGGCCGGCCCACGCCCCCAGCGAGCCGGTGTAGTTCGACACTCCGCGCATCGCGTCGCCCGCCGCGCCGGGCAGATAGTCCAAGACTCCGGACCAACTGCTGGGCAGCAGCAGGCCCAAAATGCCGGGAACGATCATCAGCGCCGCGATAAGCGTGCCGATCGCTCCCGCGGTCGAGCGCAACAGAAACCCGAGCGCCACGCCAATGAGAGATACGCCGGCGAGGTAGAACGCGGCCCCCAGCAGGGCCTGCAACGAGCCGCTATCCGTGATGGACGCCGAGGCGTGGCCCCCCGAGGACAGGATGGCCTGTCCTCCGAAGAATGCCGCCAACACGGCGACGAGCATCGCCCCGAACACCACGGACCCCGTGACAAGCGCCTTGGCGCCGAGCACGGTGAGGCGGTGCGGCACGGCCTGGAGCGTGGTGCGAATTTGTCCCGTCGAATACTCGCGCGACCCCACAAGGACGCCGAGCACGCCCACGATGAGGACGCCGAAATCCACGGCGGCGAGAGACGCATCGAGAGGGGAACCGCCGCCGAGGCGGGAACCGGGGCCGGGGCCCGCACCCCCTTGACGAGTGACGTCCCCTGTGATCACCGCAGAGATCATCATGCCGACAACCGGGATGACGATCACGGCGCTCAGCAGCGTCCACACGGTGGAGCGCACGCTCCAGAACTTGATCCATTCGGACCGCGCGGCGCGCGGCCAGGTCGCGCCACTGCGTGTCGTGGGGGAGGCAGACGGGGCGCGGGTGGCCAGGGTGGTCATGAGGGGTCCTTTGAGGTCGAGGCTGCTGCGGTGGAGGCGGCGTGGTGGGCGGTCCCGGAATCGCCGTGGTAGGCCACCGTCGAGTTGGTGAGTTCCATGAAGGCCTGCTCGAGAGAGGGAGAGCGGGTGGCGAGCTCGTGGAGCACGAGGCCGGCCGACGCGGCGATCTCGCCGATGCTGGCGGCAGACCGTCCAGAGACCTCGAGCTCGGTGGCTGAGGTGGACGTCACGGTGACCCCGTCGGCGCCGATGATTCCGCGCAACTTTTGCGCCTGCGGGGAGCGGACCAGCACGCTTCCAGCCGATGCACCAGAGACAAACTCGGACATCGAGACGTCGGCCAGCACGCGGCCGGCTCCCACCACGATGAGGTGGTCTGCGGTGAGCGCCATCTCGCTCATGAGGTGCGACGACACAAACACGGTGCGGCCCTCGTCGGCCAAGCCCCGCAGCAACTCGCGGATCCACTTGATGCCGTCGGGGTCGAGGCCGTTGGCGGGCTCGTCGAGCATCACGACCGCAGGATCGCCCAGCAGCGCGATTGCGATGCCGAGGCGCTGGCTCATGCCCAGGGAGAAGGTGCGCAGTCGGTGATGCGCCACGTCGGTGAGTCCCACCATGTGCAGCACCTCATCGACGCGGGCGTCGCCGATGCCATGGGTCGCGGCGATTCCGCGCAGTTGATTGCGTGCCGTGCGGCTGCCCTCGACCGACTTGGCCTCAAGCAGCGCGCCGATCTCGTGAAGGGGGGCGGCCAGGTCGCGGTAATCCTTGCCGTTGACGGTGGCGCGACCGGAGTCGGCCTTGTCGAGGCCCAGGATGACGCGCATCGACGTGGACTTCCCCGCGCCGTTGGGGCCAAGGAACCCGGTGACGATTCCGGGGCGAACGGTGAAGTTCATTCCGTCGAGCGCGGCGATGGAACCGTAATGTTTGGACAGGTATTCGACTTCGATCATGGCGACCTCGCGTTGGGGGACCGGTCGTACCGGTATGTCACCCATCGTTCGCCGGTTTCGCCTCGTCGTCGTCGTCCCTGAGGAGACACTTGGGCGTACTCCCCTGGGAGTACCTACCCCGAGGCCGCCGGGCTCATGAGCCCCGACTGGTACGCGAACACCACGAGTTGAGCGCGGTCGCGCGCCGCGATCTTGGTCATGGCCCTGCTCACATGGGTCTTCGCCGTCAAGGGCGAGATGACGAGCCGACGTGCGATCTCATCGTTGCTGAGGCCCGTGGCGACCAGCACCACTACTTCGCGCTCGCGCTCCGTCAGCACATCCACCTCGGCGGACGGAGCGTCCCCCGTGCTGGGCTGGGCGATGAAGTTCTCCACGAGGGCCCGCGTGGCACGCGGCGACAGCAACGCCTCGCCGGCCGCGACCACCCGCAAGGCATGCAGGAGGTCCTCGGGGTCGACGTCCTTGCCAAGAAAACCGCTCGCGCCCGCCCGCATGGCCTGCAGCACGAGCGCGTCAAGCTCGAAGGTGGTGAGGACGAGCACCTTGACGTGTCCCAGGGTCGGGTCGGTCATGATCCGGCTCGTCGCCTCGAGACCGTCCATCACGGGCATGCGGATGTCCATCAGGACCACGTCGACGTGTGTCTTCCGCACCATCGCGAGGGCCTCCTCGCCGTTCTCGGCAAGGCCGACGACCTCGAGGTCCGGCGTGGAGTCGATGATGGCCTGGAAGCCCGCGCGGATCAGGGCCTGGTCGTCGGCGATCAGGATGCGCAGCGTCACGACTGCTCGCCCCCGTTCGCGGCAGGCAGCGTCGCGGTGACCACAAAGAATCCCCCGGAGCGGCCCGCGGACAGGGTTCCACCGACCGCGGCGGCCCGCTCGCGCATTCCCACGAGACCGAAGCCCTCGCCGTCTGCCGTCTCGGAGTCGAGCACCTGTCGGGGGATTGGATTTGAGACGACGATGGTGAGTCGCCGTGGGTCGAAACTCAGGGACACGTCGGCGGTGGCATCGCCGTGCTTACCCGCGTTCGTCAGCGCCTCCTGGACGATGCGGTAGGCAACCAGGTCGAGCGTGGGCGACAGCGGCCGCGCCGCACCGGAGTCGCGTCGCCTCACGGCGAGCCCCGCGGCGGAGGACTGCGCGATGAGGGCGTCGAGCTGGCCCAGTCCGGGTGCGGGCCGCGTGGACTCGTCGTCGTCGTCGGGCTCCGAGCGCAAGACCCCGACCATCACGTGCAGCTCCTCGAGCGCATCGCGGCTCGAGTCGACCACATTCGCGAGCGCCTTAGCGGCCGCGTCTGGGTCGTCGCGCAGCAGGTGCTGAGCGGCGCTCGACTGGACCTTGATGACCGCCATGTGGTGGGCGATCACGTCGTGGAGATCGCGCGCGATGCGCAGTCGTTCGTCCGCCACGCGGCGCCTGGAATCGCTGTCGCGCGACTCCTCCGCGCGCAATGCCCGCTCCTCGGCGGCGAGGCGGTAGTCGCGCTGGGTGCCGATCGCGATGCCGATAGCGCCCACGATGAGCGGCACCTGGAACAACAGCAGGGCCCTGGGGGAGAGCGCACCCTCCGAAACGACGCCAACCGAGGCCGCGAAGAAGGAGGCGCTCGCGAAGAGCGATCCCCCTATCGCCATCGGGCGCGGCAGGTATTGCGTCGCGTAGAAGAGACCTATGAGGGTGGGGAGCGGCCAGGGGGAGGGCTCGCCCCGCTCGAGGATGGCGGCGACACCCATCGCGCTGGCCAGGACGATCAGTGCGATCAGCGCGAGGGGTCGACGGAACCACTTCTCCTGGGCCTGGTCGGCGCGCTTCACGGCCTCAGCCTACAAGTGGCCCGCAGCCCCGGCGTGGGTGCCAACGCCCGAGGTGACGGGCAGCGTCGGGCGGGCTTGCGGATGGTGATGGCGCGATCGAGGGGCAAATGTCGCGAGCGTAGGGCTGGCGCCAAGGCGCCAAATGGGTCGCGAGGCGACCGTCGCGAAGATCACGGTTTGGCCACGACGTGCGGGGTAGGCCGCGCCATTTGTTGCCGGAGTGTAAATACCTGGGTACTTACCTAAACACGACGCGCGCATTGTGCTAATTATTGATAATCGCGTGGTCGTAGTGCATCCGCGCGAACACTCCCACGAGAGAAGGTTTTTGATGTTGCCCTCGTTTAGCAACCGTCGCGCGGCGCTTGTCGCTGGCATCGCCATGGCGACGCTAGCCCTCGCCGCTTGCTCAGGTGGTGACAAGACCGCCAGCGCATCCGATTCCGCCGGTGGAGGATCGACTCAGTCGTCGATCATCATCGGCACCACGGACAAGATCACCACGATCGACCCGGCCGGCTCGTACGACAACGGCTCGTTTGCCGTCATGAACCAGGTGTACCCGTTCCTGATGAACTCGCCGTATGGCACGTCGGACGTCAAGCCCGACATCGCCGTGTCTGCTGAGTTCACCTCGGGGACCGACTACACGGTCAAGTTGAAGCCGGGCCTGAAGTTCGCCAACGGACACGACCTGACATCCTCCGATGTGAAGTTCTCGTTCGACCGTCAGATGGCGATCTTCGCCTCGGGCGCCGACAACGGCAACGGACCGGGCTCGCTGCTGTACAACCTCGACAGCGTGGACGCTCCCGACGCCACGACGGTGGTCTTCCACCTCAAGTCGGCGAACGACCAGGTCTTCCCGCAGATTCTGTCGAGCCCCGCAGGCCCGATCGTTGACGAACAGGTCTTTGCTGCCGACGCGCTGACGCCCGATGCCGACATCGTGGCGGGCAACGCATTCGCTGGCCCGTACGTCATCACCAGCTATGACATGAACAACCTCATCAGCTACAAGGCCAACCCTGACTACCAGGGCGTGCTTGGGGCTCCCAAGACGGCGAACGTTGACGTCAAGTACTACACCGACGCGTCGAACCTCAAGCTGGACATCCAGCAGGGCAACATCGATGTGGCGTTCCGCTCGTTGTCCGCCACCGACATCGCGGACCTCCGCGGTGACAGCAAAGTGAAGGTCGTTGACGGTCCAGGCGGCGAGATCCGCTACATCGTCTTCAACTTCAACACGATGCCGTATGGCGCCACGACGGCCGACGCTGACGCGGCGAAGTCCCTGGCGGTTCGCCAGGCAGTCGCCGACCTCGTCAACCGTCAGGAGATCGCGACGCAGGTCTACAAGGACACGTACAAGCCGCTGTACTCCTACGTTCCAGCAGGGCTCACCGGCGCGACCGAGTCGCTCAAGGGCATGTACGGCGATGGCTCGGGTGGACCCGACGCCGCTAAGGCCAAGAAGACCTTGGCCGATGCCGGAGTCACCACGCCCGTCAAGTTGGACCTGCAGTACAACTCCGACCACTACGGACCCTCGTCGGCAGACGAGTACGCCCTGGTCAAGGACCAGCTCGAGTCGAGCGGTCTGTTCTCGGTCAACCTGCAGTCCACCGAGTGGGTCCAGTACGCCAAGGACCGCACCGCGGACGTCTACCCGGCCTACCAGCTGGGTTGGTTCCCGGACTACTCGGACGCCGACAACTACCTGTCGCCGTTCTTCCTGAAGGACAACTTCCTGGGTAACCACTACTCCAACCAGGCAGTGAACGACATGATCCTGAAGCAGGCGGTCACAGTCGACCCGGCCGCCCGCACCGCTCTCATTGGGCAGATCCAGGATGCCGTCGCCGCGGACCTGTCCACCTTGCCCCTGTTGCAGGGTGCTCAGGTGGCAGTCACCGGCGCCAATGTCTCTGGTGTACAGGACACCTTGGATGCATCGTTCAAGTTCCGCTACGGTGCCATTTCCAAGAGCTGATCGCGAGGCGTGGGGGGCCGGGCAACCGGCTCCCCACGCCGTCGTCTTCACGCACCCCTGTAGAGTCCCCACGTGGACATTGAGGACCCGAGCATGACCACGCCCGTTGATCAGAAGGTACCCAAGGTGCGCCGCGCGAAGTCGGGCGGCTCGCTTGGGCGGTACCTGGTGATCCGGGCGCTTCTTATCATCCCCACCGTGTTCATCCTGGTGACCACTGTCTTCGTGCTGATGCGCGCTACCGGTGACCCGATCACCGCGGCGCAAGGCGGCAAGTTGCCCGCCGATCAGCTGGCGGAACGCATCCATCAGGCCGGATACGACCGCCCCATCCTCGTTCAGTACGTCGAATACTTGCGGGACTTGCTCCACGGCAACTTCGGAACCACGCTGTCCGACCATCGGCCCGTGACCCAAGTGCTTACCCACTTCGGAGGCGCGACGCTCGAACTGGCCGTCTACGCGCTCGCGGTCGCGTTCATCGTGGGCATCCCGCTAGGTCGGATCGCGGCGCATCGCAGGGACAAGGCTCCCGATGCCGTGTTGCGCATCGGCGCGATCCTGGCATACGCCACTCCCGTGTTCTTCGCCGGGCTGCTCTTAAAGCTCATCTTCGCTGTGTGGCTCAACGTGCTTCCGGTGGCTGGCCGCGCCTCGACGCGCACCGAACTCACCTTGCAAAAGGTCCACCATCCCACCGGCATCTACATCATCGACGCCATCCGCACGGGCGACCCCGCCGTCGTGGGGGACGTGCTTCAGCACGCGATCCTGCCAGCCCTCGCGCTGGGGATGCTGACGGCCGGAGTCTTCCTGCGTCTGGTGCGCACCAATGTGATTTCGACCTTCGGGGCGGGCTATGTGGAGGCGGCCAGGTCTCGCGGAGTGTCCGAGAGGCGCCTGTTGCGCAAGCACGCGTACAAGCCTGCGCTCATCCCCATCGTCACGGTGATGGGGCTGCAGGTTGCCTTGCTACTCAGCGGCGCGGTGCTGACCGAGACCACGTTCGAGTGGAAGGGCCTGGGCTTCCAACTCGCCCAGTACCTGCAAGCCAGGGACTTCGTGGCCGTCCAGGGCATCGTCGCCTTGCTGGCCGTGATCGTGGCGGTCACCAACTTCATCGTCGACGTCATTGCCGCGATCATCGATCCCCGGGTGAGGTATTGACATGACTTTGCCCCTATCAATTCCAGGAGACGCCATGGCGCCGACGGAGGCCCCCCGCGCCCCGCGCTGGACGCGTCTGCCGATCGTCTCCCACTATCGCCAGAGCGTCGGCCTGCAACGCGGCATGCTCGTGGGCGGGCTGGTACTCACCGGCATCTTCCTGCTCACCGCGCTCTTTGCGCCGCTGCTATCCCCTTACGGTTTCTCACAACTGCGCGGAGACAACGGGGCCTTCGGCGCCACACAGCGTCCGTCGAGCGAGCACTGGCTCGGCACCACCCAGGGTGGCCTCGACGTGTTGTCCCGCCTGATTTGGGGTACGCGCACGGCTCTCTATGTCATCGTGATTGCCGTCCTCGCATCGATCATCGTGGGTGTCTTCCTCGGCTTGGTCTCGGGCTACTTTGGCGGCTGGCTCGACAGGGTCCTCATCGTGATCGCCGACGCGGTCTACTCCTTCCCGTCGCTGCTTCTCGCGATCGTGCTTGCCATCGTCATTAGCGGCGGGCAGTCGGACATGTGGGGTGGAATCTTCGCGGCGGCGCTGTCGATCACCGTGGTGTTCATCCCGCAGTACCTGCGTGTGACGCGCGCCGAGGTGGTGCGTATCAAGTCCGAGGCGTTCGTGGAGTCCGCTCGCGTGATCGGCGCATCGAACTTTCGGATCATGACGCGTCACGTCCTGCGCAACGCCACCAGGACCCTTCCCCTCATCCTCACGCTCAACGCGTCGGAGGCCATTCTCACGCTTGCAGGCCTGGGCTTCCTTGGTTTCGGAATCGAGCCGACGGCAGCAGCCGAATGGGGCTACGACCTCAACAAGTCGATCGCCGATGTCTCGAGCGGTGTCTGGTGGACCGCGGTGTTTCCCGGCGCCGCGATCGTGCTGGTGGTCCTTGGCCTGACGCTTGTCGGTGAGAGCCTCAACGACCTCGCCGATCCGCGGCTTCGAAAGCGCGCGGCGGGCGCGGAGCCCGTCGAGGACCTTGGGGTCCAGCTGCCGCCCGCGGCCGACGTGGCCGGCAAGGCGGGCGCAAAAGACAGCACCGCCCCAACCGACAGCACCGCACCGCCGGCGACGAAGTCGGGAGAGGGAGAGTCATGAGCGACGTCGTCGATATCCGCGACCTCGCGGTGACCTTCCAGACCGATGCCGGGCCCGTGAAGGCCGTCGACGGCGTAACTCTCGCGGTCCACCCGGGCGAGGTACTCGCGATCGTAGGGGAGTCCGGCAGCGGCAAAACCGTCACGGCCAAGACCATCCTGGGCCTGTTACCCGAGACGGCGACCGTGCGTGGGGTAGTGCTGCTCACCCGTAGGGACGGCGCGAGCGACGGCGACATCGTCACGATGTCTGGGTCGCAACTGCGCGAGGTGCGCGGGCGTGACGCCGCCATGGTGTTCCAGGAGCCCTCGACCGCGCTCAACCCGGTCTTCCCTGTCGGCTGGCAGATAGCCGAGGGCATGCGTGCCCACTCAAAGATCTCCAAGAAGGACGCCCGCGCCGCGGCGATCGACGTGATGAGACGCGTCGGGATCCCCGACCCCGAGGTGCGGGTGGACCACTACCCCCACCAGTTCTCCGGGGGCCAGAAGCAGCGCATCGTCATTGCGCAGGCGCTCGTTCTCAACCCAGGCGTGATCATCGCCGACGAGCCCACCACCGCGCTTGATGTCACCGTGCAGGCCGAGATCCTGGACCTGTTGCGGCGGGTTCGCGATGAGTTCGGTACCGCCATCGTGCTCATCACGCACAACATGGGCATCGTCGCGGACCTCGCCGATCGCGTTGCCGTGATGTACCAGGGAAAGCTCGTCGAGCAGGACGACGTGCGGACGATCTTCAACGCGCCGAAGGATCCCTATACCCAGCAGCTCCTCGCCGCGGTTCCCCGCATCGGCGAGGGCTTGGCGCGGGCGCATGAGAGGGCCGCCGCGAGGCCGGAAGGCTGGGACGACCACACTCCCGTGGTCCGGGCCAGCAACCTGCGGATCGTTTACCCGGGCCGCTTCCGTCAGCCCGACTTCGTCGCCGTCGACGGCGTCGACCTGCGCATTCGGCCGGGCGAGGTTGTGGGGCTGGTGGGCGAGTCCGGCTCGGGCAAGACCACTATTGGCCGGGCCATCGCTGGACTCACCAAGGTGTCAGGGGGTTCCCTCACGGTGCTCGGCGCCGAGATGCATGGAATCCACGAGCGCAACTTTCGCCCCCTGCGGCGCCGCATTGGCTTCGTGTTCCAAGACCCCGCCACGAGCTTCAACCCGCTGCTCACCATCGCAGAGTGCGTGGCCGAACCCCTCGTCGTGCATGGGCAGGCCGAGAACGCGGCCGACGCCCGGGCTAGGGTCGACGAGTTGCTCGAGGCCGTGCAGTTGCCGACATCGTTCCGCGAGCGCTATCCCCACGAGCTGTCTGGGGGCCAGCGTCAGCGCGCCTCGCTTGCCAGGGCGATCGCGCTCAACCCCGAACTGCTGATCGCCGATGAACCGACCTCCGCCCTCGATGTGTCGGTCCAGGCGCGCGTGCTCGACCTGTTTGACGAGCTTCACCGCGAGCTCGGCTTCGCCGCGCTCTTCATCAGCCACGACCTCGCGGTGGTGGACATGTTGGCGGACCGCATCGCGGTACTACACAAGGGCAAGTTGGTCGAGGAGGGCACGGGCGACGAGGTGCTTGGTTCCCCGCGCGAGCCGTACACGCAGCGCCTGTTGGCGTCCCTGCCCGTGCCCGATCCCGATGCTCAGGCCGTGCGTCGTGCGCAGTGGGAAGCACTGCGGGAGGCTGACGCGGCGCTGTAGGTCGCTGCGCTGTTGCGGGCGGTGTTTTGGTCCGAACAGGCTTCCGCACGTGCACAAGTGCCGGATCCCGCCTTGCCCGCCACCCCCCACCGCACGTGCACAAGTGCCGGATCCCGCCCTGCATTGGCCTGCGTGGCAGCGACGTTGGTGCGCGTAGCGGCCGGCTCATCCGGCACTTGTGCATGTGCCGCGGCTTGTGCGTCAGGGTGATGGCGGTGCGCGGCCGCTCCGCGACTCATGGTGGCGCGGGTGTTGGGGCGCCCCCATTTCGGACCTGCAATCAGTGAACACGACCGCCGCTTGGCCTGAGGTCACCGGCAAAAAAGGGGCAGCGACTTCGACTCGTTAGCAGGTTCCTCGCTACCGTGCCGAGAGGTGAGACAGCAACGGATACCAGTGGCGATCCCGCAGCGGCGAGCTCGCCTCTTGTGCGTCAAGCCAGTACCCGTGCGCCAAGGGTTGGGCGCTGGTTTCCCACACCCCAAGGTGGGCAACGGGTGGCGGACGCGGCACGTCGCCGTGGCGGGCTCTTCCGATACGAATTGGCGATAGGTGGTTACCATCAAGTAGCGATCACCCGCGTTGGCGCGGGCAGGCGCTGCGACGATTGCGCAGATAGGGGACGCCACTCATGACGACAGAGGTCACCGCGGGCAACCGAGCGCGATCGGCCGACGGCCGCTTCATCAGCAAGGCAGCCGCGGCAGCGGCCGTTGCCACGACGGCGGCAGCGACTCCCGCGAGCGAGCTCCACCGGAAGAAACACGCGAAAAAGGCGGAACACAAGGCCGCGAAGAAGGCCGACTCTCAAAAGAGCGCGGCAAAGAAGGCCGCGAAGAAGGCGGAACGCAAGGCCGCAAAGAAGGCCGCAAAGAAGGCCAAGTCGAAGTCTGGCGGCAAGAAGAAGAAGTAAGCAGCGACCGCGCTAGTCGGCCTTGCCCGCGGCCAGGCCCGCGCTGATCGCATCCATCAAGGAAGAGTTGGCTCCGCGCTACGGTGTCGAGGGTCGAGAGAGCAGCGGATACCAATGGCGATCCCGAAGCGGTGATTCCGCCTCTTCTGGGTTAAGCCAGTGCCCAGGCACCATGGGCTGAACACCTGCTTCCCATACTCCGAAGTGGGCAATGGGGGTCGGCCATTCATAATCGTCAGTCGGGGTCTCGACGAGGTTGCGTACCGAGCCGACGAAACGAGCATTGCCGACGACTCCCGTCACTTCCTGTTGGAGCAAGGTGATTGCCTCGGTCCCATCGAGGTCGTGCACTTCCGTGCGGCGAGTGGGGAGATCGAGCTTGCCTGTGTCGTCGCGAGGCAGGGTGAATATGAGGTCGTCCTTGCGGAGAAGGAGGCGAACCAGGCACATCGGGCGTGGAGCGGCGCCCCCGCGCCGGATCTGAGCCGAACTCCCGGGTGGCAGCCAAGGCGGATGCTCGAGTTGAGCGATCACGATCCCGTTGTTCGCCGGCATCTGACCGATCCTAGGTGCACCGGGAGCGGACTCAAAGACAGACCTGGCCAAGCGGCACGGCCCGGCTCCGTCAGTCGGCCTTGCCCGCGGCCAGGCCCTCCCTGATCGCGTCCATCACCGACGAGTCCGCCAGCGTCGTGACGTCGCCCACCGGCCGGTTCTCGGCCACGTCCCTCAGCAGGCGGCGCATGATCTTGCCCGATCTGGTCTTGGGCACCTCGGCGACCACCAGGATGTCGCGCGGCTTGGCGAGGGGGCCGATCTGCTTCCGCACGTGGTTGCGCAGCGCAGTCGCGACGGCCTCGCCGTCGGTGGGGATGCCCTCGACATCGGACCTCACGATGACGAAGGCGACCACGGCCTGACCGGTGATCTCGTCATTGGCGCCCACCACGGCCGCCTCGGCCACCCACGGGTGGGACACGAGGGCGTGCTCGATCTCCGTGGTCGTCAACCGGTGGCCGGAGACATTCATGACGTCGTCAACACGGCCCATGAGCCACAAGTCGCCGTCGACGTCCTTCTTGGCACCGTCGCCCGCAAAGTACATGCCGTCAAAGTGGTTCCAGTAGGTGGACTGGTAGCGGTGCCTGTCGCCCCAGATGCCGCGAAGCATCGACGGCCATGGCTCGGTGATGACCAGGTAGCCGCCCTCGCCGTTGCGCACCGGAGCGCCCGAGTCGTCGACCACCTCGACCGCGATTCCTGGGATGGCCGTCATGGCCGAGCCGGGCTTGGTCGCGGTCACGCCCGGCAGGGGAGAGATGAGGATCGAGCCGGTCTCGGTCTGCCACCACGTGTCGACGATGGGGCAGCGGTCGCCGCCGATGACGTTGCGGTACCACATCCACGCCTCGGGATTGATGGGTTCGCCCACCGAGCCGAGCAGGCGTAGCGACGTGAGGTCGTACTGGTCGGGGATCGCGTGGCCCCACTTCATGAACGTGCGGATCGCGGTGGGCGCGGTGTACAGGATGGTGACCTTGTACTCCTGGATGATCTCCCACCAGCGGCCCTCGTGCGGGGTGTTTGGCGTGCCCTCGTAGAGCACCTGGGTAGCGCCGTTGATCATGGGTCCGTAGACGATGTAGCTGTGCCCGGTCACCCAGCCCACATCGGCGGTGCACCAGTAGACGTCCGTCTCCGGCTTGATGTCGAACACGATCCTGTGTGTGTGCGCCACGCCCGTCAGGTAGCCGCCGGTCGTGTGATAGAGACCCTTGGGGGTGCCCGTGGTGCCCGACGTGTAAAGGATGAATAGCGGATGCTCGGCCTCGACCCACTCCGGTTCGTGCTCGGGGAGCTGCGGGTCCACAACGTCGTGCCACCACAGGTCGCGGCCGTCCTGCCACGCCGTCTCCTGGCCGGTGCGCTTGACCGTCAGCACGTGCTTGACCGACTCGCAAGCGGTGGGGTGCTCGGCCGTGGGTGCGAGCGCCTCGTCGACCAGGGGCTTCAGGGCGAGGTGGGCGCCGCGCCTGTTGCCGCCATCGGCCGTGATGACGAGCTTGGCTTCGGCGTCGTCGATGCGCTGGCGCAGGCTCTCCGCGCTGAACCCGCCAAAGATGACCGAGTGAATGGCGCCGATGCGCGCGCAGGCCAGCATCGCGACCACGGCCTCCGGGATCTGGGGCAGGTAGATCGCGACGCGGTCTCCCTTGCCGACGCCGAGGCTCAACAGCCCGTTGGCGGCGCGCTGGACGCGGTCGAGCATGTCGGCGTAGGTGAGGGTCTGTGTGTCGCCTGGTTCGCCGACGAAGTGGAAGGCAACGCGGTCACCGCGGCCCTCGCGCACGTGGCGGTCCACGGCGTTGTCGCAAGCGTTGAGGGTGCCGTCGTGGAACCAGCGGGCCACGGGGGCGTCGGACCAATCGAGGATCTCGGTGAAGGGCTGTTTCCACGAAAGGCGCAGTGCGGCCTCACGCCAGTATTCGAGGCTGTCCGCCTTGGCCTTCTTGTATTCGTAACCGGTCGCGTTTGCGTGCGCGGCCATGCCCACCAGGGGCGCGAACGTGCGCGTCTCGGTGTGCAGGTTCTCAAGCGTGTGGCGACTGGGTACGTGGCCGCCGGGGACATGGGCGTCTCTGACCATGTGTCCAGCCTAGGCCCAAGGTCACGGGTTGCGCGACTGCGGGGCGGGCGCGTCCGGACGCGGGCCAGGGCCCGCCTCACATAGTAAAGCCCCCTCCTCCGCCGAAGCAGAAGAGGGGGCTTTGGCACTATTTTCTAGGCACGTACCTTCCGGACCGCCAGGACGGCACCGCTGGCGATGAGGAATATCGCCAGGGCCACGAGTCCACCGGTGTAGTCGGGTGTACCCGTGAAGGCGAGATCTGGGCCTGAGAACACGGTAATCGGGGGGCAGCCGACAGAGGGCACGTCGGTAAACGTCCAGGTAGACGTTCCGGTGAGCGTGTAGCCCGAGGCGGCGGCGGCCGTGATGGTGCGCGTGCCGCCACTCCAACCCGTGTCGGAGTAGGTCACTCCAGTAGTGGTCGGGATGGTGACCGTGTCGTTGTTGGGCAAGCATTGCGCAACAACCGTAGGTGGCTCAGGCGTCACGACGGGGCAGACGGTCGCTGCATCGTTGAACGTCCAGGAGGACGTTCCCGTGAGGGTGTAGCCCGAGGCGGCGTGGGCCGTGATGGTGCGCGAGCCGCTCACCCAACCCGTGTCGGAGTAGGTCACTCCAGTGGTGGTTGGGATGTTGATGACGTCGTTGTCGGGTCCGCAGAGAGGCGGGTCAACAACCAATGCTGCCACCGCGGTGACGGGGCAGGCCGTCGCGGCATCGGTGAACGTCCAGGAAGTCGTTCCGGTGAGGGTGTAACCCGCATTGGCGTTGGCCGTGATCGTGATCGAGTTGCTGTGCCAACCCGTGCTGGTGTAACTCACTCCAGTGGTGGTCGGGATGGTGACCGTGTCGTTATCGGGTCCACATGCGGGAGCCACCGTCACTGGGTCAGGCGTCACGGTGACGACAGTGGTGGGGCACGCAATCGCGTCATCGGTGAAGGTCCAGGAAGTCGTTCCGGTGAGGGTGTAACCCGCATCGGCGTGGGCCGTGAGCGTGATTGAGTTGCTGTGCCAACCCGTGGTGGAGTACCACACTCCGGTAGCGGAGGGGATGGTGACCGTGTCGTTATTGGGTCCACACGTGGGAACTACCGTCACTGGCGGAGGCGTCACGGTCGTGCTGCAGGAGGTTGCCGCATCGGTGAACGTCCAGGAGGTCGTTCCGGTGAGGGTGTAACCCGCATTGGCGTGGGCCGTGATGGTGATCGAGTTGTTCTTCCAACCCGTGGTGGAGTACCACACTCCGGTCTTGGTGGGGATGGTGACCGTGTCGTTATTGGGTCCACACGTGGGAACTACCGTCACTGGCGGAGGCGTCACGGTCACGGCGCAGGCGGTTGCCGCATCGGTGAACGTCCAGGAGGTCGTTCCGGTGAGGGTGTAACCCGCATTGGCGTGGGCCGTGATCGTGATCGAGTTGCTGTGCCAACCCGTGCTCGTGTAGTTCACTCCGGTCTTGGTGGGGATATTGACCGTGTCGTTGTTGGCTCCACACTTGGGAGCCACCGTAACTGCCGCAGGCGTAACGGTCGTGCTGCAGGCGGTTGCGTCATCGGTGAACGTCCAGGAAGTCGTTCCCGTGAGGGTGTAACCCGCATTGGCGTGGGCCGTGATCGTGACCGAATTGCTGTGCCAACCCGTGGTGGAGTACCACACTCCGGTCTTGGTGGGGATGGTGACCGTGTCGTTATTGGGTCCACACGCGGGAGCCACCGTCACTCGGTCAGGCGTCACGGTCGTGCTGCAGGAGGTGGCCGCATCGGTAAACGTCCAGGAAGTCGTTCCCGTGAGCTTGTAGCCCGAATTGGCGGAGGCCGTGATCGTGATCGAGTTGTTCTTCCAACCCACGGTGGCGTACGTCACTCCAGTGGTGGTGGGGATATTGACCGTGTCGTTGTTGGCTCCACACTTGGGAGCCACCGTCACTGCCGCAGGCGTAACGGTGGTGACCGTCACGCAGTCCGGAGCCTTGATGTACTCCCACGGTTGGCCCGTACTAGAGAAGGGGTGGCTGTTATCCAGGAGGAAGGAGTCCTGGTAGCTGCCAAGCAGAACCCCTGTGGCGAGGAGTTTGTCGAGGGCCGGGCCGTTCGTGTACCGGTCTACCTGGAGCCAGACGCCACAGGTGCTGCTGGTGGCGAGTTTCTGAGGCCAGATGCTCGAACTACCGATGGACTTTGAGGATGGAATATTTATTGCCCACTGGACTTCCGTGTACGAGGAAGAGGAAGAGGAAGAGGGCGAGGACGAGGACGAGGGCCACGTAGTGGCCGGTGCGTTGTTCCCGTCGTGCCGATCATGGGCAGAGGCTCCAGTAGCGCTCATGCCCACCATGAGGAAGCCGATTGCCACTATTGCTGCGGCCTTCACGCTTCGTGCTCTTGTCTTAATCATCGGTTGTCGCTCCTCAGCTACCGTGTGGGCTCTCGGTGAGCCATTTCCAGATAATACACGCGTCGTGTGATATGCGTCACATTACAGGACTTAGGTCCGACATGCCAGGGAATTCTTATGCAGGAGGGGCTCGCTCCGCGAAGCGGGGTTCCAAAACACCTCAAATGTGACATCGGAAGACCGCGTCCACTTGCCAACCTCGTGGCAGTGAGACGGAAGTCACAGCCGCGACACGCCGATCACCGCGCCCGTTGCGCCGTCGGCCGTTTCGCGGTGAGCCCAGAGTCCTGCCTGACGTCCCCGCTGCCTCTGCCATCGCGCCCTGTGAGGACATGAGCGCTCGGGTGGTGCGGAATCGAGCACTCAGGCACTCACCGGGAGCAGATGCCTCAACCGCTAGCCCTCCGTGCCGCCGCTCAGCGTGATCGACGTTGAGGTCGTCGTGGTGCCGTCCTCCCAGTCGATGCGGAGATCTCCTTGCACAACAAGCCACAGGCTCGTGGCCGCAGAGTCGAGCTTTTGCACGCTCCCTGGTCCCTCGGTGGGTGCGGGGCACTCGGTCATGCCATCGAGCTTCAGAGAAACATCGGGGTAGCCCTTCGCGCGGTCGACGCTCACGACCGAGGGCGTCAGGGCGGCCGTGCCTTGAGCGGCGACCCAAGCGCCCGACGAAGAATCGCTCAAAACCACCGAAGCGATCGCGCCATCGGCGAGGCGAAGAGTGCCGCGTTGGCGTGCGTTCCCGGTCATGTCGTCGACGAGGATCGGCACCTCACCTCCCGACAACAGGTTTGCGACGGAGACCGGCTGTACGAATTTTGCCGTGATGCTGCCTCCTAAGGTCCGCGGGCCGTCAAACTGACCACACGTCAGCGGCTTGTCGCTCGTGGGTTGGGCCGTGGGGGCGGAGACGTACCCCAAGTCGCCATAGGTGATGTCGTGGTCAAGGGTCACCGCGATGGGTTGGGAGATCAAGGTGACGTTGAGCTCACCCGAATAGTCTGCCGAGTGGTACGGAAGCGTGGCGGTGTGTGACTTCGTGTCAATGGACACTCCCGACGGCAGAGGGTCTAGGCATTGCACGGGGGTAAATCCACCCCCCGCCGATGTGGCCGCTCGCTGGCAGTCGACGGAGCCGGGGTTCCACGCACCACTTCCACTTGCCGCCACGTAGTAACCCTGAGCCTGCAACGCGTGCTCGGCAAGCAACGTCGGGTTCGCGAACGCTTGCGATACGACGTAGACCTGATAGTCGCCCGCCGGATACGCCACATCGGTCGCGTTTGGCTCAACGTAGTCGACGCCGCTGAAGCAGGGGCGCTGCTCGAACACGGGCCCGCTGACCACGCTGCGGTTGGTCCAGGTGTCGCCGCTGGCCACCGCGCCGAAGGGGGCCCCGTTGTTGTTGCCCGGGTAATAGTTGATCACGACACCGTCTCGCGTGAGCAGCGCGCTGCCCGGGTTGATGAGCGCGGAAGCGCGGTCGGGCCCGTCGTAGTTTAGTGACGCATTCACTCGCAAGGTGCCATCGGGGGCGGCCGGGTCCACGGCCACGGACTGTGTAAAGCCCTGATCCTCGGTCTTGGAGGCAGGCAGGGAGGCTCCACAGTTCGTGGATACCACCGGGTTGGTGAATCCTTGCCACGCATCGGACCCGCTCATGTCGACCTTGACGTACTGGATCCCGTTGGGATCGGTCGACGCTGGCACTTGCCCGCGCGAGCCCTGCACCAGCACTGCCGCCACCAGCCCGCCGATCGCAAGCGCCGACGTTCCTCCCGCGACGGCGGCATTGCGACGACGGCGCCGCGAGATCAGTCCACGGGTCGCGCCGGCGCGGGAGGCGTCGGTTGTGGTGAGTGAGGCGGCCCCGAGCGCGGCCGCGCGCGCATCGATCGACTGCGACATCAGGTCGTGAAGTGTGGGCATGTCACCTCTCCCTTCGCTCGGTCACGAGGACCTCGACGCGTTCCGCATCGGGCTCTGCGCCCAGTTCGCCGCGCATACTCTCGGCGCCGTCGTGCAGGTACCGCTTGACCGTGCCGAGCGCGAGGCCAAGCCGGTCGGCGATCTGCGCAACCGTGAGGTCGTCGTAGTAGCGCAGCACGACGCACGCGCGCACCTGCGGCGTGAGGGTCGCGAGCGCGTCGGCCACCGCGTCGCGGTTGTCGACCTGGGTGGCGCGGTCCGGGGCGACCTCCGCATCGGCCAAGCGCGAGGCCGAGCGCCGGAACAGCTGCTCGCGGCGCTTGTCGTCCACAAACACCGACGCGATGGCCCGCCGCACGTAGTGCTCGGCGTGCTGGGCGGAGCTCAGCCTGCGCGGCGAGGAGAACGTCCTCACCATGGCCTCCTGGACGAGGTCCTCCGCCGTCGCGCGCTGGCCGGTGAATGCCATGGCGTAGGCGAGCAGCGACGGATACCTCGCCTCAGCGAGCTCGTCGTAGAAGCCCTGCCATCTCGCCACGCGTTCCCCCTTGTACCGCCATCCTGCCGGATGCTCATGCCCCCTATACGAGCAAAGGGCCCAAAGGGTTGTGTGAGCGCCACCTGCGGGGCCAAGACGCCTCTAGCCCGCCGCGCCCCCGGCCTTGAGATGTCCCGAGATAAATACAAGCGCATAAGGAAGTAACTCGCGGGCCGTATGCCAGGTGTGAAATCCGTTTGGAAGGTTTCGATAGACGACGTCTTGGCCGCGGGCTGTGAGCTTCGCCGCGAGTGTCACGTTGTCGTTTCTGTCGCCGGCGTCGCCATTGCCCGACGTGCCAAAGAACGTCGCCACCGGGTGCTCGAACGTCATCGTGTCGACGTACACGCCGGGTGAATGCGCGAGGAATTCGGCGTTGGTCGCGAGCGCCCCGCGGGCGCCCTCGCCGGGGTTGTCGTACCCCTCGAGCGAGATGATGGCGCCGTAAAGCTCCGGGTGGCGCAGACCCTGGTCGACGGCGCAAAAGGCCCCCGCCGACATGCCGCCGATGGCGCGGGACTCCCAGGTGGCGGCCGTCGCGTAGTGGGCGTCGACCCACGGCACCACGACGTCGGTGAGGTAGGTCTCCACCTGCGGCCCCCCCGTGGTCGAGTCGAGGCATTCGGTGTCGAGCTGGTCTAGTCCGAAGCCGTTGACCTCGGGCATGACCACGATCATCGGCTGAATCAGACCCTCGTTGATCAGTACATCCATGGTGTGAGCAAGGGCCCCGCCGACGCTCCAGTCGGCCGACGTGCCGGGCGACCCGTGGATCAGGACGAGCGTCGGGTAGCGCACGGCCGATGCCTTGCGATATCCGGGGGGCGTATATACCCACGTGGTCGAGGCGGGCATGTTCAGCGCGCGTGGCATCGGGATGCTCTCCGGCGTCAGCCCGCCCGAAGTCGCCGTGGCCGCCACAGCCTGGTCGGTGACGAGCCGGACCGCTCCGTCAAGCGACGGCGCGTAGCCGCTCCACGCGTTGACGCCGAGCGCCACGGATACGATCGCCGCGACCACCGAACCAAGCACCGTGAGCACCGCGCGCCCTTTGCGCCGTCGCCACCGCACCGCCAGCACCACAAGCGCCACGGCCGCCGCGACGGCCGCCGCGAAGGGCCACCAGGTCGCGAGCAAGTCGGTGCCGTCCGCGAGCCTGTCGACGATGGCGGGGGGCAGCGACAGTGACCTGGGCGCCGTCAGGTCGGGGGCCGCCGCCGGGATCATCGCCATGCCCGCTACCCTCACTCCTCAGCGCTCGTTGTCGACCACAATGGTCCCATGCCCCCTACTGCTGCCAACGATTGGCGACGCCGAGATCGCACCAGGCGTGTCGCCGCAATTGTGGTGGGGGCGGTGGGCGTGGTCGGAATCCTGTCTGCGGTCTCCAGGCCGCTACGCGGCCGCCTCGAGATCGTGCTCGAGTGGATTCCGTTCCACGCGACGCGCGGCGCGGCGTCGACGCTCGTGCTCGTGTCCCTCGCTCTCGTGCTGACGGCGCGCGGCCTGCGGCGCGGTGGGCGGCTCGCCTGGGCGGGGACGGTCGCGCTGCTCGCCTTCTCCGTTGCGCTGAACATCGTCAAGGGCCTGGACATTGAAGAGGCTGCCGTGGGTCTTGCAGCGGCAGTCTGGCTTGCCACGCAGCGGCACGCGTTTCCCGTATTGCCGACGCGGGTCGCGGCGCGCAGGGCGCTTGTCCTTGGAGGAGGCGGCGCAGTCGCCGCCGTGCTCGGCGGCGTTGCACTGTCGATGGCCGTGGGACGCAAGCACCATCCTCACTTTGGCGAATCCACCCGTGCCGTCGCCCAGCGACTCGGCGGTGACTGGGCCCTCCCCTTGCCGGGCGGGGGTGACTTCGTGACGCCGATGCTCGTGGCGCTCGGCATCGGCCTGGCGGGAACGACGCTGTGGCTTTTGCTGTCGCCACGGCCAGGTCGCAGGCTCTCCGCCTCCGCCCACGCCGAGGAAAGGGAGAGGGCAAGGGAGATCGTCAAGGCGCACGGCGGCGGCACTCTCGATTACTTTGCGTTGCGCGACGACAAGGACTGGTTCTTCTACGAATCCTCGGTCGTCGCGCATTCGGTGCGACGCGGCGTGTGCCTGGTGTCCCCCGATCCGATTGGCCCGGCGGCGGAGCGGGAAGGCGCGCTCGCGGCCTTTTTGGCGCACGCGCAGCGTCACGGGTGGTCCGTCGCCGTGATCGGCGCGTCGCCCGAGTGGCTACCTCTATATGAGGCCACGGGGATGCGGGCGCTGTACATGGGCGATGAGGCCGTCGTCGATTGCGGGAAGTTCACCCTCGAGGGTCCCCCGATGAAGAGCCTGCGCGGTGCCTACGGTCGCGTGCAACGCGCCGGATACACGGCCGAGTTCACGGACCCTCTTGCGGTCACGCCCCAGGACAGGGCCGCGATTGAGGACCTCACGGTGGCAAGCAGGCGTGGTGAGGCGGAGCGCGGCTTCTCGATGACACTGTCGCGCATGTTTGACCCGCACGACGCGGGGTTGCTGCTCACGATCGTGCGCGACGGAGACGGGACGATCCAGGCGTTTCTGCAGTGGACCCCTGCGACGCGCATCGGCGGCTGGTCGCTCGACGTGATGCGTCGCAACCCGGCGGGAGACCTGCCCAACGGCATCATGGACTTCGCGATCGTCGCGACCATCTTTCACGTGGCCCCAGGCGGCGGCGGGCTGGGACTCAACTTCGCGATGCTCCGCGAGGTTGTGGCGAGCGAGTCGACATCGGGACGGGCGCGGCTGTCCAAGGCCGCGGTTCGCGCGCTCACCGGCAAGACCCAGGTCGAGTCGCTGTGGCGCTTCAACTCCAAGTACGACCCGGCATGGGTTCCCCGCTACGTGGTCCTCGACTCGCTTGACCAACTGGTGCTTCAAGGCTTTGCGATGGCCGATGCCGAGGGGGTGGGCGAACTGCCCCTCCTTGGTCGGTTCTTGGGCCGGAGCACATGACCCTTTCGCTCATCGCGGCCGTCCTCGGTGCAGTGCTCTACGGTGTCGGGTCCATTCTCCAGGCGCTCGCCGTGAGGAGGGCGGCCGGGCTGAGCGCGCTGAGGCAGCCCCTCTACATTGCAGGACTCGCTTGCGATGGCGCGGCCTGGGTCGCATCCCTTCTCGCGTTGAACGCACTGCCCTTGTTCACGGTCCAGGCCGTCCTCGCGGGCTCGCTCGCGGTGGCCGTCCTCTTGGCACGCATCTTTCTTGCCGCGGTGCTGCGCACCATTGACATCGTCGCCGTGGTGGTGATCGTCGTCGCGCTCGCGGTGCTCGCGCTCGCGGCAGGGCCCGATCCTGCGGGTGCGGGCGACCTTGTCTCGGGGGGCTTCAAGGCGGCGATGCTCGCCGCGTTGGTTGCCCTGGTGGTCGCCGCCGTGCTCACCTATCGGCGCGGGTCCGGAATCTGGTTCGCGGTGCTCGCGGGACTCGCCTCGTCCGGCGCGGCGATCAGTGCTCGCGCGGCCCACCTCGCGATGCCTTCGGGTCCTCTCGAGCTGGTGAGAACGGCGGCGCAGCCGCTCGTGTGGGCCATCGTCGGCTTTGGCGTGCTGACAGCGGTGGCGTATGCGCGGTCGCTCGAGCGCGCGGCCGTGGGGCCTGCGACCGCGGTCCTGTCGGTCGTGGACGTGCTCGTCCCTGCAGGGATCGGGTTGGTGGTGCTAAACGACGTGGTGCGTGGCGGTTGGGCGCCCGCCGCCGTGGTCGCGACGGCCGCCGCACTCGTCGCTTGCGTCGTGCTGGCGATGAGCCCGGCGGAAGAAAAGGTCCAAGGCTTGGCGGCCGTCGCGGCATAGCCGCTGCGACAGTGGCGGGCCGCTATTCTCTCGGCCATGGGCAACGAAGCCGACCAGCGTCACTCAGACCGCATCCTTGGCGCCGACGGCATCCGCGCCATGGCCGCCCTGGGCGTGATTTTCTCGCACCTCTACCAGCGGCTCTTCATGCCGGATCAGGCTCAGTGGTACCAGACGGTCCAGGCGCTGTTCATGAAGGGCGCCTTCGGGGTGTCCACGTTCTTTGTGCTTTCGGGGATGCTGCTCAGCTACCCGTATTGGAAGGCGTACCTCGCAGGCCAGCCGATGCCGAAGCTGGGCCACTTTGTCAGGCGCCGTGCCGCGCGCATCGTGCCCGCTTACTACGCGAGCCTGCTCGTCAGTTTTGCGCTGACGTTCGCGATCGCGCCCGACGCGGGCTACAAGGTGTGGCGACTCATTGCAGGCCTCACATTCACCTCCGACTTCGACTACGTGACCTTCTTTCCGTCGGAGATCAACGGGCCGCTGTGGTCGATCAGCTTCGAGGTGTTCAGCTACGTGCTGCTGGCACTGATGATGGCAGCTCTGTTCTGGTGGATTGGTCGCCGGGTGGCGGGGAGCGGCGCCAAGGTCGCGGCGGCACGTCGCAAGGGGACCCCGCTGCGGGGCCTCGCGTACTGGGCCGTCATCTTTGTGGCGGTCAACGTGCTCAACGGCGTGCTGGTCGCCTCCGTGAAGCTGTCCGATGAGGGCAAGGGTTGGCAGTACGGAGATATCGGTGGCGCCAAGGAGTGGATGCCGGGCTACAACCCGCTCGGACTCTTTGGGCACTTCCTGCTTGGAATCCTCGCGGCGTGGGCCATCGCGTCGTGGAGCGCGCGGCAGGCAGGGGCCGGCGGGAAAGCGGGCGATACCGCTGTCGCGCTGACGCGTTGGTGGTGGGATGCGATCGCCGCAGCCGGGTTCGTCGCGTCGGGGGTGCTGCTGTGGACCGTGCGCTCGCCCGCCGAGCCCACCAATCTCACCGGCTTTCAAGACCAGCCCTACCTGTTCCCGCTCTTCGCACTCGCGGTGGCAATCACGCTGGTCGGCCTGGCGCATTCGCGACTTCTTGGACGTATTGTCGACAACCGCTTTGCGCGCTACACGGCGACGGTCTCGTTTGGCCTCTATGTGTGGCACTACCTGGTGCTTTATCTGTTTTCGTACATCACGGACGGCCGGTTCGAGTACTACGGCATCCACTCATGGCCACAGCACCTGGCCATCAGCGGTGCCGTGCTGGTGGTCTCGTATGTCATTGCGACGTTCAGCTGGCGGTGGCTTGAGCAGCCGGTGTTGCGATCCCGATGGGCTACGCGGCGCTGAATCGACAGGCTCAGGTCGGAGCCGCGTTTGCGCGGGGGCCGCGCGCGTGGTCCCATGGAGCCATGAGTGGACCTAAGGGATTTGATTTTCGCACCCGCACCAACGGAGAGGTTCACATCTTTAGCCAAGGCAAACTGGCCAAGATGCTCAAGGGCGAGGACGCCGCGGCGTTCCTGGCCGCCGCCGAAAAGGGTGACGCGCAAGAGCTGATGGCCGAGGCCATCGGCGGCGCGGGCGCAGGGTCGCGCGTGGCCGGCGGCCCCACGGGCCCGGGCTCCAACCTCCACGGCAACGGCGCGAGCCACGCACCGACGGTGTTCCGCCGCAAGACGGGCTGACGCCGGGCGAGGTGGGGGTCAGTAGACGTTGAGGTATTGGGCGGTGTCCACCGTCTTGACCGCGCCGTCGGGGGTAGTGATGCGCCACTGGCCGACGAGCAAAACGTAGTTAGACCACGTAATGTCCGCATCGCCAACACCGGGACACATGGTCCAGGGCTCTGCCTTGACCGTCAGTGATTGAGGTCCCGCAAAGCGGTTCGTCGTGACGGGTTGTGTTGCGCTGATGGCCGCAGATGCCACCACAGTAGAGGCGTCGGTGGTGACCTTGGACCCAGGGATGGTGATCGTGGAGGTCTGGAGGTAGACGATGCGCGCGCCTGGAAGGAGCTCGACGCGAGAACCGTCGGGAATGCCGAGTGCCCACGCGGTCGCATCGATGTCTCCGCCATTCCGCACCGCTGCGGCCGTCGCCATGCCCAACGAAAGGTATACCGAGTCGCGAGACTCACTAGCCAGCGAAAAGTAGCCCGCGCTCGCGCCGCACGTGAAGGCGTCGATCGAGTCGAACACGCCAACAGACTCCTGGTCGTAGGTTTGCATCCACGAGAGGGAATCAGTGCCGGGGATCGTGACGGTGACGGGCTCGCTCACGAGGACGGCGCTGAAGTCCTCGCGCAGGTCCTTCTTGTCGTACAGCATGGTGATGGTCGAGGCCGTCTCATCCAACTTGGCATCGGGTGTGAAGTCGGGCAGACATGCGCGGGCGGGGGAGTCCTGATCGATTGTCTGGGCACAGTCGTAGGAGCCTGGGACGTAGATGCCTTGGGGGTCGAGGTTGGCAGGGTCCAGGCTATAAGCGCTGCGATAGGTCCCAAGCGTTTGATAGAGCGCGACCGATTCGGGCGTCGAGAAGACGCGAGTGATCCCCACGATGTCATACTGCCCAGGCTCTAATGTGGACTCTGTCGAGGTGTCGTCGCCTGGACAGTGGATCCACGATGCCACGAGCTGCGCGCCGTTTTGACCCTGGGAAGCGGCCATTCCTCCGGGCGCGTTCCAGCCCAATTCCGGTGCGCCGTACGGGACGACTCCTACCACCACGCCGTCGCGTTCGATGATCAAGGACATGCCGGAGTCGGCAACGACGCCGAGGTCGGTGCCAGGAGTTTGCGCAAGGTGGGCGTTGACCGCGGGCATGTTGCCAGGGGTTTGGATCGTTTCGCCAGGGGATACGGCGTTCGTTTGCGTAAGCGCGAACAGGACATCGTGCTCCGCGGGATGCGGATTGGGTGCCGGGTCGCCGCACTTGAGGCCCGCCGTGGCGGACGCGAATTCGGGCCCACCGGTGACGGGAAAGGTGGCCACGGCGACTCCGATGGTGGGAGTGGGAATGGGGCTCTTGATGGCGCTGTCTCCGCCGCTCCGACCGCCATACTCGCCCACGACGGTTGCGGCCCCCAGGGCGCCCACGGCGACAATTGCGCCGATGCTCCCCGCCCACCGCGCGGCGATGCGTCGGCCAATTGCCCGCTCGGCATCGGCGCTCAGGGTGGCCGCTTGGACGTGCTTTTCACGAAGGAGAAGCGCGAACGTTTCGCTTAAGCGGCCCACAATCACCCCAGCATCCTCTCAATTCCTGCCGGATGCCGCCTCGACCGTCGTGACTGTGCCATCGGGGGCGGTGATGCGCCACTGACCCACGATCACCGTATGGACGGTGTTTAGTGTGAGGTCCGCCTGCCCGGCCTGGCACGCCGTCGCGGGACCAGCCGTGAACGTTGTTTGCTGTGGACCGACAAAACGGTCGGCCGTCACCGCCCCCGCGCCTGTTACCGGGGCCCACGCCACGACCGTACTCAGGGTGGCGGTGGCGGCGCCTTCGAGGCTCACATAGGTGAAGTCGTTGAGGAAGACGAGGCGCGCACCCGGAAGGAGTTCCACGGTTGAACCGTCGGGTGCATCCGTGGCAAAGACGGTGCCAGGCAACCCTGCTCCGTCTTGCTCGGCGTTGAGTGGGACCGTCGCGTACGTCGTCTCGACGTGATACTTCGCGTCGACGCCCAACGCCATTCCCGATCCCTTCGCCCCGCACGTGACGCTTGCCAGACTGTTGAACGAGCCGAAGCCGTCCCGCCTCCCGGAGTTTCCCCAGCCCAGCGTCGCGCCGCTTACGAGGGTCGCAGTCAGGGGCTCGCTCACGAGAACGGTAGAGAACGCATCGACGAGTTGTGTGGTCTTGTAAAGGACGGTGACGGTTCCCGCCTTCGGGTCCACGACGGCATCCTTCGTGATGTCCGGGAGGCACGCGCGCACGGTTGACCGAGAAAGCTCGAGCCCGTGGCAGTCATACGAACCGGGGAGATAGACGCCGTGGGGATCGGTCTGAGTGCCGGCGTCGAGATACCACGAGGAACCCAACGTCTGGGAAAGCGCAACCGACTCCGGGGTCGAGAAGACGCGGCCGATCGCGACGAGTTGGTAGGTCCCTGGAGCCACTCCAGAGTTGTTCGACGGAGGCTCGTTGGGACAGTGGGTCCGCTCGGCGACGAGGAGGCTTGGCCAGTCGCTGCGACTCGAACTCGACAGCGCCGTGGCAAGTTGTGTTCCCTCTCCATCGAGCATGCCTTTGATGATCCCGTCCTGCACCACGAGAATGTCGATGCCGGACGTCGACACCGTCCCAATTCTCTTGTTGGTGAGATGCGAGATGACCGCGTTCACCGCTGGAACGGCGGCTTGGTCTGAGCCGGGTAGGGAAACGACCGTCGAGTCACTCGGCGTGACCTCGAGTTTCAGGTCGTTTCCGACGCTGTGCGGCGGGGGCGCGGGGTCGCCACACTTCAGCCCGGACGATGCGGGCACGAAGTCGGGACCGCCACCGAGGGGAAAGGTCGCCGCCGCGAAACCGATCGTGGGAGTGGGGATGGGGCTGTGCGAGGCGTTGTGGGCGCCGCCCCGACCGCCGTATGCTCCCGCGGCCGCCGTCGTGCCGAGGGTTCCCGCAAGGACGAGTACCGCGATGAAGCCAGCCCACCGCACCGCGATGCGTCGGCGTATCGCCCGCTCTGCATCGGTGCTCAGGGTCGCCGCTTGGACATGCTTTTCGCGAAGAAGAAGCGCGAACGTCTCGCGCAAGCGGCCCGTTGTCACGCGGCTGCCGCGGTCATCGCCGTGCCTTGGCCGCTGACGAGTTCCACGGTCAGCGGATCGCTCACGAGCACCGCGGAGAACTCGTCGACGAGGTCCTTGGCGTGATAGACGACAGTCACCGTTCCCCTCGCCTCGTCCACCGTGGCATTGTCGGTGACCTCGGGAAGGCACCCGCGCAGAGCGGCCCGCCATGGGCGGGCCTGCTTGCAGTTGTAGATGCCCGGAAGGTAGACCGCCGTAGGGTCGGCCTGGTTGTTTGGGTTGAGATACATCGTGTTGATGGTGTCGCCGAGTGCTTGGGCCAGCGCGACGGACTCGGCGGTGGAGAAGACCCTTCCGATCGCGATCACGTCGTATGCGCCGGGGCCGATGTTCGCGGGGCTCGCGTGCTGCCCGTCCGAGCAGAAAGCCCCGTCGATGAGCAACTGGGAGCGGGGGACGGTGACCGTGCCGCCCTTCAGATTTTGGGACAGGATGACGCCGCCGCCCGAGATCATGCCCCTGATGATTCCATCCTGGATGACCAGGAAGTCGATCCCCGATGTCGCGACCGTACCTTGGTCGGCAGTCGTGACCGACCGGACGACCGCCTGGAAGAGGGGAGGCCCGTCGCTGGACAACTGATCGCCGAGGGTGAGTGCCGTGCCCACCCTGAGCGTCAGGCTGAGGTCGTGGTCCACGGGATGAGGGGTGGGCGCAGGATCGCCGCAACGCAGGGTGGCCGATGCGGGTATGAACTCGGGCCCGCCCGTCAACGGAAAAGTGGCGGATACAAACCCGATAGTTGGAGTCGAAATGGGACTCTCGCCGACGGCGGCGTGGCGGTTGCCGTCAGTACCGCCGCTGGCACCGTCGAGAGCGACCGCCCCCAGGATGCCGACGACGACCAGGGCGCCGAGTCGGCCGGTCCATCGCGTTGCGACGCGTCGGCGAATCGTCCTCACGGCAGCGGTGCCGAGCGCGGTCCTTTTGCTCTGGTGGTGGCGGAGCAGTAGAGCAAACGCTTCGTGCGTGCTTTCGGAACTCACAGCGTCAACACCTCGACCTCGTCGGTCGCGGCCGAGAAGTCGGGAATCTCGTCGTCGCCAACCGCCCGAGCGATCGTGGGTGCAGCGCCCTCGAGAATCTCGACTGCCCGCTCTCTCGACACCTCCAAGAGCGAGGCAACAGCATCGGTCGAGGCTCCGTCGAGAAAGTAGGAAACGCACGCGAGCCGTTCGTAGGGTGTGAGCTTCTCGAGTGCCATCTCCAGGCGTCCAACGGTCGTCTGCTCGCGCGGGTCCCGCTCCTCCTTGCGGCGAAGCGTGGCGTCTCTGGCGGGTCCAGGAACGTACGCCTCCGAAGCCACCTCGACGATTGCGGCTTTGGGGGGTGAATGTTGTGCATGTTTGTAAGGAACGGCGGCGACACCTTGCGCGAGAAGCTGAGCGGCCTCATGGTGCGCGGCCAACTTCAGATCGGTCCCTCGCAGGCGCTTGCGGCGGGACGCCACGCGGGTCACGGCGTGGTTCGCCACCTCCACAGCGGCATCATTGTCCGCGATCAAGCGCACCCAGGCTGTGAGCCAGGTCAGCACTTCCCGTGCGTCCTGGACCCTCGTTGTCCGTGGAGCTATTTCGCGCGTCGTCTCCTCCTCGCCGAGCGAACCATGAGGGCGGCCACGAGGACGCCCAGGCCAACGAGCACGACGGTCGCCAACGCGGGTCCCGCGGCCTCCGCTTTGCGCAAGGCAACTGGGGTGCGGAAGCGAAGTACGCCCCAGCCGTTGGTCGCGGCCGCACGGCGCAAGGAGCGGTCCGGATTGACCACGAAGCCGTGGCCGACGACGCCAAGCATCGGCGCGTCGGTGATCGAGTCCGAATACGCGTAGGACCCGTCCAGGTCGTAGCCCTGCGCCGCCGCGAGTTCCTTGATCGCGTCGGCCTTGGCCTGGCCGTATGCGTAGAACGTGATCTCGCCCGTATAGAGGCCGTCGGCGATTTCCATGCGCGAGGCGATCCAGTGTTCCGCTCCCAGAAGATCGGCGATGGGAGCGACGAGCTCCGCGCCGGAGGCGCTCACGATGATGACCTCGCGACCGTTTGCCTGGTGGCGCTTGATGAGAGCGAGCGCCTCGTCATAGACGACGGGGTCGATGAGTTCGTGGATTGTCTCGTGCACCACTGCGGTGACCTTGGCCACGTCCCAGCCTTTGATGAGCTCCGAAATCGCATCCCGCAGCCTCGAGGTTTGCCGCTCGTCGGCGCCGCCGATGGTGAAGAGGAAGTGCGCGTAGGCGGCCCGGACCGCATCGGCCCTGGTGAAAAGGCCTTCCTTCATCATCGGGCGCGAGAACGCCGCAGACGATGACGTGGCAATGATCGTCTTGTCGAGGTCGAAGAATGCGGCAGTTTGTCCGGCCATGTGGTCAGCGTATCTGGCGAATCCATTGTGCGATAGCGGCCACTCGGGGGGCGCGAGCGTGCACCGCGCGGTGGTCGCGTAGTTGTCTCGCGGTGGTCGCGGGGTGGTCGCGCAGGCAGCGCGCGGTGGTCGCGCGGTGGTCGCGCGTCGTGCCCAGGCCGCCAGCGTGCCGGTCTTCCCATGTGTCGGGGCGAGCGAAATCACCCCCGAAGCGCCGCCGCGCATCGTTGACCCATGACAACGCACGCATGGCTCCCTGACTGGCTCCGCCTGCTGTGGGAGGTGCCAGGAGTGACGGACGTTTTGATCAACGGCCCTGGCGACGTATGGCTCGATCGCGGGCTGGGTCTGGAAAGCGCGAGCGTGCTCGCGCCGGAAACGCGGGGAGCCGAATCCGTCGGAGAGGTGAGGGCCCTTGCCGTGCGGCTTGCGTCTCTCGCCGGAAGGAGGCTGGACGACGCGTCTCCTGCCGTCGACGCGCGGCTTCCGGACGGCACCCGCTTCCATGCGGTGCTGCCCCCGATCGCCGACGGTTGTGCGCTGTTGTCGCTGAGGCGAGTGAGATCGGCCTCGATGACGTGGGAGGACCTCCTGTTTCAGGGAGCCGTTCACCCGGTGCTCGAGCCGGTACTGCGCGGGCTCGTGAGGTCGAAGTCGTCCGTCATCGTGTCCGGCGCCACGGGTTCTGGCAAGACGACCTTGTTGGCGACGCTGCTGGCCGACGTCGATCAGCGGGAACGGATTGTGCTGATCGAGGAGGCCGGTGAGGTTCGTCCCTCGCATCCACACGTGGTGCGGTTGGTTGAGCGGCCTGCCAACGTCGACGGGGCGGGAGCCGTGGGCATGTCGCGACTGGTGCGGGAGGCGCTCCGTATGCGGCCCGATCGCATCGTGCTGGGAGAGTGCCGCGGTGCAGAGATCCGCGAGGTCCTCCTCGCGCTCAACACCGGGCATCGGGGGAGCCTCACCACGCTGCATGCGAATGCGGCGGCGGACGTGCCTGCACGGCTGATTGCACTTGGCGCGCTGGCCGGGCTGAGTGAGCGTGCGGTGGCACTCCACGCGAGCGCCGCATTCGCCGCGATCGTGCATCTGGAAAGGGATTCGCGGAGGCGCAGGGTCGCCGAGGTGGCGCTGTTGCAGTCGAGAGACGACGAGCTGAAGGCAGTGCCCGCTGCGATGGTCGACGCCGAGGGGCGCCTTCATCACGGTGCGGCGTGGGCCAAGTTGCGGCAGATTGCCCTCCCTGACGACGACCGGGTTGCGGTGGCGTCTTGAGGTCGCTTCGTGAGGCGGGTGTCGTGAGGCGGCGAAGCGGCTCCGTTGGGCGCGAACCTGAGCTAGCGACCGACGCGGAACGCCTCGCGGCCGTCGCTGCCGCCTCGCGCGCGGGCGCCTCCGCATGGGAATCGTGGAGGCAGTGGGGTGACGACACGGCGACCACCGACGAGGGCGTGCCGATCCTCAATCGCGATGACGCTCTTGCGCGCGACGCGATTGCGGCGGCCCGCCTGGCGCACGAGTCAGGGGTGCCGCTCGCGGACCTCGTGTCTTCGCTCGCGAGGGTGGAGGCGGTCCGGGAAAACGCGAGGCTTGCGGTCGGCGTGGCCATGGCGGGTCCGCGTGCCTCGGCGAGCCTGCTTGGGTGGTTGCCCGTCGCCGGTCTCCTGGTGAGTGCCGTGGTGGACCCCCGCACCGTCGCGGTGCTTGCGACCACGAGGCTCGGCTGGGGATTGATCGTCGTTGCGGTGGGTCTGACGGCGATGGGGCGCCGGTGGATGACCACGTTGCTCCGCACGGCGTCGGCCGCTGGAGCGGTTCCGTGAGTACCGATACGAGCCTCGTCACGCTGTGTGCGCTGTTGGCCGCCGCGGTGCGTTCCGGGCTCGATGTTCGTTCGGCGCTCGAGCACGTTGGTCGCGTTGCCGAGGGCGATGCCAGGGCCCTCTGTGAGGTCGCGAACGGCCTCGCCGCGGGTGTGCCATGGGGTGATGCTTGGACCATTGCGCCTCCTCGGTTTTGGCCGCTCGGCCGCGCGCTGGGACCCGCATGGGAGCGCGGGTCGAGTCCCGTCGATGCCCTCGACACGTTGGCCGACGCGACGCTCGCCAAGGCGAGAGCATCCGGAGACATGGCCGCTGCGGAACTCGGAGTCCGCCTGTCGCTGCCGCTCGCGTTGTGTCTGCTCCCGGCCTTCGTGCTCATCGGCGTCGTGCCGCTCCTCATCGCCGTGGGCGGCGCCGTGGTGGGGGATGTCACGGGCGGCGGGCCGTGAACGCGCCGTGATCGGTGAGCACCGCGGGTGGCGTCAGGAGGCGGGAGGCGGGAGGCTCACGCGGCGCCTGGCCCGGCTGCACCCCAGTACAGAAGTAATCATCCACGAGTGAAGGGATCCGCAATGAAGAAGGCAATCTGCCGGTGGTGTGCAAGAGACGATGAGGGGATGGCGACCGTCGAATACGCGCTCGTGACGGTCGCCGCGGCGGCTTTCGCCGCCGTGCTGATCGCGATCGTTAAGTCACCCGAGGTGCGATCGGCGCTCGCATCGCTCGTTGGTCAAGCGCTCGGCGGAAGTTAACGGCATGCCGCTGCATGCGGCGAACGGCGCAAGGTCGCCGCGCGCCACTAGTCCGCCCGGGGGCCGCGCCACTAGTCCGCCCGGGGGCCGCGCCACTAGTCCGCCCGGGGGCCGCGGCACCAGGACGCGCGGGGGCCGCGGCCGCAGTTCCATCCGCGGCCAAGCGGGCTCCGCGACCGTCGAATTCGCCCTGGGGCTTCCCAGCCTGGTGGTGGTCTTGGCGTTCGCCTTGTCCGCCGTCGCGTGGGCGCTGGACATCGAGTCCGCCCAACGCGGGGCGGCGGAGGCTGCTCGCGCCGCGATAGTCGAGTCCGATGCGGCGGCCGTCGCGGTGGCCACTAGGGCGAGCGGCGCGAACGACGTCAGCATCGCTCGCTCGGAAGGCTTCGTGACCGCTTGCGTGACCGTCACGCGAGCCCCTTGGCCGGCGGTCGCCAGATGCGCCACCGCCAGAGACAGGCCATGAGGGTGTGGTCCCCGGGGCATGGGCATGAGGCGGCGCGGACATGAGGGCGTGGTCATGGGGGCATGGTCATGAAGGCGCGCCGATGCGTGCACGGAGTGCGGTCCTCGAGTGCGAACGCGGTTCCGCGACGCCCCTCGTGGTCGCGGTGTTGGCGATGATCGCGATCGTCGGCCTCTCCGCGGTCGACGGTGGCGCTGTGATGGTCGCCTCCGCCAAGACCGAGTCCGTGGCCGACTTGGCCGTTCTGGCTGCGGCTCGCGTCGATCGAGACTCGCGCGCTGAAGGTGCGTCCGCGGGCTCGGCCTTGCAGGCCGGTTGTGAGGCGGCCCGTGAGGTCGCATCACGCAATGGCATGGCAGTGAGCTCGTGCGTCCGAGGCCCCCGCGCGTCGGTCCTCGTCACCGTCGAACTGCGCGTCCGTGCGTGGCCCGGGCCGTTGCGCGCTTCGGCGAGAGCGGGCCCGTCATGGGGCTGAGTGGATCCCGGAAGACAGAAAACCCAGCGACGGCTCAGGCTGAGGGATCTGAGCCGCCGCAGGGCACTCACTAGGATACGCGATCCGGCCGTCTTCGCGAGAGACATAATGCGAATGCGATGCCGCGATCCGGTCGGCCCAAGTTCATGAGGAGTGGCCTGCGACAAGGTCATGCTCTTGGGTTTGGTGCCTTCACACAAGAACTTCCATTCCATACCCAGCCGACCGACGCGGGGGTTGCGCCGACCGGGCCGCGGCCGTCCAGCGCAGCGCAGCGCAGCGCAGCGCAGCGCAGTGCAGTGTGCAGTGAACTACTTGACAGTCACCGCGCCAAGGGATGTCCAGACCTGGAGCGACAGCCAGTCATAGCTTCCGTCGGCGGGCGGGGTGGGGGCGATGAGGTTGGGGGCGTCGGCCGTCGGGCCTTGGGGCGTCGCCACCGGGCCCTCCGCAATCGGGGGGGTCGCCACGGGGCCCTCCGCAATCGGGGGGGTCGCGACGGCACCTTGTGCGATCGAGGGGGCCCCGGTACTGCCGACGCCCGAGTTGCCGATGCCCGAGGTGCCGACACCCGAGTCGCCACCGCCGGTGGCACTCTTGCCGCCAAGGTACGCGATGCCCCCGCCCGATCCGGAGTTGCCGTTGTCGAGATAGACGTCCTGCTCCATGAGCACCGTGTAGGTGCCTGGCGTGACGGTCACCTGCGCGCTGCCCATCCAGCAGCCGTTCACATCGCGCCACAAATATGTGCCGCTCAGGCTTGTGCCCGGGGCCAGCAGGCCGTCGCTCGACATGGGAGTCGAGGTCGCGTTCGGATCGGTTGGTGCGAGGAATGACGTGGCGACAACCTTGCCGTCCTTGACGAGATACATCGTGGTGTTCGGCTGTCCCCAGAAGCCGGGGAGGGTGTGTCCGGAGATGTTCTTGACGGACACCTTCACCTCGGGGTTACCGTCGACCACCCAGCCGTAGCTGACGCCAACAGATCCGGGCAACGTGGCGTCGACCGCCAAGAGAGGCCAGTCCGCCGACGTGGCAGGGAAGGAAGGCACGGTGGTGCCGTCGGCCGAGCAACCGTAGTAGCTGTCCGTCCAGGCGTTCTGGTCGTTTGCGGCCAGCGAGTCGCCCGTCCTGACGACGCGCTGCGACCCGGCGGCCATGTCCCATGTTCCCGTCGTGGCTCGTGCCGTGTATTCATCACGGGCGGACGCGGGAGTTAGGTAGTCGGCGGGGTGGACGACGGCTGGAGCGGCCGGCGTGAGATAAGCGCCGAACGGGTCCTTCGGAACATCGCCGGCGATCACGAGTTTGACGGTGTTCGACACTGCTCGGTCGGCGGAAGCAACCGGGGCGGGGCCAACGACGCCCGTGTTGCCGGTGACTGGACCCCCGTTGCTCGATGTGGTGCCTTGGTCGGGAACGCCTTGGACAGCAGCGCCAGAGCTCGTCGTGCCGCCGCCGATGGTGGCGGTGGTGTTTACGCCGCCATCGACCGGAATCGGAACGCCGGGGGTTGCCGTCGGCTCAACCGGAGCGAGCGTCGGGTCCACCGGAAGTGGCGTCGGCTCGATCGTGGGACCGGGCTGGTCGGACAGATAGAAGTCTTCGTACGCGACCAGCGTGTAGTTGCCGGCAGGAAGGGGGGTGCCGTCCCAGCAGTTCACCAGGTCAATCTGCGAGCTCTCTTTCGCCGTGCCGTCGGCAAGGGATTGAACCTCGGGGTCCAACGTTGAGCCGTCGGCGGTGCCAACCACGACGCCGTCCCACAACACCATGAAGTTGGCTCCCTGACTCTGGTAGGCGTTCGCGACATCCGCCGAGCGGGTGACGGTGAGCGCGGCCTTCACGGTGGTGCCTTGATCGACCTCGGCGCCGATCTCGCCCAATGCGACCGAAAACCTGTTGGAGACCGCAGGAACCTCGGCATCGAACGGACTCGTTCCGCACTGTCCCCATGCGAGTTGGCTTGCGCCGGACGCATCAAAGCCGGGGGCCGCCACCTTGCCACCCGCCACCTGGGCGGACGGCAACGCGGCATTGGCGGTGCTCGAATCCGCAGCGCCCATCCCGGGGTTGATCGCGGCGAGCGCGATGACGGTCACCACGCCAACTCCCGCGGTCGCGTTGGCGACGGCGCGCAGGCGCCTGCCCCTGTAGATGCGGCGTGCCGCGGCTGAGGCCGAGACGCCCGCCCCGTCAACGGGCGCGCGGTCTGCGAGACCGCGCAGGGAGTCCGAAAGCCTGGTCATGAGTGTGTCCTTTCCTGATCGGTCACGGCGACCTCTTCGCGGAGCGCGAGGCCCGCGTCGTCGAGGGTGCCGAGCCGAAGCTCAAGCGCGCGCAAACCATCGGAGAGGTAGCGCTTGACGGAGCCTGGGGCGAGTCCGAGTTGGGCGGCGATGTCTGGAACGGTGAGGTCGTCAAAGAACCTAAGGACGATGCATGCGCGCACCCGCGGAGCGAGGTCGGCGAGGGCGGTCGCGACGTCTGCGGTGAGGTCAGAGAAGGGGGTCGTCGATTCTTGGACGATGGTGGGCCGGAAGAGGTGTTGGACCCGTGACCACCGCTGCTGGCGCCGGTATTGATCCACGTAGATCGTGGTGATGGCGCGGCGAACGTAGGCCTCGACCTTGGCCTGGGCCAGCCCCTCGCGTGGCCGCGAGAACGTCTTGACGAGGGCGTCTTGAACGAGGTCCTGAGCGAGGTGGGGGTCGCCGCACACGACGTACGCGTAGCCGAGCAGCGCTCGTTGGCGTTCGCGGACGAGTCGCTCCATCCCTTCGAGCCTGGCGGCCATGAGTCCTCCCGTGTTGCTATTCACCTTGTCGACGCCCGGCGGCCTCAAAACGTTGGGGCCCTAGGTCCCGCGCGTCCCTTAGACTCTCGGGGTAGTGCATTGGCGCGCATTGGTGCGTGCTCACCGTCAAGGAGGACGAATGCGTCAGGCCGCCGTCTCTGCCCTCGAGCTTGGACAGTCGAGCGTTGTCATTGTTGTGGTGATCGGAGTGGTCGCAACGGCCGCCTTGTTGCTGTCTTGGACGCTACGCCAACAGGTGTTGCGTTCGCCGGATGGCACGTCCAAGATGCGCGAGATTGCGCAAGCCGTTCAAGAGGGTGCGGCCGCGTACCTGAACCGACAGTTCCGCACGCTCATTGTGTTCGCGGCCGTCGTGTTTGCGCTCCTGTTCTTGCTTCCTGGCGACACGGGGGTGCGCATCGGCCGCTCCGTCTTCTTCTTGGTGGGGGCGTTCTGCTCCGCGTCAATCGGCTACATGGGGATGTGGCTCGCCGTTCGCGCCAACGTGCGCGTGGCGGCCGCTTCGACCGAGGCCGACGGCAGGGCCAAGGGCGCTCGCATCGCGTTCCGCACCGGCGGCGCCGTGGGCATGGGCGTGGTGGGTCAGGGCCTTGCGGGTGCGGCGGCAGTCGTGTTCCTGTACCGCGACAACGCCCCTGCGGTCCTCGAGGGCTTTGGTTTTGGCGCGGCGCTCCTCGCGATGTTCATGCGCGTCGGCGGCGGTATTTTCACCAAGGCGGCCGACGTCGGCGCCGACCTGGTGGGCAAGGTCGAGCAGCACATTCCCGAGGACGACCCCCGTAACCCCGCGACGATCGCGGACAACGTCGGTGACAACGTGGGCGACTGTGCGGGCATGGCCGCCGACCTGTTCGAGTCCTACGCCGTGACACTCGTGGCGGCCCTCATTCTTGGCAAGGTTGCCTTCGGTGAAGAGGGACTCGTCTTCCCGCTCATCATCACCTCGGTGGGCGCGCTCACCGCCGCAATGGGCGTCTTCATTACCAAGGTGCGCAACAACGAGCCAGGGCTGAAGGCGATCAACAGGGGCTTCTACACGTCCGCGGCGGCCGGAGCGCTTCTGTCCGCGGTGGCATCGTTCGTGTACTTGCCGAGCACGTTTGCCGGGTTCCACGGTTCAAAGCTTGCCGACCTCGGGGGCAACCCCCGCATCGTCGCCACCATTGCAGTGGTCGTGGGCATCGCGCTCGCGGGACTCATCCTGTGGCTCACCGGCTACTTCACCGACACCGCGGGAAAGCCGACCCAGCGGGTCGCCCGCACGTCGCTCACCGGAGCGGCCACCGTGGTGCTCTCCGGCATCGGCCTTGGCCTCGAATCGGCCGTCTACACGGCTGGCGTGATCGCCGGCGCGATCGTCGTGCTGTTCTGGCTCGCGGGCGGTTCCATCCCTCTCGCACTGTTCCTCGTCGCGCTCGCCGGGTGCGGGCTCCTCACCACGGTGGGCGTCATCGTCGCGATGGACACGTTCGGGCCGGTGAGCGACAACGCTCAGGGAATTGCCGAGATGTCCGGCGAGGTCGACGAGGACGCGTCCAAGATCCTCACGGATCTCGACGCGGTCGGCAACACCACCAAGGCCATCACCAAGGGCATCGCGATCGCCACGGCCGTCCTCGCGGCCACCGCGCTCTATGGCTCGTACTCGGACGCGGTCAACCAGGCGATCGCCAAGGCCGGCGCCTCGGTGTCCGACTTCAGCTACGAGGTCATCAACCCGCTCACCCTGGTGGGGATCATCCTTGGTGGCGCGACGGTGTTCCTCTTCTCGGGCCTCGCGATCGATGCGGTGACCCGAGCGGCCGGCGCGATCGTGTTCGAGGTGCGCCGCCAATTCAGGGAGATGCCAGGCATCATGCTCGGTACCCAGCGCCCCGAGTATGCGCGCGTGGTCGACATCTGCACGCGGGACTCGCTGCGCGAACTTGTCACCCCCGGCCTCCTTGCCGCGATGGCGCCCGTGTTCGTCGGCTTCGGCCTTGGCGTCGGGGCGCTCGCAGGGTTCCTTGCAGGTGCCATCGGAACCGGAGTGCTCATGGCCGTCTTCCTTGCCAACTCGGGCGGCGCGTGGGACAACGCCAAGAAGATCGTCGAGGACGGCAACTACGGGGGGAAGAACTCTCCCGCCCACGAGGCCGTCATCATCGGTGACACGATCGGCGACCCGTTCAAGGACACCGCGGGCCCCGCTATCAACCCGCTCCTCAAGGTCATGAATTTGGTGGCGCTCCTCATCGCTCCGGCCGTGGTGGCGCTCAGCTATGGCGACGGCGCGAACCCCGTGCTGCGGTGGGCCATCGCGCTCGCGGCGGCTGCGGTCGCCGCATTCGCCGTGATTCGCGCCTCGCGCCGTTCACATGAGGGCGGGGTCGAATTCGAGGCCGAGAAGGCCGCACTCGCGGAGGGTCACGCGGTTCGCTAGCGCCGGTGGGTCGACGGCAACTCGCCGCTTCGACGCAGGCCTGCCCGAGGTAGGGTTCCCGGGCAGGCCAACGAAGGAAAAGTCATGACTCCCTATGCCGCACCGATCACGCTTGACGGCGACGACGCGGTCGCCCTGCGCGCCGACCTCGCCCCGTGGACGGTTGACGCCGTCTCCGAGCTCGTCGGCAATCGTGCGGTCAGGGCGCTTGGCCGCGAGCACGTGGTGCCCGCCCGCTTGGCCGCCCGCGAGGCGGGTCGCGACCCCGTCGCGCTCCTCACCCGTTTGTTGACGCTCGGGGAAACCCTGACGCGCGCCGATGTCGAGCGCGCCCTTCCGCGGCTCGGTGCCGATGGCGCTGCTCGCTGCGGGCTCGTGGCCGTGGGCGGCGCTGGGGACGACGACGCGGCTCGGGCGCTCATCGATTTGCGTCCCTACGCGACCGCCGACGGCGATGACGAGATCACGTGGTGGGTCGCGTCGGACACGGGCGAGGCGGTCACCAGCCGCCAGCTCGAGGGCGACCACGTGTTGGGCATCGGCGGGGCCACGACCACCTTGGCGTCGGTGACGATGCGCACGCCCGTCGGCCGCGTCCTTGACCTGGGCACGGGCTCCGGGATTCAGGCGCTGCATGCCTCCGTCCACGCGCGAGAGGTGGTCGCTACCGACGTCTCGGAACGCGCCCTCGCCTTCGCCGAGTTCAATCGCCGACTCAACGCGCCCCCGGCGGCGTGGGACCTGCGGCTCGGTTCTCTGCTCGAGCCGGTCGAGGGTGAGCTCTTCGACCTCGTGGTATCGAATCCGCCCTTCGTGATCACGCCGCCTGGAACGCCGAGCTTTGAGTATCGCGACGGTGGCATTGAAGACCGCGGACTGGGCGGGGACGGCATCGTGAGGCGGCTAGTGACGGAGGTGGGGTCGGTGCTCTCCCCAGGGGGCGTCGCGCAGATGCTCGGCAACTGGGAGATTCGCAAGGGCCAGTCGTGGACGGAACGCCTCGAGGGATGGCTCGACGATGCCGCCGCTTCCGGCTGGCCGCTCGACGCCTGGATCATCCAGAGGGACGTGCTCGATGCGGCCGAATACGCCGAGACGTGGCTGCGGGACGCGGGCGTGATTCCCGAGCGCGGACGCGACGCGTTCGATGCCGCCTACGAGGCGTACCTGAGCGACTTTGACGCGCGCGGAGTGGAGGGTGTTGGCTTCGGCATCATCACCCTGAGGCGCGCGACGGGGGCGCCCACGCTGCGCAGGCTCGAGGAGCACGAGGGCGAGCTTCCGGTGCCGCTCGGTCCGCATATCGCGGCCTCCCTCGCCGCGCACGACTGGCTGGCCTATCGCACCGATACCGAGCTGCTTGAGGAGCGCTACGTCGTGGCGGGCGACGTTACTCGCGAAACCTACGGGCGGCCGACGCTTCACGACCCCGAGCACATTTTGCTGCGCCAGGGTGGGGGCTTCGGGCGAGCCATCAAGGCGGATACCGCGCTCGCCGGCTTTGTGGGGACGTGCGATGGCGAACTGACCGCCGGGCAGATTGCGCATGCGCTCGCCGCGTTGCTCGATGTGCCTCCCGGTCGCATGGTTGAGGGCTTGGCGCCTGCGATCAGGGAGCTAGTGCGGGACGGGTTTTTGCGTCGCGGTTAGTCGCCTCGGTGAAGAACTCGCTACTGCGCTGACCAAGTGAGTACGCGGCCCGCTTGGCCCCGGGGCGCCGTGTGAAGTGGGTAGTGAGTTTTGCGCGGGCGGGCCCCGCGGCGACACGCGGGCGGGCCCCGCGGCGACACGCGGGCGGGCCCCGCGGCGACACGCGGGCGGGCCCCGCAGCGACACGCGGGATCTCTGAACGGGAGCGGGCCCTAGGTCCCGGTGTCCGCCGCATCGACGGGCATAGAACACTACATGTAGGCACCAACGGGCAATGAAGCCACTACATGTTGTGGTTCTAACCTCCGCCCTTGCCGCTAGGGGAGAAGCCATGACTGCAATAGATGACGCCACTACCGCGTTCGACGACGCCGCCCTCGACGACGCCGACTTTATGAGTGCCGACCGCAGCGGTGCCGACCGCACCGACACCGCAGCCTTGCTCCGTGTTGACCCGAATCGTGTCGTTGACCCGAACCCACCCACGGCGGGGCTCGACGTGGTCACGCCGAGCAACGGCACGCCGCTCATCAGCGTCGAGGACTCGATCGAGGAGTACCTGTTCCGCCGCGACTGGCGTGTCAACGCCAACGCCAACCAGGGCTACTCGCTCGGCGGACTCATCCTCAACACGGCGGGCAAGGTCATCGCGAACTACTGGCTGAGCCACGTGTACAAGCCCGAGGCGGGGGAGGCTCACCGCTCGGGTGACCTTCACATTCACGACCTCGACATGTTCTCGGGCTACTGCGCGGGTTGGTCGCTGCGCACGCTCTTGGCAGAGGGCTTCAACGGGGTCAGCGGCAAGGTTGAGGCGAGCCCTGCCAAGCACTTCTCGTCGGCCATTGGACAGATCGTGAACTTCCTCGGCACGCTGCAAAACGAGTGGGCTGGCGCGCAGGCATTCTCGAGCTTCGACACGTACATGGCGCCGTTCATTCGGCTCGAGGGGCTCGACTACACCCGGGTGCGCCAGGGTGTTCAGGAGCTGATCTATAACCTCAATGTGCCGTCGCGTTGGGGCACTCAGACGCCGTTCACCAACCTCACGTTCGACTGGATTTGCCCCGAGGATTTGCAGCCCCAGGTGCCCGTGATCGCGGGCCGCGAGATGGACTTCACGTACGGAGATCTCCAGCCGGAGATGGACATGATCAACCGGGCCTACATCGACGTGATGACCACAGGCGATGCGCAGGGTCGCGTGTTCACGTTCCCGATCCCGACGTACAACATCACCAAGGACTTCGACTGGGACGGGCCCAACGTGGACGCCCTGTTCGAGATGACCGCAAAGTACGGGTTGCCGTACTTCCAGAACTTCATCTCCTCGGACCTCGAGCCGCACATGGTGCGGTCGATGTGCTGCCGCCTGCAGCTGGACCTTCGCGAGCTGCTGAAGCGAGGCAACGGCCTCTTCGGATCGGCCGAGCAGACCGGCTCGCTGGGCGTGGTTACCATCAACATGGCGCGCCTGGGTCACCTCTACAAGGGCGACACGGTGGCGCTCTACCGGGCACTCGATCGCCTGCTCGAGATCTCGCGCGACAGTCTCGAGACGAAGCGGGAGGTCATCGGCAAGGCCATCGAGGACGGCCTCTTTCCCTACACCAAGCGCTACCTGGGGACGCTGCGCAACCACTTCAGCACGATCGGCGTCAACGGCATCAACGAGATGATCCGCAACTTCACCGACGACGTGCACGACATCACGACGCCAGAGGGCGAGCAGATCGCGCTCGACGTCCTCGACCACGTGCGCGACCGGATGGTCGAGTTCCAGGAGGAGACGGGCCACCTGTACAACCTCGAGGCCACGCCCGCCGAAGGCACGACGTACCGCTTCGCCAAGGAGGACCGCCGACGCTACCCAGGCATCCTGCAGGCGGGCACCGACGAGAACCCGTACTACACCAACTCGTCCCAGCTGCCCGTGGGCTTCACGGCGGACCCGTTCGAGGCCGCGTCCCGTCAAAGCAAGCTGCAATCGAAGTACACGGGCGGCACCGTCCTGCACCTGTACATGGGTGAGCGCGTCAGCTCTTCCTACGCGTGCAAGATGCTGGTGAAGCGCACCCTCGAGACCGAGCGGCTTCCGTACATCACGATCACGCCGACGTTCTCGATCTGCCCCCAGCACGGCTACCTTGATGGCGAGCAGCCCACATGCCCCCTGTGCGCCGCGGAGGACAAGATCACCGAGTGCGAGGTCTGGACCCGCGTCATGGGGTACCACCGGCCCGTCAAGTCGTTCAACATCGGCAAGAAGGGTGAGCACGCCGAGCGGTTGCCGTTTAGTGAGTCGAGCTATGTTCTCGATTAGCGGGCGCGCACCGCGGGCGCGACATGCCAGCGGCGACGGCTTGAGGCGTTGGACCGGTCCACTTCTTCGGGACGGGAAGGAAGCTGGTGGTGTTGTCACGCTCGACCGGGACACTAGTCCCGTCGGGGGCTTCGCTCAAGAGGTGACGATGCCCTTGACGGCACTAGCGGAAAGGCGCCCTATGAGCCAAGTGGCGATGCTTTTTGGAAGCGAGACCGAGGTGCTCGCGGACGAGTTTCAGATCGCGGGATTCGAGCGGTTCTCGACGGTCGATTGGCCAGGAAAGCTCGTGGCGACGCTCTTCGCTCAAGGGTGTCCTTGGCGCTGCACGTATTGCCACAACCCGGACATGCAGGATTCGCAAGTGGCGGGAACGGTGGAGTGGTCCGCCGTCCTCGCTCACCTCGCTCACCGCATGGGCCAGTTGGATGGCGTCGTCTTCAGCGGCGGCGAGCCGACGCGTCAGGCGTCCCTCATTCCCGCGATGCAGCAGGTCAGGTCGCTCGGCTTCGGGGTGGGCCTGCACTCGGCGGGCGCCTACCCGGCGCGGCTGCGCGAAGCGCTCGGCTTCGTCGACTGGCTCGGCCTCGACATCAAGGCGATGCCGGAGGGCTACCAGGACGTCACGGGCAAGAGTGCTGCGGGCCCCAAGGCCTGGCAGTCGCTCGAGATCGCTCTCGAGTGGGGCGGCGACCTTGAGGTGCGCCTCACGGTCGACCCCACGACTCACACTCGCGAATCGGTGCTGTCGGTGATCAAGCGGGTGCGGGCGATGGGTGGTCCGACGCCGGTGCTTCAGGAGGCGCGGGCCGAAGGCACGAGCGAGGAGTTTCAGCGCGCGCTCGGGAGCCAGCTTCTCACCAGCGTGCTGAGTGGGTCCGACCTCGAGGGCCTCGTCGTCCGCGCTTAATTGACGCGCTCCTAGGTGACGCGCTCTGGGGTGACGCGCTTCTAGGTGAGCGGTGACATCTCGCCGAGCGCATCGGCGACGCGCCCCTAGACGGCTTCGGGCATCTGCCCGAGCGCATCGGCGACGCGCTGCCACACGCTGGGGTGCGCGGTGAGAATGCCGCTGCGACCGTCGCCCGGAAGATATTCGGAGCCGTCGTGCCGCCTCGAGTCGAGCCCGGCCTCGCGCGCGATGAGCGACCCAGGGGCGTGGTCCCACGGCAGGGTGCGGCTGAAGGACACGTAGTCCGTGAGGCCGGTGATCACATCGAGGTAGTCCCAGCCCGCGCAAAACCTGATGGGGGACGCGGGGCCAAGGGTCGCCGCGCGTTCGAGCACTGAGTCGGGGCCGCCGTGATCGAACCTGGCTCCGATGGCGCCGCGGAGCGCGAACGGCTCGGCGGGTGGGGGCGTCACGATCCGTTCGCCATCGAGAAATGCGCCGATGCCGGCGGCGGCATGGATCTCGCGTCCGGTCGTCGGGTACGTGATCCACGCGGCTTGAGTCCGGCCCTCGTCAACGAGGGCGATCATGCACGCGAACGACTCCTTGCCGTCGACAAAGTTGCGGGTGCCGTCGACGGGGTCGACCACCCAGCACGCGCCCGGCGCCCCCACGATGTCGAGGAGAGAGGCATCGGCGGCCGTCGCCTCCTCGCCCACGACGGGAATGTCGATCAGCGTCTTGAGCGCCGCGGTGAGCATGATCTCGGCGTTGACGTCGGCGTCCGTCACGAGGTCCCAATCGGCGGACTTGGTGCGGATTTCGCTCGCCGTCAGGGACCGCCAGCGGGGCATGATCTCGGCGACCGCGGCATCGGCCATGGCGGCGAGAACGGCGTTGGACAGGTCTTCGGCGATGATGTGGGAAGGAAGAGTCACCCCCCATGGTCTCAGGTGTGGAGAGCGGCGGGGAATGCGCTCCGTCTATGGTGGTCGCGAGAGACAGTTACGCAGCTTCATATGAACCCGGTGTGGCGCCCAAGCGGGAGCCATCGAGGGGGCGTCGTTTAGCGCCGCTTGGGGCCGTATGTATTCTGTGACGGTCTCGAACCCAAGAACTCATCCCGCCGGAAGTCAGGTTTTCATGGCTCACAAGCTCGTCATCGTCGAGTCCCCCACCAAGTCGCGCACCATCGGCGGCTACCTGGGCGACGAGTACGAGGTGGTCTCGAGCGTTGGCCACATCCGCGACCTTCCCCAGCCGAGCGAGCTCCCCGCGGACAAGCGCGAGGGTGGCATCGGCAAGTTCGCCGTCGACGTCGACAACGGCTTTGAGCCGTACTACGTGGTGAGCCCGGAGAAGAAGAAGGTCGTCGCCGAGATCAGGGCGAAGCTCAAGAACGCCACCGAGGTCTACCTCGCAACCGATGAAGACCGCGAGGGAGAGGCCATCGCGTGGCACCTTCTCGAGGTGCTGAGTCCCAAGGTGCCCATCAAGCGTCTCGCGTTCCACGAGATCACCAAAGAGGGCATCATGCGCGCCATGGAACACCCTCGCGAGGTGGACATGGAGCTCGTGCAGGCTCAGGAGGCGCGCAGGGTTCTCGACCGCCTGTACGGCTACGAGGTCTCGCCCGTGCTGTGGCGCAAGGTCGCCTCGGGGCTCTCGGCTGGCCGCGTGCAGTCGATCGCGCTGCGCCTGGTCGTCGACCGTGAGCGCGAGCGCATGGCCTTCCAGGCCGCCGAATACTGGGACCTGACCGCGACCTTTGCCGCCACATCGGGCGCCGACGAGGGCCGCAAGTTCACGGCCCGCCTCGCCACCGTTGATGGCAAGCGCGTCGCATCGGGCAAGGACTTCGACGACCGCGGCGCCCTGACCTCCGACGCGGCCAAGGTCACGCACCTCACAGCTGGGGCCGCCGCAGCGCTCGCCGCGGGCCTCGCCGACGCGGCCTTCGCCGTGTCGGGCGTCGACTCGAAGCCGTACAAGCGTCGTCCCGCCGCCCCGTTCATCACCTCGACGCTGATCCAGGAGGCGAGCCGCAAGCTCCGCCTCGGCGCGCGCGAGTCGATGCGCGTCGCCCAGGGCCTCTACGAGCGCGGTTACATCACCTATATGAGGACCGACTCGCCCACGCTGTCTGGTGAGGCGGTGCGTGCCGCGCGCAAGCAGGCCATCGAGCTGTACGGCTCCGATTCCGTGCCGTCTGCGGCCCGCGTCTACTCGAGCAAGGACGACAGCGCCCAAGAGGCGCACGAGGCCATCCGCCCCGCGGGAGACACCTTCCGGACGCCCGAGTCGGTGCGCGCCGAACTGCGCGGCCAAGAGTTCCGCATGTACGAGCTCATCTGGAAGCGCACCGTCGCCTCACAGATGGCCGATGCCGCTGGAACCACCTCGACCGTGCGCATCGGCGCCAAGAGCGCGAACGGCCATGCCGTCGAGTTCTCCGCATCGGGCACGATCATCACGTTCCCCGGCTTCCTCGCCGCCTACGAGGAGAGCCGCGAGAAGGACCGCTACGAGGACGACGAGGCCAAGGTCGCCGACGAGAAGGAGGCGCGACTGCCGCAGCTCGCCGAGGGTCAGGCCGTGGCCGCCGATGGCCTCGAGCCGCTGACTCACGCGACCACGCCGCCGCCGCGCTTCACTCAGGGCTCGATGATCAAGGAACTCGAGGACCGCAAGTTCGGTCGCCCGTCGACGTATGCATCGACCGTGGACCTGATCGTGGCCCGCGGGTATGTGCGAGTCGCCAACCAGACGCTCATCCCCACGTGGATCGCGTTCTCGATCGTCGGACTCATGGAGCAGCACTTCGGCTGGCTCATCGACTACGACTTCACGGCCGACATGGAGGAGGGGCTCGACCTCATCGCGACCGGCAAGGCCGATCGCACCGAGTGGCTGAGCACCTTCTACTTTGGCAAGGACGGCGCCACCGAGGGTCGCGATGAGGGCCTCAAGAAGCTCGTCGAGAACCTCGGCGACATCGACGCCCGCGCCATCAACACGTTCCCCGTCGGCGAGGGAATCTCGCTGCGCGTCGGCCGTTACGGGCCCTACGTCGAGCGCGAGGTCGACGGCGAGATGCAGCGCGCATCGGTGCCCGAAGACATGGCTCCCGACGAACTCACGGTCGCGGTGTCCGAGGAACTCTTCGCCAACCAGGGAGGCGACGAGCGCGAGCTTGGTGTCCACCCCGAATCCAAACTGCAGGTTGTTGCCAAGGCGGGCCGCTTCGGCCCGTACGTCACCGAGGTGCTGCCCGAAGGCTCGAAGGACAAGCCGCGCACCGCGTCGCTGTTCACGTCGATGCAGCTCGAGACCGTGACGCTCGCCGACGCCGTCGTGCTCATGTCGCTCCCGCGCGTGGTGGGCGCCGACCCGGCCGATGGCGCCGAGATCACCGCCCAGAACGGCCGCTACGGCCCGTACCTCAAGAAGGGCACGGACTCGCGCACACTCGACAGCGAGGATCTGCTGCTCGACATCACGCTCGAGCAGGCGCTTGCGATCTACGCCGAGCCCAAGCGTGGCCGCGGCCGTCCGGTGGCGCCCCCGCTGGCCGAGTACGGCGTCGACCCCGTGAGCGAGAAGCCGATCGTTGCAAAGTCCGGTCGGTTCGGCGATTACATCACCGACGGCACCACCAATGTGACGATCCCGCGCGGCGACACCGTCGAGACGCTCACCGCTGAGAGGGCCGTCGAGTTGCTCGCCGACAAGCGCGCCAAGGGCCCCGCCAAGAAGCCCGCGCGTCGGGTCGCTGCGAAGAAGCCTGCCGCCAAGAAGGCGCCTGCGAAGAAGGCGGCGCCCAAGAAGAAGTAGGGCGTCGCACGGCGCCTTCCCCGCGCGAATCGTGTGGCATCACAACCTCCGCGGGGAGTTGGTCGTTCTTATGCCAACAAAGGGGGAACGGTGGCCGAGTACGAGGCGGTGTTGCGTGAGACGCTCGCGGAGGGTTCGGCGCGGCTCGCCGCGTACGGGTACCTGCTGACCGGCTCTCAAGACGCGGGTGAGGAGCTCGTTCAAGAGGCCGTCGTCAAGGTGTTCGCGCGCCGCCGAGCCATCCCCAATGCCCGTGCGGGCGAGGCCTATGTGCGCGCCACGATGCGCACGCTGCACGTCGACGGAATTCGCAGGGCCATCCGCTGGCGCAGGATCATGCCTAGTCAGGTGGCGCCGCTGGCCGCCGACGACTCGGCGGCGACGATCGACGCGGCCGACGCCATGGGCCAAGCGCTCACGACCCTTACTCCACAACAGCGCACCGCAATCGTGTTGCGCTACTACGAAGACCTTTCTTTGGCCGCTGTCGCCGCCGCGATGGGTCTGGCGGTGGGGACGGTGAAGCGCTACCTGTCCGACGCGCTCGGCCGCTTGGCGACCGCCGTGGGGGATCAGGACCTTGAGTTTGAACGCATTGCCGTAACCGAGAGGGGCGAGTGATGGACCTCCACGAAGAACTCGAAAGGCGCGCACGGGCGGCCAGCGCTTCCGCCGCCGAGCGGCTCGGTGCCGCGAGCGCTGGTGACACTCTGGTTGCCCTGGTGGGGCGCCGTCGGCGCCGTCGCGCGACCGTCGTGACAGGGGTGAGCGCCGCTTGCGTGGCGGCCCTCGTTGTCGCCGCGTTGTACGTCGGGCCCTGGTCGCCCTCCGCCGTGGCTCCCGCCGGGCCGCCCGCCACCGCCACTACGGTGATCGATGCGTCGACTCCGCTCAACACCACGCCGTCTTGGTTGCCTCCGGATGCCGGGCAGGCGCCCCTCGCTTGCGGCGAGCCCTATGCCGTGCCGTCGGGCGCCACTCGACAAGTCGACGGCGCGAGCCAATTGCCCGTGACCATCACGGCATCGGCCGCGCTTGCGGGTGGAACCGATGGCGTTTTCACGGCGGCTGCGCACCCGCTCACGTGGAATGTGCAGGTCGCGTCCGCGGAGTCGCTCGCGGACCTCTATCTGGTTACCTATGGCGTCGTCGAGTCGAACGGTATCGTGGTTGGCTCGGCCACGCTGGGGGTCCAACCGCTCGTCGCTTCGGGCGTGGTCCCTACCCGAGAAGCGCCGACTCCAGGGTTGTGCGCAGGACAGGCCGGCTGGCACGACTCGCCAGATGGCGACTACACGTTCCACCTGTGGGTCCAACTGGTCGATGCCAACTTCACAGCCGTTGCCACGGTCGTCGACCCGGTCGCGCCTACCACGCTGAAGATGAAGGAGATAGGGAAGTACTGGGGTGACGTGTTGGCAATCGACGGATTGCCAAACGTGGAGGCTGTCCCCATCAAGTGCGGCGACCCGAGCCCCGTCGAGGGCCGGACGTGGGAGGCCGACGGCATGGTCTCTGCGTCGCTGCCTGCCGGCGCTGCGGTGCCTTTGGAGACTTCCAGCCTCTCCACGCGCCCATTGGACGCCAGTCCGGATTCAGCGAGTGCCCCGCGTCCGTCGGGCACCGACGCGAGCGACGGCATCTGGCAGTACGTTGAGGTCAAACTGAGTTCGAACCTCCTGCCGGGCACCTTTCCCGTCGCTCAGGGCTTCGCCGTGGCGAACGGGGTCGTCGTGGCGGTCGGCACGGTGGAATCGGGTCCACAGGCATTGGATTACAACCAGCCGCTGCGCGAGATGGACCCGATGGAGCCGTGCGGCGTGACCGACCCGGCGACCACGCAGGTCTACGTGCTGGAACTCGCGCTGGACTACAAGTACTCCACGCCGCAGGGCGCGGCGGTGATCAAGGTCGGCTAAGTGGATGCGGCACCGGCCGCGCCCACCCATTCGTAGGACGCCGCGCCACTCCCACATCGGCCAGATTCAGGCTTGCCCAGGACAACGGTTTGGTGCCCCGATCCGTTCATGTGTCGACGGAGGGGGAATGCATGAAGCATCAGGACATGTTGGGCGAGATGCTCGATTCTGCGGCCGACAGGCTCGCGGCGTACGGGTACCTGCTCACCGGATCCCAGCACGCGGGCGAGGACCTGGTCCAGGACGCGATCGTCAAGGTCTTCGTGAGGCAGCGTCGGTTGGACAACGCGCGGGCCGCGGAGGCCTACGTGCGCGCCGCCATGCGGACGCTCCACATCGATCACATGCGGCGCGAGACGCACTGGCGGGGGCTGATGCCTCGACTCGTTGACCGCCGTGATCCTGAGCGAACCGACGACGCGGTGGGCGAGCAGGACCGCATCGGCAAAGCGCTCGGCACCTTGGGAAAGCAGGAGCGGACCGTCGTCATCCTGAGGTTCTACGACGACCTCAAGGTCACCGACATCGCCGCCCAGATGCACCTCGCCGAGGGCACCGTGAAGAGGTATCTGTCGCAAGCACTCGACAAGCTCGCGGGCGAACTGGGAAGCATCGATGACTCGACCGAGCGCATCGGCCTCGTGGAAAGGAAGAAGTGATCATGGATCTTCACGATGAGTTTGACAACTTTGCGCGGGCACGGGCCTCGGAGTCCGGTGCGCGCCTGCGTGGCGCCGATGCACGGGCGCGGCTTGACGCACGGGTGACCCGCGGGCGCCGAGTGCAGAACGCCAAGGTGGGCGTGGGGACGGTCGCCGCGGTGGGTGTGTTGGCAGCGGGAGTCGTCATGGTGCCGCGGCTTGGAGGCGGACTGTCGATGCCTGGTTCAACCTCGGTGCTCACGAGTGCTACGGGGACGTCCGCGATTCCGACGGACTCGGGCACGTCCACGGCCACTCCTTTGCCGAGAGATGATCCGTCCAGACCCGGGATGGACGTGAAGCCGCCTGCGCTCGGAACGGACGGCTACCTCGCCGCAGCCAACACGCAGTGGGACGCGCCGGGCCCGCTTAGCTGCAAGTCGCTGGCCGCATCGGAACCCGAGACGGGCGTCGGCTACGACATGCAGCGACAGCGGGTGCCACTGCCCTCGTGGCTCGAGACCGGTCGCCTCTATGGCTGGGGTGCAGGCATTCCCGCAGGCGGGTCTCCGATTCCCCTTGCCGCGAGCGATCAAGCCAACTTCAGCTCCGTGCAGGCACTCGTTGCGGACTTCTCGGCCGGTCCCGCGGAACTCGCGTTGACCGGAGCAGACGGGTCGGTCTGGGGCTTCACCTTGGAGTGGTTCGAGAGGAGTGACCTCGCGCACGATGCGCAAGGTGTGTTCGTCACCGTGACACCGGACAAGGGCTGCAGCGCAGGCAAGCTGCCGTACGGTGGCTACGACGCACGGTTGTCCTACACGGCGGCTGACGGGTCCACTCAAGTCGTGACGCTCGACCCCATCACCGTGGTGCTCGGAGTCCCTTCGCTTCCCGAGGTGGATGCAGCCGGGCGCTAGCCCGTTCTCCGGCTCCTGAACCGGCGCCCCACGCGCATGCCGAGGTCCCTGTCACGCTGCCCGCTGCCCGCGGCTGCCCGCTGCCCGCTGCCCGCGGCTGCCCGCTGCACGCTGCCCGCTGCCCGCGGCTGCCCGCTGCACGCTGCCCGCTGCCCGCGGCTGCCCGCTGCCCGCGGCTGCCCGCTGCCCGCTGCCCGCTGCCCGCTGCCCGCTGCCCGCTGCCCGCTGCCCGCTGCCCGCTGCCCGCTGCCCGCTGCCCGCTGCCCGCTGCCCGCTGCCTGCCGCGTGAGCACCAAAAATCGACGTTCGCCTCGCAACCGCCGTTCGCCGCGGCGATCGAGTGTCGATAAGTGGTGCTCACGCGACGCGCTCTGTCCACAGATCGCGGTGGCGGGCTCCGGTGCACCGTGGTCCGCGGGCACGGTGGGTTCATGGACATCGTTCGAGTTCTCGACGAGTTAGGCGGAGCTGCCCGCCGCACCGAGTTGCTGTTGGCCGGCGTACCTGAGCGTTCGCTGCGCCGGTCGGTGCTGGACGGCCGAGTCAAGAAGCTGGGTCACGGCACCTATTCGCTCCCGTGGGCGGCGCCCGAGGTAGCTATTGCCAAGCTCTTTCGCGCGAGTCTTGGTTGCGTGACGGCATGTGAGCACTGGGGGTTGCCGGTGTGGGAGGACCACGGACTGCCGCACCTGGTCGTCCCTTGGGGGAGGTCCTCATCCAGGCGTGATCCGCGGGAACGCACTCGCGCGGTATTGCACCGCACCTCGGCACCATTCCCGAGCGCTCTCTGGGTGCCCGTCGCGCAGGCGATCGACCAGGCGGGATGGTGCACGACGCCCGTGGGGCAGTTGGTGTTGGTTGACGCAGCGCTCCACTCAGGGGTGCTGATGCCCGGTGACCTCGCGCAGTTCGAGGTGCGGGGTGCCCGGCGTCGAGCTTGGCTCAGGCGCATGGCCTCGGGTGCCGCAGAGTCGCCGCTCGAGACTGTCGCACGCGCCGCGTTCGTAACAGCGGGACTTTCTGTCAAGGAGCAGGTCATCGTTCCTGGTGTGGGGAGGGTGGACTTGGTGGTCGAGGATACGGTGGCAGTGGAACTCGATGGGTGGGAGTTCCATCGGAGTCGTGACGCCTTTGAGCGCGACCGGACTCGAGACCGTCTCATGCTCACACGCAACCTGCCCGTCATGAGGTTCACGGCTCGGGACCTTCGCTCGGATCCGCAGGCCATCCTGGCGCAGGTGGCCGAGGTGGCCGAGGTGGTGAGTGGGCCTGTGCGCCGAGACACCGCGCGCAGGCTCGCCTGGGTGTTTGGGCTCGGTCGGTGAGTACCGCACGATTCGCGCTGACTGATCGACCGTCGCGCTAGCACCACATATCGACGTTTGCCTTGCGCTCGCCGCACAGGCCTCTGCGTGAGTGTCGATTCATGGTGCTCACGCGACGCTGAAGGGGACTCGTGGCTGGGGTGGGGGCGGGGGGAGCCCGGGGACTGGCGGCTGGGGCGATGAGAAGGCGGTGCGCACGCGCCCGGTGCCTCCTCCCGCCCGAAACGTTACGAACCGTACGTGACTATGCTGGCCACATGAACGCACCCGATCCCATGTCCGCACCCGCCATCCGCTGGGGAATCCTTGGCGCAGGCGGGATCGCCGCTAAGTTTGCCGAGGCCGTGAAGGACTACACCGCGTCCTCCGTGGTGGCCGTCGCCTCCGCGTCATCCCTCGAGAAGGCGCAGGATTTCGCGAAGGCGCACGATGCGGGCGACGCCTATCAGTCCTACGCGGAGTTGGTGGCGCGCGACGACATCGACGCGATCTATGTGGCCACCACGCACAATAATCACCACGAGCCCGCCATTCTGGCGATCCAGGCGGGAAAGAATGTCCTGGTAGAGAAGTCTTTTGCGCAAAACTCAGCGCAGGCCGAACTCATCCTCGCGGCCGCCGAAAAGGCTGGCGTGTTCGTCATGGAGGCGATGTGGACTAGGCACTTGCCACACGTCTACAAGCTCCGCGCGGCCGTCGAGGCCGGCGAGATCGGCGACGTCACCGCGGTCATTGCTGACCACGGCCAGAAGCTCACGCACGTGCCCCGCATGTACAGGGCCGACCTTGCGGGGGGTTCGCTGCTCGATCTCGGCGTGTACCCGATCGCCTTCGCGCACGACTTCCTGGGCATGCCCACGTCCGTGACGGCTGTGGGTGACCTCACCGACGAGGGCGTGGACAACCAGGTTGCGATGATCTTCGACTACCCCACCGCGCAGGCCTCTCTCCACACCTCGATGGTGGGCAAGTCGGCCAACACCGCTCAGATCATCGGCACTACCGGACGGTTCGAGGTGGACAGCTGGTTCTATACGCCCACGACGATCCGCCTTGTCCGCGACGACGTCACGGAGTGGGAGTTCGACGGTCACGTCGACAACGGCTTCCAGTTCCAGGCGGCCGAGGTGGCGCGTTGCATCGCCGCGGGGCTCACCGAGAGCCCCATCAAGACGTGGCAAGACACGCGCGAGGTCATGGCGCTTCTGGACAAGGTTCGCGCCCAGATCGGCGTGGTCTACCCCAACGAGAAGTGACGCGCCGCGCCGATGCTCGGGCCTTGCTCTAGGCCTCCACGTTTGCCCGTCGCCTCCCTCTCCGGTGCGGGGCGGGCGGGCAGCCCCGGGTGTCGCCGCGTGACGGTACCGTAGGCCCATGGCTGGCCGCGGATTCTGGATCGTGTTCGAAGGCGGCGACGGCGTGGGCAAATCCACGCAGATCGACGCCCTGCTCGCGTGGTTGCGCGCCGGGGGTGCGGGGTCTGCCGAGGTTGTGACGACTCGTGAGCCAGGTGGGACGCCCCTTGGCGTCGAGCTACGCCAAGCCGTGATGCACGGCGACCACGTGGCGCCGCGCGCGGAGGCGCTGCTGTACGCGGCGGACCGCGCGCACCACATTGCGACGCTCGTGCGCCCGGCGCTCGATCGCGGCGCGATCGTGGTCCAGGACCGCTACCTCGACTCATCAATCGTGTATCAAGGCGGAGCTCGCGGCCTTGGCGACATGGTCGAACAGATCTCGCTGTGGGCCACGGAGGGCGCCGTTCCCGACCTCACCGTGGTGCTCGACATGGAGCCCCGCGCGGATCGTTTGGAACGCGAGCTGGACAGGGTCGAGCGCGAGACCTCCGAGCATGCGGCACGCATGCGGGAGGGCTTCCTCGTGCTCGCCGCACGGGCACCGGAGCGCTATGCCGTGGTCGATGCGGCCCGCCCCGTCGCCGATGTCGCCGCCGACGTGCGCGTGGCCGTCGCGGCGGCCATGGCCAAGGCGGTCGCCTCGTGAAGACGCAGGTCGCCTCGGCCATGACCAAGGAGGGCATCGCGTGACGCTGCCCGGAGTGTGGGCCGAAGTCGTTGGCCAGGACGCGCAGATCGAGCCGCTGCGCGCGGCGGTGGATGATCCCGTCGCCATGACCCACGCGTGGCTCATTACCGGACCGCCCGGCTCGGGTCGCTCCCACGCCGCGAGGGCGTTTGCCGCGGCGCTGCAGTGCGAAAAGGGCGGTTGCGGGGAGTGCCACGCGTGCATCACCGCGCTGAGCGGAGCCCATGCGGACGTCACGAGGGTCGCGACCGAGAAGGTCACCATCTCGATCGACGAGGTGCGTGACCTGGTGGGCCTCGCGCAACGATCCCCAAGCGGTGGGCGCTGGCGGGTCATCATCATCGAGGACGCCGACCGCATGACGGAGCGCACGTCCAACGTGCTCCTCAAGGCCATCGAGGAGCCGCCGCCGCGGACCGTGTGGCTCCTGTGTGCGCCCCACTCCCACGACGTGGGAGTGACGATCCGTTCCAGGTGCAGGACCGTGTCGCTGCGCACCCCGGCGCCGGAAGTGGTGGCGGCGCTCCTGATCGAGAAGGACGGCATCGCGCCCGACCTCGCCATGGAGGTCGCGCTCGCCGCCCAGAGTCACATCGGCATTGCGAGACGTCTCGCGAAGGACCCCCACGCCAGGGCGAGGCGAGACCAGGTTCTCGCCCTCGCGACCGACGTGCGAGGCGTCGGCGATGCGGTGCTTGCCGCAGCGGACCTGGTCGCCGTGGCAGACGAGGACGCCTCCGCAGCTACGGAGGAGCGCAACGCCGCCGAGAAGGCGGAACTGCTGATGATGCTTGGCGCCGAATCGGGGACGCTTCCCCCCGCTCTCAGGGCACAAGTGCGGGAGCTCGAGGACGACCAGAAGCGCAGGGCGACCCGTCACAAGCGCGACGTGTTGGATCGCGCCGTGACCGACCTCATGTCTCTATACAGGGACGTGGCGGCGGTGCAGGTCGGGGCGGACGTCACTCCGCTTAACACGGCGCACGATGGGCAGGCCAGGGAGCTCGCGGGCCGAACGAGCCTTGCCGACACGATGCGCTGCCTCGATGCGCTTGCGCTCGCCCGCACCAGGCTCGCCTCGAATGTGCAGCCGCTGCTTGCCATCGAGGCGATGATCCTGGCGCTTCGCCCCCGCGTCTAGGGGCACGGTCACCGGAAATATCGGACTCGTTTAGTCTTTTCCCATGAAGCGCATCGCCGTCCTCGCCGCGTCCGCCGTTCTCCTCACGGGCTGTTCACTCTTGCCGACGACGGGCGGGAAGTCGCCATCGCCATCGCCAAGTCCTACGGTGAGCGCCGCCCCCGCGGTGAGCGGCGCTCCTGCGGACCCCTCCTCTTCGCCCGTCTATCAACAGTCAGTGTCGTGGAAGGACTGCGGCACGCTCCAGTGCGCGACGATCAAGGTGCCGCTGGATTGGTCCGCGCCAGACGGCCCCACCATCGGCATCGCGATCAACCGTCGGCTCGCGAACGATCAGGCGCACCGCGTGGGATCGCTGCTCATCAACCCCGGCGGTCCCGGGGCTTCGGGGAAGGACCTTCTCGCGCACTTTGAGACTATTGCGGGCAAGAAGTTGCTCGACAGTTACGACGTCATCGGCTTTGATCCGCGCGGTGTCGGCGAATCAGACCCCATCAGCTGTGGCGACGGCAAGGCGCTCGACGCGTACTTCGTGAAGGACTTCATCGTCTCGGAGCAGAAGGATCTCGACCAGGCGGTGGCCCGCAATGCGGCGTTTGCGAAGGCGTGTCTGGCGAAGTCCGGGCCCATCTTCCAGAACGTGGACACGGTTTCCGCGGCGCGTGACATGGACGTCATCCGCGCGGTCCTTGGCGACGATCACCTCAACTACTTGGGTTTCTCCTACGGAACCCAACTTGGCGCGACCTACGCCGAGATCTACCCCGCCAAGGTGGGCCGGGTGGTTCTCGATGGCGCCGTCGACATCTCGCTGTCGTCCGAGGAGCAGTCGATCACTCAAGCGACGGGCTTCGAGAACGCGCTCAAGAACTTCATCGTCTGGTGTCACCAGCAGGCTACGTGCCCGCTGACGGGTGATGTCGAGCAGTCCCGCCAGCAGATTGCGGACATCGCAGTCCAGGCGAGGGACCACACGTACGCGTCGGGCGGCGACACGCCCGTAGACGGCAACCTGATGGTCTACGGGATGGTCGTCACGTTGTACGACCAGAACTCTTGGCAGTACCTCGAACTCGCGCTCAAGGAGGTCATAGACCAAGGCACGGCAAAGACGTTTTATGCGCTCGGCAACTTCTACCTCGACCGCAACGGCGACACGGGCGCGTACACCACCAACTCGACGGCGGCGTTCACGGCAATTTCGTGCCTCGACAGCGCGCAAGAGGACTGGACCATTGCGAAGCAGCGTGACTTCGCGAGCAAGATCGAGGCGGTGGCGCCGACGTTCGGGTGGTGGTTCGCGGGCTCTGTCGGTTGCGAGGGTTGGCCGTATCACGCCCACCAGACGGTGACCAAGATCGTCAACGCGACGTCCGCCGCGCCGATGCTGGTCGTGGGAACCACGAACGACCCGGCGACCCCGTACACGTGGGCGCAGTCACTCGCCAAGCAATTGGGCGCGACGCTGTTGACCTTTAAAGGCGAGGGTCACACCGCCTATGGCCGCTCCAATCAGTGCATCACCGACGCGGTGGATGGGTTCCTTGTTGGTGGCGTCATGCCGCCGTCGGGAGTGACCTGCTGACGGAGGGGCGCCGGTGATTTGGTCGCGGCGCTCGACCCGCTAAGATGGTGAGCCGCGCCACGGCGCCGGCCGCCTTAGCTCAGTTGGTAGAGCGATTCACTCGTAATGAATAGGTCAAGAGTTCGATTCTCTTAGGCGGCTCCACGGTTTACCAGGCAATTTGTGGGATTGCATGACGCTCGCCGCGCGATTGGTGAGCCATCAGGTCAGCAATTCTGCTTCGATTCGCCGATACTCTGCGGCTCCGCGCGCACTTGTGAGTCAGCAGAGCGCCCCACGTTCCGCGAGGCATGGTGCGTCGCTCTTGTCGGTGCTGCGCGATCGTGGTTCTTGGATGTTGCCGCATGGATACTCTGCAGCGTGCGAGCGCACTCCCAGCGCAACGAGAACTGCGTGCACGTTCAAGCCCGCCGGTGGCGGACGGGACGCCGCCCATCCATCGTCGAGCGGTACCTACACTGCCCGCGGCAGGCCGCCGGGAACCCTGACGAGTTATGTTGCTACTTCAAGTTCAGGTTCTACCCCCGCAAACCCCTATCATTGGGCACCTCACTCGTAAGATCGCTTCAGACAAGAGACTCAGTTTGAGGGCGTGACCACCTGATGATTCATGGGCAGGAAGCAAGCAATCCGACGAAAGCGCAACTAGCGGCCTCCATCGCCGCTTTTCTCGACCTAGATGTTCCCTCGGTGTCAGCGGGACGTTCGGTCGACAGCCATTTCCTCGACGCAACGCACGAAGCCTTGTCCGGCCCAGGCGCCATTCAGCGACCATGAGGAAATGCTCGTGACCTTGGACTTGGCCCTCGGGTAGGGGTTCCTGTCGGGGTTTTTGGCCTCGCGTACCCATCCGCGCGGGCCCACGCCTCGAATCCTCGTATGAACACCGGATGCCGTCCAGCGTGCCTTGAGCGCCGCACTGCGAAGGGAACCCCCATGGGGACCTCGACGCTCGTTCCCCTCGCCGTTGGCCTGGCCGCCGCGCTCGCCATGGTGGGCTGCGCCCCATCGGATTCGCCCAAGACCCCAACCGAGGACACCATGATGAGCGCCGACGCGTCGCAGGCGGCGCGCCCTTTGCCGCGTGATTCCGTGGATGACGTCGACCAGGCGGGTTCGCTGGACCTTCGCCTCAACTTCAAGGTCACCACACTCGCCGGCGAGGAATTCTCGGGCGCGAGCCTTGCGGGCCACGATTCAATCCTCTGGTTCTGGGCCTCGTGGTGCCCCACGTGGCAGGCCGAGGCCCCGGGCGTGGCGGAGGCGGTCCCGCAGCTCCCCGAGGGATTACGGTCTATGGCGTCCCCGGCAAGTCGGATCAGGCCGCAATGGAGAGGTTCGTCAACACGTCTGGCCTTGCGGATGTCACGAACATCATCGATCCCGACGGCGGCTGTGGAGCACGTTTGGAGTTCCGTACCAGCCCGCCTTCGTCCTGATCAACGACAACGGCGAGATCACCTCGCTCCAAGGAGCCTCGGGGCCTCAAGGCATCCTCGACGCCGCGAACAAACTCGCGTCGACGTAGGCTTGTCTACCAGCCCGAGGCCAGTCAGAGGATCGCCGCTCCCCGCGCGAGCGCCGCCATTGGATTACAGGTGCTTGTTCACCTCTGCCAAGAGGTCTGCGGGCGCGAGCCACATTGACGGGTAGTTGCCTTGCCACACCTTGTCGCCCGCGGCATTGATGAGTACGAACCCGTGTCCGGGTAGGTCCGCGTGCATCCCCGTTCCCAGCACGCCATAGGCCTTTGAGACCTTCCCGTCGTCGATCAGGAAGGGCGTGGAGATCCCCACGGAGGTCATCGCGCTACGAATGAAGTCGGGCGGGTCCATGACGATCGGGAGGATCGTGAGCCCCTCTTTGGCGAACTGAGGGTCGGCCTCGAGGGCCTTCATCTGGACAATGCAGGATGAGCAACCCGCACCTTCGCTGAAGTAGAGAATGACTGGTTTGCCCGCGAAGTCGGCGAGAGATACGGTCTTGCCGCTCGTGTTGGGCAGCGTGAATGCTGGCGCCAGGCCGGACGCCGCGCTGACCTTCGGCTGCGCGGAGAGCATGGCCGCGGCCACGATCCCCACCACTGCGACAAGGCCCACGGACCACGCGACCAGGCGGAAGACGCGGGTCTTGCGAATGGCGGCAGTCCCGGAGGAGGAACTGGTTGGCCTGGCGCGCCCGGTTTCCTTCGAGGGGTTGGGGGTCTCATCAGGGTCTTTCATGGGTGGTCGATCCTCTCGTGCGATGGTGCTTGAGTGGGCGGCAAAGTGCGAGACCGCCCGGTGATGGTCGCGGCGACGATTGCGGCCACGATGCCGACGAGAACGAGGCCGAGGACGGGCTCGGGTACGGGGCTAAGCCACTGCTCGACCCTGGAGAAGATGGTGACGAGCCGTTCGCTGATCCAGTCCTGGACCGCGGACCCGCCCGTCATTGACGCGCTTTGGGACAGCGCGATCACTCCTGCGCCCATGGCGACGAACGTGGCGGCGATGATCAGGTTGAGCCGCGTCGTTCGCAACGTCTTGCCGGCCACTGAAAGAACTACCGGGTGGGGGCGCGCCGTGCGAATCTTCGACAAGCGCGTCTTGTCCCACAGGAGCGCCATGGCGAACAGCGGGAAGACCATGCCGAACACGTAGGCGGCGCCCAGGCCGATTCCTCCGACCACGCTCCCCGACAGCGCCGATAGCGTCATGACGCCCACGAGGACGGGGGCGCAGCAGCTCGACGCGATTCCGGAAAACACTCCAAGGGCGAAGAACGAGGCCGAGTCGCCGCGGGAAGTGTCGGGCATGCGGATGAAGCTGGGTAGGGACCACATCGTGCCGCTAATGGTCAGGTATGCCATGGCGAACATGAGCAGGCCTCCCGCGATGTAGAGGGGCTCGTGATACTTGGCCACTGCGCCTGCTACCAGGCTCGCGCCCATCGTTAAGGGCACGAGCACGACGGCGAGGCCCGCAGCAAAGATGAAGGTGAGAGGCAGGAGTCGCCAGCGGCGGTTCTTCGCGGCGCCCGCGAGGTAGCTGGGTGCGAGAAATACGATGCAGCACGGCGCGAAGAGGGCGACACCACCGGCGAAGAACGCCGCGAGGACGCTGCCGGTTGCGAGGAGTTCAGTGCCCACGGTTCGTCCCTGTCATGGCGGCCGCGCGCTCATCAAGCACCCGTGCGAGTTTCTTGCGCGGGAACCTGCCGTGGCTGAAGAACTCGCCGTCGAGCAACACGAGTGGACTCATGGCGGGCCGATGCAGGGCGACGAGCGCGCGCCCTTCTTCGGAGTCTGCACGAATGCTTTCAACGTTGAACCTGTACGTGCGCTGGAGGTTCTCGAGGGCTTCTCCCGCGTCGGTGCAGAAGTGGCATGCCTCGGCATGGACGAGGGTGACGACGGTCGTTAGAGCGCCTTCAGTGGGGTGCACGGCAGGTTCTCTCCTTCTTGTGGTGTCGTGGAGAGTTTCGCGAGGCGACCCATGGCGCGGCGTTAATGTTCGATGAAGACTCGATGAAGACCGTGTGGTGACCCGGCTATGTTGCGACCCCCTGGGCGCGGGGGGTGCTGGGCTCGACTAGATTCGGCGGTATGAGTTCACCGTCGAATCAAGCGCCGCGCGCTTTGGTCGTCGACGACGAGCGGGAGCTCGCACTCCTGATCGCGGACTACTTGGTGCGGGATGGCTTCGTCACGCAGACTGTGTTCGACGGGCCGTCTGCCATCGCGGCGGCCAGGGAAGATCCACCCGATCTCGTGGTGCTCGACCTGGGCCTGCCGGGCCTCGACGGCGTCGAGGTCTGCCGACAGATTCGCTCCTTCTCGGACTGCTACATCATGATGGTGACGGCCCGGTCGGACGAGATCGACACGATCCTCGGGCTCGAGGTTGGGGCGGATGACTATGTCACCAAGCCGTTCAGCCCCCGCGAGCTCGCCGCGCGCGCGCGGGCGATGCTCCGCCGACCGCGCGAGGGCTCTGAGCCGAGCGGGCCCCAGGGCGGAGTCGCTAAGTTCGGTGGGCTCATGATCGACCTGGTGGCGCGCGAGGCTTCGGTCAATGGCGCGCCGGTCGGGCTGACGAAGACGGAATTCGACATTCTCGCCGCACTGGCTAGCCGACCGCGGCAAGTCTTCACTCGCCGCACGCTGATTGCTGCGGTGTGGGGCGAGGGGTGGTTCGGCGACGAGCACATCGTCGACGTTCATATTCTGCATATTCGACGGAAACTGGGCGACGACGCGACGACGCAGCGCTATGTGAGGACCTACCCAGCAGTCGGCTACCGGATGGGCGAGGGCTGACGGATGGCCCGACGGCAGGTGTGGCGAGGTACTCTCGCGACGCGACTCATCATTGGCTTCGCCATTGTCATCGCGTTGGGGGGCCTCACCGCCTTCCTCGTGGCTGAAGCGGTAGGACCCTCGACCTTCGACGCCCACCTCGCGCGGGCTGGCCTCAGCCCAACCTCCGAAGCCGTCCAGCACGCGCGCGCGGCGTTCGTCGCGGCAAGCGGGAAGTCGCTCCTGCTCGGCCTCGCCGCCGCAAGCGTGGCATCGCTGGGGGTGAGCATCTTCGCTGCACGCCGGGTCGGCCGATCTTTGAGAGCGTTTTCGGATGCCGCCTCACGCGTCGCACGGGGCGAGGAAGCCGCGTTGTCGCCCACGCTCAACGCTGGCGCAGAATTCGATTCCCTGGCGGATGACTTCCGTCGGATGGCCGCGCAACTCGCCCAGGCCGAGAGACTGAGGAAGCGACTCATCTCAGACGTGGCACACGAGCTCCGCACTCCGGTCGCAACCCTCGCCGCCTATCTCGAGGGCATTGAGGATGGCGTTCGCCCCCTCGACGGCGCGACGCTCGAGGTGCTCCGTTCGTCGACCGCCCGGCTCGTGAGACTTGTCACCGACCTCGCCGAGGTCACGTCTGCGGAAGCGGGGGCATCTTCTCTGCGGGCGGAGACGATCAGGGTGGGAGTGCTCGCCGCCGCCGCCATCGCGGCCGCCGCACCCGCGTTCGACGCGAAGGGCGTCTCGCTCGATGCCGAAGGAGCTTCCGAAGTTCAGGTCCGCGCGGACCCGGATCGTTTCGGACAGATCCTGGGAAACCTTCTCGACAATGCTCTGCGCCATACGGCTGCGGGCGGCCGCGTCACGGTGCGATGGGCTCCGGCGGGCGCGACGGTTCGGATCGTGGTGGTCGACTCGGGCGAGGGCATCGGTGCTGAGCACATCGGCCACATCTTCGACCGGTTCTACCGCGTCGATGCCGCGAGAGACCGGGAACGGGGCGGCTCGGGCGTTGGCCTGGCGGTCGTGAAGGGGCTGGTCGAAGCGCATGGGGGCCGCGTCACGGTTGAATCGGACGGTATGGGTGCGGGATCCGCGTTCACCATCGTGATGCCCGGCGTCGGCCGCTCGTTGTAACTCCGCAGGGCCCTGCCAGATCGAGTGTGTGGCGATAGGGCCGGCGACAATGACAGCGCGGGCGACCTATCGCGCCGTCAGGCTTGTCGCGAGGCCAGCGATCGTTATGCCTACCGCGAGCACGGTGAGGCTCGCGGTACTGATGAGCGCCATCTGACGCCGGGGCGGAGGCGCGGCAACGTGGGCGGAATGGGCCGTCATGTCGGAGTCGCCCCTGGGACTCACCGTTTTCATACCGTGCTTGAGGCCGCGGGCGACGAGCCACCAGTTGATGGGGTAAGCGACGACGAAACCCGCGCACAACGCGAGGGACATCACGAACCAGAAAGCGCCGTGGGTGGGATCCGACGCGGCGGGCACGGCCGCCATCCATGGGACGCTCACAGCCATCATCCCGGCCATGACCCCGTTCATCGATAGGAACTCGGGGACGAAGGTCGACCGAAGCGACTGGGCATAGGAGCCCGCCATGGATCGCATGAACAGCGCTTGGAAGATGGTCCACCCGAAGGCAAACCCGACGGCGTACTCGAGGCCCAGGTCGACGCCCTTGGCGAGACCGAGGGGTGCGACGATGGCGGCGGTGACGAGGATGCCGATTCCGTCGCCAGCGACACAGTGCATGGTCGAGCCGACGACCTGACGCCAGCGCGCGGAAACGAAGAGATTGTGCGTGTTAGGCAGAGGCTCCCGGCAGGACAGAACGTAGAGAAGCGCGCCCGCAAGGCCGCTGAAAGCCGTGAAAATGACGAACGCCCACTTCATCACGGTCGCTTCGGGCGTCTTGCGGATGTCCCACGCGACAAACGCGACGGCGGCGATGACCTGGATCGCCCAAAGAAGCACTGCGCCAGCAAGCATGAATCCGATCATGCCACACGTCGTCGGCAGGCCGGCTTCGAGTCAACGACGGTCCGGGGGCGGATTCGGGCCCGCGAACGGCGGAGGAGGAGTCTCGCGGGCTTTCCAGTTGAGCGAGGGCTGCGCGGGATTGCGGTGTCGAGCCGATGGAGGCTGTTCGACGAGTGTGCCCCGCGGTCGATGAAACGATGCAGTCGGTGGCGGGCCAGGTGACCCGACAGGTGCGTCGGCGGCCGCGTCGGGCCTCGCGAGTTCACAACTCGAGGGGAACTACGGCTGGCGCTCCTTGGCGTCGTGGCGCCCCGACTTTGGGGGATCACGTTCCGAACTGAGTTGCTCGTATTCCTGGAGACTGATCTCGCCCTCTGCGAGCCGCGACCGCAGAACGGCTACGGGATCTCGGGGTTCCGTGCCGCGCGGAAACAGACGCGACAGCCCCCACACCCCGAACACGATGACGGCGATCCAGAAGATCCCCATCAGTACCCACCACCCAGCGCCCATTCCTTCGTTCCAACCGCCCAACCACATCATGTCTGATCCTCTCGACGTTGAGGCGAGTTCGCCACGTTCCTCCATTACACCCGTGGGCAGTGAAGACGCGGTTGGCCTGCCATGAAGTACTGATGAAGGCGGCGGTGGCCTTAACCTTCCAGGGCACAAATCAGGGCTCTCATTGGTGCCAAAGTGAGGCCGCCCCGACGCGACCGGACCGTTCGCCAGCCAGCGCATCGCAGGCAGTTCTCAGCGCCCGGGGATTCCAACCTTGGGTCGGCACCGCGAGCGACCTCAGGGTTCAGGCTCCAATCAAGAAATGCCATAACGGCCTCCGAGCCCGCGAGGCTTACGCATCGTGCCCGGGTGGTGTGGTCGAGCCGAGCACGCCGGGACGGCTCGGGGGGACGCCTGACAAGTCAGTTCAGGAAGGCGGTGAAGGCCGCTCCAACGAGCGCGGCCGACGCGACGGCGAGCGTGATGATGCGTCCGTGTGCCGTCTTCCGTGGCAAACCGCGCAGCGGAAAGAGGAGTTGCCTCACCACCAGGTAGGCCGACAATCCGCCAACGAAAACGAGGCCCTGAGGCAAAGGCGCCGCGAATCGAAGGATGGCGACGGAGGAGACGGCAAGGACCGCGGCGGACGCAGACTCCATCAGTTGTACCGGCACTCGCTTGACCCCAATCCGGCGGTCGGAGGACCACAATCCCCAGCGTGACGTGGTCGGCAGCCCGGTGCAGCAGCCGCCGAAGAAGCACCCGATTCTCCCGATGGCTTGGCCGAGTAAGAGAGCAGGCGCGGTGACGTCGAGCACCGTGCCGACGGGCAAGCGCCAGAGCGCGCTGCCTAGCGCCAAGACGGTGATCGCGCCGATGACGAAACCCTGCAAGCTGGCGCCGGTGACGAGAAGGCCGGTCTTTTCCCCGAGGTGGGTGAGCCGGTAGTAGACCTTGGCGCCGACGATCCCCACGAGGCATGACGCGAGGGCGAGGAGGAGGACGCGGGTTACCGGTAGGCCCACCGCCCGAGCCAATGTCGACTGCAGCGCGACACCAGCGAGCGCGCCCAACCCCACGAGGGCAGGCCACGCGCCAAGAATGATCCCTGGTGCCCGCTGGCGGGCAACTGGAGCGTAGACAGAGGTGCCGGTGGCCACTGCCGAGGAGAGTCGATGTGGGGTAACCGGCCGATTCCGGTGTTTGGCGTTTTGGGGTATTGCTTCGGCGGCCGCGTCGACCTTCCACCTTCCGGGGTTCGCGTCGGATACCCGATGCGTGAGCGCGACGCGACCCATGCCCCGCTTGAGTCCGTCGATGCCCGTCGCGACCCGGAACGCGTCGCCGCTTTCCGGCTTTCCCTTGACATCGATGCGGCGGCCCGTGAACTTGACGGCCACTCCGTAGGTATCCCAATTCTCGTCAACATCGAACCAGTAGGTGAGCGCCACGTCTTGGGGCTCCACGGAAGCGAGGACGCTCCAGTCAAACGCGACGAACTCCAGCGGTGAAGCCTTGGTGCTAGCACCACTCAGCCGGGCGAGAACCGGCCCGATGCGTAGTGCGCCGGTGACGACGGTCCAAAGACTGCGGCGCTTCGGTGGAGAGAGGTGCGAGCCGCTAGTGGACCGGGCGGCTGCGGTCGTGGTGTTGGTGAGCATCTGTGCAACGTAGGCCTCGAGTAACGTCCAATCGGTTGATGTGCGATCAAGTTTCGATGAAGTAGGTGACGTGCACGAGTCACCGCCGCCGCGGGCGGTAGCCGCCCGCCAGCGGTCCTGAGGAGCGTTGTCCTCCGCCGTCGAGGCGGCTATTGACCTTCCACTTGGATGGAAGGTTTAGCCTGTGCGTGGGGCCGAGAATGGGGCCCGGAGCGGACCGTCATGGCCCGCGTGGATCACCAAGCGTGGCCAATTGACGGCGGCGGGTAGGGCGGCAGGCACGGGAACTATGGGAATGGGCAGCGAGAAAGCGCGGGCACGTCCGCCGCGCGAGGGACGGGCAATGCGGAAGTCCCATCGGAGCGGTGTACACATCAGCCGCTCTATCTCAGACGCGGCCCGATTCGAGCGCGTCTACGACCGTGTCGCGGGAAAGTCGCGTGAGCGATGGACGCCGCCGTGGATGCCGTTTCCCTCAAGGGACGTCAGCTCGTTGAGCACTCGCGCCGGCTCCTCAACGCGGCCGTTACGCCGACGTTTGGCTACACCGGTGGGGCGCTGGTTCGCGCTTGCCTGGCAAGCGGCTCTTGCTGCCGTAGCGGCACTGGTGTTCCAACGAATGGTGGCGCGCGACCGCGCGCGCAGCATCACCGTGGTCGCTACGGGCGACCAAGAAGTGGGTTAGTGCTATGGAAACCATGTCGATAGTTGTCTTGCTGGCGGCGGTGGCTCTCACGGGGTTGATTGCTTGGTATTTCTTCGGCCCGAAGAAGTCACACCGAGCAAGCTTGGATGATGGCATCCAGGTGGTTAGTGTCACGGTCAAGGGCGGCTACAGTCCCGATGTCATCGAGGTGGTCGCTGGCGTACCGGTGCGAATGCTCTTCGACCGACAGGAGTCGGGGGACTGCTCGTCCCGCGTAGTGTTTCCCGACTTCAAGGTCAACCAGGCGCTTACCGCGTTTGAGACGACGGCGGTGGAATTCACACCCGACCGTTCAGGCGACTTCGGGTTCGCGTGCGGCATGAACATGCTTCACGGTCGGTTGCTCGTGATCGAGCCTGGGCCGCAAGAGCGACCGCGCGCCGCGTCAGGCTCAGCGACGGCTGCAAGTGATTCGTTGGCGAAGGTGCAGGGGCCCGCCGATCCTGTCGCCGTGTCAAACCGAACGCCGACCGACGCGGAGGACGAGGAGGCCCAAGCGAGGGACCGCAACGCTGAGATCCGCGACCTGACGCGCAGAGTTCTGGTGGGGGCGGTCCTCGCCCTGCCTGTCGTGTTCGCCGTGATGGCGACGGAGCTGTTCTCAGTGACGTGGGTTCCGGGCGTGTTGCTGAACCATTGGGTGCAGCTCGCCCTCATCAGCCCCGTCATGTTCTACAGCGGATGGCCCATCCACCGAACGGGCTGGCTCGCGCTTTCGCATCGCACAGCCGAGATGAACTCCCTCATCACCCTCGGCACGATCGCGGCGTTCGGTTACAGCCTCGTCGTGACGATCGCGCCGAACGTACTTCCGAGCGATGTGCGGCAGGTCTACTTCGAGGCCGTGGGCGTCATCATCACACTCATCTTGCTGGGACGCCTCTTCGAAACCAAGGCGAAGGCAGGCACAGGCGCCGCGATCCGCACGCTCATCGGACTTCAGCCCCGTTCCGCAACGGTCATCCGCGAGGGCAAGGAGTTCGAGGTCCCCATCGAGGACGTCGCGGTCGGTGACGTCGTGATGGTGCGCCCGGGCGAGAAACTCCCCGTTGACGGCGAGGTCATTGAGGGTCGCTCCCCGGTCGACGAATCGATGGTGACCGGGGAGCCAATCCCGACCGTCAAGACCACGGGCGACGTGGTGATCGGTGCGACGATCAATCAAACCGGCTCCCTGAAGTACGTGGCCACCAAGGTGGGCTCGGACACGATGCTCGCGCAAATCATCAAACTTGTCCGTGAGGCCCAGGGATCGAAAGCCCCCATCCAGCGCCTCGCCGACAAGGTCTCGAGCTACTTCGTTCCCGCCGTCGTCGCCATTGCCATCTGGACGTTCGCAGTATGGATGATCGCGGGCCCGCCACCCTCCTTCATCTTCGCGTTGGTCGCCGCCGTCTCAGTACTCGTCATCGCGTGCCCATGCGCCCTCGGCCTCGCAACTCCGTTGTCGATCACCGTCGGAACCGGTAAGGGTGCCATGGCGGGAATCCTGATCAGGTCCGCTGAGGCGCTCGAGACGGCCCACAAGATTGACACAGTGGTGCTCGACAAGACGGGAACCATCACGAAGGGTTCGCCCGTGCTTACGGACATCCTGCCTGTCGACGGCACTGCGGGAGACGACCTGCTCCGGCTGGTCGCCTCGGCTGAGGCCTCATCCGAACACCCCTTGGCTTCGGCAATTGTCGAGGGAGCGCGCGACAGGGGCCTGAAGGTCACCGAGGCCGCGACGTTCGAGTCCGTCACGGGCCAGGGCGTTCGAGCACACGTCTCCGGACTCGAGGTTCTCGTGGGAAACGAGCGTCTACTTGCGGGCGCGGGCGTCGATCCAACCCCTCTCGTGGCCGACGCGTCCGCACTCGGACGCGATGGAAAGACCGCGATGTTCGTCGCACTTGACGGCAGGGCCGCGGGCGTCATTGGCGTAGCGGACACGGTCAAGGACGGTTCGATCGCCGCAATTGCCGCACTTCACGACCGGGGTTTGGACGTGGTGATGATCACTGGTGACAGCCGCCTGGCTGCGGCGGCGATCGCGCGCGAAGTCGGAATCCGGCGTGTCCTCGCTGAAGTCATGCCGGAGCACAAGGCGAGCGAGGTCCGTCGGCTGCAGGCCGAGGGGCGGGTCGTCGGCATGGTCGGCGACGGCATCAATGATGCTCCGGCGCTTGCGCAAGCCGACGTGGGGTTCGCGATGGGGACCGGAACCGATGTCGCCATCGAGTCGTCGAGCGTGACGTTGACCTCGGGCGCGCTCTTGGGCGTCGTCACCGCGATCGACCTCTCGCGCGCGACGATGCGCAACATCAAGCAGAATCTGGTTTTCGCGTTCGTGTACAACGGCTTGGGAATTCCGATTGCGGCCGGGGTGCTCTATCCGACATTTGGCCTGAGGCTGAGCCCCATGATTGCGGCGGGAGCGATGGCCCTGTCGTCGCTGTCGGTCGTTGCGAACTCCAACCGGCTCCGCGGATTCACGGCGAAGCCGCTGCCAGACGTTGTCCGGGTTCCAGCCACCGATCCGGTGGTGGACGTGGGACGCGATGAAGAGGAAGAGGAACACACCATGCACGACGCCACATCGACAGTGAAGGATCCCATCTGTGGGATGAGTATCGACCCAGCCAACGCCGCCCGCGTCATCGAACGCGATGGGCAGAAGTTCTACTTCTGTTCCGAGGGGTGCGCGACTGCGTTTGAGAAGGCGCCTGACGCTCACGCCGGACACTCGCACTAGCGAGGTTCGTTCCTGGGGGCCAGAGCAGCGGCCCCCAGGGAGGCGCAACTCGCTTGAACTGCGATAGGGCGACGAACTTGCTCAAGCAGGCGCCGTATGGCGCGCCAGCTAGAGAGTCGGCTCGCGTTTCGTAGTTAGGTCTGGACTATTTGAGGAGGCGTACCGGCACATGGCAGAACTTTCGCAGTTGACGAGTGACAACCTGGACAAGCAGGGCTTTTGCGACTTGGGAGAAGCGGGCAAGTCCCGCTACGCCCGGCCCCTGCGCTTCACGCCAGCGGTGGCCACCATCCTCGTGGTCATGGGTCTGATCTTGCAATCACCCATCGTGATCGGATCCATGGCGCTCATCGGTCTCAGTGGCGTGCTCTTCCCGCGCGGCATGCTCATCGATGTGGTGTACAACCTGGGGATTCGTCACATATTCAATTCACCGCGACTTCCCCCCACGCCGACGCCGCGACGGTTCTCATATGGAATCTCCACTGTCTGGCTTGCCGGTTCGGCCGCGTCGTTCCATTTTGGGCTGCCGCTGCTGGGCATTCTCTTCGGGGTCCCGGTAGCTATCGGCGGTACCGTCCTTGCGACGACCCTGTGGTGTCTTGGGTCGTGGCTCTACCGCCCTGTGGGGGCCCTAGTCGCGGAGTTCGAGGGCACGAGAAAGGCCGGCAAGTAGCCATGGCGGGAGGTCTCGCGTGGCCCGCGCCGTCGTCGACGGGCTCCCAGAGTCGCGACGGTGTCACTTCCCTCGGCGGCGCCGTCCTAGCCGAACACGGCGGATTCGACTTGCCGATGCAGCGACCTCGACCTCGACGCGGCAGCGAATTTCGACTCGTCGTAGCGTTCGGCGCCTCGATGCGGACGCATCTCATGTCCCGATTTCGGTCTGCGCTGCTTGAGTTTCGGCTTTTCGCCGATGAAGTTCTGATGAAGATACTCGCGGCGCTAGGCCCAGGCGCCGTCATTTGCGTCCCGAGCCCGTCGAATTGGGCGCAAATTCGGCCTAGCCTGACGACAAAACCAGACGGCGCGCCATTGGCGTCGTCATTGTTCGGATTTGAAAGGAACGGTTCGAGGCATGGCTGAGAATCAGAAGGCGAGAGCCGGTGGGGCCGATGCCGCACGCCAGGCCGTAATGGCGGCACGACGAGCGGATCGCCGCAGAGTATTCATGGTCTGGGGCGCAGTGGCGGTCATCATCTTGTCCCTCGTGGGGGTGGCGACCAAGGTGCTGGTTGACGCTTCCGCTCGCGGCGAGGCCCTCAAGGCTGCGGTCGCCGCGCCCATCGCCGGGATAGTTAAGTCGACGCCGAAATCCGCCAATCACGTGAAGAACCTCCCGGAGCCAACGCCGACTGCGGGGGTCTTGATGCCGCCGGTGGGCGGGGACCATGACGCCGTGCCCCAAAATTGCGGCGTATATGACGCGCCGGTAGGCACGTGGCATGCGGTCCACTCGCTTGAACACGGCGCGGTGTGGATCACGTACGCCCCGGGGATTGCGGCTGGCGAGGTGGCCAAGCTGGCCGCCGCAGCGACTAACCATGACCACGTACTTGTCAGTCCCTTCCCCAACCTGCCGTCGCCGATTGTTCTCACGGCATGGGGCCTGCAGCTTCGCGTCGACAGCGCGAGCGATCCCAGGGTGGAGACGTTCATTAAGAAGTACGAGAACGGGCCTCAGACCCCGGAACTGGGAGCGCCTTGTTCGGGCGGGGTCGGCCAGCCGACCGGATAGTGCCGTTACCGCTTGACGGCCCACCGGCTCTCCATGTCGCCGGTTGGATCGCGTCGCGGTGACGGAGTTTACGGTTGCGCTGGTGGTGGAAGATGCACCATCCGCACCCTCTCGTCGCAAGCCTCGTCGACCGAAGGCCAGGATGACTGCGACGGAGGGGATACGGCGCGCACGCGTCGGCGCATAATCTGCCTGACGGATCGATCGCGGCCATCGGTGCTCGTTTAACTGTGCGCGACGTCCGGCCGCGGGGTGGTGCAGATCCCTGGGAGGTCTGCATTCGCTCCATGGCGGGCTGCAGGCCTCGCCAAATCGCGGTGCGTATCTGCGCGTCCGCCCGGGGATGTGAGTCAGGCCAGTGATGCCCCGTTTGCGTTAGAGCTGGTGCCAGCGCTGCCGGGTGCGTAGGCTGATATCAGTGTCTCGGGCGAGAACGGCGAGGGGTGCCTGGTCTTCCAGGTGAGTTCGGAGAATCCGCCATCGTTCGTCGCCGCTCATGACATCGCTACGCGGCGGGGCTTTCGCGGCTGGCGAGGGCTTGCTGGTGTCGGTACAGCGTGGCGCGGCTCCATCCGACGAGTCGCGCGGCGTCTTCAGCGGTGCGACCTTTCGCTCGAGCATCAGTGGCGATCGCGAGTTTGTCGGCGATCACCGCCGGATCGGACAGGGGCCGGCCGAAGCGTGTCCCGTTGTGTCGAGCTGCAGCGATGCCTGCGTTGACGCGCTCGACAATCAGTTCACGTTCGTACTCGGCGAGGGTGGCGAGCATGTTCAGCATCAGCCGGCCCGTCGACGTCGCCGGATCGATGCCATCGGAGATGGAGCGCACGTGCACACCGCGTTCGCGCAACAAGTTCACAGTGTTCAGCACATCAATCAAGGAGCGGCCGAGGCGATCGACTCGCCAGACGACGACGGTGTCACCGGACTGTGCGTGCTCGAGGAGTTTCTTCATCCCTCGACGCGCGATAGCGGTTTTAGTCCCGGATGTGACATCGGCGAACACGTCTCGTTTTTGAACGCCGGCCGCGACGAGGGCGTCGAGTTGCAGCTGCGCATCCTGACTCGATGTGCTCACTCGTGTGTATCCAAGAAGTCTCACTCGGCCGTTGTGGCTCACAAACCCCCCGCGGTCACCACCCTGAGACACTTTGTGATGAGACGTGTTTGTAAGACATACGAAGCCCCTGGGTTGTGCTGAGGAGACAGGGTGCTGGCGGCAACGATTCGGCGTCTCAGAAAGCTGTTGTTTTTTAAGACGTAGCCGTGTTACCGGTAAGGCACCCTTGCGTGCATTTTCATCGGGCGGGGTAAACGGGCATCCCAGTAATGACGCGACCGCGGCAGTTCGATCGGAATGAGCCACGCCCGGTTACCGACCGGCTAGCGGGCAGTCGCGAGGTGCATGCGGCGATTACTCGAACTGCTTGGGTGAGCAGGTTGTCGAGGTTGTGGTGCGGGTGCCGGACGGTGGTCTGCGGCGGCGGCCTGAACCAAACAGTTGGAGCAAATGACGAGCGCGGCGGTCGCGTAGTCGTCGCGCTGGGGGGACCACGCGTAGTCTCCGATCTCCGTGCAGCTCGCATCCGCAGGCCGCGACGAGCGGTCGGCCGACCTCGCGCACCAGCCCGTCGTCGTTGTCAGCCAGGCCGACCCCACGGCCGACCGCAGCGAGGTGCAGCGCACCATGGTGGGCTACACCATTCTCGTCCGTGAGGCCGTCACGATCCCGTCGACCCCGCGATGGTCGACGGCGTGCTACACCACGGCGCGCTGCGCCCCGCCACCCGGCGGGCCTGGCTCTCAGCCGGAGCAGCGGTCGCCCACGGCCTTTGAGCCGGCCCAGCCCGTCCCGAAGCCTCCCCCGTCCCGCATAACCGCAGACCAAGCGATGGCCCGCCCCCTGACGGGGGACGGGCCTAAGTCCAAAAGTTCTTCACCGTCATGCTTTGCTGGGTGCAGGTGAAGAGCTCCACTCAGTGCACACTCGGGCGCACTGTCGCTTGGATACCAAGATAGCCGCCTCCCTGGCTGATCCCACCCAGCCTCGCCCGGCGTGGCGATCAAGCTGGAGGTTATGCCGGGTCGTAGCCCTGGACCACACCCTCGGGGTCGTCCTGGGACAGGTGCAGGTCGCCCTCAAGAGCAACGAGATCCCCGCCCTGCGCACGGTGATCCAGGGCGCGTTCCTCAATCGTGCCGCTCCCGGGTCGCAGCCGTTGGGTCTGCGACAGTTTCCCTAAGCAGCGTGGCTTCGACGGTACTTTGCCGCTAGGACGAGTAGCACGGCACCGACAAGCAATGTTAGGACTCCACCAACGCCCCAAGGCAGAACGTCGAATCCGGTGGCTGCCAGAACAGGCGCCACCACAGCGGCTGCTGCAACCGTGACCGTGTAGGTCTTCGAGTTTGTCCCGGCACTGTTCGTTGCGGTGAGCGTGAACGTCGCTGAGCCTGTCGAGGTTGGGGTCCCCGACACCACCCCGGTGGTGGAGTTCAGGGTGAGTCCGGCGGGCAGGGTTCCCGACGACACGGTGAACGTGATCGGCCCGGCGCCTGCAGCAACGGTTGCGGAATACGGTGTGCCCACTGTCGCGGCAGGAAGCGTGCTGGTCGTGATCGACGGGACCACAGCGGCGGCTGCAACCGTGACCGTGTAGGTCTTCGAGTTTGTCCCGGCACTATTCGTTGCGGTGAGCGTGAACGTCGCTGAGCCTGTCGAGGTTGGGGTCCCTGACACCACCCCGGTCGCCGAATCCAACACCAACCCAGCCGGCAGAGAACCAGAGGACACGGTGAACGTGATCGGACCAGTGCCCGCAGTCACGGTTGCGGAATACGGCGTGCCCACTGTCGCGGCAGGAAGCGTGCTGGTCGTGATCGACGGGACCACAGCGGCGGCTGCAACCGCAACCGTGTAGGTCTTCGAGTTTGTCCCGGCACTATTCGTTGCGGTGAGTGTGAACGTCGCAGAGCCTGTCGAGGTTGGGGTCCCCGACACCACTCCGGTGGTGGAGTTCAGGGTGAGCCCGGCGGGCAGGGTTCCCGAAGACACGGTGAACGTGATCGGCCCGGTGCCCGCAGTCACGGTTGCGGAATACGGTGTGCCCACTGTCGCGGCAGGAAGCGTGCTGGTCGTAATAGTCGGGACCACAACTGCTGCCGCTGTGGCGATGGTGTATGCCTTGGAGTCTGTTCCGGCACTATTGGTCGCTGTGATGGTGAATGTCGCAGAACCGGTAGCAGTCGGGGTCCCTGACACCACCCCGGTGGTGGAGTTCAGGGTGAGCCCGGCGGGCAGGGTTCCCGACGACACGGTGAACGTGATCGGCTCGGTGCCCGCAGTAACGGTTGCGGAATACGGCGTGCCCACTGTCGCGGCAGGAAGCGTGCTGGTCGTGATCGACGGGGCCACAGCCACCGAAATGACCGACACCGTATTGCCGCTCGCGTTGGTGACGTAGACGGTGTTCGTGGTCGCATTCACCGCAACCCCATACGGGAGAGAGCCCACAGGGATGGTGGAGGTCACCACGCCCGTCGCCCCATCGATCACCGACACCGAATTGCTACCGGAGTTGGTGACGTAGACGGTGTTCGTGGTCGCATTCACCGCCACCCAGAACGGGGAGGAGCCCACAGGGATGGTGGAGGTCACCACGCCCGTCGCCCCATCGATCACCGACACCGAATTGCTACCGAGGTTGGTGACGTAGACGGTGTTCGTGGTCGCATTCACCGCCACCGCATACGGGGAGGAGCCCACAGTGATGGTGGAGGTCACCACGCCCGTCGCCCCATCGATCACCGACACCGAATTGCCAACTTCGTTGCCGACGTAGACGGTGTTCGTGGTCGCATTCACCGCCACCCCGGACGGGTTGGAGCCCACAGTGATGGTGGAGGTCACCACGCCCGTCGCCCCATCGATCACCGACACCGACACCGAACTGCCACCGTTGTTGGCGACGTAGACGGTGTTCGTGGTCGCATTCACCGCCACCGCATACGGGGAGGAGCCCACAGGGATGGTGGAGGTCACCACGCCCGTCGCCCCATCGATCACCGACACCGAATTGCCACCGTTGTTGGTGACGTAGACGGTGTTCGTGGTCGCATTCACCGCCACCGCGGACGGGTAGGAGCCCACAGGGATGGTGGAGGTCACCACGCCCGTCGCCCCATCGATCACCGACACCGAATTGCCACCGTCGTTGACGACGTAGACGGTGTTCGTGGTCGCATTCACCGCCGCCCCCTCCGGGTAGGAGCCCACAGGGATGGTGGAGGTCACCTGATAGGTCGACGTTGCCGCTTGCGCGGTCAGCGGAGCGAGGGTGGCCAGGACCAAACCACTCGCGAGTGCGAGCGCTACCCGTGCCAGATGTGACCGCGTGTGAGTTCTCATCGTGCTCCTGAGTAGTGGTTGTAGGCAGAGGAGGTGACTGCAGACCGATCGCTCGCCCAACGGAGGTGCTAAACCACTTGCAGGCTAGCAGAGAAAGCGAGGTTGTCCCCGGGGGGCTACAACCATTCCCACCGCCATACTGGGCTCGGGTTGAATACGCCTGCTGATGTCCATCACGGCCTCGCGGCCGGCAAGGCGGGAGACCGGCTTCGCGGTCCTTGCCCAGGCGAGACTGGAGACCCCGGAGTGTTTTGCCACGGTCAGGGATCCGAAGATTCTGGCGTTGCCGGGACCGGCATGGATCAACAGGTCGGTCGAGGTTCTGGTCGTCGTGGAAGGGGTGGCGCAACTAGCTGCGTAAACTCACGCTGGCCTCAATCACCTTGACAAATTCCGGCCAAGTTGTCAGCGGGGGGCAGGGGTAAGGTGCGCTTCGACGTCGATGAGTATCACGTTGCGCTTCTTGATCGGCTCTTCAAGGTGACCCACAACGGCGCGGAAGAGAAGGCCGTCTTCGGGGTCGGCAGGAAGCTCCTGGCGAATATGATTACGCCTCCGAGTTGAGGCCGATCAGCCAGACTTGCCGGAGTGCCCTCACAACTCGCACCCTGGGCTGGCGGCCGCACGTCGGTGACTTTGCGATCCCGACCTTGCTGGGCCATCTGCGATAGAGCAGAGTCCCTGGCGCACCAAACGAACCGCGCCGCCGCTGCCGACGTACATGTCTAGAAGCGGTGCCAGGTGCCCTTCTTTGGTGGTCGGGCCTCTGCCCGGAGATCGCCACCGGGTGCGGCCAATACACCCTCGATTGCGATGAACTCCGTTACTGCGTAGGGGGCGAAGCCCTCCTTGGGCGCACTGTGCAGTCGGTGCGTAACGGGTGCGTAGACAGTGAGTAGGTCGCCGGGGGTGCACGTTGCGGGCTGGCGCGTCGGCGCTATCGTGGAGACATCCTCGGGGGGCGTCGTCAGGCTCCTCAGAAAGCCGGGCAGACCCGCACCCCCCTCGCGGGGCGCCCCGGCGACGCCCCCGAGGATCCTGACCTGGCTCCCGACGGTCCTTTTGGTCGCCGTCGGCTGCACCCCTTCACCGACGGCAGCATGCGGCTCTACATGCCAATGGCACGAGCTTCGTCGATTCGAGACCAACTCCGCGCAAGTTGATAGCCTGGCAGACTCGCACGAGGTCCCAACTGAACTGAAGAAGAGGCCCCCGCCCCCTGTCATGAGACAGGAGAGCGGGGGTCTTCATTTCGAGCATGCCACTCAGCTTGGGTAGACCTTTGTTCTCTCGCGCCAGATCCCACAATAGTAGGCGGCCGCCAACTATAGTTGGGAGCGGAGGTGGCAGATGCAACTACAAAGTCCGTTCGCGGTGGTGACTCCGACACTAGAGGGGGAGATCCTTCCAGTGCTCGCTCGAGTCGAGTCGAGCCTTACCGTTGGCCAGATACGGTCACTGCTTCCGCATCGCTCGGATGAGGGGATCAGGAAGGCGCTGCATCGACTGAGCGCGCAGGGCATCGTGAACTCGGAGCACGTGGGTGACGTCGTCGGCCACAGGTTGAATCGACGCCATCTTGCAGCACCGCACGTGGTCGCGATCGCGCGTCTGCGCGACACGCTGATCGAACGCATGCAAGAGAGCCTCAAGGTCTGGCCGACACCGCCGCGGTGGGCTGCATTGTTTGGTTCGGCCGCCCGTGGTGAGATGCGCGTGGATTCCGACATCGACCTGTTCATGGTCGATCCCGGGGTCGATGCTGAGCTGTGGGAGATGTGGACCAGTGCATTCGCAGCCGACGTGTCCGCCTGGACAGGGAACGACCTGCGCATACTCAGCCTCACAGAAGAAGAGGTGCGACTTGGCGCGGCCAAGCGAGACCCGATCATCGAGTCGCTGCTCGCTGACGCGCTCGTGGTGTCCGGGCCGACGGATTGGCTGCGTCGTACGGTGAGGAGTGCTCGACGATGATGCCCCGAACAGTGCGCGCCAACGCCGCTGCGAAGGCCGGCCGAATGGCGGTCGCCTTGCAGTTCTACGAGGCCGCGGAGATGGTGCGGGAGCTCGCTGACGACGCCGAGGACGTGACGAACGCGTATGTGACGCTGTGCGTCCACGCGGGCATCGCAGCTGCCGACGTTCGCTGCGCTGCGGCGCTCGGCGAGTATGCGCGGGGCGAGAGCCACGTGGAGGCCGTCGGCCTTCTGGTCAGGGTCGACAAGACGGCGGCGAACCATCTGGACGCCTTGCTCAAACTCAAGACGGTCGCTGGTTACGGAACGACCACGATCAGCGCTGATCGCGTTCGACGCGCTACGCGCGCAATGGAGTTTCTCGTCGAGTCGGCGCGCGCCGTGTGAAGCGCGCTGTAGGTAGGCGCGACAAAGACAAAACCCCCGCCGCGGCGCTCGTGAGAGCAACCGCGACGGGGTTGTTGCGGCGAGGGGAGGGCGCCATTCACCACGACCCAGGGCCGTGGAGGGGGCACGCTCGTTGGCCGCTCCACCCGCAAGAGGTGCAGCCGTCGCCGGCGCAGATGATGCAAGTGCGCTCGTCGCAGAGGCATTCGTCCATGGTGGGTGCTCTTCTCTCTCGGTGGTGATCGTCACGGAGCGGGACGCCCCTGCTCCTTCACGGAAATCCTCGGTCGCCGCAATGCAGCGACCCGCATGTCATTTCGCGCCTTCGGCGTCGTTACCGTCTCGAGCAAAAGAAGAGCCCCCGCCCCCTGTCATGAGACAGGAGATCGGGGGGTCTTTGTTTCGAGCATGTCACTCAGTTCGGGTAGATCGCAGCAAACGCAGAGTGCTCAGCGGACCAAACACCACCTGAAGATCCACCGCCACTCATCGTTGAAGCTCACACACTCGCGTGCTCCACATCAACCAGCTCGAGGCCATCACCGATGACGTCACCTGATACCGCCACCACACGGCAACAGAATCCCGCCATTCACCATTGAAAGCCACACATCTGTCGATCTGACATTCCGGCCTCACGCCACAAACGGTCGGTTGTGGCGTCTCGGAGACGGCTCCTTTCCCCGCTGTGGGTTTTGACGCTCTTTGGCGGTGTTCTGTGGTCGCTCCGTGTCGCCAGTTGCCGACGATGAGGATGCTCGCGGCGGCCTCGATGATGGCCTCGAGCTGGTTGATATTGAGCACGTGCCAGCTCTCGCTCGCGCCCCGGCCCTATGCCCGAAGGGTGACTCGTGCAGGCGACTTCGGACAACCGTGCAGGCGACTTCGAGAACTGACACTTACGGGCAAATTCGCCGGGAGGGGCAACAGGGCAACAGTGGCATCGCTGTAGTCCGGCGGTCTCAGTTGCGCCGGTGACCACCGCCGCGGCCAGGTATACCGTGACGACGATGGCGATGCCTTTCACGGTGGCGCGAGGTTACCCATCGAGCATGCTGGGGGGTACTGCGACACCTGTACGAGCGATGATGTGGCAGAACTCGGTGTCGGTGCAGTCGACCGGATCAAGCCGATCACTACGGCTAATGAGGTCTTCCAGTTCCTTTCCGAGGGCCGCGAGTTCGTCTTGTCGCGTCCGGACCTCGCGGAGTTTGGTCGAGAGAAGATCGCGGACGTGGGTGCAGGGCGTGACGCCCTCGCCGCGCATGTCGAGAATGGTGGCGATCTCGACCAGGGTGAGGCTGGCGCCTTGTCCAGCTCGGATGAACTGGAGTCGGGTGACGATCGAGGGGTCGTAGTTGCGGTAGCCGTTCGGATCGCGTCGAGGTTGCGGGAGCAGACCCTTGCGTTCGTAGAACCGGATCGTCTGGGTATCAAGACTTGTGGCGGCGGCGACTTCTCCAATGTGCATGTCCTCGATGGTACGCGCTTGACCTTATACCTAGGATCAAGGTTTACAGTGACTCCTATGGACGTGACCCTGCTCTACTTCGAAGGGTGCCCGAACTGGAAGATTGCGGACGAGCGCTTGCGCCTGGTCGCGGTCGAACGTCCGGACATCACCGTGAGACACCAGGTGGTCGATACCCCCGAGCAGGCCGACCGTGTCGGATTCCTCGGTTCGCCGAGCATCCAGGTCGACGGTGTCGACGTGTTCGCCGCGCCCGGTTCGCAGGTAGGCCTGATGTGCCGTCTGTATCCGACACCGGACGGATACCAGGGTGCGCCGACGCTTGACCAGCTCCGCACGGTCCTCGCCGATGCGTGACCTGGGCGCGACCTTCGCGCCGACTTTATTGTGGGAGGACCATTTATGAGCGGGACATACGATCTGGTCGTCATCGGCGCGGGCATGGCGGGCATCGCCGCCGCGAAGAAGTGTGCAAACCAGGGTTGGCGGGTCGCTATCGCCGATTCTCTCCCGTATGGCGGGACGTGCGCGCTGCGGGGCTGCGATCCGAAAAAGATCCTGCGACGAGGCGCCGAGATCATCGACAGCGCCCGCCTCATGCGCGGCAAGGGCATCGATGACGCCGGGCTGGCGATCAACTGGCCCGACCTGATGACGCACAAGCACGGCTTCACGGACCCTGTCCCGCAGCGCATGGAAGATGACCTCGCCCGCAACGGTATCGACACGCTCCACGGGCATGCACGCTTCACCGGTACCCGCCAGATCGATGTCGACGGAACCAACTACGAAGCCGAACGCTTCCTGGTCGCGACCGGAGCGCGACCGCGACCACTGGACTTTCCCGGCCACGAGTACCTCATCGACAGCACCGAGTTCCTGAATCTTGACGCCCTGCCCACGCGGATCCTGTTCATCGGTGGCGGCTTCATCTCGTTCGAGTTCGCTCACGTCGTCGCTCGCGCGGGGAGCACTGCGGTGATCATCGACCGCGGGGCGCGCCCGCTGAAGAGCTTCGATCCGGATCTTGTCGAACTCCTCGTCGACCGCGGTCGTGAGGTTGGCGTTGACCTGCGACGCGACACGCACGTCGTAGCCGTCAAGAGGGCCAATCGGGGCTACCGAGTCACCGTCGAACGCGACGGTGGCAGCGAAACAATCGAGGCCGACCTCGTCGTGCACGGCGCGGGACGTGTCGCTGACCTCGCCGGGCTAGATCTGGAATCCGCTGGGGTTCAGTGGGGCGAACGGGGCGTGCGTGTGGGCGGCCACCTGCAAAGCACCACCAACTCGGCCGTGTGGGCTGCGGGCGACTCGGCAGACACCGCCGGGATGCCGCTGACTCCAGTCGCCGTGTCCGAAGCGAAAGTCGCCGCGTCCAACATGATCAAGGGCACTACCACCACTCCGGACTACACCGGAATCCCCACCGCCGTCTTCACCATCCCGGAACTCACCCGCGTCGGGATGCTGGAATCCGAAGCCACCCAACAGGGCATCGATGTGGAGATCCGCTACTCCGACACCAGCGACTGGTACTCCAACTTTCGGATCGGCGAACACACCGCAGCTGCAAAGATCCTCATCGACCGGTCGAACGACCTCATCGTCGGCGCGCACCTGCTCGGGCCCGAATACGGCGAACTGATCAACACCTTCGGCCTAGCCATCAAGCTCGGACTCACCGCTCGTCAACTCAAATCCGCTACGGCCGCCTACCCCACGGTCGGATCTGACCTCGGCTCCATGCTCTAGATTCGCGACGGCCGTGCCATCGCGAACTACACGTCCCGTACGAAGACAATCTCAGGAACGGACCCCATTCGCGCCAAGGAATCATTCGCCACTGGCTACGACCCCATTTTGCGAGAGCAGCGGACGAAGCCGCCCCGCAGGCCGGACCATTACCGGCCTTCCACACGCGGATCGGCTTACGTGCAGCGGGGGTGACGTTTAGCGCTACGAAAAACCCGCCATCTATCGCTGCAATTCACACACGCCAGCGCGGCATCGGCTGGCGTGTGGCTTTCGCCGCGCCGCGGGCTCACAAGGAGCGGCGCGGGCTGGCATCGCACCCCTCACGGCTCCGCATCCTCCTTTGCTCGCCGGGACCGCGAGCGCAGGAATGGCGTCACCGGCCCTTGGGGTCCGGGCCTCGCGCCGGGAGGGTGACGACGAAGCTGGCGCCCTTCCCTGCCCCGGCACTCTCCGCTCGGATGTGGCCGCCATGGCCCTCGGTCAGCACACGCGCGATCGCGAGACCGATACCGCTGCCACCGACGCCGCGAGAGCGGCCGTCGTCGACGCGGTAGAAACGTTCGAAGACCCGCGGGAGGTGCTCGGCAGCGATTCCGTCACCGGAGTCGCGGACCGTAATCGCTACCCCCCCCGCAGATGAACGTGCGGACAGTTGGACCTGTCCGCCTGCGGGCGTATGACGCAGGGCGTTCCCCAGGAGGTTGACGAGGACCTCCTGCATGCGGTCCGGGTCGACGACAACCGTTCGGGCACTGGCGCCAGGCCCGAGGGTCAGGCGCACGCCCTTGGCTTCGAAGGCCAACGCCTCGGCGCGTGCAGCGACCATGAGCAGGTCGCATGCGGCGACCTCACTGACGTGGAGATCGAGCCAGCCTGCCTCAGCACTGCACAGGCGCTCCTCCAGTCCGGTGGTCGTGACGGCGAGCCCGGCACGGTCGAGGCCGCGGTTGGCGGCGGCGATCCCAGTGACCGCGTCCGCACGGCCATCACCTTGCACGAGCGCGAGCAGGATAGTGGCCAGTTGCGTCTGGGCGCGCTACCGGCGCCGGACGGTCGTTCCGAGCCCCGTCGCGGGGCGGTCACACCTTTGGTGGCGATTCCAGACGTCGAAGAGCCGCACCGAGCCGAGTGGCTGCATCGTCGGCGACTGCCTCGAGGTCGTCGTTGCCCGTGAGGGTCACCATGACGTGCGGGTCGAGGGCCTCGATCCGGGTGCGACCCTCGCCGACCGAGCGCACGACCACGTTGCACGGCAAGAGCATTCCAATCGACTCCTCCACCTGCAGGGCGCGATGAGCCAGCGGGGGGTTGCACGCCCCGAAGATCACCTGTGGGGCCATGTCGACGTCGAGCTTCTTCTTCATCGTGGCCGCCATGTCGATCTCGGTCAGGATCCCGAATCCCTCCTCGGCCAATGCGGCCCGCACGGCCGCGAGAGCCTGCTCGAAGGGTTGGTCGATGGTGAGGGTAAGTCCGTAGCTCATGATGTGATCCTTTCGATCAGATGGACGTTGGGTGCGTCGGGGCGTCGTTGGTCGCGCCACTCGTGGCGCGACGACAGGTGCCTCGTCACTGTGAACCGGCCTTGAGGGCGGCAAGTCGGGCCTCGACCTCGAGGCTGTCCCCTGCGGCGTTGAGCTCCTCGAACTGCGCGTCCAGCGAGGCGCCTGCGACCTCGGCCTGGCCGGCCGCGTGAGCCTCCGCTCGTCGCACGACGTCTTCGAACCGTGAGATCTCCGTCGTTGGGTCGAGGACGCTGATGCTGGAGATTGCCCCTTGCACCAGGCTCTGCGCTTCTGCGGTCTTCTGCCGGGCCACCAGCGAGTCGCGCCGGGTTTTGAGGTCGGACAACTTCTCCTTCATCGCGATGAGGCCCGCCTTGAGGTTCTCCACGACGTGGGCTTGCGACGCGAGGAGAGGCTTCGCATCGGCAGCGCTGCGGTCCGCGTCGATCTGCTTGGCGATCGCCAGTCTGGCGAGGTTGTCGAACTTCTCCGCGTCCGTGGTGTTGCCGGTGGCCCGCATCTGGTCGGCCCGGGTTGACGCCGCTGCGGCCTTCTGACCCCAGCCCGCTGAGGCAGCGAGGTCGGCGGCATGGTCCTGCTCGGCCATGCGCAGGTTGCCGATGGTCTGGGCAACCGCGTCCTCGGCCTCAGCGATGGTGTTCGTGTAGTCGCGAACCAGCTGGTCGAGCATCTTGCCCGGGTCCTCTGCATGGTCGAGGAGTGCGTTGATGTTGGCCTTGGCGAGCTGGGTGATGCGGCCAAGAACGGTCTGCTTGTCAGACACGGTGGTTCCTTTCGTCGGTCGAGCTGTCGAACGTCAGTAGCGGAAGTGTGGCTCGGGTGAGGTCAACAACCACCTCCCCCGAATCCACCGCGGGATCCGTGACCGTGACCGTGACCGTGACCGCGACCGCGCAGGAGCTCCTCGATCAGGATTCCTCCGAGAGCCATGCCTCCGGCGCCGCCCAGCGAACCCAACGGAGATCCGCCGGGGCCCCCGCGCTGCTGCGCCTCGAAGTCCGCGACGTCCTGCTGGGCGAGGGTCTGCGCGGAATCGACGAGCTGGCTCGCCTGGGTCGCCTCGGCCAATGCCCGGACGGGGCTCACGAGCGCGGCTTCTTGGGCCTGCTGCGCGTGGCGGGTCGCCTCGGACAGGCGGGTTCGCGCGTCGGGACCGACCGCGCCGCGTCGGCTGTCGATGTACGCGCCGACGGCGCCGATCTGAGCGTTGGTGTGTCCAAGCAGTTCGACGATCTGCTTCTGGGCAGCCGCGGTCCGCTCAGACCGCGCCCGGTACGGCGCCAGCTGGGAGTTCAGGGCCCCTTGCACCTGGTTCACGGCGTTCCGAACCGCGATCGGGTCCTCGCCGGTCCCGACCTCCCGACTCTCGGAGATCAGTGCCGTGGCGGCGGCGACCTGAGCGTCGACCTCAGGGTCCGACGGGGCGAGTCGAGCGGCGTCGATCACCGTCTGGGACAGTGCGGCGATGCTGGTCGTGAGCTGGTGACGCGCCTCGGCAAGGTTCTCTGCGGCGTGCTCGACGGCATCGAGGAGTTGGGACGACTGCGCGAGGCCAGCCTCACCGGACCGCGCCGCCGCTAGGGCGGCCCCGCGGTCGCCCTTCTCCAACCCGGACCGGCCCGCGGCCAGGGTCAGCACGATCCCCGCGGCCAGCCGCTCCACCTGGTCCGGATTGCCGCTGACCGACGCCAGTGCGCCCGCCGGGTACGACGCGGACAGCGCCTCTAGGGTGAGGCGCGCGGTCGGGATCCGTGCCTCGACCTCGGCCACGTCCCGCTTGAGGTCGTCGAGCAGTTCGGGTGCGCGTGCATGGAGATCGCGAAGCTCGTCGAACTCATGCGTATGGGAGTCCAGTTCCGCGGTGACCTGTGCACAGATCCGCAGGATCTCGGCCGCCATGGCCCGAGCCTGCGGCTCACTCTCAGGGAAATCGTCGTCGAGCTGCTGGCGCAGCGCGAACGCGCGCGCCACCGACGTCCTGGCCTCGCGAAGGGCGACGTCGAAGGTGGCGGTCGCCTGCTGCCCGAACTGCGCTTGTGCGAAGGCGAGCTCCTGACCTGAGGTCCTGATCGCATCGTCAATCGCGACGAGGGCGGCGCTCGCCCGCGTGCTCAATGCCGCGGTGATCGCTTCCTCGTCCACCGCCGCGCCTTGCCCACCACCGGCGTGGTGCTCACGGCCGCGGCGCCGCGACACCGATCGCAGGGCGAAGGAGGCGAGGGCGACGACAAGGATGACAGCCAGGAGAATGACCACGATGAACTTACCCGCCGACTGGAGCGAAATATCGGTTCCTACTGGCATGGTTTCACTCGCTCCTCTCGACCGATGCGATCGCTTCCTCAACCGTTGCACTCTCAGGAAGTTCGACCTTCGCCCGCTCGGTCGCGTAGTTCACACTCGCCTCGACACCCGGGATCCGGTTGAGGCGCTTCTCGATCCTGGCGGCGCATGACGAGCACGTCATCCCGCCGATTTCAAGTTCGATGATGTTGCTCATGAGACCTCTCCGACATGGACCACGGTGCCGCCGTCTGCCCCTGCAGCCGTGATCGGCCCGGCCGCTGCCCCAATCGCGAGACCGAGGCCCAGTGCGACAAGCAGTCCCACCGCGAAGAGCACCAAGCGAACGGAGTTCGTCACGCCAGGACCCCAGTCACGACGTATCCGGCTTCGTCGACGGCGGCGCTGATGGCATCCGCGTCCGCGGGAACCCTCCCGCTGACCCTCACCGAGGATGTCCCCTCCGGCACGAGTTCGACCTCGACCGAAGTGACGCCATCAACCTGGCCGACCCCCGTGGAGACCGAAGACACGCAGTGTGCGCACGTCATCCCCTCGACCGTGTAGGTAGTCGTGTTGATGTTCTCCATGTGTAGTCTCCTCGTTCGAGCGCGGCACGTGACCGCACGATTGATACGCGTCCTTTTGTACCCCGCCGCGTTAGCCGACCACGAGCAGCGTGTACATGCCCGCTGCGTAGTGACCCTCGATGTTGCAGACGATCTCGTAGCGGCCGGCAGGAAGATTCAGTGTCACCCAACCGGTGGTGCCGGGTTCGATGCCGTCGCCGGCGCCCTCGCCACCGGACTTTGATGCCTCCCCGAGGCTGCCCGACTCGCTCACTCTTCCGTCGGCTCCCACCGAGCGCGCACCCACCTGTTGACCTTCAGCAAGCGGCAGGACCACAAGTTCGTGTGTGATGGTGCCCTGGTTGTAGAGCTGGAGTGTGACGGTGCCCGCCGGAACGTCGACGCGGTCGGAGCGCAGCGCCATCGCGCCGCCCATCATGCCGCGCTGGCTCCCCATCATCCGACCGCCCGCCATGTCCATGGCAACGACATCGACGACGGTCCCCGCGTTCTGCGCGGACGGCTCCGTTTGGCCCGCCACCGCGCGGTCGGTCCCGGGCCAGCTGGTCGCGTATTGCCCGCGTGCCGCCAGGTTGAATGTGGCGACGGCCGACACCGCCAATACGGCCATGGCCGCTACCAGCGCGGCGATAGTCCATCCGCGCGTGAGGCCCGTCATCGTTCGCCTTCGCGACTCTCGAGGACAGTCTCGCGAACGGCGCGATACCAGTCAAGGTCCACCTCGCCGCTGGCCAGGCGCTCGTCGAGAATTGCGAGCGCCCGAGCGGAAGCGGGGACCGCGGGGGCCGCTACTCGCGACACGGGCGGGATCGCCGCCGCTGCCGGCTCGTGAGACTTGCCGGGCAACAGGCGGATCACGAGCCACACGATGAATCCGAGCAGGGCCAACCAGAACAGGCCCATTCCCACCCATGCGAATCCTGTCATTCCTCCGCCGTACCAACCCATCATGATCTTGTCCTTTCGTGTCGTTGCTCTCCAGCATCGACGCAGGACACGGGGATTCTCGTACGCATTTCACGAAGGTTTGATGAAGATCGCCGCGAATGTCCGACGCGCGCCTATCGCTCTGGGGCTCCGGCCCGCTCGGGCTCGGTCCGCAGCCGCAGCAAGGTCAGGCTGAACGTCGAGCCCATCGACAGGCCCTCGCTTTCAGCGACGAGGGTGCCGCCGTGAGCCGTGGCAATGGCCCGAGCGATCGACAGTCCGATGCCCGAACCACCGTGAGCCCGGTCACGCGCCACATCGACACGGAAGAAGCGGTCGAAGACTCGAGGGAGATCCTGGGGCGCGATGCCCTCGCCCGAGTCGTGCACCGTCACGCGGACCGCGTCGACTTCTGCGGTCGCCTCAACGTCGACGACACCGCCCGGAGGGGTGTGCTGTCGAGCATTCTCAAGCAGATTGGTGAGCACCTGGCCAATCCGGTCCGGGTCCGCGTCCACGAGCAGACCCGGCGCGCTTCGCACGTGGATCGTCAGGCCGCACTCGGCGAGGCGATCGGACTCCTGGGCGGCTGCCCCCTTCACCACCGTGTCGACGTCGATGGGGTGTCGGTCCAGGGACAGGCGCCCCTCCTGTGCCGAGGTCACGAGTGCCACGTCTGCGGAGAGTCTGCTGAGCCGTTCGACTTGCGCCTGCATTATGTGCATGGTCGACTCGTCGAGCCGCTCCACGCCGTCTCCGACCGCCTCGAGATACGCGGCAAGCACGGCGAGTGGTGTTCGCATCTCGTGAGCCAGGTCCGCGAGCATGTGAGTGCGGGTGTCCTCGACATGCGCCAGATCTGTTGCCATTGCGGTAAACGCTGCCGCGACTCGATCGAATTCTGGCCCGATTCCTGGCGGGCTGACGGTCACGTTGCGTTCGCCTATCGCGACGCGATGGGCGGCCTGAGCGAAAGGCGCGAGCGAGCGTCGAATCCGCCTGGCGATAATAACGCTCACGCCCGCTGACGCGATTAGCGCGGTGACGAGGGCTATCGAGAGAGTGAGCGCCGATGCGGCGGCGTACGCACGATCGGCATGATCCGTGGGGCTTTCCCCCGTTGCGACCGCGCGAAGCAAGTGCTCATGGAAGAGGCCGGGACCGACGGTCGCGCCGACGGCCCAGTCCGTGGCTGCGCCCACCCCGACGACGAGCGCTATGGCGATCAGCAGGCGCGTTGCTAGGTCGGCCCGATCCGCCAACGCCATCCACCGCCTCATGTGCCTGGCCCCAACCGGTACCCGTACCCGCGCACGGTTTGCACGTACATGGGCGTTGAGGAGTCGTCGCCGAGTTTTCGACGCACGTGGCCCAGGTGGACGTCCACGAGGTGGGGGTCTCCGAACCACGCAGGGCCCCACACCTGTTCGGTGAGCTGGTCGCGAGAGAAGGCCCGGCGCGGCTGCCGCGCCAACACCGCGAGCAGATCGAACTCCGTGCGCGTCAGTTCCACGACCCCTCCGGCCAGATGGACCTCTCTGGCCGTGAGATCCACGCTGAGTTCGCCCACCGTGAGGACCTCATGCGCCTCCACCGTCTCGTGCACCTCGGGCGCGTCGGCCCCTCCCGCAAACCCCCGTGGTCGCCGCAGCATCACACCGACCCGTGCCACAAGTTCGCGGGGACTGAAGGGTTTGGTTAGGTAGTCGTCGGCGCCGACGGACAACCCGATGAGGCGATCGACCTCTTCGACCCTCGCGGTGAGCATGATCACGTAGCAATCTGTGAACGTCCGCAGCGTCCTGCAGACCTCAATACCGTCCGCGCCCGGTAACCCAAGATCTAGGACCACGACGTCGGGCGGATTCGCGCGTGCGACCGCTATCGCCTCACGACCATCTGCGACGACCTCCGTGTCGTAGCCGTCGCGCAACAAGTACGACGCGATCAATCGGCCAAGCGACACCTCGTCCTCCACCACCAGGACGCGAGCACGCGGCAAGGGGCCCTGCAAGTCGGCTGTAGTGCTCATGGGCCCATCTTGACACCTGCGTGACAACGCCTCGGGGCGGCGCAGCCAGCCCTCTTGGCATCACGCGGAATGCGGCGTCGATCTCGGCCTTTACCTTCCAGTCCACTGGAAGGGCTACTGTCGAGACAGGCGACGCGCCTGTGTGTCGCACGCAGCGATGGCGGCCACAGCCGTCTCAGAGCAAGGGAGATCCACCATGTCCATGACATCCGAGAAGGTTACGGATCCCATCTGCGGGATGAGCATCGATCCGGCGACCGCAGCCGCGACGATCGAACACGACGGCACCACCTACTACTTCTGCTCCCAGGGATGCGCCGACACGTTCGTCGCGAATGGGTACACGGGAGCGCACCAGGCTAAGTAGCAGGGTGTAGGCGGAAACTCGAGGGCACCCATCGAGAAGAGAGGTGAAGGCTGATGCCAGTTGCCGAAGAGTGCGATCCGGACGGTTCGGGCGTGCCGGAGTGTCGTACCGGCCTGGCCGGGCGCGCGCAATTCGTCGTTTCTGAGTTGCGGGACCTCTGGCGTGAACTGCACGAGCACCGTGAGCCCCAATCCGGACACGCGACGGCACCCCTAGCAGACCCGGCGTCCGGCGAACAAAGTAGCGTGTGACGTGGGAATTTTGGGAACGATCGGGTCCAGTTTGGCCGAGGGCTTCTGGATGTTCTACGACACACTGTGGGCGCTGGTTCTCGGGTTTGCCCTGTCGGGTGCCATACAGGCGTTCGTGTCGAAACGTGAGATGCAGCGCGTCTTGGGTGATCACCGACCGAAGACAATCGTGCGGTCCAGTTTCTTCGGGATGGTCAGTTCCTCGTGCTCGTACGCTGCGAGTGCACTGGCCAAGAGTTTATTCGTGCGCGGGGCAGACTTTACGTCGTCCATGGTGTTCATGTTCGCCAGCACGAACCTGGTCATCGAACTTGGCGCGGTGCTCTGGCTACTGATCGGCTGGCAGTTCGCGGTCGCCGAGTTCATCGGCGGATCCATCATGATCGCACTGCTGGCTTTTATCCTGCCGCGTGTGATCGACGTTGCCGAGATCGACGCCGCGCGAGAGCGCCTGCGCGCTCGAAAGACGGGTCGCGACGGACACGAAGGGCACGCCGACGCTGAGGAAGACGCTCACACGTCCACCCCGTGGCGCCAGCGGATCCGCTCCCGGGCGGGCTGGTCCGACGCGTCGGGCTACACCATCAGCGACGTCACGATGCTCCGCAAGGAGCTCGTCATCGGGTTCGTCGTGGCGGGGTTCGCGTCGGTGGCCGTCCCGACCTCAGTCTGGAGGGCCCTGTTCCTGACCGGGCACGGCATCTGGTCAGCGCTCGAGAACGTCATCGTCGGACCGGTACTGGCATTCATCAGTTTCGTCTGCTCCGTGGGCAACGTACCCCTAGCCGCCGCACTCTGGAAGGGCGGCATCAGCTTCGGCGGGGTCATCGCCTTCGTGTTTGCCGACCTGCTTGCGCTGCCGCTGGTGCTGATCTACCGCAAGTTCTACGGCACCCGGCTTGCGATCAGGCTCTCGCTCGTGTTCTGGGCCACGATGAGCCTGGCGGGGCTGATCACCGAGGGGATCTTCACCCTCCTGGGACAGATCCCAGGGACCCTCGTGGGAGACATCGCCACGGTCCACTTCGGCCTGAACTACACCACCATCCTCGACACCCTCGCCGTGGCCATCTTCGGGTTGCTGTACTACATGTACAAGAACGCTGCGAAGTTCGGTGGAGGCGGGGGATACGCCAAGGACGTGGTGTGCGGCATGCAGGTGCGTACGTCCGATGCTCCGGCCCACACCATCTACCAGGACCAGGACTACTACTTCTGCTCCGACAACTGTCACGACAAGTTCGTCGCAGACCCGGCGAAGTACACCACGGGCCAGCCTGCCTTGGACGTGACGGATGCGTCCCCAGAAAACGTGACCGACGACGATGCGGCCGCCACGGTGACGGACCCGGTGTGCGGGATGAGCATCGACCCACGCACGGCCGCGGGGCACGCGACACACATGGGTGTCGACTACTCGTTCTGCTCGGAAGGCTGCCGGACGGCCTTTGTCGCCAATCCCGCCCTCTACCTGACATCGACCGATGCCGAGTGAGAGCGCGTCGCATGCCACCGAGGTCCTGATAGTCCGGCGGCATTCCAGTCGCGTCACGGTCGCCGCACGATGGAGACGCCGAATTGATGCTCGACGGGATCATGCTGCTCTGGTTCGCGGAGGTGCTCACCTCGTTCGCGTTCGTAGCGATCGACATTGCGCGAACACCCGAGTCGCCGGTGCTGAAGTGGGGATTCGTGATCGTTACCCTGTTCACCGGCCCGATCGGCCTCGTGCTCTACATCCTTTCGTGCCGTGAGCCTTTGCCTGGAGTCCACGAAGAGTACGTTCGGGCTCGTTGGCGTCAACTCGTCGGATCCACCATGCATTGCGTTGCAGGGGACGGAATCAGCATTCGCGTCGCGGCCGCAGTCCTTTCACCATTGGGGCTGAAGTGCCCCGGGTTTGATGCCGCATCCTTTTGAGTTGGAAGTATGTATGTCATGCCGAAGAAGATTGATCCCGCGCTCCGCGACCGGGCGGCGCGACTTGTGGGGGAGCACCGGCCGGAGTGTCCCTCGTTGGCGGCCGCGTCTGCGGCTGTGGCCCCTCAGGTCGGGCGGGGGCACGAGTTCCCGTGCGGCGGTGGGTGTTGCAGGCCGATATCGATGACGGCACCCGCGATGGTGTGTCGTCCGTCGAGCATGCGCAGGTCAAACGGTTGAAGGCGGAGAACAAACACCTGCGTGTGGATGTCGCGATCCTGGGGGCGGCAACAAGTTTCTTCGTGGGGGAACTCGACCCCCGCAACCATTGATGCTGGGTTTCATCGACACGATGAGAACCGAAGGGTAAGCGGTCGAGTCGATCTGCCGGGTCCTGCGTGAGCAGGGCTGCCAGATGGCGGTGTCATAGCGTCGTAGTAACACTCTAGTTTTGGGAGGCGTTGGTGCGGAGGTTGGTGACGGTGTCGGATCGGGCGGAGATCGCGATCGGGCTCACCCTACGTGTCAGGGTTAGATGAGGCCAGCGGCGCCGAGAACGGCACCGGGGGCCGTCTCCCGCTATGGTGGCTATACTGTCCATTACGCGTACATAGGCGTACTCTGGTGACCATAAGGAGGCGACCGTGGGTGGCTACAAGATTGACCGTGAGATCACCGAGCTGGGAGAGCACGTGCGCGGCTGGCGCATGGTGCTGAACCTGACCGCGCAACAGGTCGCCGAGCGCGCAGACATCTCGCGCACCACGTTGCGCAAGATCGAGTCGGGCGATCCGAACGTCAGTTTCGCCAACGTTGCACAGGTATTCCGCGCGCTCGGCGCGCTCGACCTGGTGGTCGACGCCCTGGATCCGCTGGGCAGCGACATCGGGCGACTGCGAGCGGGCAACCTGACGAAGAAGCGTGCACGATGACGACCCTCGAGGTGTCCACAGAACTGGATGGCCACACGCGCATCGTCGGCCAGGCGCACTTCACCCGTACCCGCGGCCAGATTTCCACGACCTTCGTGTACGACGCCGGATATCTCGCCGACGGCGGAATGAACATCGACCCAGGGCTGCAACTGACGAGCGGATCCCAGCACCAAGTTGGGCTGCTTCGCGCCTTTGCCGACAGTGCCCCCGACCGATGGGGGCGCAACCTCATCGAGAAGGCGGAACGCGTGCGAGCCCGCGAAGACAGCCGCACGCCGCACAGTCTGGACGACGTGGACTTTCTGCTCGGCGTGAGCGACGACACCCGCCAGGGGGCGCTGCGGTTCCGTCTACCCGGACACGAGGAGTACCTCGGCCGGCCGTCGATCGTGCCGAAGCTCATCTCGCTGCCCCTCCTGTTGCGTGCCAGCGACGAGCTCGCTTCCGACGCGGATCCCTCGAACGCGGTCAAGCAGCTGCTCGACACCGGAACCACCGGCCTGGGTGGCGCCCGCCCCAAAGCCTCGGTCCGTCTCGAGGATGGCGCTCTCGCCATCGCGAAGTTCCCTCACTCATCCGACCAGTGGGATGTGATGGCCTGGGAGGCCACCGCGCTCGACCTGCTCGAGAACGCGGGTCTCCGCACGCCCTGGCGTCGTCTCGTGCGTGTCAACGATCGCAGCGTGCTGCTGGTGCGCAGATTCGACAGGACTATGACCGGCGTGCGCGTGGGCTACATCAGCGCGATGACGGCGACCGGCGCCAGCGACGGGCAGCGCCGCGACTACGCGGACATCGTCGAGGCGATACGCGACATCTCGGTGTCCAGCCAGGCCGACCGTCGTGAGCTCTACGACAGGGTTGTCGCGTCCGTGGCGCTCGGCAACACCGACGACCACCTGCGCAACCACGGCTTTCTCGCCACGGGCGGCCTTTGGTCGCTCAGCCCAGCCTTCGACGTCAACCCCAACCCTGACCTCTCGAAGCCGCGCTCAACGTCGATCGCCGGAGCCGATGTTCCCCCCGACGAAGCGGAAGGGCTTCTAGCACTCGCAGACGACGCAGGCATCGGCGCCGACGAGGCCCGCGCCCGCATCGCCCATGTCGCTGCGTCGCTCGCCGGATGGCGAGATCACGCCCGTCGCCACGGCATCACCGAGCGCGAGGTCACGATGATGGCCGACTCGATCGAACCGCGGCTGCACGCGGTGACCCAGGCGGGCCGGTGACGCCTCGCCCGCTGAACATTGGCCGTAGCGCCCACGGCTTCACCCGACGTTCTCGCCGCTCGTAGGCAACGCTTCCCGGAACTGTTCACTGACGATGCCGTGACTGGGGAATCAGCCAGTGACAACCTCGAACTGGACTGACCGGGATGCCCTCGCGAAGGTGGCTTGCCGTTAGTCCACCGCGTTGATGTGGCGCCGGCGACCACTATTTGACGCCCAGTGCATCCTGCGTGACCGTCACGCCCATTCACAGCCGGCTCAAACCGTCAGCCCGGCTTGTCGTTAATCCACCCCCGAGCGGGTGCACAGTAAGACACCCTTTGCGCAGATGCTGCTGTCGTCAGTGGTGCCGCTTGTCACCGTGGCCGGGGCGCAGCCCGGCCCGTTCGCCTGCGAGGGCGCGTGAGAGAATCTGCGAGTGAGCAACACGTGGTGTGAGCCCGGGACGGCGGCGTGATATCAGTTGCGCTGCGCAACCGGGGCGTTCAGGCGGCCCTCGCGTCGGCCGTGCTTTTCGGCGCTGGCACACCGTTCGCCAAGATTCTTCTGGGCGACGTCAGCCCGTGGACGTTGGCCGGGCTCCTATACTGCGGTTCCGGCCTGGGCCTGACCATCATCCGTGTGGCACGCCGAGCGCCGCGCGTCCGGCTCAGCCGCCGCGAGATGCTCCCGCTCGCAGGGTCCATCCTCTTCGGGGGCATCCTGGGACCGGTACTCCTGCTGGTCGGGCTGTCGAACATGCCGGCGTCGGGAGCGTCCCTGCTGCTTAATGCGGAGGGCGTCTTCACCGCCTTGCTGGCGTGGTTCGTGTTCCGCGAGAACTTCGACCGCCGCGTCGCGCTCGGGATGACCTCAATTGTGGCGGGCGCAATCGTGATCACCGTCCCCCTGGGCGTCCAATTCGGCAGCCCCTGGCCCGCCCTCGCCGTCCTGGGTGCCTGCCTCAGCTGGGGCTTGGACAACAACTTCACCCGCGCTATCGCCCTCACGGACGCCACGTGGCTGGCCGCGGTCAAGGGTGCCGTTGCAGGCCCGGTAAATCTGATCCTCGCGTTCAGCCTCGGTGCCCAACTGCCCGCGGCCGCGAACATCGCGGGCGCGCTCGTCCTTGGCTTCTTCGCCTATGGGCTGAGCCTGACGCTGTTCATCGTGGGAATGCGGCACGTGGGCACCGCTCGAGCGGGTGCCTACTTCTCCGTCGCACCGTTCGCGGGCGCGGTCATCGCCATCGGGTTCGGCGAGCCTGTCACATGGCCACTGCTGCTCGCCGCGGCACTCATGGGCGTGGGGATCTGGCTGCACCTCACCGAGCGGCACCTCCATGAGCACATGCACCCTCCGCACGACCACAGTCACTGGCACTCCCACGACGGCCACCATCAGCACGACCACTCGGAGCCAGTTGAGTCCGGCACGTGGCATCGTCACCAGCATCACCACGCCAGTGAGACCCACACCCACGAGCACTACCCCGACGCTCACCACCGTCACGGTCACTAGCGGTCCACCGATGGACGGCGAGCCTGCGCGATGCGCCGCCGAGCATGGACCGTGTGCTCCTGCTTCGCGTGCGCGGCAAGAGCCTGACGCCCGGAGACGCTTGCGGAGCGTCGGAATCAAATTCACCGCATGGGTGTATTGACGAGTTGCTCCCTTGGGTGTGGCGCTGCGCACCCGTGGACCGGGCGGGTCAACTGACACATCCAACCCCGCTTGCCGTTAATCAACCCCTATTGGCGGGCACAGGTGCCCTTACGGTCCGTGGATTACCAATCTGAGATGCATGGACCGATCTGGGTTCGGCGCGTCCCTACGCAAGGGCCTCCCACGACGTGCCCACAATGAACCATGCAAGACCATGAGCTGACACCGTTGACAGCCAGTGCAATTGACTATGCGCTCGACGGTGCACGCCGCGCCATAGCGCGTCTCGGTGGCACAAGCGACCCCCGGGTGATTGCCCACGCGGCCGCCGAGGCAGCGTTTTGGATCGCAGCGGTTGACGAGGGGCTCGGCGGCAAGGCTGAACGCGGGGCATATGTCGAAGCCCGACGCCAGGGGGCAGTAGATGACCTCATGACAGGGATTCGCTTCGTACGGAATGCGAGCGTCCATAGTGAATTGGCAAGGATTGCGATCTCGGCAGGCGGTCTCACGATCCCCTTCACAGTGCCGTTCTCAATCCCCGTGATTCCCAGGTGGATTGATGAAGCACCTCCGTCTGGCTATGAGTCTCAACGCCGGTCGTATATGAGGGAACTGGCGGGTAAGGATGTGGTCCCGACTCTGGAACGTGCAGCGGATTGGCTTGCACAGTACCAATCCGGAGATGGCTGATCCACGGGCCCGAACGCTGTCGAGAGCCAGGACTGACTTGCTCACTGACGTCGTCAACCCGGCTTGTCGTTAAGCCGCCCGGTCGGCCTCAACTAGTTGGGAACTCTGAATGCGAAGCGTGACCCGAGGATACTGGTCGCATGGATGAAGCGGACAAGGACGGGGTCGCGCTGGTCGGTCGCATGGCGGTGTCTGGGCTGGCGGCCACCGTCGCGATGCTTCACCCAGAAGCCGCGGTCTTGGCGATGACGGCGCTACCGGCGCTAGACACTGGCCTACTTGCGCTGCGCGAGCGCCGCCGGAATTCGTGCGGTTACGTGCTTGCAGTGGCATCGAACGAAGCAAACACGCCGATTGACGAGCTGGTTGAGGCTTTGGTCAACAATCCTGCGAAGGCGTTGCTACTAGCACGGACGCTTGAGGCGGCGGCGGATTCAGCCTCCGAGGCAAAGGTTCGTGTTCTTGGCCGGGGTTTGGCGTCGGGCGCGGTGACCGAGGACGACGCTCTAGTGATGGAGGAGGTCGGGTGGGCGGTCATGCTCCGTGAAATCGAGGCGCCGCATCTGCGGATTCTTGACTACCTCGCGAAGCAAGATCCAGAAACGCCGGGCCACATGATGGTGGCCTCCTGGCAAGATTTGAAGGCGGTGTCAGGCTTCGATGAGTTGTTGGGACCGGCCCTTTCCATGCTCGAGCGCAATAGCCTCGTTCAGACAGTCCAGTCACTTGGCCTGGACGATCACATGCGCAACCGCTGGGGAATCACGCCTGCGAGCGCCGCCCGGCACTTCGTGCGGGGATACCTTTCCAAGGCCTGTCTCAGTCGATTCTCACGTGCCGCTGAAGCGGCCGCCCCGGCAGTCCCAAGCGCTGAAGGCCCTGGCTAACCCGGCCTGTCGTTAATCCACCCGGCGGGTGAAACCGTGCACGTGGCCGGTCCCGAGACGTGAGGGTTGGGAAGTCCGTGTGCCTGGGACGCACGGGTGTCTGACTTGTCGACGACGCTCGAATGTGGGGCCAAAGTGACGTTTGAAAATGGGGCCACTGGTTCGTGTTGTTAGTCTGCCCCATGTTGGGTTCTGGTGCTCGGAAGACTGTCGATTCCTCGTCCGCGGAGCCGGTAACTGGCGCCTTTGAGGGTGAGGACGTCGGCGTGGTGGACGATGCGGTCGATCATTGCTGCGGCGACGGCTTGGTCTCCGAAGACTTCGCCCCAGCCGCTGAATGGCAGGTTGCTGGTGAGGATCAGTGAGGCGTGTTCGTAGCGGGATGACACCAACTGGAAGAACAGGTTTGCGGCGTCTTGCTCGAACGGGAGGTAGCCGACTTCGTCGACGATGATCAGCCCGTAGCGACGCAGTTTCGCGAGTTCTTGTGGAAGGCGTCCTTGTCGGTGGGCGTCAGAGAGTCGGGTGGCCCAGTCCGTCGCGGTCGCGAACAGCACCCGGTGTCCGTGGCGAGCGGCGACGATCCCGAGCGCAGTTGCGAGGTGGGTTTTCCCTGTTCCGGGAGGTCCGAGCATAACGACGTTGCGGGCCTCAGTGAGGAACCCGCCGGACGCCAATGCGGCGACTTGGGGTCGGATCGCGGGTTGCGCGTCCCAGTCGAAGTCCTCAAGGGTCTTACGTGCGGAAAACCCGGCCGCTTTGACGCGCAGTTCGCTGCCGGAGGCGTTGCGGGCGCTCACTTCGCGTTCGAGGACGGCGGCAAGGTAGTCCTCGAACGACCAGCCCGCGTCCCGTGCTTGGTCGGCGAGCCGGGTCGCGGCGTCGGTGATTCTTGGGGCTTTCAGGGCGCCAGCGAGATAGGTGATTTGCTTGAGTGCATCCGGGGTTTTCGTGGACATCACGCGACCTCCTCGTTCAGTCCGAATGCCCGGTCGTAGTCGGCGAGATCTCTCTTGAGGTCTTCGGCTGGCGCTGGTCGTGGTTGTTGAAACTGCTGCCGAAGCCTTCTGGCCATCTCGACGTGAGCGGGGTCAGTGACGGTGCTTCCTCTGGCCCAGACGCGGGCATGGTCAGCGACGATCCGCCCGGCGAGGCGAACCTTCACCCGGTCCAGGTCCGCGATGACGTCAACGATTCGTCCGATCGCGTTCGGGTCGACGGAGTAGTCGGACGCGTCGAGGCGGACGTAGTAGTCACGGCCGAGGCGGACCCGTTCCCGCCATCCCAACTGCAACGGGACAGGCGGCAACGGGAGCATAAGAGACCGGTCGTGTTCGATCAGATCGACCGGCCGCGCGTTGATCGTGCGCACGACCTTTGTGTTCGCTGTGAGCAACCAAACGGCCAGTTGTGCGTTGAAGTCCGCCGGTGAGGTGAACGTCCGACCCGGCATAAACGAGGTTTCCATCCACCCATTGCGCCGCTCGACGATCCCCTTCGACTCGGGGTCATATGGCCGCAACTGGACGACCTTTGTGGCAAGGGTTCCCGCGAACGCAGCGACGCCCTGAGCAAGGCGGCCCCTTTGCCCGATGCCAGGTTCGTTGTCCCAAATCAACCGCCGCGGCACCTTCTCAAGTTGCCGGATCAGCTCCCACGACCCGAGGATCAGATCCTCAGTCTTGCGCGTCGGGATCATCCGTGCGGTGAGGAACCGCGAATGCGCCGCAACGATCACCAACACCGGAAGAAGAACGGCCGTGCCGTTCTCGAGAGGGATCTTGAACGGCGGGAACCACAGATCACACTGCGCCGCATCACCCGCCGCCCAACTGAGACGATCAGCCGGGTCGACAGGGCTTTGCTCCGGCCGCAACCGTCTGACGTTGTCACGGAACCACGTGATCGACCCGGACCACTCGACCCGCTCTGCGAGCACCGTCGCAGGCATCGACGGATGCTCCGCCAACAACTCCCGCACCCGGCCCTCGAACGGCGAGAACGACGTCAACTGCGCTGGCCGCTCATACTTCGGCGGCCGCGCCGACGCCAACGCCCGATCCACCGTTGACCGGCCAATCCGCAAATCCCTAGCAACCTGTCGACGCGGCACACCATCCGCGACCAGCCGCCGAATCAACGCCCAATCCTCCACTGTGATCATCCACCCAATCTGCCTGGGTGGCCTCGCTTTCGCCCGTCGCTATGGCCTCATTTTCAAGCGTCGTCGACATGACTCTCACGTGTGGCGAACGACCTTCGTTTCATCTGCCCAACGCGCAACTACCGACATCACGGCGAGGTACTCGAGGGCTTCGCCTTCTTCCCAAGTAGCGACATCGTGCGTGGCGACATTGCGGAGCCCTGCGAAGGCTCCTTGGGCCACCAGATGAAGGCCCTGTTGCCTCGACTGCCAGGTCTTGTCTTTCGAGTCTCCATCAAAGTGAAGGCGCGTTTGGCCAATCCTTGGCGGATCCGGAGAGAAGACCTGTTGCACAAGGTCTCGGTCGCTCAGTGGCGATCGAACACGCGCCTTGATGTGCGCAGACAGGGACACTGCCGCCTGCTGCACCGCTAAACGGTACTCTCCGGTCTCCCACACAACTGATGCGGCGTCCCAAACAACCGGATGCATCTTGTCCGCTCGAATCTTGGGTGAGTCCGGCGCCAAGTATTCGGGCCATTGTTCTCGATCGTTGAGAGCGCCCAAGGCCCGGCGCACGATTCTCTCGCCGTCTCCGGATGCGAGCGAGGGTGGGTCCAGCGGGCCGCGCCACTCGGGGTCTAGCTCCCGGATGATGTGAGTGATGGTTGCGACGCGCGCGATCGCTTCGTTGTCGAGTTGACGGCAGGTTTCGTCCCAGTCGTACCTGTTCGCTTTCTGGTGTGCAGTGAGTCGCTCGCAAATGTTGACGTACTCATTCAGAAGGGTTCGAGCCCAATCGATGTCCATGGTTCATGACGCTACCGGAACGCGACTTCGTGAGCACTTAACGCGTTTGCGATGGTTCGTGTTGGGAGACGTTGCGACGGTCCGCCGCACTTCAGTTTGAGAATGTGCGTACGGCTCGCGGCCGCTACCGGGGTCGCGAAGGCAACTTGGGTGTCGCCCTTCGCACCGCTGGCGCACGCCCGCCTAGTGCCCTGTGGGTCGGAGGTATCGTTGTTCTGCGGACCCCCGCCACTCACGTGGATCAGGGGGTCTAGCTGTTCGAGGACCGGCCTTCTGGCGCCGAGTCTCGCAGCGTCAGCCGCTCTTGCGGATCGCCGGGGGATCGGCGCGAGGAATTGCCTGGGTTGCTGGCGATTCGTCTGCGGGGCGTCGACAACCGCACTGTCACGCTGAACCGTGGTTTCCTGTCCGGGCAGCGGCCACGGTTGCTGCGAACTAGTCAGCGCTGATCAGGCGGCGAACGAGGTCCACCACGGCCTGGGTGTGGATGCGCGCGGGCTCCATGCTTTCGATTTCGAACGATGTGAGTACCCCTACTGCTTGGACACGCTGTGAACTCGAGAGTTGCTCCAGGAGGTCCGCATCCCGAGCAAGGAATGCCCAATTCTCCACGCCGCCTCCTCTTGGCACGGCGGCCCGCTCTTGCTACCCCATTGCCCCGACACCGCTCGCCGCAGCTCAGGCCTTCGCCGCTCGGATCTCTTCAATCAATGCGAGTTGCATCGTGCGGTCTGTGGAGAGCCTCTCAATGAGGAGACGGACGGCCACTGAGTGCGGCACTCTCGCCACGGCCAAGTCGCCTGCCGCTTCTGAGCAAAACTTCACCAGGGTCCGATAGTCGCGGGGTGATAGGTCCGTGGTGACGCGCACAGTTTTGGTGCGCACGCTCGTGCCCTTCGGCATCGTGACCCCAGTTTCCGGGGCCTGCGAGCCGGCTGCCGGTAGCGGGGGCTTCGCAGATGCTGCCGTTCGCGATCCGGCCTTCGCAAGTCGGATGGCGAGGTCGTTATCCCGGGGAGTCACAGGGTCACCTCGAGTCCGAGGACTTCGAGTGCGACACCTTCGTACGCTCCGAGTTCGGTAACTTGTGCACCGAATGCTTGCGCGATGCTCTCCCGACGTGGCACGACGGTCGCCAGCACCTGGTGTCCACCGCCTTCAATCGCCGAACGAAACAGTGCCGTTGACCTGGCGTTCGCGACTGTGCGAGTCAGCAGGACTCGAGTGACCCGCGGCGCCTGATCGATCTCCTCGAGTTCATCGATCGCTTGCCAGACGTCGGGCAGGCGCTCGAACTCGAGCATCGTTGGCGCCATCGAGACAATCGCGAGATCCGCGTATCGGAGCGCGCTCCGGACTACGCCAGCCTGTTCTGCGAGCGGAGGCGTGTCGATGATGACGACGTCGATTGAGTCCGGCACGATGCCAGGCAGGCGGGTGTGAAGGTCTTTCACGGGGAGGCCAATCGTGGGTGTCTGCCACTCGCCAACCTCGCTCCATCGGAGGGCGGATCCTTGCGGATCGGCATCGACGACGAGGACGTGGCGGCCTTGCAAGCCCAGCGCGTGTGCGAGGTATGCGGTGCTCGTGGTTTTGGCGGAGCCGCCCTTGAGGTTCGTGATTGCGATCTTGAGCATGAGTTCCTTCTCCGGGTTCCAGTAGGTCAGTAGGTCAGTAGTTCCGTGGTTCCGTAGTTCCGTGGTTCAGTAGTTGCTGATGGCGTTGTTGACCCGCCGTTTCTTGGCGGTCTGCGAAGGCGTGGCACCTCCCCGTGGGGCCGAAGCGGCGCCGAGTGTTGAGACGAGCGTGTGGATGATCTCGAGTTCGTCGTGTCTCAACGAAGCGGTGCAAGAGGTGCGCGCGAGGTAGTCCAGCCGCGCCAGCAGTCGCTCCGTTGGCGTCGGCTGCTGGGAATTGGCGCACCGCGTGCATATCCAGCCGGCTTGGTCGAACCTGGGCCACATGGGGTCGCCGACCGCGATCATTGCGTTGCAGCTTGGGCACCAACTTGTCATGCGCGCCCTCATTCCGGGTTCTGTAGACATGCGCTCTTACCTCTTCCTTGTGTGGGGTTCTGTGACAATCCGGTTGGTTCCGGCTCGGACGGGTCGCGTAGGTTCGGTGGTGTCAGCCACCGCGGCGGCCACCGCAGTGAGGGCCGTCGCCACGGCGGCACGGGTTGCGGGATCTGCGGCGTAGTGGCGGCGCAGCGCAGCCCGTTCACCGAGTCTCGCGGCGGTTTCTGCGGCGGCCTTGTGTCGGGCGTCGGTCTCGGCGGTTCGCCGTTGAGCGCGCGAAGCCACTGGGGCGCCATCGGGATCGAGCCAGGCGCGTAGCGCCCAGGTCATCCAACGAACTGGTTGCCCGATGTCTGCGGTGAGCGCCGTGCTACGCCTGCTGGTTGGGGTGTGGTCGAGCGCATGGACCAGGTCGTCGACTGACCAGCCCGCGTCCACGAAGACCTTGATTGTGGCCGCGATCGAGCGAATTGAGGCCGAGGGGCATCGCCTCAAGTCGGGGGCGCGGTGTCGCAGCGCGGCCGCGAACTCGCATCGAACCTCGCGGGCGCGACGGCGAGGCCCGACGCTTTGCGTCGGAAGGTGCCGCGGTGAACTCTCGGATAGTCGGCCGAATAGCCCAAGCGCCATGTTCTCCGTGCACGGGATCGGGTGCGATGCTTCGCGCGCGCGCAGGGTTAGTGACCCCCTACGGGGGTTCACACGGGGGGTATCGACCTTTTCCACAGCCCGCAGGATCTTGCCTGTGGGAGACGCAGAAGGTCGAGAGTCGGCGGGCTGGCTCAGCACATACACCGCACGCAATGCTGAGCCATTGGTGTGAGCGAGGTCAGCGCTTCGGCCCGCAACTATTCGCGCCAGGAATCCTGCGCGAATCAGCATGCCGACGTAGCGCTTGATGGTGCCGACGGACACGGCCAACCGCGCAGCGAGCCGCGCGTGTCCTGGCGCGGTGCGAAGGCCTCGTGGTCTCGCCTCAGCTCCCAACACGCGAACTAGGGCGTCCATGCGGTCGCGTGCGGTGTGTGCCGTTCTTGGGTCACGCTGAGTGTCATCGAGGCCCGAGCGGAAGTTCGAGGTGGCATACGAGGTCCACCAATTTGCCTTGCTGAAGCGTCGAGGCCGCTCACCGTCGTGCTGGCGCTCCCGGGCGACGGTGAGTTCGGCGTTCCGGTCCTCGGCCCGCCGGCCCCGGAGTGGGGCGTCGGCGTGGACTGCGCGTGACATCGCTCTCCTCGATTCGCGGATGAGTTGTTGTTGGACGGGAGTGCACTGGTGCCAAGCGGGCAATCGCGTGGCCGCCGGCGTCGGTTGGGGGGCAATGGTGCGTTGGATCTTCAACTGAACGTCCACGGCGCGCGCGCCGTAGAGCTGCGCCAAGACCTCTGCGGGACGTGTCACCGCGTCGGCGAGTGTGGGCTCCGCGATGCGCGGGTTCGCCGATGGATATTGCCGTTGACCGGTGTGATTCGGTCGGCCTACCATGGAGGTCCAACCACGTTGGATTGAGAACCCTCGCTCCTGTCACCGCCAAGTTTCAGGGAGCGGGGGTTTGCTCTTGCTGGCGCAAGCAAAACGTCCCTCTCGCGCACCCCGGTGGGGGTGCATGTCGTGCGAGAGGGACGTCAATGGAGCCACTGACGAAGTCAGCAAGAAGTCAGCACCAGAGGTGGAACAGGTGGTCTAAGTGGGCCAGCACTGTCTGGCATCTACGACTGGAACGGGCTCATCCAAGAGCGCTGAGGCGCTACTAATGACTCGTAATGAATAGGTCAAGAGTTCGATTCTCTTAGGCGGCTCCACCAATTACCAGGGATTGTGTTCCGAAAGGGACTCAACTGAGGCTCCCCAAGACGCCCGTATGGGGACACAATGGGGACGCTGAGTTTTTGACCCCCTCTACGCTCCCCAACTATGGGGACACTTTCTCCCCGTTTGGGGAGTCGTGGAGCGGACTCGATGAGGCGGGTAGGTTGGTGTCTTGACGGACCCTTGGGGGGAACGACGATGGCATCCACACATACTCCGAGTACTTCGAGCCCGGTCGGGCGTGGCAAGGTGACAGCGTTGGCGCCGGTCGTGGGGTTCGCTCTCGTCGCCATGCTTGGGCTCGCTGGGTGCACGTCGGATCACGACGCGTTGATGGCGCAGGCCGACAAGGGCGCAAGGTACGAGATCGCGAAGTATCACGTTGCCACCGTCGCCTGCATGCAGCGGAACCTCGACGCGGGGGTCTATGTGAACGACACGGACTTGCCCGCGTACATCAAGGGCTGCTTCGACACATCGACCTATGGCATGTCCGACTCGGCACTCAAGGCGGGTGGGTATGACGTGCCTCCGGGCAGTTCGTTGCGGCTGATAGAACGAGATCCTCACGACGTGAATGTGCGTCGCATTGTGGTGATCGACGCGGCAGTCGTGAGTCTGCAGAAGTTGTACAGCGACGTCTCCGTCTCGTACGGGCAGTGCTGGAGCAGCACCATAGACCTGCGGGCCGGCACCATGACTACCCCCGAACGCGAGCAGTGCAGCGCTGATTTACTGTGGCAGATCAGCGGGCGTGGCGACCAACTCGACACACTCCTCACGGTTGCGCCGGACGACGTCACGGGCGGTTAAGCGCGCGTTCCTCGTAATGAATAGGTCAAGAGTTCGATTCTCTTAGGCGGCTCCAATATTTACCAGGGATTTTGTAGGATTACGCCGCGCGCGCCGCACGTTTGGTCAGCCATCAGGTCAGCCATTCGGCTTCGATTCGCCGATATTCTGCCGCACCGCGCGCACTAGTGAGTCAGCAGAGCGCCCCACGTTCCGCGAGGCATGGCGCGCCGCTCTTGTTGGTGCCGCTCCATCGTGGTTCTTGGATGTTGCCGTATGGACAGTCTGCAGCGTGGGAGCGCACGCGAAGCCCAAAGAGGCTGCGTGTACGTTCAAGCCCGCCGCTCAAGCACGGGCGACGGAACCAGCCGATGGGAGCCATCCGCAACGGGTTCCTGAACGATGTGGGATTGCCGCCAAGGTTGCGTGACGACTTCGATGCGGGAACGCCAGCTCGCCCACGTGTCGCCAATGCCCGACGCTCGGGGTGTCGGGAGGGAGCCGGGGCCAAACACCATGGGTTGAGCGGCACCATCTGTGCGGAGCGGCCGCCTCCGCCGACTGGCGGCCAACCACCCGTCCAGCGTCAAGCGATACCGGGTAGGTCCACGTGAAGCCCCGGTAGCCGACCCCGAATACCCCTACGAGTGATGTTGCATATTCAAGTGGAGTGCAGCGGCAATCTACCCGGCTCGATCAGTCGCGCCAGGGAAGCGCAACGCCCCGTCGGGGCGAACCGGGGCGGGGCGTTGCGCGGAGTGGGTGGTTAGTCGTGCATCACAGTCGAGAAGGAGCAAAGGCCTAAGAGCACCAGACCGCCCAGCGTGCCAGCCACCACACGCCTCTTCATCGTCGTGGTGCTCATCCTCATCGTCCTTTTCGTTGTCGTCGACTACCGACCGGAGCGGTGGCCCTTGCTCGGCGAGCCGGGGTGTCCTTCTGGCAGCACGCAGCGTGACCTTGTGCGTGCGATGTAAGCGTTGCAAACCCTCTCTGTCTTCGTTTCTGGCTTCCGCGCTGGCGGCATTGCGGTCGCAAGGCGAGCACTAGCGCGTCTCCGGACCACGGCCAACTCCGCAGCCGCACCGGGCTGGGCCGCGCCGCACACTCCATCGACCCGCTCGCCCCACTCCTGGGCGCGCGAGCGCAGAGACTCAACCACCGCCGGGTCAACGCCCGCGACGGCCGCGGCGCCAAGCGCCTCATCCAGTGCGGGGCCCACCCGAGAGGCGAAATCGGAAACCGCAGCCGAATACCCTTCGGGGTCCACGCCGAGATCGTCCGCCGCCTTGGCGGTGGTGCGCGCATCCAGCCTTCGCAGCCGGTAGTCCCCGCCGAACTTCATCGCCATCTTGCCCTTGAACCACACGCTCTTGGGCGACCACACGAGCGCGGCGCTGATCAAGTCGTACGCGGGGGCCAGACGCACCTGCGGGCCACGCATCAGAAGCGACCCGTTCTTGCCGTGAGCGTCAGTGTTGGCCACGACCATGTTGAAGGCCTGTAGCCGGGCGAACTCGGCGATGGAGCGCTCTCGTTGCGCCGGCGACACGTTGGCGCGCAGGAGCGCCTCTACTGCTCGCATCGATGGCCCGCCATCACTCTCGTACTTCTGCGCACTGCCGATCCCGAGGGCCTGGCAAAAGTCCTCTTGATGGAGGCGCACAACGGCGTCCTCGCTCGTCGTGCGGTCGTAACGCTCCACTGCCACAACCAGCCGTCCGTCGAAGTTGAGCAGGTCCACCCCTGGCACCGACAGCCCCATGATCTTCGCTGCGCGCATCGTGACGAACTCGGCGACATCAGAGTGTTCCCTGTGGTTCATACCCACCTTGAAAATGTGCGTCGATGGCTGTGTACCCGTCGGCTCTACCCAACGCTCCCCCACGCGGGAGAGGGCGAACTTGCCGTGCTGCCCGGCCAGCGACCAGCGACCGATCTCGGAATCAAGGTCCACGTCAGCCGGGTTGGCATGGAGCCGATCGATCTCGGCGGCGATGTGCTTGTCGCTCCACGGAATCAACTCGCCAGGGCGCTCGATAGGTTGCCCCTCAGGCACGAACTGCACCGCTCCGGCAACGTCCAGGCCGATGTGGTGCAGCAGAGAGTAGGCATCGGTAGCGCGCACATCGAACTTGCTCGCGATTGCGACGCGCGCGTCTTCATTCTCCGGCAGCAGATTCTCGATCCACCGCTGCGGCACCACGCCAGCATGCTCGGCGGTCCGCTTCGGCATCGACAGCGATAACGGGGTGCGCTCCCCAGACGCGGCGTACGCGGCGAGGTAGGTGAACACCACCGTGTCGGAGGCGCTGCGCGTCATCTGGCCCGCGTGATGACCTTCGATGTAGACGTCGAGCGCCATCACGCGCCGCCGGTGACCTGGTCGAGAAGGGTATCGCTGGCCTCGGGGACCATGTCGCACACATAGCCCACACAGCGCAGCGCCTCGATCACGAGGCGTATCTGTGCCGTCGGGGAACCCTTCTCCGCAGACACGACCCACTGGCGCGAGACGCCCATCTTGTCGGCAAGGTCCTGCTGGGACCAGGCGTTGGCTTGCCGCCCGCTGCGAATCTGTGCTCCGATGTCAATTGCGTCGAGCGCGATCATTGCCCTCTCCTGTCGTCTGTGGGTGACGCGAACTCATGTGTCAACTATCGCTGACATTAGCGCGCGTGTCAACTAACCACGACACCATTCGCGAAACATGACGCGTGGGGGTTCAAGAAGCCTCGCGGGACCGCACCACGCCCCGCCGGGGACGAACCCAGACGGGGCGTGGTGCGATGAGGAGAGGTAACCAAACCGTGGGTCAGGTCAACCTGTCATCTATCCGTGCAGCAGTCCCCCCTTCTCACCCCCGGACGCGGCGTCGTAGGCCGCAAGCACCTCCAACTTGTACTTCGCGGTGAACGCACGACGCCGAGCCCGCTGAGGAACCTCCGGGTCCGGACGCTGCGCATCATCAACCATCAGAACAGGATCCTCGATTACAACCGAGGAGTCGAGCACAGTCGTAGTCATCGTCATTCGAGAGAAGTCTCCATCCCCGCCCATGGGTCACGAATTGTCAGGAAGTAGGCGCCTCACCCCGGGTTGAGAGTCAGGGGTAGGTTTGGCGGCATGACTATGGACTCGCCTCCCGACCGGATCCGGCGCCCGGGAGGTTGGCTGCCCGAAAAACAGGATGACCTCGAGGACTGGATCGAGGGGCACCGGGAACGCGTGGAAGCGCAGCGGGAAAACGTCCAATTGCACCCGGTGATCCTCGAGTTCCAGGATCTGATTGCCAGAGACCCGGTCGTCCGGCTCTACATGACGGAGATGATCAAGCAGGTTCCGAAATCTAAGCCCTACCGCAAGAGGCACCTCACAAGCGTCGACCAGATGCTCCTGCTGATCAACGAGATCCTCACCACGGCCCCGGAATTCAGTGATGGCGGCATGATCACCACCCCGCTGACAGCTCTCCTCGACTGGACCATGGGGACGGAGGCAGGGTTCGCTGCGCACCGCGACCCGCGCATCGTCGCGATGTTCCGCAAGGTGTTGGATGCCTGGTGCGTGTTCCTGACGAGCGAGGAGTCACTGTACGTATTGAATGACTCGCCCTCCGGGTGGATGTCAGAGAAGGCTCGGGAGGTCGTCGGGATGGACGACTACGAGTACGATCCTCTGGCCGCGCATTGGGGATTCACCTCGTGGAATGACTTCTTCGCCCGACGGCTGACCGCGACCTCCCGGCCTGTGGCGGATCGAGAGGACGACAAGGTAATCGTCAGTGCGTGCGAGTCGACTCCGTGCAAGATCAGCTCGGACGTGCAACGTCAGAGCAGGTTTTGGGTCAAGAATCAGCCCTACTCTCTCGATGACCTCCTCGCACGAGATGAATCTGTGGACCAGTTCGTCGGCGGGACCGTGTACCAGGCGTTTTTGAGTGCGCTGAACTACCACCGTTGGCATGCGCCGGTCGCGGGAACGATCGTCCGGGCGTATTTGAGAGACGGCACGTATTTCTCCGAAGCGGACTCCGAGGGTGTCGAGGCGGTCGATCCGACTCTGTCGCAGTCGTATCTGGCTCATGTCGCGGCCCGGGCGATCATCCTGATCAAGGCAGATGATCCGGTGATCGGTTTGATGGCGATGATCCCGGTCGGCATGGTCGAGGTCTCCTCCTGCGTCATCGATCCCGAAATCGTGCCCGGATACCACGTCAACAAAGGCGACGAGTTGGGCTACTTCCAGTTCGGTGGGTCGACCGCGTGTCTCGTCTTCCGGCCCGGCGTAATCGACGAGTTCGCCCTTGCCGCTCTGCCCCAACCACAGGATCCAAACGCGCCCCTAGTGCGCGTCCGGTCCAAGCTCGCCACAGCCAGATCCTGACCTGAATGCACACCGCGCAGCGCTTATGTCGAGCCGCCAAAAGGGGTACGCCTCGCAATCGGCGCGGTCAAAACCAGTAGGCAAGGGTGCAGGGCTGGTCCGCCTCCCGGACGTGGAGGTAGCGCCCTATGCGTAGTCTCTTTTCAATTCTGTCGACGCTCCTCGAAAGCTAGTCCGGTAGCGCTCTTCGAAAACTTGGCCACCCAGGCAGATTGGTTGGGTGATCACAGTGAACGAATGGGCGGAGATCCGTCACCTGCATGGCACTGCGGGCATGTCGATCCGGGGGATAGCGGCGCATCTGCGGCTCGCCCGGGACACGGTCGCGAGGACGTTGGCGGCCGATGGTCCGCCCGCGTATTCGAGACCGCCAGACCCCCCGGAGGCTTTAAGAGGCGTTTCGTGAGAAACCTCGGACGCAACAACAGGCACCGATCACTACGATCGGCGCCTGTTGTTGGCAGAGTATCTAAAGAAGGCTCTGCGTCATGCCACCTCGGCTCACGGTGCTGGCAGGAAGTCGCGGTTGATGAACGTGGAGTAATCGGGAATCGTCGCAGTCGACGGGAGGTTCCCCTCGGTCTTGGCCCACTGACCTAGGGACGACAGCCCGGTCGGCAGGTCGGACGGTAGTTCGATCGTGTAGTCGAACTCCGGCAGGATCGTCTTGACGAGATCAGGTGAAAGTTGGGTGGCCGTGGCGACGGCGCTGACCGCGCTGGCCTTCTGGCTCGTCAGGTCCTTGCTGGCCTTTTCCAATGCTAGTTCGAATGACTTGAGCGCATCGGCTTTGTTTTTGACGGCGGTCGTCGATGCTAGGTAGAGACTCTGTTGAACATAGGTTCCTGCTGCTGGCTTGAGCACGACGGCGTCGCTTCCGAGAGCCGCGATGACCTGCTGCTGGAAAGGCTGGAAGATGGAAACTGCGGGCACGTTGCCCTGCTGCATTGCGGTAACGATCGCCGAAGGGGCGACGTTGATCAGCTGGGCATCGACGCCAGATTGCTTCAGGAAGCTGGCGCCGAAGTACGCTGCGCTAGTTCCGAGGGGTGTCCCGACCTTTTTGCCCGCGAGGTCGGCGGCGGTTTTGATGCCGGCTTTCGCGCTGCCCACGATGACGGAACCCTTCCAGCGTGAACCGTCAGCAATGATGACCATGTTCTTGGCGCTGGCAAGAGCTGCGGAGACGGGGACGTCCGCGGAAGTGGTGATGTCGACCTGCCCGGCGGCAAGAGCTTGGAGTGATTGAACGCCCGTGGAGAAGTCGATCACCTTCACAGTGAGGCCTTCGGATTTGAAGTACCCGTTCGCTTCGGCGACGGGCACTTGTGCCCACGAAGGATCCGGAACGAAGCCGACGGTCAGGGTTTTGGACGCGGCGCTGTTGTTGGCGGCGGTCGTGTTCGAAGAGGAACAGGCGCTGAGAGAGGTGGCAACGATCGCCCCAAGGGCGAGCACGAAGACGCGATTTGCGAGGGGCCGGCGAAATGTGGAGGGCATGCGGATTCCTTCTGTATGCGGTAGTGGGGAAGGGGGTGTGGTGCTAGGTGAAGTCGGGGGGAGGAGCGGAACTACCTGGAAAGTGAAGTCGGTCCGATATTGGCCGCCTCACGAGCTCATCGTGGAGTCGACGGCGAAGGTCGCTGTAGCCTGCGGCGTCTGCCAGCTGGCCAGCCGGCCGCTCGGGCGGCGAAGGGTTGTCGATCGTGGCGGCGAGTTGGCCGTCTCATGGAGTTCATCGTGGAGTCGACGACGAAGGTCGCTGTAGCCTGCGGCGTCTGCCAACTTGCCAGCCGGCCGCTCGGGCGGCAAAGGGTTCTCGATCGTGGCGGCGAGTTGGCCGTCTCGGAGAACGAAGATTGTCTGTGAAAGCCGGATGGCCTCGTCCACGTCGTGCGTGACGAAGACGACGGTGCGGCCAAGTCGTGACCAGAGGTCTGTCACGAGGTCCTGCATCCGCAGGCGAGTCTGTGCATCCAGGGCGGCGAAGGGTTCATCCATGAGCATGACCTCAGGCTCGCCGGCAAGCATTCGGGCGATGCCAGCACGTTGACGCATTCCCCCGGACAAAGCAACCGGACGCTGACGCTTGACCTCGAGGGGCAGTCCGACGACGGTCAGCAGCTCATCGATGATCGGTTCCATGTCCCGCTTCGGCGTACCTTTGGCCTGCAGAGCGAACGCGACGTTGGCTCTGATAGTTGCCCAAGGAAAGAGGATGTCGCGCTGGAAAACCATGCCGCGACTCGGGTCTCTCCCCAGGATCGGTTCGGCGTCGGCGGTGACGTGTCCACTTGTCGGGCTCTCTATCCCTGCTAGGCATCGTAGGAGCGTGGATTTACCGCTGCCGGATGGGCCGACCAGGACCACGAACGATCCGGACTTGATGTCGAGGTTTACCGCGCGAAGAGCAGGTGCGGCCTTGGTCTTGTATGTGACTCCGAGGTCATGAACTGCGAGATCCATGTCAGTTCTCCTCTTTGGCCCAGGCGACGAATGGCCGCGCCACGTTGACAATGAGTTGGTCGCAGATCGCGCCGATAACCCCCAGAACTGCCAGCAGGAAAATCAGCCGGTCGGCTTGGGAGAACAGCTGTGCCTGTGAGATTCGATAGCCCAGACCATTGATGGTCCCGGTCATTTCCGCGACGACGATCACCACGAAAGCCGTCGCGCAGCCGACACGCATGCCTGCGACGATGTCGGGGAGAGCCTCCGGCAGGATGACCTTCCGGAGTGTTAGCCAGCGGGATGAGCCCAGGCAGCCGCTGACCTGCAAGTAGTCGGCCGGCGTTGAGGCAAGGCCCGCGTGGGCGTTGATCCAGACGGGAACGAACACGCCGAGTGCGACGACCACATACTTGCTCGCATCGCCGATGCCGAACCAGAGAATCGCGAGTGGAATCAAGCCGATAGTCGGAATGGGCGCAAGCAGCCTCAGGACGGGCTGAAGGATAAACCTCCCCGTTCTAGTCGTCGCAGTCCCGAGTGCCAGGGCGATTCCGAGGACCGTACCGATGACGAATCCCACAGCAGTCTCTCGAATGCTCGCCGTGATATCAGGGCCGAGCAGACCCTGTTGCCACATCTGGACGCCAGCACGCCACACAGCAGGCACGCTCGGGAAGAGATTGTCTGGGAACAGGCGGGTGGCGTAGAGAAAGGACCACACCGCTACGAGCAGGGCGATTCCGAGGATGGCGCCCCCTCCGAATGTCCCGGCAAGGCGTGCCACGCTTCTCGAACTGGTGGATCGAGGGCTGGAGGATGTCGTCGTCGGCGGGCTTACCGTCGGGTCTGCACGGCGCACGGGACGTGTGACGAGCGTCTCCGTCAGCATGAGCTTTGCTGATCGACGAACACGCCGACCTTTTCTGTTGCGGCCGGCACCCACTCGAAGGGCACCGCCTGCGACCTGTAGACGAGCTTGGTCATCGAGAGGCGGTCGACGCCGGGGACGGTAGCGGCCTGCACCTCGGGTTCACCGGCGATGCCTGGTGCTTCGTATGGGGAGTGATACTCCCAGACGATCTCGCCGGCGGGGGTTACCTGCAGCAGGCGCCCTTTCATGCCCTCAGTGATTAGCGTGTTGCCGTTAGGCAGGCGCTGCGCGTTGCTGACGAAGGAGCTGTGGAACTCCCAAGACGGGCGCCCCGAGTCCTCTGCCGTGTATTGCCAGACAATTTCTTTGATCGACGGGTCGATCTCGAGGACGCGCGACCCGGCATAGATGCCTAGCGGGGCGGGCGGGTAGCCAGCGCCGCCCTGATTGTCGAACACGAGGATGTTGCCCGCGCCGGGAAGCCCCTCGGCAATGAAATGGGGGTTGTGCTGGCCGGAAATTTGGTCAACCGGGCGCGGTACGGAGAACCGGTTGATGCGCTGGTGCTCGGCTCCTGGCTCTTCACCGTAGTAGGGACCGATGCGCCAGACCACAGCACCCGTCTTCTTGTCAATGATTCCGACGACGTTGGCCTTGCGCGTGCTGAAAATGATGTTGTCGGGGTGGAAGACGCTAGTCGGATCGGCGTCGTGCCATTTGTTCGGGCCCAGCGTCTTCATGCTGTTCATCTCGAGGTAGCCCCAGACGTCGTCGGGGCGACGGGCGACGGTCGCGCGGAGGTGCGCCCAACCGGCGGCAGAGAAGCCGAACTCGCTCAGGTGGTCTCCGGCTCGCCAGGTCCAGACGATATCGCCGGCCGGCGTAACTTCGTAGATGCCCTGATCGCCCACGATGTTCTCACCGAGGTCCGGAACAACGCGCGGCATCGTCACGAGGAGCAGGCGGTTGCCGTTCGGGAGAAGCTCCCAATCATGGTTCTGCCGAGCTGCACCGCCAGGCGCCTCGCTGCCCCACTCCCACAGGATCTCGCCGCTCCACGACACCTGGCCGACGGTCCGGTTCGCGTAGATGCCGCCCGGTGAGCCATCGACTTCAGAAATCTGCACCCCGACATCGCCGATCCTGCCGCCATTCATCTCGGGATCGATGATGCGCGCCGGGACACCGTAGAAGGGCCACTCGTGGCGAACCTCGCCGTCAAGATCGATCAGTCGGGAGACTCCGTCCGGTCCGCTGAAGAGGACATAGCTCTCATAGACCTGGGTGCGGTCGAGGTGCACGACACCGGTTGCGGTTTTCACGGTCATTCTTGTTCCCTTTGTTGAATCGGTATTTGGGAAGGTGCGGCGTCGCCTTGGCGATGGCCGTTCGGGGTAGAGGGCGGGTTCCCTGTCGCTGCGCCCGGTCATAGCGGCGCGATCGCCACGCAGTCGGAGGAACTCGAGAGCGAGGACGACTCCGCCGTCCAGCCGCAGGACGCGGTCGACGGAAAGCACCGGGTCCCCAGGCGCAATCTGAAGTTGACTCGCCAACGCATCGCCCGCCGTGGACGCTTCGATGACCAGATCAGCGCTCCCAAGGGGAAGGCCGAGCTTGCCCTCCAGGAGTGACACGAGATCGTCGCTCTCCAGGACGCAGTCAAGGAGGCCAGCAGCGAGTTCGACATTCAAGTAGCTGGTGTCGAGCGAGAGGGGCTGATCATCGAGAATGCGGACCCTCTCAATCAGGAGCACAGGTGATCGCACCGGGAGATTGAGGGCGGCACTGATGGCCAAAGGCGACGAAACGATGTCGGCCACGAGAACTCGGTTCGTTACTCGTCCGCCGTTGGCACTGGCCGACTCGCTCAATCCTCGGAGCTCGGCAAAATCCGACCAGTCCCAGTGCGGGCTGATCGTGGTGCCGATGCCGCGACGGCGGGATACGACACCCTGTTTCTGCAGCGCAGCCAGAGCCGCCCGGATCGCGTTACGGCTGGCGCCGAATTCCAAGATCAGCGCCTCTTCGCTCAGCGCCGTGGGCGTGGCCGAGTTGCGAGCCTCGGCGCGCATGAGATCGCCCAGCCGGCGAGAAGATTGCTTTCGATCTCCTCGAAGAAGGCCATCGCTGTACGGATCGAATTCCATGGCTCGACGCTACAGACGAGTTGTGTCGCCTGAACGTCCGCTACATTGTGGCTAAGTTTCGCCACCTTTGTTGGCGTGATTTCAAGGAGCGGAGCGAGGTAACGCCGGAAGATTTTTCTCGTCCAGGCCTGAAAGGCGGGCGTCGACAGCAAAAGCGCTGGTCTCTGAACTCGCCCAGCGAACGTTCTGTAGCCTGCTTGGACCGACGTCGCTCAGTCTCATTTTCCTTGTGCCTTGATTCCCCGCTTGGGCCCAAGCGCGTGAAGCACACGCAAGTTGCGTGGGCGGTTTTCGGCGCGCGGCGCGCAAATACTCCTGCTTGAACCTGAGCCGACGGCAGTACTTTCAGCTGCGTCACCCGGGGGTAGGCCTGTGTGGATACTGGCGATGAGGTCGTGGCGCCGAAGTTGGGGACTCCAACTGTCGATTGGCCGAACGGCTGGCGCGGGCCGACCGCAGAAGAGCGCCACGACTCAACTACTGCCGCGCAAGGTACTCGCGCCAGCCGCCGAACTCGGTGATGTCGGAGCCCTCGGGGAAGGAGCATCCAAAGCCGAGCACCTCGCGTCCGTCGGCCAGCTCGATCTTTCCGAGCGACATCGGTTGCGGCAGTCCGGCGAGGAAGGCGCCGAGTGCCGCTGGGGACAGCGACCAGAGTTCACCGGCGAGCTGCGCGCCCTCGCCCGCGGCGACTCTCACGACTCCCGGCTTCGCGACAGCGCCGGGAAGCGCGACCATCCGATAGTCGGTTGAGGTCGCGACCTCGCCGAGCGGGCGCGCGTGACGGGACATGAGCTGGTGGTTGAGCGGCTGCCCGGTGAGGTGGGCACCGAAGACGGCGAGGTCGATTCCCCCGGTGGGGAAGACCGTCGGCTGCTCACCGAGAAGAAGGGCGGCGAGGTCGATGGCAATCTGGTCGTCGAAGCTCCGCACGATCATGGAGACACCGAAGAGGCCGTCGCTGGCTTCGCCCGCGGGGAGAGCCACCCCTGCCAGGTCGAGCAGGTTCATGAAGTTGGTGAAGGTACCCATCCGTGAGTTCGCGCCGATCGGATCGACCTCGAGGTCGGCGAGCGTGGGATGGTCGGGGGTGGTGGGTGTGAGCAGCGCGTCGAAGCCGTCAAGAAGTTCCAAGGCTTTCCGTTTATACCGGGCGACTCGATCCTGGTCGGCGACCAGCGCGTGACCGGCGTGCGCTGCCGCCGCGCTGACGATGCGAGCGACGGTCGGATCCGCGCCATCCGGATGCTGTGCCATGAAGTCGCCGTATGCGGCATATCGCTCAGCGACCAGGGCGCCGTCGTAGAGCAGCTTGGCGCAGTCGAGCAGTGGTTGGATGTCGACCTCTGCCGTCGCGACACCGGCGGTCTCGAGCGCCGAGACCGATGCGGCGAACAGCGCTCGTCGCTCAGCGGATAGCCCTTCGAGAAGCCGGGGTACCGGGACCGCGACCCGCGAGTTGGTCGAAGCCGCGAGGTTCACATCGGCGGGCCACGCGCGTGACGTCGGGTCGAGCGAGGAGGGTCCTGCCATGACGCGCATCACCGTCGTGGCGAGTTCGAGAGTCGTGGCGAAGGCGGTGAGACAGTCGTAGGAACGGCAGGCGGGCACCACACCGTCGAGGGGGATGATGCCGAGTGTGGCTTTGATGCCGATGATCCCGTTGAGCGCGGCGGGAACGCGCCCCGAACCTGCGGTGTCGGTGCCGAGAGCGAAGTCCACGATTCCTAGCGCGACGCTCACGGCCGAGCCGCTCGAAGAGCCCCCCGAGATGCGCTCTGGGAAACGGCTGTTGCGCACGGCACCGTAAGGGCTCCGCGTGCCGACCAGGCCGGTGGCGAACTGGTCGAGATTGGTCTTGCCCATGACCAGGGCGCCCGCGGCGATCAGCCGCTCGACAGCGGTGGCGGAGCGCTCCGGTAGGTGCAGGAAGGATGGATGCCCGGCGGTAGTCGGCAAGCCCGCGACGTGGATGTTGTCTTTGACGGCAACCAGGAGTCCGGCGAGCGGCAACCGCTCGCCGGCTGCGACGCGGGTATCGAGCTCGGCGGCGGCCGCGGTGAGTTCCGAGGGATCACGAAGCGTGATCCAGATCTCGGGTCGGTCGACCTCGCGCAGGCGGGCGAGTGCACGGGTAACGCGTGCGGCGGCTGACTCGACTGTCGGGGGCATGGGCGTCCTCCGTGCGATGCGGCATAGGAACTAAGGGGCGTAGGAACAGTGCGGCGTAACGAGAACTTAACGTGGTCGGTGCCGACGCGCAACAAATCTATCATACGATAGAAAGTGATCCACCCCGACGACAGGACACTCTTTCACCGATGACCAACGCGACCGCTGTTCCGCCGATCCTGACATATTCCACCCTCCTTGTCGCCAACCGCGGGGAGATTGCCTGCCGCATCATCCGCAGCGCGAAGGCATTGGGACTCCGCACGGTCGCGGTCTACTCCGAGGCCGATCGTGGAGCTCCGCACGTAGCGCTCGCAGACGTGGCGGTCAACATCGGGGCCGAGTCGCCGCGCGAGTCGTATCTGAACGGCGAACTAATGGTGCGGGTCGCTCTCGAGACGGGTGCGGGCGCCATCCATCCCGGCTATGGCTTTCTGTCAGAGAACGCCGACTTTGCAGCGAGTGTCGAGGCGAGCGGGCTGATCTTCGTTGGCCCGACCCCCGAACAGCTGTCGATCTTCGGCGCCAAGGACACAGCCCGCACCGCCGCCGCGCACGCTGGGCTTCCGATGGTGCGCGGCACGGGAGTGCTGCCGGACGCCGACACGGCGGTCGCTGCAGCGGCCGACCTCGGCTTTCCGGTGATCCTCAAGGCCACCAGCGGCGGCGGCGGAATCGGCATGCAGGTGTGCCGCACCTCCGGGGAGGTGCGCAACGCGTATGCGTCGATCGAGCGGATCGCCAGCTCGAGCTTCGGGAGCGGCGCGGTCTTCGCCGAGCGGTTCATCGTGAACGCGCGGCACATCGAGGTGCAGGTCTTCGGTGATGGCGTGGGGCACGTCGTCAGCCTCGGCGATCGCGACTGCTCGCTGCAGCGTCGCAACCAGAAGGTCGTCGAGGAGGCACCAGCCTTCGACCTGAGCGACGAGCTGCGCGCGAGATTGCACAGCACCTCACGCGAGCTCTGCGCCTCGCTCGGCTACCGCTCGGCGGGCACCGTCGAGTTCGTCTACGACTCGGAGCGCGGCGAAGCCTCATTCCTCGAGGTCAACACGAGACTTCAGGTGGAGCATCCGATCACCGAGGCCATCACCGGCGTCGATCTGGTCGAGTGGATGCTTCGGCTCGCGGGAGGGGACACCAGCTTCCTCGAGCCCTATGCCGACACTCACGTCGTTCCCATCACCGGATTCGCGGTCGAGGCGCGTGTCTACGCCGAGGACCCGGTGCGCGGGTATCAGCCGTCGTCCGGCACCATCACGCAGGCCGTGCTTCCGACCGAGCTCGCGCGGGTCGACGGGTGGGTTCGGACGGGAACCGAGGTTCCCAGTTCGTACGACCCGATGCTCGCCAAGATCATCACCTCCGGTGCGTCGCGGGAGGAGGCGTGGGGTCGGCTGGCCACGGCTCTTCGGGCCACTCGGCTCGATGGGATCGAGACGAACCTCGGGCTATTGCGGGCCATCTCGGTCGATGAGGCGGTGCGTGACCGTCGCCACTCCACCTCGACGCTGGCCGGTCTTGGCGACGAGGAGCCGCGCATCTCGGTTTTGCGCCCTGGCCTGATGACGACCGTGCAGGACTGGCCGGGCCGCACCGGCTACTGGCAGATCGGCGTGCCGCCGAGCGGCCCCATGGATGACCTGTCGTTCCGCCTCGGCAACCTCGCTGTCGGCAACGCGGAGGGTGCGCCCGGACTGGAGTGCACGGCGACCGGGCCGCAGCTTCGTTTCAGCCACGAGACCGTGGTCGCCGTCACCGGGGCGCCGGCACACGTCACCGTCGACGGCATCCAGGTGGCGATGTGGGAGCCGGTGACCGTCCCACCCGGGGGCGTGATCGATGTGGGGGCGGCAGCCACCGAGGGACTGCGAAGCTACCTGTTGTTCGCGGGCGGACTCGACGTTCCGGACTACCTAGGCAGCGCCTCGACCTTCACGCTCGGGCAGTTCGGCGGGCATGGAGGTCGGGCACTGACGAGTGCCGACGTGCTGCGGGTGAGATCGGGGGTCACGGGTCTCGCGGCGCCCGTTCCGATCGGTTCACGCCCCGCGATGGTGCATGACTGGGAACTCGCGGTCACTGAGGGGCCGCACGGCGCGCCGGACTTCTTCACCCGCGCCGACATGCGTCAGATCTTCGAGGCGAGCTACGAGGTTCACTTCAATTCGGCGCGCACCGGGGTTCGACTCGTAGGCCCCCGGCCGAGCTGGGCGCGACAGGACGGCGGCGAGGCCGGGTTGCACCCGTCCAACATCCACGACAACGCCTACGCGATCGGCGCGGTCGACTTCACCGGCGACACTCCGATTCTGCTCGGTCCCGACGGCCCGAGCCTCGGCGGTTTCGTGTGCCCGATCACGGTGGTGTCGGCGGAGCGCTGGAAGCTCGGCCAGTTGAAGCCGGGCGATCACGTGCGCTTCGTCCCGATCGCGGCGGCCGCGGCTCCCCGGCTCGCGGCGGTCGACGACTCACGCGGGGCCGGGAGCGCCGTCGTGCCTCATGGCGAGCGCGACGGGGATGATGGGCTCATCCTGCGCGTCGACGGGAGTCCCTCGGTGGCCTATCGTCGCAGCGGCGACGACAACATCCTTATCGAATACGGCGAGATCGTGCTCGATCTCGGTCTACGTGCGCGGGTGCACGCGCTGCACCTGCTACTCCGGGATGCCGGACTCGACGGGGTGCTCGACCTGACGCCGGGCATCCGTTCTCTGCAGGTGCACTTCGATCCGGATGCGCTGCCCGCTGCTCGGCTGCTTGGAGTGCTGCGTGAAATGGAGGCCGAGATCCCCGGTGCTGCTTCGCTCGTCGTGCCGAGCCGTCGCGTGCGGCTGCCGCTCTCCTGGGACGATCCGGCGACCCGCGAGGCGATCCTGCGCTACATGAACGGTGTGCGGGACGACGCGCCCTGGACGCCCTGGAACATCGAGTTCATCCGACGCATCAACGGGCTGGCGACGACGGATGATGTCTACCGAACCGTGTTCGACGCCGACTACCTCGTGCTCGGTCTCGGCGACGTCTATCTTGGGGCGCCCGTGGCGACTCCGCTGGATCCGCGCCACCGGTTAGTGACCACCAAGTACAACCCGGCCCGCACCTGGACACCCGAGAACGCGGTCGGCATCGGAGGTGCATACCTGTGCATCTACGGAATGGAGGGCCCGGGCGGGTACCAGTTCGTGGGTCGTACGACTCAGGTGTGGAGCCGATACGGCTCGTACCCCGGCGTCGGCGGGGGCCCGCGCACACCCTGGCTTCTCAATTTCTTCGACCGCATCTCGTGGTACCCGGTCTCGCCAGAGGAGCTCCTTGAGCAGCGGGCGGACCTCGCGGCCGGCCGGGGGACCGTCGACATCGAAGACGGCACCTTTTCCCTCGCCGAGCACGAGCGCTTTCTCGCGGACAACGCGGACTCGATCGCCGAGTTTCGCGCGCAACAGGCCGTCGCCTTCGCGGCGGAACGGAGTGCGTGGGCGCTCTCGGGCGAGTTCGATCGAGCCGAGTCCATCGCCGCTGTGCCAGAGCCGATCGAGTTCGCCGACACCCCAGACGGTGCCGTGTTGGTTGACGCGCCGTTCGTCGCCCACGTCTGGAAGGTCGGTGTCACCGAGGGGCAGCACGTCGAGAAGGGCGAGGTGCTCGTGTCGCTCGAGGCGATGAAGATGGAGACCTCGGTCACGAGTCCCGTATCCGGCGCGGTGCACCAAGTGCGCACCGAACTCGGGCGTCAGGTGCGCGCGGGGGAGACTCTCGTGGTGGTGCTTCCCGACTAGCGGGCGGCATCCTGCGCCACGGTGAGCTCGGCGAGAATCCGCCGCCCGTCGGCGCTGATCGTGCGCAGGGGGTCGTCCGTGTGGCCAAGTACTCGCAGGCAGCTCTGTGCGATCGTCGTGACCAAAGTATTGGCGTCGTCGCCCGCCCGGTCGGCGCGGATCGCGATCGCGCTTTCGACCATGCCGAACACCACATCCACCAGGTAGTCGAGCGACGACTGCTCCGCCGACCCGCGGGTCGGGCCGAGATCGACGCGTACCGAGGTCGCGATGCTGGCCGCAATCAGTGCGGCGTAGATGTCTCGCAGGGCTTTCCGCTCGCGGCGGAAGGGCTCGAACCGCTCGTTCCGAATCTCGGGCAGCAGGTAGAGAGTGCCGACATTATGCGGCGCTTGGAATAGCTGTGTGGCGTCGTAGGCGATCAGCGCCCAGAGCCGAGCGGGTGAATCCGCGTCGGCCTGCTGGAGGGAGCGCGCTGCCCCGATCGACGGCGAAACGGTACGCATCAAGAGCGCCTCGAGGATGTGCTCCTTGCTCGGGAAGTGATAGTAGAGCGAGGCCTGCCGGATACCTACCTGATCGGCGATGGCCCGGGTGGAGGTGGCGGAGTATCCGCCTTCCACGAAGAGCTGCGCCGCGGCATCCAGGATCTGCTCGGGGGCGCTGAGGTCGGGTCGGAGGGTTGTGCCCGATCGCGGTCGACCGCGATCGCGAACGCGGCGAGTCTCCACGTCCACCATGGTGCCACACCCCTGTCGAACGATTCGTTACATGCGCGAAATGTGCGTGCGGCACGATGGGTATCTATCGAGCGATAAAAATTGGAGATGACATGAGCGAGATCGCCACCGACAGTCCTGAGGGTGCCAGGGCTCACGCGCGCGCGCAGTCAGGCACAGTCGTCGACACGATGCCGGTGCTGCCGCCGAGCAGTGCATCCCACTGGCCGGGCGACGTCGCGGTGGCCGACCGTCGCTGGGCCGAGACGATCGCCGGCGGTAACTACACCGCCCTGACGGTCGCCCGCGGAACGCTGATCGAGTTCACTGATCTTGAAGGAGACGCGTGCGCACATCTCGCGCTTTACAACGCGTGGCAGATCGATGAACGGCTCAACGTTGCCGACACCATCAAAGTGCAATGGCAGGCGTACCCCACCACGGGCCAGTTGCTGCTCTCGGACCGTGGTCGCGCGCTTGCCTCGATCGTCGCCGACAGCTCGGCGCACCACGACACGCTCGCCGGCACCACGAATCTGGCGGGCAACACGGCACGCTACGGTGACGGCTCGCCGCAGTCCGGCAGCCCGGCCGGACGCGAACTGCTCGTCCTCGCGGCAGCCAAGGTGGGACTGTCGCCGCGCGACATCCCCCCAACACTCAGTTTCTTTCAGGGGGTCTTCGCCGAGCCTGATGGCAGCTTGACGTTCAGGGGATCGGCAGGGGCCGGAGCCGCGGTGCGGATACGCGCCGAGCTTCCGCTGATCGTGCTGATTGCGAACGTGCCGCATCCGCTGGATCCCCGTGACGACTACGTGTCGACCCCGCTGCGCCTGCGGGCCTGGGCGGGCGAACCCGGCAGCGCGCCGTCGCCGGAAACCAAGGTCGGCCCGGAGGCAGCGCGAGCCATCGCCAATACCATCGCCTACACCGAACTGAGGGGGATTTGATGACCGACACCGCGCCCGTCAACGTGCCAGCGTTCATCGCCGACCACCGCATCCTGGACGACACGATCGCAGCACCGCGCGGTCCGTGGTCGGGGATAGTGCACGCGGGGGATAACCTCACCATCATCGATCTGTTCGGCAATCAGGCCGTCGACTGCATCGTGTACGACGCCCACGACACGGGCATCCGCTACAGCGCGCCCGACACGATCGCCTCGCAGCGCAACGTCTATCTCACCGAGGGATCGGTACTCAGGGCGAACACGGGTGCGCCCCTGATGACCCTCGTGCGCGATGAGGTCGGGCGGCACGACACCATCGGCGGCGCCTGCAGCAAGGAATCGAACTCGCTGCGCTACGGGCACCACACGGTGCACCAGCATGCCTGTGTCGAGAATTTCTTGGCGGAGGGGGCTCGCTGGGGCCTCGGCAAGCGCGACCTGGTGAGCAACATCAACTGGTACATGAACGTGCCACTGGAACCCAGCGGCGTGATGGGCATCGTCGACGGGATCTCGGCGCCCGGGCTGTCGCTCACACTGCGCGCGGACCGTGACGTGCTCGTTCTCATCTCGAATTGCCCGCAGATCAACAACCCCTGCAACGGGTTCGACCCGACAGCGGTTCGGATGATCGTCAGCAGCCCGTTGTCGTAACGAGAAGTTCGCGAGGCCGAAACAAGGTCACTGAGTCGCCGGGTCAGACTGTGTCTGTCATATCTATCAGGTGACAGTGCTCCACTCTTTCCGCCCTCTCGATGAACAAGACAGCGATTCTGACAACCGTCTTCCAGCTCTTCGCTCTCGGATTCGGACTCGGGGGTGCCTCCTTCTTCTGGACCTGGCCGCTGGTCTTCGCGGGCCAGCTACTCGTCACCGTGGCGGTCGCGGACGTGGTGCTGCAGGCCGTTCTTCCTGCGGTCTGGACTGGCTTCCAGGTCGTCGGGGGCGGCCTTCTGATCATCACGGCGTTGATGGCGGCACCCAGCCTGACCGACGGCAAGCTGGCGACGCTCGGCCTCCCCAGGGTTCTCACCGAGGCGCTCGGCCCGATCGGCGGTCGGATCCTGCTCGTGGACGCGGCGATCGCGGTAGGCGTCGGCGCCGCTCTCGTGGCGCTGATTCCTATCCCCACCGCGCAATGGGGCGTCAGGCCCGACGCTCGGCGGAGCCTTCCTCCACATCGTCTGCGGTGAAATAGACGGTCAACGACGGCCAGTCCCCTTCGGGAGTGGTCTCGTTGTGCAGGACCAGGTCCTGAACCTCGACTGACCCCAAACGCTCGAGCGTGTCGGCGACTCGACGTAGCAACGCAGGAACGTCACCTGCCCTCGTCCGGTCGGGTTGGCTTGGGAGAAGAGCCGCGCCGTCCAACTCTCCGGTTCCTCGCTCATGCCTGAATGATGTCGCACACAACTCCGACAGCCTCAACGATGTCCACGCTATGCGACACTGCCCAACACGGCGCCTTCCTACCTAGCTTGGCCGGCGGGATTCATTCTCTTGCTCCGACCGGTTGGTGCGAAGTGAATCATCGGTTGTCTCCACAGAGGGAGGGCTGTCGGGTCCAGCCCACGCAGTAGCGCGATGACGGCGAAGTTGCGGCGCATCAACACGGCGGCGCTGTTGGCCAGCAAGATCGCCACGGGCAGTTCCACGAGCGCCGCTGCGATCGAGCCCCAGTGTTCGTCGGTTCCCCAGGACAGGCAGACGTCGAACCACGCGTCACAGGCCAACAGGGTCGCGGTGATAACCAGGGCGATAAGCGCAACTTGTCGACGAAGCCAGACAGTCAGCACCGTCGCGACAAGCGCCGCCACGAGCGCAACGTCGAAACCGACCCAGACGGTCCGCCAAGCGCCACCGGACGAAGTTGCAGGAAGGGTGACAGACAAGAAGACCAACCATGGCAGCAGGAACACGGCACCAACCCCACCGACCGCAAGGACAACCCTTCGTCGGCCAAGAGGCCGCGCCGCCACCGGAGGCGGGTCGATGCTCTCCGCCAGCAGCCGTGCGACGCTGGCACGCTTATGCGCGCTCCAACCTTGGACATCGTCACGGGTGGGCACCGACTCTTCTGTCTCACTCACGTTGGCCTCCTTCACGTGCCACAACCATGGGACCACCCGGGACGTCACGCGAAGCAGGCATGGAGTGCATCTTTTAGGTGGGGAACGATGCCCCAGGGGGCATCGTTCCCCCATTGCTCTGCCGCGACAGGTCTGGGTGCGATCCTCGCTGGTAGCCGGCGCGAACGGATCAAGGCGCCAAGGCGATGTCCGTCGCCGCCTCCTGCAGGGGTTCCGGCGGGGGCGTGACGAATGGCGTCGGTCATAGCAACAGCGCCGCTGCGGCTACGGCCGACGCGAGGAGCACCGCGACGTCGAAGCGGCGCTGGCTGATGCGGCGCGCCGTGGCGTAGCCGATGATCCCCCCGAGCAGGATGAGCGGGGCGAGCGTCCCGGCGCGTCCGAGGTCGCTCCAGTGCATCAGGCCGAGCCCGACGGAGAAGGGCACTTTGACGAGGTTGACGATGAAGAAGAACCACGCGTTGGTGCCGATGAAGCGCCGCTTGTCGATGCCCGACGCCGACAGATAGAGGGTCATCACCGCCCCGGCGGCGTTGGCCGTCATCGTTGCGAACCCCACGCTGGTCCCCGCCGTCCAGGCCGCCACGGGGTGCAGATGCGCGTTCGATGTGGGGGCCTTGCTGTGCCACTTCACCAGGAGCTGGAGGAGGACGAGCACGAGCAGAACGACGCCGATGGTGCGGCGCAGGACGCCGTCGGACACGACCCGGAGGAAGATCGACCCGAGCACGAGCCCCGGGAGCACGGCCGGTAGCAGTCGCCGGATCAGGGACCAGTCGGCGTCGTGGCGGTAGTGCCATACCGCGACGAGGTCGCCCACGATGAAGAGCACGAGGATGGCGGCCGTGGACTCCTTCGCGGGGAGAATCGTCGCGAAGATGGCGACGGAGATGGCGGCGAGGCCGCCCAGGGCGGTCTTGGAGAAGCCGATGATGACCGCGGCCAGCGCCATGAGCAGGACGGCGCCCAGCGACCCGCCGAGCAACTCGAGCATGGGGGCGTCCAATCTTCAGTGGCAGGTGCCAGCGTATGCACGCTAGTCCCCGGATAGGTCGACAACCATCCTGCCCGATGCCCGCGCCGCTCGCGGTGCGGTCAGTTCAGGCCGGTGGCGAATTGCAGGCCGAGGCTCGTGAGCGAGACGATGACCCACAGCGAGGCTCCGAGGATCAGAGGCTTGGCTCCGGCCTTCCTGAACCCCGCGAGGTCGGTCGACAACCCGATGGCCGACAGGGCGATCGTGATCAGAAACACCGATGTGGTGCTGAGCCCGGAGTGTGCGCCCGCGGGGATGAGGCCCATCGAGTTGACCGCGGCCACCAGGATGAATCCGATGAGGAACCACGGGACGAGGCGGAGCACGTGGACCCGTGCCCTCGGGACTGGACCGCGAGGCGGAGTCGGAGTCGGGGTCGGGGTCGGGGTCTGAGTTGGGGTCGGGGTCTGAGGCGGGGTCGGGGTCGGGGTATGAGTCGGATCGAAAACCGCCGTGCGTGGTGCGTTTGTCGCGAGCGCGGCAAAGTTTGCTGTGCCGTCGGTCGCGGTGCCGTCGGTCGCGGTGCCGTCGGTCGTGATGCCCGCAACCGCGAGGCCCTGAGCCCGGACGCCCGCAACCCCGACGCCCGCAACCCCGATGCCCGCAACCGCGGCCCGCTCAGCCGCAGCGTCCCGCCGTCCAGCCCAGGCGGCAAGAACAAAGCTGATGGGGATGATCATCAATGTGCGGACGAGTTTGACGACCACCGCGTAGTTGGCTGCGGCGGGTCCGTAGGTGGTTGCCGTCGCGACGACGGAGGACATGTCGTTCACCGCGGTCCCGGCGAAGAGGCCGAAGGCGTGCTGGCTGAGGCCGAGGAGGTGGCCGATGATGGGGAAAACCAGGACCGCGGTGATGTTGAACAAGAAGATGGTGGAGATGGCGTACGCAACATCGATGCCGACCGCGCCGATCACTGGGGTGACGGCCGCGATGGCCGAGGCGCCGCAGATCCCGGTGCCCACTCCGATGAGGGTGCGCAGATTTCCCGTGATTCCAAGCCACCGACCGATGAGCCACGCTGCGGTGAGGCACACGACGAGGGTGCCGATCATGACAGGAAGGGACTCGAGCCCCACCTTGGCGATTTGCGCGAGGGAAAGCTGGGATCCGAGTACCACGACGGATAGTTGAAGCACGGACCTCCTTGCCGTGTGCATTCCTAGCTCCAATCGTGGCCCCGGCTTGATTGCCGTTGCCAGAATCACGCCAATGATGATTCCGGACACTGGGCCACCGATGAGCGGCACGAAGTGGCCGATGGCGGTGGCGACAACGGCGATCCCGGTCGCCAGCGCCAATCCGGGCACGCGTGCAAGCAGTTCTTGTGTTCGGGTCATGCCACTCATACTCGTTGGCCACAAGGTACCCGCGGTAGATCAGTCTACTTGGGAGGACACAACTGTGGCTTGTGGCTCATGGCTTGTGGCTCATGGCTTGTGGCTCATCGCTAGCGGCCGGTGGAGCCTGTCAGGCGGTGTGGCCTCGACCATCGTGTGGGCGCTTGAGCTTTTTCGTCTCGTACATGGCAAGGTCGGCCCGGCGGAGCAGGTCCGGGGCTCGCTCGGTCTGGTCCCAGGTGGCCTCGCCGGAGGAGAAGGAAACCCGGGCCGGTGTGACCTCCTCGAAGCGTTTGATCAGGCGACGGATCTCCACCTGATCCGTGCCGGGAGCGAGTACGGCGAACTCATCACCGCCGATTCGGGCGAGGAAGTCTCCGCCGTCACGGACCTGCTTCTGCCACGCATGGGCGATGGTCTGGAGTAGGTGGTCTCCGGCGGCATGCCCGTCGCGGTCGTTGACGGCCTTGAACCCGTCGAGGTCGACCAGTACGACGGTGACTGTCGTGCCGGTCCGTCGGGACCGTTCCATTTCCTCGTCGAGACGCTCGTCCCAGGCCCGCCGGTTGGCTAGCCCGGTGAGCGGGTCTACGGTGGCGGCCAGCCGCAGCACGCTCACGAGCCCCAACACGACCGCACCGACCACGGCAATGGTGCCGAAGACCGCCGCCCACGCAACCTCCGGTGTCTCAGCCGTCGCCGGCCCGAAGGCGAGTACCGCCGCGTAGCAGACGCCAGCCGCGCCTATGTGGGCGAGCGCGGCGCGCGCGGAGAACAACAGGGCGGCGAAGGTCGCGGTCAACAGGTAGAGGTTCGCCATGTTGATGTGCTGGGGCAAGCAGACGACCACCACCGCAGTCACAAACACGTTGCCGACATCGACGTTGACGTGCCGAGTCCACGGTGCGACTTGCCGCCGCCGCGCCACCACGAGCCACATCACCGCGAAGAAGGCACCCGCGATTGATGCTCCTACCAGGACGGCAAGCGCCGCGGTCGACCAGTGACGCAGGGGGAGGACGAGGAGGACGGACACCGTGGCCATCGCCGGAAGTAGCCCGGCGATCGTGTTGGGCTCGGCCACCATGTCCCGCGCCCGATGGGCCCACGCGCCACGCGGCGTCAAAGGAGGGGTGCGCCCAACCAGGCGACCAGACATTCAGAACCTCCGCCAGCGCCTAGGTCAAGTCGAGTCAATTGAATTGAATTGACCACCGGCCGAAACTGCAGAGATTTGAGTGAAGTTGGACCTCCCCGCACGGTCCTCGTGGTTGCCCGCGCGGCACGGCGGGTGTGGTGATCCCACTCCGCGACACTGCGCCTGGGCCGAACCTCGACGCGGGCATCGGCGCGCCTGCGGGTCTATGCTGAAGACGACTTTTCTATATACAGCAAGCGATTCTGATAAACAGAAAGGCGAGCGCATGCCTCTGCGTAGCGACGACTGGTACGAGGGCGAGACCCGCAACGCGTATATCCACCGTGGGTGGATGAGGCGCGGCGCTCCCGACAGTGCATTCGAAGGACGCCCGCAGATCGCGATCGCCAACACCGCATCGGACCTCACTCCCTGCAACGTGCACCTGCACGAAGTGGCAAAGTCCGTCCGCGACGGCGTCTACGAGGCGGGCGGCATCCCGCTAGAGCTCCCCGTTGTCTCGCTGGGCGAGACCCAGGTGCGGCCCACCGCGATGTTGTGGCGCAACATGGCGGCGATGGCGACCGAGGAGATGCTCCGTGCCAACCCCATCGACGGCGTCGTGCTCCTGGGTGGCTGTGACAAGACCATCCCCTCCCTCCTGATGGCGGCATGCTCCGTCGGCCTCCCTGCGGTGGTGATTCCTGGCGGGCCGATGCTCACCGGCACCTTCCGCGGCCGCCCGATGGGCTGCGGCACCGAGGTGTGGCGCCTGTCCGAGGAGGTGCGTGCGGGCACCATCACCAACGAAGAGTTCACGGACAGCGAGAAGTCGACCGTCCGCTCCAAGGGCCACTGCAACACGATGGGCACGGCCTCGACGATGGGTCTGCTCGCCGAGGCGCTCGGGATGGTGCTGCCCGGGACGGCAGGCATTCCCGCTCCCGACTCTCGCCTGCTCCAGCAGTCGCACGCCGCGGGGCGGCTGGCCGTGGAGATGGTGCGGGCGGACCGCCGGCCCAGCCAGATCCTCACGCGCGCGGCATTCCACAACGCGATCATCGCGCTCGCGGCCATCGGCGGCTCGACGAATGCGGTGGTGCACCTCTTGGCCATTGCTGGCCGGGTCGGGGTCGACCTGACGCTCGACGACTTCGACCGCATCGGCTCGCGCGTGCCCCTCCTGGTGGACCTCCAGCCCGCAGGTCGGTTCCTGATGGATGACCTCTATCGCGCGGGCGGCCTCGCCGCGGTGCTGAACGAGGTGAAGGATCTGCTCGATCCCGCCGCGCTGACCGTCACCGGTCGCCCCCTGGTCGAGCACCTGGAAGGTGCCGAGGTGTGGGACCGCGAGGTCATCCGTAAGCGCGAGGAGCCGCTCGTCGCCGAGGCCGGCCTGGCCATTCTGAGGGGCAACCTCGCTCCGGACGGCGCCGTGATCAAGCCCGCCGCGGCCTCCGCGCACCTGCTGCAACACCGCGGCCGCGCCGTCGTATTCGATAGCATCGAGGACTTCCACGCCCGCGTCGACGATCCCGACCTGGACGTCGATGCCGACTCGGTGATGGTGCTGCGCGGCTGCGGGCCCAAGGGATACCCGGGAATGCCTGAGGTCTCGAACATGCCCATTCCCGCGAAGTTGCTCGCCCAAGGCGTGCGCGACGTGGTGCGCGTCTGCGACGGCCGGATGAGCGGCACCGCTTACGGCACCGTGGTGCTCCATGTGGCCCCCGAATCGGCGGCGGGCGGGCCGCTGTCGCTGGTGGAGAGCGGGGACTGGATCGAGCTGGACGTGGCAGGGCGTCGCCTCACGCTCGATGTGCCAGAGGATGTGCTGGCGGCGCGCACGGCGAGCGCGGCCACGATCGACGCCTACGCGGCGCCCACGCGCGGGTGGGAGCGCCTGTACGTCGACCACGTGATGCAAGCGGACACGGGTGCCGACCTCGACTTCCTCGTTGGCTCGTCCGGGTCCCGCGTGACGCGGGAATCGCACTGAGAGAGGTTCGACCCGTGAAGGCGGACGGGCTCGGAGGGTCGAGTAAGCGCGGAGGGTGGGACGCGGGCAACACGCCGCGGCCCGTCTCCGACGTGGTGTGCGCCCTGGGTGAGGGCCCCACGTGGGACGCCGACGCGGGCATGGTGCGGTGGGTCGACATCGAGGCGGGCGCGTGGTTCGAGGCCCCGGTGACCGCCGACCACGTGGGCGCCACGCGCATGGTTCTCTCGGTGGACGGCACGCTGAGCGCCGCGGTGCACGCCGAGGACGGCGGCTGTCTTCTCGCGAGGACCCGACACCTTGAGCACCGCGATGCTTCTGGCGACACGGTCGCAACGTGGGAGCTGATTCCGCCGGACGCGCCGCGCCGGCTCAACGACGGGGCGTGCGACCCCGCGGGCCGCTTCGTGGTCGGCAGCATGTTGCTCGACTCCTCGTCCGGCGACGAGCAGCTGTGGCGGCTCGAGCACGACGGCACCGTGACGGTGCTTGACGAGGGGATCGGGTTGTCCAATGGCCTCGCGTGGAGTTCCGACGGCGGAGTGATGTACCACGTGGACACTCGGCGCCACGTGGTGACGGCACGTGACTACGACTCGGTTTCCGGACGCGTCGGCGTGCCGTCGGTGCTGATCAACGTGGGAGACGGGCTACCTGACGGGCTGGCCGTTGATCGCGACGGGGACCTGTGGCTCGCGGTCTGGGGCGAGGCCCAGATTCGCCGGTTTGGACCAGACGGCGCCCTGCGCGGCCCGCTGCACACGGGGGTCGAGCGCACCTCGAACTGCGCGTTCGCAGGGCCGAACCTTGACCTGCTGGTGGTGACCAGCGCGGGGTCCGGCGCGACCCCCGGCGCGGTGGACGGCAGGCTCCTCGCGCGTCGTGGCCCCGAGACCGGACTGCCCACCCGAGCGTGGAGTCCCTGCCCCAGCAATTCACAGCAGTGATGTCCCGCCAGGCAGTGCCCGGTGGCCCACAAGGAGGAACGATGGAACAGAATCACGGCACGACGGCCCGCGCTGCGGCCCACCTCCGCTCCGCCATCGCGAACGGCGGCGCCTACGGCATCTGGACGTCCATCCCCGACCTGTCGGTGGCCGAGCTCGTGGGGGGACTGCCGTACGACTACGTCATCGTCGACCTCCAGCATGGTGTGACCACCTTCACCGAGCTTCCCGCGCTTGCCCAGGCCATGCGTGCGGCGGGCAACGCCCCTCTGGTGCGCGTGCCGTGGAAGGACCCCGCACAGATCATGCGGGCGATCGACTCGGGCGCTTACGGTGTCGTGGTGCCGATGGTCTCGTCCGCTGACGAGGCGAAGGCCGCGGTGAGCGCCTGCCGGTTCCCGCCTGTCGGCGTACGAAGTTGGGGCCCCATGTGGGGCTACGTGCGCTCCGACGGTGCCCTGCCTCCCGCCGAGCAGGACGCGGGTGTGCTGTGCATCGTCATGATCGAGACGGCGGAGGCGATCGAGGAGCTCGACGCGATCCTGACCACGGAGGGCCTCGACGGCATCTACATCGGCCCCAACGACCTCGCTCTCGCATGTGGTTTCGGTCGCGGCACCTACCGGGATGAGCCCGCGGTGGCGGCGCTGATCCAGAAGATCGTGGACGCATGTCGGGCGGCCGGGGTGCCCGTGGGACTGCACTGCTCGGACCCAGAGATGGGCCGCGACTGGATTGCGCGCGGCGTTTCGATGGTCACGATTGCGCAGGACACCGGACTCCTCGCCGAGGGAGCGCTCAAGGCGCTGCACAGGGCACGTGGTCGCGGCGGTGACGCAGCGCCAGAGTCTCCCCGGCCGTATTGATCCTGAAGCGGCCGCGGAGGCGCTGCGGCAGCGTGCGTCGGGCAGCGTGCGTCGGGTCGCGAGTGTTCGGCAGCGTGCGTCGGGCAGCGTGCGTCGGGTCGCGAGTGGCCTGCGCGGCTCGCGGAGCTAGCGGCGCGGGTCGATGTGGAACTTGGGCCCAGGGCCCGCGCCAGCGGGGCGCTCGCCAGCGAGGATCGCGGCGGTCGCATCGAGACCCACGGTTGCCGCCACGAGCGGTCGAGGGTCGACCGCGCCGGTGGCGTAGAGCTCGACGGTTTCCTCGAGCCCTCCCGATGCGGACAGCACGCCCACGGCGGTCACGTCTTTGATTGCCACTTCCCGGGTGTCGATGAGGCTCGGCTCGCCCGCGATCCCGATCAGTACGACGCGCCCTCCGGGTTCCACGATGTCCACGGCGAGCGCGGGGGAGCCCTTGGTGTTGGATGCGTCGACGACGGCGCGGAAGGCGTGGGCGCGGTCAAGCCCGTCCAGAGTCGTGGTGTGCCTGAAGCCGAGGCTCCGCGCGAAGTCCAAGGAGCGCTCGGAACGGCCCACGATATGCACCTCGGCGCCTTGAGCTTGAGCGATCTGAGCGACGAGCAGGCCGATGGTTCCTGCGCCGATGACGAGTACCGAATCGCCGGGGCGAAGATTCGCGCCGCGCACCGCCCGCAGGGCGTTTCCACCCGGCTCCACGAGCGCGCCGAGAACCGAGTCGAAGTCCTCCGGCAGCGCGATGAGCGCGGAAGTGGGCACGGTGAGTCGTTCGGCGAGCGCTCCCGGCCATCCGTGGCGCACGCCGATCTCGTAGCGCTCCTCACACAGGTGTTGGCGGCCGTCCAGGCATCGCGGGCACGTGCGGCAACCGAGCATCGTGTCGCCCGTGACACGACGCCCCACCCAGGATGCGTCGCTGTCGTCGCCTACTTCGACCACCCGCCCACACCATTCGTGGCCGATGCGCATCGGGAACGTCGCGTCGCCAGAGACGAGATAGGCCATGTCGCCCCGGTAGAACTCCATGTCCGTGCCGCACACACCAACGCGGTCCACTTCGACGATCACTTGGCCCGGATCGGCGACGGGTTCGGGGACGTCGGCGACTCCACCGATTCCTGGTCCGGTGATGACGAAGGCGCGCATGCGGGTCCTCCCAATCGAGCGTAAACGCAACGCCTCAAGTGTAGTGATGTTCTGATAGAGCGAAGCCGGTTCCAATAAACGGAACTTGTTGGTAGGGTGCGAGGCATGGTGATGTCCGAAGACCGTGCAGAGGCCGACGGGCGGCTCGTGGGTTCCGATCGCGTCCTTGCACTGCTCATCGAGTTGGCCCGGCGTCCGGACGGGGCGAGCCTAGACGACCTTGCGGTCGCCTTGGACAGCGCCAAGTCGACCGTCCATCGTGCGCTCGGATCCCTGACGCGGTCGGGCCTCGCGACGCGGGAGTCGCTCGGGCGCTACTCGCTGGGCGACGAGTTCTTGAGGCTCGCGTTCGCGTACCAAGAGTCACGGCCAGAGGCGGCCCGCGTGATGCCAGCCCTGCGTCGATTGGCGGAGCGCTTTGGAGAAACCGCGCACTACGCGGTGCTCGAAGGGGGCGATGTGGTGTACCGCGCCAAGGTCGATCCCGCGGTGGGCTCCGTACGGCTGTCGTCATCCATCGGTGGGCGCAACCCCGCACGCGTCACAGGTGTGGGCAAGGCGATTCTCGCGCATCAGCTTTCGACGACGGCCCAGGCTATGAAATGGGCGCGCGAGCATCCTGTGGAGCAGCGCACGCCCAACACGCTGACCTCCGACAAGCGGTGGGCCGAGGACATCGCCCGGGTGCGTGAGCAGGGCTTCGCGGTGGATGACCAGGAGAACGATCCAGGCATCAACTGCATTGCGGTGCGGGTCGTGACACCGAGCGGTGAAGGGGCGTTGAGCGTCTCCGCGCTCGCGTATCGCACCCCCTTGTCGACCCTGATCGATGCCGTGGAAGAAGTGCGCGCCGTCGCCGCGTCGATCGTCTGAGTCCCACGTCGATGGCGGCATGTCGGTGGCCGCTTATCGAGTTAGCGTGGGAACAAGCATCGTCGCGTCTCGAACAAGCACGCCCCGTCTCAGAAGAGCATCGCCCCGTCTCAAGGAGAAACCGTGACCGACCCCGACCTGACCGGAATTGCCATAGACACCACGCGTCCGGTGCTGGTTACCGGGGCCACGGGCTATGTCGCGGGCTGGATTGTGAAGGGGCTACTCGACGCGGGTGCCACGGTGCACGCGGCCGTGCGCGAACCCGGCAACGCGGCCAAGGTCGCCCACCTGACCGCCGCCGCGGCATCGGCGCCTGGAACACTCAAGCTCTTCGCGGGCGACCTCATGCAACCCGGCTCCTACGCCGACGCGATGGCAGGCTGCGGCGTTGTCTTCCACACCGCGTCGCCGTTCATTCGCGACGTCGAGGACCCGCAGCGCGACCTCGTGGACCCGGCCGTCGGCGGCACGCGCGATGTGCTCACCACCGCCAACGCGGTGGACACGGTGACGCGCGTGGTGGTCACCAGCTCGTGCGCCGCGATCTACACGGACGCCGCGGAGTGCGCCGCGGCCCCGGGAGGCCGGCTGACCGAGGACGTGTGGAACACCACGGCCTCCCTCGACTACGAGCCCTACAGCTTTTCCAAGGTCGAGGCGGAGAAGGCCGCCTGGAGCATCGCCGACGCTCAAGACCGCTGGCGGCTCGTCGTGATCAACCCTTCGCTCGTCATCGGCCCTTCGCTCCAGCCGAGCCCCACGTCGGAAAGCTTTGGGATCATGCGCCAGCTCATCGGCGGGCAGATGAGGATCGGTGCCCCGCGCGTGTCGCTGGGCGCGGTCGACGTGCGCGACCTCGCCAGGGCACACATCGCCGCCGGGTTCCTGCCCGATGCCGAGGGTCGCCACATCGTTTCCGGCGCCAGCTCGGACACCCTGGACATGGGTAGGCAGCTGCGCGAGCACTTTGGGTCCAGCCTCCCGCTGCCGCGCAATGCGATACCCAAGTGGCTGTTCAAGGCGGTGGCGCCCGCGTTCGGGGTGAGCAGGCGCTACGTCTCCGGGAACGTCGGCCACCCTTTTAGGGCGGACAACGGCAAGTCGCGGCGCAGCCTGGGGGCGACATACAGGCCGCTCAAGGAGTCGCTGGTGGACATGGTGACGCAGATGCTGGAGCGCGACGCGGCCGAGTAGTTGGGGCTCCTCGCGTCGCGTGAGCACGGCCAATCGACACTCTCGCGCCGGGTCCAGCGCGCTCATGAGGCCGCATGTCGATCCGCCGTGTTCACGGGACGGTGCGCGGTCGGGGGAAGGGGGCGTGCGGGGCTCGCGACCCTTCCAGCACCCGAACCCGTCGCTAATCGCCGGGCGCTTCCAAGATCGGGTGACCCAGGGCCCGGGTCGCAGGTCCCGGGCGTGGAACAATCGCCACGTGACGACAACGGCGCCCCGCTCCTCTTCCGCATCCACCACCGATCTGGCCGCAGCCCTGCGCGCGGCCATCGCCGGTGAGGTCGACGCCGCGCCCAGGCGCCTCGCGGAGTACAGCACCGATGCGTCCAACTACCGAGTCGTTCCCCAGGTCGTGGTCTTCCCCCGCGACGCCGACGACGTGATCGCGGCCCATCGAGTGGCGCGCGAGACGGGCGTTCCCCTCACGATGCGCGGCGGCGGCACCTCGGTCGCGGGGAACGCGATCGGCCCGGGCATCGTCGTGGACACGAGCCGCCACATGAACCGGATCCTCGAGATCGACGTCGAGGCCAAGACGGCCCGCGTCCAGCCGGGCCTCATCCTGTCCGTGCTGCAGGCCGAGTTGGCGCCCCACGGGCTGCGCTTCGGGCCCGATCCGTCGACCTCGACGCGGGCGACCTTTGGCGGCATGATCGGCAACAACGCGTGCGGCCCCCACGCCGTCGCGTTCGGCAAGACGAGCGACAACATCGTCTCGCTCGATGTGATCGACGGCCTGGGCCGACGCTTCACGGCGGGTGCAGATGGGCTCGCGGCGGTTCCGGGCCTCCCCGAGCTGGTCAAGGCCAACATGGCGCTCGCGCGCACGGAGTTCGGCCGCTTCGGCCGTCAGGTGAGCGGCTACAGCATGGAGCACCTGCTCCCGGAAAACGGCGCACACCTCGCGCGCTTCCTCGTCGGGTCCGAGGGCACCCTCGCGACCGTGCTCGAGGCGACTGTGCGGCTCGTCGACGTTCCCGCCTTCACCCTCACGGGCGTGTTCGCGTATGACGACATGCCTGCGGCGGCCGACGCCGTCGTCCCGATGCTGGCGCACAAGCCGCAGGCCGTCGAGGGTCTCGATGCCCGCCTGGTGGCGAGGGTGCGCGACGCCAAGGGCGACCACGCCATTCCCAAGCTCCCCGCGGGCGCCGGGTGGCTGTTTGTCGAGGTGGGCGGCGCAACGAAGGCCGAGGCCGAGGCCACGATGGCCGCGCTCGCCGCGGACTCCGGCACCACGGTGTTCAGGGTGGTGAACGACCCCAAGGAGGCCGCCGCGCTGTGGGCCATTCGCGCGGACGGCGCGGGGATCGCCGGACGCAGTGCAGACAATAAGGAGTGCTGGCCCGGCTGGGAGGATGCCGCGGTTCCCCCCGCGAACCTCGGCACGTACCTGCGCGAGTTCGACACGCTCATGGCCGTGCACGGCGTCACGGGCCAGCCGTATGGCCACTTTGGCGATGGCTGCATCCATGTGCGGCTCGACATACCGCTCCAGTCGGACGGGGCGCCGTTGCGCGCGTTCATGGAGGACGCGGCGGCCCTGGTGACCAGGCACGGCGGCTCGCTGAGCGGCGAACACGGCGACGGGCGCGCCCGCTCGGAGCTGCTGCCCCTCATGTACTCGCCGGAGGCGATCCGGGCGTTCGCGGACATCAAGGCCCTGTTCGACCCGAACGGCGCGCTCAACCCGGGCGTGCTCGTCGACCCGGCGCCCCTCGACCGCGACCTGCGCCGCCCGGCCGCGAAGCGCAGCCCCAGCGTCGGCCTGGCGCTCGAGCACGACCACGGCGACATGAGCGAGGCCCTGCACCGTTGCACGGGCGTGGGCAAGTGCCGCGCGGACTCGATCGGCACGGGTTCAGGCTTCATGTGCCCCAGTTACCAGGCGACGGGTGACGAGAAGGACGTGACGCGCGGCCGCGCGCGCGTGCTGCAGGACGCGATCAATGGCTCGCTCATCGGGGGGCTCACGGCGCCCGAGGTGCGCGAGAGCCTCGACCTGTGCCTCAGTTGCAAGGCCTGCAGCGCGGACTGTCCGTCGGGCGTCGACATGGCCGCGTACAAGTCCGAGGCGCTCTACCAGACGTTCAAGGGCAAGTTCCGCCCGATGGCGCACTACTCGATCGGGTGGCTGCCGCTGTGGATGAAGGCCATCGGCTGGGTGCCGTGGCTGGTCAACGGCGCTATGGGCCTCGGGATCGTGCGCAAGATCGTCTTGCCGATCGCGGGTCTCGACCCCAAGCGCGGGCTGCCCAAGTTCGCGCCCAAGCCGTTCCACCGCACTGCTTTTGCGAAGGAGAGGTTCGCCAAGGAGCGGTTCGCCAAGGAGCGGTCGCGTGGGACGTCGGCGGCGCTCGCTGCGTCTTCTGAAGGACCGTCTTCTGAAGGAGCGTCTTCTGAAGGAGCGTCTTCTGAAGGAGCGGCGGCCGATGCGACGGGTGTCAATGTCACTGCCGACATCCGCGGCAACACGGTGGTGCTGTGGGCCGACTCGTTCACGGATGGCCTGAGCCCGCAGATTCCCGAGGCGATCGTGCGCGTTCTCGAGGATGCGGGGCTGCGCGTGTTGGTCACGGCGGGCGACGCGTGTTGTGGAATCACCTGGATCTCGACGGGTCAGCTCGACGGCGCCAAGAAGCACCTCAATCACTTGCTTGAGGTGCTCGGGCCGTTCGCGGTGAACGGCATCCCGATCATCGGAGTCGAGCCCTCGTGCACCGCCGTGTTGCGTGGAGACCTGCTCGAGTTGCTGCCCAAGGACCCGCGCGCGCACGCGGTCGCCGCGAACACTTACACGCTCGCCGAGGTGCTCACGGGCCGCGCGCCGGTCAAGCCCCGCGAGGGGTGGCAGGTGCCGCGCCTTGATGATGTCACGGCGGTTGTTCAGCCGCACTGCCACCAGTATTCGGTCACGGGGTTCACGGCCGACCGCGACCTACTCGCTCGGGCCGGAGTGAAGGTCACGGAGGCTGCCGGTTGCTGCGGGCTTGCGGGCAACTGGGGTTATGAGAAGGGTCACTACGACGTCTCGGCCAAGGTCGCAGAGAACTCGCTTCTTCCCGCTCTGCGCGAGGCGGGATTGGTGGGGGACGGGTCTGCTGGAGACGGGTCTGGTGGAGACGGGTCTGGTGGAGACGGGTCTGGTGGAAATGGGCCGGCTGGAGACGGGTCTGCTGGAAATGGCTTCGCCGGCGGCGAGGCACCCGCCGGTGTCGTCTACATCGCCGACGGCGTGAGCTGCCGCACTCAGGCCGACGACCTGGTCGGAGTCCAGGGGCTGCACATCGCGGAGCTTCTGGCGGCAAGGATCGTCGACCGCGCCAAGTAGCGAGCTGGCGTGGTGGCGAGCTGCGCGCCAAGTAGCGAGTTCGCGCTGCAGCGCAGCCGTTCGGGGTGGGTGCACGTCACCGCACCTCACCCCGCCACCTACGCGGCCAGCTGCATCCGCGCCCGGCCACCGAGTCGCCGCTTCCCTGTGGGGTCCACTGAGGGCGGAGGTGTGATCCACACCTGGCCGCGGGTCGATTCGATGTGCCAGCCGTCTCGGTGCACGCGGTGGTGGCACGCCGTGCAAAGCAGCACGCCGTTGTCGAGATCCGTTCCGCCAAGATGTCGCCACCACCTGATGTGATGGGCCTCGCAGTATGACGGCGGCGCGTGACACATTGCGCATCCTCCGTCGCGCTCCACGAGTGCGAGCCGTTGGGCCCTCGTGAAGAGTCGCCGCTGTCGTCCAATATCGAGGACTTCGGAGTTGGCACCCAGCACCGCCGGGATGATTTCGGCGTCGGCGGCAATAACGCGGATGGCACCCGCGCTCAGCGGGGCGGTGAGGTTGTCGCTCTCGCCTAGACCGGTCCCTGTTAGCAATTCGTCGAGCCCAATGCGTACGACCATGGTGGTGCTGACGCCAGACGTCGGCTCGTCGCAGGCCATGCCGTGCCGCGCAAGTCCCACAAGTGCATCGGCGCGAATCTGCCCGACCGTTCGGGTGTCCGCATCGAGCGGGTCACCGTCGCGTCGGCGCCTGAAAGCGTCCTTGACCTGGGCGTCCAGCCAAGCCACGACGGGCGCTGCGGACGGGGGGTCGAGCCGGGCATGGATGAGAAGCATGCCGTCGTGGTCCTCACTGATGGACACGTGGCGCGCCTCGTATTGGCGTCGTTCCCGGGCTTCCCATGCGACCGGATCCGAGCTTGCCTCGAGTCGTTGGCAGACGCGCCGCAACTCACCGAGGTCGAGTTCGCATGCGCGCTCCACGAGCCGCTCTTCCACGAACTGGGCTTGCTCGCCCAAGGTGTCCAAGGTGCGTCCTACCAGTGCGGCCGCCGCCGCGCCGATGTCGCCTGCAGCCAGACACGTTGCTAGACGTGGGTAGGCGGGCTGCGGGCGTGCAGATAGCGAGGGCGCGGGCGCCGGGTCGCCCACATTCGCGCCGTCCACATTCGCGCCGCCCAAATTCAAGCCGCCGGGATTTGCGCCGTCCAAATTCAAGCCATCGGGCATCGTGCGCGGGGCGAACGCGCGCCCGGCATCGATGAGATGAGCGGCATCGCCGAGCGAGCCCCCAGTGGCATGAGCAACCATGCGACCCGGCGAGGAGAAGCCATGCTCTCGCGCCAGCCCGCTCGGGCCGAGGTCGGGAGCGGACCGCTGGCCCACTTGGAACGCGAGCGCCGCGAGCGTCGCTTCCGAAGTGCGGACCACGAGGGCGGCCGCTCCCAGCGCGGCGATGAGCTCGCCGTCCTCGAGTCCCGCCACCGCGCGCCCCTCGAATGCCGCGAGGTCCCCGAGGGCCGCGGCAGTCGCACCGGTGGAAATCTCCATGGATCTAGTCAACCAGGGGGGTCTGACAAATGGGGTCAAACGGCATCAAATTGTGGAACTTGGGAGGGGTGGCTGCTTGGGTACGACGCGGGGGCGGGCTTGCCGTGAAGGGCGCCGGCGACGCGACCGACGCACCGCACCGACGCACGACGCGACCGACGCACGACGCACCGCACCCACACAACCAACAGACCCCCAACCCCCACGCCCCCGCGACCTAGACTCTGAGCCATGGATAAGAGGTCGGCCGCTACAACGGCCGTGGGCGTCGCGCTCATGTGCGCCGGGGGAGTGCTCTTCTTCGTGAGTTGCACGGCGGGCACGGCGGGCACGGCAGGCAGGGCCAGTGCCCCCGTGGAGAACACGGCGAACGTCGCCGGGCAGCCGGTTCCTGCGGGATTTCCCGCGGCGGACGTCTATACGCAGCAGGTCTTCGACAACACCAATGCGGCGCGCACCGGGCAGGGCCTGCCCGCACTCACGTGGGATGACTGCGCCGCAGCCCTCGCAGCGCAGCGCATCGCCATCATTCTTCCCACCGGTCGCCTCGAACACCCGCCGCTGGCCGCCGGATGCGGGGATGCCAACACGGCGGGGGAGAACCTGGGTCACTCCATCTATATGCCGTCCGAGTTGGTGGACGCGTGGATGAACTCGGCGGGGCACAGGGCGAACATCGTCGATCCCAACTTCCGCGTGTTGGGCGTCGCGTGTGTCGCCTCGGCTTTTGACGATTCGTCGAGGGCGGCGCTGAAGGGGGATGCCGTCGGGGGGATGCTGTGTTCGGAGATCTTTGAGGGCACCGCCCCCTGACGTACCGCCCCCTGACGTACCGCCCCCTGACGTACCGCCCCCTGACGTACCGCCCCCTGACGTACCGCCCCCTGACGTACCGCCCCCTGACGTACCGCCCCCTGACGTACCGCCCCCTGACGTACCGCTCCCTGACGTATCGCGCCCTGACGCGAGGTGACTGCGGGGTCGCTACTCGGCACGCCTTGAACTTCGTGGCAGAGTTTCGCCCTGGCGAACAGCCATTCGAAGGGACCCCATGAGTGAAGGCCGACGCACGCGAAGAAGTTGCGGCGTTCGATTCTTGACTGGTGGTGGGCGATTCCGGTCGCGTTGGTCCTGCTGTGGGCGGTCGCTCTGGGTTGGGATGCCGTCCACTTGCGCGACGATGCGCGGCGATGCCGCGGCGTTGCGCGACCATGCGGCCGCAGCGCGGCAGGCCGTGGATGGCAGGGACATCCAGGCGCTCGCGACGGAGTCCGCCGCCTTGGGGAAGGCGTCTGACAGTTTCGCCGGGCATTCGAGTGGCCCGCAGTGGTGGATCGCCGCCCACATTCCGTGGGTGGGCGATCAGGTGACGCCGCTGCGTGCGGCGGGCACTGCGGTCGAGGGTCTCACGGCGGATGCCCTGGGCCCGCTCAGCAAACTTCAGGGGCTCGACGCGCTCGACACACCTAAGTTTGTCGACGGCAGGATCGATCCGAAGGTGCTCGAGCCATACCGGCCGACGCTCGAGACCGCATCCGAGGCGGTGCACCGGGAGCAGCAGGCGCTTGCGGCCGTGAATCTCGACCACACGGTGGGCGCCGTCAAGCGTCCGTTCGCTAGCCTCGTGGCGGATCTCGATTCCGTCGGCGCAATTCTCGATAACGCGAATGCCTTGGCTCAGCTCTTGCCGTCGATGCTTGGGGCGGACGGCCCCAGGCATTACGCCGTGATTGTGCAGAATAATGCGGAGCCGCGCGTCACGGGGGGCGATGCGACAGTCGCGGGCGTGCAACGGGCGTGCAACGGTCGCTCAAGGAGGGCCGGTTCTCCGTGTGGTCGGACCACCCCGCAGAGCAGTCGATTCTTGATGGCACCCGCGCGGGCGGCGACTTTCTCATCAGAGACAACGCCGCAGGGGTCTTCTTTATCGATGGTTCGGGCTCGAAGATTGGCTACTACATCGACACCGCCGTGACGGCGCCGGTGAACCAGTGCGTGGCGTCGGGTGTGATCACGGGCGGCACGCTGACCGTCACGGTGACCCACACGTACGACGGCAAGGTCGCGGACCTTCCCGACTATGTGGCGATAGGCGGCAGCTACGTAGCACCGGGCCGGTTCGAGGCAAACCTGCTGGTCTACCCGCCTCAGGGCCTGGGCGTGTCGAGCCTGATGGCAGACGGCAAGCAGGCGCTGATGAGCTCGGCAATGAACGGCTCGCGCCTCGCGAGCAGCACACGCATTGGCCTGGATCCGGGCCAGAAGACCACGCTCACGTATGCGCTGGTGCCCACGGGGGGGCCGGTCGCGTGGACCAAACGGCGCTGATGTTGTCCTCTCGGCCACGACCACGGGCGCAAATGCCGCGATCGCCAGCACGGTAAGCGCCACCAAGACCATTGGAGCGAGCAACGTCGCGACGTTCAACGTCACGGCCCACGCCGTCGCCGCTCCTCGCAGCCCGCGTAACACCTCACGTCGAAAGCCCCCGCGTTCTCCCTCTCGGCGCCGGGGGCTTTCGCGCGCGTCCGGGGGCACTGCCTGCTCCGGGGGCACTTGCCTGTTTCAGGGGGGCGATTACCGCGCCCAGGCGGGCGTACTACCCACCCCGCGCAAACGGCCGTCTAGCCCCTGACCCAGGCGGCGATGTCGTTCACGGCGTCGCGGATCATCGCGAACGACTCCGCGTACTCCTGGTCCGTCCGTCCGTACGGGTCCGGCACGTCCACAATGTCCAGGGCGGCGAGTTGGGGCCGGTAGGCGATCACGGCCGGGCCGATGTTCGCCACCCGCTCGGCGGTGCCCTCACCCTCGAGTGGTGCCCCGCTGCGGGCCATCGCGGCGAGCTCCATGAGCAGGAAGGACTTCTTGAGGGCCGCGGGGGCCTCGGAGACGAGCCGTCGGCGGTGCTCGGCCGCCAGGGCGATCACCAGGTCGGCATCCTGCGCCATCGCGGCGGTGAACTGCCTCGCCACGTGCGTGGATGCGTCGAGGCCATCGGCCGCCATTTCGCGGGCCATCTGCTCGGGCACCCCGCGCCCCACCACTGCGCGCGTCCCCGCGCTCGAGGTGGTGACGGCGTCTCCCAGGTGGCGACGCAACGCGATCTCGGCCGCGGGCGATCGGCAGATATTACCGGTACAGACCGTCAAGATGTGAGGCACAGGGCCACCCCCTCATTCCTTGGAAACCCGAGTCTAGCGATGCCTTGTGGGGCACGGAAGAGGCCGCGCGCGACGCCGACGCGGTCATGTGGCACTTTGTCACCCTTGCGGACGCCCAGTGTGGTGGCGGCGCGCGGGCTGGTATCGTGAAGGCGGCCATTTGTGCGTGCCGCTAGGTCGCTGTCTTGAGAGGATTCACGGATGCTGGGCAAGACCTTGGCAAGCGCCGCGTTTGCGTGCGTGCTGATCGTCGCGCCGGCGGCGGGTGCCTTTGCGGGCCCCACGTATCCAGCTTCCGACAAGTCGCTCGCCTGTTCGAGCGCGAACGTGGTCAATGGCGGCACCTTCACGTGCACCGTGGGGGGCGCGGAGGGATCCAAGGCCACGCTCGGTGTCACCACGTCGGGAGCCGACGCGGCGATCCGCGGCACCGTCTCTCTCACCAAGACCATTGACGCCACCCACGTGGCCACGTTCACCGTGACGGCGCCCTCGACCGCGGGCGCCATCGCCATCTCGGCCGCCATCGACGGGGTGGCTGCGGACAGCACCACCGTGGTGGCGTCCGCCAGCGGGCTCGCCGCCACCGGAGCCGATAAATCGGGCCTGGGCATTGCCGCGGGCGGCTTTGCGCTCATGGGCGTTGGCACCATCTTGATGGTCAGGCGTCGCCGCGCGCTACGCAACTGGTAGTTCTTAGGATGGCAGCTCGCTAGCACCTTAGAGGCCACGCAGGGTCAGCGCTCTTCAGGGTCAGCGCTTTGCCTTGCCGCGCTGAGGCGTGGCCCCGGGTTCGCTGTAACCGTAGCCGTAGCGTCCGTATCCGTACGAGTCGGGGCCCGACGTGGGAAGCATGGTGAGCACGATTCCCGACTGGGGTGCGCCTACGGTGACGAGTGCGTCGAGTGCGGCGCCGAGTTGCGTGGAGCGGGTCTTGCCCGATGCGGCGACCACCACGCAGCCTCCCACCAGGCGGGCCAGGATGGCGGCGTCGGTCACGGGGAGCAGGGGGGGGGCGTCGAACAGGACGACGTCGAACTCGCTGGCCAGGCTGCCAATGAGGGTGGACATGGTGGAGGATCCGAGCAGTTCGGAGGGGTTGGGGGGGATGGGGCCCGAGGCGAGGACGAAGAGGCTGGTGGTGCCCCAGCGTTGGATCGCGTCGCTGGCCGTCACGCGGCCAATGATTACGTCGGTGAGGCCCACGCCTCCCTCGATGCCCAGGTACTGCTCCACCCGGGGCCTGCGCAGGTCCGCGTCCACCAGCAGCACGCTCGTGCCGGTCTCGGCGAGCGCGATCGCGAGGTTGACTACGGTGGTGGACTTGCCCTCGGAGGGCATGGCGCTGGTGATGACAAAGGCGCGCTCGGGGCGCCCGACGTCCAGGAACTGGAGGTTGGTGCGCAGGGTGCGGAATGACTCGGCCCGGGGGCTGTGGGGGTCGGCGTGGATGATCAGGGGGCGCGTCTTGGCGTTGCGGTCAAAGACGATGCCGCCCAGGAGGGGCACGTCGGTGATGCGCTCGAGGTCCTTCTCGTTATGAATGCGGGTGTCGAGCGTGGAGCGCAGCAGGGCGATGCCCACACCTGCCGCGAGGCCGAGCAGCAGCCCGAGGGCCACGTCCAGTGTCTTTTTGGGGCTCGAGGGAGCCCCGGGTACCTCGGCCTCCTGCACCACCTTGAGGCGCACGGGCGAGCCCTGCACGCTGTTGGTGGTCTCGAGCTTCTCTACCACCGTGGCGAGCTGCTGGGCCACGCCCGTGGCCAGTTGCGTCGCATACACGGCATCGCCGTATGTCACCGTGATGTCGATCACCGTGGTGTTGAGCGGTGCGGTCGCGGAGACGGCGGGCCGCAGTTGCTCGACGCTCAGTGGCAGCTTGAGTTTGTCGATCGTGGGCTGTAGCACCGCGGCCGTCTTGACCAGGTCCGCATACGTGTGAACGCGTTGCTGAGTGAAGCTGTTGCCCGAGGCCAGGTCCGCGGTGCTGTCCACCGATGACGTGGAGACGAACACCTTGGCGTTGGCCGTGTAGACCGGCGGCGCCAGCAGCGAGTACGCCGTGGCTGCCGCCACCGCCACCACAGTCGTCACCACGATGATCAGCCAGTTCTTGTGCAGAATGCGGATGTAGTCGTGCAGTTCCACAGGGATTCCCTCCACCGTCAATGTCTTCGACGGGCACCTGGCCCTGGTCGCGTCGCACGCTGTGCGATCAATTGTGCACCATTGTGTCATGGCCCGGCACCCGGGACGGATGGCTTCGGCGTGGTGCCACGGTATTCTTGCCTAGAGAATAGACGTGGGAAATTCACGTGACCGATTCTCATCGGATGGATCGCACGAATGGTTGGGCGCGTCGGACACCCCGTACGCCGCGGTGACCGTCGCCATTGGGGCGTTGCGGTGGCTCGTGCTGGGCGCGCCCGCGCTCGTGGATGTCGCGGGGCCGCGCATCTGCATGAGCCCTGTCGCGGGACTGCCGCTCATGCACGTGGATGCGCCCCGTGTTCGCGGGAGCGCGCTATGGGGTCAAGAGTGCCCTCGATCGCGCCATCGCCGTGGCGCTGCTCATTGTCATGGGCGTGCCCATGCTGCTCACCGCCGTGCACTTCAAGATGCGTGACGACCCACGCGTGACGGGTGTGGGCCGCTTTCTGCGCCGCTTCTCGCTGGAAGAGCTACCCCAGCTGCTGAATGTGGTCAGGGGTGACATGTCCCTCGTGGGGCCGCGGCCGCCGTTGCCCGCAGAGGTGAAGCAGTGGGATGCCCACGTGAGCCGCCGCCAACTGGTCAAGCCGGGGCTCACGGGGCTGTGGCAGGTCAGCGGGCGTTCGGACCTGTCCTGGGAAGAATCCGTGCGGCTGGACCTGTACTACGCGGAAAAATGGTCGCTCACGGGAGACCTGGCGATCCTGCTCCGTACTGTCGTCACGGTGTTGAAGCCCTCTGGCGCGTATTAGCCGCGCAGTTGATCTCTGTGCTCGCGGTACCAGTCCACCGTGCGGCTCAGGCCCTCTTTTAGGGTGATCTGCGAGGTCCACCCCGCATCGCGCAGCAGGGACACGTCCAGCAGCTTCTGAGGGGTGCCGTCGGGTTTGGTGGTGTCCCACAGGGTTTGGCCCTCATACCCCGTGACGTGCGCGATGGTGTCCGCTATCTCGCGGATGGTGACGTCGGTTCCTGTGCCCACGTTGACCTGCGTGGGTCCGTCGTAGTGTTCCAGCAGGTGAAGGCAGGCGTCCGCCATGTCGTCGGCGTGGAGGAATTCGCGTCGTGGTGTTCCGGTGCCCCAGTTGGTGACGCTTGGCGCGCCGGACCTGGAGGCCTCGTCGTAGCGGCGGATCAGCGCGGGGAGCACGTGGGACCCGGTGGGTGAGAAGTTGTCGTTGGGGCCATAGAGGTTGGTGGGCATCGCGGAGATCCATGGCAGGCCGTATTGGCGGCGTGCGGCTTGGATATGGAGGATGCCGGCGATCTTTGCGATCGCGTAGGCGTCGTTGGTCTCCTCGAGATGCCCCGTCAGGAGCGCCTCTTCGGGGATGGGCTGTGGCGCGAATTTGGGGTAAATACAACTGGAGCCCAAGAACAACAGGCGTTTCACACCGTGGGCGATCGCGGCGTCGATGACGTTGGTTTGGATACGCACGTTATCGGACAGGAAGTCCACCGGATAGGTGGAGTTCGCCATGATGCCGCCCACCTTCGCGGCCGCCAACACCACATACGTGGGCTGTGTCTCCGCGAAGAACGCGAACGTCGCATCCCTGTCTTTCAGGTCCAGCTCAGCAGAAGTGCGTCCCAAGAGGTTGGTGAACCCCTCCACTTCCAGGCGACGCCAGATCGCGGAGCCCACGAGCCCCCTGTGGCCCGCGACGTAAAACGTGGCGTCCCGGCCGAGGGGGCCGGGGGTGAAGTCCTCGCCGTCGCTCACCGTCACTTGGTTCCCCAGGACTCAAGGGACACGACGTCGTGCCACGGCTTGCCTTCACAAGCGAGCGCCTCAATGTCGGCATCGACCATCAGCCGTGCCAGTGCACGCCCATCCACGGTGGCTTCCCATCCCAGTTTCGTCTTCGCCTTGGAGGCGTCACCCACGAGGGCATCGACCTCGGTGGGACGCAGGTACCGCTCGTCAAACTTGACGTGGTCTTCCCAGTTCAGACCCGCATGGGTGAAGGACTCGTCGAGGAAGTCCCGGACTGTGCATCCAACGCCGGTGGCCAGCGCATAGTCGTCGGGCTCGTCGGCCTGAAGCATGCGCCACATGCCTTCCACGTACTCGGCGGCATACCCCCAGTCGCGGATCGCGTCGAGGTTGCCCAACCAGATGTCGTCCTGCAGCCCGGCCTTAATGCGTGCCACGGCACGGGTGATCTTTCGTGTCACGAAGGTCTCGCCGCGACGGGGGGACTCGTGGTTGAACAGGATGCCGTTGACGGCAAACATGCTGTAGGCCTCGCGATAGTTCTTCGTCACCCAGTAGGAGTAGACCTTCGCGGCGCCGTAGGGCGAGCGAGGGTAGAAGGGGGTCTCCTCATGTTGGGGAGGAGGGGTCGCGCCGAACATCTCCGAACTGGACGCCTGGTAGAAGCGCGTTTCTATGCCTGCCATTCGTACGGCTTCCAGCAGGCGAATCGTGCCCACACCTGTTGTGTCACCAGTGTGTTCGGGCTCGTCAAAACTCACACGCACGTGAGACTGGGCGGCCAGGTTGTAGACCTCGTCAGGCTTGATGGTCACCAACAGGGACACCAGGCGGGCACCGTCGGAGAGATCCCCATAATGGAGAAACATCTTCGCATTAGGGTTGTGCGAGTCGACGTAGAGATGATCAATTCGCGTGGTGTTGAAAGTTGATGCGCGGCGAATGAGACCGTGCACCTCGTAGCCTTTGCTCAGCAGCAACTCTGCCAGGTAGGACCCGTCTTGGCCGGTGATGCCCGTGATAAACGCCTTCTTGGTCACTTTCGTCCCCCCTTGGCTACTCGTGTCAGTAGGCCCGTCACGATCACTATATCGAGGTGAGGTCACCGCCGGGTTACGTCCACGAGGATTTCGTCCCAAGCCGCCAGTGCCATCTCGGCGGAGAGGTGATCGTGCCAATATGCCTTAGCCGCTCGGCTGGCCCGTTCCTGTTCCTCTATGTCGGACGACAGAGACTTGAGAGCACCGAGCAATGCACCCGGGTTACCACTCTCGACGACAGGCCCTGCCTGGGCGCGACCCATTATCGAAGCGACGATCCCACCTTGGCCCACTGCAGCGACGACCGGCTTTGCGGCAGCGAAATAGCTCGTCAACTTGCTTGGCACCGCCATCTCGCTCACGCCCGGGAGTTCGTTGACGAGCAAGGCGTCGGCAGCGGCCAAGGCAAGAGGAAATTCGTCACCGGGCAACGGGTCCATGAAGATGATTCGGTCGAGACCTGCGGCGAGTTCGCCAAGTTGCTTGCGTTCGGCGCCGTCACCCAACATCACGATATGGATGGGGACACCCCGCTCTTCCGCTAGCCGCGCGGTTTCGACGAGATTTTCCAGCCCCTGCTTGCGTCCCATGTTTCCAGCGTGAAGAGCGACGAATCCCTCAAGACTCCACCCAAGCCGTTGGCGCGCTTCGTTGCGTGACGCTGTTGAGCGCGCAATGTGCGTCCAATTCTCTATCACCATGATTCGCTCCCGGTCTACGTCCAGATCTTGGACCATACGGTTGGCCATGGCGTCGTGGATCGCAACGACTCGGTGCGCTCGTCTGAGAGTCCACCGCTCCACGCAGCGAGTGACGGCAACCGCTACGCCTCCGCCCTCGCCGGTTTCTGTCATGCCTTGCGAGTAGAGGTCCTGGACCCACAAGACGCGCGCGCGCCTCGTCGCGGTAGCTCGTAACATTGCAAGTGCCGATGCGAATAGGGCGGGCGATACGAGCACGATCGTTTCTGGGCGCCCCCAACTTACCGTGATCGAGTGCAAGCCGAAGGTGATCTCACTGAGAAGTCGGCGGACGCCTCTCGGAGGATTCGGTATCCAGTGGGCGAGGCGCCTGACGTCCACTCCGCGGAGGACGTCCGTCCGGCGCCAACCCTCGTCACCTGGCATTCGTCGCCACTGGGGGTAATGCGGGAACCCCGAAATTACGCGCGTCTTGGTTCCGTTTCGCACCAAGTGTTCCGCCAGAGAGGCCGTGTACGGGGCGTTACCGGTGGGCTCGGGGGCATAATTAAGCCCTAGTATTGTCACTCGACGGGCTTTGTTCATGCGATCAGCCTAGTGACATGCGCTGGCCTAAGGGGAGACGTGGATACCGAACCAAATGACACTGACGGCCGAGTTCCGGTGATCCCACTGAGTGACGCTCTTGGCGAGCGTGAGTCCTGGGGGAGGCCTGCGGCGCTCGTCTACCTTTGGGGCATCGTTGAGTGGCTGTTTGTGACAAACGCGCTACAGATCTCGTCTAGTCTCCGCGTCGCGGTGCTTCGCGCGTTCGGTGCGAAAATCGGACGGGGAGTCATCTTTCGCCCACGCACCCGCATTAGGTTCCCTTGGAAACTCGAAATCGGTGACCACTGCTGGATCGGTGAGGGCGTTTGGATTCACAATCAAGATCAGGTCTCGATCGGTCACGATGTCGTGATCTCTCAGGAGACCATGATTACCACCGGAAGCCACTTGCATCGTAAGAACATGGCCCTTATCACCAAACCGATCACTATCGATGACGGGGCGTGGGTCACTGCGAGATGTATCGTGACCGGCGGTGTTACGGTCGGGCGGTCCGCGCTGGTCGCACCAGGATCTGTCGTCTCTGAGTCCGTATCGCCCAACGCAATTGTGCGGGGGAATCCCGCACGGCTTGTTGCGCCACGATTCGAAGAAGGCTTGTGAAGATGCTGCGGGTGGTCACTCTCACCTCCGCCAACTGAGGTCTTAGGGGCTCTTCGCCGTTCTGTTTGGGGTGAGCACGGCGCACCGAGTGGTTGGTTGAGGGCGCCGAGGATTAGAGAACTTCTACCTCCTCTGATCGTGAGGATCTCGACGATGCCCGGAACCACGTTGTGTCTTTGTACCGACAACGTGTATCGCGTCCGTTCCAGACGCACCTATCACGTGTCAACGTAGTGGCTGCGCCGACACTCGCGATCGCACGTACTCCAGGATGCATGGTGAGGACCAAAGTGAGCGGCGAAGATGGACCGCGAAACCGGTCGCGTATCCTCAGGGCATGAAGATTGCACAGATAGTCACATATGTTTCAAAGAACGGCGCTTTCGGTGGGCCCGTCTCAGTGGCGATTGCCCAGTCGGTCGAACTTGCTTCACGAGGCCACGATGTTGAGTTGCTGGCTGGGTGGGATGGGGTTGCGAGGATTGACGCACCGGGCGTGAACGTGCGGCTCTTCCGCACACGGAGACTTCTGCCTGCCGGATTCAGCGGTCTAACTGCGCCTGGGCTCATGGCGCACCTGCGCACGAACTACATGTTCTACGATGCAGTGCACGTGCACTTGGCCCGTGATCTGATAACGCTGCCGGCGGCCTCTTTTCTCGCGAGGCACCACGCTAAATACGTGGTCCAGTCGCACGGGATGGTGGTTCCGGATAGCCGTATTCGGGGTCGCGTTTTTGACCATGTGGCCGTGCGCCGCGTTCTTCGAGAGGCAGGGTCCGTTATCGCCTACCGTGGCGTTGACGACAAGGATTTGGACGCAGTCTCTCGAGGGCGCGCAAATATTGAGTACTTGGTCAACGGGGTCAGTATCGGTTTGGATGATCGTGTTGGTGACTCATCACGAAACGAAGTGTTATTCATGGCACGGCTACACCCTCGTAAACGCGTTATGGCATTTGCGGAGATGGCCCTGCAGTTAAGCGACCGAGGGGTTGCGTCGCGCTTTGTTGTCATCGGTCCGGACGAAGGCGATCTAGGCGAGTTGCGTGCGTTCATCTCCCATCACGGACTGGACGACGTACTCATCTACGAAGGTGCAGTGCCCTATTCTCAGGTACGCTCCCGGCTCAGTAAGAGTTCGGTCTATGTTCTCCCAAGCGTGAATGAACCCTTCCCAGTTACGGTACTTGAGGCGATGGCTGTAGGCACTCCTTGCGTCATCACGGACTCGTGCGGACTCGCGGCGTATTTCCGGAAGGATTCCTCGGGACTTGTAACGGATGGAAGTGCAGAGGGTCTCGCAGAGGCCGTGGAGCGGTTGCTAGTTGACGCGGCGTTTCGCAGGTCGACCATCGAAAATGCGGATCGAACCATGGAGAGGCAATTCAGTATCTCGGCAGTGGGCGATGCGCTGGAGGAGATATATCGCAAGGAGAGCGCGCTGCGCTGAGAATCGAAGGTGAGTCGCAAACGACGGTAACCTGGCAGAGGGTAGCGGAACTTGGGTTGAGTGGAAGCGGTGAGATCGGCCCTTCGACATTCAGCGTGATGTTGGATCTTCGCGGTTGAGTGGGGGTCATAGTTGGAGCCTGAAGCGTCCTAGGTTTGATGCCGCATCCTTTTGAGTTGAAAGGATGTATGTCATGCCAAAGAAGATCGATCCTGCCCTCCGTGACCGTGCGGTGCGGCTGGTGCGTGAGCACCGCTCGGAGTATCCCTCGTTGACGGCCGCGTCGGCGGCAGTGGCCCGCCAGGTTGGGGTGGGCCACGAGTCCGTGCGGCGGTGGGTGCTGCAAGCCGATATTGATGACGGCTCTCGGGAGGGGGTTACGTCCGCTGAGCACGCGGAGATCAAGCGTCTGAAGTCGGAGAACAGCCGGCTGCGCGAAGACGTTGCGATTCTACGGGCGGCGACAACTTTCTTCGCGGGGGAGCTCGACCCCCGCAATCGATGATCATGGGTTTCATCGACACGATGAGAGCCGAGGGGCACGCGGTCGAGTCGACTTGCAGGGTTCTGCGTGAGCAGGGCTGCCAGGTCGCCGCGCGCACCTATCGTGCGTGGAGAGGAGGCCACGTCGCGGTCCGCACGGTCACAGACGCGCATGTCGTCGACGCGGTCCGTGACACCGCGTGGACGCACGTGCCCACACCCGATGGTTCCCTGCGCCGCAAGATGACTCCCGAGGGGTTGTACGGGCGGCGGAAGATGACCGCGTTGATCCGCCGCACCACGATCCCTGGTGCATCCACAGGCGCGGTCGACCGGGCCATGCGTGTCCTCGGACTGTCGGGCGTGCGCCGCGATAAGGGCGTGCGCACCACGATCCCCGCGAAGGACGGGGTCCGTGCCGGGGATCTGCTGAATCGGGATTTCACCGCGCCGCAGCCGGATCACACCTGGGTGATGGACTTCACCTACTGCCGCACCTGGGCCGGGTGGGTTTACGTCGCGTTCATCGTGGACGTGTTCTCTCAGCGCATCGTCGCGTGGCATGCGCAGACCACCAAGCACGTCGACCTGGTGATGATCCCCCTGCGGATGGGCCTCTGGGAACGCGGCCGCCAAGGCCACCCGATCCTCCCGCAGCAGCTCCGAGCACATTCGGACGCCGGGTCTCAATATGTCTCGTTGGCCTACACCGACAAGCTCGCCCTCGACGGCATCGCGCCCTCGATCGGGTCCGTCGGCGACGCGTACGATAACGCGCTGATGGAGACGATCAACGGGCTCTACAAGGCCGAGTGCATCCGCACGACCGTGTTCCACGAGGGCCCGTATCGGACGATCGCGGACGTCGAGTTCGCGACCGCCGGCTGGGTCGATTGGTACAACACTCGTAGGCTTCACTCAAGCCTCGGCTACGTTCCACCGGCCGAGTTCGAGCAAGCTCACTACGCGACCCTCAACCGAGAGCCGCAACCCGCATAGGAGCGGCAGAGAACCTGGGGCGCTTCAGCCTGCCGCCGATGGGGAGCATCCGCAGTCGGTAGTTGTCGCGATTTCTGAAGCCGCGGGCGACGCGACAGTGGAGTTCGATGAGGCCGTTGAATCTCCTATGTTTGTCAAGTGGTGGCGAGTTCGTTCTGTGCAGCGGTGTTGAGGCGGCGGTAGATTTCGCGGGCGAGGTAGCGCTTGAGGTGGCGGCGGGTCTCTCGGAGGGTGCGCGGCCTTCGGTGGTACGGCGCTCGACGTAGGCGCGGGGGTCCATGCGCATGCGGGTGACGACGGCCATGTGGAGTGCTCGGTTGAGGCGACGGTCGCCGCCGCGGTTGATGCGGTGCCGGACGGTGTTGCCCGAGGACGCGGGGATCGGGCTGGCCCCCGCGAGGCTGGCGAACGCGGCCTCGGATCTGATGCGGCCCAAGTGTAACCAGGCGGTCAGCGCGACGGCGGCGGTGACCGGGCCGATGCCTGGCTGGTCGAGTAGTGTGCCAGCAGGGCTGTGTCGGACCAGGTCGGTGATCCGTTTGGTGATGTCCTTGAGCTCGTGATCGAGAGCGGTGACGCGCTTGGCGAGGCGGGTGGCTTCCCCCCGGGCTGTGGCGGTGGCGAGGTCTTCGTCTCGGGTTCGCCAGGCGGTGATGGTGGCGATCTGGGTCGCGGTGAGCGGACGGCGTGCGTCGAAGCCGGGGTCGACCACGCGTAGTAGCGCGGTGAGGGCGTTGATCGTCGCGGTGCGTTCGGCGCTCATGTGATCGCGGGAGGCGAGCAGGACCTTGACGGCCGCGCGGATGCCGGCGTCGGCGGGGCTGTCGCAACTGGGTCTCGTGCAGCGGGAGCGCTGCTGTGGCGATGCGGCGCGCGTCCAGCGGATCGGACTTGCCGATGTGCCGGTGCGCGCGAGCGTTCATCCGCGGGGCCTCGATGACGGTGTATCCGGCGTCTGCGGCAACGCGCGCGAGCCGTGCACCATAGGTGCCCGTGCCCTCGATCACCCACAGTACGTGGAGGTCACCGCCGGTGCGGCGCCCGACCCAAGACGCCGCCCGTGACAGGCCTGCTGCGGTGGCAGGGAACGGGGCTTCATCGATGACCTCGCCTGTCGGGCAGGCCAGGATCGAGACGGCATGGTTGCGTGCGTGCGACTTGAGCGCAGCGGCAACGCTCTTGCGGGACTTGTAGTTCACGAACCTCATCGCGGAGCGGATCAGATGGACGACGCACGTCTGAACGGTCGACTGAGGCCAGGTCGCCTCGATCGCTTCGGGGAACCCGCTCAGCCCGTCGCAGCAGACGATGAGCACGTCCTGGACGCCGCGGTTGGCGAGTTTCCCGCAAACCCCGGCCCAGAACTTCGCCCCTTCGGTGGCTTGGATCCAGATCCCTAGAACATGCTTGATGCCGTCCATGTCGACACCGACCGCGATATGAGCGGCCTTGTTGCGCACGTGCGCGCCGTCGCGGACCTTCACGATGATCGCGTCCAGGTAGATCACCGGGTAGAAAGATGCCAACGGCCGGTGCTGCCAGGCCATCACCTCGTCGAGGGCCTCGTCGGTGATCTTCGAGATCGTTTCCCGAGAGATCTCGGTCCCAATCGTCGATACCACGTGATGCTCAATATCACGCACGGTCATCCCGCCGGCATACAGCGACACGATCATGTCGTCCAGACCCCCCCACACGCCTGGAACCCTTCGGCACCAGTGCGGGGGTGAAGGACCCCTGACGGTCCCTCGGGATCGCGAGGTCGACATCGCGCACACTGGTCGCGACGGTCCTCGCCGAGGACCCGTTGCGGGAGTTCGGATAAAACCCCGCCTCAGGGTCACCCTTCTCGTAGCCCAGATGCTCGCTCAACTCAGCCTGAAAGCCACGCTCAAGGCCCGCCTTGATGAGTTGCTGGATCAGCCCGTCGCTGCCGTCCAGGCGAACCTTGCCAGCATCGATCATCGCGTAGAGGTCATCCAAGCGCACCCGACGCTTCGAGAGCTTCCACACCCTCACGCTGGGAACGACGACGCCCCTCACGCGTCTCCTTATCAATCATGGTCATCAGTGTCTCCTGTTCAGTGAAGAGCACCACCCCTTACACAAACCATTTGACACGCCCGGCCGAGAGGATCGCCGACGGGCGCGCGCCGTTGAAGAAGGCCCGGTTCTTGAAGGTCACCGGGTCCACCAAAGAGCTCGACCAGGCCACGATCGACCGGGCCCGCCAACTGGCGGGCCTGAAGGGCTACGTCACCTACCTGCCGACCTCGTCGATGGACAGTGCCGCGGTGATCGCGGCGTACTGAATCGCCCCGGGTTTGGTGGAGGGTCTGATTCCCCGAAAGGATGGGAGTCATGCCAGCACCGAGGAAGTATCCGCAGGAGCTCAGGGAGCGTTCCGTGCGGCTTGTGAGAGAAGCGATGTCGCAGGAGACGTCGCTGTCGATGAACGCGGCCGTGGTCCGTGTCGGTCATCGGGTCGGAGTGAACTCAGACACGCTGCGTGGCTGGGTGAAACAGGCCCGGATCAATGCCGGAGAGGTTGCCGGTGTCACGACGACGGACGCGGCCACGATCAAGGCGTTGGAGCGAGAAGTGCGAGAACTTAAACGCGCGAACGAGATCTTGCTCGCCGCGTCTTCTTTCTTCGCGCGGGAGCTCGACCCGCGACTTCCGTTCTAGTGGCCTTTATCGATGAGCATCGCTCACGGTTCGGGGTCGAGCCAATCTGCCGGGTGCTCACCGAGCACGGGTGCCGGATTGCCCCGTCGGGTTACTACGCCGCCAGGAACCGTCCCGACTCGGCGCGTTCAGTGCGTGACCGGGAAGTTGCCTCCTTGATCGAGGCGGTGTTCTGGGACCGCAACCGCGGCCGAGGCATCAGCGGCCCCCGTAAGGTGTGGCGCTTGCTGCACCGCGACGGGGTCGAGGTCGCTCGGTGCACCGTGGAACGCCTGATGCGTGTTCAGGGACTGCGGGGAACGCGTCGTGGCAAGCAGTTCATCACCACAAGACCAGATGCTGCGGCGACGCGTCCGCCGGATCACGTTCAACGCAACTTCCGCGCCGAGCGTCCCAACGAACTGTGGGTCGTGGACTTCACCTATGTTCCGACGTGGGAAGGGATGGCGTTCACCGCGTTCGTCACCGACGTGTTCTCGCGCCGGATCGTCGGGTGGCGGACGATGTCGAAAATGCCCACTGACCTGCCCCTCGATGCGCTTGAGATGGCGCTATGGGTGCGAGAGCGAGCCGGTCAGGACGTCGCCGGCGTCATCCAGCATTCGGACGCGGGAGCTCAATACACCGCGCTGCGCTATTCGGAACGGCTCGCAGACGTGGGAGCGATCGCGTCGATCGGGACCGTCGGGGACTCCTACGACAACGCCCTCGCAGAGACCGTCGTCGGGCTCTACAAAACCGAGTGCGTGACAATCGACGGCCCGTTCCGCACCGCTGACGAGCTTGAATACGCAACCCTGTCCTGGGTGCACTGGTTCAATGAAAACCGGCTGCACTCCTCGATCGGATACCTCACCCCGATCGAGATGGAAGACCTGTACTACCGTGAGAACACGACCCAGGAGCAGCCGCTCCTGGGAGAACTCACCCTCCACTAAACCCGGGGCGATTCATACCACGACCCGTGGCACGTTGAGCAGTCGTTCCGCATGACCAAGTCCGACCTGCGGGCCCGGCCCGTGTTCCACCACCAACGCGAGGCCATTGAGGCCCACCTGACCGTCGTGTTCGCAGCCCTGGCGGTCGCCCGTCACCTGCAGGAGGCCACCGGCACCAGCATCAAGAAGATCGTCCAGGCCCTGCGCACCGCACGCTCAGCAATCATCAAGATCAACGGCGAACACCTCACCCTCGACCCTGACCTCACCGACACCGTCCGCGCCATCCTCAACCGGCTTGAAACAGGTCACTAAAGCAAGTGGCACGAGTCAGGTCTGACCGCGGCGCTCAATTCACGTCATGGCTGTCCGGGCATCGTTTGCGGGCTCTTCGCGGTTCGTGGTGATGGGGTCGGGTCGCGTCGTTGACATGTAGAAGGCTCGATGCAGATCGAACTCCTCGACCGCCGCGCTTGGGAAACCAGGGCCGAACTAGCGAACGCGATGTTCGAGTGGCTTGAAGCGTTCTACAACCCCCGCCGACGACACTCCGCTCTTGGATATCTCGCCCCAATCGAATACAAAACCCTTCACACCACAGCACCCGCTGCGGCATGATCAACATACAGAAACCGTCCGGAAAAGGCGGGACAGGTCAGATCCCTACTCGAAGCCGGAGGCTTCAAACCACAACGACACCCTCAATCGTGAAGAGCCACAAAACCTCAGATCAGGAACAGCAAAGGTAGCGTGGTACACGTTGAGGTCTTCCGGCTGGGCAGTGTGAGAACTTCAATTCTGGAAGACCTCCCCCTACCCTGGGACCGCCACGCGAACCGGAGTTACACCCTCAAATGCGAAGAGCCTTAGAACCCTGTGTTCGCGTGAGGCACCGACTGACGTCGCGTGATATTCGTTTATGGCGCCTCGTCTTCCTATGGAGTTCACTCGCCGATTCGCGGTTGGGAAAACCCTTGGGATGAGAGAGGACGCCTCGGTAAAGGAGTTCTACGAACGGGACGATAGGTACGCGGTGCAACTAATCGGCCCCGTGTGGGACGGAACTCCGCTCCAAACTCGGCGACAGTATCTCCGAATTGGCTCACTCTTTGCGAAGCCTGCTTGCTTCTGTGGCGGGATCGCTGGAGGGAAGTATATATCAACCCTCCGATCGCTATCAGAGCCGCATACCAGAGCATTCGAGACGATGAGCGAAGGTTGTACTGAATTGCCTGCAGCGCAAACAGTGCAGACAGGCCGACAACCGCCAGACTAACAATCGGCACACCCCAAACCCACAGTCTTCTTACCACTCTGTCAAGCCACGCTGCGACAATCCCAAATGAGACCCACACGAGAGCTGATGGAACGAAACCATAATTCCATAACTCTCCGATTGTTGAGTACGGAGTCCAGGGATTCAGCGTCATGTTTGACGCGATTTCATACCAACCAGCGAGTTGGCCGGGCAACGGATCTAGACTAACCAACATGTAGCTTAGAGGGAGCTTGTCGACGTAAAACGCGGTCATCCCAGTAATTGGAAACGTGATTAGGACATTGTTGATGGTCGACAACCAATCCACGCCGTCAAAATGGTATCCGCTAAGAGACGAAAGATAGGGCAACAAGCCATGCTGATTCTGTCCCCTCAGGTACAGCGGTAAGGGCAACAGTAAGGTCGCTATGATAGTAGCGGCAGCCAATTTGAACCACGTTCTTTTTGGGCGCGCCATCAGCATTCCGACTACGAGAAGGATTGGCACGAGTGCTAGACGGCGAGTGCCCAGTGAAAAGAATAGGGAGAAATACGCCACTGTGAGCAGCATGGCGCCGAGGCGGTTTGCTCCGCGTCCGGCAGCGAGAACGTAGCCTGCCAGCGCTACTCCTGCCGTAGCGAGCTGCTCTCCAAAACCGAAGAGCGCGCGACCGAAACCGCCAGAAAGATACGCGCCGCGTAAGTAATTGTCTCTGAGTAGCAGAGCCCCTCCTAACGCGACGACGACCATTGCGATGGGAGCGGCTGCTAAGAACAACATCCTGGCCTGACTGGATTGTGAGACCTTGATCTGAGGAATCACAACTTGGGATCGTCGCTCGCTGAATAGCGCCACCAGAAGTGATCCGATTGAGAAGAACAACGTAGCGAATCCAAATACCGCTGCCGTCCTTAACCGGTCACTCGCGGGCAGATACAGTACGATGCCTCCTCCACCAACGCTGTTAAGCGAAGCCGCGAGGAAACACCCGATTGAACCCGCTCCTCCAACTACAATAGCAATCACCCAAACCGGCGACAGCGCAACAATTTGAAAGCGAGCCCGAAACAACCACAGCAGAAGAAGGGGCGCGAGCGGTATGCAGGCGGGGCCGAGCGTCGCCGTTAGTTCTCCTGAGCCCACGATTGTTGCAACGGCCGCAACCGTCGCGAGACCCAGCAGTGTCCAAGAGACTTTGACGCGAGATTCGGCAAACATGGTCTTGACGGTACACTGTCATTGGCTATGACCTCGGTTGGTGGACACCTCGTAGGAGAGGATGTTCACAATTGGAAGTGATTCGCCCTGGTTTTTGTTCCTAGGGTTTTCCGTGGCTGGCGGTGGCCAGTTCGCGTGTTTCGAGGTCAGCGTAGTGGCTGGCTTCGACTTCGGTTGGTGTGCGGTAGTCGAGCTCGGAGTGGCGCCGCTGGTTGTTCCACCACCACACCCATTCGAGGGTGGCGAGTTCGGCTTGCTCGACGGTGCGCTAGGGGCCGCGGGGGCGGATCAGTTCGGTCTTGAACAGCCCGTTCACGGCCTCAGCGAGAGCGTTGACGCTCCTATAGTTGTCAACTCGCGAATTCGGGGGCTTCGGGTCGGTGCTTGATGTCGTGGTAGACCTCGCGGATGACGTAGCGCTTGAGGCAGCGGATGATCTCGCGCTTGGATAGGCCTTCGGCGGTGCGGCGTTGAACGTAGGCGAGCGTGGGTTCGTGGAATCGCATGCGGACGATGACGGTGCGGTAGATCGCGGCGTTGAGCTGGCGGTGGCCTCCGTGGTTGATCCGGTGGCGTCCGCTGGTCATGCCGGAGCCGGTCGGGACGGGGCTGATGCCGGCCCGGTTCGCGAACGCAGCCTCGGAGTGGATGCGTTCGGGATTGTCGCCGGCGACGATGAGGATCTCCGCGGCGGTGTCGATGCCGATTCCGAACCGGTCGAGCAACTGGGGCGCGCGGGATCGGACGAGCGCTCCGATCTGCTGGTTGAGGTCTTTGGCTTCGGTGTCCAGTGCGAGCCAGCGGCGCGCGAGGCTTCGCAGTGTGTGGCGCTGAGCGTCTTCGACGCTGTCGAGTCCGCGCGGCCGTAGTGCAGCCAGGTGGCGGGCGAGCGTGGCGGCGGTCATGCGACGCGTGGTGGCGCGTAGCTCGTCTGGGGCGTGAACGAGCACGTTCTTGAGGGTGATCATCGCCGCGGTGCGGGCAGTCACGGCGGTGTCGTGAGCGACCTTTAGCAGGCGGATCATCTCGACTTGGCCGTCTGCGGTCTTGGGTGTCGCGGTCGCCAGTCCCGCAAGGACGGAGCGGGCGGCGTTCTCGGCGTCCAGGGTGTCTGACTTACCGTTCATGCGGCGCAAGCGCCGGTCGGGGCGTCCTGCCTCGACAACCTTGTAACCTGCGCGGCGCAGGAACGACGTGAGTGTCGCACCGTAAGAGCCGGTGCCCTCAATACCGAACGCGATGATCTTGCCGTGGGCCGCAGCCCAGGTCTCGAGAGCAGCGAAGCCCCGAGTGTTCGTCGGGATCGTCAACGTGCCGACGATCCCGACGAGGGGGTCCATGACTGCGGCGACGTGGATGTCCTTGTGGGTGTCGACGCCCACCACGACGTGCCCTGAACGGTGATCTTCCTGTGAAACCATTCCTGTCCTCCTTGATGCGCGTTAGCGTGAATGTCACGCTGTCGCTGGCGGGAGGACAGGACTGTCACGGGGACGCTGTCGAGGTGTTGCTCCATGCTCCTATCAGGTCACGCCCGTCCGGCGGCAGCGCTTGCTGCGTGCCCGACCAGGCGGCCGACAGATCAACGCGAAGACACCGTGCGGGTCAGTCGTAAGCAAGGGTCAGACCGCGCTGGCCAGGACTTCCCCATCCTTGCCGGACGGGACGCAAACAGACTGACAGTCGTAACTGTCTCCAACGGTAGCGACCGGGGGCGTTGGTCCGAGTTCAGTCACCCGGTCGGTATAGACCAGGGAGACGTAGTTCGAGCCACGGTCGGAGTGAATCGCCTGCGGTTTTGTACCGCTCCTATGTTTGTGCCGGCACCGGCGGTGATCTTGGATTCCAGCAGTCGTCGCAACGGTGTGACCTACGTGGTGTTCAGTAAAGCAGTCATTCGTTCGGCGGGAGTGTCCCAGTCGAGGATTTTGCGGGGGCGGGCGTTGAGTTCCTCGGCGATCGCGGCGAGGTCGTGAGCGCTGTGAGCTCGGAGGTCGGTGCGTTTCGGGAGATATTGGCGCAGGAGCCCATTGGTGTTCTCGTTCGTGCCGCGCTGCCAGGGCGATGCGGGGTCGCAGAAGTAGACGGCCATGTCGGTCGCGACGGCGAATGCTTTGTGCTCGCTCATCTCCGCGCCCTGGTCCCAGGTAAGAGTGCGTCGCAGGCCAACGGGCAGGCCGACCAATGCAGTGACGAGGCTGTCGCGGACGGCTTCGGCGGTCCGCTCGATGGGGAGGTGGCCGAGAACGACGTAGCGCGTGGCACGCTCGACGACTGTCGCGACGGCGGAACCGTTCCCGGCGCCAAGGATGAGGTCACCTTCCCAGTGACCGGGTAAGGCACGGTCCTCGACTTCGGCGGGTCGGTCAGTCAGTGGCGTCATCGGGTCGGTGAACCTGCTGGTTCGCGCTTCCGGGTCGCGGTGGGGCTTCCGGCGCTTCCGGCCTCTGCGCAACGACGCCGCCAGTTCCCGTTTCAGCTCACCGTGAGCGTGAACGTAGATGGCCTGGTAGATCGTCTCGGGGCTCACGCGCATTCCAGGGTCATGCGGAAAGTCTCTACGAAGCCGATGGCTGATCTGCTCCGGCGACCAGCGCTTCTTCAACTTCGCGGCCACGTAGTCACGCAACGGCCCCGCAGACGCGAGCTTCGCAACGCGAACCCGTTCGCGACGCTTAACAGAGGTCCGGTGCGCGGTGTGCGGCAGGTAGCCGCCCTTGCTGACCGTGTTCCGTCGCAGCTCACGGCTGATCGTCGACGGCGACCGTCCCATCGTCACGGCGATCTTCCGTATTGATGCGCTCGTCATCAGCAAGTCTTTGAGGCGCTCCCGCTCGATCAGGCTGAGGTAGCGAGGATCGATGACCTGTTCGACTTTGGCCAGGGAAACGCGTTCTCCCTGCACCCACGCTGTTCTGCGGTTCTTCACATTCGCCAGTATCTCGGCCGGACGGTAGAGCACGACCCTTCCATCGGGGTAGACGCGGCCCTTCGAGAACACCCGAATGCCCTTGTCCCAGTCCGAGGCCTGATGACTCTCGATCCCGAGCCGCGCCGTGGCAACTCGCCGGGACAGACCTTCGCGCCGTAACCGAAGGAACTCCTGCCGGTTCGCGTCGGCATACTCGGCGGCGAAGATCCCCGCCTTATGCGCCCAGACGTAGCAGGTTACCCGGTTGAAGCCGAGTTCGCGGGCTACGGACGAGATGTTTCCGCCCTCGGCGAGCCGACGAAAGAACAACGCCTTCTCCTCGGCCGAGTACCTCCGCTGGGTGCTCCGCGGCGTCGACAATCCCGCTTGTTTCATCCACTTGTAGCCCGCGTCCGGATGCACCCCGACCGCGATCGCAGCAGCCCTCACCGACCCGCCCCGGTCGATCAACGCCATGAACGCCAACCGCTGCTGCTCGGTGTATTTTCTCGCCGGCATCCCAACTCCTCATCGCTAGTGTTGCTACGACTGCTGGAATCCAAGAGGTTCTGACATACGTGAAGTCCGCGACCCACCGCTGGTTCGGTGCCGGGGCGGTGAAGTCCGGATCCAGCAGGTCCGGAGCACGTTCGGCGTTGCGGTCGGCGATGGTCGTGCGGATCCCGCGGCCGCGGCTCCGGCCCCGCATGCCAAGCACTCGCATCAGCCGGTCCACCTGTCGGGCAGACACCGTCAACCCTTGTTTGCGCAGATACGGGACCATCTTCAGCCTCCCGTACATGCCTTCGGGCGTGCCTGCTGTGGCCAGCAGTGCATCGATGACCACAGCATCCGCGCGATCCCTTGCCGACGGCGGGCGTCTCTTCATGGCTCGGTAGGTTCGCGCGTCGATCCGCACGCCCTGCGATCGCAGGACGATACAGACCGACTCGACCGCACGACCCTTGGCCCGTTGCTCGTCGATGAAGGCGACGATCAGTGGCGTCGGGGGTCGAGTTCCCCGGCGAAGAAAACCGCTGCGTCCTTCAGGATCGCGTTGGCCTCCCGCAACTCGCGGTTCTCCTTGCGCAGACGGCGCACCTCTTCAGCCTCGACAGTTGTCACACCCTGCCGTTGGCCGCCGTCGATCTGCGCTTGACGCACCCACCGGCGCAGCGACTCAGCACCGAAGCCGAGCCGACCGGCAACGCTCTGACAAGCCGCGGTGACGTTCGGGTATTCGTCGAGATGGTCAAGGACCAGCCGCACAGCACGCTGCTTGGTGTCCTCCGGAATCCTCTTTGGCATGGTGTCTATCTTCCTTCCAGACTCGAAAGGAAGCGGCATCAAACCGAGGACGATTCACTGCCTGCCTGCGGCAGCGCGGCGTGGGAATTGGCAAGAGACGAGTTTCACCCCGGGGCCGTTCCACGGTTCTTATTCATTCGACTGGAAACACGCGCCTGCTAGGTTTGGATCATGGACTCCGGCGCTAGCCCTGTGGATCGGCCACGTTTGGCAACAAATTACGCGATGAATGCCGTGCGAATTCTGGCGGCGCTGCTCGTGGTCGTGAGCCACATACGCGCGATGTTCTTCGTCGACTTCTCACAGTCAGCACGATCGGACCCGATAACGGAGCTGATGTACGCGGTCACGTCGCTAGGGCACCAGGCGGTCATCGTCTTCTTTGTGCTCAGTGGATATTGGGTTGGCGGGTCCGTCGTGCGTGGGACGCGCGCAAAGACTTTTGGCGTCGGAGCTTACGGGATTGCTCGCATTACCCGACTCTGGTTGGTGTTGGTTCCGGCAATCCTGTTCACCCAGGCACTCGATCGTCTAGGGTCGACTCTCTGGCCCGACAGCGACGTATACACCGGATCGGTCGCGTACCACACAGTCGTTCCGGTCGGAGGTCCGATCCCAAATCTCAGCCTCCTCGACTCCTTCGGGAATCTCTTCTTCGTGCAAGACCTCTACGTGCCATCCGTGGGAACGAACACGCCCCTATGGTCGCTTGCGGCGGAATTCTGGTACTACCTGATGTTCCCGGCAATCCTTCTGATCGTCGCTCGCGGAGTTTCCATACGCGCGCGAGTCCTTTCCGCGGCCGTGTTCATTGCAGCCATCGCGCTAGTTTCCGCTCCCAAGGTCGACAACATAGCGGGCGTGCTTGTACTGTTCCCTGCTTGGCTGCTCGGAGCTCTTGTCGGCGGGCAGCGCGACGTAATCGTCAGCTATCTCCGAAGGCTCCACAAACATTCGCTCGCCCTGGCCCGAGTCGCCACGTTGCTGTGCGTAGTTGGATTTGCGATAGTCGCCAGCAGGACGGGCAGCATTGCCTTCACGTACCTGCTCGCGATTGCGACGGCCGGGTTGCTCGCGGCACTTATCCCGGATGTCGCCACCGCGCGCGGCAAGAAACTATTGTCACCGTGGTCGTGGGCGGCAGAGTGGTCGTACTCGCTTTACGCCACGCATTTGCCCGTCGTCGCGTTCCTCGCCGCGCTCTGGGTACCGTTCGCCGATGACAGGTGGCAGATGACGCCGGTCACGTTCGTCTATCTCGCGGGATTGACATTGGCGCCGGTAGGTGTGGCGATTGGTTTCTACTACCTCGCGGAAAAGCATACAAACCGAGTCCGTGCCCTTTTGTCCCGTCGACGCCCCGTCGGGCGGCGTTCCTTGGCGTGAGACGCGACCGATGCCCGTCCCTCGCGCAACTCGCGTTCGATCCTCTCAAAGCGTCCGGGGATTGCGTCTAGTCCGGCTTGGCCTGGGTGGCCGGGAACATCAGAACGTGCCATGCGAGTGCCTTTCGAGGAGTCGAGGCTAGTTGGGGTAGCTGCACCCACCCGACCTCAAGACGGGTGGGTGCAGCTGGGCCGTGAGGTATAACGCGCCAGTAACGACGCCACTGTTAACGCCAACTGAAAATGGGGCCATTTCTGCCAACTGAAAACAGGGCCAGTGTTGTGTGGTTCTAGTGTGTCGTAGTCGGGGTGGGTTGGTGTTGTTTGAGTCGGTAGCTGGCGCCCTTGAGGCTGATCACGTCGGCGTGGTGGACGATGCGGTCGATCATTGCGGAGGCGATGGTGAGGTCGCCGAAGACGTCGCCCCAGCGGGCGAATGGCAGGTTGCTCGTCATGATCAGCGAGGCGTGTTCGTAGCGGGATGACACGAGTTGGAAGAACAGGTTCGCGGCGTCCTGGTCGAAGGGGATGTAGCCGACCTCATCGATTTATGCCGATATCGGCATAAATCGACCTATGCCGAGGAGGTCGACGGGTTGGGCTGTTGTGCAGCGTTTTGACCGGGTTCGGCTCGGCATAGTTGCGGGCTAAGAGGAGTCCCAATCGTGGGAGCAATCGTGCTTCCGCGAGGGAGGCGAGTGCAGTGTCGGGAACGAGAAGGAAGGCCGGGCGGCTGGAGCTGCAGGTCGAGGGTTATCGGGTCTGGTTGGTGCAGCGCGGCTACACGCCGGCCACGATTGTGAACATGCTTGTCGACGACGCTCGAATGTGGGGCCAAAGTGACGTTTGAAAATGGGGCCACTGGTTCGTGTTGTTAGTCTGCCCCATGTTGGGTTCTGGTGCTCGGAAGACTGTCGATTCCTCGTCCGCGGAGCCGGTAACTGGCGCCTTTGAGGGTGAGGACGTCGGCGTGGTGAACGATGCGGTCGATCATTGCCGCAGCGACGGCTTGGTCTCCGAAGACGCCTCCCCAGCCGCTGAATGGCAGGTTGCTGGTGAGGATGAGTGAGGCGTGTTCGTAGCGGGATGACACCAACTGGAAGAACAGGTTTGCGGCGTCTTGCTCGAATGGGAGGTAGCCGACTTCGTCGACGATGATCAGCCCGTAGCGACGCAGTTTCGCGAGTTCTTGTGGAAGGCGTCCTTGTCGGTGGGCGTCAGAGAGTCGGGTGACCCAGTCCGTCGCGGTCGCGAACAGCACCCGGTGTCCGTGGCGAGCGGCGACGATCCCGAGCGCAGTTGCGAGGTGGGTTTTCCCTGTTCCGGGAGGTCCGAGCATAACGACGTTGCGGGCCTCAGTGAGGAACCCGCCGGACGCCAATGCGGCGACTTGGGGTCGGATCGCGGGTTGCGCGTCCCAGTCGAAGTCCTCAAGGGTCTTACGTGCGGAAAACCCGGCCGCTTTGACGCGCAGTTCGCTGCCGGAGGCGTTGCGGGCGCTCACTTCGCGTTCGAGGACGGCGGCAAGGTAGTCCTCGAACGACCAGCCCGCGTCCCGTGCTTGGTCGGCGAGCCGGGTCGCGGCGTCGGTGATTCTTGGGGCTTTCAGGGCGCCAGCGAGATAGGTGATTTGCTTGAGTGCATCCGGGGTTTTCGTGGACATCACGCGACCTCCTCGTTCAGTCCGAATGCCCGGTCGTAGTCGGCGAGATCTCTCTTGAGGTCTTCGGCTGGCGCTGGTCGTGGTTGTTGAAACTGCTGCCGAAGCCTTCTGGCCATCTCGACGTGAGCGGGGTCAGTGACGGTGCTTCCTCTGGCCCAGACGCGGGCATGGTCAGCGACGATCCGCCCGGCGAGGCGAACCTTCACCCGGTCCAGGTCCGCGATGACGTCAACGATTCGTCCGATCGCGTTCGGGTCGACGGAGTAGTCGGACGCGTCGAGGCGGACGTAGTAGTCACGGCCGAGGCGGACCCGTTCCCGCCATCCCAACTGCAACGGGACAGGCGGCAACGGGAGCATAAGAGACCGGTCGTGTTCGATCAGATCGAGCCTGTCAAGTTGTTTGTGTAAGCGGGTGCGGTTCGGTTTTTAGAGGTAGGGCTGGATGCGGTCGGGGTAGGCGATCGCGAGTTGTGAGAGGGCTTGCTTCCAGTTCGTGGTGATCTGGCCTTCGACGAGGCGGCCTTCGGCGTTGCGTTTGACGCCTGGCGCCCGTCCGCGTTCCTTGGCTCGGTCGCGGGCCCGCTTGTCTTCGATGTTGCAGATCGCGAGCCAAAGTAGCTTCACGACGGCGTCATCGGAGGGGAAGTGGCCTCGGTTCTTGATGATTTTGCGTAACTGGTAGTTGAGCGACTCGATCGCGTTGGTCGTGTAGATCACCCGCCTTAGCATGGGTGGGAACGCCAGGAACGGGGTGAACCTGTCCCAGGCGTCCTCGAACACTCGCACCGTGTTCGGGTTCGCGATGCCCAGGTCGGAGGCCGCGAACTCGGTCAGCGCGGCCAGGGCGGCGTCTTCGTGTGCGGCCTGGTAGATGGGCTTGAGCGCGGCAGCGACGGCTTTGCGGGACTTGTAGTTCACGAACCTCATCGCGGAGCGGATCAGGTGCACCACACAGGTTTGAACCGTCGACTGCGGCCAGGTCGCTTCGATCGCTTCGGGGAAGCCAGTCAGCCCGTCACAACACACGATGAGCACGTCCTGGATTCCACGGTTGGCCAGCTGGGCGCACACACCGGCCCAAAACTTCGCTCCCTCGGTGGCCTGGATCCAGATCCCTAATACGTGCTTGATGCCGTCCAGGTCAACACCGACCGCAATGTGTGCGGCCTTGTTGCGCACGTGGGCACCATCACGGACCTTGACCACCAAGGCGTCCAGGTAGATCACCGGGTAGAACGCCTCGAGCGGTCGCTGCTGCCATGCGAGGACTTCGTCGAGGACCTCATCGGTGATCTTGCTGATCGTCTCCCGGCTGAGTTCGGTGCCGATCGTGGACACGAGGTGGTGCTCAATATCGCGAACAGTCATCCCGCCTGCGTAGAGGGAGATGATCATGTCATCAAGGCCACCAAGCCGCCTGGAGCCCTTGGGGACCAACACCGGGGTAAACGACCCGTCCCGGTCCCTGGGGATCGCCAGATCGACATCACCGACACTGGTCGCGACGGTCTTCGCAAAGCTGCCGTTGCGTGAGTTGGAATGCAACCACGCATCCGGGTCGCCCTGTCATAGCCGACGTGCTCAGTCAGTTCGGCCTGCAACCCGCGTTCCAAGCCCGCCCGTATCAACTGTTGGATCAGGCCATCCCTACCGTCGAATTGGACCTCGCCCGCATCGATCTTCGCGTAGAGGTCATCGAGAGCACCAGAGGCTTCAAGCGCCTGGACACCCTCCCGTTGAGCCCGACCGCGTTCCTCACGCGCCTGCTTATCAATCATGGTCATCAGTGTCTCCACTTTCAGTCAGAAACCCCACCCCTTACACAAACCATCTGACACCCTCATCAGATCGACCGGCCGCGCGTTGATCGTGCGCACGACCTTTGTGTTCGCTGTGAGCAACCAAACGGCCAGTTGTGCGTTGAAGTCCGCCGGTGAGGTGAACGTCCGGCCCGGCATAAACGAGGTTTCCATCCACCCATTGCGCCGCTCGACGATCCCCTTCGACTCGGGGTCATATGGCCGCAACTGGACAACCTTTGTGGCAAGGGTTCCCGCGAACGCAGCGACGCCCTGAGCAAGGCGGCCCTTTTGCCCGATGCCAGGTTCGTTGTCCCAAATCAACCGCCGCGGCACCTTCTCAAGTTGCCGGATCAGCTCCCACGACCCGAGGATCAGATCCTCAGTCTTGCGCGTCGGGATCATCCGTGCGGTGAGGAACCGCGAATGCGCCGCAACGATCACCAACACCGGAAGAAGAACGGCCGTGCCGTTCTCGAGAGGGATCTTGAACGGCGGGTGAATCGCCCCGGGTTTGGTGGAGGGTCTGATTCCCCGAAAGGATGGGAGTCATGCCAGCACCGAGGAAGTATCCGCAGGAGCTCAGGGAGCGTTCCGTGCGGCTTGTGAGAGAAGCGATGTCGCAGGAGACGTCGCTGTCGATGAACGCGGCCGTGGTCCGTGTCGGTCATCGGGTCGGAGTGAACTCAGACACGCTGCGTGGCTGGGTGAAACAGGCCCGGATCAATGCCGGAGAGGTTGCCGGTGTCACGACGACGGACGCGGCCACGATCAAGGCGTTGGAGCGAGAAGTGCGAGAACTTAAACGCGCGAACGAGATCTTGCTCGCCGCGTCTTCTTTCTTCGCGCGGGAGCTCGACCCGCGACTTCCGTTCTAGTGGCCTTTATCGATGAGCATCGCTCACGGTTCGGGGTCGAGCCAATCTGCCGGGTGCTCACCGAGCACGGGTGCCGGATTGCCCCGTCGGGTTACTACGCCGCCAGGAACCGTCCCGACTCGGCGCGTTCAGTGCGTGACCGGGAAGTTGCCTCCTTGATCGAGGCGGTGTTCTGGGACCGCAACCGCGGCCGAGGCATCAGCGGCCCCCGTAAGGTGTGGCGCTTGCTGCACCGCGACGGGGTCGAGGTCGCTCGGTGCACCGTGGAACGCCTGATGCGTGTTCAGGGACTGCGGGGAACGCGTCGTGGCAAGCAGTTCATCACCACAAGACCAGATGCTGCGGCGACGCGTCCGCCGGATCACGTTCAACGCAACTTCCGCGCCGAGCGTCCCAACGAACTGTGGGTCGTGGACTTCACCTATGTTCCGACGTGGGAAGGGATGGCGTTCACCGCGTTCGTCACCGACGTGTTCTCGCGCCGGATCGTCGGGTGGCGGACGATGTCGAGAATGCCCACTGACTTGCCCCTTGATGCGCTTGAGATGGCGTTATGGGTGCGAGAGCGAGCCGGTCAGGACGTCGCCGGCGTCATCCAGCATTCGGACGCGGGAGCTCAATACACCGCGCTGCGCTATTCGGAACGGCTCGCAGACGTGGGAGCGATCGCGTCGATCGGGACCGTCGGGGACTCCTACGACAACGCCCTCGCAGAGACCGTCGTCGGGCTCTACAAAACCGAGTGCGTGACAATCGACGGCCCGTTCCGCACCGCTGACGAGCTTGAATACGCAACCCTGTCCTGGGTGCACTGGTTCAATGAAAACCGGCTGCACTCCTCGATCGGATACCTCACCCCGATCGAGATGGAAGACCTGTACTACCGTGAGAACACGACCCAGGAGCAGCCGCTCCTGGGAGAACTCACCCTCCACTAAACCCGGGGCGATTCAGACTTGCTCTGAACCACCGGCCTCAACTCATCCTGACCCGTAGGGAGGTCCTCGCAATCAGAAGAGGTAGAAGTCCTCTGATCATCGGGGACCTCGACCCCCACCACCATCAAGGAACCACCCGGCGCGCCGCCCTCACCCCACACTCAACGGCGAAGAGCCCGATTACCTCACCGCCCAGCAGCCGGTCCCAAACGCGGCTTGACAGATATAGAAGCATCCCTTAATCGTGAAGAGCCCCAAATCCGCCAGGACCCGTCCCCGCAACACCCAATCTGAAGCGACCTTGCCCATTTGCGGGCGACGCCGCCGTCGCTGCGCAGCTACTGCTCCTTGCGTAAGAGATTTGGAGGTTTCGCAGTTTCCGCGACCAAGTACTTACCTCTCTCTCTTTTTGTGGCGCGTGAGAAGCCGTAGGTCCATCCCGTGAGATTGAACGCGGACGACAACACTGCGACAGTTCCGATAGGGTCGCCGAAAGGCACCCATATTCCGGCGACTGCAAGGCTAGTGGCCGTCACGGACACTGCCACTACGAGAACGCGAATGACAAGGCCTACGTACTGGTATCCAAGTGCAAGTGCCGAAGACATGAGGGGCGCGCCAAGTGCGCCGCAGAGTGCTGAGAATGCGTAGACTGCAATAACGCGCGGGAGCGCGTCTGATTCGACACCCGTAAACAGGGCTACCAATGGAAACGCTATGACCAAGTAGGCAACTGTTGCAACTGCGACGGTTGCAGCGAGGCGGTAGGCGCGCTTCTGAAGTGAGTCAATCTGGTCAGAACTGGTTAGTCTCCAGGAGGATTTTCCTATTGAGGCGACCATGGTTGAGTTGACGACGTTTAGTGGTCCGATGACCGTCTGCATGAGCCGGTAGGTTCCCGCGAGAGGGCTGGCTACGACCAGGCTGGTTGCCAACATCGGTAGCAGGTTCGCGAAGGCGGATAGTGCATTGTCGAGACCACTCCATTTGCCGAGATGCATGGTCCTGCGAAGGGGGATTCGATCATTGCGTCGCTTCCTCCACGGAGCCGCCATGAACAGAGAGATTGCCACCGATATCCATGCGGTTACAGTCCATATTGAGGCCATTTCTACCCAACTAGTGCCGGAGAAGAGAAGCAGCACCGCCACGATGAACGACAGGGCCCACATCCCATCTGCGATCAGGGCAAGGTGCGCGGTGGACCGAGAGTAGTGAGAATATCGGAGCACATCTTGGATGAGGAGCGCGATCACGCCATTGGCGCTCAATGCCAGCACCTGCACGAAGTGGGCTCGTTGGCCCAGAAGGAGGGGAAACGCCGTCGCGACGAGGAGGCCGGCCGGAATGGACACGTATATGGCCCATCGTTTCGGTACTGCAGCGGGCCGGGCCAGACTCCGTTGAGCGGCAAGCGCCGGATTGAGAATGGTTGCCCTCTGAAGCGCCACGCAGGTGGCTACAAGGAGTTGAAACATCGCGAGCGGCGTAAATTGGGAGGCGGGCAGTTCGCGGGCGCCAATAAGGAGGACTGCTGCGTTGGTCGCCGATGTGGCCGCTGTGTCGAGCCCGATAGAGACGCTTTGGTGTTTGATCGACCGCACCACGTTTGAGGCCCACTTGCGAGGAGATACTCTCATGGGCGTGTGGGCGTGTGGGCGTGTGGGCGGAAGAGGAAGAGACGCTTCATGTGTGGAGCCGATCGATCTTGGCGCTCAGTTTTCAAATGAAGAGCGATCAACTGACGGCGTTCAGGCCGATGTTGACTGCGTTGGCAAGAGCAAAATCATCCGCGTCATCAATGTCGAGTGCCTCAATCCTTGAGACCTCTATCAGAGCGGGGGTGTGACCTATGCGTCGATTCTCTCGTACCATCAGGTCACGTTCGTACACATACACCCCGCTGGTCTCGGCATAGGTCTCGGGAAGATCCTGTGTCCGAGGAATATTTGCCGGGTTGTAATTGGTTGGACGACCGTCGTGCCACGTGAATTCTGACCTCCGAATGACGGTGAAGGCCGAATCGTGCGCGCCCTCAATGACGGAGTGCACTGCCAGTGAGATGCTTGCCGACGACAGGAACGGTGCGGTGGCGTGGGCGAGTACATAGCAGTCGGCAGGTACGGTAGTGGCGAATGCCAATGCGACTTCGTTCATTGAGGTTGTTGATTGGTCGAGGCGTGTATCACGCTTAAGGAACTTCACTCCGGCGGGGAGCAGTTCGGCGACGTCTGAATTGCTGCAGTAGACATAAATGCTTCCGATACGCGAAGTGGACAGGAGCTGGGCGAGGATCTTCTCGAAGAGCATCGTCCCGTCCGAAAACCGGCGGGTGTTCTTGCCCGGAAGCCGCTCGTTGTTCAGTTTCATCGGCACGAATGCGACGACTTCAGTCATGGCTCGTCATTTGGGCATCGCCGAGGGGCGCAACGTTGTTCCGCGAGAGATAGTCGACGAAGCTTTCGAAGCACGGAAACCCGAACTTCACACACGCATCTTCTAGCAGTTGTGGTGACGCCGAGTACTTCCTGAGACCCACGAAGGAGAATCCGTGAGTTCGAGCTGCTTCCAAATCGGCTAGCGCGTCACCGAAGTACAGTATCTTCGGCTGATCGAGACCGACGTCCGCAAGGTGGTTCAGGACATGGTCTAGGAGTTCGGACTTGCTGGACGGCGACCCGTAGATCTCGGTGAACCAATCTGCGAATTTGCGATCACGAAGAGCCCGTCGCAATTGGGACTGCTCACTACCCGATACTACGAACATGCGCGTCTGGGAGAAAGCCTCGATAAATTCCTCGATTCCACTCGTGAGCGGAGCTGTGGCATAGATGTCGTCCACCGCGCGACCGTAGTCTACGAGTAGCGATGCCTGATCCACGCCAACCGGTGGAGCCCCGAACTGTCCTGACATCAGCGCCGCGAAAACGCGATACCGCGAGACGCCAAAGTTCTGGGACTGCCACACGGCAAATGGGGCCACAACACTTTCGTTGAAACCGGCGCTCGCAGCAATGGCTGCGAAGGCTTTCGTCTTCGCGTGATTGGTGTCAAGAATCACTCCGTCGCAATCGAGGACGATTGCGTCAAACGTACGGTGCCGAATCACGCGAGTCCCGCGAGCCGACTGTAAAGCGACTCCGTGGGGAGTTCGTACATGGTGGCGGTCGCACTACTCAACTTCACGGAGGGGTTGGCCGCCGCAAAAGCGGTAATGAGTTCCTCGCTCTCTCGCGCGAGATCCTGCTGGGCCCGCGTAGCGTGTTCATACCCATCGAACCCGATCAACACTACCGACCTCGCATTTAGGCTAGTTGCCGTTGCGAGTGCCAGCGACAGTGGTGCGGTGTCGGAAACCGGTCCGAGGCTGGCACTGTGCGATGGAACAGCGAAGGGGGCCGCCTGCCGGATGTCAACTGCTCCATCGATTCCCGCTGGCATGCGGAATCGGGTGCCGGAGGGAATTACGATACTAGTGAGTCTTCCCAAGATGCGTGCACTTGGCAGGCGTGCGGCGACATCACCGGCGAGACACAAGAATTGACTGACGCCAAACTCCGATATGAGGCCCAAGTGGCGATAGTTGGCATGGACGATCGCCGCTCCCGTCCGCTCTGCGTATTCCTTGAGTACCGTCACCTGTTGCCCTACCGAGGGGCCGCCGCCAATCACGATCACCTCACTGATGCCACTCGGGGGGGTAACCGCAGGATGCGAATCTGATTCTAGGCCCTCTACCGGATCTCCGTGAAGCGCTTGCACAATTGCGGAGAGTGAGTACCTGTTCTTGCCGAGCCATTCCATAACGTCAGCCTGAGGCAACGCCGCTGCGCCTGATGCCATGTACGCAAGATTAGTGCCCCACTCGTGTTGCTTTCGGAGACCGTCGAAGGGCAACACGACGGTCTCGAGTGCACCGTAGTCAAGACTTTGGTTTTGGGCGAGCGATCTCAAGACGGCAAGAATTTCTGTGCGCGTGTTGCCAGGGCCCCGGCCCATCCCGGTCACAGTCCCGTCGATGACACGTGCTCCAGCGGAAGCCGCTGCGAGCGAGTTTGCTACGGCAAGGCCGAGGTTGTCGTGCCCATGGAATCCAGCCATTGTGTCCGGCAGGACGTTCCTAATTTGCTTGATCGCTTCTGTGACCTGACTCGGAGTGCACGATCCGTAACTATCTACGAGGGCCACAATCTCACTCACAGAGGCAACCTGCTGCAGCCCGCCAAGTTCGGCCACGGAGTCCCAGTACCGCGAAAGATACATGATGTTCACGCCAACTCGGAACCCAAGATCGGCTAGCTCTGCGCCGAGATCCGCGGCCTGTGCAAGGCGACTGGGTGCGACCGCGATACGCACAAGGTCTACCGAGCCTTGGAGCGGAGGGAGTAGCCGACGAACGTCAGCAGGCTTGATCGACTTCTCGTCCAGCATCACCGCCAACGACTGGGTGCCCCGGAGCTTGCTAGCAACCGAACGTGCGAGCTCTGGCGACAGGAAGTAGTATTTGCCGTAATACCCCTGCTTAGGGGGACTACAGTACCCGATTTCCACTGTGTCGACTGGTAGCCGCGCAATGCCTGACAAGTACGCACTTACGGTGTCGTCATCGAAGTCCCATGCAGTGTAATAGCCCCCGTCGCGAAGTGTGCAATCGAGGAGTTGTACCGATTCAAAACCTTTGAGGTCGCCCATGGCTCGCAAGTCTAGAGGTTCCCGGGGTTCTAGGCATACTTCACGAGTTTGGTCTACGTGCGCTCCGAGAACGCTTGTCCTTCGCGGACGCAGGATGGACACATGTAGGCTCGATGAGAGCACGGGTGGTGTTCCGCCCGCTATCGGGTTCCGCACCGAACACAGTCGCTGGATCCGGCAGTGTGGACACAGGAAGCAGCAACGGCGTTCGGGCCCAGACATAGCCGCCGAGAGACATCGAGGAACGACTTGCCAGTCCTAATTAATCAGCACGCGTATCGCGGATTGAGCGTCGGGCGGCTTGTGCGGATGAAGGCCCGAGTACTAGTCAAGTTTCTTCTATTGAGCCTGAGGAGCCCTATGCGGCGGAGAAGAGATATCGCGCGATTCGTCGCCTTCCGGAAGCATGGCGAGGGTCGAGAGGCCTTGGTGGTCGGGCTCGGGCCGACGGGCAGGACGCTCGACGGGGCAAAGGTACGCGACCGCCAGAACGCTGGCGACCTTGACATCTTCGTCGTGAATGGATTCTGCGATACCGAACTCGCCGCATCAGTGACACCGAATTTCTACATCCTTGCTGACCCGCTCTTTTTCGACTTTGATGATCGGACTACCATGCCGAACAGTAGTCTCCACCCGGCGGACGTTTGGCGCTATTTGCGGGAACATCCGGAGGTGAGAGTTTTCATACCCCACAACTGTCGAGCTCCTTTGGGGTTCGATGATACGAGAGTTGTGTACTTTAATGGGCTTGGTCTTGAAGGATTCTCGCGAAATATCGATGCCACTAGACCACGGGGGTTCCTTTCGATGGCCGCATACAACGCTATGTCGGTAGCAGTCTCGATGGGTTTTCGTCGGGTGCTTATTGTGGGAATTGAGAATAGTTGGTTCTTGTCCCTTGCGCTGACGTCCGGCGGTAAAGTCGCATTGAAGCCGCATCATTCATATGACCTCGAATCGGGAGACTTGCACGAGATTCGGATATTCCGTGAGGGCGGAGTCCCCGCGTTCTTTGAGGACATAAGCCGACTGTTTGGAGACCTACGGTTGTTCCGCGGGCGAGGCATAGAGAACCTTGACGCACAGACGGTCGTGGATGTATTCCCGGTAGCCCGTGACCGTCAAGACTATCTCGCCGGGAACTCGCGGTGAGTCGTCACCGCCTTCGCGATGCGGCCGCTGAGCATTCCTGGAACCGATCGCTCAGTCCAAGTGCAGGTTGCTGACATTGAGATGAATCATCAGGTGCTCGTAGTCAACGCAGGTAACCACCCCGAACCTCAACGTGTTGCGACGGGCTTGATAGCAGTTGGTTGGGACTGCACCTATATGACCGCCACGATGTGGCCGTCCGACCATTGGCTCATGCAGGCGACTCGGATGAAGCCGTTTTCCCAAACGGAGTTTGCATCAAACTTGCGGAGGAGGGTGCTCCCGAGCTCATTGACATCCGCAAATACCGTTGGGTTGGTGAGAACCAGCGAGGTCGTCGCGCAATTGGCTCGTCGTTTTGCTCCTGCGCATACGGTTTCGACGTCGGTCAAGCGCACCACAGCATTTCGCAAGAGCGCTGCGCGCCGTTCCGCAGCTTCGAGCATCAGGCCCGAGGTAGTGCTTGCCCAGTACACTTCCGCGCTCGAGGTGTTCGAACAGGATGCCAACTCAACGCGGATCTTGATGTATCCGATCGCGCACCATGAGTGGATGCGGCGGAGTCTCAACGCGGAAGCAGCTCGCGCCCCGCAGTGGGCGGAGTTCCTCCAAGGAAATGACATCGACGCTGCTCGACGTGAGGCCATGGACAGGGAAATTGGGCTTGCGGATGCTGTCATTGTCCCGAGCAACTTCGTCCAACGCACATTTGTGGAAAGTGGTATCGATCCGGCCAAGATTCGTGTGCTGAATCTTGGCGTTGACTTGAAGGAGTCTGCGGCTGTCCCCCTGGCGAGCCCTTCAGGGAGTTCAGTTCCGCTGAAGTTGCTCTTCGTCGGTCAGGTCAACCAACGCAAGGGCATCGGTCACCTACTTGAGGCGCTCGATCTCCTCGATCCCCAGAAGGTTCACCTCGATGTGATAGGCCCTGCAACTCCCAATATCGAGAAGAGAATTCGCCGCGACTATCCTGGCGTCTCGCTACACGGCACCATGCCGCGATTCAAGGTCAAGCAGGCGATGGCGAAAGCCGATGTGCTTGTTCTCCCAAGCCTCGCCGAGGGTTTCGCGCTGGTCGGTCTTGAGGCGATGTCTGTTGCCACGCCAACGCTTGTTACTGCGGAGACGGGGATAGACGTGATTGAAGATGGTCTCGACGGTTGGGTGATTCCGCGTTGCGATCGGGAGTCCATCGCACAGACGATTGACAAAGTGTTGGCCGCCAGGGATGAGTTGCCTCAAATCTCAGCGCGTGCTCAAGCGAAGGCGATGGCATTCTCATGGGACAAATACTCGGCGCGTGCAGTTGAACTCGTGGTGTCAATTCATGAGGGTCCGAGTTGGCGGGTTGCTGAGTTCGGGGCGCAATAAGCTTTGCGGCCGGTACCACCAGTGCCAAGCGGAACGCGGTTTCGCCTGAGTTGTGGTCGTCCGGGGCTTGGCTCAATCAGGCTCTTCGCAGTTGACGGTGTGGTGAACTAGTGCTGAGTGGTTGGGGGTAGGGGTCGAGGTCCCCCAGGATGGAACTTCTCACACTCGCCGTGCGGAAGACCTCGACTTGTCTCACGCTATATTCGCCGCGCCCGATCTCGGAACTTTCTGCAACCTCGACGTCCTCGGTTTGATCGTCACGGGTCAACATGTCGAAGCCCGCCGCGCCACGTTGGAGTGGCGCGTCGTTAATGCTGACGACTTGTGAATCGCCCCGGGTTTAGTGGAGGGTGAGTTCTCCCAGGAGCGGCTGCTCCTGGGTCGTGTTCTCACGGTAGTACAGGTCTTCCATCTCGATCGGGGTGAGGTATCCGATCGAGGAGTGCAGCCGGTTTTCATTGAACCAGTGCACCCAGGACAGGGTTGCGTATTCAAGCTCGTCAGCGGTGCGGAACGGGCCGTCGATTGTCACGCACTCGGTTTTGTAGAGCCCGACGACGGTCTCTGCGAGGGCGTTGTCGTAGGAGTCCCCGACGGTCCCGATCGACGCGATCGCTCCCACGTCTGCGAGCCGTTCCGAATAGCGCAGCGCGGTGTATTGAGCTCCCGCGTCCGAATGCTGGATGACGCCGGCGACGTCCTGACCGGCTCGCTCTCGCACCCATAACGCCATCTCAAGCGCATCAAGGGGCAAGTCAGTGGGCATTCTCGACATCGTCCGCCACCCGACGATCCGGCGCGAGAACACGTCGGTGACGAACGCGGTGAACGCCATCCCTTCCCACGTCGGAACATAGGTGAAGTCCACGACCCACAGTTCGTTGGGACGCTCGGCGCGGAAGTTGCGTTGAACGTGATCCGGCGGACGCGTCGCCGCAGCATCTGGTCTTGTGGTGATGAACTGCTTGCCACGACGCGTTCCCCGCAGTCCCTGAACACGCATCAGGCGTTCCACGGTGCACCGAGCGACCTCGACCCCGTCGCGGTGCAGCAAGCGCCACACCTTACGGGGGCCGCTGATGCCTCGGCCGCGGTTGCGGTCCCAGAACACCGCCTCGATCAAGGAGGCAACTTCCCGGTCACGCACTGAACGCGCCGAGTCGGGACGGTTCCTGGCGGCGTAGTAACCCGACGGGGCAATCCGGCACCCGTGCTCGGTGAGCACCCGGCAGATTGGCTCGACCCCGAACCGTGAGCGATGCTCATCGATAAAGGCCACTAGAACGGAAGTCGCGGGTCGAGCTCCCGCGCGAAGAAAGAAGACGCGGCGAGCAAGATCTCGTTCGCGCGTTTAAGTTCTCGCACTTCTCGCTCCAACGCCTTGATCGTGGCCGCGTCCGTCGTCGTGACACCGGCAACCTCTCCGGCATTGATCCGGGCCTGTTTCACCCAGCCACGCAGCGTGTCTGAGTTCACTCCGACCCGATGACCGACACGGACCACGGCCGCGTTCATCGACAGCGACGTCTCCTGCGACATCGCTTCTCTCACAAGCCGCACGGAACGCTCCCTGAGCTCCTGCGGATACTTCCTCGGTGCTGGCATGACTCCCATCCTTTCGGGGAATCAGACCCTCCACCAAACCCGGGGCGATTCACCAGATAGGTCAAGAATCCGCTAATCACGTCGGCGTCCAGGTCCGCCAGGTCCAGGTCCTGGGGTGAGGTCCGGCGGGTCGCGGCGATGAAGCGCAGTAGCAGCCGCCAGGTGTCGCGGTAGGCGGCCAGGGTGTGCACGCTGACGCCGAACTCGCTGACCAGCCGCGTGGTGAAGTACGCCTGCAGGGTCGGGGCCAGTGCCGTCATGAGCGTTCACCTGCCTGGCCGTCGAGGGCCGCGTGGAGTCGGTCGGCGGCCGCGGCCAGGAGCTCGGCGGTGCCGGTCAGGTACCAGTAGGTGTCCGAGGGTCGAGCGTGTCCGAGCCAGGTCGACAGCAGCGGTGCCACGGTGGCCGGGTCGGCGCCGTTGCGGTAGGCGTCGAGCATCGTGTTCACCGCGAAGGTGTGCCGCAGGTCGTGCAGGCGCGGGCGGCAGGCCGAGGACACCGGCCTCAGACCGGCGCGGTCGGTCAGTCGGCGGAACATCGGGTGGACTATCCCGGGGCTCAGGCGGGTCCCGGCGGTGCTGATCAGCAATGCCGCAGAACCCGCTGCGGCCAGGTGGTCGGCGCGCACGGCCAGGTACTGGCCCAGGCCCGTGGTGACCGTCTCGTGCAGGGGCAGCATGCGGGTCTTGCCGAACTTACCGGTCACCGTCAACGTCCCGGCCTGGGCATCGAAATTGGTCAGATCCAACCCGAGGGCTTCTCCGGTGCGGATCCCGGTCGCACTCATCAACGCGACCAGAGTGTGGAACGTCGCGGCCCGGATCGCCGGGCGCAACTCGTCGGCGGCGTCCAGCAGGGCGGCGGCCTCGGCACCGGTGTAGAGGTAGGGCGCGGCGCGCGTCACCCGAGCGGGCAGCAACTTCGCCGGCGGGATCTGCACGTCCGCATCCAGGGTGTGCGCCCACCGGGCGAAGCACTGGATCGCGGACAGCCGTAGCGCATGCTGGCGCGGCGACACCCCAGGCCGGGATGTCGCGAAGCGGACGGCGTGCTCGACGGTGAGCGTCGGGGCGTCGTGGTCCTGCAGGTAGTCCACGAACGCGAACAGCACATGCTCGGTGCCCACGAGCTTGTAACCCAGCGACCGGCGCACCCGCAGGTAGTCGCCCACCATGGCGCGCAGCTGCGCGCTCATCGCGGGCCCCCTGCGCCCGGCCAGGGCCGGGCGATCTGGGCCAACCGGTTGCGGTCGGTCTTGGCGTAGATGACGGTGGTCGCCACCGACGCGTGCCGCATCAACTGGGCGACCTCCTGCAACGACGCCCCCGCGTTCAACGTCTCGCTCGCCGCAGTGTGGCGCAGCCGGTGGGCGTGCACCGTGCCAAGCCCCGCCCGCCGGGCAGCGCGCGCCACGATGCACGTCACGCTCACCGGCTCCAAAGGCGTGAACGGTGCCACCGCGCGGACGAACACTGTCCGGGCCGCAGTGCGGGGTCGCCCATGACGCAAATACTCCACGACCGCCTCACCAACGTCGACCGGCAACGGCAACCGGTCCGTGCGAGCGCCCTTGCCGTGGATCGTCAGGGTCCCGGCGGACCAGTCGATATCCGAAAGCTCAAGCCCCGCCACCTCCGCGCAGCGCAGCCCGAGCCGGCGCAGCATCGTGATGACCGCGACGTCACGCCGCCCCACCGCGCTGGTCCGATCGCACGCGCCCAGCAACGCCTGCACCTGGTCGGCCGACAGTGCTTGGGGCAGGCCCGACAGCCTCCACGACGCGACCGCAGGAACCACATCCGCCAGCGGGCTCGGGATCAGGCCCTGCGCGTGCAAGAACCGCAGGAGAGACCGCACCGAGCACGTCGTCATCTGCGCCGACTTGCGCGACATCACCGGCAACCGCGCAGCCAGGAATCGACTCACGTCCGCCGCAGTCAACACCCCGACCCGGTCAACACCGTCGGGGAAAAGCACAACCTGCGTAAACGGCCGCACCCAATGGCAGTAGGCCACCACCACCGGACCGGTCAGGGCCCACTGCCCAGCCAGATATTGCGCGAACCTCTCCAGCAAGACCTCGGCAGGTAAGACCGCGACGACCGACACGGGAACAGGTGTGACGCCCAGCCCGCGTAAGTACCCCAAGATGGGCGCCAGTCCCGCAACAGAACGATAGTTCGTATACCGTCGTCGACGCTCCACCACGAAGCGATCAATCACCGTTCCGGTCAGATCGCCAGGGCCCACACCCAACGCCTCCAACCAACGGGACAGGTGCGCTGCGAGCTGCAGCAAGGTGGCCGTCGACGTCCGCGCATACCCCAGACGCGCCAACTCCTCGCGCAGCCCGGGCACGAACGGTTCCAACGGACCGGTGAACCTCACACGATCCGGATCAAGATTTCCCATAGCCGAACTCCCTCCAATAGTGGAGAGTCCAGCGTCCACCACGACCCCGGATTATGCCGACCTCACCGCGCCCAACACGCCCCTGAACAGGGACAACGCGAACCACATCGGCATAACCAGGACGTCGGCATAATCCCTTCCACGTGGTCCGCCTGGCTGGCGACGCTCTCGATCAATGCAGCAGGCGCGTCCAGCAGCAACTCCATGGCCATCGGGGCCGCGCGGGCGATTCCCTGTACGTCTCACGCAGGACACTGCACACCGGGCTCGCGCTCCTCACCGGCCGCCAATGGAACCGGCTCGACCGACTGTTCGACGTCGACGAGGACGCCCAAGTTGAGGTGATGCGGGCTGTGTACCAGCGCATGATCACCGCCTACCGCGACCCCGACCGCACCACCGGTCGCCGCGAGCTCACGACGCACCGGCGTGCCGACTGCGCTGGTCGAGCTAGGCCGACTCGGCCGGACCCTGAACGCTCGCTCGCACGACATCCTGGCGGCCCTCGACCGGACCGGGACATCGAACGGACCGACAGAAGCGATCAACGGGCGCCTCGAATACCTCTGCGGCTCCGCCCTCGGCTTCCGCAACCTCGCCAACTACGTAGCCCGCAGCATCCTCGAGACCGGAGATTTCAGACCACTCCGACACCCCTAACTGCGAAGAGCCAATTTCACGCTCGGACGTCGTGGCATCGCGTCAGCGAGTGCCTGCCGGGGCCAGCAAATCCAGCCCGTCGTTGTCGACCAACTGGAGGGCGAGTCTCCTCGCAACCGAGGTGCTCGTTGGTCGCGTTCGACTAGACCAGGGAGGTGCTCTGCTGTGCTGGCGCGCCACCCTTGGTCCGCCGCATAGCAATGAGCACCGCGCCGCCCAAACACGCACCAAGCGCGGCACCTGAACTATTGAGGATCACGTCGTTGATGTCGGCCACGCGGTTCATGGTCGATTGCGTCAGCTCGATCGAGGTCGAGAGGGCGGCTGCGAGCAGCCAGGCGAGCGCCACCCGCTTCACGAGCTGGCTGTGCAGCAACCACACAGTGACCACGCCCAACGGCACGTAGAGGGCGATATTTCCGTAGAAGTTCGCCGATGCATCCGGCGTCGCGTGTGGCCCTGCTGCGTGCCATAGCCCCTTGAAGGGGGCCAGGATCACCTCTCGGCCGGTGCCCGCTGGCGGTTGGTCGCCAATGCGGAAGGCCAGCGTGGCGATGATGATCCCGCCCACGCTCAGGCCGAGGCCGGTCCACAGCCAGCCTCGAGGGCCGTGCAACCAGCCGCGCCGCTTCGCAATCAGCGCGAGCGTCACCAGGACGGCCGCCACCAGGGTAATGGTGAATTGCGCGCTCGGCATGGGGCTGATGAGGCGGCGCAAGAACGCCACGATCCTGTCCCATGGCATGTAGATCCCCTTCGCTGTTGCGCTCAGGCTAGATCATGCTCAGGCTAGATCACGCCCAGGCGACGGCTACGCGAGGGTGACGGTGACCTCGTGCTTTCCGGGCGCGGAGGCGTTCACCTTGGTGGTCTTGTCGTTCGCGGTCACCGAGTACTCGCCGGCTATCCCGTCAATCACGACGCACCCCGCGTCGTCCGTGACGACGGTGGTGGGCTTCATCCACCATTCGCCCTTGATGAGTTCCTGGAGTGCGACGTAGGAGGGCTTGGGGGTGCCGTCGACGCGCACGAGCCCTGAGGGTGCGCCGAGCCATGAGCCCTCGTCGGCGAAACCCCAGTAGGTGAGCGACTCGGTCGCTGGGTGAGCGAAGACGTTGCGGTAGTGGCTCACCATTTCTTGGGCCTGGCGCTCCTCGCCCTCGGGCGTCGAGGGCCACGATTCCACCTGGTAGTCGTTGAGATCGACGATGTCGGCAGGCATGATCTCGCCGGAGACCAGCGTGGTCTCCGTCATCTGGACGGGCAGACCGAAGCGGCCGAACCGGTCCAGGATGGACGTGATCGCGTCCTCCCCGCGGTAGCCCTGGTGCATGTGGGTCTGCACGCCGATCGCATCGATTTGAATGCCGGCCTCGAGGCACCGCTCGATGAGGTTCTCGTAGTCGGCGCTCAGGTCGAAGTCGTTGAGCACCAGCCTCGCCGAGGGGTTGGCCGCGTGTGCCTCCTCGAACGCCATGCGCACCATCTCGAGCTGGCCCTTGGAGAGCGCCAGCCTGGTCACGGCGTTCTCCTCCGCCGTGAACACGGGCAGGATGACCGCCTCGTTGATCGCGTCCCACAGGTCGATCACGCCCGCGAAGGCCGTGACGTCGCGGCGAATCCTGGCACGGATGGCCGCCTCTACGTCGGCATCGGACTTGTCCATCAGCCACTGTGGCGCGAGCGTGTGCCACACGAGCGGGTGCCCCTTGATGGTGGTGCCTCGCTCGGCGAAGTAGCGGGCGGTCGCCATCAGGCGGTCGGTATTGGGGTGGCCCTCCGCGGGCTCGAAGCGACGCCAATAGAACGGCAGCGTGACGGTGTTGTAGAGCCCGAACCACAGGGGCTCAAGTGTGGTCGCACGTGACGGCTTGGCGCCCCCAAAGATGCTCTCAGCGTCGGCGTCGGTCTCACCGTTAGCGGATCCGATGAAGTCGAAGCCGGTGTTGCCAAAGCCGAAGGCGTGACGCGTCTGCTCAACGGTGACCTCGCGACCGGCCAGCGGGACGCCGGCGGCGTCGAGGACGGTAACGGTCGTGGAGGTGGTGCGGTGCGCGTACTGGGAGGCGACGGCGTGCGCTGCTCTTTTGGGCGCGGCGTTCATGTGGGTGCTCCTGTGCCCGTGCGGGGCGGTGCGTCGGCGTTAGAAAACGATATCGAACCCACTGTAGCGCGGCGGGAGTTCCCGCGTTACACGTCCTCGTCGACGCGGTCCAATAGCGTCTCAACGAGAGCGTTCAGCGCCGCGGATTCCACGAGGAAGCCATCGTGGCCCACGTCGGAGTGCAGGAGGTCAACTCCCTCGCAGCCCGGCAACGCGGCCGCCAGTTCCTTGGAGTGCGAGAGCGGGTACAGCCTGTCCGAGTCGACCGCCGCCACGAGCGCTGGCCCCGCAAACCCGGCGAGCGCCGCCTCCGCGCCGCCCCGCCCACGGCCAACGTCGTGAGTGTTAACCGCGTGGACGATGCGCAGGTAGGTGTTCGCGTCAAACCGGCGGGCTAGCTTGTCCGCGTGGTGGGCCAGGTAGGACTCGATGGCGTGCTGGCCCGAGCCGGGCTCGCCCGGCCCGCGCAGCACGTCGCCCTCGATGCCGTCGTCATCCGGCTGTACCGACCGCCCAAACCGCGTGTGCAGTTCGGGTTCCGAGCGGTACGTGGTGTGGGCGATCATGCGCGCGATGCCCAGTCGCACGTGCGGGCCCTCGCCGTCGGCCGCGTCGTAGTAGTCGCCGCCCGCGAACCGGGCGTCGGCGCGGATGGCGGCCGTCTGTGCGGCGGCCCAGGCGATGTGCTCCGCCGTGGTGGCGGCCGTGGTGCCCACGGCCGCGATAGACCGCACGCGCGTCGGGTGGGTGGCCGCCCATTCGAGCGCGCGCATCCCTCCCATCGACGGCCCCAGCATGAGCCTCTACGCGTAGATGCCGAGCGCGTCGGTGAGCCGCACCTCGGCCGCCACCATGTCCCGGAGCGTCAGCCAGGGGAAGCGCAAACCCCACGGGCGGCCGTCCGTGGAGTGAGGGTGAGCGGGGCCGGTGGCGCCCTGACAGCCGCCCACAATGTTGGCGGACTCGAATTCGTGACGCGGAAGATGACCAATGTAGTTGCGCGCATCAGCCTCGGTCAGCAGAGTCACATCGATCCATATGAGCTGTGGTCCAAACGGGATGGGGGCTATGCCGACGACTTCGTGCTTGCACCCGCCGAGACGGTCCTTGGTTGGGATATCGCCACCCTCATGGTTGCGAATGACATCACACTCGAACGCTCGAACGTCAGCTGAAAATGCCGGAGAAGACTGGTTCGGTCATCATCACTGGCGTCGATGGCTTTGTCGGCCGACACGTCGCGCGGCAGGCGAGAGCCGCTGGTATGGCGGTCCACGGCATCGGATACTCCAGTGACCCTGATTCGAGCGTCTCGGATTCGCTCGACAGTTACACCACGGCGGACCTACGGCAAGGGTGGCCGTCGACGCCGAGTGCCGACGCCGTCATCCATCTCGCCGCGCTTGCGGCCGTGGGGCCGTCCTCCGACCACCCCAGGAGTACATCGAGGCCAACTCGGCGATGGTGACGCACATGGCCGAGTCTCTCGTGTCGAGCGGCTTTGAAGGAACCGTGCTCGCGGTGAGCCGCGGGGCGGTGTACGAACCCATGGGCGGCGGCACACAAACCGAGGCATCACCGATTGGCTTCACATCACCGTACGTAGTGAGCAAGATGCTGGTCGAAAGCCAGATGGACTAATACAGGCGGCGGGGACTTCGCACCGTGGTGGCGCTTACCTTCAATCACATAGGCCCCGGGCAGCGCCCGGGATTTCTGGTGCCGGACCTTTGCCAACAACTCGCGGACCATGACCCGTCTCAGCCGATGCCTGTCGGCAACTTGAGCACGTATCGCGACTACTTGGATGTGCGAGACGTCGCACAGGCGTACTTGGCCCTAGTCGCCTCGCCCACTCATCAGCACTTGGTCTACAACGTGTGCTCAGGTGTCTCGATCGCGGGCACGGAGATTCGGGGACGCATTTGCGCAGCCATGGGTATCCCTATGCCGGCTACTTGCGCTGATCCGACGTGCTATCGATCCGTTGACGCGCAAAAAGTCACCGGCTCGAGCGAGCGTCTCCGTGAGGAATTCGGGTGGGCTCCGCAATATGCGCTCGCGCAATCAATCGAGGACGCTGTTGCGTACGTCGCCGACGCGTAGCCACGAGTAAGTACTGAGGAGCGTCGCCATCGGCCCCACCGCCAGCAACCAGGGACTGCCCATGGGCAGTCCCACATGGCCGCCAACACTACGGCTCCAAGGGGCGAGTTCAGACTGACACACTGCGCTTGCGCAACGCCGAACGGCAGACCGCATGGAGACCCAGCGCCGCTGACGTGGGAACTGCGGATGGCGCCTGTCCGTTGCTGACCCAAGCATCTGATCGGGTCCGTCGCTGTCGATTCCGGCTTTGAGGGAGGACGGAGGGATCCCATACAGTTGGGCGTCACAGTAATTGGCAACGATTCGACGAACAGGCCGAAGGACTGAAGTCAGATGGCGTCATGCACGGAGGGGGAGTAAATGGAGCGGACACTAGCTGTCGTCGGTGCGAGAGGATTCCTTGGGGGTGCTGTCGCCCACATCGCCGCGCGCTCTGGTTGGCGTGTGCAGGAGTTCACGCGGTCGGCCCCAGCGATCCGAGACGGACAGCTGCATCCGACGGCGCCGAAATGGGACGCCGTCGCATGGTGCGCAGGCGCCATCAATCCGCACATGGTCCAGACAAGCAGCGCCACTCAGGACCTTGAGCCGAACGGAGTGTCGGAGTTCTTGCGCGCGCTGCGTTCCGCACAGTTGACGCCAACCTTTGTCTACGCGTCATCTGGAGGCACTGTGTATGGTGCGCCTGAGACACCCCCATTTCGCGAGGATTCGCCGACCCACCCGGCCAACTCATATGGACACATAAAACTTCAGACTGAGAATCTCATTCTTGAAATTGCGGAAAAGCCGCGGGTCCTGCGACTGTCTAACCTCTACGGACCCCGTCAGCCATCCACTCCCGGTCAGGGAGTCATCGGCCACTGGCTCCGGGCGGTTGCTGCAGGGGACGACATCGCGATGTTCGGCAACCCAACCTCTACGAGGGACTACGTCTACATCGAGGATGCTGCCGAGGCCGTCATCGCGGCAGCAGCAGTGTATGAAGTTGTAGGCGGCATCCTTAATGTCGGAAGTGGAAACGGCACCTCGCTCGGTGAACTGATTGACCACATTGAGGCGGCGATCCATCCCCGCGTAGTCACCGTCCGACGGGAAGCGGCTCGCCCGACGGACACCAACCATTCATGGCTCGACATCGAACGCGCACGACTGGTCCTCAACTGGTCCCCCAAGGTCGACTTGGATGACGGGATCCGCCGGGCGTGGCAGTACTACGAAAGTCTCATCACGGCGTTGCCGCGCCCATCGCCGCCGTCGATCTCGGGTCCTCTGCCAAATTCGAGCGAATAAACTGGACCAACTCCGACGGCTAGTTGTTCGGTGTTTCGAGGCGCTTCGCAATTGAAGGTGGAGTTCGTAGCCCGCGCAATCCCTACAAAGCGGAGGGGCGGTGTCATAGCGTCGTGGCAACGGTGCAGGTTTCGACGGAGGGTTGCTGGTGCGCAGTATGTTGACGGTGGCGGACAGGGTGGAGATCGCGCAGGGGCTCAAGGCGGGGTGGTCGATTCGGGTAATCGCGGCGCATATTGATCGCTCACCGTCGATGGTCTCGCGGGAGGTGCGTCGCAACTGGCTCAAGACTCGCGGGTATCGCTTGGTGCATGCGGATTGTGCTGCGCAGAAGCGGCGTCGTCGCCCGCAGGTGGCCAAGGTCGCATCCGATGAGGTGTTGCGGGCACGGGTCTTGGTGTCGCGCGTCAGAATGTTTGGCAGGGGTCGCTAGTCGCCGATGCAACGCCCGGGCTGAAGGGTCTGAATGTGACGAGTCGCCCACCGACGATCCCGGCGGAGAAGAAGATCAGCATGGCGTTTTCCGTGAGCCAGGGCGAAATCTCTGTCCCCGAGGCGGCTCGATGGGATAGGCTCTCCGGGCAATTGATCGGGAACTGGAAACGCCAGTTCCTTAGAGGTCGTCGAGGATGTCGCGGCGATCCTGCTGGATGCATGTGGTCGGTAACGCCCTGTTTGCGCACGGGCCCTAGATGTAAAACTGATAGAGGTTGTTGACAGTTGGTCTTCCTGATGGAAGGAAGACTTCATGACATCAACACTTTCTGCCTCGGCCGAGCGGGAGTTCGAGCGGCGGGCCAAACACAAGTTCGCTGTGCTTCAGCACGTTGACGAAGTCAGCGGCAGCGTGGCGGCGACTTGCCGCTAATACGGCATCACTCGAACCTGCTACTACAAGTGGCGCAAACGCTACGAAGAGAAAGGCTTCGAGGGGCTAAAGGAACGCTCAAGCGCGCCGCATCGTTCGCCGAACGTGATCAGCGCGGAGGTGATTGAGAAGATCCTGTGGCTGCGCCACCAGTATCACTTCGGCCCGCACAAGATTGCGATGTATCTCAAGCGCTATCACGACATCACGATCAGCCCGTCCGGGGTCTGGCGGATCTTGAACAAACTCGGGCTAAGCCGACTGCCAGCATCCCAGCGTTACAAACGCAAACAGACGCGCTGGAAACGCTACGAGAAGCAACGCCCGGGCCACCAGCTACAGGTTGACGTGAAGTTCATCGAGCCTTTGGGTCAGGTCGGTCGCAAGAAGCGCTACTACCAGTACACCGCGATCGACGACTGCACCCGCCTGCGGGTGCTGCGCGCCTACCCGACCCATGACCAGAAGACCGCAATCCGGTTTGTCGATCACGTGCTCTCGAAGCTGCCGTTCAAGGTTGAGAAAGTCCAGACCGACAACGGCAAAGAGTTCGGGCAGATCTTCCACTGGCATCTACTCGACAAAGGCATCGGCCACCTCTATATCAAGCCGACCACACCCCGACTCAACGGCAAGGTTGAGCGCTCGCACCGCATTGACTCCGAGGAGTTCTATCGACTCCTCGAAGGCCAGGTCATCGACAACGTCAACCTGTTCAACGACAAACTCCAACAATGGGAGGACTACTACAACTACGATCGACCCCACGGCGCCCTCGCAGGCAACACCCCTTACGAGCGTCTCAAACAGAAAACCCAAGACCCACTGTCATAGACCTACGTCAGCTGCACAACTAGATCATGCGCAGTCGACGGCTATGCGAGCGTGACGGTGGCCTCGTGCTTTCCTGGCGCGGAGGCATTCACCGTGGTGGTCTTGTCGTTCGCGGTCACCGAGTACTCGCCGGCTATCCCGTCGATGACCACGCGGCCGACGTCGTCCGTCACCACGGTGGTGGGGCTCATCCACCATTCGCCCTTGATGAGTTCCTGGAGTGCGAAGTAGGAGGGCTTGGGGGTGCCGTCGAGGCGCACCAGCCCGGAGGATGCACCCAGCCATGCGCCCTCGTCGGCGAACCCCCAGTATGTGAGCGACTCGGTGGCGTGGTGGGCGAAGACGTTGCGGTAGTGGCTGACCATCTCCTCGGCCTGACGGTCCTCGCCCTGGGGCGTCGAGGGCCACGATTCCACCTCGTAGTCGGCGCTCAGGTCGAAGTCGTTGAGCACGAGCCTCGCCGAGGGGTTGGCGGCGTGTGCCTCCTCGAACGCCATGCGCACCATCTCGAGCTGGCCCTCTGCGGGCTCGAAGCCGATGTTGCCAAAGCCAAAGCCGAAGGCGTGACGCGTCTGCTCAACGGTGACCTCGCGACCGGCCAGTGGGGCGCGGGCGATCGGCCCCTCAACCAGCGCATTCAGCGCCTGGAATCCGGGGCCACGGGCCGCCGAGTGCCGGGCGTCGGGTGCGTGCGTGGATTTCTGAGGGTAGTCGTCTACTCTGTTCACAGATAGGAGCGACGCGTTCGCCCGTGAAATGCCCCGGCGGGCTGTGTGTCGTGAGAGGAATGTAGTGGCTACTCAGGAGTGGGAAGACGGTGTACTCCGTGTAGACGACGAGCCGGTCCCCGGAGATCGACGTCGTGCCCGCCACGGGCGCCACTGGTCGGGGAAGGGCCTGCGGGGTCGCGACGTCCGCAGGCTTGTGGGGTTGTGTCTCGTCGGATTGGTGAGCGCCGTCGCCGTGGGAACGCTCACCACCTTCGGGCTGCAGGTGCTCGCGGCCAAGGACGCCGCGGATCACGTTCAGGCGAGCATCCAGCCGGCCAAGGACGCCTTGAAGGCCCGCGACGCGGAGAAGATCACGGAGGTTCTGACCCAAATATCTGCCGCGTCCGCCGCGTTCGATGAGTACACGCATGGGCCCCTGTGGGATCTTGCCGCGAAGGTACCGTGGGTCAAGTCGCAGGTGGTGCCGCTCATGGCCGCAGGCTCCGCGATGGGTGAGCTCAACACGCAGGTCATCGAGCCGCTGTCGCGGCAGAACTTGTCGCTCATTCAGAAGTTTCCCATTAAGGACGGCCGCATCGATCCATATGTTGCGCAGCCGTTCGTGCCCATCCTCGCCGACGCGCAGACGGTCATTACCGAGCAGGACGCCAAGCTCGGCGCGGTGGATCTGACGGGCACCACTGGCAAGATCTCGAGCGGATTCATCAAGCTCAGGGACAACCTGACGCAAGTGCTTCCCTCGCTGACGACGGCGAACAATGTGTTGCCGATGGTGCCGCAGCTGCTCGCTGCGGGGACTGAACGTACGTACTTGGTGATGGTGCAGAACAATGCCGAGATTCGGGCGACGGGGGGCATCGGCGGCGCACTCATAGAGGTGCACGTGACCGATGGCAAGATTTCGATGGGCGAATATCGGTCGCTCGGCGACCTCACTCACTCAACCGTGCTACCGGAGACCGATGAGGAGCTCGCGCTCTTTGGCGGAAGCATGACCTACTTCGGTCAGGATATGAACTACACGCCGGAGTTTCCGCGAATCGCCGAAATTGCATCGGCCTTCTGGGCCCGCGATTTTGGCGACGTGCCGTCTGGCGTAATCTCGATCGACCCCGTCGCGCTGCAGTACATTCTGGCCAAGATCCAGCCGGTCACGATTGAGGGCCTCACCTTCAAAGGTTCGAACATTGCCGACACGCTCTTGCGTGACTCCTACCTCACCTTCCCGGATTCAGCGAACCAGGACAGGTTCTTCGGACTGGCCGCTTCATCGCTCTTCTCGCAAGCGATGAAGGGTGACGTCGACATCAAGGGCGTGATCAAGGGGATCAAGGAGCGACGGATCATGGCTTGGAGTCCCGCCGCGGACGAGACCGCGGTGTTCGATGCCTTGCACGTGGACGGCACCTTCCTGGGCCACGGAGACACGGTGGGGTTGTTCATCAACGACCGCACAGGTGCCAAGCTCGGCTATTACGTGGACGCCAAGGCAACCCTTGCCTTCAGCCAGTGCGCGGCGGGGAAGCCCACCGAACTCACGGTGAACTACGATCTCAACTTCAACTTCTCCGGCGAGATGGCAGCGCTTCCCGATTATGTGGCGGGAGGCTTCTACTTCTCGGATGCGCCTCGCGGCGACTTCGCCGCATACGTGTTCATGTATGCGCCGCTCGGCGCGCAGGTCACGGACTTCAAGGTCAATGGCGAGTCGACGGCCTTTGAAATCCTGCCACACGACGGCCGGAGCGTGCTGAAATACCGGATTCAGATCTCGCCCGGCGAGAGCGTGTCGCTGACGTATACGTTGACGGGGGACATTTCCGCCAACGTCACCCCGGTGGTGACCCCGCTCTCGACTCCGGATGTGTATACCAAGTGGGTCGACACCACGGGGCTGACGTGCGGTCCCGGGTGACGCACGCGTGGCAAAAGCGACCGGAGACATTGACGTGGGAAGGCGCGCTCACTCCACGTTGGTAGCCTGGGGGCACAAAGGGTGGTAGTTAAGGACGAAATTGCGCCCTGAGGGGGAAATGGTGTCGGCACAGACCACGGTGGGAGGGGCACAGGTGGACAAAGGGAATGCCGCAGTGGGGGCGGATCGTCCTCGGGCGATGATTGGACGCCGCGGGTGGGCTGCGTGGATGCGCGCTGCCCTCGGGTTGTCCGACGCCGCTGTCATTGCCGTGGCTCTCGCCGTCGCCCAGGGCGTGCGGTTTGGCTTTGATTCCGAGGTCAATGTCACGGGCCCCTGGTCGCCTTCCTACGTGCTGATGAGCGTTGCGATCGGCGTGGCGTGGTGGCTCGCTCTTTCGTGGACAGGTACCCGGGAGGCCGGAGTGCTTGGCCACGGCCCGCAAGAACTGCAACGACTCGTAGCCGCGTCGTGGCGCACCTTCTCAGTGGTGGCGGTAATCGCGTTCCTGACCCGATGGCAGATCTCACGGGCATACTTGCTTGTCGCCTTGCCCATGGGGCTTGCCACGTTGCTCGTCGTTCGAAGCGTATGGCGCCTGTGGATCCACGGACGCCGCGACAAGGGAGGGCTCCAGGCGAATGTCTTGATAGTTGGCTCCGGGCCGAGTGTCGATGAACTCGTCATGCGGTTCAGGGGCGGCAGACGGGCCGGGTTCCGCGTGGTCGGTGTGGCTTCCGTGCGCGGTCGTCAGGACGATTGGTCTTTGCTCGATCAGTCGATCGTCCGTCTTGGCGAACTCAGCGATCCTGTCGCGCAGGCGCGCGCAATCGGCGCTGACTACATCGTCGTCGCCGGTACCGAGTCGTTGTCGTTTAAGGAGAGCCGGACGCTCGGCTGGGCTCTGGAAGGCACCGACATAGGACTGCTGGTTGCGCCCGGACTCGCAGATGTGGCCGGACCTCGCGTCAAGGTTGCTCCGGTGGCGGGTTTGCCACTGATCCATGTGACAGCTCCGACATTCTCCGGCGCAAAGTACTTAGCGAAGGCGGTCTTTGACAAGTTTGTAGGTCTTGCGATTGCTCTCGTGCTCGCGGCGCCCATGTTTTGTATCGCTGTTGCAATACGACTCACCTCGCCGGGACCGATCATCTTCCGTCAACAGCGCGTGGGACTCAACGGTCAAGTGTTCGGCATGCTGAAGTTTCGCTCCATGGTGCCCAACGCGGAAGCCCGGCTTGAGGAAGCAATGGGTGGCAAGGTCGGCCTCTACTACAAGGCCGAGCACGATCCGCGCATCACCCCATTTGGTCGAGTGCTTCGTCGATACTCCCTTGATGAACTCCCGCAGATATTCAATGTGCTGTGTGGCGACATGTCGCTAGTGGGGCCGCGGCCGCAGATCGCTGCCGAAGTCGCGTTATACGACAAGGTGGCGCATCGTCGACTATTGGTGAGGCCCGGCATGACGGGGCTATGGCAAGTGAGCGGCCGCTCCAGCCTGTCTCCGGAGGAGTCGATCAGGCTCGACGCTTACTATGCTGAAAATTGGTCGCTGGGCGGAGACATCGTCATTATGCTCCGTACGGTCTATGCAGTCATCAGTCCAAGTGGCGCGTACTGACGGCTTGCGTTAGCCGCGTAGCCCGTTCCGACATTCACCTGCGCGGCCTCGTCGTCACGACGGATGAGGGCGGGCAGTACGTGCGACCCGGCGGGAATCCGCAACGACCCACGCGTCTGTCCGGTCCACAACCCTCACGGCACCTGCCATGAGCCTCACCACCGCGAGCTATCACTCCAACTCCAACCTCGCGCGCCTCGCAAGACCCGTACGTGCCCTCGAGGCAGTCGCCCGGCACGATCACGCCTTCGAATTGGCCGCGTACGCGACGGACTCCTCATTGACGATGTCGCCCGAGATCGGCTTTGGCTCAAAGCGTTCAAGGCGCACGCTCGCCACACGGCGGTTAGCCCCGGTCCAAGTTGCGGTGCGGTCATCGTAGGTGGCACAAACGGGGTGCGGCAGCGCAAGTTCGCATGGCCGATTGGCTCGACGGTCATGGAGCTGACGCATTGGCACGCGAAGCGGCCCTGGCCAGCCGACTAGCAACGAGCACTCCACACCCGAGGCCCGCACCCAACGCCGCGCCCGAACTATTGAGGATGATGTCGTTGATGTCGACCACCCTGTCCATGGTCGATTGCGTCAGCTCAATTGAGGCCGACAGCGTCGCCCCGATCACCCAGGCGAGAGCCACCCGCCCGATGAGCCAGCCATACAACAGCCACGCAAGGATCATGCCCAACGGCACGAACAGGGCGATGTTCCCGTAGAAGTTTGCGGACTCAAATGTCGACGCGTGAGGGCCTGCCGCGTGCCGCAGTCCCACGAAAGCCCGGACGTTCACCGATCGACCCGTGCCCGGAGGCACCCGGTCGCCGATGCGAAAGGCCAGGGTCGCGACGATGATCCCGCCAACCGTCAGCCCGAGGGCGGTCCACAGCCAGCCTCTAGGGCCCCGCAGCCAGCCGCGCCACGTGGCGATCAGCGCCAACGCCAGCAAGACGACGACGACTCGGAGGATGGTGATCTGGGCGCTCGGCATCGGGCTGAAGAGGTGGCGCAGAATCGTCACCAAGTGGTCCCACGTCACGCGATCGCACCCTCCATCGTCGGCGCGGACCTAGAGGTCCAACTCCAGCCGCGCACACCCTCGCTTGGCCCGAGACACGCAAATCATCATGGTCTCCGACGCCGCCCTTGCCGGTGGGCTCAGAATGGAGTCGCGGTGCTCTACCTCGCCGCTGAGCACGCGCGTCTCGCACGACCCGCACGTGCCCTCGAGGCAATCTCCCGGCACGATCACGCCTTCGAAGTCGGCCGCCATAAGAATGCTCTCGTCTTCGGGGACCACGAACTCGATGTCGGACTTGGCCGCGTACACGACGAACTCCTCATTGACGATGTCCCCGGAGATCGGCTTTGGCTCGAACCGTTCCAGGCGCACGCTCGCCACGCGACCGGCCTCTTCCATCGTCGTCTCAATGGCGCCCAAGAGCCGCTCGGGTCCGCAGCAATAGACAAGAGCCTCATCAGGCACCGTCGCGAGCGCGGCGCCGACGTCGTAGCGGCTGCCTTCCGTGCTGACAAAGGCCTCTACCTTGGATCCGAACTCCTCCAAGAGATCGTCGAGATAGGCCATGGCCTCCCTGCTGTGGCCAAGGTAGGCGAGCGACCAGTCCGCGCCGTTCGCCTCGGCAAGCCTGCACATCGCGATGAGCGGCGTGACGCCGATGCCTCCCGCGATGAAGCGGTAGGACGGCGCCTGTTCAAGGGCGAAGTGGTTGCGCGGGCCCGAGCTGTCGATGGTGGCGTCCACTGTCAGCTGCTCGCCGATCCGAACGGAGCCTCCGCGGCCCTTGGGGTCAACCAAGACGGCCACGCGCCACGTGTCGCCGGAATCAGCCGTTTCCACCAGTGAGTACTGGCGGATCATGTCCGGGCGGAGCCGCAGATCAATGTGGGCGCCCGGCTCGAGCGGGGGGAGCGGTGCGCCGGTGGCGTCGGAAAACTCGAGTTCGATCACGGACGGGGCGAGGTCGCGGCGGGCCACCACCACAAGGGTGCGCACCGGTTCGGCCTCACCCACCATGCGATCGAACCTCTCCGTCTACCGTCTGCCACTGCGTCGAGTCAGTCTACGGCCCCGTCCACGCGCGACGGAAAGTGATGTGGTGGGTGCCCAACCCCGGCGGTGACCTACACCGTTCCGTCACGCATCGGCTATGCGAGCGTGACCGTGACCTCGTGCTTTCCGGGCGCGGAGGCGTTCACCGTGGTGGTCTTGCCGTTCGCGGTCACCGAGTACTCGCCGGCTATCCCGTCGATGACCACGCACCCCGCGTCGTCCGTGACGACGGTGGTGGGGCTCATCCACCATTCGCCCTTGATGAGTTCCTGGAGTGCGACGTAGGAGGGCTTGGGGGTGCCGTCGACGCGCACGAGCCCTGAGGGTGCGCCGAGCCATGAGCCCTCGTCGGCGAAACCCCAGTAGGTGAGCGACTCGGTCGCTGGGTGAGCGAAGACGTTGCGGTAGTGGCTCACCATTTCTTGGGCCTGGCGCTCCTCGCCCTCGGGCGTCGAGGGCCACGATTCCACCTGGTAGTCGTTGAGATCGACGATGTCGGCAGGCATGATCTCGCCGGAGACCAGCGTGGTCTCCGTCATCTGGACGGGCAGACCGAAGCGGCCGAACCGGTCCAGGATGGACGTGATCGCGTCCTCCCCGCGGTAGCCCTGGTGCATGTGGGTCTGCACGCCGATCGCATCGATTTGAATGCCGGCCTCGAGGCACCGCTCGATGAGGTTCTCGTAGTCGGCGCTCAGGTCGAAGTCGTTGAGCACCAGCCTCGCCGAGGGGTTGGCCGCGTGTGCCTCCTCGAACGCCATGCGCACCATCTCGAGCTGGCCCTTGGAGAGCGCCAGCCTGGTCACGGCGTTCTCCTCCGCCGTGAACACGGGCAGGATGACCGCCTCGTTGATCGCGTCCCACAGGTCGATCACGCCCGCGAAGGCCGTGACGTCGCGGCGAATCCTGGCACGGATGGCCGCCTCTACGTCGGCATCGGACTTGTCCATCAGCCACTGTGGCGCGAGCGTGTGCCACACGAGCGGGTGCCCCTTGATGGTGGTGCCTCGCTCGGCGAAGTAGCGGGCGGTCGCCATCAGGCGGTCGGTATTGGGGTGGCCCTCCGCGGGCTCGAAGCGACGCCAATAGAACGGCAGCGTGACGGTGTTGTAGAGCCCGAACCACAGGGGCTCAAGTGTGGTCGCACGTGACGGCTTGGCGCCCCCAAAGATGCTCTCAGCGTCGGCGTCGGTCTCACCGTTAGCGGATCCGATGAAGTCGAAGCCGGTGTTGCCAAAGCCGAAGGCGTGACGCGTCTGCTCAACGGTGACCTCGCGACCGGCCAGCGGGACGCCGGCGGCGTCGAGGACGGTAACGGTCGTGGAGGTGGTGCGGTGCCCGTACTGGGAGGCGACGGCGTGCGCTGCTCTTTTGGGCGCGGCGTTCATGTGGGTGCTCCTGTGCCCGTGCGGGGCGGTGCGTCGGCGTTAGAAAACGATATCGAACCCACTGTAGTGCGGCTCAGGCTGGGCCGTCACGCAGGTTGGCGATGAAGACCAGGATCTGCTCCCGTAGGGCAGGGAAGGATCCCTCCAGCGGGGCCTCTTCCTTTACGGCCTCCTCAAGTTGGTCGAGCGTGTCCCCGATCACGGCCGCGGCCCGCCTCAGTCCCCACGAGGTGAACTCGGCGAGCAGATCGTCCCCGGTGATGTCGGCGTGACGGTACTTTCCGTTGACGGCCAAGGCGAGCTTGCCGTCGTTTCTCATGTGGGCCTGCGGCACCACGTCGTAGGCGGGCGCGAGGCGCACCTGGCCGTCGGTCGGGTGCAGCAGCCCGATGTTCTTGGTGTGCATGTCGAGGTTGCCGATGCCGACCGCGAGGATCACCATGCGCGCGAGGGCCACCAAGTCCTGTTCGGGGGCGTGCCGCACGAGCGTCTCTGCGACGCGTGGGAGGCTGACGACGCCGCCCATCTCCTGGTACTTCTGGTTTCCACGCGCCCCAAGCGCCTGGCTGAAGTCCTCCTGATGGACGCGTCGTCCGCCCGCTCGGTCGTAACGCTCGATCACCAGCGTGGCAAGGCCATCGAAGTCCTCGATCCGTGTCGCGAATGAGGCGAGCCCGATCCTGCGTGCGAGCCGCGACCCATATTCCTCATCGAAGATCACCGTCGCCTTGTCATCCTTGAGCTGGGGCTTCAGGATGTGCGTACTGGGGTACCCGCCGAGAGCCTGCGCCCACCCCTCACCCGTGCGCACCAGAACGATCTTCGGCTGGACACCACCGAGAGACGACTTGCCCGTGTCGGGCGCATTGGCGAGCGGCGATCCGATCGGGTCCTCGAGGAGGCCGCGAATCTCCGCGGGCGAGACGGGCTTGAGGCTGGGCGTTTTGGGTTCCGTGGGGTCGCCCGGGTCCCACAACTGCAATGCCCCCGCAACATCCCGCCCGTAGCGGGCCAGGAACCCCGGCGTGTCGCCCGCGCGGAGCCCGCTCTGCTGCAGCATGTAGTCGTGCTGGTCGCCCTCGGGAAGCAGTTCGGCGAACCAGTTGCGCCGCCGACCCGACTGGTCGCGCCGTTGTCGGGCGACCAAAGGGACCGCGACCGAGAGCACGGGGCTGTTCGCGCCAAACCGCTCGATTCCCTCGGTGCTGGGGATGAAATCGAAGCTCTGTGCGTCGCCCTCTAGTGTGCCGACGATTGTCCCGTGAAGCTCAACCGCGAGGAGCATCGTCGCCTCCCCAGGTCGCGGTGAACTCGATTCCCGTGGCACGCGCGAGGCTCAGCAGCCGGCGCAGGTAGATGGTCGACTTGCCCGCCTCGATCTCGCTGATGGTGCTCTGTGGGACGGCGAGCTGCGTGGCGAGCTGCTGTTGAGACATCCCACGATCGAGACGCGCCTGCTGGATGGCCAGTCCGAAGTCGGCGGGAGCATGCAGAGCGGCGGTCTGCTTAGACATGACGATCCTTCCGTATCGTTATTTCACGATACCGCATGCTCATCGGAATATCACGATATTCGGTGAGTATCGTGTTTTTCCGATACTGCCCACGGCGTCGCGCCCACTCCGCGCCGTCCGCTCTTTCGCCCCGTCCCGCCCCGCCACGCCCCGTCCCGTCCCGCCACGCCGCGCCCGCCACGCCGCGCCCGCCCCGCCCCGTCCCGTCCCGCCCCGCCCCGCCCCGTCCCGTCCCGCCCCGCCCCGCCCCCCGACGCTACGAACCAATCACGCCTGCGTCGGCCGGCGTGTCCGCGTTGAGTCGGGGCCGGCAACGGCGTGTCGTGCCGCCAATTGGTTCGGAGCGTCGGGGGACGGGTGTCGCGGGTGCCCCGAGTTCCCCGGGTGCCCCGAGTTCCCCGACGCCCCCTAGACCAGAGTCCGCGTGAGCAACCCGTCGACCAGTGCGTTGAGCGCTTCGGACTCGACAAGGAATCCATCGTGGCCCACGTCCGAGTGGAGCAGGTCCACCCCTGCGCAACCGGGTAGGGCGGCCGCCAGTTCCTTGGAGTGCGACAGCGGGTACAGCCTGTCCGAGTCGACCGCCGCCACGAGTGCCGGGCCCTCGAATTCTGCCAGCGCTTTTTCGATGCCGCCGCGTCCTCGGCCCACGTCGTGCGTGTTGACGGCGTGGACGATGCGCAGGTAGGTGTTGGCGTCGAAGCGCCTTGCCAGCTTCTCGGCGTGGTGCTCCAGGTACGACTCGACGGCATACTTGCCCGCCCCTTCGACGCCGGGGCCGAGGAGCACGTCAGCGACCTCGTCCTTGACCGCGGCTTGCGCCGACCGCCCAAACCGCTCCTGCAGCTCCGGCTCGCTCCGGTATGTGGTGTGCGCGATCATGCGCGCGATGCCCAGGCCCACGTGGGGCCCCTCGCCGTCGGCCGCGTCGTAGTAGTCGCCGCCCGCGAATCGGGCATCGGCGCGAATGGCCGCGGTCTGCGCGGCGCCCCACGCGATCTGCTCCGCCGTGGTGGCCGCGGTGGTGCCGACGGCGGCGATGGACCTCACCCGGCGGGGGTAGGTGGCCGCCCACTCGAGCGCGCGCATCCCACCCATCGACGGCCCGAGCATGAGCAGCCACGCGTCGATCCCGAGGGCGTCGGTGAGCCGCACCTCTGCCTCCACCATGTCCCGCAGCGTCAGCCACGGAAAGCGCGAACCCCACGGGCGTCCGTCCGTGGGGTGAGGGTGAGCGGGTCCGGTGGTGCCCTGACAGCCGCCGACGATGTTGGCGGAGACGATGAAGTGGCGAGTGGGGTCGAGCGGTCGCCCCGGCCCGATGAGCGAGTTCCACCAGCCGCCCGTGAGGTGGCCTGGACCGGCGTGGCCGAATGCGTGGCTGTCGCCCGAGAGGGCGTGCGACACGTAGATCGCGTTGTCGCGCGCCTCGTTGAGGGTGCCCCACGTCTCGTAGGCGAGGGTCACGTCGGGAAGCACCTCGAGCGGGTCCGCCTCGAGCGGCAGGTCGCCGATGTCGAGAAACCTTCTCTCGCCGGGGTGGTCGCCTGGGCGCCACGCCCCCGACGCCGGTACAGGCGTCGGGGGAGCGTCAACCCATTCGGACGCGTCGTCGTCCATGGTGTGTGCAGGCCTCGCTTACGCGTTCGCCGTGATGCTCGACCGCGCGGCGCCCGTTGAACGCACCGCCGCCGCGGCCGCAAAGCCCGTCGCGAGGTCGGCCAGGATGTCGTCGATGTGCTCAATTCCCACCGAGAGCCGCACCAACCCGGGCGTGACGCCCGCGGTCAACTGCTCCTCCGGGGTCAGCTGCGAGTGCGTCGTGGTCGCCGGGTGGATCACGAGCGAGCGCACGTCGCCGATGTTGGCCACGAGCGAGTGCAGTTCCAGAGCGTCGACGAACGCGCGGCCCGCCTCGACCCCGCCCTCGATCTCAAACGCGAGCACCGAGCCGGCTCCGCGCGGCGCGTACTTGAGCTGGAGAGCGTGCCACGGGGAGGACTCGAGGCCCGCGTAACTGACGCTTTCCACATCGTCACGGGCATCAAGGTAGCGCGCTACCTTAGTTGCGTTCTCGACGTGACGCTCGATGCGCAGCGACAGCGTCTCGATGCCCTGCGCGATGAGGAACGCGTTGAACGGCGAGATCGCGGGGCCGAGGTCGCGAAGCAGTTGGACACGCGCCTTGAGAATGAACGCGAGGTTGGCACCAAGCGCGGAGCCGACGCCAAGGTCGCGGGCATAGACGATGCCGTTGTAGCTCGGGTCGGGGGTGTTGTACTGCGGGAAGCGCTCCGGGCTCTGCGCAAAGTCGAAGGAGCCGCCGTCGACGATCACGCCGCCGATCGCGGTGCCGTGGCCGCCCAGGTACTTGGTGGCGGAGTGGGTGACGATGTCCGCGCCCCACTGGAACGGCTGGATCAGGTACGGGCTCGCGACGGTGTTGTCCACGATGAGGGGAACGCCCACCTCGTGAGCCACCGCGGCGACGGCCTCGATGTCGAGGAGGTCCTGCTTGGGGTTGGAGATGGCCTCGCCGAAGAAGGCCTTGGTGTTGGGGCGGACGGCCGCGCGCCACGACTCGGGGTCATCGGGGTTCTCCACAAAGCTGACCTCGATCCCGTACTTGGGAAGCGTGTAGTGGAACAGGTTGTACGTGCCTCCATAGAGCGAGGGGGAGGAGACGATGTGGTCGCCCGCCTCGGCCAGGTTCTGGATGGCGAGCACGTTGGCGGCGCTGCCTGAGGCCACCAGCAGGGCGGCAACACCACCCTCGAGCGCGGCGACCCGCTGCTCCACGGCGTCCTGCGTCGGGTTGCCGATGCGCGTGTAAATGGGGCCGAGGTCGGACAGCGCGAAGCGGGCGGCCGCCTCGTTCGTGTCCTTAAAGACGTACGCCGTGGTCTGGTAGATGGGCAGCGCACGTGCGCCGGTGGCGGCATCGGGCGTCTGTCCTGCGTGAACCTGCTTGGTTTCGAAGGCCCAGTTGTCATGTGAATCGCCCCGGGTTTGGTGGAGGGTCTGATTCCCCGAAAGGATGGGAGTCATGCCAGCACCGAGGAAGTATCCGCAGGAGCTCAGGGAGCGTTCCGTGCGGCTTGTGAGAGAAGCGATGTCGCAGGAGACGTCGCTGTCGATGAACGCGGCCGTGGTCCGTGTCGGTCATCGGGTCGGAGTGAACTCAGACACGCTGCGTGGCTGGGTGAAACAGGCCCGGATCAATGCCGGAGAGGTTGCCGGTGTCACGACGACGGACGCGGCCACGATCAAGGCGTTGGAGCGAGAAGTGCGAGAACTTAAACGCGCGAACGAGATCTTGCTTGCCGCGTCTTCTTTCTTCGCGCGGGAGCTCGACCCGCGACTTCCGTTCTAGTGGCCTTTATCGATGAGCATCGCTCACGGTTCGGGGTCGAGCCAATCTGCCGGGTGCTCACCGAGCACGTCCTGACCGGCTCGCTCTCGCACCCATAACGCCATCTCAAGCGCATCAAGGGGCAAGTCAGTGGGCATTTTCGACATCGTCCGCCACCCGACGATCCGGCGCGAGAACACGTCGGTGACGAACGCGGTGAACGCCATCCCTTCCCACGTCGGAACATAGGTGAAGTCCACGACCCACAGTTCGTTGGGACGCTCGGCGCGGAAGTTGCGTTGAACGTGATCCGGCGGACGCGTCGCCGCAGCATCTGGTCTTGTGGTGATGAACTGCTTGCCACGACGCGTTCCCCGCAGTCCCTGAACACGCATCAGGCGTTCCACGGTGCACCGAGCGACCTCGACCCCGTCGCGGTGCAGCAAGCGCCACACCTTACGGGGGCCGCTGATGCCTCGGCCGCGGTTGCGGTCCCAGAACACCGCCTCGATCAAGGAGGCAACTTCCCGGTCACGCACTGAACGCGCCGAGTCGGGACGGTTCCTGGCGGCGTAGTAACCCGACGGGGTCATCCAGCATTCGGACGCGGGAGCTCAATACACCGCGCTGCGCTATTCGGAACGGCTCGCAGACGTGGGAGCGATCGCGTCGATCGGGACCGTCGGGGACTCCTACGACAACGCCCTCGCAGAGACCGTCGTCGGGCTCTACAAAACCGAGTGCGTGACAATCGACGGCCCGTTCCGCACCGCTGACGAGCTTGAATACGCAACCCTGTCCTGGGTGCACTGGTTCAATGAAAACCGGCTGCACTCCTCGATCGGATACCTCACCCCGATCGAGATGGAAGACCTGTACTACCGTGAGAACACGACCCAGGAGCAGCCGCTCCTGGGAGAACTCACCCTCCACTAAACCCGGGGCGATTCAAGGCCCAGTTGGTCATGGTGTATCTCCTGGTGGTGGGGTAGGTCATTACTGTGTGGGGGAAGAGGGTGACCTATCACTGCCCGGAGCTGGGCGGGGGATGCCGCCAGTCCCGCGACCATGACAGGTCTGCGGTTGCGACACGTGGGGTGTGGGCCCGCGGAGGTTCTTGCTCGCGACTCAAGGGTGCGAGCGGGACGCCCTGTGCGGGCGCACGCCAAACGTGCGCTGGACTAGCGACACATTCGGCGGAACATGGTGGTGAGTTTAGAAGCGAGTGCTCGAAAATTGCAAACCGGGGCTTGGCCCCGCCCCGCCCTGCCCCGCTAGTGGCTCAATCCGTACCGGATTTCGCGGGTCTGGCCCCGCTGGTGGCTCAATCCGTACCGGATTTCGCCGTCCCCGCTGCGACGCTGCGAACCAATTCGGGCGCCACGTCGGCCGTCCCCGCTGCGACGCTGCGAACCAATTCGGGCGCCGACGCGCCGGTAGCTTGGGTGCTGGCGCCATCTGCATCGGCGAGTCGCATGCAAATTGGTTCGTACCGTTGGGGGTGCGGACTGCGGACTGCGGACTGCGGAGTAACGGCCGACGGCCTAAAGCCCGGCCTCAAACTCCGCGATGAACGCATTGAGTTGCCCGGACTCGACCAAGAACCCGTCGTGACCCACTGGCGAGTGGACCACCTTCACCCCGTTCGAACCCGACAACCCTGCATCGAGCAGCTGCGAATTCTTGAGCGGATACAAGCGATCGGAATCCACCGCGACCACGAGCGCCGGTCCCGTGTACCGGGCCAGCGCCGTCTCGACGCCGCCGCGCCCGCGCCCGACGTCGTGCGACTGGATCGCCTGCACCAAACGGATGTACGTATTTGCGTCGAACCGCCGCGCCAACTTGCGACCATGATGCTGCAAGTAGGACTGGACCGAAAACAGTCCGCCACGGCCCAGCGGATCGCCGGCGCCCTGATACGAGCGACCAAAGCGCTCCGCCAACTCGCCCTCAGACCTATACGTCGTGTGCGCGATCATGCGTGCGATGCCGAGGCCAACGTGCGGCCCCTCGCCATCGGCCGCGTCGTAGTAGTCGCCTCCACGGAAGTTCGGATCGGCGAAAACCGCCGCCAGCTGCGACGTGGACCACGCGATCTGGTCGGCGGTGGTCGCAGCCGCGGAGCCGACCGGGGCGATCGCCCCCACGCGATCCGGCACCGTCACGGCCCACTCGATCGCGCGCATGCCGCCCATCGATGGCCCGGTGATGAGGCGCCACCGGTCAATTCCCAAGTGGTCTGCCAGGGCGATCTCGGCCGCGACCATGTCGCGCATCGTCACATAGGGGAATCGCGAGCCCCACGGCAGGCCATCGACGGGATGCGGAGACGCGGGCCCTGTCGATCCCTGGCAGCCGCCCACCACGTTCGCCGAAACAACAAAGTGCCGCGTCGGGTCGATGGGCCTGCCGGCGCCCACCATCGCGTTCCACCAGCCGCCGGTGTGGTGCCCAGGCTCGGCGGGTCCCCACACGTGGCTGTCGCCGGTGAGGGCGTGCGCGATATACACGGCGTTGTCGCGCGCGGCATTGAGTTCGCCCCAGGTCTCATACGCGAGCGTCACTCCGGGAAGCGTGCCCACCGGGTCCGCCTCGAGCGGCAAGTCGCCCACATTCAAGAACTGGCGGTGCCCCGGGTGGTCTCCCGGCCGCCATGCGGACGACGCGGGAATGGGGGAGTCGGCCGCAGCGCCTTCGTCTGCCGCCCACGCGTCTGTCTCGATGCCGTCGTCGTCCATGCCGACACCAACCCTAGGGCAGGACAGGGGGCTAGGTGGCATCGATCGACCCTCCGCCGCTTCAGGCGGCGGCGCCATCTGCCGATAAACCAAAGGGCCCGGGCCGAAGTGGGACATCTCACTCGAAAGGTCCATAGCCGGTCATGCCGACTTATGATCGGCAAATTGAGAAGGAGGATCACGCGTGGTGCGAGTGCTGTCGTTCCGTTCGCTGCGTGCGTTCGCTCTCGCGTGCCTCGTCGCCATCGCGGCCTCGATCCTCGTCGCCTCCTCACCTCGCACGGCCGGCGCCGACACCTACCCGGGACTCGCGGATATCGCCGCCGCGAAGGCCGCCGTCGCCGATGCCCAAACCAGTGTCGCCCAACTCGATGCGGCCATCGTCAGCTTGGAAAACGCGAGCGCCGCCGCACAGAACGAGGCTGCCGCCGCCGCGGATAGGTATTCGGGAGCGAAGGCCACGGCGGACCGCACCCAACTCGAATCCGATGCGGCCGCCAAGAGCGCGAGCGACGCCGCGGCCAGTCTCGCTACCGCCCGTGCGAATCTCGCAGGAGTCGCCCAACAGGCTTACCAAGATGGCGGGACGTTCACGTCGATCGAGGCGATCGTCGGAGCCAGCGGCTTCCAGGATGCCATCGCGCGCGCCGAGGACAACGACCTGGCCGCCGCCCAACTCGACGCGGTGACCCAGAAGGTCAAGGCTGCGCAGCTGTACGCCGACACGTTGAGCGACTTCGCCAAGAAGACCGCCGATGCTGCCGCGGTCGCGGCCAACGACGCGGCGATCGCGCTGGCAGCGGCCGAGGACGCCCAGCGCACGGCGGAGCAGGCAGTCGCCGACGCTGCGGCCACGCGGACGGCGGCGATGGTTCGCCTCGCGTCGCTGCAAAACACGACAGTCGCGCTTGAGCAGGCGCGTCAACAGGGGCTCGCCAACGAGCGCGCGGCGCAGGCGCGGGCCGCGTATGAGGCCGCCGTCCGCGCAGCCGAAGCGAAAGCGGCCGCCGATGCTGCTGCGAAGGCTGCGGCGGCTGCTGCCGCAGCGGCTGCGTCCAACTCCAGCGCCGGCGGCACGACCGGCGGCACGACCGGCGGCACTACTGGCGGCACTACTGGCGGCACTACTGGCGGCACTACTGGCGGCACGACCGGCGGCACGACCGGTGGCACCACTGGCGGCACGACCGGCGGCACCACTGGTGGCACGACCGGTGGCACGACGAGCGGCGCCCCTCAGACCGGGGCCTGGTCCTCGTCCGCCAGCCAGGGCCAACAAGCTGCGAACTACGCGCTGACGCTCATGGGTACGCAATACGTGTGGGGAGGCAACGGGCCCGGTTACGACTGTTCGGGTATCACGTACGCCGCCTGGGGGTCCGCGGGCTACAGGCCGTCCCGGACTGCGCAGGGTCAGTACAACTCGACCACGCACATTCCGATCTCCGAGATGCGCCCGGGCGACCTCGTGTTCCACGGCACCGGCCGCAACTCGGGTGCGATTTACCACGTCGGGATCTACATCGGCAATGGCCTGGTGGCCGAGGCGAGAACGTGGGGCGAGGTGGCCATCGTTCGCGCCTACGACGCGTGGAACGTCGGCGACCTGATCCCGTACGCGGGACGCCCGTAACAGGTCAGCAGGCCAAGCAGGGGTGTTGGGTCCGCGTAGCCACGCGTCGGCCACGCCAGCGGTGCGGCGTCGGCCTAGCGCCCCTGCGGCCTAGCGCCCCTGCGGCCTAGCGCAGCACTGTCCTAGTGCAGCACTGTCCTAGTGCAGCACTGTCCTAGTGCTGCGGCGGGATCAGCGGGTTGAGGTGCTCAAAGAGCGTGCCCTTGGCGCGGGCAAACGAGGTGAGAATCTCGGCCTCGGCCTCGTCGCGGCCCACCCAGTGCGCGCCTTCGACCGACTTGCCTGGCTCGAGGTCCTTGTAGACCTCGAAGAAGTGCTGGACCTCTAGGCGGTGAAAGTCGGACACGTCGGAGAGTTCCTGGCGCCATGCGGCGCGCTGGTCGGCAACCGGCACACACAGCACCTTGTCGTCGCCCCCTGCCTCATCACGCATGCGGAACATGCCGAGAGCGCGGCAACGAATCTGGCAACCGGGGAATGTCGCCTCTTCGAGCAGAACGAGAGCGTCCAGAGGGTCGCCATCCTGGCCGAGGGTGCCCTCGATGAAGCCGTAGTCGTCCGGGTAGCGCGTCGAGGTGAAGAGCATGCGATCGAGAACGATCCTGCCCGTGTGGTGATCCACCTCATATTTGTTGCGCGAGCCCTTGGGGATCTCGACCGTGACGTTGAATTCCATGTGTACCTCGCGCCTGACGTTCGATTGCAGGCTATTAGTCTGGCGCATGAAGGGAGGTGGCGCGTGCGCGGAAGGGTAATTGCGGGTGTTTTGACGCCGATTCTCGTCCTCGCGGGCGCGGCCGGGTACCTTGCGGCCGATGCCGCGGACCTCGTCCCCGGCTGGATCACCACGTCGCCGGAGCCCGTCGCCCCGGCGCCCTTTCTCACCGCCGAACCCGTCGAGGCGAGCGCCGCGCCGGGGACCGAGCTCGCGCCGCTCTTCGATCCAGGGGCGCCCTTGCCTGACGCGGCCCGCATCCAAGCGCTCGCGCAAGCGTTGCGAGACGACCCCCGGACGGGGCCGTCCACCAACGTCTCCGTGATCGACCTCATTACGGGCCAGACGCTCGCGGACCTGGATGCCGACGACGGCCAGGTCCCCGCTTCGACCACCAAGTTGCTGACCACGATCGGCGTGGTCGCGAAGCTGGGCCCCGACCATCGGCTCTCGACCGTCGCCCGCTATGACGCCGCGCGCGGGGAGGTCGCGCTCGTCGCGGGCGGTGACATGCTCCTCGCCGCGGACAAGGGCGTGCCAAAGACCCCCGATCCGGGCGACACGCGTACGGCCGCCGAGCGGGCGGTGGGCTACGCGGGTCTCGGCGATCTCGCCGATCAGGTCGCCGCCGGTCTCATCCAGCGAGGTGTCACGTCCGTGACCGTCGTCGCCGACACGTCGGCGTTCCCCGGCCCCGCCTACCCCATCGAGTGGCCGGCCTACGCGCTACAGCAGGGCTATGCGGCGCCCGTGACGGGGCTGGCAATCGACGTCGGCAAGAAGAATTTGGATGAGGAGTACCCGCAGCGGTGGGCGGACCCCGCCGCGAACGCCGCCGACGAGTTTGCCGCGAGGCTCGCCGAACGAGGCATCACCGCGACGAGGGGCAAGGCGCGGGTGGGTGCCACGGGCGACGACGTGGGTCGCGTCGAGTCCGCCCCGCTCTCCGACGTCGTGGCGTACATGCTGCACCATTCGGACAACACGGTGGCCGAGGACCTCTCGAGGGTGCTCGCCATCGAGACGGGCGTCCCGGCAACCCCCCAGCATTCGATGGCCGCCATCACCGCGTCGCTCGTCGCGCTCGGCGTCGACACGTCGGGGCTGCAGCTGTACGACGGCGCGGGTTTCTCCACGCGAAATCGCATCCCTCCGCGGGTGCTGACGCAGGCGATCCGTGCCGCCGTTCAGGCCGGGCCGACCCATGACCTTCTGGGCTGGCTCGCCGAGGCGGGGCTGACGGGAACCCTGCAGAATCGCTTCACTTCGTCTCCTGGGACCGGTGTGGTGCGCGCCAAGACCGGTTCGCTCACGGGAGTCACGGCCCTTGCCGGCGTGGTGATCACGGCCGACGGCAGGCCGCTCGCGTTCGCTGCGCTCATCGACGGAATGCCGTACGGTCCTGAGAGGCCACAAGCGGCGATCGACGAGTTCGCCGATGGGTTGGCACAATGTGGTTGTCAGCCGTGAGAGAGCGCGGCGGGATTCATTGCCTTAACGAGGGAGAAAAGTGACGGGTCCCCATCCCGCAGTGGCCGCAACGCGCAACGCCGTGCGCGAGGCGCTCGACGGCGTCGACATGGGTTCGCGCATTTGGGTCGCGTGCTCGGGTGGCCCCGACTCCCTCGCGCTTGCCGCGGCGACCGCGTTCGTGAGTCGCAAGGAGGGCTTCCTCCCAGGGGTCATCGTCGTTGACCACGGGCTCACCCCCGAATCGGCCATTGTTGCCGAGAAGGCGGTCGCTCAGGCGCGTAAGGCGGGCATCCACACCATCTTTGTCGAGAGGGTCCTCGTGGGGCGAGAGGGCGGTCTCGAGGCCGCCGCGCGCAAGGCGCGGTACGCCGCCCTCGATAGCAGGGCCGATGCGGAGGGTGGGCTCACGCCGCACATCCTCTTGGGTCACACCATGGACGACCAGGCCGAGACGGTTCTGCTGGCGTTGGCGCGAGGATCGGGAGCGCGAGCCCTCGCGGGAATGCCGGTCAAGAGGGGACGATACGTGCGCCCCTTCCTGTCCCTGCGTCGCAAAGACACCGTGACCGCGTGCGAGGCGCTCGAACTCACGCCCTGGTTCGACCCGACGAATGAGCCCGATGGTGGCCCGCGCCGTTCGGCCTTGCGCGGCGTCGTCATGCCTGCGCTGGTTGATGTACTCGGTCAAGGCGTCATCTCAGGGCTTGCGCGGTCGGCGGCGCTGTTGCAAGCCGATGCGGACGAGCTCGAGCGTCAGGCACGATCCGCGATCCGAGAAACCGAGCCGCAGGCCCACGGCGACGAGTGGCAGTGCGACATGCTCGCCGCGTTGCCAGACGCGATCAGGACCCGCATGCTCAAGATGATCGCCGAGAACAAGGGGACGGGACCGCTTGCGGCTTCACACGTCGCCGCGCTCGACCGCCTGATCATGACGTATTCGGGTCAAGGCGCCGTCTGGCTTCCCGGCGGGTACGAAGCACGGCGCGAGTATGGCAGGCTGATCTTTACCCACCCTCTGGAGCGCTTTGAGCACCCCGACGAGAACGGAAACCCCGAGTGAGCCCCGACTTCTCCCACGCAGCCTTCACGATGGACGACTTCACGCGGGTTGTGGTGACGGATAAGCAGATCGGCGCCAGGCTCGACGAGCTCGCGGTGAAGATTCGCGCCGACTATGCGGGCAAGGATCTGCTCCTTGTGGGCGTGCTTAAGGGAGCGGTCATGGTGATGGCCGACCTTGCGCGCAGGCTCCCCCCGTATGTGCAGATGGACTGGATGGCGGTGTCGTCGTACGGCTCCGGCACGCGATCCTCCGGGGTGGTGCGCATCCTGAAGGACCTCGACGCCGACCTCACAGGCCGTCACGTGCTGATCGTCGAGGACATCATCGACACGGGTGTGACGCTGTCGTGGCTGCTTGGCAACCTGCGCTCGCGGGGCGCGGAGTCGGTCGAGGTGGCCGCCCTCTTGCGCAAGCCCGATGCGATTCAGGTCGACATCGACGTCAAGTACATCGGCTTTGACATCCCCAACGAGTTCGTCGTCGGTTATGGCTTGGATTGGGCGGAAAAGTACCGCACCCTGCCCTTTGTCGCGATTCTCAAGCCAAGCGTCTACGCGGAGGGATAGGTCCCGCAGGGTCGCGAGCGCCGCTGCGCCGCTCCGAGCCACGCCGCGTCACGCCACTCGGCAGCCCCGAGCCACGCCACTCCGAACCAATCCAGTTGCATCACTCGGCAGCCCCGCGCCACGCCACTCCGAGCCACGCCGCTCCGAACCAATCCCGTTGCGACTCGCCGCAGTCTCCGTCGGAGAGCACCGGTCACTCGGCGTGTCCCGGCGAGTATTGGTTCGTAGCGTCGGACGGGTCCGGTGTGGCGTACCGCCGAGCGCGTCGCCACGGCCCCGCGTCGCTCCGAGCCAATCCAGTTGCGCCACTCGGCAGCCCCGAGCCGCGCCGCTCCGAGCCACGCCGCGTCACGCCACTCGGCAGCCCCGAGCCACGCCACTCCGAACCAATCCAGTTGCATCACTCGGCAGCCCCGCGCCACGCCACTCCGAGCCACGCCGCTCCGAACCAATCCCGTTGCGACTCGCCGCAGTCTCCGTCGGAGAGCACCGGTCACTCGGCGTGTCCCGGCGAGTATTGGTTCGTAGCGTCGGACGGGTCCGGTGTGGCGTACCGCCGAGCGCGTCGCCACGGCCCCGCGTCGCTCCGAGCCAATCCAGTTGCGCCACTCGGCAGCCCCGAGCCACGTCGCTCCGAACCACGTTGTCACCAGGCACGCGGCGGATGCGTCGTCCACAGGTTTCGCCGACGCGGGCGCTGCCACTCAACGGACCCGGCAGGATCGTGCGGGTGGAGATCGAGCAGGCGTTGCGGTCGTGTGGTGGTGCGGCGCGGTGGAAGGAGCTCGACGCGCTCGGATTTTCCAAGAGCGCGCTCGCGCAGGCGGTGAGGACCGGCCGCATCGACCGCGTGCATCGTGGCTGCTACGCGCTTCGTGACGCTCATCGCGCAACCGTGATGGCGACCGTGTTTCGTGCGCAACCGACGTGTGTCTCATGGTGCGAGCGGGCGGGATTGCCGCTCGAGACAGTGCCTACCACCATCCATCTGGGGGTACCGCAGTCGCGTGGCATCGGTGAACCGCGCGCCCGCCCAATCGCAGGAGTGACCTTGCACCGACACGGCTCCTACGGCGACGAATTCCCCCTCGCGCACCTTGACCTCGTGGCGCTCTGTACCACCCCAATCGCGCAACTGGCCCTCATCGACGCCGCCCTTGCACGCGGTATCGTCGCCCGGTCCGAGCTTGCGGAGCTCCAGCATGGAGAGCAGCGTCGGCGTGACTGGTTGCGTGAACACGCCGACGCGAGGTCGGGGTCGCTCGCGGAGACGTATGCGCGCATTGCCCTGACCGAAGCAGGGCTCCGAGTGGTTCCACAGGCACGAATCGGAGCAATCGGCTGCGTTGACTTGCTGGTTGAAGGTACGGTCGCGGTCGAGGTTGACGGCTATGCGCACCACTGCGACCGGCGGCACTTCGCGAGCGATCGACTCCGGGATCGTGATCTCACGCTTGCCGGGTTGGTGCCCTTGCGATTCACCTATCACGATGTCGTGACGCGCGCTCCGGAACTGGTCGCCGATGTGTCGGCGGCAGTGTGGCGTGCGGGCGCGCAGAGGGCCGATCGCGCATCGATCGGTGACGTGGATCCTCCAGCGAGGGCATCCCTCGCGACACTACGAACCAGAATGAACGACGCCGCACGCGTGTCGAGCGCGCAGTGGTGGCGATGACGGCGTGTCGCGCTTTGGATTGGTTCGGACCGCCTGGGCGGATTGGTTCGGACCGCCTGGGCGGATTGGTTCGGACCGCCTGGGCGGGCGGATGGGCTCGAGGGCAACAGACGCCTCAGGCGCGGCCGTTGTCGCATCGTCATCCCGCTGAGCGCGAAACCGGGACAAGCCCGGCAGGGACTCGCGTAAAGTCGTGCTCACCATGAAAAGACTTCGCTGGTCCTACATCCTCCTCGGCGCGCTCGTCCTTTCTCTCGTCATGTTTGTTTTCACGACGCTGAGTCAGACGCCCGTCACGCACATCACCACATCGCAGGGCTTTGACGTGCTCGCGACCAAGACCGTCGATCAGGTCAAAGTGACCGATGGCGACCAAAGTGTCCGCATCAAGTTGGGCACCACCGTCCCCGCGACTCTTGTGGACTACAAGCTCACCGCCGGGGCGCTCGTCGAGTTCTACTACGTCGCGCCTCAGGGGCCGTCCGTGGCCGCGGCCGTTGCGGCGTCGGCGCCCACCGAGGGCTATGACTCCGTCGTGCCGCACGGGTCGCTGTGGCAATCGCTCTTGCTCAACATGCTCCCGCTGGTCCTGGTGCTCGGGCTGTTGTGGTTCCTCATGTCGAACATGCAGGGCGGCGGCAACAAGATCATGCAGTTTGGCCGCTCAAAGGCCGCGCTGGCCTCGCCCGACACCCCCAAGGTCAAGTTCGAAGACGTCGCGGGTTGTGAGGAGGCGGTCGAGGAACTCAAGGAGATTCAGGAGTTCCTGGAGAACCCGGCTAAGTTCCAGGCGGTCGGCGCCAAGATCCCCAAGGGCGTGCTTTTGTACGGCCCCCCCGGTACCGGAAAGACGCTCTTGGCGCGCGCCGTCGCTGGCGAAGCAGGCGTGCCGTTCTTCTCGATTTCCGGCTCGGAGTTTGTCGAAATGTTCGTCGGCGTGGGCGCCTCGCGCGTTCGCGACCTGTTCGACCAGGCAAAGAAGGCAAGTCCGGCGATCATCTTTGTCGACGAGATCGACGCGGTCGGCAGGCACCGTGGCGCCGGCATGGGTGGCGGCCACGACGAGCGCGAGCAGACCCTCAACCAAATGCTGGTCGAGATGGACGGCTTCGACGCGACCACCAACGTCATCATGATCGCGGCCACCAACCGGCCCGACATCCTCGACCCCGCATTGCTGCGCCCCGGTCGCTTTGACCGCCAGATCGGCGTCGACGCCCCCGACTTCAAGGGCCGGCAGAAGGTGCTCGAGGTGCACGGCAAGGGCAAGCCCCTGTCGCCGGACGCCAACCTCACGGCGATCGCCAAGCGCACGCCCGGCTTCACCGGTGCCGACCTCGCGAACGTGCTCAACGAGGCCGCGCTGCTCACGGCACGACGGGGACTCACCATGATCGGCCCCCGCGAGCTCGACGAGGCGATCGACCGCGTCATTGCCGGCCCGCAGAAGCGCACACGTGTCATGAACGATCACGACAAGTCGGTGACGGCCTATCACGAGGGCGGACACGCCGTCGTGGCCGCCGCGATGAACCACACCGACCCGGTCACCAAGGTGACGATCTTGCCGCGAGGCAGGGCACTCGGTTACACGATGGTCATGCCCACGGAGGACCGCTACTCCAAGACGCGCAACCAGCTTCTCGACAACCTCGCCTACGCGATGGGTGGCCGCGTGGCTGAGGAGATTGTGTTCGGGGACCCGTCGACGGGCGCGAGCAATGACATTTCCCAGGCCACCGAAATTGCCAAGCAGATGGTGACCGAGTACGGAATGTCGCCCAAGGTCGGCTCGGTGCGTCTGGCGAGCGCCTCGGGCGAGGTGTTCATGGGTCGCGACATGGGTCACGGACGCGAGTACTCCGAGGATCTGGCCGCGACCGTCGACATCGAGGTGCGCGCGCTCATGGACAACGCGATGGCCGAGGCGACCGCCGCGCTCACCGCGAACCGCAAGGTTCTCAATGCGCTCGCCGAACAGTTGCTCGAAAGCGAAACCCTCAACGAATCCGAACTCGCCGTGCTCTTTACCAAGATCAAGAAGGCGCCCGAGCGCACGGGTTGGACGAGTGGGGATTGGTCGACCAAGCCTTCTCGCCTCAGCAGGACCAAGGGACCCGCGCCCCGCAAGGTCGAGCCCAAGGACATTCTCGCAACGGAGTCCCCAGAGGACACGGTGTGAATCAGCCCATCGATGGCCAACGCATCGAGGCCGCCGTGCGCGAGATCCTGGCGGCCATCGGTGAGGACCCCGATCGCGACGGCCTGAAGGACACTCCCGCGCGAGTGGCTCGTGCGTACGAAGAGATGTTCGCGGGCCTGGCTCAGAAGCCAGGGGATGTCCTCAGCGCGGTATTCGAGCTGGGTCACGAAGAGATGATCCTGGTCAAGGACATCGAGCTGTACTCGATGTGCGAACACCACCTGGTGCCCTTCCACGGCGTCGCCCACGTGGCGTACATCCCGGGCGTCGACGGCCGCATCACGGGGCTGTCGAAGATCGCTCGCCTCGTGGATGTCTACGCCAAGAGGCCTCAGGTCCAGGAGCGCCTCACCACTCAGGTCGCCGACGCTCTTGTCGAGCACCTTGGTGCCCGCGGCGTCATCGTCGTGGTCGAGGCCGAGCACTTGTGCATGTCGATGCGGGGAGTCCGCAAGCCAGGCTCGCGCACGGTGACGAGCGCGGTCCGCGGGCTCATGCGCGACGGCGCCACCCGCGCCGAGGCCATGAGCCTCATCGTCGGGAAGTAGCCGATGCCGGCGCCCGCGGCCGATCAAGACCACACGGCCGGGCCCGCCTTACCCGTGGCTCCCCGCACGATGGTGATGGGGATTCTCAATGTCACGCCAGACAGCTTCAGCGACGGCGGCCTCTACGCGACCACCGACGCGGCGATCGCCCGCGGACTGGCCCTGGCCGCCGACGGCGCCGACATCGTCGATGTGGGGGGCGAGTCGACGCGTCCGGGGGCGCGGCGCGTGGACCCTGCCGAGGAGCTCGCGCGCGTGATCCCTGTGATCGAGGCGCTCGCCGCCGCCGGTGTGCCCGTGAGCGTCGACACGATGAGGGCGGCTACGGCGCGCGCCGCGGTCGCCGCGGGAGCGTGCCTCATCAATGACGTCTCGGGGGGCCTCGCCGACCCCGACATGGTCGCGACAGTCGCCTCGCTCGACGTCGACTACGTCGCGATGCACTGGCGAGCGCACTCGACCGACATGGACCGTCGCGACCACTACGCCGACGTCGTTGCCGAGGTGAGGTCCGAACTCGCCGCCAGGGTGGCCGCGCTTGTCGCGGCGGGGGTCGACGAGCGCCGCATCATTCTCGATCCAGGGCTTGGCTTCTCCAAGGTGGCCGATAGCAACTGGCCGCTGTTGGCGCGCATGGCCGACTGGAGCGGCGGCGCGCGAGTGCTCGTGGGTGCGTCGCGCAAACGATTCCTTGGCGCTGTGATTGACAGAGCAGCGATTGACAGAGCAGCGATTGACAGGGCAGCGATTGACAGAGCTGTGATCGCCGATCGCTCGCCGTCGGCGGCGGGCCCGGCAGCGGCGGGCCCTGAGGGCCGCGCGGCACGGCCATCCGCCAGGGAGCACGCGACCACCGCGGTCACGACCCTGGCGGCCGAGGCGGGCGCGTGGGCCGTGAGAGTTCACGACGTGAGCGCGGCGTGTGACGCGATCGCGGTCGTGTCTGCTTGGCAAGAAGCGACAAAGGCGACACGATGAACTCATGACCTGGACGTCGGGCCCCTATATGCGGGCAGGAATCGAACTTGACCGGATCTCCGTCGAGGGGATCCGGGTAACCGCGCACCACGGAGTGCTCGACACGGAGCGCTCGACGGGGCAGGTGTTCTTCGCCGACGTGGTCGCACACGTGTCGACCCGCGCCGCCGCCGCCAAGGATGATCTTTCCAAGGCCGTCGACTACTCGGAGATTGCCGACAGGGCTGCGGCCGTGCTTGGGGGCGATCCCTCCTACCTCATCGAGACCGTCGCAGAGCACGTCGCGTTGGCCGTGCTCGACATGGACGGCGTCTATTGCGTCGAAGTCCGCGTGCACAAGCCGCAGGCCCCCCTCCACGTGGAGTTCAAGGACGTCACCGTCGCGATCAGACGCGATGTTCGCACGGGGGGGCTGTGGGCCGACAAGCGCATCGGTTCCTCCGCAGGCATGCCCGATGACCCGCTCGACCTGTTCGCCCAGGCGCCGGTTCGTGACCAGTTCGACCAGCGACCCGTGAGGGCCGTGCCTGCCCTTCTCGCGTTGGGCGGCAACATCGGCGATGTCGAGCCGACACTGCGGGCGGCCGTCGATGACCTCAGCAGGATCACGGGAATCGACGTCATCGCCACGTCGCCCTTGTACGCGTCGACGCCCGTTGGCGGCCCGCCGCAACCCAACTACCTCAATGCGGTGGTGCGTATCCGGACCATCCTGTCTCCGCGCGAGGTGCTCGGGGCGTGCCAAGGCATCGAGATGGTGCACGGCCGCGAACGCCAGGAGGCCAACGGTCCGCGCACGCTAGACATCGACATCATCGACTTCGATGGCGCCGAGGCGACGGCGAGCGACCTCACCCTTCCCCACCCGCGCGCGCACGAGCGGGCGTTTGTTCTCGTGCCGTGGTACCACCTTGAGCCGGACGCCACGCTGCCAGGCGCGGGCCCGATTGCCCCGCTGGCATCCGCAGTGCACACGACGGTTTCCGTGGTCGCGAACCCATGGCCGTCGCCCTCCAGATCGTGACGGCCACCTCGTGAGTGGGAGCGGGCGGTGAGGCCGCTCAAGTGGCGCGTGCTCGCCTGGGCGCTAGTGGCGGCAGGCGCCGTGGGCGCCGGTGGCTCGTTCCTCGCGCTGCGCGGGGGCGCGGCGCCCGTCAAGCTCCCGTGGTCGACGCTCGTCATTGGGATCGCCTTGGGTGCGGTCGCGCTGTTCATGGCGTGGCCCATTCGCCAACTGAAGCGCGGAAAGCGCCGTCGGATCGACTCAACCAGGGCCGTGAGGACGGCAATGCTTGCTCAAGCATCGGCCTACGCCGGGGCCCTGCTCGGCGGGTTGTATGGCGGCTTTGGCCTCGTGTTGCTGCGCGACTGGTCGCACGAGCCGCGTAGGGAAGCCGCGATCGCGGCAGGGGTGGCCGCCTTGGGAGGACTCATCATGCTTGCCGCGGGGGTTATCGCGGAGTGGTGGTGCCGCATCACCGACCCCGGAGACGATGAGTCGGCCCACGAAGTCCGCGCGCCTGGGGTGGCACACTAGCCGTATGACCTGGTTCGCCCCCGAGGCCGTGGCGTGGACCGCCGCATCACGCCGACTCATTCCCACCCGCCTCATTTCGCTTGGGGTGGTGCTCGTTCCCGCGCTTGCCGCCGCGGTCGTGGGGGCGCTGCTCCTGACGCCGTTCTTGTGGTGGGTCGTGGGGGGCGTCGCGCTACTTGCCGCATGGTCCGCCTGGATCACGGTGCGCATCGTCCTCGCCCATGGTTGGGCGGAGCGCGACGACGACCTCTTGGTGAAGCGCGGGCGGATGTGGCGATCGGTCACGGTGGTTCCCTACGGCCGCATGCAGTACGTGGAAGTCACGGCAGGGCCGCTTGCGCGCGCCTTCGGTATCGCCACTGTGCAACTGCACACCGCGTCTCCAGGCACCGACGCCTCGCTCGCGGGCGTGCCCGCCGACGATGCCGCGCGGCTGCGGGACAGGCTCACGTCGCGCGGCGAGGCGCGCCTGGCAGGCCTATGAGCCTCGCAAGCGAACGCGTCTACTCGGCTCCGCGCGAGTGGGTGCACGTGCACCCCGTGTCTCCGCTCTTGGGCGGATGGGCGGCCTTCGCGGCAGTGGTGGGCCTGTGGTTCTACAACGGTCCCGCCAAGCCCGCCCCCGGGCAGCCGCGCGAACTGCACGTATCCATCTTCCTGCTCGCGGGCGCGGCCGTGGTGGCCGCGATCTTCGCGATTGCGTTCGGGTACCTCACGTGGTGGTTTCACACCTTCCGGATCACCGACGAGGCGGTGGAGCAGCGCAAGGGCTGGCTCTTCCGCCAGCAGCGACAAGCGAGGCTCGACCGGCTCCAGGCCGTCGATGTGGTGCAGCCGTTGCTCGGACGGATCTTCGGCTTCGCGAAGATCACGATCGAGGTAGCGGGCGGTAGCAAGTCGGGGATCCAGCTTCATTTCTTGCGCCTGGCCGATGCCGAGGCGCTGCGGAATGAAATCCTGGCGCTCGCGGCGGGATTCAGGGCCGACGTCGCTTCGGCTCGCGGCTCGGTTCCCGAGCACGGTGCCAGGGAATTTAGCCTGCGGACCGAGGCTGAATCGTTCAGGCTCGCTCCCGCTCCCGGCTCGGCGCGGACGTCGATCGCCGCGGCGGTGGAGCGGCCGCTCGTCGCGGTTCCGGTGTCGCGGCTCGTGGCGTCGATCCTCCTGTCCTGGGGAACCATCGTCGGCGCGATCGCGATGCTCGTCGCGGTGGCGGTCTCAATCGTCGTTGGGCTGCTGGTGCCGGACGTGAACATCGTCGGTGCGATCTTTGGCGGCGGCTTCATCGGCGTGCTGACGGGTGTCGCTGGCATGGCCTCGTCGGCTCTCAAGACCCTCAATCGCGGACTCAACTTTCGCCTCGGCATCTCGAGGGACGGGGTGCGCATCGCCCATGGCCTCCTGGAAACGACAAGGCAAACCGTGCCGCCGGGACGCGTGCAGGCCGTGAGTTTTTCGCAGTCCGTGTTGTGGCGCCGCAGGGACTGGTGGCAGGTGGTCATCAACGTGGCGGGCTATCAGGACAACCAGGACGCCGTGTCCACGCTGATTCCAGTGGGAACCACTCCGGAGGCGCTCCTGGCCCTGTGGGCGGTCATGCCGGACCTCGGCGACCCCGACGCCCCTGGAACCATTGCGCGAGCGCTGGTGGGCCAAGGGGGCGACGGCGGGTTTGTTCCCTCCCCACCATCGGCGCGCTGGGTCGATCCGTGGCAATGGCACAGGCGCGGGGTGCGCGCGACGGACACCGCGCTCCTCATTCGAAGTGGCCGCTGGGTGCGCAGGCTCACGGTGCTGCCCCACGAGCGCACCCAATCGCTCTCGCTGAGGCAGGGCCCTCTGCAGCGCGCGCTCGGCTTGGCGACGGTCGAGGTGCACTCGACCAAGGGGGTGGTCAAGCCGGTCGCACACCACCTCGCGGTGGCGGACGCGATCGAGTTGGTGAATGCGCAGGCCGCAAGGGCGCGCCAGCGGCGCTCGCTGCAGACTCCGGAGCAATGGATGGTCAAGGTTGGCATCTCGGAGGTCGCCGATGAGCGCCAGTAGTCCGCGTCCTGGCCGCCTCGCGATTGGCATCGTGGGTGCGGGCCGAGTGGGGGCCGTCGTGGGGGCGGCGCTGCTGCGCGCCGGTCACCGGATCGTCGGCGCTTCCGGGGTTTCCGAGGAGACCCTCAGCCGGATCGATGCGCTGCTGGAGGGAGTTCCTCGCCTCGATGTCGAGGAGGTGGTGGGAGCCGCGGAGCTGGTGTTCCTCACAGTTCCCGACGACGCGATTGCGGAAGTGGCGGCCGGCCTTGCGGCGCTCGACGTGTGGCGGCCCGGCCAGATCGTGATCCACTGCTCTGGCAGGCACGGGCTGGCGGCCCTCGAGGCCGCGGCCGCCAAGGGCGCGATCCCGATGGCGATTCATCCGGCCATGACGTTCACCGGCACGTCGCTCGACCTCGACAGGATGATCGGCGCAACCTTTGCCGTCACCGCGCCAGGGGCGTTCCTGCCCATTGCCCAAGCGCTCGTCGTCGAGATGGGAGGGGAGCCTCTTGCGCTCGAGGACGCGGCGAGGCCGCTGTATCACGCGGCGCTCGTCCACGGCGGGAATCACGTGGTGACCCTGGTGACCCAGGCCGCGGCGCTGCTCGCGGCCGCGGGTGTGGAGGAGCCGGGGCGAGTATTGTTGCCGCTCGTGCACGCCTCCGTCGACGGAGCCTTGGCGGATGCCGCGGGAGCGGTGGCAACGCTCACCGGCCCCGTCGTGAGGGGCGACGCGGGGACGGTTGCCGCACACGTGGCGGCCCTCGAGCATCGGCCCGAGGCGCTTCATGCGTACCGGGCCATGGCCCTGGCCACGGCGGACCTCGCGTTGTCGGGGGGTCGCATTGGACCCGTGCAATACGCCGACCTCATCATTGCCCTAGGAAAGGACTGAGCATGCACGTGGCACACACCGCCGCAGAGCTCGCAGAGCTTGCGGCGCTTGCGGGAAAGAAGCACAAGACCCGTGCGGTCGTCATGACGATGGGGGCGCTTCACGAGGGCCACCTCGCGCTGGTCCGGGCCGCGAGACAGGCGGCCGACGAGGTGGTCGTCACCATCTTCGTCAACCCCTTGCAGTTCAACGACCCCGCCGACCTGGAGCGCTACCCGCGCACCCTCGATGCGGACTGTGCGCTGCTAGAGCCGCTGGGTGTCGACATCGTGTTCGCCCCGTCCGTCGACGAGATGTACCCGAGCGGCGAACCCCTGGTGCGCGTCAACGCGGGTGGGTTCAACGAGGTGTTTGAGGGCGTGTTCCGCCCCGGCCACTTTGACGGGGTGCTGACGGTCGTGCTCAAGCTGCTGAACCTCACGCGGCCGGACATGGCCCTGTTTGGCCAGAAGGACGCGCAACAGGTCATCGCCATCAAGGCCATGTGCAGGGACCTCTCCGTTCCCGTGGAGATCATCGCGAATCCCACGGTGCGTGACGCCGATGGACTGGCGCTCTCGAGCAGAAACGTCTTCCTTTCGGCCGACGAGCGAACCGATGCCCTGGCCCTGTCGCGCGCGCTCGGCGAGGCCGAGCAGGTGCTGGACGAGGGCGGGCCGATCACCCTGGCACTCGCGGTGGGGCGTGCGGTGCTCGCCGAGGTACCAGGAGTTGACGTCGAATACTTCGCCGCTCTTGATCCCGATACGGCGCAGTCGGTCCCTGATGGGTATCGGGGCGACGTGACCGTCGCGGTCGCCGCGCGCGTTGGCGCGACCAGGCTCATCGACAACGTGGCGGCGCGTGTGGGACCGCGCGAGGTCGCACGCGCGACTGCACCCGCGACCGCGACTGCACCCGCGACGGCGACCGCGACCGCACCCGCGACGGCGACCGCACCCGCGACGGCGACCGCACCCGCGACGGCGACCGCACCCAAGAAGAAGCGAGGCGGCGCGTGACCTACGAGACTCCGCCCCACAAGACCCTGCAGCGCCCCATGATGATCTCCAAGATCCATCGGGCGACGGTGACCCAGGCGGACCTGCACTACGTCGGCTCGATCACGATCGACCAGACCCTCATGGAGGCGGCCGATCTCATTCCAGGGCAACAGGTGGACGTCGTCGATGTCACCAACGGCTCGCGCCTGACCACCTATGCGATCCCTGGCGAGGCGGATACCGGAGTGATCTGCATCAACGGTGCGGCCGCCCATTTGGTGCATGAGGGCGACCTGGTCATCATCATCGGTTACGGGCTCATTGGCGACGAGGAGGCCCGACGGTACGAGCCGCACGTGGTGTTCGTCGACGGCGCCAACCGCATCGTCGATGTCGGTGACGAGCCCGGTCAGGTGCCCGCCGACTCGGGTCTTGAGCGCTCCGGGTTGGCCATTCACGACTTCCGCTCGGGCGGATGGCGGGCCTACAAGTCGGGCCTAGGCTGAGGTCATGACCCGCTTTGTGCAGCGCCTGTCGGCGCCCGCGACCGGTTGGACAGCCACGGCCGATGTCATCGTGGTGGGATCCGGTATCGCCGGACTCACCGCAGCCCTCGAATTGCGCCGCGTGGTGGGCAAGGTGCTCATCGTCACCAAGGGCCCGTTGAGCTCGGGGAACACGGTGTGGGCTCAAGGCGGCATCGCGGCGGCGCTCGACCCGGAGGACACGGCCGAGGAGCATCTGCAGGACACCCTCGTCGCCGGTGCGGGGCTGTGCTCAGAGCAGGCAGTGCGCGCGCTCGTGACCGAGGGCCCCGAGCGGGTGCGCAAGCTGGTGGACCGCGGCGCGCACTTCGACACCCAGGCCGACGGCTCGATCACCCTCACGCGCGAGGGCGGTCATCACCGTGACCGCATCGCGCACGCGGGCGGCGACGCGACCGGCGCCGAGATCTCCCGTGCGCTCGTGGCGCGGCTCGAGTCGGTGCGCAGCGATCCGCACATCGAGGTCATCGAAAACGCCATGGTCGTCGACCTCCTGACCGCGGCCCCCGATGCCGACGGGCGCCCGGGTCCCGTGTGTGGTGTGACCCTCCACGTCATCGGCGAGGGCACGCGCGACGGAGTCGGCGCGGCGCTCGCCAAGGCCGTCGTGGTGGCGACCGGCGGCATCGGCCAGGTGTATTTGTCGTCGACGAACCCGGCATCGGCCACCGGCGACGGTGTCGCGGCGGGATTGCGCGCTGGCGCCGCGATCGCGGACATGGAGTTTGTGCAGTTCCACCCGACCGTGCTGTGGCAGGGCGCGGCCGCGCGAGGCCAGCAGCCGCTCATTTCGGAGGCCGTGCGCGGCGAGGGCGCGTACCTCCTCAACGCCGCGGGCGAGCGCTTCATGGTGGGCAGGCACGAGTTGGCCGAGCTTGCACCGCGCGACGTGGTGTCGCGCAACATCGTGCGCGTGATGGAGGAGGAGGGTTCCGAGAACGTCTTCCTCGATTGCAGGCACCTGGGCGAGAGCTTTGTGCACGAGCGGTTCCCCACCATTTGGGACCGGCTCGAGGAGCGCGGCATCGACATGGCGCACGACCTCATTCCCGTCGCGCCCGCACAGCACTTCCACTCGGGAGGCATCCTCACGGAACTCCATGGCCGGTCGACGCTGCGGGGGCTGTACGCGGTGGGGGAGTCAGCGTGTAGCGGGGTTCACGGGGCGAATAGGCTCGCATCGAATTCGTTGGTTGAGGGTCTCGTGTTCGCGACCAGGGCGGCCGCCGATGCTGCGTCGTTGGTCGCAGATGGGACCCTCACTCAAGCGGAGCCGGTCGTCAGGCAGGGCCCGGCCTCTCTCGTCCCCGCGACGATGCGCCCGCGGATCCAACAGATTGCGCACAAGGGTGCGGGTCCATTCCGCACCGCAGCGGGCCTCGCGACCGCGGTGACCGCGTTGGCCGACATCCGTGGACGGTTCCACACGATGGATGCGCCAGGGGTCATGCCTCAAGTTGCCGAGTGGGAGACGTCGAATGTCTTGGCGTGTGCCTCGCTCATCTCGGAGGCGGCGCTCGCTCGGGAGGAGAGCAGGGGCGGACATCAGCGCACCGACTTCCCCGAGACGGACGACGTCCGGTTCAAGGTGAGGCTGGCCGCGTCCCTCGACCCGGACGGCCACCTTGGCTTGACGGCCGCGCCGCTCGAGCTCGAGTAGCGCGTCGCCCGCAATCCCGGCTCTCCCGACGACGCGCGCGTCCGCGCGTGGCACAGCCCGGTGCCGCTACGAACCACTTTCCCGACGACGCGCGTGGTGAGGAGGTCGATTCCGGCGCGTGCGCGGCGTGTCTCGCGCCAGATTGGTTCGTAGCGAAGGGCGAAGGGCGCAGGGCGCAGGGCGCCAGGGCGAAGGGCGAAGGGCGCCAGGGCCCGACGTGCGCGTCCGCGCGTGGCACAGCCCGGTGCCGCTACGAACCAGTCTCACCGTGGCCACGCCAGCGAATCGGCGTGCGAGACCGGCGTGCCGGCGTGTTGCGCGCCAGATTGGTTCGTACCGCGGTGTGCGTGGGGACGCCTCGGGGGTACCCGGACGCGACATCGGCGGGAGGCCCTAAGGCCCTCCCACCGACGGAGATCCCCACGATCTCTGTCGCGACGGCCGGTGGGCCGTCACTCCCTATGCGCCGACGGTAGCCAGCGCGGGTCCGGTCTCGAGCTCGAGCTCGGGCAGTGCGGTCTTCATGGTGAGCATGCCGCCGTCGAAGTTCGCGGAATCAAACCCGCTCTGCGCGAGGATGCGGTGTGCCAGGTAGGAACGGAATCCGGATGCGCAGTGGACCCGCACCGGCCGGCCGGCCGCGCGCTCGCGGATGAGCTCCAGGTTCTCGCGAATCTCATCGTGAGGAATGTGCATGGCCTCTGGCAAGTGACCGGAGGCGAACTCGCCCGCCGAGCGCACGTCGATGATGAGGGCATTCTCGCGGGCCCATTCGAGGTCCGAGGAGTCCCACACCTTGAGCGTGCCCTGCACGGAGTTCTGCATCATGAAGCCGAGCATGTTGACGGGGTCCTTCGCCGAGCCAAACGGCGGCGCGTACGACAGTTCGAGCTCGGCGAGATCGTCAGCGCCGAAGCCCGCTCGCAATGACGTGGCGAGCACGTCGATGCGCTTGTCGACGCCCTCGCGTCCCACTCCTTGGGCGCCGAGCAGCGTGCCGTCGGGCGCGAAGACACCCATGAGGTGCACCTGCTGGGCGCCTGGAAAATAGCCCGCGTGGTCGAGGTGGTGCGTGTGGTGCACCACGTAGTCGATTCCTGCCTGGTCGAGCATGCGTGGGCTCGCGCCCGTGACGGCGGCGGTGAGGCCGAAGACGCGCACGATGGCGGTGCCGAGCACGGGCTTCGCCTCGTGGGTCTTGCCCATGATCGCCTCGGCGGCGCGGCGTCCCTGGCGGTTTGCCGGGCCGGCGAGCGGAACGGGGCCCATGACCCCGGTGACCGCGTTGCGGACAGCGATCGCGTCCCCGACGGCCCAGATGGACGGGTCGTTGGTGCGCTGCTGGCCGTCAACAAGGATGGCTCCGCGCTCGTCGACGTCGAGGCCCGCCGCGACGGCGAGACCCGAGTTGGGGCGCACGCCCACCGACACCACGACGATGTCGACGGTCGCTGCCGCGCCGTTCGAAAGCGTGACGGTGACGCCTCGTTCCGCGGGCTCGATCGCCGTGGCGGCGACACCCGTGAGTACGTCAACGCCGTTTGCGGTGAGCTCGAGCTCGACCAGGCGGGCGAGCTCGGGTGCAAGCACCGGCAGCACTTGCGGGGCGAACTCCACGAGCGCAACCTCAAGCCCGCGCTCCTTGAGGGCCTCGGCCGTCTCGAGCCCGATGAATCCCGCGCCGAGCACCACGGCGCTCTTGGCGTCGCCGACGCGCTCAGAAAGCGCAATCGCGTCGTCCACCTGGCGGAGGTGGGTCACCTCGGGCAGGTCGACTCCGGGGATGGGCGGCATGAACGCATTCGCGCCTGGCGATAGCACCAGCGCGTCATAGGAAACCGTCTCGACGCCGTTGGGGCCGGAGACGGTCACTGTCTTGGCCGCGCGGTCGATGCTCGTCACCTCCGTGTGGGGGCGGACGTCGAGACCAAGCGAGGACTTCAAGGTCTCGGGAGTGTGGAGCAAGAGAGCCTCGCGAGACGTGATCTCGCCGCCCACGTAGTACGGAAGCCCGCAGTTTGCGAACGAGACGTAGGGGCCTTTCTCAAAGACGATGATCTCGGCACTTTCGTCGAGACGGCGCGCGCGGGCGGCGGCAGACATGCCGCCTGCAACTCCGCCAACAATCACAATTCTCATGACAACTCCTCAGGATTTCTGGGCCGGAGATGTGGGGTTACCCGGCAACCGCGTCAGGCTATCAGATACCCCCGGGGGTATGCGAACCGGAGGTCCCGCTATTCTCTGATGGTGAACCGCTTCCAGCGTGCGCTCTGGCTCGTAGTTGTAGCCGTGACCTTGGTCGCGTTTGGACTCGTGATTCCGCTTTTGCCCTCGCTCGGCCCGGTTACCAGGCATCTCGAGGCTGACCACACGACGCAACTTGCGATGGCCAGCGTGACTCTTCCCGCGGGGTGGGACGTCAACATCGCCTCCGCGTCGCAAAGTCAACCCGTTGCGAGCCTTGGAGGCGTGCAGATCGCGATTACCGATGCCGTGTGGCTCGGCAAATCGAGTCAACTGGTCACGCATGCGGCCGGCCTGGTCTACTCCCAACCGCCCGTGCTGCCAGACGTCCCCCCCAAGGCTGACGGAGCCGGCGGCGAGAAGTGGCAGATCCTGCCGGGCCCCAACGCCCCAACCTCAGATCCGCGCCGGGTGATCGTCCTCAGGAGAGACAAGTCCGTCGTGCTCGTGATCGTTCGTGGTCCCGCAGTCGATGTCGCGGCGGCGTCCGTCGCCATCGACTCCGTTGTCGCGTCCGTCGCCTTCGAAGGCTTCACTGCGAATGTGGGCGCGGCCTCGTGAGGGAGCTCGCGCGGAGACGGTTCGCGGTCACTTTCGCGCCCCGCCGCGTCGGTTGGTGGTTGCTCATCGCTGCGAGCCTCGTCGGTGCGGGAATGGCCGTATCGGCGCTGCTTCCCGGCGCGAGGGTGTTCCCTGTTGCCGCCGTCATGGGCCTCGTCTTTACCGCTCCGCTCCTCCTCGGGTGGTGGTTGCTCCTCAGGCTGCCGCAATTGTGGTTCCGCGTCTCCGGGTCGGGCGCGATCGCCGCAATGGCCTGGGGGGCGTTTGCCGCGGCGGGGATCTACGCCCTCCCGGCCAACAGCGCCCTCATTACCGTCCTTGGCCAACACCTGGGAATCGATGCGGCTCAACAGTGGGGAGCGGCACTCATCGCGCCGTTGACGGAAGAGACGGGCAAGGCGTTCGGGATTGTGGTGGTCCTTCTCGCCGCGGGCCAGCGACTACGGACGCCGATGGACGCGGCACTGTTGGGCGCGTTCTGCGCCGTGGGCTTCACCGCGACCGAGGACATGTTGTACGGCCTCAACATCGCCTATCTTAACCTTGGCGAGAACCAGGTGATCTCGACCACGGTGATCTACGCGGCGCGCGCCATCGTGTTTGGTCCCGTGTCTCACATCGTGTTTTCTTCTGTGGTGGGGGCGGGCATTGGGGTGTTGGCCGTGGGAAGGCGCCGCGGAAGGATCCCGATGGGAATCGCGCTCATCACCCTCGGGGCGGGTCTCCATGGACTGTGGAATTCCCCGTGGCTCGGCGCGGTGTGGACGAGGGTCGTCTACCTCGTCGTGGTGCCGTTCGTGGTGTGGGCGGTGCTTCGCTACCTGCGCACCGAGGAGCACCGATGGTTCACCGAGGTGCTGGGTCGGCCAGGGGCTTTGGGCGCCGTTCCGGCGACGTACGTGGGAACTGTTGGGGCGACGTGGTGGAAGCGTCGGGCGTATCGGAAGGGTGTGGTCGAAGCCTTTGGCGAAGAAGCCCTGGAACTGCAACGGGTTCTTGAAGCGGAACTCACGGATTTGGCCGAGGCTGTCGACACGGGCGACGACGAATCGAGCGCACGGATCAGGAGGTCGCTCGAAGCCCGACTTGCGTTGCCTTCCTAAGACAGCGACATGAACATCTTCTCGAGGCGCACGCGGGCCTCGGTCTCGTCTTCGTCCGAGCGGATGCACTGCTGGAGGCCCGCGGCAATCATGGTAAATCCGGCGCGATCGATCGCTTTCGAGACCGCCGCAAGTTGAGTGACGACGTCCCCGCAGTCACGACCCTCGGCGATCATGTTGAGCACGCCTGCAAGTTGCCCCTGTGCGCGCCGTAGGCGCTTGATGACGGGCTCGAGGTCCTCGGACTCCAAGTGAACGGCGGACATTGGCACTCCTTCGTCGCGCGGGGCGTGATACACCGCTACCGCCTTGAGGATACCCCCACCCGTACCCGTACGGAAAGGCCATTCGTCCCGGCGCCCCGGTGCGCAACAATAGGCAAATGATGCCTGAAGACCTGCCCCAGGACCGCCCGCTCGACGAGGAGTGGCTCTCACGAGTCGTCGCCACCGCTCTCGACGAGGATCTCGGCGGCTGGCCGGGCCGCGACGTCACGACCCAGGCCACGATTTCGCCCGACGCGACGGTCACCGGGGACATCGTGGTGCGCGAGGACGGCGTCGTCGCTGGTCTCGGGGTGATTGCCGAGACCCTCACTCAGGTGGCCGACCGGTTCGGACTTGTCGCTCCGACCGTGAAAGCGATGGTGGCGGACGGCGACAGGGTGGCGGCGGGGACGGTCGTGGTCGGCATCGAGGGGGTGGGGCACGTCGTACTCATCGCGGAACGCACCATTCTCAACCTCGTGTCGAGGGCGTCGGGTGTTGCCACTCACACGCGTCGCTGGGTGGAGGCGCTCGAAGGCACGCCCGCCCGGGTCCTCGACACGCGGAAGACGACCCCTGGGCTGCGCGAGCTCGACAAGTACGCGGTGCGGTGCGGTGGCGGAACGAACAAGCGCTTTGGTCTGTACGACTGTGCGATGGTCAAGGACAACCACATCGTCGCGGCCGGTTCGGTGACCGGCGCGATCGCCGCGATTCGGGTGGCGTTCCCCGGCGTGCCGATTCAGGTCGAGGTCGAGAGCCGCGACCAGGCGATCGAGGCGCTCGATGCGGGGGTGCGGTTCCTCATGCTCGACAACATGACGCCCGCAGCGATGGCGACGCTGATCAGCGAGCTGCGAAATCGTGACCCGGAGTACGGATCCGTGCGGTTCGAGGCGACGGGTGGGCTGACGCTTGAGACGGCCGGCGCGGTCGCCGCATCGGGAGTGGACTTCCTGTCCGTCGGGGGATTGACCCACAGTTCACCCATCCTCGATATCGCGCTCGACCTGCACTGATCCCCCGGACGCCCGTCCGGGGCCCCCGCACCCGGGTAACCTTGAGCGCGTGACTGAAGAACCCATCGTCCCAACGTCCGACGCCTCGACGCCAGACGAATTGCCCGAGCAGATGCGCGTGCGGCGCGACAAGCGCGACCGCATCCTTGCCGCCGGGGGCGAGGCCTACCCGGTGGGCGTCCCCGTGACTCACGCGATTGCGGACGTGGGTGCCGCCTACGCGGGACTCGCGGACGGAGAGGAGACGGGCGACGTCGTCGCCGTCGCAGGGCGAGTCGTCTTTGTGCGCAATACCGGCAAGTTGTGTTTTGCGGCGGTTCAAGATGGCGAGGGAAACAGGGTCCAACTGATGGTGAGTTTCGCCGAGGTTGGTGAGGATTCACTCGCCGCATTCAAGGGTGATGTCGATTTGGGCGATCACCTCTTTGCAAAGGGCCGTGCGGGAAAGTCGCGCAGGGGAGAGGTGAGTATTTTCGTCACCGAATGGGCCATCGCCGCGAAGGCCCTGCGCCCGCTCCCCGTTCTCCACAAGGACCTGGCTGAGGACACGCGCGTCCGCCAGCGTTACGTCGACCTGATTGTGAGACCCGCCGCTCGAGAGATGGCACGCAATCGCTCCCACCTGATGCGTTCTCTGAGGGAGTCCCTACATTCCCGCGGATTTATCGAGATTGAGACGCCGATGCTGCAGACCCAGCACGGCGGGGCGAGCGCACGTCCGTTCGTCACGCATATGAACGCATTCGACATCGACCTGTATTTGCGCATTGCCCCCGAGTTGTTCCTCAAGAGGGCCGTGGTCGGGGGCATCGAGAAGGTGTTTGAAATCAATCGAAATTTCCGCAACGAGGGCGCCGACTCTTCTCACTCTCCCGAGTTCTCGATGCTTGAGGCGTACGAAGCGTATGGCGACTACATGACCATGGCGACCCTGACGAGGGACATTGTTCAAGGCGCGGCTGTCGACCTGTTTGGTTCGACGGAAGTCACTCACGCCGACGGGACTCAATACGACCTCGGCGGAGAGTGGGCGTCGCTCACGTTGTACGGATCCTTGTCCGAGGCCCTCGGCGTAGAGATCACGCCCGAGACGCCCGTCGCAGAGCTCGAGCGACGGTGTGAAACCGCGGGTATCTCGGTCGATCCCAAGCGGGTCAACCACGGCAAGTTGGTCGAGGTGTTGTGGGAGCACCATGTGGGCGACCACTTGTCGGCGCCGACTTTCGTGATGGACTTTCCTGTCGAGACGAGCCCCTTGACCCGCGATCACCGCACTCAAGCGGGAATCGTCGAGAAATGGGATCTGTACGTCAAGGGTTTTGAACTGGGAACCGCATATTCTGAGCTCGTGGACCCTGTGATTCAGCGCGAGCGCTTTGAGCAGCAGGCCCGCATGGCCGCTCAGGGCGATGATGAGTCGATGCGCCTCGACGAGGACTTCCTGACCGCCATGGAGCACGGCATGCCGCCAGCTGGTGGGATGGGAATGGGAATCGACCGGCTCCTCATGGCGCTTACGGGACTCGGAATTCGGGAGACCATTCTCTTTCCGTTGGTCAAGCCCGAGGAGGGCCGATGAACGTCGTAGCGATACTTACTGGAGTAGTACCCTCGCTGGGGGTGCTCGGAATCTTTGTCTATGTGATGCGCGGAATCACTCGCGGCGACCGACACGAACGCGAGGCGATCGCGGCCTACGACCGCGAGCAGGCGGCGGCCGCGGCGAAGCCGACCGAGGCTCACCGAGAAAGCGATTTGAACGACTCCGTGGGGTAGCGTAAATACCCCGTGGGGCTTATGTATCTCGAGTAACGCTCTTCCTCGCCATTGTGGAATCCCACAACATTCTTGAGGGATTCTTCATCTTTTGTCATTTGGGGTCCCGTGTGTGATCATTGGGCATACACCTTTGAAGGGAAATCGGCATGGCACAGAAAGTCCAAGTGGTACTTCTTGATGACATCGACGGCGGATCTGCCGACGAGGCCTTGAAGTTTTCGTTCGAAGGCGCGTCGTACGAGATCGACCTGTCGACTGCGCACGCAGCCGAGTTCCGGGCTTCCGTCGCGCCGTGGATAAAGGCGGCCCGCAAGGTCTCCGGTCGTACCGCGGGGCGCGTCGTCGCGAACTCGGACACGAGCAAGATCAGGGCGTGGGCCAAGTCCAGCGGCCTTGGCGTGTCGGAGCGCGGGCGGATCTCTGCCGCGATTCGGGCCGCCTACACCGCAGCCCACTAACTGCAGCCGCCTAGCCGCAGCCCACTAGTTGCGGCGCTTCAAACATTGTGGCGCCCTCGGGCGCGGGCCCCGACGCGAGAGCGGCCGGGGCCCTTTCACGTGGAGGTTGATTCATGACGACGCTATGGGTGGGCACGTACCCCGCGGCGGGCCTGGGCGCACCGGTCGGGCATGGCGAGGGCGTGTGGCGCCTGTCGCTCCAGCCCGGCCGCCTCGACCACGCGATTCAGGTGACGACGCAGGCGGCGCCCTCCTTCGTAGCGAGGCACCCGGCCTTGCCCGTCCTGTACGCCGTCGAGGAGGCGGAACCGACGGCCTTGAGCGTCCTGGCGGTGGGCGCCGACGAGGCCGCACATGAAGTTGCCAGGGTTGAGCTCGTGGGCGCGTATGGGTGCCACGTGCTGGTCGCTCCCGATGCATCGGCGCTGTACGTGTGCAACTACGGCACCGGAGAATTGGTGGTGCTGCGCCTCACTCGCGAAGGTTTCCCCCTCTCCGACCGCCCGCAGCAGATCTGGACCCACGCGGGCTCTGGTCCGCGTACGGATAGGCAGGAGTCGTCGCATGCCCACTCCGCCTGCATGAGCCCCGACGGCACACGCGTGCTCGTCGCTGACCTCGGAACCGATGAGATTCGGCGGTACCGCGTGGGGGAGGGCGGGCTGTTGAGCGATGAGGGGATCGCCGCGACGCTACCCGCGGGTTCCGGTCCGCGCCACATGGCCATCAGGGGAGAGCTGCTGTATGTCGTGTGCGAGCTCGACCACCGGTTGCGCACGCTGCGCTGGGACCGCCAGTCCGCCACCGCAGAGGTGATCGCAGAGCAGCCGACGACTCTTGCTCCACAACGCACGGGCGACACGACCTGCGACGCGCATGTCGCCCTCGTGGCCGGGCGCAACGGCGACGTCCTGCTGGTGTCGGTCAGGGGAGCCGACGTCATTTCGGTGTTCGATGTCGCACCCGAGGGCGAACTCAGTTATCGGTGCGCGTTCGACGTCGGCCATTGGCCACGCTACTTCGCCGTCGTTGACGAGTCGGTCGTGGTGGCCGTCGAGAGGGGACACGAGGTGCGGGCGTACGGCTTGGATAGCGTGTTGGCGCTGTCCCCAGAGTCGGAATCCGGCGCGGTGGCCACGCTTGACTACGCCGCGGCGCAGGTCACAAGTCCGGCTTGCGTGGTCGCGCTCTAAAACCTCGACGTGCTTCGAGGCCTCGGCGCGCTGGGACGTTAGCCGTGCGAAGAGGCGCGTGAGATGCGCGAAGATAGAGGCATGACGTACACACTCATCCTGCTCCGCCACGGCGAGAGCGAATGGAACGCCAAGAACCTCTTCACCGGTTGGGTCGATGTCCCCCTGAACGACAAGGGTTGGGGCGAGGCCAAGCGCGGCGGCGAATTACTGAAGGCCGAGGGCGTCTTGCCCGACGTCGTTCACACTTCGCTTCTGCGCCGCGCCATCATGACCGCGAACCTGGCCCTCGATGCCGCCGATCGCCACTGGATCCCCGTGAAGCGCGACTGGCGCCTCAACGAGCGTCACTACGGTGACCTCCAGGGCAAGAACAAGGCCGAGACCCTTGAGCAGTTCGGCGAAGAGAAGTTCATGATTTGGCGCCGCTCCTACGACGTGCCGCCGCCCGCGATTTCGGACGACAACCCGTACACGCAGGTCGGCGACGTGCGCTACGACGGCGAGCCCATCCCCAAGACGGAATGCCTCAAGGATGTGCTCGAGCGCGCGCTTCCGTACTGGGAGTCCGCGATCGTTCCCGACCTCAAGGCGGGCAAGACGGTCATGGTCGCCGCGCACGGCAACTCGCTGCGTGCCATCATCAAGTACCTCGACGGCATCGCCGACGACGCGATCGTTGGCGTGAACGTGCCCACTGGCATTCCGCTGGTCTACCACCTGGACGAAAACCTGAAGCCGACGAACCCAGGTGGCACGTACCTCGACCCAGAAGCCGCGGCCGCCGCGATTCAGGCAGTAGCCAACCAGGGCAAGAAGTAGTAGAACTGAAGTAACGAAGACGGACGGTCAGCCTCTCATAGCCTGGCCGACGCGACGGGGCCCCGACCTAGCGGTCGGGGCCCCGTCTCCGTCTTGACGCTCGTGCGTGGCCTGCCGTGTCGGCGCCGCGTCTGTGGAGCGGCGCCTCTAGATCAGGGCGCGCCCTCCCGTGTGGTCGCCGGTGACCAAGTACACGATGCGGCGCGAGACGCCGACCGCGTGGTCGCCGAAGCGTTCGAAGTAGCGCGAGAGGAGCGCGATGTTCAAAATCTCCTGAGGAGTCGCCGTGTAGCCATCCTCGAGCATGAGGCGGTATGACGTCGCGTGAAGCTCGTCGAGGGTGTCGTCATCGCTCACGATTCCCGCCGCGACGTTGAGGTCGCGCCCTTCGATGAGCTCGACGATCTCGAGGGCAACTTTCTTGGAGGCCGCTACCATCGCGGTGATCGTCTCGGTGTGCGATGCGGGAATCGCGCTGTCGGGGTACGCGCGGCGAGCAAACTCGGCGATGTGCTGCGCGAGGTCGCCCATGCGCTCAAGGGCGGCAGAGATCCGCAAACCGACGATGATGGTCCGCAGGTCGAGGCCGACCGGCTGCTGCTGCGCGATGAGGAGCACGCAACGCTCGTCCACCGTCTCCTCAATCGCGTCGAGCTCGGCGTCCTCGGCGATCACCTGCTGGGCCAGCTCGGCATTTTGGGTCAGCAGCGCCTCACCGGCGCGATCGATGGCCACGGAGACATGACGGGCCATCGCGGCCAGGTCATCGGCCAACTCCGACATCTCGGCAGTAAACAGCGTGCGCATGGGACTCCCTTGGTATTGCTGATCGTTCTAAGTGTGACACCGACGCGGCCCAAGAGCCTTGAGGAACGCTCCGGAGCAGGTGAACAATCGGTAACCTCCGTGAACATTCGGTAAAGCCGATCTCGGTCGACGGCTCGGGACCACTCGGCGCGTTCTCGCGGGGTGGCATCATCGCGGTTCGGGCCTTTCCCCGACCAGTCGGTCCCGCTGGCACCGTCCGGTACGGCTCCGCCGCGCGCAACGCAGCGTCGACAGGGCCCGTCCGGCAGGCAGTAGCCGCGTCTAGCCCAAGGTGAGCTCTGGGCGGCCGAGCAGGTAGCCCTGGCCGATTGTGACGCCGAGCTTGAGCATGGTGTCTCGTTCGGCCGCCGTCTCGACCCCTTCCGCAAGCACGTGCATCCCTGTCCGCTCGGCGAACGTCACGAGCATGGTGACGAGCGCTGCCCTGCTCGGATCAGTGTCGACGCCGCGGGTAATGCCGATGTCGATCTTGATGGTGTCGGGCTTGAGGTCGAGAATGTGGCGCAGGCTCGCGAATCCGGCACCTGTGTCATCGACCGCGACCTGTGCTCCCTGCTCCCGCAGCGGGGCGAGCGCCGAGTTGAGTTTGTCGTAGTCCGCGACGGGCACGTGCTCGGTCAGCTCAATCACGACCCGCTCCCACGGGACAAGGCCCAGCTTCTCAGGGAGCCCGTCGATCACGGTGCTCGGTGAGAAGTTGATCCCGAGCTTCGAACCGTCGGGCTGTCCCGGAAGTAGTTCGAGCGCCTTGAGGGCGCAGGCGATCTCGAGCTCGGGGGTCAGCCCGACCTCGAGCGCCGCGGCGAACCAGGCTGCCGGGTGAGGGAAGGGCTCGGCTGGGAAACGCGCCAGTGCCTCGGCGCCTATCAGCTCGCCCGAGCGCATGTCCACGACGGGCTGCACTGCGATGCGGATCGCGTCGCTCTCAATCACCGCGAGGATCGCCCGTCGCGCGTCGTCGGCGGTGCCCGCGAGATCCGCGAGGTCGGGCTCGAACAGGCCAAGTCGCGCCTTGAGCCAGGCGCGGTTGCGCCGTTGCTCGAGATACGCCGAGCGGGTCGCCAGCAGGTTGCGCACCCGCAGTACCAGCTCGACGGTGTCGAAGGGTTTGCGCACGAAGTCGTGCGCGCCCATGGCGAGCGCACGCTCCACGCTTTCGTGGGAGTCGTCCGCGGTGATGACCACGACAGGGAGGTAGGTGTCGCCTGCGTAGCGCTGAACGACTTGGAGAACCTGGTAGCCGTCCATGACCGGCATGCGCAGGTCGAGGAGCACCAGGTCTGGATCGTGCGTGACGAGCAGCCCCGCCACCGCGGTCGGGTCCTGCGCCTCGATGACTTCGAGCAGACCGGCCCGTCGCAGCACCTGGCTGACGAGCGCGGTATTCGAGGGGTTGTCGTCAACCACCAGCACTCTGCTATCAGCGGTGCGGGCGAGCGCGCGGGACAAGGTACTGGAGCGCGACACGATCAGGGCCTTCGCGCGATCGGGTGGTCGATCCACGCCAGGATCTCGCCGACGTCGACCGGCTTGGTGAGGACGGCCTCCGCACCCAGGGACTTCAGCCGGGCACCCAGGCCTGGGGTGGCGTCGGCGGTGACCACCACGATGGGAACTCCGTCCATCGTCGGTAGCTGCAGTAGGCGCTCGAGCACGGTCTCGCCCGTCATATCGGGCAGGTGCAGATCGAGGAATACCAGGTCGGGGCGATCTTCGGCGGCCGCTACCAGACCGGCCGAGCCGTCGGCCGCGGTCCGCAGCTCGGTAGCGCCGTGAAGTGCCGCGATCCGAACCATGAGCTGGGTGTTCGTCGGGTTGTCCTCGATGGAGAGCACACGGGTCGCGCGACCTCCCGGCGCATGAGCCACGGTGACCAACGGGATTTCGTCGATCGGGTCCGCGGTGGAGATCGGCAGAATCAGGGAGAACACGCTGCCCTCACCCGGGGTGGAGACCACCTCGAGGCGTCCACTCATGACATGAGCGAGGCCCTGACTCAGCGTGAGCCCGATCCCTGTCCCCTCCACCGCGGTCTGCTCCGCCCCAAGCCGGTCGAAAGGTTCGAAGACGCGGCTGAGCTGTTCGGGACTCAGCCCGTAGCCGGTGTCGCGCACATGCAGGGCGAGCATCGCATCTTCGCGCGCCTCACACCAGACGACGACCGAGCCCCCCGGGCGGTTGTACTTGACCGCGTTGCTCACCAGGTTGAGCAGTATCTGAATGACCCGCTGTCGGTCGGCCCACACGTAACCGGTTCGATCGGGCGCTTTGGCCCAGCCAATCGTCACTTCCGTTTGTTCCGCGACGGCACGCGCGAGGTCCAGGGCCTCGTCCACGGCATCTGCGACCGAGACCGACTCCATCGACAGCGAGATGCGCCCCGAGTCGATCCGCGAGATGTCCATGATCTCCGTGAGGAGTCTGAGCAGGTGCTTGCCGCCGGTACGGATCTGACGGACCGCGTCGCGCTGGTCTTCAGTGAGGTCGTCCATCGCCAAGAGCTGCGCGAACCCCAGCACGGCGTTGAGAGGGGTTCGCAGCTCATGGCTCATGCGTGACAAGAACACCGTCTTTGCCAGGTTCGCCTGCAGCGCCTCGTTGCGCGCGGCCTCGTAGCGGTCCGCGAGGTCGTGGGCTTGAGCCTCCGACGCGACGAGAGCGTCGCTCGCCCTGTGCACCTCCTCCGCGTCCCACCAGCCGGCCACTCGACCCACGACCACGCCGTGCTCATCGAGGACCGGTCGGACTCTCACGTTCAACCATCGGTAGGCGCCGGATTTGCAACGCAGCCTGACCTCGAACTGGCCGAGCTCGCCCTGGGAGACGCCCAGCTGCACGGCAGCGACGCTCCCGACGTCGTCGGGGTGGACGAACTCGCCGAACGAGACCCCTGCCATCTCCTCGGGTGACCAGCCCAGCACCGCCGTCACGGACGGGAGCACCCACACGATCACGCCGTCATTGTCGCCAAGAACCACCACGTCGTTGACGTTCTCCGCTAGCAGGCGATAGCGCTCGGCCAGCGCCCAATGCTCGGAGACGTCCACGATCTGCGAGATGAAGTACTCCACCGCTCCGGAGTCCCGCCGGACGCATGCCACCGATAAATCGCCATGGACGACCGCCCCGTCGGGCCGTAGGTAGCGCTTCTCGAGTCGGTAGCCCTCACTGTGCGACTCGAGCAGTTCTTGGACGAGCGCGGCGTCCTTTGCGAGATCGTCAGGGTGGGTTAACTGTTGCCAGGTCGCGGCCAGGAGCTCCGCTTTGGTGCGGCCGAGGATCTCGCACAACGCGTCGTTGACCTCAAGGAACGACCCGTCGGGCGCGACTAGTGCCGTGCCGACGCCCGAGTGGCGCATCGCAAGCCCGAAACGTGGGTCAGACCAGGGATCGCTCATCTCCTCACCGTGGAGAGGGCGTTCCACTCGGCCCGCAGCGTGAGTTGTGGAGCCATTCCTCACCCCTCATCCGACGTGCCGGTCCTCAATAACCCTAGCGCCAAGAGGCCGGGCGCTGCAGTGTACTGCGACTTGAATCACTCGGACCATGGGCCGGCCAGGGTGTCTTGTGCCCGCCATTTGCCGTACCGAGAACTCCCCACACGCGGCTCAAATCAGCGAAGATGCGGCCCCTGGGATCGGAGGAATTCGAGCAGCGCCGTGACGACGTCGCTCAGAGCGAACTTCTCGCTGGCGGAGTCGTTAACCAGGTGTGGAGCGTACGTGTCAACGGACGGCTCGCGGTTGGTCGTCTTGTCACCTGCAGCGAAGCCGATCCTGTGTGGGAGACCGACTCGAGTCGCGGTCGGCTCGTGTTTCGTCCAGACCTGGCTATGCGACAGACGCATATCGGGTGTCGCGTGCGCGGAACCGCCGGACCGAGCGGACGTCGAGGCGGCCGTGGCCGATCACGCCGCCCCGTTCGTCGGATCGTGACCTGGGCCCCTTAGTCGAGCTGCTTGAGTCCTCCGCCAGCACCGACACGGCTCAAGAAGCTTGAGGAACGCTCAGGAGCGAGGGAACAATCGGTGACGACCTGACATTCGGTAAAGGGACTCATCGCAGTTGAGCGCGTAGTTGGGTTCTGATGCCGCGCGTCGAACTTCGTGGCAGGACCGTTTGTTGAGTCCTGAAGGAGGGCCTGGCCTTGGGAAGACCTCGTCGGGAGGTTGTTCCCGCGTGCAAGGACGAGGCCGTGAAGTTGGTTTTCAGCACGGGTTGCCCAATCGCTTTGGTAGCTCGCGAGTTCGGCATCAAAGAGCAGACGGTGGGTGGGGGCAACTTGCTCAAGGATCGCCAGGACGCGGGTGGCGTTGAGTGAGACCCCGCGGGCCGACTGCCACACCGTCCCACTCAACGGGAAGCCGTCCAGCAGCCGCCCGATCGAGGTCCAGTTCGGTCCGGCAAGACGACGATCAGGGCCCTACTGGCTCTGCGCCTTTCCCGACCGTCCGTGGATGCGGACGATCTCGACCTCGCAGTAAACACTTGGAAAGTGGTATGCGACGTTCTGCGGAGCGATCATGACGGGATGACGACGGTCTTGATTCCCTCCCCAGCGGCAGCAGCATCGAAGGCCGCACGGAACTCGTCGATCGGCACCGCGCGCGTCACGAGCGGGCCGAGGGTCACAAGCCGCTGCTCGATGAGCGCCATGGCCCTGCGCCATGACACCGGCGTGGACGCGAAGCCGCTTGTCACGCTGAGTTCCTTGTAGAGCACGAGGTCGAGCGGCACCGTGACATCCCTGCCGAAGATGCCGACCTGCACGTAGCTTGCGCCCCGGCGAGCGGCGCGCATGGCGGTCGCCGCGCCGGGCGCGCTACCGGAGCATTCGATCACCACGTCGTAGCTGTCGGCCTCGGGAGTGCTCGTCGTTGTGCCGATGCCCAGGCTTGCGGCGGTGGCCAGCCGTTCGGCGTCCTTTTCCAAGCCAGCGAGCACCACCAGGCCGCCCTGTGCTTTGGCGACCTGGGCGGCGAGTTGGCCCATCGCCCCGGGGCCGGTGACCAGCACACGATCCCCGGCATTCACGATCGGCGGATCGAGCAAGCACTGCGTGACGCAGGCCAGCGGTTCGGAAAGCACGCCGTCTAAATCGCCGAGGTCGTCGGGCAGCACGTGCAGGTTGAGGACAGGCATGACGGCGAAACGAGCGAAACCACCATTCTCAAAGGAGCCGTGAATCGCCCCGGGTTTAGTGGAGGGTGAGTTCTCCCAGGAGCGGCTGCTCCTGGGTCGTGTTCTCACGGTAGTACAGGTCTTCCATCTCGATCGGGGTGAGGTATCCGATCGAGGAGTGCAGCCGGTTTTCATTGAACCAGTGCACCCAGGACAGGGTTGCGTATTCAAGCTCGTCAGCGGTGCGGAACGGGCCGTCGATTGTCACGCACTCGGTTTTGTAGAGCCCGACGACGGTCTCTGCGAGGGCGTTGTCGTAGGAGTCCCCGACGGTCCCGATCGACGCGATCGCTCCCACGTCTGCGAGCCGTTCCGAATAGCGCAGCGCGGTGTATTGAGCTCCCGCGTCCGAATGCTGGATGACGCCGGCGACGTCCTGACCGGCTCGCTCTCGCACCCATAACGCCATCTCAAGCGCATCAAGGGGCAAGTCAGTGGGCATTTTCGACATCGTCCGCCACCCGACGATCCGGCGCGAGAACACGTCGGTGACGAACGCGGTGAACGCCATCCCTTCCCACGTCGGAACATAGGTGAAGTCCACGACCCACAGTTCGTTGGGACGCTCGGCGCGGAAGTTGCGTTGAACGTGATCCGGCGGACGCGTCGCCGCAGCATCTGGTCTTGTGGTGATGAACTGCTTGCCACGACGCGTTCCCCGCAGTCCCTGAACACGCATCAGGCGTTCCACGGTGCACCGAGCGACCTCGACCCCGTCGCGGTGCAGCAAGCGCCACACCTTACGGGGGCCGCTGATGCCTCGGCCGCGGTTGCGGTCCCAGAACACCGCCTCGATCAAGGAGGCAACTTCCCGGTCACGCACTGAACGCGCCGAGTCGGGACGGTTCCTGGCGGCGTAGTAACCCGACGGGGCAATCCGGCACCCGTGCTCGGTGAGCACCCGGCAGATTGGCTCGACCCCGAACCGTGAGCGATGCTCATCGATAAAGGCCACTAGAACGGAAGTCGCGGGTCGAGCTCCCGCGCGAAGAAAGAAGACGCGGCAAGCAAGATCTCGTTCGCGCGTTTAAGTTCTCGCACTTCTCGCTCCAACGCCTTGATCGTGGCCGCGTCCGTCGTCGTGACACCGGCAACCTCTCCGGCATTGATCCGGGCCTGTTTCACCCAGCCACGCAGCGTGTCTGAGTTCACTCCGACCCGATGACCGACACGGACCACGGCCGCGTTCATCGACAGCGACGTCTCCTGCGACATCGCTTCTCTCACAAGCCGCACGGAACGCTCCCTGAGCTCCTGCGGATACTTCCTCGGTGCTGGCATGACTCCCATCCTTTCGGGGAATCAGACCCTCCACCAAACCCGGGGCGATTCACCGAGCGAACGGCGGTTCGGGCACAAGTTGGGTTGCGTCCAATAGCGTGGTGTAAGGCCCGGTGTTGATGGGCGTGTTGCACGAGTGTGAGGCGGCCACCGCGTGATTCTTGGAAAGACCGATTCAAAGTCTCTTCGAAGGAGTACACGCGATGACCGCGCCCCCCTTTATCGACCCTTCCCGTTTCCTGTCCGAACAACTCGAGCAGGCCTCACCGGATCTGATGCGGCAGATGCTCACGACGTTTATCAACACGTGGATGTCGGCTGAAGCGGAAGCTGTTTGCGGCGCCGTATACGGCCAGTTGTCGCCCGGCCGGGTCAATTCCCGCAACGGCTACCGTCACCGCGATTTCGGCACCCGCACCGGCACCCTCGATGTCGCGATCCCGAAGCTTCGCACCGGCACGTACTTCCCGGACTGGCTCCTTGAGCGGCGCCGCCGTGCTGAGGCTGCCCTGACCTCCGTCGTGGCGACGTGTTACCTGCTTGGGGTGTCGACCAGGCGGATGGAGAAACTCGTCGAGTCTTTGGGCGTGACCCGCCTGTCGAAGTCGCAGGTGTCGATCATGGCCCGTGACCTTGACGAACAAGTCGAGCAGTTCCGCACCCGCCCCCTGGACGGCGGCCCCTACACGTTTATCGCAGCCGACGCACTGGTGCTGAAGGTGCGTGAGGTCGGCCGCGTCGTGAACGTCCACGCACTCCTGGCAACCGTGGTCAACGCAGACGGACATCGTGAAATCCTGGGTTTGCAGGTCACGAGCGCCGAAGACGGTGCAGGCTGGTTGGGTTTCTTCCGCGACCTGACCGCACGCGGCCTGACCGGCGTGAAACTCGTCACGTCCGACGCGCACGCCGGTCTCGTGTCCGCGATCGGGGCTACCCTGCCCGGCGCGACCTGGCAACGGTGCCGCACCCATTACGACGCGAACCTGATGTCCGTGACCCCGAAGTCCGGTTGGCCATGGGTGAAGACCGTGCTCCACTCCGTCTACGACCAGCCCGACGCCACATCCGTGCACGCCCAGTTCGACCGGGTCTTGCACGCTTTCGAAGACAAACTCCCCCCGTCGCCACCCACCTCGAAGGCGCCCGCACGGACGTGCTCGCGTTCACCGACTTCCCGAAGGAACTGTGGCGACAATTCTGGTCCAACAACCCTCAAGAACGCCTCAACCGTGACATCCGCCGCCGCACCGACGTCGTCGGCATCTTCCCCGACCGCGCCTCCCTGATCCGCCTCGTCGGCGCGGTTCTGGCCGAACAACACGACGAATGGATCGAAGGCCGCCGCTACCTCGGCCTCGACGTCCTGGGCCGCTCCCGCCTCACCCTCGTCACCACCGAAAGAGAGGAACCGACCACCGAACTCGGCGCCCTCAGCGCCTAACAAATCCAAGAATCACACGGCAAACGCCCTACACCACGCAAATGGACTTGACCGTTGTCTCGCGTCAAGTGGTTGGCAGGGTTTCTTTGATTTCGAAGTTGGGGGTGGTGTGGTCGGCGAGGCTGGCATGGACGTCGGCGGGCCGGTTCCAGGCGAGCGCTTCGTGGGGGCGGACGTGGTTGTAGTCGTGCCGGTAGGCATTGATCTGTTCAACGAGTTCGAGTCCGTGGTCGATCTCTTCACGGAACAGCCACTCGTACTTCATCGTTCCGAAGCCGCGTTCGCGTGACCCGTTCTGGCGCGGCGTCCTCACCCGGGTCCTGACGTGACGCAGCCCGGGATGAGCTGTGATGAGCGCTTCGAAGGTGAACGAGCGGAACGGGCCGCCGTTGTCGGTCACGATCGTCACGACTGGTTCGATCTCACCCGTGTCCGGGTCCACGAGGGCCTCCTCGATGAGCGGATGACCGAGGAGGAGCTCAGCCTCGGCGAGGGCTTTCTCGACCGCTGTGACGGCGTCGTGCATGTTCGCCGTCGGTGACACGTGAGCGTCGAACTCGTACTTGGACCAGTAGTCCCGGCACGACGCGATCCGCCACGTGCCACCACCGGTTGTTTCGTACTCGGAGAAATTCAGCTGCCAAACCTGGTTCGGCCCGGTCGGCTCTTTCGCGAACGCCGCCTTACGGCGTTGCGCGAGTTTGCGGCGCTCCCGCTGAAATTGAGCGGGCAGGATCAGCCTTTCATCACGCAGCAGCCGCAGCACGGTCGCCTGCGAGACACGGTGCCCGTCATAGCGGGTCATCGCCCACACCTTCCGGTGACCCCACGCCGGATGCGCGGTCGCGTGCTTGAGCGCGAAATCCCTGGCGGCCCGCCGCGCAGGCTGCGGCCACGGCCCCTTCGGAGGGTGCAAGGCGCGCGCTTTTGCTTGCCAACGTCGCCAGGTCCGTTCGGGCATGTCGATCAGTTCACAAAACCTCGCGGTCGACATGCCCGTCTGGATGCGGATCACCTCTTTGGTCTAGAAGGGCCCAAGCGACCCTCCGCGCTCTTCTTCCACACCCGGATCTCGACCGCAGCCTCACCGAGGGCTTGGGTCAACTCCGTGACCTCGTCCTCGAGTTGCTGCTCATGGGTCGAGGGCTTCGATTCGCCCGCCTCGATACCCGCCTTTCCTCCCTCAAGGAACTGGCGCTTCCAATTCCCAATCGCCTGCTCCGAGAACTTCTCGCGCCGGGCGGCCTCGGCGACCGTGACCTCGCCCTGCAACACGGACAACACGATACGGAGCTTCTTCTCCGCCGGGATCGTCGGGGGACGACTCATGATGATTCAGACCTTTCAGTTAGGGCGTTGCATCAGCAACTAACTACCCCTGCCACATAGTCTGACGCGCGACAACCGTCCACCAACCGGGGTCCAGGCCAATCTGATAGTGTATTGGTGTGGCGGTTAACGAGGTAAACGAGGCTGACTCGGGCATTCCGCGGGCGTTGTCTTCACGCGGACTTCACGGTCAGGTGCTCGACCGCATAGGCCTCGCGATCTGTTCGGGCGAGGTCACGCCGGGTAGCGTGCTGAAGATTTTTGAACTCGAGCGGGACTACGGAGTTTCACGTTCGGTGATGCGTGAAGTGCTCAGAGTGCTTGAAGCGCTCGGTCTAGTTGCTTCGCGTCGGCGTGTGGGTGTCGTGGCGTTGTCGGCGACTGCGTGGAATCTGTACGACTCTCAGGTCATTCGCTGGCGACTTGCATCCCCTGCCCGTATTGCTCAATTGCGCTCGTTGACGGAGTTGCGTCTAGCCGTCGAACCCGAGGCGGCACGGCTCGCCGCCGTTCGCGCTCCCCTCATCAACGCGGGCGGCCTCATGGGCCTGGCCGGCAAACTGTGGGTCGCGGGGGAAGCCGAAGATCAGACCGACTTCGTACAGTTGGACATCCAATTTCACCGTCTGGTCCTTTCGAGTTCCGGCAACGAGATGTTCGAACGGTTGAGCGCGGTAGTAGCGGAGATGCTCGGCGGGAGATGGACCTATGGTCTGGCGCCCAGGCACACGCACCTCGAGGCGCTTCAACTCCACGTGGATGTCGCGAGCGCCATTCAACGCGGGGTGCCTGACGACGCGCACGACGCGATGAAGTCAATCATGCAGCGCACCATGCACGAGGTGAACTCGATCGAGGGGTCGTCGGCCGATGGTGCTGAACTGCATGAGGTTCCGCAAGGCGTTCTGCTGTCCGAGTAGTTTTGTGGGGCGGCTGACCCACGACAACGCTCAGGCGATGCGGCCCAAGACCAGCCGCCCCCGCTGCTCGCTTCCGGTAGCGACGGATCCGGTCGGCGCAGTGTCGGAGCCGGTCGCCAGGTGCCCGTCCGACAGTTGCGAGGTGTCATCCGCAATGGAGATGAGTCCCTGATCGTGGGTGGAGATCAGCGCGGTCATTCCCCGCGTGGCGATGACGTCCCTCAACAGAGCCATGATGGCCGCCCCGGTGTCGGCATCCAGCTGGCCGGTAGGCTCGTCGGCGATCAGCAACTTGGGGTTGTTCGCCAGCGCACGGGCGATCGCGACGCGTTGTTACTGGCCCCCGGACACTTCCGCCGGTCGCTGATTGACGTGCTTGAACACGGCCACATTCTCGGCCGCCGGTAGCATCGGCACCAGACCCAAGGTCTGGCCTTGACCCTGGTTGGTGGACACGGGGTTATGCGGCTTGTTGAACGGCTGCGGTCTGGTTGCATTGTTGCATTTCGAACGTGACGGGGCTGATCTGGCCGAGGGTGGAGTGGCGTCGACGCCGGTTGTAGCGGTCCTCAATCCAGGCCCCGACGGCTAGTTTTGCACCCTTCTTCGTGGCCCAGTGGGCGGCCTAGGTTTTTCGGACGGTGGGCCCTCTTAAAATGAGGGCGCTACTGAAAGAGAGATCGCAGGATGAGTGCGTCACGACGACGGTTCACGCAGGAATTTAGGGATGAGTTGTGTCTCGAGGTGATCTCGACCTCGAGGCCGGTCAGGGAAGTCGCGGAGGGCTACGGCGTTGGCACGGAGACTCTTCGGAGTTGGTTGGTCAAGTATCGGCAAGCCCACGGTGGCACCGAGACGGAATTGACCGCCCCGGAGCGGCCCCGGCCGGAATCTGTTAAGTCAACTGAGACGGTTGTGGTCAGTTCATTTGGGGTTCGACCTTGGGCTGGTTGATCCAGGACTGGGTGGGCATTACCGGCGGGTGCGGTCGGTGGCCGAACCGCTCGGGATGGGCGTGGTAGGCGGCGGTGAGGGTGTTCTGTTGGTCCTGGTCGATCGCGTCGGTGGTGCCGAAGTGGACCGAGGCCGGGGTGTGCCAGGCGATCGCGGAGTGGCGGTGGATGTAGTTGTATGAATCGCCCCGGGTTTAGTGGAGGGTGAGTTCTCCCAGGAGCGGCTGCTCCTGGGTCGTGTTCTCACGGTAGTACAGGTCTTCCATCTCGATCGGGGTGAGGTATCCGATCGAGGAGTGCAGCCGGTTTTCATTGAACCAGTGCACCCAGGACAGGGTTGCGTATTCAAGCTCGTCAGCGGTGCGGAACGGGCCGTCGATTGTCACGCACTCGGTTTTGTAGAGCCCGACGACGGTCTCTGCGAGGGCGTTGTCGTAGGAGTCCCCGACGGTCCCGATCGACGCGATCGCTCCCACGTCTGCGAGCCGTTCCGAATAGCGCAGCGCGGTGTATTGAGCTCCCGCGTCCGAATGCTGGATGACGCCGGCGACGTCCTGACCGGCTCGCTCTCGCACCCATAACGCCATCTCAAGCGCATCAAGGGGCAAGTCAGTGGGCATTCTCGACATCGTCCGCCACCCGACGATCCGGCGCGAGAACACGTCGGTGACGAACGCGGTGAACGCCATACCCGACCAGGTCGGAACATAGGTGAAGTCCACGACCCACAGTTCGTTGGGACGCTCGGCGCGGAAGTTGCGTTGAACGTGATCCGGCGGACGCGTCGCCGCAGCATCTGGTCTTGTGGTGATGAACTGCTTGCCACGACGCGTTCCCCGCAGTCCCTGAACACGCATCAGGCGTTCCACGGTGCACCGAGCGACCTCGACCCCGTCGCGGTGCAGCAAGCGCCACACCTTACGGGGGCCGCTGATGCCTCGGCCGCGGTTGCGGTCCCAGAACACCGCCTCGATCAAGGAGGCAACTTCCCGGTCACGCACTGAACGCGCCGAGTCGGGACGGTTCCTGGCGGCGTAGTAACCCGACGGGGCAATCCGGCACCCGTGCTCGGTGAGCACCCGGCAGATTGGCTCGACCCCGAACCGTGAGCGATGCTCATCGATAAAGGCCACTAGAACGGAAGTCGCGGGTCGAGCTCCCGCGCGAAGAAAGAAGACGCGGCAAGCAAGATCTCGTTCGCGCGTTTAAGTTCTCGCACTTCTCGCTCCAACGCCTTGATCGTGGCCGCGTCCGTCGTCGTGACACCGGCAACCTCTCCGGCATTGATCCGGGCCTGTTTCACCCAGCCACGCAGCGTGTCTGAGTTCACTCCGACCCGATGACCGACACGGACCACGGCCGCGTTCATCGACAGCGACGTCTCCTGCGACATCGCTTCTCTCACAAGCCGCACGGAACGCTCCCTGAGCTCCTGCGGATACTTCCTCGGTGCTGGCATGACTCCCATCCTTTCGGGGAATCAGACCCTCCACCAAACCCGGGGCGATTCACACCGCATCACGTCCGCGAGCCCACTCGCGGATCTGGGACTGGTACAAGCCCTCACGACGCAACACCGCAGCCTTGTTGCCGCGCGGTGCCGCCTCATACTCCGCGGCCACCCTCGCCCGGTAGGCCGCCATGAATGAGCGCCGGACCGGACGAGCCGCCGCATCTACGACTACTTCTCCTGGGCTGGCCAACGGATCATTTTCGGCACCGGGAAGAGCTGGACTGTTGCTACTCACGAAGCTGTCTCCTGTCACCACCCCCAACGGTGAACCCGGGGGCTCCGGGGTGTCTCACTACAGCCTGACAGGGAGGGGCGTGGGCGCGGTCGTCATGGTCGCCACCGGTGTGAACGCCGACGGCAGGCGTGAAGTGCTGGGCATGTGGGCCGCGACCGCGGAGACCGGGCCCGCATGGAACGAGCTGTTCGCCGATCTGGTCGCCCGCGGCCTCACCGGTGTGAAACTCATGACCTCGGACGCGCACGCGGGCCTGGAGGACGCGATCAAAGCGAACCTGCCCGGAGCCACATGGCAACGCTGCCGCACCCACTACGCTGTGAACCTGATGAGCGTGACCCCCAAGAGCATGTGGCCCGCCGTGAAGGCGATGCTGCACTCCGTTTACGACCAACCTGACGCGAAGGCTGTCCGCGCCCAGTTCGACCGCCTCCTCGACTACGTCGACGGACGCCTGCCCGACGCGTGCGACCACCTCGACGCCGCCCGCGCCGCCATCCTCGCGTTCACCGCCTTCCCCGAAGGCCTCTGGTCGCAGATCTGGTCCAACAACCTTGGGCGAACGCCTGAACCGGGAAATCCGCCGCCGCACCGACTCCGTCGGAATCTTCCCCAACAGGGACGCCATCATCCGCCTTGTCGGCGCGGTCCTGGCCGAGCAAACCGACGAATGGGCCGAAGGACGCCGCTACCTCGGACTCAACATCCTCGCCAAGAGCCGCCTGCACCTCGTCACCGGGGCCAGCCCCGACCCCGACAAGGAGGTGGAAACCACCCCGCAAAAGCGCTCAGCGCCTAACCCCAACACCTCGAGGAGAAACCAGCGCTACACCACTACCAGGGATTTGACCGACGGATACTCGGACACGTGGTCACGGACCAGGCGCACCGCCCGGTCACGAACAACAGGATCAATTCTCTTCGGCATGACATACATCCTTCCATCTCACAAGGATGCGGCACCAAACCTGAGGCGCTTCAAACACCCTTCCTCAGAAGGTGTCCACCAAACGGGGACAAGGCCAGTCTCGGGTTCGGCGCAGGGAGCCGCGACCGCGACCGGGCTTGCGGCGGTGCGAGGCCGTGTCGTCATCGTGGGCGTCCATGACGCTCCTCGAGAATTCGATCTGCGCCGCATTTTCTGGCGTGAACTGACGGTCATCGGCACGCGGGTGTACGAGCGCGAGGACGTCGAGACTGCCGCGGAGTTGCTGAAGTCACTAGACACGCTTGACCAGTTGGTGACCGGGACCTATCCGCTCGAGCAGATCAATGACGGCGTCAGCGCGATGCGCGCTGGGGTTGCGATGAAGGTGCTCATCATGTCCCCGGCGCGCACCGCGCATTGACGGCTAAGCCTTCGCGAGCGCGTCCACCTCGGGAAGTTTCGCGAGCGCAAGCACTACGAGGGGGTGATCTTCGGCGAGACCGGTAATCGACGCAAGTGCGCCGCCCTCACCTCGCTCGTCGATGAGTTCGGCAAGCCGCACCGCTGACGGGTCTGCCGGGTTGCGGTGGCGCAACGCTGCGGCGATTCCGACGGCGATGGCATCGGCCGACACACCCTCGTCGAGCGCGGCTAGCCCCGCGCCGACGAGCCGGTCCTCACGGCCCAACTTTCTGATCGGATCGGCCGTCTGCCGGTAGAGCGGGTCGACGATGGTCTCGTCACGGAACTTGGCCAGAGAGCGCATCGCGTAATCGCGCTGGTCATCGCGGTCATAGCCATGGCGCTTGACCATCGTCTCGCAGGTCTCCTTGTAGACCTCATCGATCAAGTCCGCAAGCACAGCGTCGTTCGCCGCCTGCGACAGCAACTCGTGTCCGCGCAACCAGCCGAGATACGAGATCAGCGCGTTGCCGCAGTTGTAGGTGTACATCTTCCGCTCGAGCGCCGTCGAGAATCCCGCGATCGGTGAGACCCCGGGGATCTCGGGCAGCCCTCCGACCAACGCATCGCCATCGACCGGCAGATCCCAGTAGTCCTGGGCCTGGACCGCGAGCGGGTCCGCCTCAAGCTGCTTCTTCGTCCCGGCGATTCCAGACCGAAGGATCGTCGACTCGGCGATGCCGATCACTTCGTCGAAGATCCGACGGTCGTCGTCCGCCAATTCAAGCGCAATGGCGTCACGGAGAGTGGCTGCTGCAGCCCGCCAGTTTTCGCACACAACGATGTTCAGCGGCTCGCGCGTGGAGACGAAGCGGTTGCACAATGCTGGCGCGATCGTCTTCGCCACGCTGGCGAGGTTGGCTCCGCCCACGCTCACGAAGGCGACGGCCGCTTCGACAAGCAGCGTGCGGGTGGCCGCATCGTCGGCCGTAACGGCCGTCACGTTCGTCACCAGCGAATCCTTTTCGGGTGCTCCGAGGATGTGTATGTGGTATTGTTTACGGTCCGCGAGCAGGCCGACGATGCGAGCATCGACGTCCACGAACGTCATCGCGAAGCCCGCGTCCGCCAGGAGATTTCCTAGGAACCCTCGAGATATCTTTCCCGCTCCATATACAACTGCACGTTGTTCCGCCATGATCAGCCTCTCGCTCGTAGTCGGTGCAGGGTCTCGACCAGACTGGGATACAGCCCGGTGAAGTCGGCGGCGATGGCGTCGTAGCGCTCGCTGTCCTGGGGGCATGGTTCGAACACGTCGGCAGCGTGGACCATGGCGTCGGTCGCCTCATGCACATCCGCGAATATGTTGACACCGACGGCCGCAGTTATTGCGGCACCCAGTGACGAACTGTCCGGCTCAACTGTCGTGATGATCGGAACACCAAGAACGCTCGCTTTGACACGGTTCCACCCGGCCGAGCCCGCGGTTCCGCCGGTCGACCGCACTGCCCGTATCGAGTCGGAAGGAATCATGCGTAAAATCGCGCGGAGATTCAACGCGATGCCTTCGACCATCGCACGGACGATGTGGTCGGCGCCGTGGGTCGCGCGTAGCCCTACAAGAGCTCCTGATGCGCTCGCGTCCCATATTGGGTTGCGCTCGCCGTAGAGATACGGCATGAAGAGCAGACCGTCCGCTCCGGTCGGGGTGGCAGACAGGGCGGCATCGATGTCAATATTGCGCCCAGCGGTCCGCGTCATCCAGTCGATTGTCGATCCGGCATTGGAGGTCACCCCGTATACCGTGTAAAGGTCCGTGTCGACACCGTGGAACGGAACACTTATCACGTCGAAATCCCGCCGTGGCCCGCCCGTGACGACTCCGACGTGTTCGGAGGTTCCGCCCACGTCGAATGCGTTGCCGAGCGAGAGCGAGCCGATGCCCAGAAGGCTCGCGTTGAAGTCGTTCCAGCCGACGGCGACCGGAGTGCCGACCGGCAGACCTGTACGTTCCGCGACCGAGCGCAGGAGGCCTCCCGGGCTGACAGTGCCGTCGACGAGGTCCGGAATGAGGTTGGGGAGGTCGAGAGCGTCCAAAGCGCGCGTCGCAATCTGTCCATCGGGCTGTGCTACGCCACGCCAACTCGACGGGTCGCTCACCAAATTGCCGGTCAGAGCGTGAACGATGATGTCCTTGGGTTGCGCAAGATGCGCCGCTGTCGCGAACTCGCGCGGTAGTGCTTGCCGCAACCATTGCATACGGGCGAGAGGCCATGCCGGCCCATCAGGGAGCCACGTCCGCAGTTCTCGTGCCAACTCGGCGCGGTCGACTTTCTGCCAAACCTCGGCGGCGGCGGCCTCGGACCTGCCGTCCTGCCACGTCACTGCGGGATGAAGTTCCTTGTACTGGGAGTCGAGGAGTACTTGGGTGCCGATCTGTGCGCTGAGCCCGATAGCCATAATGCGCCATGCGGCAAGCGAGCCCGCCAGCGTGGTGAGCGCGTCGAGTACCGCCTCACGCCAGTCGTGGGGCGACTGAGACGCCGCGCCATTGGGACCGAGGTGCGTGGGATAGGCCACGCGAGCACGTGCAATGCACGCTCCGCGTAAGTCAAAGGCCGACGCCTTGCACGATGACGTGCCGACGTCGATCCCGATCACTGCATCCTGCATGTGGGCCTCCTGGACCAAATGTTACACCAACCATATGGGTGGTCGTCTAGTGTCAGGACAGGGAGGAAACATGATCACGAGGAGCAAACTGCGGGATGCAGTGGTATCTGCGCTGCTTGAGCGCATCGACTCCGATGGACTCATGCCTGGGGATACGCTGCCGCCCGAGAGAGAGATTGCCGCCGAGTTGGGGGTGAGTCGCACCGTTGTCCGCGAGGGCCTCGCCGCGCTCGAGATACAGGGGGTACTCGAACTCGTGGCGGGACGCAGGCCGACCGTGGTCCACGATTTCGAGAGGGCGTTTGCGAGTACGCTCGGTCACGCGGTGGCATCCGACGCCGGTCGCCTGCGTGAACTGACGGAGATGCGAACGATTGTCGAACCCGCGGCTGCGGACCTGGCCGCGCAGCGTGCGACGCCGACGGATATCGACGCCATGCGCCGATCAATCGATGCCATGCGGAGCAACCTCGACAGGCCTGAAGGCTTCGTGGACGCGGACATCGCGTTCCACGAAGCGCTTCTCTCCGCTGCTGGGAATGGCCTCCTCGCGGACATGATGAGGCCATCGGCGGCGTTGCTTGCGTTGAGCCGCCGTCGGAGTTCAGGCGTGCGCCGTCCGCCAGCGGATGCCCTCTCCGAACATGAGATGATTTTTGATGCCATCGGTCGAGGCGACCGGCGAGCGGCGCGTGCGGCTTGCGCGCAGCACCTCGATGCGACGCTGCTGGATTTGGAGGCTTCCAACCACGAGACATGGCCGTCGTGATCACTCGCGGCCCAGATCGACCCGACACGTGCATCTATGCGGGACACCATGCCCGTGTCATCTCAATAATCCGCGATTGGGATTGACTAAGTCATACTTTATTGACTAACCTCGAACTGTGAGGTGATGCAAAGGTGCATCGGATGTGCTGTCGGGCGGTACATGATCACTCACTGGAGGAGACAACGTGAATATTAAGATGAAGCGCAGGTCCCGGTACGCCGCGGTTTCCCTAACGGCCGCACTGATCTTGAGTGCATGTAGCAGTGGCCCTAGCAGTAGCAGTGGCCCTAGCAGTAGCAGTGGCCCTAGCAGTAGCAGTAGTTTAAGCGGCCAAACCATCAACCTCAGTCTTTCGCATCACGCGTGGACGACATCACTTCAGACGTTCATCGGAGACTTCACGACTGAGACCGGGATCAAGGTTGACGTAAATGTGTACGACGATGCGCAGCAAGCAACGCTCTATAACGTCAAGCTCAACGCTGGCAGTTCCGACATTGACGTACTCATGTTCCGACCCCTGCAAAATACGCAGCAGTTCACACAGAACGGCTGGTTTGCGGACCTCACGAAATACGTGAACGCGAGCACCGACTGGAACTGGAACGATTTTTGGCAGTCCGCTCGAGACTCGGTGACGGTCAACAACAAGATTATCGGTGTTCCGTTGGTAAGCGAAACCGGGGTGCTCTATTACCGCAAGGATCTGCTCGCGGAGACCGGGATGCCCTACCCCAAGACTATGGATGACCTGAAGGCGGTCGTGGCGAAGATCCACGAGTTGCACCCGGATATCTTCGCCTTTGCCGGTCGCGGTGAGGTGAGTGCGGCGGTGACGCAGTTCTCCAGCTTCCTGTACAGCATGGGTGGCAACTGGACTGACGGCAAAGGCAACTCGACGATCAATAGCGATGCCGCGAAGGCTGCATACAAGCTGTATGGCGGACTCATCCATGACTACGGACCACCCGGAGAAACGGACATGAACTGGCCCCAGGTCATGGGTCTACTTCAGCAGGGTCTGGTCGCGTTCTATCCTGAAGCCAGTTCGAACTATGACAGCGCAGTCGACCCGACACAGTCGAAGGTTGCCGATCAGATTGGCGTCGGCCCGATTCCCGCCGGTCCTGCAGGTTCAAAGCCGTACAACATCACGGCAATGGCCTTGGGTATCAGCGCGTTCTCGAAGCACAAGGATGCGGCATGGGCGTTCATCAAGTGGGCGACCAACCAGGCCAACAGCCTGACGATTCAGGAGGCTGGCGTGCCGGGTGCACGCACTTCAGTCTGGAACGACCCTAAAGGAACCTCGACTCTCGCCCCCGATCTGCTGGCGACGATTCAGGGTAACTCCAAGATCGGTGTGGGGTACGACCGCCCACAGGTGGTGAATGTCGACCAGGCTCGCCAGATTGTCGGAGCCCCGATCGTGGCTGCGATCCAGGGCGGCGATTCTAATGCCGTAGCGGATCAAGCCAACTCCGACTTCCAGGCGCTTCTCGACGGCCAAGCCAAATAAAACACAGGGCCCATGTGCTGGCGGGTCGCGGCAGTAGCGCTGCGGCCCGCCAGCACATTCCGTCAAAGGAGAGACGAGATAGAGAAGATGTCTTCACCAGTCATTGCGTGGCGCGCCGCCATCAGTCTGTGGGTGAACCGCAACCGCAAGTGGATTCTCAGTGGCCCCGCGATCGCGTTCATCGTGCTCCTGCTCGTCATACCTCTCGGCTATACGCTGTACCTGAGTTTCACCGATGCGGGTAGTTCGCTGAGGGCAAGTTTCCACTTCACCGGGCTCGGCAACTACACCAACGTCCTCACCGATACCCGACGATTCTGGCCAGCGGTCTACCGTACTGTGTTGTTCACCGTCGGTGCCGTATCCGTAGAGATGCTGCTCGGAGCCGCGATCGCACTATTGTTGCGCCGCGAGTTCCGCGGCCAGGGCATCGTGCGCGTCATCATTCTCATGCCCTTGGTAGCGACCCCGGTAGCAGTGGCGATGCTGTGGCGGCTGATCTTTGAACCCACAATCGGATTCGCAAACGAGTTTCTGAGGTTCTTTGGACTCCCCGGGAGTGAGTGGTTGTCCAGTCCGAGCACGGCGCTTCCCACCTTGATGTTCATCGATGTGTGGCAGTGGACGCCGATGGTGGCGTTGCTCCTTCTCGCCGGTCTCACCACAGTTCCGGAAGAACCCGAGGAGGCTGCGCGCGTGGACGGGGCGAACGTCTTTCAGCGATTCTGGTTTGTCACGCTTCCGCTGATGCGCAGCGTGGTCTTCGCAGCGCTTATCTTGCGGTCGGTCGAGGCGTTCAAGACTTTCGACATTCTGTATGCGACGAAGGGCGCAGGCGGTGGCTCTATGCACGAGGCGGAGACCATCAACATCTATGCCTACGGCATCAACTTCAGCGACAACCGCTATGGACTCGCGTCCGCTGTTTTGGTGGTGTTCTTCATCATGGTGCTTGTCCTTGTAACGCTTCAGATCGTCGCGCGAAGGAGGGGGCAATGACCCGGCGTGCTCGGGCAGCAACGCTCCGGGCCTCCCGGCGCAGGGGGATGCGTCCCTCGCGGGCGTACAACGTGTTCCGCGTGATCGCGCTCGCGTCCGTCGTCGTCGTCTTCATCTTTCCCCTCGTTTGGCTTGTGCTCGCGTCGCTCAAGACCCAAATAGATATCTACGACCCGAGCAAGACTTTCATCTTCAGCCCGACGCTCCATAACTTCAAGACGGTCTTCGGGGCCCAGGCCTTTCTGCCGTTCTTCCGTAACAGCCTAATCGTCGGTGTCGTGTCGACGGCACTGTCGCTGGTATTTGCGGTACCAGCGGCTTATGCGATGTCCCGTTTCAGCATGACCAAGTCATCCATAATGGTGCTGCTCGCTCGTGTGATTCCGAGCATCAGCCTCATCGTTCCCTGGTACTTCCTTTTTGCCAAGATAGGGATGGTTGGTGGATATGGCGCAATGATCATTTCGCACATGTTTCTGTCGGTGCCTTTGATGGTGTGGATCTTGATTTCCTTCTTCGACACTTTGCCGATCGAACTCGAAGAGGCCGCACAGGTTGACGGACTGACTCCGATCGGCGCATTTGTGAGGGTTAGTTTGCCGTTGTCGATACCGGGCATCGCGACCGCCGGGATCCTGGCGTTTATTTTCTCGTGGAACAACTTTCTGTTCTCACTGATCTTGTCCGGATCGAACACGAAGACATTGCCCGTCGCCATCTTCAACTTCATTGGTTACGCGAGCATTGATTGGGGCGGCCTGATGGCGGCGAGTGTCTCGATAACGGTTCCGATCATTGCCATCGCAATGTTCTTCCAACGATATGTGGTGTCTGGCCTCACCGCCGGCGCGACCAAGGGCTGACGCGCGTACCGCGCCATGCCCCCTAAACATTCCAGAGAACAAGGACAAGCCTCATATGCACAATCGCGTTGACTTCACACTCGCTGAGCGGGTGGCACTCGTGACCGGAGGAGCAACCGGGATCGGCCTTGCGGCAGCGACTGCGCTACGCGAATTCGGCGCAACGGTGTACATCGGCGGGCGCCGCGAGGACATCGGCGAAGAGTCAGCTCGCCGCATCGGAGCCACGTATGTGCACCTAGATGTCACATCTAGCGACTCTGTCGATGCGGCGGTGCGCAGCGTGGTGCAAGAGCATGGTCGGCTGGACGTTTCGGTGCACAGCGCGGGCGCGCGACTCAACAAACCCGCAGAGGACACCACAGACGAGGAGTGGCGCATGGTGTTCGACACGAACATCGATGGGGTGTTCCGCTGCTGTCGGGCCGCTGGCCGCGTGATGCTTGAGGCAGGTGGTGGGTCGATCATCAATGTCGCATCCATGTCTGCCCACGCCGTCAATCGTCCACAACGCCAGGCCGCGTATAACGCGTCCAAATCCGCAGTCATTCAGTATACCAAGTCTCTAGCGGGCGAGTGGGGCGACCGTAACGTGCGTGTGAACTCCATCTCACCCGGCTACACGGAGACGGCGATGACGGCACTGTCGCGGGCGAAGCCAGAGATGGTCGACGCGTGGTTGTCCAAGACGCCTCTAGCCAGGTTTGCGAAGCCCGAGGAGATCGCCGGTGCGGTGGTGTACCTTGCCTCGAAGGCGAGTTCGTTCGTGACGGGTTCGGACATCGTGGTCGACGGCGGATACACGGTGTGGTGAGATGACGCAAATCCGTACGGCCATCGTGGGATTCGGCCTTTCGGGACAAATCTTCCACGAACCAGCACTCGCCGCCAACCCAGCATTCGAAATCCGGGCAGTGGTCACGTCCAGTCACAAGCGCTCAACAGTCGCGCGGGCTCGCGGCTACGACGTTGTCGCCAGCCTCGATGCCCTGCTCGACGGGTCGCGTGACCTCGATCTTGTGGTCGTGGCAACACCGCCAGCTACGCACATTGACAGTGTGAGCGTAGCGCTGTCACATGGGTTGAACGTGGTCACCGACAAGCCGTTCGCCACGAGCGTGCGCGCGTGCGAGACGATGATCGACATGGCGAAGAGCGCTGGTCGTCGACTCTTTGTGTATCAGAATCGTCGGTGGGACGGTGACTTTCTCACTCTCCGGAAGGTGCTGGCCGACGGCGCCTTGGGGTCTATCTTTCGCTTCGAATCGAGCATGGAAAAGTTCAGTGGTGCCCGCCTCCGTGCGCCGTGGCAGGAGGGCGTGGGTCGAGCCGAGGGCGGTGGAGTGATATTCGATCTGGGTAGCCATCTTGTGGACCAGGCATTGCAGTTGTTTGGACCCGCGAGACTCATGAGTGCGCACGAGAGTCACGTATTTCCTGGACGCTCGAGCGAAGATGATGCGGCGTTGAGTCTGCTCCACGCGTCTGGAGTACGCACGCACCTTTCAATGAGCCGCAGTGCGCGTGCCGCACCGGCCCGCTTTCGCGTGCTAGGCACTGAGGGTGCTTTCGTGGTCGCGGAGGCCGACGGCCAGGAGGACTACATTAAGGCCGGAGGGGCAGTGACGGACAGCGCCTACGGTGTCACATCCGAGCGTGACTGGGGCGTGCTCACGACCTCGGGAGGCACACGTCGCGTTCCCACGGAACGCGGCGCCTACCCGGATTTCTACCGCGGCGTCGCCGAGGCAATCGTCAACGGCACGCCGGGTCCCACAGATCCAGTTGAGTCCTTGGAAGCGATCCGCATCATAGATGCGGCGCACGGCCTATTTATATCTCAGGCTGCGAAATAGCTATTTGCCCACGTGCGGCACTTTTGAAGGGACGTGAAAGGGGCTCATCGCAATCCAGGGTGTAGTTGGGGTCTGAAGCCTCCGGTTTCGAGGACGGATCGGGTGATGTAGTTGGTGAGGTTGCGGAAGAAGCCGAGTGCGGAGCCGCGGAGGTGTTCGAGGCGTCTGTTGAATCTCCTATGTTTGTCAAGTGGTGGCGATTCAGTCCACCAACCGGGGACAAAGCCAGACACCCCGCCTCCGTCACCCCCGTGTCGATGGTCACGGTCCGCCCACCCTCCTCATCCGCGACAACATCCCACACATGGAACTGGGGAAGATTGAACAAACGCGACACCGCCGCCGGGTCGCCAGTATTGTGAAACACGCTCGTGGTCCTGTTTCCTCGGGGTATGGACAACGCCCAGCCTGCCTCAGGGCGACGAGCCCTCACAACAGGCACCCATCACGCGGAAGTTGAAGAGCCGTCATACGAGACCGGCGCATCGAGTTTGCCGAGCGCAAGTGCTGCCGCCAAGGAAGGACGTAAGGGCAGTCGCGGGACCAGAACCGCATGCATGATGTGGTAGATGTCCGGCTTGCCATCCCAGACCACGTTTGACGGCTCGCTGTCGACATCCAGTTCCTGCCACCATGACCCACTCTGAAAGTCCATCATGCGGCGCCGGGAGTAATCCCAGAACTTCTGATACCAGTTCTCGTAGTCATCGTTTCCGGTCGCTGCGAAGAGTGCGTATGCGCCGCCGATGGCCTCGGTGATCACCCAGCGGATGCGCTCCCGGACGATGGGCTGCCCCTCCCAGTCAACGGTATAGACGAACCCCTCCTTGCCATCCGGCTCCCACGCGTCACGCAAGGCCGCTTGGAAGAGCCCCTCTGCATCAACTAGCAGCCACGTCGGAGGTGTCTCGCCGAGTTCCTGGAGTTCCGCACGCAAGTGCAGAAGCAGGCGTGCCCATTCCATCCAGTGGCCTGGTGTTGAGCCGAACGCACGGAATCGATGGATAGGGTTCTCTTTGTTGTAGTCAGGCAGGGGCGTCCAGTCCGTGGTGAAGTGCTCATACACACGATACGAGTTACCGCGCGCATGCTCATGGATGAGGCGCGTGGCGATCGACATTGCTTTGTCGAGCAACTCTCGCTTGCCAAGTACGCCGAAAGCGGCGAGGTACGCCTCGACAGCGTGCATGTTGACGTTGCCCCCGCGATACGGCTCCGAGACCTCGAACCGACGGTCCCAAGACTCGCGGGCCATTCCTTCCTCTTCGGCCCAGAAGTACTTGTCAGTGACCTCAAGCGCCTCGGTCAGGAGTTCGAGGCCGCCCGGCCGGCCTGCCGCCACTGCGCCTGCCGCGCCGAGCACAACGAAAAATGTGGGGTACCCGGACTTCGTATCGTCGACCGCGCCCTCGGGCTTGGCAGACGTGTACCAGCCCCCATTCTCGTCGTCGTGGAAGTGCCCCTTAATTGCTGCGATCGCATGGTCGACGAGGTCAGACGCTCCAGGCCGACCCATCAGCGCGGCGAGGGAGTACACGTGTGCCATGCGGCCATTGATCCAGAGGTACTGAGGTACCGAGTCATCGCGTACGCCGTAATTGTCGAGCCATCCGAACCCACCATTGGGGTTGACAGCTGCCCGGGCAAAGTTGAACACTCTGTCCGCCTCGTTCTCAAGCCATCGTTGGTGAGCCGAGGTGCCGATCCACTCCATAAGAGCATCCCTTCCATGTGATATAGGCCATCATGTCAGTCGTATGCCAGCCGACAAGGACTTTAGATATGACGTTAGTCGGGCTGTTCGACCTGGTCAAGTCCATTTGCGTGGTGTAGGGCGTTTGCCGTGTGATTCTTGGATTTGTTAGGCGCTGAGGGCGCCGAGTTCGGTGGTCGGTTCCTCTCTTTCGGTGGTGACGAGGGTGAGGCGGGAGCGGCCCAGGACGTCGAGGCCGAGGTAGCGGCGGCCTTCGATCCATTCGTCGTGTTGTTCGGCCAGAACCGCGCCGACGAGGCGGATCAGGGAGGCGCGGTCGGGGAAGATGCCGACGACGTCGGTGCGGCGGCGGATGTCACGGTTGAGGCGTTCTTGAGGGTTGTTGGACCAGAATTGTCGCCACAGTTCCTTCGGGAAGTCGGTGAACGCGAGCACGTCCGTGCGGGCGCCTTCGAGGTGGGTGGCGACGGGGGGAGTTTGTCTTCGAAAGCGTGCAAGACCCGGTCGAACTGGGCGTGCACGGATGTGGCGTCGGGCTGGTCGTAGACGGAGTGGAGCACGGTCTTCACCCATGGCCAACCGGACTTCGGGGTCACGGACATCAGGTTCGCGTCGTAATGGGTGCGGCACCGTTGCCAGGTCGCGCCGGGCAGGGTAGCCCCGATCGCGGACACGAGACCGGCGTGCGCGTCGGACGTGACGAGTTTCACGCCGGTCAGGCCGCGTGCGGTCAGGTCGCGGAAGAAACCCAACCAGCCTGCACCGTCTTCGGCGCTCGTGACCTGCAAACCCAGGATTTCACGATGTCCGTCTGCGTTGACCACGGTTGCCAGGAGTGCGTGGACGTTCACGACGCGGCCGACCTCACGCACCTTCAGCACCAGTGCGTCGGCTGCGATAAACGTGTAGGGGCCGCCGTCCAGGGGGCGGGTGCGGAACTGCTCGACTTGTTCGTCAAGGTCACGGGCCATGATCGACACCTGCGACTTCGACAGGCGGGTCACGCCCAAAGACTCGACGAGTTTCTCCATCCGCCTGGTCGACACCCCAAGCAGGTAACACGTCGCCACGACGGAGGTCAGGGCAGCCTCAGCACGGCGGCGCCGCTCAAGGAGCCAGTCCGGGAAGTACGTGCCGGTGCGTAACTGGCTCTTCACAATTGAGCGTGTAGCAGGGGTCTGAAGCCGCCGGCCTCGAGCAGAGCGCGGGCAATGTAGTTGCTGAGGTTGCGGAAGCCGAGCGCTGAGCCGCGGAGGTGTTCGAGGCGTCCATTGATCGCTTCTGTGGGGCCATTGGAGGTGCCGGGGCGGTCGAAGTACGCCAGGATGTCGTGGGCGCGGGTGTTCAGGGTGCGGCCGAGCCTGCGTAGTTCGACCAGGGCAGTGGGCACGACGGTGCGCAAGGACTCGATCAGTGCGGCGAGGTCCTGTCGGGCGGCTGCACGGTCGGTGTCACGGTAGGCGGTGATCATGCGCTGGTAGATGGCCCAGGTTGCTTCAATCTCGACGTGCTCGTCGGTGTCGAACAGGCGCTCGATCCTGACCCATTGGTGGTCTGTGAGTAGCCCGGCCCCGGTATGGAGCGTCCTCCTCGAGGTGTAGAGCGGGTCGTCGGCTCGTCCGCGATGACCATGGAGTTGCTGTTGGGTGCGCCTGCGGCATTGGTCGAGTGCTTCGCCTGCGAGGCGGACCACATGGAAGGGGTCCATCACGGCGACGGCCTGCGGAAGTTCCTCGGTGGTGGCGGTCTTGAAGCCCGTGAAGCCATCCATCGCGACCACCTCGATTTCGTCGGCCCATGGCGGGGGTCGCTCAGCCAGCCAGGTCTTGAACACCTGTTTCGAGCGGCTAGGGACCATGTCGAGTAGCCGGGCCGGGCCGGTCTTGTCACGCACGGGGGTGAGGTCGATGATGACGGTGACGTACTTGTCACCGAACCTCGTGTGACGCCACACGTGCTCATCGACTCCCAAAACGGCGACACCGTCGAAGCGGGCTGGGTCGTTGATGAGCCGCCGGTGCCCTTCGGTAAGGACCGCGTCGTTCGCGGTGTTCCATGCCACTCCCAACCCCGCGGCGATACGCGCGACGGACAGGTGGTCGATGACGAGGGCGCGCAGCGCCCACGCCAGCCCACCACGAGAGACCTTCGCGCGGGGCTCGGCGGCTGCGGACGTGTCTTGCGACCAGAAGCGCCCGCACAGGGTGCACCGGTAGCGGCGCACCCGCACCTGCAGCGTCGTGGGCCTGCCACCGAACGGTTCATGAGCGAGTGTGCGGGAGTCGGTGCCCAGTCGGCGACCCAGACCACCACAGGACCGACACTCGTCGTCGGCATCGGTGACGCGGCACTCGAGCACCGCCCGATCTGGTCGGAGGCGTTGGCTCACAGCCACGAGCCCGGGCTCGTCTAGGCGGCAGAACGTGGTCAGGTTGGGCACGCCGAAGGTAACGTGGAACAAGTCGAGGTCCTTCAGATGGTGAGTGTCAGAACTTCCATCCTGGGGGACCTCGACCCCCACCCCCAACCACTCACACCCCGGTCAGCACACCCTCAATTGTGAAGAGCCGCGTAACTTCGGGATCGCGACATCGAGGGTGCCGGTGCGGGTGCCGAAATCGCGGTGACGGTAGCCGTTGCGGGAATTGACCCGGCCGGGCGACAACTGGCCGTATACGGCGCCGCAAACAGCTTCCGCTTCAGCCGACATCCACGTGTTGATAAACGTCGTGAGCATCTGCCGCATCAGATCCGGTGAGGCCTGCTCGAGTTGTTCGGACAGGAAACGGGAAGGGTCGATAAAGGGGGGCGCGGTCATCGCGTGTACTCCTTCGAAGAGACTTTGAATCGGTCTTTCCAAGAATCACGCGGTGGCCGCCTCACACTCGTGCAACACGCCCATCAACACCGGGCCTTACACCACGCTATTGGACGCAACCGAGCCGCTTTGTTACCACGCCGATACTCCAACGCCAACTTCTTCGTTACCGCCTTGCGTTCACTCAACGTCAGCCACATGGACAAGACCTACCGACGCTGACTCACCGACACCGCCAGGCGCGCATTATCAAATGATTCTTCGATACCTACTACGCGCGCACTTTCCATGAGTCAACGCGCCAGGTTGACAAACAGGGGCCACCTGTGCAATCTTCTATTTGTCTATTCTCGTCCGCTCAATTCGACGACATCACAGAGGAGCATCGTGACAAACACCACGACCATCCCGACGTACCGGGGCCGCACGTACGAGGACATCGCAGGCGCGATTGATCACTCCCTGTTGCGCCCCGAGTTGACCCTGGCCGAGGTGGAGGCCGGGTGCGCCATCGCCGCGAGATACCGAACTGTGAGCGTCTGCTGCCGGCCCGTCGATGTGACGTTCGCGCACGGACTACTTACCGGTACGGACGTCGCCATAGGCACCGTCGTGTCGTTTCCGCACGGAAACTCCACGACCGCCGTTAAGGTTGCCGAGACTGCGGAAGCCGTCGCGAATGGCGCCACCGAGATCGACGTGGTCCTCAGTATCGGCTTGCTGCGCTCTGGTGAGTTCCAGCGGGTGCAAGATGACATCGCAGCCGTCGTCGCGGCCGCCGACGGGCATTTGGTGAAGGTGATCCTGGAAAATGCCTATCTCTCCGACGCCGAGAAGGTGTCTGCCTGCCATCTGGTCGAGTCCGCTGGCGCCGACTACGTCAAGACGTCCACCGGTTTCGCCCCCTCAGGCGCCACCTTGGACGACCTCCGGCTCATGCGTGCGAGCGTCGGACCACAAATGAAAGTCAAGGCTGCGGGCGGGGTACGGACCCTCGACGCGATGATTGACGTGCTTGACGTTGGCTGCAGTCGCAATGGTACCATCGCGACCGCGGTGATCCTCGACGACTTCGTCGCGCGCGCGCGCTGATCACTGATGGCCCGCTACCTCGGACTGGGCATCGGCGGCACCAACGTCAAGACGGCGGTCGTCGAAGACGGCCCTGGTGGCTCGCTTCAAGTGATCGACACGACCAGCGAGTCCACGCTCGCCGACCGCGGGCCGCAGTCAGTGGTGGAGCGCGTGGAACGGGGCGCATCGCGGCGCTCGGCCCGATAGAGGCGGCTGGGGTGATGCTGCCCGGAACGTTTGACGCGCTGCGCGGGACTGCCACGTTGATCCCGAACCTGCCCGGTCTGTGGGTGGGGACCCCGGAATCTGAATCGCCTGTAAGTCTTTCCTTGGCTGGCCTGGGGCTGGCTGGCAGGGTTGGTGTTGGCGCTCCTGCTCGATCGTGACTCGTGAATCGCCTGGCCTCCGCGTTGCGGAGTGCTCTGCCCGGGATCTGTCCGTTCGAGCAGGGGGCCGACGCCGACCCGGCCCACTGCGGGCCTGATAAGAAGCCTGCCCGACCGTTCCCGGTTGTGGCCCGTTACAGGACTGCCTCGGAGTGACCTTCACCCGGGTCGACGCCGACCTTCGGCGACGTCACCCAAAGGAAAGGATCACCGTCACCATGACCATCGTCGCAAACACCTACACCTATGTCGTTGGTGCGGACACCCACTCGCGCACGCATACCGTCGCGGTCGTCAACGCCGCGAACGGCGCGTTGGAGACCGCGACCACATTCCCCACGACCGCGGCTGGACTGAAACGTGCGGTCTCGTGGATCGCCAAACGCACCGGCGGGCTCGCCGATGTGCTGGTCGTAATCGAGGGCATTGGGTCCTACGGCGCCGGCCTGGCTCGCTGCTGCGCGCAGGCCAGCTACCGTGTTGTGGAACCCTTCCCGACCGCCCGTCGCCTTCGCTGCGGTCGGGGCAAGAGCGACGAGTTGGACGCGGAACTGATCGCCTGCTCCGTGCTGTCGGCCGACACCACCCAACTGCGGGAACCGCGCGAGGACTCCGGGATCCGTGCGGCATTGCGCGTGCTCGTCACAGCTCGCGATCTGGTGAACGCGGAGCGCACGCGCGAGATCAACGCGCTAACCGCACTCCTTCGCACCGTCGATCTCGGCATCGACGCACGCCGCCCACTATCCAAGGCCCAAATAGTTCAGATCGCTGCCTGGCGGTCGCGAAGCGAAAACATTGCGACCGCGACCGCGCGCAAGGAAGCGATTCGCCTGGCGCGCCGTGTTCGCGACAGTGACGATGAGCTTGCCGCCAATCGCGACGAAATGACCTCGCTGGTTCAGGCCAGCGACGGGGTGCACCTACTCGATGAGCCCGGAATCGGGCCGGTCAATGCCGCCGTCATCATCGCGGCATGGTCACACGCTGGGCGAGTGCGGTCAGAAGCCGCTTTCGCCGCTCTCAGCGGATCGAGTCCCGTTCCCGCGTCATCCGGGAACACCACCCGGCATCGACTCAACCGCGGTGGCGACCGCCGCTTGAACCGTGCACTCTCATCGATCGCGCTCACCCGCATGGCGCACCACCCAGCGACTCGCGCTTACGTCGACCGCCGTCGCGCCGAGGGCCGCACCACGAAAGAAATCCGCCGCAGCCTCAAGCGCTACATCGCCCGCCAAATCTATCGACTGCTCGCCCAGACTGCCACAACTGCTTGACAAGACATAGAAGCATCCCGGGTTTAGTGGAGGGTCTGCTTCCCCGAAAGGATGGGGGCCTTGCCGCTACCTAAGGAAGTATCCGCAGGAGCTCAGGGAGCGTTCCGTGCGGCTTGTGAGAGTGAAGCGCCCCAGGTTCTCTGCCGCTCCTATGCGGGTTGCGGCTCTCGGTTGAGGGTCGCGTAGTGAGCTTGCTCGAACTCGGCCGGTGGAACGTAGCCGAGGCTTGAGTGAAGCCTACGAGTGTTGTACCAATCGACCCAGCCGGCGGTCGCGAACTCGACGTCCGCGATCGTCCGATACGGGCCCTCGTGGAACACGGTCGTGCGGATGCACTCGGCCTTGTAGAGCCCGTTGATCGTCTCCATCAGCGCGTTATCGTACGCGTCGCCGACGGACCCGATCGAGGGCGCGATGCCGTCGAGGGCGAGCTTGTCGGTGTAGGCCAACGAGACATATTGAGACCCGGCGTCCGAATGTGCTCGGAGCTGCTGCGGGAGGATCGGGTGGCCTTGGCGGCCGCGTTCCCAGAGGCCCATCCGCAGGGGGATCATCACCAGGTCGACGTGCTTGGTGGTCTGCGCATGCCACGCGACGATGCGCTGAGAGAACACGTCCACGATGAACGCGACGTAAACCCACCCGGCCCAGGTGCGGCAGTAGGTGAAGTCCATCACCCAGGTGTGATCCGGCTGCGGCGCGGTGAAATCCCGATTCAGCAGATCCCCGGCACGGACCCCGTCCTTCGCGGGGATCGTGGTGCGCACGCCCTTATCGCGGCGCACGCCCGACAGTCCGAGGACACGCATGGCCCGGTCGACCGCGCCTGTGGATGCACCAGGGATCGTGGTGCGGCGGATCAACGCGGTCATCTTCCGCCGCCCGTACAACCCCTCGGGAGTCATCTTGCGGCGCAGGGAACCATCGGGTGTGGGCACGTGCGTCCACGCGGTGTCACGGACCGCGTCGACGACATGCGCGTCTGTGACCGTGCGGACCGCGACGTGGCCTCCTCTCCACGCACGATAGGTGCGCGCGGCGACCTGGCAGCCCTGCTCACGCAGAACCCTGCAAGTCGACTCGACCGCGTGCCCCTCGGCTCTCATCGTGTCGATGAAACCCATGATCATCGATTGCGGGGGTCGAGCTCCCCCGCGAAGAAAGTTGTCGCCGCCCGTAGAATCGCAACGTCTTCGCGCAGCCGGCTGTTCTCCGACTTCAGACGCTTGATCTCCGCGTGCTCAGCGGACGTAACCCCCTCCCGAGAGCCGTCATCAATATCGGCTTGCAGCACCCACCGCCGCACGGACTCGTGGCCCACCCCAACCTGGCGGGCCACTGCCGCCGACGCGGCCGTCAACGAGGGATACTCCGAGCGGTGCTCACGCACCAGCCGCACCGCACGGTCACGGAGGGCAGGATCGATCTTCTTTGGCATGACATACATCCTTTCAACTCAAAAGGATGCGGCATCAAACCTAGGACGCTTCAGAGTCGTTCTTCGCAACCCTGAAGACCGAGTTCTACTACCGCAGGGTCTGGCTCACGAAGAAGAGCGCGAAACTCGCCGTCGGGGCCTGGATTGAGGACCGCTACAACCGGCGTCGGGGCCACTCCACCCTCGGCCAGATCAGCCCCGTCACGTTCGAAATGCAACAATGCAACCAGACCGCGGCCGTTCAACAAGCAGCATCACCCCGTGTCCACCAACCGGGATCAAGGCCATCCCAGGCATCACGCGGAAAGTCGAAGGTTGCGTCCAATAGCGTGGTGTAAGGCCCGGTGTTGGACGCAACCCGACGCGAACCTGATGTCCGTGACCCCGAAGTCCGGTTGGCCATGGGTGAAGACCCTGCTCCACTCCGTCTACGACCAGCCCGACGCCACATCCGTGCACGCCCAGTTCGACCGGGTCTTGCACGCTTTCGAAGACAAACTCCCCCCGTCGCCACCCACCTCGAAGGCGCCCGCACGGACGTGCTCGCGTTCACCGACTTCCCGAAGGAACTGTGGCGACAATTCTGGTCCAACAACCCTCAAGAACGCCTCAACCGTGACATCCGCCGCCGCACCGACGTCGTCGGCATCTTCCCCGACCGCGCCTCCCTGATCCGCCTCGTCGGCGCGGTTCTGGCCGAACAACACGACGAATGGATCGAAGGCCGCCGCTACCTCGGCCTCGACGTCCTGGGCCGCTCCCGCCTCACCCTCGTCACCACCGAAAGAGAGGAACCGACCACCGAACTCGGCGCCCTCAGCGCCTAACAAATCCAAGAATCACACGGCAAACGCCCTACACCACGCAAATGGACTTGACCGTGAACAATCGGTGGCCTCCGTGCACAGTCGGCGAAGGCCACTCCGCCCGGCGGCTTGCGCTTCCGCGGCGCGTCCTCGCGGGTTACCACCGTGGCGGTTCACGCCTTGCCCTGACCTGTCGGTCTGGCAGGCCCCGCGCGTTGCCACGCCTACGCGCTCACCGCTGGCACCGTCGGAAGCTGGGCATGGGCGCCGCCACAGCATCCCGCCGCGCAGAACTCCGCCCAGCGCGTGCCGGCGGCCAGGTCACGGCCCGCGGCCAGATGCGCCTGCACGAGGTCGGCAAGTCCGGCGACGAACGTCGGGTGGGTCCCCACGGTCGGCACCCGAACCAGGTTGATGCCCAGCTCGCTCGCGGTGCGGGCGGCATCGGTGTCCAGGTCCCAGAGCACCTCGATGTGGTCCGAGACGAACCCGATGGGCACCACCACCGCGGTCAGGGTCCCGTCCAGTGCTTCCTCGCGCAGGGCGTCGTTGATGTCCGGCTCGAGCCACCGCACACGCGGCGAGCCGGAGCGGGACTGGTAGACCAGGCGCCACGGCAACGGCTCCTCGCCGGTAACAGCGGCAACCCCGGCGATGACGGCGTTCGCCACCTCACGGTGCTGCGCCGAGTAGAGGTCCACCTCGCCCGGCTCCGCGGCTGGTCCGGAGGCAGTCGCGTCGGCCAAGGGGATGGAGTGTGTAGTGAACAGCACCCGCAGGCCCTCGCGTTCGCTGCCGGACACCGCTGCGGCGAGCAGCGAGACCGTCGTCTGGACGAATTCGGCCCGGTCGAAGGCGGGTCGCACCTTGGCCACCTGCATCCGGTCCCCGATCCCCGTGCTGCTTAGCGCCTCGGCGAGGTCCTCGCGGTACTGCCGGCAGGAGGAGTAGGAGGAGTACTGGCTGGTGGCGAACGCCAGCACACGCCGGCAGCCGGCCGTGTCGAGTTCGCGCAACGCCTCATCGATGAACGGCGGCGAGTTGCGGTTGCCCAACACGAGGGGAATCGTCACGCCGCGTCGGTTGAGCTCGGCGCGCAGGGCGGCAAGCAGGTTTCGGTTCTGATCGTTGATCGGGCTGCGGCCACCCATGCGCAGGTAGTGCTGATGAACCGCCTCGAGCCGGTCGTGCGGGATGCCCCTCCCGGCGGTCACCCGCTCCAGGAACGGCATGATCTCGTCCGGTCCCTCCGGTCCACCGAAGGAGGCGAGAAGTAGGGCGTCATACCCGCCGCTCACTGCAGCACCTCGAGCACCGGAATCGCGGGTCTCGCCTGCGGTCATCGGACGTTGGCTAGCGGACATGAGATGAGCTCCTCAGGGGGTTGCGGTTCGGGCAATAAGGAGAGCGGCTAGCTCGCCGCCGACCTTTCTGCCGTCGGCCAGACAGTCGGGTACGCCCACCCCGTGCAGCGCCGAACCGGCGACGCGCAACTGAGGTGTGCCGGCAAGCGCCTCCGCGACGGCGCGCACCCGGTCCAGATGGCCAACGGTGTAGGTGGGCATCGCATCTTGCCAGCGGACCAGGTGCCGCAGGAACGGCGCGGAGTGTGCCCCGAGCACTTTCGAGACGTAAGCGCTCACGGTGTCGAGCAGCGCATCGTCGGGAAGAAGCGACGCGGCGCCAACCCTGCCAGGGACGAACGCACGGATGAGGACCGTCCCCTCGGGCGCACGTCCCTGCCACTTGTTGGAAGAGATGGTGATGCCGGTGATCGGCGCAGGCTCGGGACCTGCCTCGAGGTAGCCATGGCCGACAGGTGGCGTGTCGAAGTCATCGGCGTTAAAGCCGAGGTGGACGGTCGCCGTCGAACCGTGCGGGATGGCGCGCAGGGCCGCCGCCGCCGCGGGCGCGACGCCGTCGAGCAGCGCCGCGGAGCATCCGCCCCCGCCAGCGAGCACCACCGCAGCGGCTTCGTGGCGGGTGCCGTCGGCGAGAGTGACGACAGCAGCGGTCCCGGCCACCTCCAGCCCCACGACGCGCGCGCCCGTTCGCAGGTCGACGTTCCGCTCCCGGAGGCCCTTGACGAGGCCATCCACCAGCGAGCCCATGCCCGCCGCCATCGACCGAAAGGGTGAGGCGTCGGGGGAGGCGGGCCGCGGGGCTGACCTGCCCTGCGCCAAGGATGCGACGATCAGACTGCGCCGCTGTGCCTCATGGGTTCGCAGCACTGGTAGGACGGCGTCGACGCTCAGTTCGTCGACCGTCGCCCCATAGATCCCACCGACGAGCGGGTCGGCGAAGCGAGCGACCACTCCGTTTCCGAGCCTGCGCCGCAGCAAGGCCCCGATCGACATGTCCTCAGGACCGAGCACTCGCGGCAGGACGAGGTCCAAGGTCGCGCGCAGTTTTTGCGGCCAACTGAGGACTCGAGTCCTGGCGAACGGGATGAGCCGGGTGGGCAAGACCATTCCCATTCCGGCGGGGATGGGTTCCATGCGGCCGTGCACGCGCAGGTGCACGAGGCGAGGAGGCACAGCGGGGACGACGTCGTCCGCCATGCCCAGGTCCGCCGCCATCTGCACCGCAGCGGGCCGGTAGTTGACGAACGAGTCAGGGCCGTGCTCGACGAGGAACCCGTCGACCATCTCCGAGTGCACCTTCCCCCCAAAACGATCGGAGGCCTCGACGAGGAGCACGCGGTGCCCAGCATTCGTCAACTCCCATGCTGCGCCGAGCCCGGTGACGCCGCCGCCAACGACGACGACCGGTGCCGCCATTACGCGCCGCTCGCCACGGACATCGCGTCGGTACGGTCTTCGTCGCGTGGCACATACGGACACAGGGGGTCGGACTCGAGGGGGTCACCCGTCCAGGCAAGGGCGCGCGCCCGTGAACCGCCGCACCAACGTGCGTAGGAGCAGCGGCCGCATCGGTCCTTGAACTGGGTGACGTCTCGCAGGGCGACCAAGTCGGGGTGGTGACGGTAGATCTCCACGATGTTGTCCGCCGGAACGGTGCCGAGGGGAAGCGGCATGAAGCCAGAGGGCTGCACGACGCCGTCGTGCGCGATGAAGACGATCCCGTTGCCGTCGCGGATGCCGAAGCCGCGGCCGATCGGGCTGGCCTCGATCTGCTCCTCGCTCAGGCCCTCACGCCTCATTTGTTGCACTGCGACGCGGCGGTGCTGCATCGCTTCGACGGTCTTGACCTGGAAGGGCGAGTCGACGTTCAGCTTCTGCAGCCAGTGCATGACGCGTTCGGCCGCTCCCGCGCTGAGCTCCTCGAGCTGTGTGCCCCGGCCCACCGAAATGAGGAAGAACAAGCTCCAGCGATTCAGCGTGTGATGGCGCAGCAGCTCGTAGACGGCGGGCAGGTCGTCGACGGTCTGGGCGGCGACGAGGGTGTTGACCTGGACCGGGATGCCGAGCTCCGCCGCATCCTCCAGTGCCTGGATGGTCGCATCGAAAGTGCCCGAGACCCCGCGGACGCCGTCGTGGTGCACGGCGTCGGAGCCGTCGAGGCTCAGTGAGATCGCCTGCACCCCGGCGTCACGAACCTCGGCAAGACGCGCGCGGGTGAGGAGTGGGGTCACGGCTGGCGCGAGCGACACCCCGATCCCTCGATTGCCGGCCTCGGCTATGAGCACGTCTAGGTCGCCGCGGCGAAGCGGGTCGCCGCCGGTGAAGACGATGTGCGGCAACGGCGAGCCGAATCCGGCGATCGAGTCCAGGACTGTCAACGCTTGCGCAGTGCTGAGTTCGCCGGGCCCTGGGTCCGGCATGGCTGTCGCCCTGCAGTGCTGGCAGGCTAGCCCGCAGGCGGTGGTGACCTCCCAGTAGATGATCATGGGCGCGCGGGCGTAGACCCACCCCTCGGGTCGAACTGCACCGATGCCGTGATGGGGGTGGGAAGTCATCGCCTGCTCCTGTCGCCCCCTGCCTTGTGACATTCGGAATTGACGTTAACACCCGAAATCGGCGTCATTCAGGACCCTCGGGGCTTCGACCGGGACTCCGACGGCATATCATCGCGAAGAAATGGAGGCGCTCTGCGAGCTCGGACGATTCGCAGGTCGTCCAGGAGTCGATGGGTGTCCGAGCGCCGAGACGGCACTCCAGCAAAGCCTGACGCGGCTCGAGAGCCTTGAGGAACGCTCCGGAGCTGGCGAACAATCGGTGACCTCGGTGAACATTCGGTAAAGCCGCCACAACGTCGCTATGGTGGCGCCATGACACCGCTGGCGTGGCTCGTTGCGTCTCTCGCGTTCGGCCTAGGCGTGATCGTGGGGGCGCTCGCACTCAGGCGCCGCGCCAAGAAGGAAGTCGTCGCAAGGATGCTGGTGCCTCACCGCACCCGGCAGATCGTCGCCGCGCTTCAGTCCGGCGCGATCGTGGTGCGGCGCGACAGGCGAGCCGGATATTCCAACCACACGGCCGCGGCCCTCGGCCTGGCCCGCCCCGATGGGGCGCTGCACGAGGCGGTCGCCGACCTTGCCGAGAAGGCATGGGCGACCGGCGAGGTAGTCGAGGAGGACGTGGAGGTGCGGCGCGGGGTTCTCGGCTCGGTGTCGATCGTCCATGTGCGACTCACGCCGATCGACGACGAGCTCGTGTTCGCTGTCGCCAACGACAACACCGAGCAGCGGGCCGCCGAGGCGACCAGGCGCGAGTTCGCGGTGAACGTATCCCACGAACTGAAGACGCCCATCGGCGCCCTATCGCTGCTGGCCGAGACGATTGAGAGCGCCTCGGATGACCCCGTGATGGTGCGCGAATTCGCCGTCAAAATGCGCAGGGAAGCGCGACGCCTGACCAAACTGATTCAGGAGATCATTCAGATTTCACGTCTTCAGGGTGGTGAATCGGTGCTCGACCACGACCAGGTCGATGTCGCCGGGGTGGTCCACGAGGCGTTCGAGGGTGCGGCTTTGGCCGCGGAGGCCAAGCGCATTTCGCTCGTGGCCGATTTGCGGGAAAGGCCCCACGTGCTAGGCGACCGAGACCTCTTGGTGATGGCCGTGCGCAACCTCGTCGACAACGCGGTCTCGTATTCTGACCCCGGCGCCCGCGTGACGGCGTCGGTCACGTGCAAGGACGACATCGTGTCGATTGCTGTGCTCGACCAGGGAATCGGCATCGACGCGCAGGACCAAGAGCGCATTTTCGAGCGCTTTTACCGCGCGGACCCCGCGCGGGCGCGTGACACCGGCGGCACGGGTCTAGGTCTGAGTATCGTCAAGCACGTCGCCCTCCAGCACGGCGGCGCCGTGACCGTTTGGTCGCAACCCTCCGTCGGATCAACGTTCACTTTGTCCTTGCAACGTTTCGAGGAGTCCGAATGAATGACCACGTTCTTATCGTCGAAGACGAGGAGAGCTACCGCGATTCGTTGCGGTTCATCTTCGAACGCGAGGGCTTTCGCGTCACGCTTGCTGCCACCGGCAAGCAAGGGATCGAGGCGTTCGAGCGCGACGGCGCCGATGTGATCCTGCTCGATCTGATGCTCCCCGAGGTTTCGGGCACCGATGTCTTCCGCGTGATCCGCGGGCGGTCGAAGGTGCCGATCATCATGGTCACCGCGCGCGACGATCAGATCGACAAGATCATCGGACTGGAGTTGGGCGCCGACGACTACGTCACCAAGCCGTTTAGCGGCAGGGAACTCGTCGCGCGCGTTCGCAACGTCTTGCGCAGAGCCGCGGCTGGGCTGAGCGACATTCCCGACGAGCCCATCCGCCTCAGCGTCTCGGGCTTCACTCTCGATCCCGAGCGCCTCACCGTCACGCGCGAGGGAGTGGCTCAGCCCTTCCCGCCCAAGGAGTTCGCGCTCCTGCATCTCCTCGCGTCCAATGCCGGACGCGTGCTGACCCGCCAAATCATCATCGACAGGGTCTGGGGCGCCGACTACTACGGGGACACGAAGACGCTCGACGTGCACATCAAACGGCTCAGGAGCAGAATCGAAGAGGAGCCGGGAAACCCGCGATTCGTGCAAACCGTGCGAGGCGTCGGCTACACGTTTGAACCGTGACCGTCTGGCGTTGCGCAACCGTGATGTGCGTTCACCGAACGTTTACCACTCGTTCACTCCACGCCGTCAGCCTCGTTACCTTGCGTCCTTAACGTGAGACTCGACCGGCAAACGTCGGGATGTGTCAACACGTAAGGACATTCTGTGAACATCGCACTTCGCTCGGGTGCCGTCGCTTCCGCGGCCGCGCTCACGCTGCTGCTCTCCGCCTGTTCGGCCTCGAACGAGGCCACCAAGACCTCGACGGCCTCATCGGCCGCGTCCGCCCCCGCAACCTCCGCCGCGACGATGACGCTGTCAGGCACGCTTAGCGGCGCCGGCGCCTCGACCCAGCAGGTAGCCATGGAGACCTGGCGCGCCAAGTTCCAGGCCGCCAACCCCGGCCTCACCATCAACTACGACCCGGTCGGTTCCGGCGGCGGTCGCACCCAGTTCCTCGATGGTTCCATCGCCTGGGCCGGGTCCGATGCCGCGCTGTCCGCAGACGAGTACAAGACCGCTCAGACCACTTGCGGTCCTGACGGCGCCATCAACCTGCCCGTCTACGTCTCGCCCATCGCTGTGACGTTCAACCTCGACGGCGTGACCTCGCTCAACATGGACGCCGCCACGATCGCCAACATCTTCGACGGCAAGATCACCAAGTGGAACGACCCCGCGATCGCGGCCACGAACTCCGGTGTGACGCTTCCGGATTCCGCCATCACGATCGTTCACCGCTCTGACGAGTCGGGCACCACGAAGAACTTCACCGACTACCTCGAGAAGGCCTCGGCCGGCGCTTGGCCCTACAAGGCCTCGGGTACCTGGGCGAACAACCTCGGCGAGTCCGGACAGGGCACGTCGGGCGTGATCCAGATCATCACGAGCACCAAGGGCACGATCGGCTACGCCGACGAGTCGCAGGTGGGCTCGCTTGGCAAGGTCTCGGTCAAGGTTGGCGACACGTTCAACGCTCCGTCGGCAAAGGGCGCCGCAATCGCGCTGTCCTCGTCCAAGCCAGCCGGTCAGAACGGTCCCAACGACCTCGCTTACAACCTCGACCGCACCACGACGGCCGCGGGTGCCTACCCGGTCATGCTCTCGTCGTACGTCATCGTCTGCCAGAAGTACTCGGACAAGACGGTTGCCGCGAACGTGACGGGCTTCCTCGAGTACGTCGCATCCGCTGACGGTCAGGCCGCCGCTGCGGCCACCGCTGGCTCGGCGCCGATCTCCGCTGACCTGTCGGCGAAGATCGAGACGATCCTCAAGGGAATCGCCACGGCGAGCGGCGTTTAGTCAAGCCGATTGGACGGTGGTGGGCTCGTCCGCAAGGATGAGTCCACCACCGTCCTTCCTTTGAGCCCGACGGAGACCAAGCGTGACGATTACAGACAAGCGGGAGACTCAAGAGGCCCCGCTGACGACGCACGGCAGTTCCTTCGCAAATACGGCTTTCACGGGGCTTACGGGCTTCGCAGCCTCACTGATCCTGATCTTGCTCGCCGCAGTCGCTACCTTCCTCATCACGGAAGCCTGGCCAGCGTTGACCGAGGGCGGCACCTTTCTGGCCAGCAAGGTCGACTGGATCCGGCCGGAGCAGGGCGAGAGCCTTGTGCAGATCATCGGCTACTTGGTCTTCGGCACAGTCCTGATTTCCGCCATCGCGCTCCTCATTGCGACGCCGCTGTCGGTCGGAATCGCCCTCTTCATTTCCCACTACGCTCCGCGCAGGCTTGCCGCCGGACTGGGATACCTCATCGACTTGTTGGCGGCGATCCCCTCGGTGGTTTACGGGCTCTGGGGTGCGATCGTGTTGATCCCCGTGTTGCAGCCCTTCTACCAGTGGCTTGGGCACTACTTCGGCTGGATCCCGCTCTTCACACCGGACCCGCTGACCGGCGTCGTATCGCCGACGGGTCGCGTCGCGCTTTCCGCCGCGATCGTCTTGGCCATCATGATTGTTCCCATCATCACGGCCATCACTCGCGAGGTGTTCCTGCAGACGCCGAAGCTGCACGAGGAGGCCGCGCTCGCGATGGGTGCCACGCGCTGGGAAATGATCCGCATGGCGGTCTTCCCGTTCGGCCGCTCGGGAATCATCGGTGCCACGATGCTGGGCCTGGGGCGAGCACTCGGCGAGACGATGGCGGTGTACATGATCCTTTCTGTCGGATTGTCATACTCCTTCAACATCCTGCAGTCGGGTGAGCACAACACCATTGCTTCGTACATTGCCGGGCAATTCCCCGAGTCGAACAGTTATGGAGTCAGCGCCCTCATCGCGATGGGGCTCGCGCTGTTCATCATTACCTTGCTCGTCAACATCCTCGCCCGCTGGATTGTCTCGCGGCGTTCAGAGTTCTCGGGAGCCAACTGATGACTGATACGACCCTCGCGCGCGGCTCCGTTCTCGGCGAACTCTCTCGCCGCCGCAAATTCGTCAACACGGGCATGTCGGTCCTGGTGTACATCGCCTTTGCTTTGGCGCTGATACCCCTGGTGTGGCTGTCCTACACGGTGGTGACCAAGGGCGCGGATCGCTTCATGGTCAATTCCGCGGGCCAGCACGTCTTCAATATCGAGTTCCTGCAGCAGTCGATGCGCGGGGTATTCGGCGGAGCGCCGACGGGAGGCATCCTCCACGCCATCTGGGGCACGGTCATCATTACGGGTATCGCGGCGCTCATCTCGGTTCCCATCGGCCTGCTTACCTCGATCTACCTGGTCGAATACGGGAAGGGTCGACTCAAGCAGGCGGTGACCTTCTTTGTCGACGTCATGACGGGCATCCCCTCGATCGTCGCGGGCCTGTTCGCCTACGCGCTCTTCTCGATCCTCATCGGGCCGGGTACTAAGACGGCTTTCACGGGCGCGGTCGCGCTGTCGGTGCTGATGATTCCCGTCGTGGTTCGCTCGTCGGAGGAGATGCTCCGCCTGGTTCCCAACGAGCTCCGAGAGGCGTCATACGCGCTCGGCGTCCCCAAGTACCTGACCGTGCTGAAGGTCGTCGTCCCCACGGCATTCGCGGGTATCACGACCGGCGTCACTCTCGCGATCGCGCGCGTCATTGGTGAGACGGCCCCGCTGCTCATCGCAGTGGGCGTGGCCGACTCCCTGAACTTTGACCCGTTCAACGGGCGCATGATGACGCTGCCTGTCTATATCGTGACCGAGTGGCACAAGGGCACGGCCGTCTGCAGCAAGTCCGCCGGTCTGACGTGTTTGCCGCAGATCACGGAGTACCGCGCCTGGGGTGCGGCGTTGGTGCTCATCCTGATCGTCATGGCACTCAATCTCATCGCGCGCCTCGTCTCCAAGTACTTCTCCCCCAAGACCGGCCGTTAAGGACAAGGACCTCCACAGTGAGCAAGCGCATCGACGTTAACAACCTCAACGTGTTCTACGGGAGCTTCATGGCCGTAGAGGACGTGTCGCTCGCGATCGAGCCCAATTCCGTCACTGCGTTTATTGGCCCGTCCGGTTGCGGCAAGTCCACCTTCCTCCGCACCATCAACCGCATGCACGAGGTCATCCCCGGCGCGCGCGTCGAGGGCGAAGTGCTCATGGACGGCACCAATCTCTATGACTCGAACATCGATCCCGTGGCCGTACGCCGTCACATCGGCATGGTGTTCCAACGCCCCAACCCCTTCCCGACGATGTCGATCGCCGAGAACGTCGTGGCGGGCGTCAAGCTCAACTCGAAGCGCATGTCCAAGGGCGACGCCGAGGACCTGGTCGAATCGTCCCTCAGGGGCGCGAACCTGTGGGATGAGGTGAAGGATCGCCTGCACAAGCCGGGATCGTCACTGTCTGGCGGCCAGCAGCAGCGCCTGTGCATCGCGCGGGCAATCGCGATCAAGCCCGACGTGCTTCTGATGGACGAGCCGTGCTCGGCCCTGGACCCCATCTCGACCCTCGCGATTGAGGACCTCATCCAGGAACTCAAGGCGAACTACACGATCGTGATCGTCACGCACAACATGCAGCAGGCGGCTCGCGTCTCGGAGAAGACCGCGTTCTTCAACATCGCGGGAACCGGGAAGCCCGGCAAGCTCATCGAGATGAACGACACGACGACGATCTTCTCGGTGCCCTCGGAGAAGGCCACCGAGGACTACATTTCGGGCCGCTTCGGGTAGGTCGGAGGACCTTCAGGGCCGGAGCCCGCCGCCGGAGCGCGATGGGCGCAGGTTTGGGAAGCGTCCGCGAAGCGGACGCTTCGGCTGATCGCCACGTTCGGCTGATCGGCAGTGGGTGAGCGCGGTGAGGCGCCCGCTACGCACGGCCTGCCGCGAGTTCGCCGAAAATTCTCTCGTATTCGGTGAAGGCGCCGTCGATCCCTGGCAGGCACGGTGAACGACGCCGTCACCTGATCGGCCGTCAGCCGAACCATGGCTGCGGACTCCGAGTCGTTGTACAGCGCGCCCACGAGCGCGGCAGGCGCGCCCTCTTCGGCCAGAACGGGCCTTGCGCCACGGTCCCCCCATTCCGTTTCGCCAAACGATCACTCGCCGAGCCATCGGCTTGGTGTTATAGTTCAAGCATGATTGATTCAAATGGTATTGAACTCACGTCTCCTCGATCGGTGGAGTCTTTGGCGGTATTGGCGGCGGTGGCGGACCCCATTCGCTGGACCGTGCTGGCGGTCTTGGCCGAGGCGCCACGGTGCGTCTGCAGTTTGCAGGAGCAGGTGCCCGTTGCCGGAAACTTGCTGAGTTACCACCTGAAGGTCCTGCGCGAGGCTGGGTTGATCACCTCTTCCCGGCGTGGCCGCTGGATCGACTACGCGCTGGCGCCCGACGCCGATGAGCGGATGGCGGCGGCGTTGCCCGGGGCGATCGCCAGCTACAGCGTGATGCGGACCCCCGCCCTGGTCGTCTGATGGACGTGGTCGCTCCCTCGGGAGCGCAGGCCTCCGGGCCCGCGCGCCCAACCCGGCCTGTGCGCGTCCAGCAGCACCTGAGCCGGTGGCTGATGGTCTACGCGATGGGAGCGATCACCGCTGGCCTGGCGGCGGGGTATCCGGCGCGGGCCTGGGCGGGGCACCACTCGGGCGACCTCTCGACCCTGACCACGATCGCGGTGTTCTTGGTCATCTACCCGATGATGGTCAACCTGCGCGTGGAAGCAATGGTCAAGGCCGGGCGCAACGTGCGGGGCCTGGGGTTGGCGCTGGTCTACAACTTCGTGTGGGCTCCGCTGGTGGGGCTCGTGCTGGTCCGGGTGTTCCTGCACGACCCGCTGCTCGCGTTGGGGTTCCTGCTGGTGATGGTGGTGCCGTGCTCATCCATGTCCATCGCCTACACCGGCCTGGCCAAGGGCGACGTCGAGCTCGCCACCGTCATCGTCGCCTTCAGCTTCGTCGTGGCACTGCTCGCGGTCCCGCTGTGGATGATGCTCTTCGCGGCCGGTTATGACATTCCGTTGCCTCTCGGCTCGATGATGGTCTCGATCTTGACGGTCCTGCTGGCGCCGATGCTTGCCGGATGGCTGACGCGCAAGGGCATCGTGGCCTGGCGCGGGCCCGGCCTCCTATCCCGACTACAACCGGTCTTCTCCGCCGCCTCGATGCTGGCGATGTTCGCGATCATCTTCCTCATCTTCTTCGCGAAATCCCAAATGATTGTGGACCGCTGGCAGACGGTCCTGCTCCTGCTGATCCCGAACGCGCTGTTCATGGCCGTGACACTGGGCCTCGCGACCTGGCTCAACCGGCGCATCGGACTGTCTTACTCAGAGCACATGGCCGTGGTGTTTGCCTCGGCCGGGAAGAACAACGCCACCGCGATCGCGATCGCTGCCACCGCCTTCTCGCCCCTGGTAGCCGTGCCTGCCGCCACGATGCCGATCTTCCAGATCCTGTTGATGATCGGCTACGTCAAGATGGCCCCCCGAGTGCGCGACTACTACGCCCGCACCCCCCACACCCGCACCCCCCACACCCGCACCCCCTACGTCCGGTTAGAGGCGTCCCACCCGTGATCGACCCCGACTCGAAGGACACCTCCGACGCGGCCTCCGACATGGCCTCCGCCGCAACACCACCGGCCGCGCCGACGGTCCACGCGTTCGAGCACGCGGGCGACATAGCCCGCCCAGGGCAACGCCGGGCGCTGGGCTGGGCGCTCGGAGTCAACATCGCCCTTCTCGTCGCCGAGGTGATCGGCGGGATCATCTTCGGATCTTTGGCGCTACTCGCCGACGCCGCGCACCTGGTCTCCGACGTCGCAGGCCTGGGTATCGCCCTGGGCGCGCTCATCCTGACGGCCCGCCCGGTCTCGACCAGCCACAGTTTCGGGTTCGCGCGTGCCGAGGTGATGGCCGCCCAGGTCAGCGCCCTGCTGCTGCTCGCCGCAGGGGTGTGGATTCTGATCGAGGGCGTGTCCCGCCTCGGTGCCCCAGTGCCGGTCCAGGGCGCCGGGCTGGCCCTGGTGGCGGCCCTGGGCCTGGTGGTCAACGCAGGCAGCGCTTTCGTGGTCCACCGCGCCCAGGGCGAGAGTCTGAACATGCGGGCCTCGTTCGTGCACCTGGCGACCGACGCCGCCGGGTCCCTCGCGGCCATCATCGCGGGACTGGTCATCCTGGGCTGGGGCTGGGACCGCGCGGACTCCGTGGCCTCGATCGCCACCGCCGCCCTGGTCCTGTGGACCGGATGGGGACTCCTTCGCGATTCCACCCACGTCCTGATGGAGGGCACTCCTCGCGGACTGGACCCCGACCAGGTCACCGCCGCGATCGGCGACGTCGACGGGGTGGTCGGCGTCCACCATGTTCACCTATGGAACCTGGCCTCCGACGTCCCCGCCGCCTCGGCCCACGTCGTGCTGTCCGGCAAACCCACCCTGCACCAGGCGCATGACACAGCCGACGCCGTCAGGGCCACCCTCGCCGACCAGTTCAGCCTGACCAACATCACTCTCGAGCTCGAGGAGGGTCCGACAGCCGGAATTCTTGCCGTCCCGCGGCCACCGCCGGACTGATCTTGCGCCGGGGCCCCGTACGCGAGGTTCTCCCGCGCACCACCCGGTGCAGCCAAGTGCCGGCACGACTGGGCCTCCACGAAGGGGCCCACGAAACGAAGGAGTCACCTCATGACCACCACAAGCTCTACCTCCCAGCCGACCGTCGACCAGATCGTGGCAGGCATGTCCGCGGGGCTGGGCGGCAAAGCCGTTCCGCCCATGATTCAGCTCGCCGCCACCGTCATGCCCGACATGGTGCTCAGGCAGGCCCAGGACAGCGGTTTCGCGATGCCGAAGGAGGGCGGGGCGCTCGCGGAGGAGACCCGTACGATCCTGCTCCTCGGCATCGCTCTGGCTACCGGGAGCGACTGCGTCGAGAACCTGGTGAACAAGGCCAAGGCACAGGGCATCGATGACGCCACGCTGCTCGAGACCTTCAAGATCGCCCGGTTCGCCGAGGCCACCCGTGTGTTCAACAACGCCGTGCCTCTCCTCGCACGGCTCGCAGGGGAGTAGTGAGAACGGTCGGGACCACAGATCGCAGCGGCCGCCATCTGGGCCTGTGCCACCTTGCGTCCCGGCCAGCGGGCAGGCCGTTCCCGCCGCCGGAGCGCGCCCTAGGAGCCCGTCGCCTGGAGTTCGGCCAGTATTCCCTTGTATTCGGGCAACGTGCCATCCAGCACGGGAAGCGGCTTGGAGCTTGACGCGCTCTTGTCGACGCTGATGGTGATCTGCGACGTGAGCCCCGGGGCGACGGTCGATGTCGCGATGAGTTCCTGCTCTCCAGCGGCCACACCGACGCTGACCGTCGACTTCGAGGGGATGGTGAACGAAGCCTTGCCGTCTTCCACCGTCACGTCGACGCTGACCGGCGCGGCGGTCTCGTTGTAGAACGAACCGACCAGCGCGGCCTTGTCGCCTACCCCAGCGGTGATGAGCAACAGGTTCTGGGCCACGACACCGTCGACGGTGCCCCCGGTGCCATCTGACGCGGCGTAGGGCTTTCCGGTGGTGATCTGGGCGGTCAAGGCGCACCCAGAGAGGGACAGCGCCACGAGGGCGCCCAGGGCGCCGACGGCGGAAAGTGAACGAGTGGCCACGACAGGTCCTTTCGCGGGGGGGACTTCGGTCCTAGAGTACCGGCTGGTAGACGTGCGGCTCCACCGCGTGTCGCTCCCGAGGGTCCCGCGGGAGGGCCTATATGGGCCCAACGTCTCGGTGGTAGACTGGGCCCTCGGATCTAAGGGGAAATAACACTTATGAACTTCGTCGTCGGCGAGACGGTCGTGTACCCGCACCACGGTGCGGCCCTGATCGAAGACATCAAGAAGCGCACCATCAGGGGCGAAGAGAAGATCTATCTCAAGCTCAAGGTGGCGCAGGGAGACCTCACGATTGAGGTTCCTGCGGAAAACGTCGACTTGGTGGGTGTTCGCGACGTGGTCGACGAGGCCGGCCTCGAGAAGGTGTTCGCAGTGTTGCGCGAGCCCTACATCGAGGAGCCGACCAACTGGTCAAGGCGCTACAAGGCCAACGTGGAGAAGCTCGCTTCGGGCGACGTGATTCGCGTCTCCGAGGTCGTTCGCGACCTGAGCCGTCGCGACACCGACAAGGGACTCAGCGCGGGCGAGAAGCGCATGCTCTCCAAGGCGCGCCAGATCCTCGTGAGCGAACTCGCTCTCGCAGAGAAGTGCGAAGAGAGCGTCGCCGAGTCCCGTCTGGACAAGGTTCTCGCCTCGTGAACCTGGCGGCCGTCATTACGGCCGCAGGAAGCGGCTCACGGTTGGGTCGCGATCTTCCCAAGGCGCTCGTGCCCATCGACGGGGTTTCCCTCGTGCGGTGGGCAGCGTCGTATCTAGCCTCGGTGACGGATCGAATCGTCGTCACCGCGCCCGCCGATGCTATCGATGACTTTGTCGCCGCGCTCGACGGAGTTGCGGCTCGGGTGAGCGTGGTCCCTGGCGGCTCGAGCAGGCAAGATTCGGTCGCAGTAGGCCTCGCCGAGCTCGCCGACCTGAGCGACGACGACGCCGTCCTTGTCCACGACGCCGCACGGCCCTTCATGCCGGTCGCGGTCTTTGGGCGCCTCCTCGAAGCCATCGAGCACCACGACGCCGCCATTCCCGTCCTCGCCGTGGTCGACACCATTGTGAGCGGCGTCGGGGGCGAAGTGGAATACCTCGACAGGGACCGCCTCGGGGCCGTCCAGACGCCCCAGGCCTTCCGCATCGGCGCAGTGCGTGACGCGCACAAGAGGGCGGCTGCCGATGGCATCGTTGCGACCGACGATGCCTCGCTTGTGCTCCACTATGGCTACAGGCTCGCGACGGTCGAGGGCGACCCCCTGGGTCGCAAGATCACCTACCCCGAGGATCTCGAGGCGTTTGAGCGGAGGTTCAGTTCGCGATGATGAGGACAGGCATCGGCACCGACAGCCACGCGTACGGCGACGGCACCGGTTTGCACCTAGCGGGCCTGGAATGGCCCGACGAGCGCGCCCTCTCGGGGCACTCCGACGGCGATGTGGCGGCACACGCGCTGTGCGACGCGCTGTTCTCCGCCGCGGGGCTCGGCGACCTTGGCTCGAACTTTGGCACCGACCGACCCGAGTGGGCAGGGGCGTCGGGAGCCGCGCTTCTCGCCGAGACCGCCTTGAGGGTGCGCTCCGCTGGCTTCGCAATCGGAAACGCCGCCGTTCAGGTCGTCGGCAACGCACCCAAGGTGGGCAAGCGTCGGGCCGAGGCCGAGGCCGCGCTGTCCGCGGCAATCGGAGCCCCGGTAAGTGTCTCCGCGACCACCACCGACGGCCTGGGATTCACGGGGCGCGGCGAGGGCATCGCGGCGATCGCCACGGCGCTGCTGACGTCCCCAGGGTTGAACTAGCGCGTTCCGCCCGACGCTACGAACCAACACGGCGCACGACACGCCGCTCGCGGGCGCTTGGAGCGCAACGAAACTCGCGCGTCGGCGCCAGATTGGTTCGTAGCGCGAGGGAGCGAGGGCCGGGGGCTCTCGCCAGCACCGCGCGCAGACGCCCTGCGCCCCCGACCGGTAGCCTTAGCCCCGTGACCCTCCACCTTTTCGATACCGCCACCAGGCAAGAGCGCGCCTTTGCGCCGCTTGTTCCTGGCAAGGTTGGCATCTATCTGTGTGGGCCGACGGTTCAGGGCTCCCCGCACGTGGGGCACCTCCGCAGCGCGGTGGCCTTCGATGTGTTGCAGCGTTGGCTTGAGCGCTCCGGCTACGCGGTCACGATGGTGCGCAACGTCACCGATATCGACGACAAGACGCTCGCCAAGGCGGCCGAGGCGGGGGCCGAGTGGTGGGCCTGGGCGCTGAGGTTCGAGCGGGAGTTCCAGGCCGCTTATGCGGCCGTGGGCGTGCTTCCTCCGGCGGCAGAGCCTCGCGCGACCGGCCACCTCCCCGAAATTGTCGAGCTCATTGAGAAGCTCATCGAACGCGGTCACGCCTACGTGAGTGAGGGCTCCGTCTACTTCGACGTGCGCTCGTACCCGGCATACGGTGCGCTCACGAACCAGGGTCTCGATGACCTCAGCCCTGCCGCAGATGCGCCCTCAGAGGTCAAGCGCGATCCGCGCGACTTTGCACTGTGGAAGGCGCGCAAGGACGGCGAACCGGCGACGGCATCGTGGGATTCCCCGTGGGGCCCCGGCCGGCCCGGTTGGCACATCGAGTGCTCGGCCATGTGCCGGCGCTACCTTGGCGACGCGTTCGACATCCATGGCGGCGGGCTCGACCTGCGCTTTCCTCACCACGAGAACGAACAGGCGCAGTCGCGCGCGGCGGGCTACGACTTCGCTCAACTGTGGATGCACTCGGCGTGGGTGACCCAGTCGGGCGCCAAGATGTCGAAGTCGCTCGGCAATGGCCTCTTGGTTTCCGAGGTGCTCACGCACCACCCCGCGCCCGCGCTAAGGCTCGCGCTCGCGCAAGTTCACTATCGATCGATGCTCGAGTACTCCGATGCCACGATGGACGATGCGGCGGCCACGTGGGCGCGCCTGGCAGGCTTCGTCTCGCGCGCGTCCGAGCGGGTGGGTTCGCCGACGCTCGAAGACGTGGCGCGCGCGGTGCTTCCCGAGGCTTTTGTCGAGGCCATGGACGACGACCTTGCGGTGCCACGCGCCGTGGCCGTGGTTCACGACGCGGTCCGCACCGGGCACGCGGCGCTGACGGCGGGTGACGCAACCGCGCTCGCGGCGTCACTTCTTGAGGTGCGCGCGATGCTGAGCGTCCTGGGGCTCGACCCCGGGTCGCCCGAATGGGCGGGGACGGACTCATCTGCATCGGGCGCGATGGGGGCGCTCGACACCCTCGTGCAGGCAGACATTGAGGCGCGGGCACAAGCCCGGGCTTCCAAGGATTGGGCGGCGGCCGACGCGATCCGCGACCGGCTGGCCGCGGCGGGCATTGTGCTCGAGGACTCGAGTGAAGGCGCGCGCTGGTCGCTCGCAGGAGAGGCTTAAATGGCAGGCAATCAGAAGCGTCCGGGCGCAACGCGCCGGATCAAGAAGGGCCCCTCGATTGGCACGGGGGGCAAGGGTCGCAGGGCTCTCGAGGGCAAGGGCCCAACGCCCAAGGCCACGGACAGGCCGTACCACAAGGCGTATAAGCCCAAGCCGACCGAGGCCGAGCTCGCCAAGAAGGTCGCCAACCGCTCCACGGGGCCTCGTGACGTGACCTCGAAGGTCGAGGACCTCGTCATCGGCCGTAACAGCGTGCTCGAGGCGCTCCGGTCTGGAATGGACGCCAAGGTGCTGCTCGTGTTCCAGCGGGTCGACGCCGACGAACGCATCACCGAGATCGTGTCGCGTGCCGTCGAGCAAGAGATCGAGGTGCGGGAGGTCCCCAAGTCGACTCTCGACCGCCTGGCAGACGGCAGCCCCCACCAGGGTGTCGCTCTCGAGATCCTGCCGTACAAGTATCTCGAGCCCGTCGACCTGCTTGAGGCGGCCAGCCCCATTCGGATCATCGCGCTGGATGGCATCCAGGACCCTCGCAACTTGGGCGCGATTCTGCGCTCGGCCGCCGCCTTTGGTGCATCGGGAGCGGTCATCCCCGAGCGTCGTGCGGCGGGCGTGACCGTCGCCGCGTGGAAGGTGTCGGCAGGAGCCGCCGCCCGCATCCCCGTGGCTCGCGCGACCAACCTTGTGAGGGCCCTTCAGGACTACAAGAAGGCGGGCCTGTTCGTTTTGGGTCTCGATGGAGACGCCGATGTGGCGCTCGCGGACTCGAACCTGCTCGACGGCCCTCTCGTGATCGTCGTTGGCGCCGAGGGTGCGGGCCTGTCGCGGCTCGTGCGAGAGACGTGCGACCAGATCGCCTCGATCCCCATCTCGGCCACCACGGAGAGTCTGAATGCCTCCGTGGCCGCTTCTATCGCCCTCTACGAGGCGAGCAAGGCCCTGAAGCGCTAGCGCGCTAGGAGCTCGTCGGCGCGCGTCACGGCGTCGCGGTATGTGACGCCGCGACGGGGCCCGCGTCGATGAGCCCCAACTCGGCGAACGCGGTGGCGATGCCGTTCTCGTCCGGGCCAGGGGCGACCAGGTCGGCGGCCGCGATGACCTCGGGCATTCCGGTGGCCATCGCGACGCCGACGCCCGCGAACTCGATCATCTCGAGGTCGTTGAGGTTGTCCCCGAAGGCGACGGTGTCCTCGCGCGCGATGCCGAGCCGCTCAATGGCGGCCTTCATGCCCTCGGCCTTGTTCACGTGGGCCAGATACAGTTCGCCAGCACCGACGCCGAGGTCGGCGATCGACGAGGGAAACATTGCCACCTCGTCCCCAAGCTGGGCGGCGATGATTTCCATCGACACGGGGCCGTCGAAAGCGGTGATCTTGCCGATGCCGACGCCGCTCAGGTCCTCGAGGGGCGTCAGCGCCGCGACGATGTCGACCAGCCCGGCCAGGTGAGGAAAGGCCGGGTCGCTGCTGAGCGCCGCGCGCGCAGCGAGCACATCGATCGCGCTCTGGCGCGCGAAGGTGCCTTCCGGCGTCTCGAGTAGGTAGTGCGTTCCCGCGGCGTCCAGGAGGCTCATCGCGCGAGCGGCCAGGGGCGCAGGGAAGCGGATATCGAGCACCACGTCGTCGCCCACCGTGACGTGCGCTCCGGCGCCGGCGACGACGCCGTCGAATCCGGCCGCGGTCAGGTGAGGCGACAGGAGGGAGACGGGGCGCCCGGTGCAGAGGAAGACGACGTGGCCCGCGGCGCGTGCCTCCCGCACGGCGGCTTCGTGAGCGGGCGGCACGACGCCGTGATGCGCGTACGTGCCGTCGACGTCGAGAAAGACTGCGCGCCTGACGCTCGCCGCGCGATTCCCGTCCGTCACCCGCTAGGCCTCGCCGTCGGCGACGTCGGTCTTTGGCTCGATTGTCGTCTTGCGCGCGCGAGGCTTGGTCGTGACAGGTTTGCGCGTGGTCTCCCTGCGCACCACGGGAGGCTCAGCCGCCTCGGGCTCCGGGATGATTCCCCAACCGTACGTATTGTCGTTTTCGTAGGGGTCGCGTACCTCGTAAATCGAGCCCACTTCGGCGGTCAGCGCCGGGAGCTCCGCGGTCATCTCGGCGAGCGAGCGGCCAAGCACGGCCTCCTCGTCGTCCTTTTCCGGAAGGACGTGCTTGACGTAAGACGCCGTCGCGACTGGCATCGGCACGTCGTGTCCCGCCGACTCGGCGAGATACCAGCGGTGGTCGAGAACCTCGTGGAAGAGCTGGGCCGGCTCAAGCTTGCCGCGCAGGTATTTGGGGACCGCGCGTACGGTCGGTTCGAAGATATGCCTGAGCCATTGGTGAGCCCCGTAGTTCTCGTCATCGCCCGATTCGGGGTGGATGGAGCGATACTCGTCGACGTCGTTGAGCAGCCGTCGCGCCTGGTTCTCCTGGACGTCGAGCCCCGTGAGTCGCATGAGCCTGCGTGAGTGGTGGCCCGCGTCGACCACCTTGGGCTTGATCGTGAGTGCAGTGCCGTCGCCAACCTGCTGCATGTCGATCTCGCCGACGTCGAAGCCCATCTCGTTGAGTTCCTGCACGCGTGCCGCGACGTGCATCGGGATGTTTGAGGTGAGGGTTTCAGTTTCCGTCAAGGCGCGCCACAACTGCTCGTAACGGGTGGAGATGCGTTCGGCAATCTCCCCGGGTTCGACGCTCTCGTCGAGGTCCTCGCTCGCTTGAAGGTCGTACAGCTCGCCCGCTATGTTCGTGACGGCGATTTCGATGTCGTAGCCGCGCTGTCCGTCGGTGAGGGCGCGCTGCAGGTCGCCCGTCTCGGCATCGACCAGATACGCCGAGAATTCGGAGGCGTCGCGTCGGAACAGGGCGTTCGACAGCGACACATCCCCCCAATAAAAGCCCGTCAGGTGCAGCCTGACGAGGAGGACCGAAAGCGCGTCGATGAGGCGCTTGAGGGTTCCCTTGCGCAGATCTTGGCTGAAGAGCGCGCGGTACGGGAGGGAGAACGCGAGGTGCTCGGTGACGAGCGCCGCCGCGAGTTCTTCACCTGCGGCGTCGATGCGCCCTGTGACCACGGCAACGGGGTGGACGCAGGGGGCCCCCATGCGCTCGAGCTCGCGGAGCATCATGAACTCCTTGTGCGCGATCTCCGGATTGGTCTCCTTGACGGCCAACACCGAGTCGCCGTGACGCACAAATCGCACGACGTGCCGCGACAGTCCTCGGGGTAGCGCGGCGATGCGCTCCTCCGGCCACGCGCCCAGCGGGATGGACCATGGCAGGTCGATGAGCGCGGCGTCGGCCGCTCCGGTGATGTGCAGGGGCATGTGCCAACACTACGGTGCTCGCCAACGACGACGGAAGACGGCGTCTTCGGCCAGCTCAGGGCCGCGACGCCGTGATGTGAGCCACTAGCGCTGGTGTGCCGCGGCCGCCGACCGGTGTGCAGCGAGGCGCTCGAGCGAGGTCGTGAGCGCGCTGAGCTGCTCGCGCAGCGCCGCGGGCACCCGTCCATCGAATCGGTCGAAGTAGGCCGCAGCATCTGCCGCCTCGGCGAGTTGCGACGCGGGGTCAATGTGAAACAACTCCTGCCACTGCGAGTCGGTGAGGTTGAGTCCATCGAGGTTCATCGAGCCCGCGACGGGTAGCAGTCCCAGCGGGGTGTCCGCGGCGGCGGCGGAGCCGTCGAGGCGACCGAGAATCCAAGCAAGGACCCGAACGTTGTCACCAAATCCTGGCCAGATGAAGCGTCCGTCGGCGTCCTTGCGGAACCAATTGACCTGGAAGACGGCGGGGGGCTGCGCGCCAGCTTCGCGCACTGCGTCGCCCACCTCGATCCAGTGGCGCCAGTAGTCGGCCATGTGGTAACCACAGAAGGGAAGCATCGCGAACGGGTCGCGCCGCAATTCTCCCACCGTGCCCTCCGCCGCCGCGGTGCGCTCCGACGAAACGGTCGCGCCCATGAATACCCCGTGCTCCCAATCGCGGGCCTGCGCGACGAGGGGCACATTGGTGGCACGGCGACCGCCGAACAGGATCACGTCAAGGACGACCCCTTCCGGGTCGTCCCAGGTGTCCGCGATCGTGGGGCAGCTGTCCGCCCGCGCCGTGAATCGGGAATTGGGATGCGCCGCTGGAGTGCCCGCGTCTGGGGTCCAGTCGGCGCCCTTCCAGTCGACCAGGTGGGCCGGAGGCAGGTCTGTGAGGCCCTCCCACCACACATCCCCGTCGTCCGTCAGTGCCACGTTCGTGAAGACCGTGTCCGTTCGGACAGTGTCAATCGCGGTGCGGTTGGTCAGCGGGCCGGTTCCGGGTGCCACCCCGAAGAAGCCGGCCTCGGGGTTGATCGCGCGCAGACGCCCGTCCGGCCCCGGCGCGATCCATGCGATGTCGTCGCCAATGGTCTCGGCCTTCCAGCCGGGCAGCGTGGGCGCCAGCATGGCGAAGTTGGTCTTTCCGCATGCGGACGGGAACGCCGCGGCGACGTGAAAGACACGGTTTTCGGGCGTGGTGACCTTGAGCAGCAACATATGTTCGGCAAGCCAGCCCTCTTCGCGCGCGATCACCGATGCGATCCTCAGCGCGAAGCTCTTCTTCGCGAGGATCGCATTGCCGCCGTAGGCGGATCCGTACGACCAAATTTCACGGGATTCCGGGAAGTGGCAGATGTACTTGGTGTCGTTGCACGGCCAGGGAACGTCCTCGTCCCCGGGTCCCAGGGGGGCGCCGACGCTATGCACGCAGGGCACCCATGCGGTGTCTGGAGTGATCTGAGCGAGCGACTCCGAACCCATGCGCGTCATGGTCCGCATGCTTGCGACGACGTACGGCGAGTCGGTGACTTGCACCCCTAGCCGGGCGAGAGGGCTTCCCACCGGCCCCATGGAGAACGGCACCACATACATTGTCCGGCCATGCATGGTCCCGCTGAAGAGGCTTCGCAACTCGCGGAGCATCGCGACCGGCTCCTGCCACTGATTGGTGGGTCCGGCGTCGGCCTCGGCTTCCGAACAGATGAAGGTACGGGCTTCTACCCGCGCGACGTCAGAGGGATCCGAACGCGCGAGATAGCTGCGGGGCCGCAACTGAGCGTTGAGCCTCAGGAGCGTGCCTTGCTTGACCAAGAGGTCGAGCAGGGACTCATACTCCTCATCGGAGCCAGTGCACCACACCACAGCGTCGGGTTGCGTGAGCGCCGCAATCTCCTCGACCCACGCGGTCACGCGTCTGTCCGCATTCGTCGGCGCCGCGGGTCCAGGTGGCAACACGTAGTGAGCGACGGTCATGGCGACTCCGATGTCGAAGGATAGGAACAACTTTCACCATACGGATATGAGCGGAGGTCAAATGCTAGATTGAGGCATAAATTGTGCGAGAAATGTTCAAGGCGGAAAATATGGCGGATCTTGCTACTTTGGGGCGACGGGTGCGTCACTTTCGCGCCGTCGCCGGTCTCACGCTCGATCAACTCGGCGCCGACGTCGGTGTCGGTGCGAGCCAGTTGTCCCTCATCGAAAACGGTCACAGGGAACCGCGCCTGTCTCTGTTGTCGGCCATTGCGGAACGGCTCGGCGTGCCGCTCGCCGAGCTTCTCGATACCGCGCCGCCGGATGAGCGTGCCGCGTTGGAGATCGAACTCGAGAGGTTCCAATCGAGTTCGGGCTACCGCAAACTCGGGCTGCCTATCCTCAAGCCCACGAAGGGTGTCGCCGATAGCACCCTGCGCACGGTCGTGGGCCTGCACCGTGAACTGGACCGTCGCGCCCGGCTCGCCATCGCAACGCCCGAAGAGGCGCGGCGCGCCAACACGAGTCAGCGTCGCGAGATGCGGGAGAGCAACAACTACCTGCCAGCCATCGAGGCGGTCGCGGAGGAGTCGATTGCAGCGGTAGGACACCGCGGCGGTGCGCTCACTCACCACACGGTCAACGAGATGGCCAAGCGGTTGGGCCTTCAGATCGTCCATGTCGACGATCTTCCCCATTCGGCGCGGTCCGTCCTCGACATAGGGAGCGGCCGCATCTACATCCCGCCGGCCTCGATTCCGGGAGGCCACGGGCTGCGTTCCCTGGCGCTACAAGCGATGGCCCACATCCTGCTGGAGCACGGCGCCCCTGTCGACTATGCAGACTTCTTGCGCCAGCGCGTCGAGGTGAGCTACTACGCGGCGGCCTGCCTCCTGCCCTTGGCCGCGTCGCTGGAGTTTCTGACGAGGGCCAAGGACGACCGGTCGATTGCCATCGAGGACTATCGCGATGCGTTCGGTGTGACTCACGAGGCGGCGGCGCTCCGCTTCACCAACCTCGCAACAGAGCACCTGGGCATCACCTTGCACTTCTTGCGTGTCACGGGCGAGGGTGCGGTGGTTCGCGCGTACGAAAACGACGGGCTCCCCCTCCCCGTCGACGCGACGGGAAGCACGGAGGGCGAATTTGTGTGCAGGAACTGGAGCGCCCGCCAAGCATTCGCGCGCACGACGCGCACCACGGAGTATCAGCAGTACACGGACACTCCCGCGGGAACGTACTTCGAGTCGACGCAGACGGGCACCGGCCAAGGGGAGGACTTCTCGATCACCGTGGGCGTGCCATACGCGGAGTCCAAGTGGTTCTGCGGTCGGCAGTCGACCGTTCGCCGCAGTTCACGGTGCCCCGACCTCGACTGTTGCCGCAGGCCGGACGAGCGCCTCGCCGCCCGCTGGGACGGCGACGCGTGGGCCAGTTCTCGCGTCCATGCGCATATCTTCGCGCCGCTTCCGCATGGCACCTATCCGGGTGTCGATGACCGCGAACTCTATGAGTTCCTCGAGGCGCACATCGAGACAGACTCGGCAAGCGACTGAAGCGGTGCGGCCGTCGACCGTGCTGGGACGACGAAGGGCGGCCCGGCGAACCGGACCGCCCTTCGTCGTGAAGAAAGGTGAAGCGCTACTTCTTGTGGGAGATCACAGGCTCCGACGTGAGGCGAAGGCCCGAGGCGGACGAGAAGACGTGCTGCTCGCCGGTGCGGATCGTGACCCAGATGGTCTCGCCCTTCTTAGGAACCTCGCGGGGGTCAAGACGCACGACAACCTGCGAGTCTCCCGCCGAGAAGTTGATGCCCTTGGCCTCGCCGTACTCGGTGGGAACCGAGCCGTAGACGAAGGCGTCGGAGCCGAGCTCCTCCACCACGTCCACCTCGACGGGGATGGCGCCATCGGCGTTCGGGGCCGCACGGTCGAGCGCCTCGGGACGGAAGCCGAGAACAACCTGGCTCTTGTCTTCCGTTTTGAGGGCCGCGATCGTTTCGCGAGAGAGGGCCACCTTGCCGCGGCCCACCTGTGCGAAGCCGTCGAACACCTGATACGTACCGATGTTCATGGCGGGGGAGCCAATGAACCCGGCGACGAACACGTTCGCGGGGGTGTCGTACATGTCGCGCGGGGTGCCTACCTGCTGGAGCACGCCGTCCTTCATGACGGCGATGCGGTCACCCATGGTGAGCGCCTCGACCTGGTCGTGTGTCACATAGACGGTCGTGACGCCGAGACGACGCTGGAGGGCGGCGATCTGCGTGCGGGTCTGGACACGGAGCTTGGCGTCAAGGTTTGACAGCGGCTCGTCCATGAGGAACACCTGGGGCTGACGCACGATGGCACGGCCCATGGCGACGCGCTGACGCTGTCCACCGGAGAGGGCCTTCGGCTTGCGGTCCAGGTACTCAACGAGGTCGAGGATCTTGGCTGCAGCCTCGACACGCTCACGGATCTCCGACTTGTCCTTCTTGGCGATCTTGAGCGCGAAGCCCATGTTCTCCGCAACGGTCATGTGGGGATACAGCGCGTAGGACTGGAACACCATGGCGATGTCGCGGTCCTTGGGCTGCACGTTGGTGACGTCGCGGTCGCCCACCCAGATGGCGCCTTCGTCGATGTCCTCGAGGCCTGCGAGCATTCGCAGCGAGGTCGACTTTCCGCAACCAGAGGGTCCGACGAGAACGAGAAATTCTCCATCGGCGATGTCGATATCAAGCTTGTCGACCGCGGGGCGGTCGGTGCCTGGGTAAATCCTGGTGGCCTTGTCATAGGTCACGGTTGCCATAACTGGTCCCTTCACCGGCAGGTACGTGCCGGACGATCCGAGTGAAGAGCGCCTGTGTGGTGTCCACACTGACACTTGCCCGTCGCAACGTCGCGAGAGGCAACCCCCATCTTGCCATAGGAATCTTGGGACGTCGGCCCGAGCCGGGGCTCCCGTGCGCGCGGGGACGGTACGGTGGCTCCATGGCAGGCCGAGCGCTTCACCGTGGCGACGAGGTGGGTGGCTACATCGTCGAACGCCCTCTCGGGTCGGGCGGCTCGGGACAGGTGTACCTCGTGCGCAATGCGGAGGGCGCCGCCGTCGCGCTCAAGCGCGTTGACGCCCAACACGACGAGGTGGCGGCGGAGCGGTTGCGGCGCGAAGTGAGGGCCCTCATGGCGGTGCGCCACCCGGCCGTGCCCCGCGTCCTTGACGCCGAGCTTGAGGACGATGACACGTTCGTCGTCTTCGAATTCATCGAAGGCGAATGCCTCGCCGACGAGGTCGCCGCTCGGGGTCCCCTTGAGGGTGAGGACCTTGCCTACTGCGCCGAGCGAATCGCAGGCGCGCTCGAGGCCGCGCACGCGGCGGGCCTTGTGCACCGAGACGTCACCCCTTCGAACGTCATGATGTCGCCAGCGGGCGCGGTCCTCATCGACTTTGGGCTCTCGCATCGCGCAGATGACTCGCGTTTGACCAGGGAGGGCCTCGTCAGCGGCACCGCCGGTTACGTCGCCCCCGAAGTAATCGACGGCGCGGAGCCGGGGGCCGACGCCGACAGGTGGGCGTGGGCCGCGACGATGGCGTTCGCCATGACGGGCAAGGCGCCATACGGCACGGGGAACAGCGCGATCCGCAAGACTTTGCAGGGCAAATGGTCGGTGCCCGATCTTCCTGGAGCCGAGGTGCTGGCGGCGGCTCTCGACCGCAAGGTTGAGGAACGGCCGGGAATGCGGGACATCGTGGCGGCGATGCGCGGCGCGACAGCGATCCTGCCGGTCGAGGCTTTGGCCGCCACCGCCGTGATGGAAACCTCCTCCGACGGCACGGAGGTGCTCGCTGTCAATGACCCCGAGCTCAATGACGGCGAGTTCTCGGACGGCGACGACTTCGAAGACGGCTGGCGAACCGTCGACTTTGACGGCCACGTTCTCAACGACATGGTGTTACCTGGGCGCGAGACCCTCGAGGGCGATCTGGAACTCGCGATGAGGCGGCCCGTCCTCGTGGCGGCGTGGGCCACTGCGGTCGCCGCGAGTGCCGCGGTGGCACCGTTTGCGGGCGCCGCAGTCGTCATCATCGCCGCGCTCGTCGCGCGCACCGTTTTTCGCCGCGGCGAGGCCCTGCGCATTGCTCGTGCCAGGCGCGGTGAGCGCCGGCGCGATTCCGTCCTCCACACTCTTGGCGTCCCCTGGCATCTGATCAGGGCGGCCGCGGAACTGTTGCCCTCGCTGATCGTCGCCGCGCTCATCGGGACGGCGGTGGGAGCGCTCGGTTGGTATTTGGTGTCGATCGGGGCCGTCGCGACGAGTACCCCCGACGGTCAGGGGTGGGGTCATGCGATCGCCATCGCGGTGGGGCTTCTCGCCTTCGAGGGCGCCTTGTGGTGGGGACTGTGGTCGTGGACGACCAGGGAGGGTTCGTACCGAGTCGCGGAGTCGCTTGCTCCCACCAACGGCGTGAGCGGCGCGTGGATCGTCGTGGCGCTCATCATCTTTGGTAGCGCTTCCCTTGCCGTCTATGTGGGAGCAGATCCGTGGTGGTGGCCGCTTCCCGCGATGCCGCAAAGCGGGGGCTAGCAGGGGCTCGGTCCCCGCTGCGTGGAACCGTCCGCGCCTACAATGCGTTGAGTCCACGAGCGAGGGAGACGGCGATGTCAAGCACTGACGCCACTGACGGGGTGGCAACCTCACGAGGCTTTGGCGCGCGGTGGCAAATCCTCCAGCCGTGGTTGAGTCTGGCGGTGCGGCTCGCGATGGGAATCATCATGATTGCGGCCGCGATCCCCAAGATGATCAACATCGACCAGTCGGTGCGCGCTGTCCGCGCCTATCGGCTGCTACCCGAGGCCGTCGTTCCCCTCGTTGGCACAGCCCTTCCGTACCTTGAACTCGTCTTCGGACTCATCCTCCTTGTGGGAGTATTCGTCCGTTGGTCAGCGATTGTTTGGCTGGTCCTCATGGCGGCGTTCGTGTTCGGAGTCGCGTGGGCCTGGGCGAAGGGTTACAGCATCGACTGCGGCTGTTTTGGCGGCGGCGGTGATGTGGCTGTGGGCACAACCAACTATCCGGAGCATATGCTCGAGCGTGCAGGATTTGTGGCCTTGGGTGTCTTCCTGCTTGTCTTTCCCCGTACGCACGCGTCTCTCGACGCGTGGATGAAGGGTGAACCCCTCTTTTCCCGTCCCTGATGAGCGCCAAGGAGTCGTCACATGGCTAGCAAGACCCCGCAGTCCGGCAACACACCGCAGTCCGACAAGGTGGCCGTGGCCAAGAAGAAGGCCCAGTCCCAGGTCCACGCCCAACAGCGTCGCGCGCTCGTCGTGTGGATCGTCATCGGCGTGGTCGTGGTGGGTCTGTTTGCCGCCCTGATCGCATACATCGTGCGTCAAGGCAACGTGTCCAGCGTCGCCACGACTCCTGGTCAATTGAATCCCGCGATCGCGACCACCAATGGCGGCTTTGGCGTGGGTGCGTCGGGCGTTGTAGGTGGCAAGGACCTCAGCACCTCGCACGTGCGACTCGACATCTACTTCGACTACATGTGCCCCATTTGTGGCGAGTTTGAGCAGTACCGTGGCGCCGAGGTCGACGCGCTCCGTAAGGCTGGCACGGCAGACGTGTACTACCACCCGATTTCGATCCTCGACGGCTCGTCCTCAGGCACCCAGTACTCGACCCGTGCGGCATCCGCAGGCGCGTTAATCGCTCAGGACGCGCCCGACAAGTTCTTGGCATTCACCACGGCGATGTTTGTCAACCAGCCCAAGGAGAACTCCACGGGACTCACCGAGGCGCAGATTCAGGCGATCGCCACCGCCGCGGGCGTGCCCGCTGACGTGGTCGCCAAGATCCCCGCTCTCGCGTACACCTCATGGGTCCGCAGCGCGACGGAGAAGGCAAGCGTCGACGGTGTGGCGGGAACCCCGACCCTGGCGCTCAACGGCGTCATTCAGGACCCAAGCAAGAACAAGGACGACATCAACTGGAGCGTCGCCGGCTCAATCACGACGGCCATCAACAAGGCGGCGGGCAAGTAGTGGCGCGCAGCGACTAGCTGGCCCCAAAGGGCCTGGCGAGGGGGGAGACCATGAACGACAAGACGGCCGCGAACGCCGCGGCAACTCTGGCCAAGAGGCAGGCCCAAGCCCAGGTCGACGCCCAAAAGCGACGGGCCGCCGTCATCTGGATCGTCGTTGGCGTGATCGTGGTGGGGCTCATCGGCACGCTCGTGGCGTTCATCGTGCGTCAGGGCGCGGTCGCCGACGTCTCAGTTGCGGGACCCTCCGGCGCGCCCGTCGTGAGCAATACTGACGGCTTTGGCGTGGGAAGCAGCGGGGTCGTGGGCAAGGACCTCGATCCGAGCCGTGTGAGGCTCGATGTCTACTTCGACTTCATTTGCCCGTACTGCGCGCTCTTCGAAAAGACTCAAGCGGCGACCCTCGACGACCTCCGGTCCCAGGGCATCGTCGATGTGTACTACCACCCGCTCGCGTACCTCGACGATGCATCGTCTGGCACCAAGTATTCGACGCGAGCGGCATCGGCCGCGGCGCTCGTCGCCCAGGAATCCCCGGAGTCGTTCGTTGCCTTCCTGCAGCAACTCATGGAGCATCAGCCCGCGGAGGGCTCGACGGGTCTTCCCGACCAGCAAATCCAGTCGTTGGCATCCGCCGCGGGGGTGCCCGATGCGATCGTGGCCAAGATTCCTGACCAGGGCTACGCCGCGTGGGTGCGCAGTTCGACCGAGGCGGCAAACAAGGATGGCGTGATGTACACGCCTTCCTTGGGATTCAGCGGCGTCATCCAAGACCCGACGGACCCCGCGAGCGTTCAGTGGAGCCAAGAGGGGGCGCTCCGCCAAGCCATCATGGAGCGCGCCGCTGGCTAACTGCCAGCAGGCCCGACATCGGCGCTCCACATGACTGGGTGGACACCATGACCGTCCGCAGGCGCATCGCCGGAATAGCGCAAACGGTCAAGGAGTACGACATGCAGTTGTCCGCTCAACTGCCACTGTCCGCCTGGGAGCCCGAGCCCGGCTACGAGGCGATCTCGGAACTGATCGACAGCGGCGTTGCCGTACGAGACGATGGGGCGATTGGTGGCAAAGTTGATCCTGACGGGAGCAACGGAACCCCAGGAACACCTGATCGCGATGCCGATCATGTACCGCGGATCAGTCCGCTAGTCCGCCGAGTGCCGTGGCTCACAGTCACGTGTGACATCCCGTACACGGGTATCCTTGTGCGGGCCCTCAGGGCTCTGCTGGCATGGCGCAATTGGTAGCGCACCCGACTTGTAATCGGGCGGTTGCGGGTTCAAGTCCCGCTGCCAGCTCTCTCACACGCGGGAGTGATGTTTGTCACAGGGACGTGCTTGCGCGTCATTGTTGGGGCATTTGTCACTCTCAAGCATCGGAATAGTTCTGTCGATCACTTCGCCAAGGCTGTTCAGACCCCAGTTGTGGTGCCACCCGGAAGGGGGTGGTGCTTGAACTCATACCGAAGGGAAAGCCAAGATCATGGCTAAGAAGAAGAATTCGCGCAAGGTGCTCGCTGTTGCGCTCGGCATCATGGGCATTGCCGGACTCAGCGTCGCGTCCGCATCGTCGTTGCCCGTAACTGCCGGTAACGAGGTTGCAATCGGTGTTGACACGTTCGCACCGTGTGACAGCGATGGCGTCAAGGTCGACTACACATATGCCAAGGACACCGCGACCATCCCAGTCACCTCGGGCTACATAATTTCGAAGGTGACGGTGTCCGGCATCAGCACGAATTGCGATGGGAAGGACATCAGGCTGACTCTCGCCGACAGCACAGATGCCCCAATCTTCACCACGGGCCCCACGCAGATCGGCGCCAGCGCCACCACGTTCGTCTACGACGCGACGTCCGACCTAATTGACATCTCGAAGGACCTCGGCAAGGTGACCGTCATCATCGGCTAAGTGCCGCTGAGCGACGAAGCATACTGACCGGATCACGTGGAGATTCGACGATTCATAGATACCGGCGAGTGGACCACTCGCCGGTATCTGTCGTTGCTTGGAAGCGTCCTGATCTGGGCCATCGTTGCGATTGACGGGTGGTACATGTGGCCCACGCAGTTGGGCGGAGACACCTCCTTCGTCGTGGTCTCAGGGCATTCGATGGAACCCACCTATTTCACCGGCGACCTTGTGATCGCCCGCAAGATGACGCCGAGCGTCGGTGACGTGATCGTCTACGCGCCGGCAAGCCTCGGCGGTTCGCAAATTGTTCACCGCATCATCGGAGGCAATGCCACCGACGGCTGGAAGATGCAGGGCGACAACAACAACTTTGTTGACCCGTTCACCCCCAAGGGGAGCGAGGTCAAGGGCGTGGTGCTGGTGCACTACGCCAAATTCGGGCGGGTCACCATCCTCCTGCTAAACCCCATGGTGTGGGCGTTTGTTCTGCTTGCGGCCATGGTCCTGTTGCTCTGGTTCACGGGTGACGACTGTGAAGAGCGACATGACGACGACGAGAACAAAGGCAATGGCAAGGGCGAGGGCGAAGGCGACCCGGAACGGGAAGCCGAAGAAGAGCTTGACCTGATAGACCGCGTGGTCGAAGGCACCGAGGCCGCCGTCGCGCGCATGGTCGCCTCCGGCGTCGAAGCGGGGGCCGCGGCGCTCTCCGTGCTGACGCGTCCCTCTCCCGCCCCCCGCCACGCCGCGACGGCGCCGCGCCACAGAGCGCCCGCGTTGCTCCGCGGTTCCGCGATTGTCGCCTTGTTGGGCCTGCTGACGATTTATGGGTCGTCGACCGCATCCGCGTCACAACTGATCGTGAAAACCGGCGACCAGGTCTCGGTCATGACTGTCGAGAAGTGCGTGACTCACACCCTCACCGCAACCACGGCGACGCAAACCACCGGAAACCACTATGCCGCTGTTGAGATCGGCAACATCGATCCGGCATGCCAGGACCTGTCGATTACCGTGAACTTGTATCAGGCCAACGGCACGCCCATAACAACCGGATCCGGCACCGTCACGGGCACGTCAACCAAGGTGCCGGTCGTGGGCACCTATCAGCGGCAAAAGGTTGGCACAGTGATTGTCAAGATCAATGGCTGGCTGTTCGTGGCCGCGTGGGGCGAAGCCTCGACGACGCCGCCCTTCCCGTCCGTGGGCAACTGTGATGGCGTGCTTATCTCTACTGGCCAGTTGCTGACGGGCAACAAGTGCGCCCTGACTTGGAACAGCAGTGTGGGTACGGCGGGGACGAGTTCGGGACGGATCAACGCGATCGGTGTCTTCGTGAAAACGGAGTTCGCTGACTATGACTACACGACCCAGGGCGCTACCACGTGGCGGTTCACCCTGGATCTGACCGGACTCCCCAACTTGAACTGGATTGGGGGCCTCAGTAGTGGCTACTACATCTACTCCCACACGTCCGGCAACGACAACATCGTCCTAGCTCCGGGGGAGACGTGTCTCAACCCCGCCTCTGTGACGTTCCAAGAAGCCAATCCAAGTAGCGATGGAACCTCCTCGTTCGTCCTGTCCACCACATACCTACCCGGTTGGGATCAGTGGCTCATCTGTCCCACGTCGTAGAGAACCGCGAGCCGTCACGAGCCGGGTGCGGGCGGCGGAGGCTGGGTTAGGCGTTTGCCCACCGGATGGCGGCGACACCCTGCTGTTCGAGCAACGCGTTCGCACGTGAAAACGGCCTGGACCCAAAGAACCCCCGCGAGGCGCTGAGCGGGCTCGGATGGGCCGACTCGATACGAGGCACGTCGCCGAGCATCGGCGCCAGATTCTGCGCGTCGCGGCCCCACAGGATCGCGACGAGCGGCCCTCCGCGTGCCACCAACGTGCGGATCGCGTGCTCGGTGAACTCCTCCCATCCCTTGCCCCGATGGGAACCTGGCGCGCCAGGAGCGACGGTGAGGCACCTGTTGAGCAGCATCACACCTTGATCGGCCCACGGCGTGAGGTCCCCGGTGATCAGCCGCTCGCCCGTGTCGGACTCGAGCTCGCGCGCGATGTTGGAAAGCGAGCGCGGCATCGGGCGGCCGGGAGAGACCGAAAACGAGAGTCCCATGGCGTCGCCAGGCGTGGGGTAGGGGTCCTGGCCGACGATCAGCACCCGTACGTCGGCCAGCGGGCGGGTGAACGAGTTGAGGATCGCGCGGGACTCGGGAAGGTACGTGCGCCCCTCCGCGAGCTCGGCTCTGAGAAAGCTCCCGAGCTCCGCCAGCGTCGGCGCCATCGGCTCGAGGGCCACGGCCCAGTCGGGGGCGACCTGTGATTTCCATGCCTCGGACATGCCTCCAGACTAACGACGCCGCCGCACGCGAACAGGGGGCGCATTCGCAAATGACAACCATGTGATTCGCGGGTACCCTGGAGCCATGTCAGCAGTCTCCGCACCCCTTGCCTCGACCGAGGCGACGCCCCTCAGCGAGCGCGACGCGAGGATTCTCGACTTCGAGCGTCAGTGGTGGAAGTTCGCCGGCGCCAAGGAAGACAGCGTTCGCGACCTCTTCCAGATGTCCGCAACGGAGTATTACCAGGTGCTGAACTCGTTGATCGACTCGCACTCGGCACTCGCGCACGACCCGATGCTGGTCAAGAGGCTACGCAGAATGCGTGCGTCCAGGCAGCGCGGCCGTGCGAGCCGTTCGCTGCATTCCTCGACCCTGGGGTAACCTTTCCCCGTGCCGTCTTATCCAGTCGACGAGTTCGACAACTCGCTGTCCGAACGCAGTCCCATGGGCGTGCACCGCAAAGGCAAGAGCATCGTCATGGCGATCGTTGCCCCGCTCCTCGTGTTCATCGGAGCAGGAGCCGTCGCGTATGGCGTCGTCGTGTACCTGTGGGCGCAAAATGGGGGTTCGGGATTGCCGCCACTCGGCAACATCGCGGTGCCCACCATTACGCAGACCGCCGTCGTTGGACCGACCGACGGCCTCGTGACGGTTTCGCCGTCACCTTCGCCGTCTCCCTCGCCGTCGCCGACGCCGACGCCGACCGCGGAGCCCGTCCATCATGACGCGAAGGTCGTCGTCCTCAACGGGGCCCGGATCGCGGGCCTTGCGGGTAAAAGTGCGGACACGATCAAGGCCGGTGGCTTCACGGCCGTCACGACGGGAAACATGTCGAGCAATCTCCCGAAGGCGAACACCGTGAGGTACTCCGATCCGATCTACGCCACCACGGCGCAGCAGGTCGCGACCTTGCTGGGGATCACCGCGGTCGAACAGGGAACGACGCCCGAGGGCAACATCTCTGTCATTCTCGTCACGGACCCGGCCAAGTAGCGAGAATTCCTCGTTCGCGCTGCGCTTCGCCGCGCGCGAAAAACGCCGCCACTATTTGCACTCTCACCCGGAGAGTGCCAAGATCGGATTAGCACTCTGCTACCTAGAGTGCTAAGACTTCGGCGCTAAAGATGAGGCGCTCGGCCGGTGTGACATGAACACCGAATCGGGCGTCGTCCGTCGCGGGCATCTGCGGCGCCATTACCCATCGAAAGAGGAACACACACCCATGGCAAAGATGATTGCCTTCGATGAGGAGGCCCGACGCGGCATGGAGCGTGGCATGAATGCCCTCGCTGACGCCGTCAAGGTCACCCTCGGCCCCAAGGGCCGCAATGTTGTACTGGACAAGAAGTGGGGCGCCCCCACGATCACGAACGATGGTGTCTCCATCGCCAAGGAGATCGAGCTTGATGACCCCCTCGAGCGCATCGGCGCCGAGCTCGTCAAGGAGGTCGCCAAGAAGACCGACGACGTGGCCGGAGACGGCACCACGACGGCGACCGTTCTGGCTCAGGCGCTCGTGCGGGAAGGCCTGCGTAACGTTGCCGCAGGTGCCAACCCCATCGCGCTCAAGAAGGGCATCGAGAAGGCAGTCGAGGCGGTCACCGCCGAACTCCTGAAGATGGCCAAGGAGGTCACGACCAAGGAGCAGATTGCTGCCACGGCCGGAATCTCTGCTGCTGACCCCGCCATTGGCGAGCTCATCGCCGAGGCGATGGACAAGGTGGGCAAGGAAGGCGTCATCACCGTCGAGGAGTCCTCGGCTCTGGGCCTCGAGCTCGAGCTCACCGAGGGCATGCGCTTCGACAAGGGCTTCCTTTCCGCCTACTTCGTCACCGACCCCGAGCGCCAGGAAGCCGTCCTCGAAGACGCGCTGGTGCTCCTGATCGAGTCGAAGATCTCCAGCATCAAGGACTTGCTCCCGCTGCTTGAGAAGGTCATGGCCACCGGCAAGCCGCTCATGATCATCGCCGAGGACGTCGAGTCCGAGGCCCTGGCCACGCTCGTGGTCAACAAGATCCGCGGCACGTTCAAGGCCGTGGCCGTCAAGGCCCCCGGCTTTGGCGACCGTCGCAAGGCGATGCTTCAGGACATGGCCATCCTCACGGGTGCAACTGTCATTGCCGAGTCCGTTGGCCTGTCGCTCGAGAACGCCACGATCGACCTGCTCGGTACGGCCCGCAAGGTCACCGTCACCAAGGACGAGACGACGATCGTCGAGGGTGGCGGCGCCACCGAGCTCATCGAGGGTCGCGTCAAGCAGATCCGCGCTGAGATCGACAACTCCGACTCCGACTACGACCGCGAGAAGCTGCAGGAGCGCCTGGCCAAGCTGGCCGGCGGCGTTGCAGTCATCAAGGCAGGAGCCGCGACCGAGGTCGAGCTCAAGGAACGCAAGCACCGCATCGAGGACGCCGTTCGCAACGCGAAGGCCGCCGTCGAAGAGGGCATCGTCGCCGGTGGTGGCGTTGCGCTCATCCAGGCGGGCGCCCTCGCGTTCGCTAACCTCCACCTTGAGGGCGACGAGGCAACCGGTGCTCGCATCGTCGAGCTCGCCGTCACGGCGCCTCTTCGTCAGATCGCCATCAACGCCGGCCTCGAGGGTGGCGTCGTTGTCGAGAAGGTCAAGGGTCTGCCCTTGGGTCACGGCCTCAACGCCGCGACCAACGTCTACGAGGATCTTCTCGCCGCCGGCGTCAACGACCCGGTCAAGGTGACGCGCTCTGCCCTGCAGAACGCCGCCTCGATCGCGGCCCTGTTCCTCACGACCGAAGCGGTCGTGGCGGACAAGCCCGAACGGGAGCCGGCAATGCCTCAGGGCGATGGCGGCATGGGCGGAATGGGCTTCTAGTCCACAGCTGACATACGCGAAGGGCCCCGAGGAGCGATCCTCGGGGCCCTTCGTCGTCGATCGGGGTCGTTGCGGAAAGCCCCTCAACCCTGCACCCGCGACGCTGCGAACCAAATTGGCGCCCGACAGGCCGTGGAGCGGGCTCCGGTCCCGCATCGGTCAGCGTGTCGCTGTCGAGACTGGTTCGTAGTTGCGCGCCCCGCGCGAGGGCGAGGGGCGAGGGGCGTTGCGAGCGGTGCAAGGCGCTCGGCCCCGGGCCTTAGGGAATGTCCGTGAGCGTCTTTTCGATCGTGGCGAGGCGAGTGTCGATGGCGTCGAGGCGTTCGGCCATCTTGGTGTTCGCGTCGGCGCTGGCGCGTAGCGCGTCGGTCAGGTTGGTTTGTGCCCTTGCCCGCGGCGACGTCAAGACTCTCAGGGAGCCCATGACCGCCCAGCCCGCGGTTCCGACAATGGCGATCCAACCAAACCAGGGGATTGAATCCATGGTTAGTCCTTCCGTGTATTCGGTGAGTTGACCGCGGCGGCGATCGCATCGGGGTTGATGGAGATCGAGAACGGGACGGACTCGAAGATGTTGACGGCCTTGCCGTCGTCCCCAAGTTCGAGGTGGCTGGCGACGAAGCCCGCCTCTTCGAGCTTGCGTAGGTGCATGTAGAGCAGCGCCCGGGACATTTCGACCCGGCGAGCCAGCTCGCTGACGTAACGCGGTTGCTCGTGTAGTTCGGCGAGGATGCGCATCCGTTGCGGGCTGGCGATCGCAGCGAGGCGTGCGGCAAGCCGCTCGGACCCCGCTTCGTCGATGCCCACGTGTTACCTCCCTTGTGCATCTGTAATAAAAACATTACACATAAGGGCATCATGAGGCAAGGCGGGATTTCTACACCGTGGCGGGGCTTTAGCGGCGTCGCTGGGCGGCCGTCACGCGCAGGCCCGATGCGCGCAGGCGCCGCACCAGCTCGCGCCCGTCGATCAGCTGCGCTCCGGCGGCGATCAGCCGCTCGTGCATGTCCGCAGGGACGTCGTAGTGGTCCAGGTCAAAGCCGCGTTCGGGAATGCCCACCGTGCGCGCGAAGAAGTGAAGTTCATCCAGAGAGGCGTCGGAGACTAGATGCCCCCAGATGCGTCCATGGCGAGGCCACAGCGGGGGATCGATGAGCAGCGCCATGGAACGCGACCCTACGCCACGGGCCGCCCGTCGAGCCCAAACTACGCAGGCGACGCGGGGAGAGTGACGGTCACGATCGCACCCTCGGGCGCGTCGGCGGGGCCGATGTCGGAGGCGACGGCCGAGCCCCCATGGGCGGAGGCTATCGCCGCGACGATCGCGAGCCCGAGGCCCGATCCGCCGGACGCTCTGGTGCGCGACTCGTCGGCGCGATAGAAGCGTTCAAACGCGCGAGCCGCGTGAGCCGCGCCAAAACCGGGTCCGTGGTCGCGGACGGTCGCGACCACTCGGTCGCCCTCGACACGAGCCGTCAGCTCGATGGGCGTGCCCTCCGGGGTGTGGCGCAAGGCGTTCGCGGCCACGTTGGAGAACAGCTGGGTGAGGTGGCGCGTGGAGCCGCGGACGACGGTGCCTTGCTCCGCGGCAACGGTCACCATGCGCGAGGAATCTTGTGCCCTGACGTCGGCAGCGACGTCGTCGAGGACGTGGGCAATATCGACGTCCTCGTTACCCCCGAGAACCGCGGCGGCCTCGTCGGAGCGTGCAAGGAGGAGCAGGTCATCCACGAGTTTGGCCATGCGGTCGGCGTTTGCCTCGATGCGGGCGATGGCCTGTCCCGTTTCGTCCGCGCCCATGCGGTGGAGCTCGGCATAGCCGCGAATCGCCGCAAGGGGGGTGCGCAGCTCGTGGGACGCATCGGACACGAAGAGCCTGAGCTTGGCTTCCGAGGCGTCGCGCTGGGTCATCGTCGCGGACAGCCGGTCGAGCATCGCATTGAGCGACGCCGCAAGGGAGCCCGCCTCGGTGGTGCGTGGATACGAGGGCACACGTCGAGTGAGATCGCCTGCGGCAATGGAAGCCGCGGTGCGCTCCGCCTCCGCAAGAGGCCGCAGCGAGCGACGGGTGGCCCAGGCAGCGAGCGCCGCGGCGAGCAAGGCGACCGCAAGGCCAAGCACGATGATTCCGCGGCCCAAGATCGTCGCGGCCGACCCGATGTCGCGCAGAGGGGCCATCACTGCGATCGTCGTGCCAGCGCCGGGACCGGTTGCCTCAAGGTGCCGAGTCACCACCCGCCACGACTCTCCCGGGGCGCGGGCCGTGTACGTCGCGGTGGCATTGGGCCTCAGGGTGATCGGGGGAAGTGGACGGCCGTTGTTGAGCCACTGCGTGGCGGCGGTTGCCTCGCTGCCGTCCGCACGGAAGACGACGACCACCACGTCGTTTGGCGGCTGGAGGGGCATCCCCGCGGCGGTGCCGCTATTCCCGATCGCGACAATGGCGGCGGGATGGGATGCGAGTGCCGACACCGCGTCGTCGAGCTTGCGATCGACCTGAGAGGTGAGGGTCCTGTGCAGCAGCAAGAGCACGGACGCGCCGATCACGAACTCCGTGAGCAGCACGAGCACCAGAGCGATCGCCGGAATGGTCCACTTGAGCGGCCACGACCTCATCGTGGTTCCTTGACGACGTAGCCGATGCCGCGCTTGGTGTGAATCAGCGGCGCATCAAACGGCGCATCGATCTTGCGGCGCAAATACGAGACGTACGTCTCGACGAGGTTTCCGTCCCCGACGTCGTAGCCCCACACCGCCGCAAGTAGCTGGGTCTTCGACAGCACTCTGCCAGCGTTGGTGGCCAGATAGCGCAGCAACGCGAACTCGGTGGGGGTCAGGTCAAGGATGTGACCGCCGCGGCGCACCTCGTGGGCGTCGTCGTCGATCTCAAGATCCGCGACCCTGATCGTGGTATCGGACTGGGTCGCGGCGCTCGACCTGCGCAAAATTGCCTCGATGCGCGCCACCACCTCGGCCAAGCGGAACGGCTTGGTGACATAGTCGTCGCCTCCGACGCGCAGGCCTGCAACCACGTCGTCGGCCTCGTCCTTGGCCGTCAGGAACAGCACAGGCACGTCGTCCCCCCTGGCACGGAGCCTTCGGACCGCGGTGAGGCCGTCCATTGCGGGCATCATGACGTCCATGACCACAAGGTCGACGCGGCGCTCCGCCAGCGTGTCGAGCGCCGCTCGCCCGGAGGCGACCGACACGGCATCGAAGCCCGCAAAGCGCAAGGATGTGGTGAGCAGATCGCGCAGGTCGGGCTCGTCATCGACGACGAGAACCACTGTGGGGTCGGCTGCCATGGCACCAGTGTGGCGTCTCAGCCTGAGAAACGGCTGGGAAGCGGGCCCCGAATGCTGGCGTTCCGCCGCGTCGCCCGCCATAGCCCTTGTACACTTGCTACCGCCGCTTCCGCGGCATCGACAGGAGAGATAGACGTGCCATCCGGACGAGTGAAGTGGTTTGACACCGAAAAGGGCTTCGGCTTCATCGCCAGCGATGAGGGCGATGAGGTGTTCCTGCACGCGTCCGCGCTCCCTGAAGGCTCCGCGCCGCCCAACCCCGGAGCCAAGGTCGAGTTCTCCGTTGCTGACGGCCGACGTGGCCCCTCGGCCATGGCGGTGACGCTCACCGAGCCGGCGCCGTCGATCACGAAGTCGCAGCGCAAGCCAGCCGACGACATGACGATGATCGTCGAGGACCTCATCAAGATGCTCGACGGTGTCTCAAATGTGTTGCGCAAGGGCCGCTACCCGGAGGCCGCCAAGGGCTCCCAGGTCGCCGCGGTTTTGCGAGCGGTCGCAGAACAGTTGGACGCCTAGCATGAGCGTCGCAATCGAGAACCTCGTGGAATCCGTGGCCCGTGCCGCAGTCGTTGAGACTGCTGGCGACGAGTCCTCTGTCGGCGGCCTCAGGGGCGTCCTTGAGAACGGCGAGGGCCTGGTCTCGGTCCGGTACGAGTGCCTGCTTCCCGGTTACGTCGGTTGGGACTGGACGGTCGACGTCGCGGTTGTCGACGGCGCCGCGAGCGTGTGCGAGTCCGCCCTGTTGCCCGGCGAGCAGGCGCTGCTTGCCCCCGAGTGGGTGCCCTGGTCCGACAGGGTGCGCCCAGGCGACCTTGAGCCCGGCATGGTGTTGCCATATGTCGCCGACGACGAGCGGCTCGTGCCCGGCTACACCGCCACGGGCGATGAAGACCTCGATCGCATGGCGATCTACGAGTTTGGCCTCGGACGCGAGCGAGTGCTCGCCCCGGAGGCGCGCGAGGCAGTCGCCGACCGCTGGTACCGCGGATCCCACGGCCCTAGCGCATCGACCGCCGTGGCATCGGCCGAGCCGTGTTCGACGTGTGCGTTCTGGGTGCCCATCGCGGGATCTTTCCGCACGCTCTTTGGCGCGTGTGCGAACGAATGGTCGCCTTCGGATGGCCGCGTCGTGAGCGTCGATCACGGTTGTGGGGCGCATTCGCAGACGGAGGCCGAGAGGCGTCTGTCGGAATGGCCCGGTGCTGAGCCCGTGGTCGACTCTGGCGCGGTGGACGCTCTCGACTTGTCGGAGTCGGAGTCGGAGTCGGAGTCGGAGCCGGAAATCGCCGCTGAGGCGGACGAGGCTACCGAAAGCGACGTCACCGAGGACGAGGCTACCGAAAGCGATGTCACCGAGGACGAGGCTACCGAAAGCGATGTCACCGAGGACGAGGCCGCAGCTGAGTAACCGGGGAGTGCCCCGCAGCGCAGCAGTGCGCGCGTTGGCTCTCTCCGTGTACCTTCCCACGTTCCTTGCCGAGATCGGCATCGGCGCGATGCTCCCGATCTTTGCGCTGTCCGCCATCTCCTTGGGCGAGCCCGCATCAATCGCGTCGATCGCGGTCGCTGTGTACTCCGGTGGCCGTATGGCCGGCTCGGCCATCGGCGGATCGGTCGCGAGCCACAGGGGCCCCATCCCCGCGACGTTTGCGGGCTATGGCGTTCTCGCCGCGGGCGCCCTCGTGTGCGCCTCGTCGCTCCACGTCGCGATGCTCGCGGTCGGCGTGGCCGTCGTGGGGATGGGGCACGGCTGGGTGCACGTGGCGCGACAGTCGCACATCGATGCGCTCGCACCCTCTGGCACGCGCGCACGCGCCCTCACGACGCTCGCGGGGGTGTGGCGCATCGGAAACTTCATCGGACCCGTTGCAGGCGCGGGAATCATCGCGGTTTTGGGGCTGCGCGCCGACTATGTGTTTGCAGCCGTGGCCGTCACCGTGGCGATCGGGGTATTGGTCTTCACCGCGCCGCGGCACCTGACGATCCCCCGTGCCGATCGCGTGCGACTGAGCCCCAAGGCGGTGCTCGGGCCTCACCGCCACGTGCTGTTGACCCTGGGCGTCGGCGTGGTGCTAATGGGCGCCTTGCGCCAGGCGCGGGTCGTGATCATCCCCTTGTGGGCTGCGCACATCGGCATGAGTAATTCCAGTGCGTCGCTCGTCTTTGGTGTGGCCGCGGCGATCGACATGGCGCTGTTCATTCCCGCCGGATATGTCATGGACCGCTTCGGCAGGGTGTGGACCGCGGTTCCGTCGGCAATCGCACTTGGCGTAGGCGCCGCGCTCTTGCCGTTCGCGTCCACGCCCGCGCTCGTTGCGGTGCTCGCACTAGTGATTGGTGCGGGGAATGGCTGGGGCTCAGGGGTGGTGATGACGCTGGGGGCCGACGCGTCGCCTAAGAAGGGGCGTGCCGTCTTCTTGGGGGCGTGGTCGATCATGCAGGACGTGGGCGGGTTGCTCGGCCCTGGGCTGGTCGCGATCGGTGCCGCGATTGCGTTGCCCGTCGGCCTGTTCACGGCGGGCGGTCTTGGGGCCGCCGCCGCGGGGGCGTTCCTCAAGTGGACGCCGCGCGGTCGGCCGGTTGAGCGGGCCGACGCTCGGGGCTAGCTTCGCGGCGCCGCTACTGGAAGTCGACGGTGGTGTACCAGGCCTTGCCTGACCCGGCCTCAGCCGTTCCCGCACCCATCGATGTGAACGATGCCCTGAGAATGTTCTCGCAGTGTCCAGGGGATGCCATCCATCCCGAGTGAGCGGTAGCGATTGCGGTCGCCTGGCTCATAGATCCGCTCGTCCAAGCGGCCGCGACGTTTTGTCCACCAGGGCTCGGCACCATGCCATGCCCCATAGCCGCTCCCGGATTCGTTGGGTCGTAGTTTCCCGCCATCGTGTTCGACCAGTCCTGGGCCGATTGCGCGAGAGTGCCGCTCCACGACAACGGAGCCAGTCCAAAATTGGCCCGCTCGGCGTTGGCGGCCGTCAAGAGCCCCTGGGGCGTCGACGCGGAAGTCGTCGCACCATATTTCCCATCGCAGTACTGTGTCGTCGTCAGTGCCGCGGCCGCAGCCTGCTTCTGCTGGGGGGAACTCCGCTGGCCACTCGAAGCGGGCGGCGGCGGCGGCGGGGGTGGCGGCAGAATCACCTCGAGCTGAGGACCAAATGGCGCGGGCTGGGCCGACGCCACTGGCCCGGCGGTTGGCACCACCGCATCGATCGGTGCCTGGGCGGCATCGGCGACGGGCCCGTGGGCCGCCGCCTCGGCTACAGGGAGAGGCGGGAGCGTGGCCGCCTGCGCGATAGTCCAAGATGATGCGGCGAGCGCGCTCGCGAGCACGAGGGGCCAAATCAGGCGGCGCTTGCGGCGACGGCGCTCGGGAGCCCGTTCTGCCTCTGCCTCGACTCCTTCGTCGGGCTTGCGCCTCTTGGTCACCAGTGATTGACCACCCAATCAATACATTGCAGGAGAGCCACGACATCGGCCGTGTCGACGGCGGGGAACACCGCGATACGCAACTGATTGCGCCCCAGTTTGCGGTATGGAAACACGTCTACGATCCCGTGCTTCCGCAACACCGCCTGCAGGCGCGCGGAATCGACCTCTTTGGACAGATCAATCGTCGCAACAACTGGCGACCGATGGCCAGGGTTTGTGACAAAGGGCACGGCAAAGTCGCTCGCCTCGGCCCAGGCGTAGATGGCCGACGACGAGGCGGCCGAACGTGCGGCCATCGCCCGGAGTCCTCCGCCAGCGAGCATCCACTCGAGCTGTGCCCGCATCATGACGAGCGTCGCGATGGCGGGCGTGTTGATGGTCTGCTCGGCGCGCGAATTGGTGACCACATCGGCCAGTGACAGGGACGGGGGAATGTACCTTCCCGTCGCGGCGATCGACTCGATGCGGGCGAGCGCTGCGGGCGAGGCCAGCGCGAACCACAGTCCGCCGTCCGAGGCGAAGGACTTTTGGGGCGCAAAGTAGTAGAAGTCCACCTCGCGCGCGTCGAGCTCGATGCCACCCGCGGCGGATGTGCCGTCGACCACCATGAGCGCGTCGGCGGCGCCTGCGACTCTCCTGACGGGGGCCGTGGCCCCGGTCGAGGTTTCGTTGTGGGGCCACCCGTAGGTGTCGACGCCTGCCTCGAACACCGGCTCGACGATCGATCCCGGTTCGGCACGGTGGACGGTGGGGGTGTCGAGGTGCGGCGCGGCCTCGACCGATGACGCGAATTTGGCGCCAAATTCGCCGAATGCGGCCAGTTGGGCCTTCGACTCGACCAGGCCGAAGGCCGCGGCGTCCCACACGAACGTCGAACCTCCGTTCGACAGGAGCACCTCGTAGCCGTCGGGAAGGTTGTACAACTCCGCGATCATGCGCCGCACGTCGCCCACCAAGCCGCGCACGGGCGCCTGGCGGTGAGAAGTGCCAAGAACGCCGGGGTTGGCGTCCACGAGCGCGCGCACTTGTGCGTCGCGCACCTTCGAGGGACCGGAGCCAAATCGTCCGTCGCGGGGCAGCAAATGTGAAGGTATTACGAGGTCGGCCGTCATGTCCCAAGAGTACCGACTGCAGACGATGGCATGATGGCACCCGTGATTGCTCTGACGCCCGCACTGCAGCGGTTCGACTGGGGCTCGAGCCAGGGCATTCCTGACCTGTTGGGTTTTGCACCCGACGGCGGGCCCTACGCCGAGGCCTGGTGGGGTGCGCACCCCTCTGCTCCCTCGGTGACGGCATCCGGACCCCTCGACGCGGTCATCGCCGCAGACCCCGTGGGTGCCCTTGGCATGGCGGTAGCCCGCGACTACGGCAAGCTCCCCTATTTGCTCAAGGTTCTCTCGATCGCGCGACCGTTGTCCATTCAGGTTCATCCGACGATGGAGACGGCGCGGGCGGGCTTCGCAGCCGAGGAGGACGGCGGCGTCGCGATGACGGACCCGCATCGCAACTACAAGGACGCTTCACACAAACCCGAGATGTTGCTCGCGGTGACAAACATGACCGTGCTGTCTGGATTCCGGCCCGAGGCGGAACTCATGCGTGACCTCGAACGGCTCGGCGGCGACGATGCGGAGTCTCTTCGCGACGCTCTCGATTCGGAGGGCATCGCGGGGTACGTTCTCACGGTGCTGACCCGTGACCACGCGGACGCGTTGGTCCGGCTAGCCCAGGGCCTTTCGGGCGGCAGCGTGACTGCGCAGATCGCATCCGAGTCCCTTGCACACCATGTCCGTGACGCCGGCGCCTTGGTCGCCCTCGCCATGAACGCCGTGGAACTGAGGCCAGGTGAGGCGCTCTACACGCCCGCTGGGACGGTCCACTGCTACATACGCGGCGATGGTGTGGAAATCATGGCCAACTCCGACAACGTGGTGCGCGCCGGGCTGACCCACAAGGCGATTAATGCTGGCCTGCTGCGCGAGCTCGCCGTGCTGTCACCAGGTGCGCCTGTGGTGCCCACCGAGACGATCATCGGCGCCGCGCGACGCCTGTCGACGGACGCTGCCGAGTTCGAACTCGTGGTCGTCAGCGACGGAACGTTCGACGCCGAATCCGGTCCGCGCATCGTCCTGGCAATCGACGCCGACGCTCGTGTGCAGACCGAGCGTGACGCCGCAATCCTCGGGCGCGGAGATTCGGTCTTTGTTGCGGCCAGCGAGGGCCACCTCCACATCGAGACACGTGGCGTTGTCGTTGTCGCGTCGGTCCCGGTGCCGCGCCGCTAGTCTGACTGCATGACTTTGCGAGTTTCGGTCTTTGGCACGGGCTACTTGGGGGCGACCCACGCGGCGGGGATGGCCGAGCTGGGGCACGACGTCGTGGGTGTTGACATCGACGCGGCCAAGGTGGCGACTCTTGCCCGCGGCGAGGTGCCGTTCTTCGAGCCAGGGCTTCCCGAACTCATCAGCAAGCACGTAGCGACGGGCAGGCTCCGTTTCACCACGGACGCCCGCGAGGCGGCCGATGCCGACGTGCACTTCATTGGGGTGGGCACGCCCCAGAAGAAGGGCGAGAGCGCGGCCGACCTCAGATTTGTCGATGCGGTCATCGACGGCTTGGCGCCCTTGCTGAAGCGGCCGACAGTGATCCTCGGGAAGTCCACGGTGCCCGTTGGCACTGCGGCAAGGCTTGCGGCCAGGGTGCGCGAGCTTGCGCCTGCGGGCGACGCCGTCGACCTGGGGTGGAACCCCGAGTTTCTGAGAGAGGGCTTTGGCGTCGAGGACACGTTGCGACCCGACAGGCTCGTGCTTGGAATCGACAAGAACCACCCCGGACGCATCGAGGAGATGGCTCGCATCGTGTACGCCGACGCGATCGGCCGCGGCACGCCCTTCCTCGTCACGGACCTCGCGACGGCGGAACTCGTCAAGGTGAGCGCAAACGCGTTCCTCGCAACCAAGATCTCGTTCATCAACGCGATCGCGGAAATTTGCGACGCGACGGGCGCCGATGTCATGGAACTGGCCGACGCGATCGGCTATGACGAGCGCATCGGCCGTAAGTTCCTTGGTGCGGGCCTCGGTTTTGGCGGAGGCTGCCTTCCCAAGGACATCAGGGCGTTCATGGCCAGGGCGGGGGAACTCGGGGTGAACCAGGCGCTCGCGTTCCTGCACGAGGTCGACGCCGTCAACATGCGCCGTCGCGATCACGTGGTCGACATGGCGGCACGCGAACTTGGTGGGAAGGTCGTTGGCCGCCCCATCGCGGTGCTTGGCGCCGCCTTCAAGCCCAATAGCGACGACGTGAGGGACTCTCCCGCGCTCGACGTGGCTGGCCGACTGCACCTGATGGGCGCGGATGTGAGGGTGTACGACCCCGAGGCAATGAAGAACGCCGCCGCCGCGTGGCCGACCTTGCACTTCGCGGATGGCATGGAAGACGCGGTGAGCGGAACCGAGCTCGTCATCGTGGCCACGGAGTGGCGAGAGTTCAAGAACGCGGATCCGGTGCGGCTGGCCCAGGTCGCGGCGCGCAGCGTCGTCATTGATGGCCGCAATTGTCTCGATGCCGAGGCCTGGACGAACGCGGGGTGGGTCTACCGCGGGATGGGTAGGCATTCGCAATGACGGACCTCATCGATACCACCGAGATGTATCTGCGGACCATCTTCGAGTTGCTCGAGGACGGTGTCCCTCCGCTGCGGGCGCGCATCGCCGAGCAGTTGGGGCATGCGGGCCCGACGGTGTCCCAGACCATTGCCAGGATGGAGAGGGACGGACTCGTGGTCGTCGAGGGCGACCGCACCCTTCGCCTCACCGACGAGGGGCTCACGAGGGCCACGCGGGTGATGCGCAAGCACCGGCTGGCGGAGTTGTTGCTGACGGACATCATCGGGCTTCCCTTGACCGACGTTCATGACGAGGCGTGCCGGTGGGAGCACGTCATGAGCGAGCGGGTTGAGCGCCGCCTCGTGGAGATGCTTGGCCACCAGAGAAGGTCGCCCTACGGCAACGCGATTCCGGGCCTGAGCGAGCTCTGCGATGTCCACAAGACCGGGGCTGAAGCCCCGCCGGGAGTGCTTTCGATGGCTGATTACGTCGAAAATGGGGGCACCAATTGCATGCTTTTTCGCATTGGAGAGGGCCCCCAGGCACTCGAAGGATTCCTCGAAGACGTCGTCGCAATTGGCCTTCTACCTGGGACTTTACTCCGCCTTGCGGAGGTGCCCGATGGCGTCGAGATCGCGACGGAGCGCGGCACCATCGTGATTGACGGGGACGTTGCGCGCCACTTGTTCGTTAGGACAGACAGCAAAGTAGGCTCCTGACCAGGTAACCTAGACCAGACATTAAGACAGGGAAGAACCCCTCGGACGATGCGGTAGCGATCGAGTCACGTGAGTGGCGAGATGATCGGCGGGTCGTTGTGTAGCGCTGTCAGCGCGAAAGGATTTGAATTTGAGGTACGGATATATGCGCGCTAAGTCGCGCGCGATGGCGGTCTCTATCGGGGCGGCACTTGTTGTGGTGCCCCTTTCTGGAGCGGCGGCTGTCGCGATCTCTGGCTCGAACTCGCCAACTCCAGATGCGGCGGCGGTTGCCATTCAGGGAACCAAGTACGTATCTGAGGTCGCGCAGATTGGTGCGCCTGTCGCCGCGAAAGCGGACGCCTCCTTCCAGGTAGAAACGCCTGCACTGACCGTCACGGTCAACCCCAAGCCCGTCGTCGTGTATCGTCCTCGGGTTTCCGCACGTACCGTCGCGAATAGCGCGGACGTCGCCCAGGCCATCGCGGGATCCAGCATCATCGCCGAAGCCTCCAAGTATGTTGGCATCGCCTACCGCAGTGGCGGCAGTTCGCCCTCAACGGGCTTCGACTGCTCTGGTTTTGTGAAATACGTCTACGCCCAGTTCGGCATCTCCTTGCCCCGCGTCACGGGCGAGTACTTCGGCGTCGGCACGAGGGTGAACTCCCCCCAGCCCGGAGACATCATCGTGACCCCCGGACACGTGGGCATCTATGCAGGTCCCAACCTTCAGATCGATTCTCCACGCCCGGGCAAGACCATTCAGTTCCGCGCCATCTGGCAGGTCAACCCGGTCTACATTCGCGTGACGGGCTAGAGCCCTTCGGGTCTAGTCCTCATCACTGAGGAGCATGTTTCCATGCGTTCGACATCCGTGACAAAGCTTGGCCGAGCCGTCGGCGAAATTGGTATGGGTTGCTGGCAACTCGGCGCAGACTGGGGCGACGTCAGCGACGAACTCTCTCAAGAGATCCTTGGCGCTGCTGCCGACGCGGGCGTCACGCTCTTTGACACGGCGGACGTTTATGGTGACGGCCGATCAGAGCGAGCGGTGGGAGCCTTCATTGCCTCGCGCGCCGATCGCGATCGGTTCCTTGTTGCCACCAAGATGGGTCGGCGTTCCGACCCTCACGTGGCGAGCGCGTACACGCTCGACGCGTTCAGGGCATGGACGGACCGCTCGCGACAGAACCTGGGCGTCGACACCCTTGACCTGATTCAGTTGCACTGCCCACCCACCGAGGTGCTCAAGAACCCGGAAACGTTCGACGCGCTCAGGTCGCTTCAGGACGAAGGTGTGGTTCGGGCGTGGGGAGCGTCTGTCGAGACCGTGGATGAGGCGCTTCACGTGCTCGGCGAGGAAGGTCTCGCCTCGATCCAGATCATCGTCAACGTGTTCCGCCGCAAGCCCCTCGAGGTTGTCATCGGGCGTGCCGCCGATGCGGGTGTCGCAATCCTGGCGCGAGTGCCCCTCGCATCGGGTCTGTTATCGGGCAAGTACGACGAATCGACGACCTTCGCCGCGAACGATCACCGGACCTACAACAGGGAAGGCGCAGCGTTCGACGTAGGGGAGACCTTCTCGGGCGTCCCGTTTGAGTTGGGCGTTCGTGCGGCGCGCGAAGTGGCGGCCGTGGTTCCGGAGGGGTGGACGACGTCGCAGCTCGCCTTGCGCTGGCTGACGCAGTCGGGAGTGACCGCCGCGATTCCCGGTGCGCGCACCGTGGAGCAAGCGGTGACGAACGCCGCCGTCGGAGACCTGCCGAGCCTGCCCGACGACGTCATGGCCGAACTGGCACGAATTTACAACGACTCGATTCGCGAGCACGTTCACGCGCGTTGGTAGCCTCGCGGACCCGGTAACCTTGTTCCCTGAAACCCCACGCGCCTGTAGCTCAGGGGATAGAGCACCGCTCTCCTAAAGCGGGTGTCGCCGGTTCGAATCCGGCCAGGCGCACTACGAAGCACCTGAGATTTGGTGCATCGAGATTTGATGCATCCAAGACCTCCCGGTCGACGCGACTTGCGCACTCACCCACAAATCGCCAACGTGGGGGCCACCGCGTGGCACCGCGCATCGCGCATCGGGCATCGGCCTTCCGCCACCGGCGTGGGCGCAGGGAGGTTAGTCCTTTTGAAGATCGTTAACGTGTTAACGATTGGCCCAAAGGCAACTAATTCCGCGCCCGCCCGGGTCAGGTCCGCGACGGAGAAGCTCTACCAGGAGCTCATCGATGCGGCAAGAGAAGCGGCAGCGGGAGCAGCCGCTACTCGATCGAGATCGGTGTCCCCAGCGGCAGTAGGTTCGCGAGCTCGGTGATGTCCGGGTTGGTGAGGCGGATGCAGCCGTGGCTCACCGACCGGCCGATGCTCGCCGCGTCGTCGGTGCCGTGCAAACCGATCTGCCCGGGTCCTCCGCCGAAGCTATTCAACACATCGGAGAAGGCTGAGAGCCCGAACGCATACGGGCCGTAACCGGTGTTGGTCGGCGCGAGCAGCTCCGTGAGGTAGAACGATCCGTGTGGGGTGGGGGTGCCGCCAGTTCCCGTTGCTATCGTGAAGGTCTTCACGAGCGTCGCATTCTTGTACAGCGACAACGTGTTCTGCTCGGTGGATGCACGCAGGCTGTACTGCAGGCTGTGCAGGGTGACGGCGTCTGCCTTGATCCACCCGGTGCTTCCGTTCGGGCGCTGCGCGAGATCAACCTGCAGCCACGCGCCCTCTTTGGCCGCCACGAGGAAGGTGAGCGGCGCGCCCGACGGCTGCGGGTTGCTCAGGGTGGTGGCAATTGCTCCGCCAGGCGCGCCGTACACAGTGACCTGCGCAGAGTTTGCGGTGGCCGACGTTCCGACCGAAGCGGGGGCGGCAGGCGGCGCAGGTGACGGTGTCACATACGTAGGTGACGGTGTCACACGCGCAGGTGACGGTGTCACATACGGGGTTTGTGGATGCTGCGAAGGAGAACTCATCGGGGTGCTTGGATTGCACCCTGCAAGCAACAGCCCGGTCAGAAGCGTCGACGTCACGGGCACGAGGCAAGCGAAAGGGCGCGGTGTCATTCGAATGGCTTTCGGAGGTGGATCGACGCGGTACGAACAGGTGGCGACCAAGGCCGAGCGTGGAAACGAAAGAGATGCGCCAGGCAGAGGCAGCACCTAAGCCTGGCGCATCATCTTCGACTGTCGGCGATTAACCCGTGAAGCTGGCTTTTGTCTTGACCGGCGTGGCGGGAGTCGCGGCAGGTGGCGTGGCGGGAGTCGCGGCAGGTGGCGTGGCGGGAGTCGCGGCAGGTGGCGTGGTGGGATCAGCGATGATGGTCAAATCGGCATCTGGCGGGTTATAAGTCCTGGAACCAACGGAAATGGTCAACGCTCCTAGGGCAGGAATATCGGCGCTCAAGGCATCATATGCATGATGCACAACGATCGTTCCTGTTGCATCCGCGGTCACGTCGCGTGGGGTGATTTCGAAGAGATTTCCGTTCTGGAGGCCGAAGACCATCGCCGCATCACCGGGCACAAAGCCCGTGGCGGTGATGGTGAAACCGGTGGCCCCATTCTTGAAATCACTGAGGGTGACGGATGAAGGGCTCAGCGTTAACGTCCCTGCCGCGATGGTGAAGCTGCTGCTGACCGCCGATGTCAGGGCGCCGGAAGCCGCTGTCAGGGTGTATGTGCCAGGCTGGTCGATGCGACAGCCAGCGAAGGAAGCAAGACCAGCAACCGCATTGGTGGGATTTGCGTCGCAAGTCAATACGGCCCCAGCCGGAGTCGTGATGCTCAGCGTCACCGGATCCGTACCGGCGGTCTGGGCGCCGCCGGCATCTTGTACGGCAACCTGAGGCTGATTGACGAACGGGCTGTTGCTCGTGGTGTTACCGGGAGAAACGGTGAACGCGAGTTTCGTCGCCGCACCCACAGCGTTTGCGGGTGCTGTCGCAAGGACGGTGACCCCCACAACAAGTGCGGCAACCGTAATTGCTGTGCCAAATCGGTGAAGCGATACTCCTGGCATGATGCCTCCTGAACGGGACTTTCGACTGATAGGGCCGACCATCGGGTTACCTCACTTTGGCATTCGGGATTTCGGCCATCTGGCTCACCCGACGGCCCCTCCCGCCAATCAAAGCGGGCCAGCCCTCGACTGTCCCTAGGGGCCGACCCTAGGGTTTCCCACTTCGCCGGAGGTGACTCGCTAGTCGAGAACGCCGGGATCGACTACTTCAGATCCATCCGGTTGCGGGCCAGCGAGGGCGGCCGCCACCTGCTTTCGGCCAGAGATCTCAAGCTTTTGGTACACGTGCCGGAGGTGGTACTCCACCGTCTTGGGCGTGACGAAAAGCGCCTGCGCAATCTGAGTGTTGGTCAAGCCGACCCCCGCCAGCCTCGCGACTCTGCGCTCGCTTGAGGTGAGTGTCGTCGGCCCCGAAATGCGGTCGGGCCGCCCACGTACTCCGCTGGCAGAAAGCTCATCTCGAGCGCGCTCCGCCAGCGCATTGGCTCCGTTGCTCACCGCGTAGTCCAACGCCTCAAATAGATACGGGCGAGCGGCGACCTTCGAGCCTTGTCGGCGAATCAGCGCACCGAGGTCCGTCAGTGCTTCGGCGCGCTCATGAGCCTCTCCCGCGCTTTCCAGATGTGTGACCGCCGCACGCAGGAGCGCCGCTCCCTCATCGCCGCCGACCATTAGCCCCCGTACTCGAAGCACACGGCCGAGATGTGCGGCCGAGCCGCAACGCTCAGCCAGAGCTTCATCGCGTTCGATGAGCTCGCGTGCTCGATCATTCTCGCCCAGTGCGAGCGCGGCACGCGCGGCATCGGTCCGCCAGTTCAGTACGGTGTAGTCAACGTCGAGGTTCTCAGCCAACCAGTCGCCGGCTTCGGTGAGTAACTGCAGCGCACCCGCGTTATCGTGCCGAGCCATTGCCAGTAACCCGGCGGCGTGAAGGCGCCAAGGAGTCTCCATCCCACCTCCAAGATCACGCTCAGCCGCTCTGGACAACGTCGCATCGGCAGCTTGGAGATCTCCGCGCCACACCTGAAGTACCGCTTTGCGTGACAACGCGGCGACGAGGTAGCGGCGCCACCCAAGGTCTTCGGCAATGTCCACCTGAGACAGATCGGCTTCGGCATCGAGAATTTGCCCAAGTTTTGCTCGCGTCCAGGCGCTGAACATGCTCGCCGTCGCGACGGCTTCCATGGAGCCGGTCGCTCGCCCGAGGTCCAGTGCTGCCGTGGTGATCGCGAGCGCCTGGTGATGATCGCCCGCGAGTTCCAGCGCCCAGAAGGTCATCAGCCAGCCCGGGCCGTCGGGGCCTTGCTCGGCCAGGATGGCCCCATCGGACCATGCGCGACGGGCGAGTTCAATAGTATCGACCGCCGGCGCACCCTCCTGGCCGGAGCGCATCGCCAAGGTCGCCAACAGTCCGCGCTCGGCCGGACCCGTGTGCAATGGCAGAGTTCTGACCGCCTCGTGAATGCGCTGAATTGCGCGCTGTCGCATTCCCGATTCAAAGGTGGCGTTGACGAAGTACTCGGCCAGAAGTGCCGGCCCGGGTTCCTCGATACCTTCCTCGATGGCCTCTTCGAGAATCTGCACGGCCTCGCGTTGCTGACCTCGAGCTGAGAGTGCCCTGACCAGTTCGCGACGCGTGACTTCTCGCTTCCGTGGATCGGTTTGCAGGTTTGCTGCCTCTCGCAAGTGTGCGACGCCACCAATCAGACCAGCCGCGGATTCCGCGCTACCGAGCTCCGCGAGGACGTCCGCCAGGTCAGCCGGCGCTGGGGGTTCCGCTTTCGCCCTTGAGAGCAGTTCGGCGGCCACACGCGGGACGCCCTGAGCCCGCGCTCGCTGAGCGGCCTGTCGCAACTTCTCGGTAACCCACGAGTCTGCGTTGGGCGCCGCGAGCAGTAGGTGGGCGGCAACGATCTCCACTCCGACGGAATCGTTATCGAGCAGCCGCGCTGCGCGCCCATGTGCTAGCGAAGCCTGAACGGTCGGTATTTCGGCATAAACGAGCCCGGCAATCAGCGGGTTGGCGAAAGACAGCGTCGCACCGACGACGAACAACTCCTCGGTGATGAGCGCATCTGCAACCGCGGCCGCGCGAGTCTGGTCGAGATCAGCGAGAGCGGCAACCTGTCTGAGGGTTGACCCGTCGCCGAGGACCGCGAGCGCCCGAGCCACCAGGATCGGGTCGGTGCCTAGCCGCGAAAGGCGGAACAGGGACGCATGGCCGATCGATTCGACCGCGGCATCGCGCAGACTCAGCGATGAATGGTCTGTCGGCTCGAGGGCCTCCCTGTCCAGCGTCTTGAGAATCTCCCGGACGTAAAACGGATTGCCCCCAGTGATTTCGGAGAAGTCGTCGCAGAACGACGAGTCGGCGAGCGGCAGCCGGTCCCGTACCAAGGAAGCTACGTCGGGGGCGGCCAGCGGTGACAAGTGCAGGCGATCATGCGACCAGGTTTCGATCATCGAGGTCAGTAGCGGAGGTCGCTGCCCCGCGCTCCCCGGTCGCGCGGCGACGACCAAAACGATGGGTAATTCGTTGACTCGGCGGGCGAGGTAGTGCAAGAAGCCGAGTGACCCTTCATCGGCCCATTGTGCGTCGTCGACGCAGATCAGCAGCGGCGCGGATTGGGTGAGATTGACAGTGAGCCAGAACAATCCGTGGTGCAACGGGAATGGTGTTTCGATCGCGTCGGCGTAGTGGCCGGAGAACAGTGGCATTGCGAGAGCGGCCGCCCCATCGAAGAGGGCCGAGTTCGTACCGGCAGCCGCCACAGGGGTTTCGAAGAGTTGTAACGCGGTAGAGAACGGCACTCCACGCTCAGGGACAATCGCGCGCGCATCGACCACAGTCAGTCCGCGCGACCGCGCACGAGCCTCACACTCCGCGATCAGTCGTGTCTTGCCCAGCCCAGCTGCCCCTTCGATCAACACCGCCCCGCCGTTGCCCGTCTGGGCGCGATCAAGCAGTTGATCGATCAGCGTGAGTTCGCTGGATCGACCCACAAGAGCACTTTCGGAGAGACGAGAGGTTTCGCGACGACCAGAATTCACGAAGGCATCATCGGGGGTGGAGGCCATCAATGTCCCTTCTGGCGTGTTGTTCGGGGCACCACTCGTTCCAGACCGATCATCCCACGACACGAATGTGTCGGTGGTGACCGGGGCAGCGACTGTTCCTCCCGCGAATATCCTGACCACCGGTACACCGCGCTTTCGCCAGCCCGTTAGACGATTGCGGTCGACATCCAGTGGCACTGTGAGTTTGCCGATGCTGGGGCCATCCCGCCTGAGGCCAAGGTTGGCGGAGGGCGCGAGATGCCTGTCGTTTCGGAGCATGCAGACATCATCGTCATCACTGACGAAGGACACCGCCGCCAATACGACGCCGTGGCGCTCAACATGCGTGCCGCTCTGCTACGAGAACCGCATCCCCGAATTGCAACTCGTCAACGAGAACTTCTCCGACGAGCCAGATGCGCTGCCGGTGGGCCGTCATCCAACTTTCATCCACGGCGTGACCGCGAACGATCAACGACGTCCGCCGGCGACCGGACACATGGCTGGGTGAACTCGTTCGGAAACCGCACAGTTTCGCAAGCGACGGCAGAAGTCCGAAGCAGCCAAGGACGCTCTCCTAAAGCGGGTGTCGCCGGTTCGAATCCGGCCAGGTGCACTTAGTGTTTCCGTAGAATCAGATGGCGACCGGCGGGCACCGCGAAGACCGAGGCGTCCGGAGTCGGTCACCGCGAACATGCGATATTCGACGGAGGAACCCCCGTGACTGCGCCAGATAGCTTCCTCAGCAAGTTGACCGGACTCTTCGCGTCCCCTGCGGCCGAGAACCCGACGGGCCCGATGGTGGAGTCGGCGTATCGCCACGCGGGTCTCGACGCCAGGTACATGACCTGCGAGGTCGCGCCCGCCGACTTGGAACATGCGGTGCGTGGGGCCGTCGCGATGGGCTGGGCGGGGTTCCACTGCTCATTGCCCCACAAGGTCGCCGTGATTCAGTACCTCGACGAACTCGCCGAGTCCGCGGCGCTCATCGGCGCGGTCAACTGCGTCGTGATCCGCGACGGACGCCTGATCGGTGAGAACACCGACGGACAGGGATTCCTCACGTCGCTGCGGCGCCTCGTGGATCCGCGTGGCAAGCGAATCGTCGTCCTCGGCGCGGGAGGAGCCGCCCGTGCCATCGCGTTTGAGCTCGCGCTCGCGGGAGCCGGTGATCTCCTCGTGGTCAACCGGGACGCGGGGCGGGGCGAGGCCCTCGTCGGCGACCTGTGCGAGCGCACGGCGGTTCGCGCGTCGGTCGCTCGCTGGACCGAGGCGTTTGCGGTCCCGGCGGAAACGGAGATTTTGATCAATGCGACCTCCGTCGGGCTCTTCCCCGATGTGGAGGCCAAGCCGGATATTGACTACGACACGCTCACGCCAGGGATGATCGTCGCCGACGTCATCCCAAACCCGCCGCGGACCGCCTTTGTCAAGGAGGCCCAGTCTCGCGGTTGCACTGCGATCGATGGCCTCGGGATGCTCGTCAACCAGGCGGTGATAGGGATTCGCCTCTGGATGGGGCTCGACGCCGACGCCGAGGTGATGAGGAGGACCCTCACCGATATCTTCGGCGGACCCGAGGGGTTATGAGCCCCACCGCAGCCGACGTGAGCGAATATGACCGCTTCGGACCGTGGATCGACGAGATCACCGTCCCCGAAGACGTACCGAGGGTGTTTCGCTCCCACCCGATCGACTTGAGCGCCACCCGAGCGGTGCTCAAGGTGCCTCGCGGCATCGCGCGCAGGGACGCCACCGCGGGCATGGACCTCTACGACTTTCTCGTGATCCTGGATCGGAATTCGTTGACCCTTCTCAGCAGGCGGGTAGTGGAGCCCACGGGAGGAGCGAGTGCGGGCGACGGTCGCGGATATGACGTCCTTGCCGTTCCGTTGGCCGACGTGGTTGCCATCAGGGACGACCTCAACCTTTTGGACGGGCGACTGTCCGTCTCGACAACTACGGGGGCCTTGATCGCCGTGCCGTATAACGGATCGGCCCACGCCAAGGTCGCCCGGTTGGTCGACCAACTGCGCGCGGTCGCGGCCGTGAGGCCGGCGGGCCCAGTCGGCATGGCGCTCGTCGCCGCAGGCAATGCTGTCGCGGGCGTCGCGTCGGTGCCCGATCCCGGGTGTGTCGACACGCACCTGGTGAGCCGCTTTCTCGAACTCCATAGTGACAACCCGGGCCTTGTCGTCTGGGCGTCCCATGGGAGTCGACGCATGCACCCAGTGGTCGTGGGACTTCAAGGAGCCCTTCTGCGCGTGTCGCATGCCGCGTCACCGATGACCCTGCACGGCGCGGCGCTAGTGGCGGACGTCGATGCGATGGAGTTATTGGGTCGGAACGCATCGCTCGTGCGGGGCCGCAATCCGGACTACTCGTCTTCACGCTTGGTGATACCGCTCGGCGCGCTCGACCGTCTCAACCTTTCGGCCCACCCGGTATACCCCGACGCCACCATCGTGACGATCGGAGCCGGGCAGTGGGCGACGGATTTCGCCATACCAAGCGATTCGGACGCCGCGCGGCTGTTTCGTGCCGGCGCGCACTCCGTGCGGAACTGAACCTTGGGGGCTGCGCTCGCCACCGCGCACCCCGCAGCGCCCTGGACTGAGGTTCCCACCTACGGAACCGTAGGTTAGGCGTACAGTGGATAATGGTTACCGAACGCAACGGCTATCGCCACGTGGGGTGGGCGCACAGGGGCCGTGGCGCCCACACTCGTGACGTCTCGAACGCAAGCATGTCACCCGGATCGGCGGTTACTCGTGGACACCCTTCAAAAACTGTGGGAGGCGGCACGCGCCCCTTCGGTACCTCGCGAGGTTGACATTCCGTACGAGACCCTCGTCGATGGGCTCGACCGCGCGGCCGCATCATGGCCTGATCACATCGCGATCGACTTCCTGGGCGCGACGACAACGTACGCGCAACTGGCAGCGGACGTGGCCCGCGCCGCCGGTTTGCTTCACGAGCGCGGCGTCCGCAAGGGCGACAGGGTTGCCATCGCCTTGCCAAACTGCACCACCCACATCGTGACGTTCAACGCGGTGTTGAGGCTAGGCGCCATCGTGGTGAGCATCAACCCCACGCTCGCGGCGCATGGAATTGCCAGCCAGCTTGCCGATTCGGGCGCGACGGTGTTCATCGCATGGGACAAGACACTGGAGCGAGTGGTCGCCGAAGAGGGCGTCCCTTCTTATGCCACGTTCCCCGTTGACCTCTCCGCGGACTTGCCTACGTTCAAGCGGCTCGCTTTGCACCTGCCTGTGAAGAAGGCGCGCACGCTGCGCGGCCAGATGACCACTACCGCATTCCCTGGCCGTCCACGCTGGCACACGATCGTCGCGAATGCGAAGCCGTTGAGTTCTGATGTCGAGTGCCCCTCCCCCGAGGACGTGGCCGCCTTCCTGTACACCGGCGGCACCACGGGTACGCCCAAGGCCGCGATGCTCACTCACCGCAACATCGTCGCCAACACCGTGCAGAGTGCCGCGTGGACGGGCGCTCAACCCGCGACCGAGGTCATCTACGGCGTCCTTCCGTTCTTCCACGCGTTCGGCATGATGTTGGGCCTGTCCTACCCCGTGCGAATCGGTGCGACCCTTGTCGTCTTTCCGCAGTTCACCGCCGATCTCTTTCTGGCCGCGCAAAAGCGCAGGCCTGGTACGTTCTTGCCCGCCGTGCCGCCGATGCTCGACAGGATCGCCGACGCGGCCGAGAGCAAGGGCGCCGACCTCACCAGTTTCTCCGTCGCGCTCTCGGGGTCGATGGCGCTCTCCGCCAAGACCGCGGCGCGCTGGGAGCGACTCACCGGGGGCCTCGTCATCGAGGGGTATGGGCTCACCGAGACGTCTCCCGTCGCCGTTGGCAACCCACTCACCGGCGCACGCAGGCCGGGGACACTAGGCATCCCTTACCCGAGCACTCAGATCAGGGTGGTCGACCCGGAGGACCCGTCTCAAGACGTCGAGCCGGGGGAGTCCGGCGAGCTCCTCATCAAGGGGCCCCAGGTCTTTTCCGGGTACTGGAACCTCCCCGAAGAGACGGCCGCACAACTGTTGCCAGGCGGCTGGCTGCGCACGGGTGACGTGGTGCAGATCGGCGAAGATGGCTTCGTGGTGCTGGTGGACAGGCTTAAGGAGCTCATCGTGTCGGGCGGCTTCAAGGTCTATCCGTCCCAGGTGGAGGACCACGTGAGGCTCATGCCTGGAGTGAGCGACGTCGTCGTCGTCGGCCTGCCGCACGGTGATCTTGGTGAGACCGTGATCGCCGCGATCGTCCCGGAGGAGGGTCACGAGCCTGTGAGCCTCGAGGCCGTGCGCGAGTGGTGTTCCGAGAGCTTCGCGAAGTATGCGCTGCCCCGCAAGGTCGTTATTTTGAACGAACTCCCGCGTTCCCAAATCGGGAAGGTGCTCCGCCGATCAGTCCGGATGGATCTCATTCGCGAGGCCCCTTGATTTCGGATAGATCACGATCGCGCCGTGGTCTTGACGAGAGGCTCGCGGCGGCTTCACAATTCGATTGACGATGCGCGTCGGCTGGATAAGTCGGCGCGCATTGTTGCGTGACTTTCCGCCCGTAGGGCCCGGAGGCCGACGAGTGCGGCGTGGCAGTCGATCTGCCCGGAATGCGGTGGTTACGGTTAAGCCGTGTCGGACTATATTTCGCGCGCCCTTGTGGGCGACGCGCTGGCGGAGTGGCGTGAGTTGTTGCGCTCTCGCTCGACGGTCTCGCCCCTTCGCAATCTGGCGTCTACCCAGGCGCCCATCATCGACATGGAAAAGGCTCATCCCTCGGGCCTAGCTTCGCTGTTTGCGGGGCGACCTACGCTCTTGTCGACACTGATGCGCGATCGCGACGCGTTTCATGCGGCCGCGTGGCGCGGCGGGCTGATCCTGGATGAGGCCGAGGATGTCATGGCCGCGACGGGCGTGTGGACGGCGGCTCTCGTGGTGGGCACCGCGTCGTGGGACGACACGGAAGTCCCCCTGTTGATGAGAGCGGTATCGCTCGAGAGGGCTCGCGAGAACGACCTCACGATCACCTTGCGTCATCAGGTCGAGCTCAACCCCGTGTTCGCCGCAGCATTGCGCGAGCGGAGCGGTCCGGCCGATCTTGCGGCCCGGGCCCAGAGCACCTTGGAGGGCAAGGAATTCGACCCGAGGCCCATCTGGGCGGAGGTGCGAGAACTCGCCCCCCTCTTCGGCGAACTCGAGGTCAAAGAGAGACTCCTGCTCGGCGGCTTCGAAGACCAAGAACAGCAGCTGCTCGACGACCTCGACGCGCTTGACGCCGTCATCGGGGCGTCTGACGTCATCGCCGCGATTGCGGGCGACGTCGATGCCAGGACCATTCTCATGGAGCCGCTGCCGCGTTGGCCCGCAGCGGACCGCGACCCATTCGGCGAACGGGGAATCGGTGACCTCGATGATGGCGCGTTTGCGATCGTCGACATGGCGGCGCTCGGTCGCAGCTTCGTGGTCGACGCCCCGCCGGGTTCCAACGCCGTGGGCATGGTTGCCGCGCTTGTCGCCGATGCCGCGGCGTCCGGAAGGACAGCGGCGGTCGTGGGAGGTTCGGACGCGGCGCTCGACGCGGTTGACGCAGAACTTGTGGAGCAGGGCATCGGGGACATCGCCATCACGGGGGTCTCGTCCGCGTGGCATGCCGACGCGCGCGCGCGCCTGCTCGCGTCGCTCACCTTCGACACTCCTGAAGTCGGAGAAGATGAGTTGCGTCGCCTCGGAGACGAACTCCTGAGAGCGCGTGCCGAAGTTGCCGACCGCTACGAGGCCCTTCACCGGCCAAGGCGGCCGTGGGGTGTCAGCGCCTTCGAAACGGTGCAAGCAATCGTCAGGCTTACCGCGAGCGAGCCGCAACCGGTGACAACGGCCCGCCTGGGTTCCGATGCGGTGGCGGCGATCGCGGAACACGGGCTGTCGCATGTCGCTTCGTCGCTCGTGGAGCGGATTCACGGGGTCGGCACCGAGTTGCCTCAAGATCAAGTCGCCGCGCCCGCCGAGGACGCCGTGGTGCCGTGGTGGCACCGCGTCGTTGCCTCCGCGGAACAAGGCTTGCAACTTGACGAGGCCCTCGCAGTGGTGGTCCGTGGACTTCCCGGCCTGCGTGCTGACGCCGTGAGCGCCGCCGCGGCCACGGGAGTGGACGATGCTCCTAGCTTGGAGGTGTGGCGCGAGCAGGTGCTGCTCTTCACCGATGTTCAGCGGACTCTCGACACCTTCACTCCTGCCGTCTATCACCGTTCACTTGTGGACCTAGTGACCGCCACCGCCCCCCGCGGGATCGAGATGGAAGAGACCCTTCCGCGGCGCACGCGGCGAGCGCTCGCCCGCAGAGCGGCCGAGTTGTTGCGGCCCGGTCGTACGAAGGAGCCCTTGCATGACAGGCTCACTGCGGCGGCAAACGAGTCCGAGCGGTGGCGGGCCCAGTGTTCTGCGGGGGGATGGCCCGTCGTGCCTGATGACTTTGCTGTCTACGCATCTCGCATGGCCAAGGTCGACGAGGCATGGGTGGTGCTTGAGCCCTTCTTGTTCGACGCCGCCGGCCTCGAGACACCCGATGCGACGCCGTGGTCCGAGTTGCTCTCCGCTCTCCACGATCTCGCGGAGGATATTCCAGGAGGGCTGGCGATGGCGCCCGCCGCCCCGGCCAGCATCGACCCGGTCGAAGATGGATTCTCCGAGTTGGTCTCGGGACTGGAGGAACGCGCGGCCTCACCCGAACAGATCCGTGTCGACCTCGAGTTTGCCTGGTGGGCATCTGCGTTCGACGCGATCGTAGGCGCGGATCCGCGGCTGATCGAGCAAGGTGCTCTCGGCTCGGCCGTCGACAGTTATGTGGCGCTCGATGCGGAATTTGCTTCGAGGCGGTCACAGCCGCTGATGCGTGCCGCCGCGGAGCAGCGCCGCAAGGCAATCGCGCGACACCCGGAAGATGCACGCGACTTGTTCGCGACGTTGATGGAGGCGAGCGAGTCATCGGTCCGCGAATTGCGACGCGACTTCGGCGCCGTCGTCGCCGCGTTACGGCCCGTGGTTGTCGCGCGAGCCGATCAGGTCGCGCACCTCTTGCCGCCCGCCCGATGCGTCGACCTCCTCGTACTCGTGGGGATCGAATCGCTAGCGACGGCTCAGGTCGTACCTGCGCTTGCCAGGGCGACACAGGTCATCGTGGTGGCCGACACGGTGAGTGCCACACGATCGGCCGTGTCGGATGTGGCTTCGTTGCTGCCGCACGTGCACCTCAGTGCGCTTCCGCAAGCGCGTGATCCGCGCGTGAGCGCGGTGCTTGCCGGCTTGGGTTACGAGCGCTCGGTGCCGGTCGTGCCCGCTCCCGGGCAGCCAGTCGAGGGCCGCGGACTCACCGCGACGACGGTCGACGGGGTTGCTCAGCCGGTTGCAGGCAGGCATGTGGTCGAGTCGACGCGCGCCGAGGTGGCCGCAGTGGTCGAGGCCGTCGAGCGCGCCGCGCTCACCGTGCCGCGCCGCACCGTCGCGGTCGTCGCGGGAAACGCCTTGCACGCCGCTCGCATCGCCGACGCCCTTGCCGAGCGTGCGCCTGCGGTTGCCGAACGGGTTGTCGTGACCGAACTCGGCGAAGCCACGGGCTTGGACGTCGATGAGGTGGTGCTTGCCCTCGGCTACGCGCGCGATCATCGGGGCGTCCTTCCCGTCGATGTGGGAATTCTCGGTTCGGCGACCGGTGCGGCGGCGATCGCCCAGGCACTGGTCGCGGCGCGGACAGATGTGCGCGTCTTTGCCGCGCTCGACACTCATCACCTTGCCGCGATCGCCCATTCTTGCGCCGACGCTCGTGGTGTGGACGCCGTGAGGGGGCTTATCGAGAGCTCGCGTCGCCCCGCGGTACCCGCCGAGCGTAAGGCGCCTGGAGCGGCCGACTGGTTGTTGGCCGACGTCGCGCGCCTGCTTCGTGCAGAGGGGCTCGCGGTGCGACTGCGCTATGGCGTCGGCGGTCAGGCCATCCCGATGGTCGTGGGAGGCTCTCACGACCGGGGCTACCACGTCGCGGTCGTGACCGACGAGCACCCGGATGGTCCGCGCGGGTCCGTCCGCGACCGGATGAGGTGGCAGTACGCCAGGCTCGAGGCGCTTGGTTGGACAGTCGTGTCCTTGTGGACGCTGGACGTCTTCATGGATCCGGCGCGCGCGGCCGCAACGGTGCGCGCCGTGGTCGAGGGCGGCGGGGTGGGGCCGATCCCTGAGCTAGACGCCGATGACGACGCCGAGCCGCAGGCTTCCGACGAGCGGGACTCCGGCGAGGACTTCTTCGATCACGCGACGCTGGAACCGGAACTCGAGACCGAGCCTGAGCCTGAGGTCGAAACCGAGCCCGAAACCGAACCTGAGCCGGAACCCGAGGTCGAGCCGGAACCCGAACTCGAACCTGAGCCGGAGCCCGAGCCCGCGCCCGAGCGCGCCACCGTCTCACCCTCAGAGGCGTGGCAACCGCGAAAGACCCCGGTGAAGGGCGTGGGCAGGCCGCTGATTCCCACACGTGCGTGGGAGGACGAGGACGCTGCCTGGGGCGACCGCGGCCCGGGCAGTCGCGACGACGAGATTAAGAGGGATCGGCCGCCGCACTGGTAGAGGCAGGCTTGCCGTGTGCAGTCGAATTGCCCTGTGCGGCCGGCTTGCTCGGTGCAGCCGAAGTGCCCGACGAAGACTCGGATGACGAACTTGCCGCCGGCGTCGACGACGATCCCGCGAGCGAAGACGACTTCGAGGACCGCGAGTCCGTGCGATAGAAGCCCGAACCCTTGAACGACACGCCGACCGCGGAGATCACGCGGCGCAGTTTGCCGCCGCATTCGGGGCAGACCGTCAGGGAGTCATCGTGAATTGACTGGACCACGTCATACCGGTGCGCACACGCGGCACAGGCGTACGAGTAGGTGGGCATGGCGCGATTTTACGCGACTATGCGAGCCACTCCAGACGGTCGCACCACAATCATGACGGGAACGTCGTGCCACTCACGGGGGATTGGCCGTTCGGCCGCGTCGTGAAACTCGTCGTCGAAGACCAAGGCGACGATGGGAACGCCCGGCCGCGCGTCGGTCAGGGCTCGGTCATACCAGCCCGCTCCTTGCCCCAAGCGTGTGCCCTTCGTATCAGCGGCCAGGGCGGGGACCACAATGATGTCCGCGTCTGCGAGGCGGCTCTGGGGCAAGAAGTCGCCCGATGGCTCGGGCGGGCGCCCAGGGGACCTGGGAACCAGGTCGTCGGCCTGCGAGTACACGCTCCACCCCCGCTGAAGTCCCTCGCCGAGCCGTGGAAGCAGCACCTCAACGCCTTGCTCGAGCATTGCCTCGATGAGCGGGAGAGTCCCAGGCTCGAAACTGCGAGACACATATACCGAGGCACACTTGACGCCCTCGAATTCGGGCAGCGCCATCACCAAATCCCTCAAGGTCTCGGCATGTTGCGTGTTGCGCTTCTCGCCCCTCTGCAAGCGAATACGCCGCACAGAACTACGCCAAGCGGACTTCTGCTCCGCTGGCGGAAGGGTGTGGGGGTCGATGTGCGACAGCGGTGTCATGCCGCCATTGTGTCAAACCCTTGTGAACACTGCGTGACCGGACTGTCGCAAGCGCTTTTCGTGCCGCTCAGAGGTCATGGCGCCCGGGTTCGCGGCCGTCGCCTTTTCGGCAACAAGTTGCCTGGTGGTTGCGGTGCTTCCTTGTGGCACACGACAATGCGTAGGTGACATCGCGCAGCCTCGAAGAGCACAGGGCGGATGTCGTCGCGCTCTTTTCCCCGCTCGCGCCCCTCAACTTGTCTCTCGCGGATGCCGTTGGCTGCGTGTCGGTAGCGGATTACGCGGCGCCCCACGCCATCCCTCCACTCGCGCTCGCGGCCCGGGATGGCTTCGCGGTGCGCAGCGTCGACACGCAAGGGGCACGCATGCGTCCGGTGACGCTCGCCGTCACTCACGACGCGCTACCTGGAGGGTCGCCCACCAGACTGGTACCGGGAGCGGCCGTCCGCGTGGCGCGCGGCGCCGCACTTCCCTTTGGTGCGGACGCCGTGGTGATGCGCGGTGAGGGCACGGCCACATCGGTCATTCTCGACGCCGAGACGGTTGCGGGTGCTGGAGTGGTTCCCGTTGGCCACGAAATCACGGAGGGCGACGTGGTGGTCGCCGCGGGCACGAGGCTAAGCGCCGGTCACGTCGCGGCCCTTGCTGCGTGCGGTGCGGCATCGATGATGGTGCGGCCTGCACCGCGCGTCGTCATCATTGCGGTGGGTAGCGAACTCCAGTCCCACGGCACGTCTCACGAGCAGTCGGTCGCGGCATCGGAACCTATCGCCGACGCGACGGGGCCCATGCTCTCGGTCTTGTTCAGTGCGGCCGGTGCCAGGGTCGTGCGGGTCATGACCGTGCCCGATGACGCGCCGGCCCTGAGGGCGGCCATTGACGATGCGGCGCTCCAGGCCGACCTCGTCATCACGGTGGGCGGACTGTCGACCGAGTGGAGCGACATCGTCGGGCCGGTTTTGTCGCATGCCTTCGGCGTCGAGGTCCGCATGGTGCGGTTGAGCCCTGGTTCTCGCCATGGATTGGGGACCATCGGGCCAGGCGATGGCCGACCCGTGGCACTTCTCGCGCTTCCCGGTCACCCCGTGGATGCGGCGGCCGCGTTCGCGTCCTACGTAGTCGATGCGGTGGCCGAACTCAGGGGCGTCTTGACGGCCAGGGTTGAGTCGGTCGCGGGTGCGGCTTGGGCCTCGCCCTTCGGCTTCGCTCAAGTAGTCGCCGTCGTCCGATGCAAGGACGCGGATGCGGCGCGCGTCGAACCCATCGGCGACCCGGCTGCGCCGACTCTGCGCGACTTGGCGGCTTCAGACGGTCTGTGTCTTGTCCCAGAGTCGACCACTGAGGTTCGTGTGGGCGACGCCGTAGATGTGTTGTGGTGGCCGCGATGAGATGGCCCGCGCCCGAGTTGCACAGAGACGGCGTTCGGCTTCGCCTCCTGAGGATGAGGGATGAGGCTGAGTGGATCGCGTTGCGCAACCGCAATAGGGACTGGTTGCGTCCGTGGGAAGCGACGGCTCCGCCCGGCACCGCGGACGCCCCCGTCAGCTTCAGGACCTTTATCCGCAAGGAAAACTCGATGTGGAGGGCCAGGCGAAGCTTTCCGATGGTGATCGAGAAGGACGGTCGGCTGGTGGGTCGCGTGACTCTGGGCCGCATCGAGTGGGGAGCGGAGCGGGGCGGCTCGTTGGGTTACTGGGTGTCTCAAGACGAGGCGGGTCACGGCATCGCGCCCGCCGCCGTGGTCCTGATGTCCGAGTACGCGTTCGGTCAGGGCCTGCACCGTATCGAGGTGGCGATTCGTCCAGAGAACTCCGCGTCGTTGTCCGTCGCCCGCAAACTCGACCTCCGCGAAGAGGGCATGAGGCAGTCTTACCTTTACATCGACGGTGCCTGGCGGGACCACCGAATCTTCGCGGCGACGTCTGCTGAGCGCCGGTCCGGCGAGTGGTGGACAGGCGTGTCGAGCAACGTGTCCGGCTGACACGCCGCACCGCATCCCGTTCGCGTGACCGAGGCGGCCGTACCGTCGTCTCATGCCACCCGCAGGACTTCTCGCGATCATCGCAGTTGGGCTTGCCCTTGCCTATGTGTTGCCTCAGCGCATCAGGGAGCGATCCGACTACGCGTTGGTGCGCACGGAGGACCGCTATTCGGCCGACATGCGTGTCGTGAGGGCCTCGGCGGCGCGCGTTGCTCCGCGAGATGCATCGAGCGCATCGACCGAGATCCCGCTGCTTGTTACCGGCGCCGCGAGGGCCAAGGTGAGCGCCTTGGGAGATCAGCACATGTCGCGGCCGCAAGGACCGCTCGACAAGGCCGCCACTCACGCGCAACGCGAAAGCTTGCACTTGCGGCAGGACCGCCTGGGTTCGATGGCGCAGCGCGCCATTCAGGCGCGGCGCCGCGCCGCGGTATCGGGAATCGCGGCCGCCACGACTCTGATCGCATGGATATTGGTGGCCGCAACTGGTTTTCCCGCGATCATTGCGGCGTTGTTTACGGCCGCGCTCGCGACGGCGGTGGCCTCGTCCGCGAAGGCAGGCGCCGCAGAGCGCCAGGCGCTCGCACAAGTGCGTGGAGTCACGAGAGAGGTCGAGGCGGCCGCTACTGCCACGCGCGCCCTGAGGGCCGTCGCCGCTGCCCGTGCGGGCGGAGTGCACGCCGAGCCGAGCGCCGTTGCCACTCAAGCCATCGCCATCGTCACGTCTGCAGATTTGGCCCCGCTTGCCGCGCCTGCACTGACACGCCGTGCCGCAGCCGAGCGAGCGGCTCATGCCGTAGCGGTCGAAGCCGCGATTCAAGCGGCCGCCGCCGAAGAGTCCCAGGTCTTGGCCGACGAAGCCGCTGGATGGCGTCCTCGCACGATGCCCGTTCCGGCTTACGCCCTCAAGCCTGCGGTGCGCCAGCAGGTCGCGCGGCCCATGTCCGAGGACGACTACGCGGCCTCGACGCACGCATACGACCGCTCCGCCAGGGCGGAGGCCTCTGTGGAGCGCTCGGCGCAGCAGTCGCCGACGACGGGCGCCCTTGACGCGATTCTCGCGAGGCGCAAGCAGGCAAGCGCCTAGGCCCACCACGCGAGCGTGAGAAAGCCGAGAAGAAGCAAGGAGTTCGCCACCTCGATGGCGCCAACGACCGGCACTTTGAGGCTGAACCGCGGCAGTACTGCGGCGCGGAGCAGGAACCATGCGAAGGGAATCGCAAGCCACGGGTTCACGCCCAGGCAGGCCGCGATAGCGCCCGCGTGGAATGCGACCGAAACCACGTAGTGCGCGCGACTGCCGCGCTCGCGAATCATCGTCTTGACGTAGAAGACGGATCCCGCGAGGTAGAGCCAGGCGGCAACCGCGACGGGAACGCCCAGGGTCCACTCGAGGCCCGCCGTCGCCGGCGCGATCATGGCCATGAGCGACGCCATCGTCACCGAAGCGATGCCGTTGACGGATGCGCGCTCTTGCCCCATGCGGGCCGCGAGGGCGTTTACCGCCAGCAGCACCGCAAAGGCCGGAGCAAACCACAGCAGGCCGGGCCTCAGCGCGAAGAGCGGCACGGCGGCGACGGCGCTCACCACCCCGTAGGCGAGGAACTGCCTCCAGTACCGGCGCAGACGCAAGGTCTTAACGGCAAGCAAGGCGTAGTACGACGCGAGCCAGCCGCTGAGCCATGTGACAAGAAGCGGCACGTGCAGCCAACTCAACCCGAACTGCAAGCCAGCCAGATACGGCAGGAGCAGCATCGCCCAGACGCCGTGTTGCGGCGGAATCCAGGTCCGCCAGCGTCGTTCGTGTGCGCCCCTACGGGACGCGGAAGTCATCAGCGGTAGTTGGTGAACTGCAGGTCCGCCTCGACGTCGGCACCCTTGAGAAGCGCCATCGTCTCCTGGAGGTCGTCCCTGCTCTTGGACGTGATGCGCAGTTCGTCGCCCTGGATGAGCGCCTTGACGCCCTTGGGTCCCTCGTCGCGCACTAGTTTGGTGAGTTTCTTGGCGATCTCCTGAGAGATGCCCTCCTTGATGGTCGCCGTGAGGCGGTATTCCTTACCCGAGGGTTGTGGCTCACCGTACTCGAGCGACTTGAGGCTCACGCCGCGCTTGGCGAGCTTGGCGATGAAGACGTCCATCACGGCCTTGACGCGCTCGGGGGAGTTGGCCTTCATGAGGATCGCCTCGCCCGACTTCTCGATCGACGCTCCCACGCCCTTGAAGTCGTATCGTTGGTCGATCTCCTTGTAGGCCTGGTTGAGGGCGTTCTCGACCTCCTGAGGGTCTACCTTGCTCACTACGTCAAAGCTGCTGTCGCCTGCCATGGAGTCCTCCTTAAGTCTTGCGGCCGCTTGCCCCGGTGGGCCGCCGCGCCGTCAGCGGGGCCCGCGTTCGCTATGGCCCCGCAATCCTTGCTATTCTTCCATGCGCGCCAAGCGCGCGGCAGGTTACCCGAGCGGCCAAAGGGAGCTGACTGTAAATCAGCCGTCTACGACTACGGGGGTTCGAATCCCTCACCTGCCACGACGGGGCCCGGTTCGCCGGGCCCTCGTCATTTCTGGGCCCGGTTCGCCGGGCCTTCTGCGTTCCGGCGGAGTCCCGAGCTGATGCGGTTCTCCTCGCCACCGCTGTACTGAGGTGCCGGTTGTGTACCGAAGTGCCGGATCGCCGCCGTGCTGGGCGGGCGGATGAACGGTCGCGCCGCACGCGGGACCGTCGCGACCCGGCACTTGGGCACGCTGCGGCGCCAGCCCGCGCGACTTCGAACCGACGCTGATACCCTGGGGGGTATGAAGATCCTGGTGTCGCCTTCGGTGACCGAGATGTTGTTCGGTTCCTCCTCGCCGACGCTCCAGGGGTACATCGATGAGGCCCTCGGGCCAGCGGTGGGGGACTACGACGTGCCGGGTCTTGAACATGACTTGCGGGCACTCATCGATGAGGCGCTCCCTGAAGGAGTCACCCTCGAAGGCGAAGCGATTCTCGCCGATGACGACGCCGATGTCACCGAGTTCGACATTCGTGAGGCCGTGGGGTGGATCGACGTCCACACTGTCGCCGTGGGTCACGACATGGCCGGGCCGGGGTCCTGAGTCCCGCGCTCAGCGCAGGAATGCTCCCAAGTGGCCCGCAATGTTGCCGCCGGGTCCGACCTCGATCCGATCGAGCGCGAGCCACCGAGCCATGCCACCCAGTTCCCCGGCAAGTAACTCGACGATCTCCTCGTCAGTCCGTCGCCGCGTTCCACGCACCGCACCCTCCTCGCGCCAAACCGCCGCGACACGCAGCACGCCCGCCTGGCGGTCAGCCTTGAGGTCAACCCGACCCACCATCTGATCTCCCAGCAGGAACGGCAAGCAGTAGTAGCCGTACACGCGCTTGGGCGCGGGCGTGTAGATCTCGATCCTGTATTCCATGCCAAACATGCGCTCGAGGCGTGGGCGGTACCAACAGACGGGGTCGAAGGGGCTCAGCAGCGCCGCGCCCGTCGCGCGGCCAGGGTCGCTTGCAGGCCGATGCCAGGGGGCCTCCGGTGTTGGCTCTCCCTTGGCGAGCAGGGCGGGCTCGCTCCAGCCCTCGACGGACACCCATTCGGCGAGGCCGCGTTCGACGGCCGATGCCGCCCATGCCGCGCCGCCCGCCGCGTCTGGGGCGTTCTTGCCTGGTCGCATCGGCAGCCGGAAGTGGTCGCACAGGTCTGCGGGCGTGCCGATCCCGCAAGCGAAAAGGGCCCTGTCAAAGAGCTCCTGGCGACCGACATCGGCGGGCAGCGCCCACGAGGGCGTCGGGGCCGCGGGGGGAAGCCCCCAGGCCCTCTCGGTGGCGTCGTACGTCCGCGAGAAGTTCTTGCCGCGCGAGGACGCCACCTCGCCGGTGATGAACAGCAGGTCCAGCGCGTCCTTGACGTGACTCGTGTCCCACCACGTGCCCCGCTTGCTCGCGCGGGGAGAGAGGTGCTCGACCTCGCTACTGGTGACGGGGCCGCGATCGTTCACGAACGCGCGCACTTGGGCGATGAGCCCTGGCCGTTCTGCTTCGAGGCGATCGCGAGTGCGCGACATCCAGTTGCCGTCGGTCGCCATGCGGTGGTGCATCGCAGGCAACAGGTCATCCGGCATGACCGACGCCTCGTGCCCCCAATGCTCGAATGTGTGAGCGCCGTGGCCGTCGGGGGCGCCCCAGAGGTAGGTGTCGAGGGCATCGGTGTCGTAGGGCCCCAGCCGCGAGAAGAACGGCAAATAGTGAGCGCGGGCGAGCACATTCACGGTGTCGAGCTGCAACACGCCCTGTCGCTCGAGATACGTGGCGAAGTCCTGCACTCGCGGTCTTCGGGCCCGGCGCTTGCCCGCCAAGCCTTGGGCGTCGAGGAAGGTTCTCCGAGCCTGAGCTGCGCTGAGAGACTGGGTCACGATGGCCACTGTAGCGGCGCCGACGGACACTTGGCGGGCCCGATTTCACTCGGGGCCCTCGGTCCGGTACGCTAGTCCGGCTTGCCCCGATAGCTCAGTCGGTAGAGCGTTTCCATGGTAAGGAAAAGGTCCAGGGTTCGAATCCCTGTCGGGGCTCACAGTGATGACATACCGCCGTCTTTGGCGACGGTGCGTGCGTTGCTTACCCGGCGGGGTAGCTCAGGTGGTTAGAGCACACGACTCATAATCGTGGGGTCGCGGGTTCGAGTCCCGCCCTCGCTACAGGTTCCATCGATCCAGGTGGTCCGGCACGCGCGAGCGTGAACAACAAGGCAGGGAGTCAGAATATGGCCAAGAACGATGTACGCCCCAAGATCACGCTCGCATGCACGGAGTGCAAGAACCGCAACTACATCACGCGCAAGAACCGCCGCAACAACCCCGACCGGGTTGAGCTGAAGAAGTTCTGCCCCAAGTGCGGCAACCACCAGCCGCACCGCGAGACGCGCTAAGCCTCACGCTTTTCGACGCCCGCCCGGCCCCGTGCCGAGGCGGGCGTCGTGCTTTCCCGAGCTACCGCCCACAGCCCGCCGTGGCTCGGTCGCGTGGCAGACTCCTGCCATGGGGGATACCGCATCGCAGCAGGTTCACGACGGAACCGCAGGCGCCGCACACGTGGCGAGTAGACGCCGCCGATGGCCCGTCTTCGTGCGCGCGGCAGCGGCGCTCTCTCTCGCCGCAGTACTCGTGCCGATCGTGGTGCGTCTGACGGGATGGGAGGCAGGTCCCCTCGCCTACGCCGTCTCCTTCATGCCCTGGGTCACCGTCGCGTGCATCCTCCCGCTGGTGTGCGCGCTGCTCGCCCGGTCGTGGACGCTCACGGCCGTGGCCGGCGTCGCGCTCATCTTGTGCGACGTGTGGCTCGCGCCGTTATCCCTGGCGAACGGCCCTACCGCGTCGCTGGCAAAGGCCGCCACCCTTCGTGTGGCGACCCTGAATCTCACGCTCGGCCAGGCCGACGCCCACGCGGTCGTCGCCATGGTGCGGGATCGCTCGATCGACGTGCTCGCGGTGGAGGAGTTGACTCCCGCGGAGGCCGATGCCCTTCGGGCTGCCGGCCTCGAAAGCGAACTGCCGTATGGCGAGACGCTTCCGCAGTCGGGCGTGGAAGGGACGGGCCTGTGGTCTCGCCTGCCGATGGCCTCCGCAGAGCCAGTGCCGGGGCTCACGTCGCATGCGGCGAGGGCCACGGTGACCGTGGGCGGAGAGCCCGTCGCCATCTTTGCCGTGCACCCCGCCGCGCCGGGGCTGTTCGACCACTCCCGGTGGGCCAGCGACATGGAGGCTCTCAGTGGGATTCTTTCCAAGCCCGACGGACCCGTCATCGTCGCGGGGGATTTCAACACGACGAGGGATCACCGCGCATTTCGCGACCTCGAGGCGCTCGGCTTCAGGGACGCGGTGGATCAGGCCGGCGCCGGATTCCTGCCGACGTTTCCCAACGGCACGTTGCCCATGCCCGTCGTCGCGATCGATCACGTGATGGTGCACAACTCGCAACTTTCGGCCGTTTCCGTCACGACCGTTGTGGTTCCTAGCGCCGATCACCGCGCCCTCGTCGTGACGTATGTGTGGCAGAAGTAGACCGTCCCGTCGTTGGTGATTTGCGATCTTTGTCCCTGAGGCCACGAGCTCGCCCTCCCTTTCGATAGGGTTGTTCCGTGCCTGTAAATCCAGAAGTTGTTGGCCGCACGTACGGCCCTTTCGAGGCGTACGAGGTCACGCGGATCAAGATCCGCGAATTCGCCGATGCCGTCGACGCACGATCTGGCGCGCATTTCTATCCCGACATTGCTCGCGCGGAGGGCTACCCCGACGTGGTGGCTCCCACGACGTTCGCGGTCCTGATCGCGCAACGCGCCGAGTTCCACGTGGTCACTGACCCGGAGGTGGGTGTCGACTTCTCGAAGGTCGTTCACGCCGACGAGCGCTTCACCCACCATCGGCCGCTCGTTGCGGGCGACGTCGTGCAGGCGGCCGTGGCCATCGAGTCGATCACGCAGCGCGCGGGCATTTCGATGGTGACCACCCGGACCGAGATCACGGACGCGGACGGCGCGCCGGTATCGATCATTCGGTCGACGCTGGCAGTGAGGGACGACTCATGAGCGACGAGACATTGCCCGCCTTCGTGTCGCTCAACGTGGGAGACCAGGTAGCGGCCCGCGAGGTGGAATTCACCAGGGGCAAGCTTGTTCGCTACGCGGGCGCATCGGGCGACTTCAATCCGATTCATTACAACGACGCCTTCGCACAATCCGTGGGTCTCGACGGGGTGATCGCCCATGGCATGCTCACCATGGGCGTGGGTGCGTCGGTGGTCGAGGAGTGGGCCGGCGCGGGGAACGTTGTCGACTTCCAGGCCCGGTTCACCAGGCCGATTGCCGTGGATGCCCTCGAGGGCGTGATGGTTCGCGTGACTGCGGTCGTGGGCGCACTCGACCATGACGTGAAGCAAGCCCGCATCGACGTCACCGTTACGGTTGACGGCGCGAAGGTGCTTGGCAAGGCGCAAGCACTCGTCGACTGCGCGTAGTTCCCGACTGCGCGTAGTTCCCGACGGCGCAGTTCCCGACGGCGCAGTTCCCGACGGCCGCGCGCTTCTCGACGGCGCATAGTTTTTGAATACGCATAGTTTCTGAATACGCATCGTTCCTGGGGCCGTCCCGGCTTTTTGCGAGCCCGCGAATTCCGATTTATGCGTAGTCGACAGCGGTCGTTGTAGGAACTCGACAACGATTTGCCGCGCGCTTTGACCCCCAGCGGGCGACGGTGTGCGCCCATCCCTGCCACGATGCGCATATGGCAACTGCATCAAAGGAGAGGACGGGCTTCGCACAGAAGCTCGACGCATATTTCTCGATCTCCGAAAGGGGATCGTCGTTCGGTCAAGAGGTCCGCGGTGGACTCACGACCTTCTTCACGATGGCTTACATCGTGGTTCTCAACCCCCTGATCCTCGGCTTCGTTAAGGACCGCAACGGCCACTTCCTTGGTGGCGACCCGACGAACGGCAAGAACCTCGCCGTGATCGCGGCAGGTACCGCGCTCGTCGCAGGCCTCATGACGGCCTTGATGGGTGCGTGGGCTCGGTTCCCGCTGGCCGTGGCGGCAGGCCTCGGCATCAACTCGGTCGTCGCGTACGGGCTCGTCGCCAGCATGGGGCTGACGTGGGCCGAGGCGATGGGATTCATCGTCCTCGAGGGTGTTCTCGTTCTCATCTTGGTGCTCACCAAGTTGCGACAGAAGCTCCTGGTCGCGGTTCCTCTGGCCCTGAAGAAGGCGATCGCCGCCGGCATCGGCCTGTTCCTCGCGTTTATCGCGCTGTGGGATGCGCGCGTGGTCACCGATCCTTCACCCGCCGGTGTCAAGGGTGTGGGTCCGGGAGATCCGACGCCTTCGACATTCGGGATCGATGGTGCGGTCAGCACGTGGCCCACGTTCGTGTTCCTTATCGGCGTCATGATTGCGGCGTTCCTGTACATCCGCAAGGTCAGGGGCGCGTTCCTCATTGCGATCGTCAGCACGACGGTGCTGGCCTTCCTGGTTGAGGCCATCGCGAAACTCGGCGGTTACGATGGAGGCTTCGGCAACCCCAAGGGTTGGGCGCTCAACGTGCCGACCTTCAGCGGCAAGAACCTGATCGCGGCTCCGAACTTCGGGACGCTCGGTCATGTGAGTTTTGGCGGATTCGCTCACCTGGGAATCGTCTCCGGCGTCCTGCTGGTCTTCTCGTTGTTCATGATCGACTTCTTCGACACCATGGGCACGATGACCGCCGTGGGCGAAGAGGCTGGCCTCAACGACGAAGAAGGTGTGCCCGATAACTCGCAGGAGATCCTGATCGTCGACTCGGTCGCGGCCATCGCCGGTGGTCTCGGTGGCGTCTCGTCTAACACCGCATACATCGAGTCCGCATCTGGAGTCGGTGACGGCGCAAGGACGGGATTCTCGTCAGTAGTGACGGGCCTGGCGTTCCTGGTGGCGATCTTCCTCGCGCCGTTGACTTCTCTGGTGCCCTTCGAGGCCGCGACGCCGGTATTGCTCCTGGTGGGTCTCCTCATGCTGACCTCGGTGGTCGACATCGACTGGAGGGACTGGCGCATCGCGGTTCCGGCGTTCCTCACGATAATCGTCATGCCGTTTGGGTACTCGATCTCTGCGGGCATCGGCCTTGGACTCATCAGCTACTCGGTGCTGCACGCCGCCACGGGCAAGGCCAAGGAAGTGAAGCCGCTCATGTGGGCGGCGGCCGGCCTCTTCGCGGTGTACTTCGCGCAGGACCTCATCACCCACTTCATCCACTAACGCTCGATCAGGGGCGCCGTCCGGGAAACCGGGCGGCGTCCTTTGCGTTTCGGGGCCTGGGCAGGCGCCCCGTCCTGGCCCTACCTGTCGCGCGCGACGGCCGTGCTGTTGCCCCGCTTGAACTCGACGGGGAGCTCGAAGGCGGGGGGCTCCTCACCGGCGAGCAACGCCTTGACGCACTGCGCGATGAGGTGGCCCTTCGCGGCGGCGTCTTGTGTCATCGTGGTGAGCTCCATGGGGGCCAACCACGCGAGGTCGAGCCCGTCAAAGCCGGTGATCGACACGTCGCGGGGCACCTGAAGCCCGAGTTCCCTGGCCGCAAGCACCACACCGCCAGCGAGAAGGTCCGACTGACAGACGACCGCGGTGGGGCGCGAGGGGTGCGACAACGCCATATGCCCGGCGGCTATGCCCTCCTCGATGAAAGACGCCCGCGTCTCGATCACCACACACGGTTCGATTCCGACGTCGCTGAACGCCTGGAGACGGTGATAAGTGGGTGCCCACAGGGGCCCGGCGAGCATGTCCCCCTCGACGATGGCGGTCTCACACAGGGAATTCCGGGGCAAGGTCACCGTAGCGATGCGCGTGTGGCCGAGCTCGACCAGGTGGCGAATCAGATGGGCGGTGCCCGCCGTGTCATTGATGGTCACGGAGGCGGCGCCCGGTGCGGTTCCCTCGACGATGGTCACGGGGAGGCCCCTGCGTTCGAGTGTCTCGAGCGCGGGCTCGTCGTGATCGCGGGTGCGCATGATCACGGCCGCGTCCATCGGCGCGGTGTCGAGCAGCCCAGGCTCGGTGCTCTCCGTGGTGGGCGAGGGGATCAGGAGCACGCCGAGCCCCATGTCGCCAAGGTCGCCCACCACACCATCGAGCACCCTTAGCGTCAACGGGTCCCTGAGCGCGAACTGAAGGTGTTCGTGGATGACCAATCCGACCACATTGGTGCGACCGGAACGCAACGCGCGCGCTTGGGGCGACGGCCCGGCGTACCCGAGGTCGCTTGCGGCCTTTTCGACCCGGATCTTCATGTCGGGGGAGATGGGGCCCGCGCCGGAATAGGAGAGCGAGACCGTCGAAAGCGAGACGCCCGCTTTGGCAGCGACGTCCGCCATCGTGGGGCGGCGTGCACCGGACATGCGGTCTCCTTGGGGCGTGTGGGAGCGGTAATGCTCTTGTGATGATCAGCGTACCGGCCGCGTGCTAAACTCCGATCGAAACGTTTCGATTCCCCGGGGTGTGTGGTGTGGGCCCCGAACCTAGCAAGGTCATCATGGTTCCCTCGTTTGGTCGCGCGCCGACTACGACGCCCGACGCGGCTCGCGTCCAGTCGGGCAGGCGGGCACTTCTCGTGCTGTTCGGCATCCTGGGACTGCTCACCACCACGTTCCTGTCGCGCCTGCCATCGGTGAGCCACCTCATGCACGTGACGACCGCGGGCCTCGCCATGTTGCTCCTTTCGGGCGCGATGGGTGCACTCGTTGCCCTCACGGTGACGGGGTGGGCCACGGCGCGGTTCGGCGCTCGCGCCCTCCTGTGGTGGTCGAGCTTCGGCTACCTTGTGGCCTTCTCCGGGGTGGGTGTGGCGAGTGCGCTTGGCTCGTCGATGCTGTTCGTGACGGCGTACTTCTTTGTGAGCGTCACATTCGCGCTCTCCAACGTGCCCATCAATGCCGAGGCGGCCGAGCTCGAGAGGCTCGTCGGCCGCCCGATCATGTCGCAGTTCCACGCGGCGTTCTCCGTGGGAATGGCGCTGGGTCTCGCCATCGGCGTGGCAGCGTCGCACTGGCGCATCGAGCCCATGTGGCACTTCGTGATCGTCGCCGCCGCCGCGACCGCGTTGCGGCTTGCCATGATTCCCGTCGCGGTGATCGACGGCACCCCCGATCCGCGCGTGGCGAGCAAATCACTCGGCGGCCCGTTTGCGACGGCGGGTGTCGAGTATCACAACAAGCGCGTACTCCTGATTGGTGCGATCGTCTTTGCCGCGTCGATGACGGAGAACGTCGCGGCGCAGTGGCTTCCACTTTCGATCGTCGACGACTTCGGCAAGCGCGAGGCCTTGGGTGACATCATCTACTGGGTGTTTGTGGCGGCGATGTTCTCGGTGCGCGTCAACGGGGCCCGCGTGATCGATCGGTGGGGACGCGTCGTGACTCTGCGCACCTCTGCCGTGCTGGTAGTGCTCGGAGTTGTGCTGTTCGCGACCACGCCCGTGTTCTGGTTGGTGCCCGTCGCCGCGCTCTTGTGGGGTGTGGGGGCCGCCCTGAACTTCCCGATCGGCTTCTCGGCCGCCGCGGACGACCCGCGGCATGCGGCCGCGCGTGTCGCCGCAGTGTCGACTTTTTCGACGGTGGCCGGGCTCATGGTGCCGCAAGCGGTCGGCCGCCTGGCGGAGTGGGTTCCGCTGCGCCACGCGATGCTGCTCGTCGTCGTCGGTTCCGTCGCGTCGTTTGTCTTGGCTCGTTCCGTTCGCGGCCAGAACCGCATCTTCAAGTCCCGCCGTGCGGATGCCGCCACGGTCGGCTCGGCGATGTTGGGGAGAAAGCGTCAGGAGCCGGTGGGCGATCCCGCAGCGGTGATCGACGCGGCGGGCGTCGCCATCCCGATGCACGCGCAGGAGTAGGGGCCGGTCGCGCCGGGCGTCGCCGTTACGCTGGGCGCATGACACGTCTTGCCGACCTCACGACGCTACGCGTGGGCGGACCAGCGAGCGAACTGGTCGAGCCGACAACCGACGCCGATCTGATCGCGGCCGTTCGCGACGCCGATGCCGCGGGCATCCCTGTGCTGGTAATCGGCGGCGGCTCCAACCTGGTGGTGGGCGACGAGGGCTTCGACGGCGTCGTGATCCGCGACGCCAGGCGAGACATCGAACGCGACGTGGCGATCCAGGACGATGGCTTCTGCGGCGGAGTCTCCGTCACCGTCGCGGCGGGGGTGCCGTGGGACGACGTGGTGGCTCGGGCGGTTCGCGATGAGTGGGTGGGGCTCGAGGCACTGTCGGGGATACCAGGGTCGACGGGTGCCACTCCCGTGCAGAACGTCGGCGCGTATGGCTCCGAGGTGGCCGAGACGATCGCCTCCGTGCGCACGTGGGATCGGCTCGAGTCGCGTGTGCGCACGCTCCCTGCGATCGACTGCGGCTTCGGCTACCGCGACTCGCTGTTCAAGCGCTCCCAGCGAGGCGCGGCGAGCGACGGCGCGGTGTGGTCGCCCACTCCGCGATTCGTGGTGATCGACGTGACGTTCCAGATGCGCTATGGCACCCGCTCGGCTCCCGTGAAGTACGCACAACTGGCTCAGGCCCTCGACGTCCAGGTCGGAGGAACCGCATCCACTGCCGCCGTGCGTGACGCGGTGTTGGAGCTGAGGCGTTCCAAGGGAATGGTGCTCGACGTGACCGACCACGACACGTGGAGCGCCGGTTCGTTCTTCACCAATCCCGTCGTCGCCGCCGACGTTGCGGCGAGCCTTCCAGACGATGCCCCGCGGTACCCGGCGGGACTCGGCGCCCCCGAGGGCGCCATCAAGACGAGCGCCGCGTGGCTCATCGAGCACGCGGGCTTTGGTAGGGGCTATGGAGTGACGGCCGATGCCGTGGCGACCCTGTCGACGAGGCACACGCTCGCGCTGACCAACAGGGGAGGGGCCACCGCCGCCGATGTCCTCGCCCTCGCCCGCGCGGTGCGCGGCGGGGTGCGGGCGGCGTTCGGCATTGAACTGGTGCCCGAGCCGGTCATGGTGGCCGCGGAGATTTAGAGAGACGCGATCTAGAGAAACGCGATCAAGCGAAACGTAGGAAGGGCCCCGACCTTGAGGTTGGGGCCCTTCGCGTTCCGAAGAGGCTATCCGTCGGCCGCGATGGCCTTGAGGATGTCCAGCCGCGAGGCACGGTAGGCGGGCCAGATGGCCGCCACCACGCCAGCGATGAGGGACAACACTGTGTACACGCCGATCAACGCCCACGGGACGACTGGTCGGTCGATCCCGTAACTGCTGAGCGAGTGCACGAGCGCGGCGCCGAGGCCCACTCCCAGGATGATTCCCAGGATCGTGCCGAACAGTGCCATGACGACCGACTCGAGCGTGATCATTCCCCACACTGCGCTTCGCTTGATGCCGACCGCACGGAGCAGGCCGATCTCCCGAGTCCGCTCGGTAACCGACAGCAACAGCGTGTTGGCCACACCCAGGATCGCGATGATGAGCGCCGCGCCGAGCATCGCAGAGATGAACCCGAGGAAGGTATCGATTCCTTGGTTGAACAGCTTCGTCAGCGAGGCCGGCGACTGAGGCTCCACGAGCGGGAAGTTCGTGGCGAGTGCGTCCTTGACGGCGGTCGTTGTGGTGTCAGCGTTGGCTCCGTCCTTGAAGCCGACCAACGCCTGGACGACCACCGGTTCGGACACGAGAGCGGTGCCTTGAGGCCAATCGACCAAGAACGCTTGGTCGCCCTTGTTCGTGTAGAGACCGGTGACGGTCAGGGTCTCGGTCCCTGCAAGGCCCTTGATCGTGACCTGATCGCCCACCTTGATGCCGAGCGCCTGAATCGTCGGATCGATAAACACGCCTCCGTCAAGCTTCGACAGCGGCCGATCGGTACGGAAGTCATAGAGCTCGCTCGCGTGAGCGGCATCCACGTAAGTCACCCCATAGTCGACCCCGTCGAAGGTTGCCTTCGTCTGACCCATGCGCACCACGTTCGCGACGCCTTCCGTACCCGAGATGGCATCGAGGGCGCCCTGTGGAATGGGGCCGCTCGTCGGGATCACGAACAGGTCGGCCGACGTGGTCTTGAATTGCGACGTAAACGTGTCCTTGAATGACGCGGTGAACGTGGCAACGAGGGCGAGAAGCATGACGCCGATCATGAGAGCCGCGGCGGTGTTCGCAGAGCGCCTCGGCTCCCTGCGGATGTTGTTCGCGGCAAGAGTGCCGTTCACGCCCCACAGCCTCGAGAGGATCCCACGCAGACCAAATGCCATCGGCACCAGTACCTGCGCGGCGAGTAGCGTCACACCAAGCACGACCAAGACGGCACCGATCGCTACCCAGATCCACGCCTTGGGCACGTTGACATAGAGGCCGATGAAGACGGACGCGATTCCAGCGACCGCCATGGCGCCCCCGACGATGTTGCGCACCGTGAGCGACTTCTTGCCCGCGGTGCCCGCCTCGCGGAGAGCCTCCATCGGAGAGATGTTCGACGCGTGGATGGCGGGCAAGAGCGCGGAGACGATCGTAATCGCGAGGCCAAGACCGTAGCCCAACAGCACACCGTTGAGCGGAAGGGTGATGGCTCCCAAGATATTGCCGGAGAAGGATTCGACGAGGGCCGCCAATCCGAGAGCAAGCAGCCACCCCAGCAGGATCCCAAGGGTCGACGCAATCAGCCCGACGACGGCCGCCTCAAGCAGGATCATGGTTCGGATCTGCTTGCCATGCGCACCGATTGCGCGCAGCAGCCCGAACTCCCTGGTGCGCTGCGTGACGATGATTCTGAACGTGTTGACGATGATGTATGCGCCTACGAACAGCGACACCAATCCGAACACCAACGCGAAGATATTGACGTACTTGAGAATGTTGTTGAGAGAGGCGCTTTGTTCCTTGGCCTTGTCCTCGGCCGTGATCGCCCTCGTGTCCTTGGGGAGGGTGGGCGTGATCTCTTTGACGACGGTGGCCGGCGAGACGCCATCGGCCGTGAGGACCGCGATGGTGCTGTAATTCGTGAGGCCTCCACCGATCGCCCTCACCGTGTTCTCGTTGGCATACAGGAGGCTCGCGGTCTGGAGGTCGTTGTTCTGACCAAACCGGATGGTTCCCACGACGGTCAGGTCCTGCACTCCAGTGTCGGATGCGAGTTTCGCAACTCCACCGAGCTGGATACCTAGCTTCTTGAAGGTGTCGACGTCGACGACCACCTCGTTGTCGGCAACGGGCGCGCGGCCGTCGATGAGGGTGGCGCGGTCCAGGTCGGAATTGCCTGTCCAGTTGTACAGCAGGGTGGGCGCGCCTTGGCCGAGAGGCGCGTCGCCCGCAGCGTTGAGCAGGCTTCCGCTCTCATAGGCCACGCCGCCCTCGGCGAGCTTTACGCCGGGAAGCGCGCTGATGGTTGCCACGTTTGCCGTGGTGAAGAGCCCCTCTTTGGAGTTGGGGTCAAGGTTGGCGTGGGGATCGGGTTCGACCACGACGTCGACGGTCGAGTAGATCGTCGAGAAGAGGTCGCCGAAGCCCTTGGAAAGCGAGTTGGTAAACGTGAATACCGACGACACGAGCGCGACGCCGAGCGCCACGGCCACCGCCGTCAGGATGAGTCGTTTCGGATTGTGCCGAACCGACTTGAGTGCGAGTCGCAGCATGATGAATCAGTGCCCCATCCGCTTCATGCGGTCGAGTACCTTCTCGGCGGTCGGTTCGAGCATTTCGTCGACAATCTTTCCGTCCTCGAGGAACAGGATGCGGTCGGAGTATGACGCGGCAGTCGGGTCGTGGGTCACCATGACAATCGTCTGGTGGAACTCCTTGACGGCGCGGCGCATGAAGCCAAGCAACTCGGATCCTGACTTCGAGTCGAGGTTTCCGGATGGTTCGTCGGCGAAGATGATTTCCGGGCGCGCCACGAGGGCGCGGGCGACGGCGACGCGCTGCTGCTGGCCGCCTGAAAGCTCGGCGGGAAGGTGGGTGAGACGGTCGCCGAGCCCGAGGATTGAGATGACCTCGTCAAACCACGCCTTGTCGACCTTCTTGCCCGCGATGTCCATGGGCAAGGTGATGTTTTCCTTCGCATTGAGCGAGGGGATCAGGTTGAACGCCTGGAAGATGAAGCCGATGTGGTTGCGGCGAATGTCGGTGATCTGGGCCTCGGTGAGCCCGGTGATCGTGACGTTGGAGATGGTCGACTCGCCCGCGGTGAGGCGATCGAGGCCCGCGAGGGTGTGCAGCAGGGTGGACTTTCCGGAGCCCGAAGGGCCCATGATCGCGGTGAACTCCGCGCGGTTCATGGTGACGTTGATGCCGTCGAGGGCGCGCACTGCCATGTCGCCCTGTCCGTAATCCTTGTAGCCGTTGGTCATGGTTGCCGCTGCTGGAGCGGTGGCGACCTGGGTCGTGCTCATGGGGATGCCTTTCGTTTTTTCGGTTCCCGACCACGTAAGTGTGCCTGGGCGAGCCCGCCGGGTGCATCGGCCGAATGGATGGTTCTCGGTGGTCCTTCTTGCGGACGATGCCAGGGTTATCCCCCACGCGCCTCCCCTAGTTGGGGGAACGGCGGGCGCGCGCGGGCTACTAGCCGCGGGGGAGGACGATGCCGGAGTCGTACGCCTCGACCACGGCCTGGACCCTGTCGCGGACGCCAAGTTTGGTGAGGATGTGGCTGACGTGGGTCTTTACTGTCGTGTTCGACACGAAGAGTTCCGAAGCGATCTCTTGGTTGGACAGCCCGCGCGCCAAGAGTTGAAGGACCTCGACCTCGCGATCCGACAGGTCGCCGATCGCCTCCGCAGAGGGGACGTGTGCGGCGGTCTCACCCTGAAGGGCGGGCACCGCGGGCTGGATTGGCAGGGAGGCGGCATCGTCGCGCGACCCGCGAGCGAATTGCTCGATGACCCTGCGCGTGACCTCGGGGGCGAGGAGGGCCTCTCCGGCCGCGACGACCCGGACGGCGTTGACGAGGGCGTCTCCGTCGGCGCTCTTCAGGAGAAAACCGGACGCGCCCGCGCGCAGCGCGCCGTAGAGATACTCGTCGTCGTCAAAGGTGGTCAGGATGACCACGCGCGATGAGGGCGTCGCCTTGAGAACCTCGACGGTCGCGGCGAGACCGTCCATGCCTGGCATACGGATATCCATGAGGATCACGTCGGGGCAGTGCGACGCCGCGAGGGCCACGGCGTCTTCGCCATTGGCGGCCTCACAACACACCTCGATGTCGCCCTCGGATTCGAGGATCATCTTCAGGCCGACACGCACCATGGGTTGGTCGTCGACGAGTCCCACTCGAATCACAGGTCCACCTCCACGGGAAGTGTAGGAGGGCCGCCGCGTGACTGCGACCGGGGAGCCATCACTTGATCGTCCGAAACGGGCAGGACGGCGTGGATGCGGAAGCCGCCGCCCTTGCGGGTGCCCGTCTCGATGCTGCCGCCGAGGGACGCAACGCGCTCGCCCATGCCTGCGATTCCGTGGCCTCCCGAGCTCGACGCGACATCGGAAATCACGCCCCTGCCGTCGTCCTCCACCGTCACAGTGACCGCGTCCTTCTTGCGCCGAACCGTGACGGTCGCCGTGGCGCCGTGACCCGCGTACTTGAGGGCGTTAGTGAGCGATTCCTGGATGATCCGGTAGGCGCTGAGCTCGACGCCCGCAGGCACGTGAGTGGTGCCCGTGATGGCCAAGCGAACGGGAAGCCCCGCCTCCTCGACTTGCCTCACGAGCGCCGGGATGGCGGCGAGTGAGGGCATTGGTGCGAACGCATCGGTGTCGTGTGAACCCACGAGCGCTGGCTCCCTGGTCTTGCCCGTGAGTTGCGCCGCCTCGTCAACCGCCTCGCGTTCGGAGGTGCGTAGCACTCCGATCATGCGTTGCATCTCTGCTAGACCCTTGCGACCGGAGTCCGCGATCGTCGCCAGGGCATCCGCGATCGCCGGATCGGACCCATTGGCCCTTCGCCGCGCGCCCTCCGCCTGCAGCGTCATGACCGTCATCTCGTGGGCGACGACGTCGTGAAGCTCTCGCGCGATGCGGGCCCGCTCGGCGCGGACCGCATCCACGGCCGCGATGCGTTGGGCCTGGTTGCGGCGTTCGGCGCTCAGTTCGAGGTGGGTCATGCGCTCGCGGCGCTTGCGGTCCGCGAGGCCAACGAAGACAGGAAGTGCCACGCCGAGAATCATCGTCAGCGTCGCGGTCCATGGCACCGCGTTCGTCGCAAACGTGCCCACCACGGTCCAGGCGATGACCGCGCCACCCACGAGTCCCCCGTGCAGGTAGGCCTTGCGGCGCGGCAGGTAGGCGCCCGCCGTGTACAGCGCGACCAGCAAAGGGAAGAACCCGGCGTCGGCTGAGTACGAGAGCCCCGCGATGATCGACCACATCAGCGCGATGCACCACAGCACGAGCGCGGGGGCGCGCGTGCGCCAGAAGAGAGGCACCGCCAGGAGTCCGAGCAGAACGTAACCCAAGGCGTCGTAGGGCTTCGGGTCGATCGAGATCTGAGTCTGGGCCGTGTAGGCGGTCACGAGCGAGAGCGCGGAAAACGCGACGGCAATCCCCAGGTCGCCGCCGCGTCTCAACAGGAACTTCATGCGCCCAGGCTAGACCGCGCGTCCGCCGCTCCGCATCGGTCGTGGGGAGGAGCGACGGATATCCACTATCCACAGATCCGCAACGGTCGCCCTCTACGCCTGCCAGGGCCTCACACAATGGCCGGGGAGGGGCAGATGAGTCTCAGGCTGAGCGTCACGACGGGGGAGGGTGCGGTGGCGGCGGTTTCCGTCACCGCGGCGTCCGACGCGACCGTGGGCGATGTGGCGGAGCACCTATTTCGCGCCGACCCGACGCGCGAGGGAACGACCCCGCCAGTCGACGCCACGCTCTTGGTGACGCCCGTGTCTCAAGGCGCCGATGCCCCGACCCGTGTGGCGCCACGCGAGGCCGCGATGGCCGCGGCCGGAATCCGCTCCGGTGATCACGTCGACGTTGTCGCCGCCCACGCCGTCGACGACGCCGAGCACAGCCCCGCCGTCGCCACGGTGGCGGTTGTCGGCGGCCCGGATACGGGCAAGGAGGTTTTGCTCCGCGCCGGCTCCCACATCATCGGCCGCGACACCGAGGCGGCAGTGTCGCTCACCGATCCCTTGGCGTCGCCGCGGCACGCGCGGCTAGTCGTTGGCGAGACGTTCGAGATCGTGGACATGGGGTCGACGAACGGCGTCCTGATTGACGGGGCCTTCGTGACGCGCGCGACGCTCGCTCAGGGGGACCGGATCACGGTGGGCGCCACCGATATGACCATCACGCGGGCCGCGGCGATCGACCGAGCCGTGCCGTCGACGCCCACGGTGCCTTTCACTCGGTCGCCTCGGGTGGTGCCGCCATTGCCTGCCGAGGAGATCGCTCTTCCCTCGCCGCCGACGCAGCCAACGCCTCGGCCGTTTCCCAGGACCGCCCTGCTGGCCCCCGTGATGCTCGGATTCGCCATGTACCTGATGACGGGCAGGATGCTGTCGCTCGTCTTCGTCGCCATGAGCCCGCTCATGATGGTGGGCGGGTTCCTCGACAACCGCCACCACCAGCGCAAGGAGGCGCACGCCAGGGCGCACGATTTCGAGGCGGCCCTCGCGCTCAGCGAGCGTCGGCTCGACGAGGCACACCAGCGCGAACGGGAGATCCGCTTGGCTCGGTCCCCTTCCGTGGCGGACGTGTGTGGGGCGGTCAGGTCCGCGACCCCGCCGCTGTGGACGCATCGCGCCGAGCACGACGGCTTCCTCGAGGTTCGCGTAGGGCTGGGGGCCGTCCCGAGCTCGCTCGTGCTTGAAGCACCCGCGCCGAGCAATGCGGTCGAGGGGACATGGGAAAGGGTGGCCCACTTGCGCGATCGGTATTCGAGCATCGGCCGCGTGCCCGTGGTCGTGAGCCTCAGGAGCGCAGGCGGGCTTGGCATTGCAGGCGCGGCGCCCACGGCCAGGGCGATGGCGCGCGCCGCCGTGATCCAGGTAGCTGGCCTGCATTCGCCGATGGAGTGTGTGATTGCGGCGTTCATTTCGCCCGCGGGCGTCCGTGAGTGGGCCTGGATCGAGTGGCTCCCGCACGTTTCCTCGCCCGCGTCGCCGCTCGCGGGCGACCACGTGGCCGCCACTCGCGGTGAGGCCCAGCGACTCCTCGTCGGCCTCGAAGAGGTGGTCGCCCAGCGTGCAGGAAGGGACATCGGCGCCGTCGTTCCCGCAATGAGGGGCACCGACGCTGACCCGTCGCGGGCCGCCGGGCACCAGGAACCGCCCACGCTGCCCGCCATCGTGGTGGTGGTCGAGGACGATGCACCCGCGGACAAGGGCCGCCTCATCCGCCTGGCCGAGAAAGGCCCCGACGTCAACGTTCACGTGCTGTGGATGGCGAGCAAGGTGTCGGGCCTGCCCGCCGCGTGCCGCAGCTTCGTCGAGTCTGCGGAGGTCGCCACAGGGGGAATGGGCATCGCGGGTCACGTGCGTCGGGGGGGATTCGACAATCCGGTCACGTGCGAGGTCCTATCCGTGACGGACGCCACGGATGTTGCCAGGCGCCTCGCGTGCGTCGAGGACGTTGGCGGAGTGATCGACGATGCCGCGGACGTGCCGACCGCGGTGAGCTACCTGGATGCGCACGGATTCGAATCGCTTGATCCGGCGCACCACGAGGCGCGATGGCGGGCGGAGGACCCTGAGTCCGGGGCGAGGAGGCCATTCTCGTTGCGTGCGCTCGTGGGGCATGCGGGGGATGAACCGTGCTACCTCGACCTCAAGACCCAGGGACCCCATGCTCTCGTCGGCGGGACCACCGGCGCTGGCAAGTCGGAGTTCTTGCAGGCGTGGGTCCTTGGCATGGCATCGGCGTACAGCCCGCAGAAGGTGACGTTCCTGTTCGTGGACTACAAGGGGGGATCGGCCTTTGCCGATTGCGTCAAGCTGCCTCACTGCGTCGGCCTCGTCACCGACCTGACGCCCCATCTCGTGGCGCGTGCACTTGCCTCGCTGCGTGCAGAGCTTCACTACCGGGAGCGCCTGCTTGCCGCGAAGGCCGCGAAGGATCTCGAAACCCTGGTGGGGCGGGGGGACCCCGACGCGCCTCCCAGCCTGGTGATCGTCATCGACGAGTTTGCGGCTCTCGCTCGCGAGGCGCCCGAGTTTGTCGACGGCGTGGTCGACATTGGGCAGCGGGGCCGTTCGCTCGGTCTGCACCTCATCATGGCCACTCAGCGGCCCGCTGGAGTGATCAAGGACAGTCTCAGGGCCAACACCAATCTCCGCATTGCGTTGCGGATGGCGGACGAGGCCGACTCGTCGGACATCCTCGGCTCGGCCGCCGCCGCACATGTCGACCCCGCGATCCCTGGGCGCGCCATCGCCCGCACAGGGCCCGGTCGCCTCGCGACATTTCAGTCCGCATACGCGGGCGCCCACTCCACTCCTGGAGGCGGGCGAGCGCGGATCGCGGTGCGCGGGCTCGCGCTGGGGTCGGGAGTGCGGTGGGGTCCCGGGACGAGTTTGGGGTCGGGGGCGCAGTGGGGGGGCGCAGGGCAAGCTGGCCCCGCCGTCATTCCCGATGGAGCGAGCGAAGAGACCGATGCCGCGCGCGTGGTGTCCGCGCTCACAGAGGCGGCTCTTGGCAGGGGCGCACCGCCGCCGAGGCGCCCGTGGCTGGACCAACTTGCCGACCGCTATGACCTCGCCGCATTGCCGCGCGAGGCGGCGCGAGGCGGCGCATTCGGGCTCATCGACGATCCGTCGCGACAGGCTCAATACGCGGCGGTCTACGAGCCCGACAAGGATGGCAACCTGATGGTGCTTGGCGGCGCCGGAGCGGGAAAGTCGACCGCGCTACGCACCTTGGCGCTCGCCGCCCTGCTTGACCCTGGCGTCGGGCCGGTGCATGTCTATGGCATCGATGCGGCGGGCGGCGGCTTGGACATGCTCAGGCCGCTGCCCGCCGTCGCCGATGTGGTCGATTCGGACGACGTCGAGCGTGTGGGCCGGATGTTGACGCGGCTGGTCGCAGCGGTGAGGGAGCGGTCGCGCGCCTTCACCGCGGCACGGGCCTCAAGCCTGCCGGACTACAGGGAGCGCAGTGGCGAGGGTGCGATGCCCCGCATCATCGTGTTGGTAGACGGCTACGGCTCGTTCCAAAACGACTACATGAACGAACTCGGGCGCCAGCAGGTGTTCGCAGACTTCAGGGACGTGCTCACCCAGGGCCGCTCAGTGGGCGTCAACGTCGTGCTGGCCGCGGACAGGCTCGCCGCGCTGCACACGTCCATCCAGGCGCTCACGTCACGCACCCTGGTCCTTCGCCTCAATGACGATGCGCACTACGGGATGCTTGGCCTGCGAGCCACGGGCCTCACGGCGCAGTCGCCGCCTGGAAGGGGAATCGATCTCGCGTCGCGCAAGGAGATCCAGGTAGCAGTGATGGGAGGGTCGTCGCGGATCGACGAGCAGGCGCGCGCCGTCGAGGTGTTCGCGGCGTCTGCGCGGTTGTCGACACCGCGCGGCGGGCCGTGGGAGGCCGAGGCAATCCCGCGTATGCCGCGCGTGGTCGGATCTCGCGACGTCCCCGCCGAGGTGGGCGGGATACCCGTCCTTGGGATCGACGGAACCACACTGACCCCACGGGGCTTTGACCTCGATCGACCGATCATCATTACGGGCCAAGCCGGCACGGGTCGCACGTCGGCGCTGGCTTGGATGGCGTGCGCAATTCGCCGTTGCCACGCCGGCCGGGCGCTCGTGCACGTGACCCAGCGCCGCACCAGCATCGGCGCCCTTCCCGCATGGACCGCGTCGTTCGTGGGGCCGTCCGCAGGCGATGACCTACTCGAGGCGTGGGGTGCGGCGCTCGATGCCGAAGGGGAAGGGGACTCTCAGGTGGTCGTGTGCATTGAAAACGTGCAGGACTTTGGCGCGTCTTTGAGCGACGGCGCGTTCGTGCAGGCCATGAAGCGCGCCCGACGCAATGGACACCTCCTCATCGGCGAGGCGGACACTCAGGGCTGGGTGAGCGGTCCGCTCGTCGCCGAACTCAGGAGCGCGAGGCGGGGGCTGTTGCTTGCGCCCGAGGCGGGTGATGCGCAGATGCTCTTCGGCGTCGCGTCGGGGCGCATGAACAGGGCCGAGGTTCCTCCTGGGCGCGGAATCTGGGTCGAGGCGGGCAAGGCCGCTGCCGTGCAGGTGCCGTGGGTGGATGACGGGTTATCCCCAGATTTCGAGGAGGCCCGCCACGGCGGTCCCCCGGCTGGCTAATTTGCAGGGGTGCCACCACCGGGGTGGCGCAGAAACGAAGGGCATCTCATGGCCAACCTCAACGTCACGTACGACGATCTGCGCGGTGCGGCGGACCAACTGGCCTCCGGGCAGGGGGACATCGACGACCGGCTTGGAAGCCTCCAGGGGTACATCGATACCCTCGTGTCTGGCGGCTACGTGACCACCGCGTCGTCGGGCGCCTTTCACGACCAGTACCTTGCCTTCACCACCTCGGCCAAGCAGACCGTGTCCGCTCTCGAAGGGCTCGGCCAGTTTCTGAGGTCGGCGGCGGACTCGTTGCAGCAGACGGACGAGGCGCTCGCGAGCTCAATTCGCGGGTAGCAGGCGCGGGCGGGGGCCCGCGCGGCGCAAGCGGGGGCAGGCGCAGCGAGGGGATCGCGCCTGTCACTTGCGTGAGAGTCGAGCCCTAGTTGTCGTCGGGCCTGAGCCACCTGAAGGTGCGCACGGCGATCACGAGTCCCACGGCGAACCAGACGATGAGCACGACAGCTGTCATGGGGTGCTCCCAGGACCCCCGCGCCTCTGCGCTCGCGAACGAGTCCGGCAGGAACACGGAACGCATGCCCTGAGCCAACCATTTGAGCGGGAACAGCTCGGCAAAGTGCTGGAGTACTCCCGGCAACTGCGTGAAGACCACAAACACGCCGGACGTGAACTGAAGTACCAACACCACGGGCGTGAGGATCGCCGAAGCCGACTTCGCGTTGCGCAACAGCGACGAGGTGGCGATCCCGAGGGTCACCGAGGCGCCCGTGCCGAGCAGGAACACCCAGGCAAACGTCACCCACGGTCCCACGGTGGTGGGGAGCGTCACTCCGTAAAGCGCGGTACCGAGCCCGATGAGGATCGCAATCTGGATGAGGGAGACCAGGACCACCTGGGCGAGCTTTCCCGCGAAGTACGCGGTGGTCGGCACGGGCGTTGCATGCAGGCGCTTGAGGCTGTCCGCATCGCGATCGATGGCGATGGTGATGGCCAGCGACTGAAATCCCGTATTGAGGATGCCCGTCGCGATCATTCCGGCCATGAAGTACTGGGAGAACTTCACGCCGCTGTTGCCAAGCTCCTGGCTGCCGAAGATCGACCCGAAGAGGACGAGGAAGATCATGGGAAAGGCGAAGATGAAGATCATCTGCTCGCGAGATCGGAAGAACTCCTTCAACTCGACCCTCATGCGGTCGATTGCGACGGACGTCCACGACGGGTGAGCCACGGCGGTGGTGGTCATGCGACGGCTCCTTCGGATGTGGCCATTTCGGTGTTCTGCCCAATCAGGTCCAAATAGACGTCTTCAAGCGATGGCTTGGTGATCGACAGTTCGGGAATCTCGCCCGTATGGCGTGACGCCAACTCACGGACGAGCGCAGTCGGCGTTGGCGTGGATTCGGACCGGGGGGCGCCGTCCTCTTCCCAGCGCACGATCGATCCCGAAGCAAGTGCACGCAACTTGGCGGGCGTGTCCAACGCGATGAGCTTGCCCGATGCCACGATGCCGATGCGGTCGGCGAGGTGTTCGGCCTCCTCGAGGTAGTGCGTGGTGAGCATGATCGTGGTGCCGTCGCCGCGCAGCCCCTCGATCAGGCCCCAAAATTGGCGCCGGGCTTCGGGATCGAAACCGGTGGTCGGCTCGTCGAGAAATACCAAGCGGGGACGCCCGATCACCGCGAGGGCGACGTCGAGTCGCCTGCGTTGCCCGCCCGAAAGCGTCTGTGGCTTGGCATTCGCCTTCTCGGTGAGGCCCACCGCGTCGAGGGTCTCCTCGACGTCGCGAGGGTTTGGGTAGAGCCGGGAAGCGTGAGTGAGCGCCTCCCTGGCGCTCAAGAAGCTGCGCTCGGACGTCGACTGCAGCATGATGCCCACTTCGGTGCGCCAGTCGCGATCGGCGTCGTGCGGGTCCCTGCCCAGCACCGTGACCTCACCGGATGTCCGCTTGCGGAAACCCTCGAGAATCTCGATGGTGGTGGTCTTGCCGGCGCCGTTCGGCCCGAGCAAGGCAAAGACCTCGCCCTCGTCAATGGTGAGGTCGAGTCCGTCGACGGCGTTCTTGGCGCCGTAGGTCTTGCGGAGTCCCGCAATGGTGATGGCCTGAGGGGTCATGGCTGCGAGCGTAACTGCAGGGCCCTGGCACCGTACATCGTCCTCGCGGACGATTGTGGGAAGAGTTGACCCCTACTTCGCCTCGGCCAGCAGACGCTGGATGCGTCCGACCCCTTCCACCAGGTCGTCGTCGCCGAGTGCGTAACTGAGGCGCAAGAAGCCGCTCGGGCCGAATGCCTCGCCTGGCACCACGGCGACCTCGGCCTCCTCGAGAATGATGGCCGCGAGGTCGGCGCTCGACCCGATGGCCCTGCCGCGGATCGTCTTGCCGATGAGGCCCTCGACCGATGGATAAGCGTAGAAGGCGCCCGTGGGTGTGGGGCAGACGACGCCATCGATCTCGCGGAGCATCTCCACCATGACGGCGCGCCTGCGGTCGAACGCCTTGCGCATCAGGTGAACGTCTTCGAGCCCGCCCTCGAGCGCCGCGATGGCCGCGCGCTGCGACACGTTGGCGACGTTGGAGGTGAGATGCGACTGGAAGTTGGAGGCCGCCTTGATGACGTCGGCGGGGGCAACCATCCAGCCCACGCGCCAACCGGTCATCGCGTAGGTCTTGGCGACGCCGTTGAGCACGATGGTCTGGTCGGCGAGCTCCGGCACCGCGCGCAGCATCGGCGTGAATTCCGCGCCGTCATAAGTGAGGTGCTCGTAGATCTCGTCTGTGATGACCCAGATGCCGTGCTCGAGGGCCCATTCGCCGATTGCCTTGGTCTGCTCGGGGGAGTAGACGGCGCCCGTGGGGTTGGACGGAGAACAGAACAGAATCGCCTTGGTGGCGTCTGTGCGCGCGGCCTCGAGCTGATCCACGGTGACGAGGTAGCCCTGGTCGACGCCCGCAAACACCTCGACGGCGGTGCCGCCAGCGAGCGTGATTGCCTCGGGGTACGTGGTCCAGTAGGGCGCGGGCAGCAGCACCTCGTCGCCGGGGTCGATGATGGCAGCAAACGCCTGGAATACGGCCTGCTTGCCGCCGTTGGTCACGATGACGGAGGCGGGATCGATCTCGTAACCGGAGTCGCGCAGCGTCTTGGCGGCGATGGCTTGCTTCAGTTCGGGCAGTCCCGCTGCGGGTGTGTAGCGGTGGTTCTTCGGGTCCTTGGCCGCGGCCACCGCGGCATCGACGATCGCTGCCGGCGTGGGGAAGTCCGGTTCGCCGGCGCCGAAGCCGATGACGGGACGGCCCGCGGCCTTGAGGGCCTTCGCTTTTGAGTCGACCGCGAGGGTCGCAGAGGGCGCGATGGCGGCGAGGCGGGCGGAGACGCGGCGAGTGGGAGCAGTCATGCGACCATTGTTCCACCGCCGCGGCATGAAGCAGTCCCCCCGGGTTCGCGTTTGGGCGGTCGACCGCGTAGCATGTCACTTCGGCGATTGACAACAGCCATGATGACGCGTGCCCAAATTCGGATCGCTGGGAGCGTGTCAAACGGGCTAGAAAGTTGGTCGGCCAAACCTGCGGGGACACAACCACCCCGGAGGGCAGTGGCGCAATTGGTAGCGCATCGGTCTCCAAAACCGACGGTTGTGGGTTCGAGTCCCGCCTGCCCTGCGTAAGACGGACGCACATGCGCCCCATAACCAAAGGACATCCCGGTGAGCGAATCAGCTGTGACGGACGCAGGAGAGAGGGACCCGCGTCACGAGTCGCGCGACAGTCTTAGCCTCTTCGCGCGGATCGCGCTGTTCGTGCGCCAGGTGATCTCGGAACTCAAGCGCGTTGTGGCCCCCACCCGCGAGGAGCTCATCAACTACATCTGGGTCGTCCTCGGCTTCGTGGGCGTCATGATGGCGCTGACGTTTTTCTTGGACCTCGGATTCACCGCGCTGACCAAGTGGGTCTTCGGCAAGTAGCGGGACGAAAGGACTGATGTGACTAACGAAGACCAGAACGTCGTTGACTCGATTGACGATGACCTTGAGCAGGCCGCGCCTGTAGAGGACGAGGCTGTCCCCGTCGACGAGGCGGGCTTTGGCGACGCGCCAGTTGACGCGGTCGTCGAGAGCGACGACGACACCGTGCCTTCCGATCCAGCCGAAGCGGCGGACGAGGCGCTGGAGACCGACACTGTGCTGGCGAACGAGGTCGAGACGGACATCACTGTCGCGGACGTCGTCGAAGAAGGCACCGACGAGGGCCTCATTGACCCGATGGTCGAGTTCCGCGCGCAGCTGCTCATGCAGGACGGCGATTGGTACGTCATCCACTCGTACTCCGGCCACGAGAAGCGCGTGAAGCAGGCTATTGAGCACCGCGTCGTGAGCCTCAACATGGAGGACTTCATCTACCAGGTCGAGGTGACCATGGAGGATGTCGTTGAGTACAAGAACGGACAGAAGAAGACTGTGACCCGTGTGCGCATGCCCGGATACGTCCTGGTGCGCATGGAACTGACGGATGAGTCGTGGGGCGCCGTGCGTAACACGCCAGGCGTCACTGGCTTTGTGGGCCACGCTCACCAGCCCGTGCCGCTCACGCCCGAAGAGGTCTACAGCATGCTGGCTCCCGCCCCTCCCGCAGGTGCGGCGGGCGACGACAAGACCACCGTCAACGGTGTTCCCATCGAAATCGACTTCCACGTGGGAGAGGCGATCACCGTCATCGACGGCCCATTCGCCACGCTGCCTGGAAGCATCTCCGAGATCAACGTGGAGGGGCAGAAGCTCCACGTTCTCGTTTCAATCTTCGGCCGGGAGACTCCGGTCGAGTTGTCATTCTCGCAAGTGCAGAAGCTCACGTAAGCGGACGCACCTACGGGAACGACACCAAGCGGCGACGCAAGTCGCCATCACTGACACAGAAGGACCCGAAAGACACATGGCACCCCCGAAGAAGAAGGTTGCCGGCCTGATCAAGCTTCAGATCAAGGCCGGTCTCGCGAACCCGGCTCCGCCGGTTGGCCCTGCATTGGGTCAGCACGGTGTGAACATCATGGAGTTCTGCAAGGCCTACAACGCCGCGACCGAGTCGCAGCGAGGCAGCATCGTCCCCGTGGAAATCACGGTGTACGAGGACCGCAGCTTCACGTTCATCACCAAGACTCCTCCTGCATCGGAGCTCATCAAGCAGGCCGCAGGCGTGGCCAAGGGCTCTGGCGTTCCTCACACCGACAAGGTTGGCTCGCTGACCGACGCACAGGTGCGTGAGATCGCCACGATCAAGATGGAAGACCTCAACGCCAACGATATCGACGCCGCTGCGAAGATCATCGCTGGTACTGCCCGTTCCATGGGTATCACGGTCAACTAGGCCGTTTCCAAGATTTCACCCCAGTGGGAGGGCCAGCGCGGCCCGGCACCACGACTGCAGAGAAAGAAGCAGAAATGAAGCGCTCAAAGGCGTATCGCGATTCGGCCATGCTGGTCGACGCGAACCAGTTCTACACACCGCTCGAGGCACTTCGCCTCGCACAGAAGACCTCTTCCAAGAAGGCCGACTCGACCATCGACGTCGTCTTCAGGTTGGGTGTCGACCCCCGTCACGCTGACCAGATGGTCCGCTCCACCGTGATCCTGCCGAACGGCACTGGCAAGACCGCCCGGGTCCTGGTCTTCGCCAACGCTGAGAAGGCGGAGGCGGCACTCGCCGCAGGCGCTGACATCGTCGGTGGCGACGAGCTCATCGAAGAGGTGGCCAACGGCCGCCAGGACTTCGACGCCGTCGTGGCGACGCCGGACCTCATGGGCAAGGTCGGCCGACTCGGCCGCGTGCTCGGTCCGCGTGGCCTCATGCCCAACCCCAAGACGGGCACCGTGACGATGGATGTCACCAAGGCCGTCACGGAGATCAAGGGCGGAAAGATCGAGTTCCGCGTCGACAAGCACGGCAACCTGCACTCGCTGCTGGGCAAGGCGTCGTTCGGCGACGTCAAGCTCATGGAGAACTTCCAGGCGTTGCTCGACGAGGTGCTTCGCTCCAAGCCTGCGGCCTCGAAGGGGCGCTACATCCTGAAGGCGTCGATCTCGTCGACTCAGGGTCCCGGCATCCCGATCGACGCGATGGCGAAGGTCGACGCTTAGGTCACAAGTACTGCGTTCAAAGGCCCGGTTCCCCTCAAGGGGGCCGGGCCTTTGCCGTGTGCGGGCCCCACTTTGCGTCGCGCGCCCTGATCGCGTATGCTCATCGAGCCCAAGACCGCCGGTCGTCGGCCCCAGGTAACTGGGATTGACGGAAGTTCCGCAACAGCGGAGACCAGCGTAGGTGATGTTGACAGCGCCTCGTGCGCGCCAACCTTGGGCGGCTACGGCCGCCCTTTCGTGTTGGTGGACCCGAGCCGCTAGCCAGCCCCGCCCGCGCGGGGCTTTTCTGTTGTGGGGGCGAGCCCGATCGGGGCATCGGCGGTTACCCATAGGAAGGACAATCATGGCGACGCCAGAAAAGGCGACTACCGTCAAGGCGCTTGCGGACGCATTCCGTAACGCCTCGGCCGTGTATGTCACCGAGTACCGCGGCCTGACCGTTCCGCAGATGAAGCAACTGCGTACCGGCCTCCGCGGCGACGCGACCTTTGTGGTCGCGAAGAACACGCTGACGGCGCTCGCGGCTAAGGACGCCGGTGTCGAGGGACTTGACTCCCTCTTCTTCGGCCCCACGGCCATCGCATTCGTCACCGGTGACCCGGTGGAGGCTGCGAAGGGATTGCGCGACTTTTCGAAGTCGAACGACAACCTTGTCATCAAGGGAGGCGTGCTCGAGGGCAAGGTCCTCTCCGCCGACGATGTTGTCAAGATCGCAAGCCTCGAGTCCCGTGAGGTACTGCTTGCCAAGGCTGCGAGTGTCTTCAAGGCATCGCTCTTCGGCGCGGCTTACCTCTTCCAGGCACCGCTCTCGCAGGCGGTCCGCACTGTTGACGCCCTGCGCGAAAAGCAGGAAAACGCGGCGTAACGCCGCAACCACCACCTCACTGCATCGCGCAGAGAATACTTCTAGAAAAGGACATCAAAATGGCTAAGCTCACTACCGAGCAGCTCATCGCAGCATTCAAGGAGCTCACGCTCATTGAGCTTTCTGACTTTGTGAAGGCCTTCGAGGAGACCTTCGACGTCACTGCAGCGGCCCCCGTCGCAGTTGCCGCAGCAGGCCCCGCCGCTGCCGCCGTTGAAGAGGTCGAGGAGAAGGACACGTTCGACGTCATTCTCGCGGCGGTCGGCGAGAAGAAGATCCAGGTCATCAAGGAGGTCCGTGCGCTCACGAACCTCGGTCTTGGCGAGGCCAAGGCACTCGTCGACGGCGCGCCCAGCCCCGTCCTCGAAGGTGTGAAGAAGGAAGAGGCCGCTAAGGCCAAGGAGGTCCTTGAGGCCGCCGGCGCCACGGTCGAGGTCAAGTAACACCTCTTCTCAACGCTCACGAGGGCCGGGCCGCCGCAAGGTGGCTCGGCCCTCGCCGCGTCTGTGCCCGCAGCGCGACGCTTCGAACCAATTCGCCGGCGACACACCGACGTCGGCGTTGGTTCCGGGCTTTCTGTCGGCGCGGCGTTCCTTGTATTGGTTCGTAGCGTCGGGTCGCGGCGACTCAGGGGTTATCCCCAGATCGGCGCGGCCTCTCGACGGCTGTCTGCCGGAGGGTCTATCGTGCGAAGATATTGTGGCTTGACAAGTGCCCCCACGGTGATTAACGTTGGAGGTTGCGCTGTCTATTGCCCTGCCCTCATATACCTACCTGCTGCGCGTCCACGCCTACGTGATGACGCCACAGGGTCCGGTGGAGCTGTGGCTGAGGCAACGCGGAACCGTTCAAAATTGATGGGAAGGACCCCCATTGGCTGCCTCGCGCACCGATTCCGCATTCGCCAACCGCTTCTCTAGCCGTATTTCGTTCGCTCAGGTCTCTGAGCCAGTTGAGGTTCCTAACCTCATCGGGCTGCAGACCGAGTCGTTCGACTGGCTTCTGGGCAACTCCCTCTGGAAGGACCGCGTTGAAGCCGCCAAGAAGGCCGGCCGCAGCGATGTCCCCGAGATCGCTGGCCTCCAGGAGATCTTCGAGGAGATTTCTCCTATTGAGGACTTCGGCCAGACGATGTCGCTCAGTTTCTCAGACCCATACTTTGAGGAGCCGCGTCACACGCCAGAGGAGTGCAAGGAGAAGGACTTCACCTACTCCGCTCAGCTGTTCGTGACGGCGGAGTTCATGAACAACACCACGGGCGAGATCAAGTCGCAGACGGTGTTCATGGGCGACTTCCCCCTGATGTCCCCTCGCGGAACGTTCATCATCAACGGCACCGAGCGCGTCGTCGTGTCGCAGCTGGTGCGTTCGCCTGGTGTGTACTTCGAGTCGACTCCCGACAAGACGAGCGACAAGGACATCTTCACCGCGAAGATGATTCCTTCGCGCGGCGCCTGGCTCGAGTTCGAGATCGACAAGCGCGATGCCGTCGGCGTCCGCGTTGACCGCAAGCGCAAGCAGTCGGTGACGCTGTTCCTGAAGGCCCTCGGCCTGTCGGACGACGACATCACCCGTGAGTTCGCTGCGTACCCCTCCGTTCTTGAGACGCTCGAGAAGGACACCGTCCACACTCGCGAAGAGGCTCTCGTCGACCTGTACCGCAAGCTGCGTCCGGGCGAGCCGCCCACGGTCGAGGCTGGACAGAACCTGCTCGACAACTTCTACTTCAACTCCAAGCGCTACGACCTCGCCAAGGTGGGGCGCTTCAAGCTCAACAAGAAGCTCGGCCTCACCAAGGTGCTGGGCGACTCGGTTCTGGGTGTGGACGACATCGTCGCGACGGTGAAGTACATCGCCGCAGCGCACGCCGGTCACAAGACGCTTAAGGGCGAACACGGTGACGTGATCGTCGAGACCGACGACATCGACCACTTTGGCAACCGTCGCATCCGCGCGGTCGGCGAACTGATTCAGAACCAGATCCGCACGGGACTGTCCCGTATGGAGCGCGTGGTGCGCGAGCGCATGACGACTCAGGACGTCGAGGCCATCACGCCGCAGACCCTGATCAACACGCGCCCCGTTGTCGCCGCCATCCGCGAGTTCTTCGGAACCTCGCAGCTGTCGCAGTTCATGGACCAGAACAACCCACTCGCGGGTCTGACCCACAAGCGTCGCCTGTCGGCGCTTGGCCCCGGCGGTCTGTCCCGTGATCGCGCAGGCATGGAGGTCCGTGACGTTCACCCGTCGCACTACGGCCGCATGTGCCCCATTGAGACCCCTGAAGGCCCGAACATTGGCCTCATCGGTTCGCTCGCTTCGTTTGGTCGCATCAACCCGCTCGGCTTTGTCGAGACGCCGTACCGCAAGGTCGTCAAGGGCAAGATCATCGACCAGATCGACTACCTCACGGCCGACGACGAGGACCGCTACGTCATCGCCCAGGCCAACGCGGGTCTCACCAAGGCCGGTGTATTCACCGACGAGCGTGTGCTCGTGCGTGCCAAGGGTGGCGAGGTCGAGTTCGTCGCGCCGGACGCCGTCGACTACATCGACGTCTCCCCGCGCCAGATGGTGTCGGTTGCCACGGCGCTGATTCCGTTCCTGGAGCACGACGACGCCAACCGCGCCCTCATGGGTGCCAACATGCAACGCCAGGCGGTCCCGTTGGTCCGCTCGGAGGCGCCGCTCGTCGGCACCGGCATGGAGCGCCGCGCGGCGGTCGACGCCGGTGACGTGGTCGTTGCGGCCAAGGCCGGTGTGGTTCACGAGGTCAGTTCCGACCTGGTGACCGTCGCCAACGACGACGGCACGATGGGTTCCTACCGCATCGCCAAGTTCGAGCGTTCAAACCAGGGCACGAGCTACAACCAGCGCGTGCTCGTCGACGAGGGCGACCGCGTCGAAGTGGGCGCGGTTCTGGCCGATGGTCCCGCCACGGATAATGGTGATCTTGCTCTTGGCCGGAACGTCCTTGTGGCGTTCATGTGCTGGGAGGGTCACAACTTCGAGGACGCGATCATCTTGTCGCAGCGCCTTGTTCAGGACGACGTCCTTTCCTCGATTCACATCGAGGAGCACGAGGTCGACGCTCGCGACACGAAGCTCGGCCCGGAGGAGATCACTCGGGACATCCCGAACGCCTCCGAAGAGGTCCTCGCGGATCTCGACGAGCGCGGCATCGTCCGCATTGGTGCAGAGGTTCGCGCAGGTGACATCCTCGTCGGCAAGGTCACGCCCAAGGGCGAGACCGAGCTCACCCCCGAGGAGCGCCTGCTGCGCGCCATCTTTGGTGAGAAGGCCCGTGAGGTGCGCGACACGTCGCTCAAGGTTCCTCACGGCGAGATGGGTACCGTCATCGGTGTCCGCGTGTTCACCGAGGAGGAGGGCGACGACCTGCCCGCTGGTGTGAACCAGCTGGTGCGTGTCTACATCGCTCAGCGCCGCAAGATCCAGGAAGGCGACAAGCTCGCAGGCCGTCACGGCAACAAGGGCGTCATCTCGACGATCCTTCCGATCGAGGACATGCCATTCCTCGAGGATGGAACCCCCGTCGACGTGATCCTCAACCCGCTTGGTGTTCCAGGCCGCATGAACGTCGGCCAGGTCCTCGAGACCCACCTCGGTTGGGTGGCTCACGAGGGTTGGGACGCCACGGAAGAAAAGGGTGAGTGGACCAAGCACCTGCCCGACGGCGCTCGCAAGGCCTCCGGGGGCACGAACGTGGCCACGCCGGTCTTCGACGGCATCTCCGAGGACACCATCAACGGTCTGCGTGCAGTCACGACGCCGAACCGCGACGGTAACCGCCTCGTCGGTTCCGATGGCAAGGCCAAGCTCTACGACGGCCGCTCAGGCGAGCCGTTCCCCGAGCCCATCAACATTGGCTACAAGTACATCTTGAAGCTCCACCACTTGGTGGACGACAAGATTCACGCACGCTCCACCGGCCCGTACTCGATGATCACCCAGCAGCCGCTCGGTGGTAAGGCGCAGTTCGGTGGCCAGCGATTCGGCGAGATGGAGGTGTGGGCCCTCGAGGCGTACGGCGCTGCCTACGCCCTGCAGGAGCTCCTCACCATCAAGTCCGATGACATCGTGGGCCGCGTCAAGGTCTACGAGGCGATCGTGAAGGGCCAGAACATTCCGGAGCCAGGTCTTCCGGAATCGTTCAGGGTGCTGATGAAGGAGATGCAGTCACTGTGTCTCAACGTCGAGGTTCTTAACGCAGAAGGCCAGCTGGTCGAAATGCGTGAGACCGAAGACGATGCCTACCAGGCCGCCGAGTCACTCGGCATCTCGCTGTCCAGCCGTCCCGACGCTTCCAGCGTCGACGAGATTTAAGGGGTCCACGTGCTCGACGTTAACGAGTTCAGGGAACTACGCATTGGTCTGGCCTCTGCAGAGGACATTCGTACGTGGTCACACGGCGAGGTGAAGAAGCCGGAGACGATCAACTACCGCACGCTCAAGCCAGAGAAGGACGGGCTGTTCTGCGAGAAGATCTTTGGCCCCACCCGTGACTGGGAATGTGGCTGCGGCAAGTACAAGCGTGTCCGCTACCGCGGCATCGTCTGTGAGCGCTGCGGCGTCGAGGTGACCCGTTCCAAGGTGCGCCGTGAGCGCATGGGTCACATCGAGCTTGCAGCTCCCGTGACGCACATCTGGTACTTCAAGGGTGTTCCTTCTCGCCTCGGCTACCTCCTCGACCTTGCCCCCAAGGACCTCGAGAAGGTCATCTACTTTGCGGCCTACATGGTCACCGAGGTTGATGTCGACGGCCGTCACGAGGATCTGCCTCAGCTCCGCAACGAGCTCGAGCAGGAGAAGAAGCACCTCACCAACCAGCGCGACCTCGGCATCAACGAGCGTGCAGAGAAGTTGGAAAAGGACCTGGCCGAGCTTGAGGCCGAGGGTTCAAAGGCCGACGCCAAGCGCAAGGTCAAGGACTCCGCAGAGCGCGAGATGGCGAACATCCGCAAGCGCTTTGATGCGGAGATCGACCGCCTCACCGCGGTGTTCGACCGCTTCGTCGGACTCAAGGTCCAGGACCTCGAGGGCGACGAGTTGCTGTACCGCGAGCTCTCGCGCCGCTACGGCTCGTACTTCAAGGGTGCGATGGGTGCCGAGGCCATTCAGCGTCGTCTGAATGACTTCGACCTTGCGGCCGAGCAGGACAACCTGCGCGACATCATCGCCAACGGCAAGGGCCAGCGCAAGACGCGCGCGCTCAAGCGCCTCAAGGTGGTCAACGCGTTCCTCACCACGACGAACCACCCGACCGGCATGGTGCTCGACGCCGTTCCCGTGATTCCCCCCGACCTGCGTCCGATGGTGCAGTTGGACGGTGGCCGCTTTGCGACCTCCGACCTCAACGACCTCTACCGCCGTGTCATCAACCGCAACAACCGCCTGAAGCGTCTGCTGGATCTCGGTGCCCCCGAGATCATCGTGAATAACGAGAAGCGCATGCTCCAGGAAGCCGTTGACGCGTTGTTCGACAACGGTCGTCGCGGTCGCCCCGTTACGGGTCCAGGAAACCGCCCCCTCAAGTCCATCTCGGACATGCTCAAGGGCAAGCAGGGGCGCTTCCGTCAGAACCTGCTCGGCAAGCGCGTCGACTACTCGGGCCGTTCGGTCATCGTCGTCGGCCCCAGGCTCAAGCTGCACCAGTGCGGTCTGCCCAAGCAGATGGCGCTCGAGCTCTTCAAGCCCTTCGTCATGAAGCGCCTCGTCGAGCTCAACCACGCGCAGAACATCAAGTCTGCGAAGCGCATGGTCGAGCGTTCACGCCCCGAGGTGTGGGACGTGCTCGAAGAGGTCATCCGCGAGCACCCCGTGCTGCTCAACCGCGCGCCGACGCTTCACCGCCTGGGCATCCAGGCGTTTGAGCCTCAGCTCGTTGAGGGCAAGGCCATCCACCTGCACCCGCTCGTCTGTGCGGCGTTCAACGCCGACTTCGACGGTGACCAGATGGCGGTCCACCTGCCGCTGAGCGCGGAGGCGCAGGCCGAGGCCCGCATCCTCATGCTCTCGAGCAACAACATCCTGAAGCCGTCCGATGGCCGACCGGTGACCATGCCCACCCAGGACATGATCATCGGCCTGTACCACCTGACGCTCATGAAGCCAGGCGCCAAGGGCGAGGGTCTCGCGTTCGGCTCCGAGGCGGAGGCCGTCATGGCCCTCGACGCGGGCGTCATCACCATCGGCACCGAGGTTCTCCTCCGCGTCGACGGCGAGACGGTTCCGCCGGCAGGCTGGCCCACGCCAGAGGGCTGGAAGTTCGGCGACATTGTCACGCTGAAGACGACCCTTGGTCGGGCCATCTTCAATGGGCTCCTTCCCGTGTCCTTCCCGTACGTGAACCGCGACGTCGACAAGAAGGTTCTTGCCGACATCGTCAACACCCTCGCGGAGCGCTACGAGAAGGTCGAGGTCGCCGCATCGCTCGATGCTCTGAAGGCCTCGGGCTTCCACTGGGCGACCCGTTCGGGCGTGACGATCGCCATCGGCGACGTCGTAACTCCCGCGAACAAGCAGGAGATCCTCGACCGCTACGAGACGCAGGCCGCGAAGGTGCAGGACCAGTACGACAACGGTCTGATCACCAACCCGGAGCGTCGCCAGGAGCTCATCGAGATCTGGACGCGTGCCACCAACGAGGTGGACGTCGAGATGCGCAAGTCCTTCCCGAAGTACAACACCGTGCAGACGATGGTCGGCTCGGGTGCTCGTGGTAACTGGATGCAGGTGCGTCAGATCGCCGGTATGCGTGGTCTGGTGTCGAACCCGAAGGGCGAGATTATTCCTCGCCCCATCAAGTCGAACTACCGCGAGGGCCTGTCGGTTCTTGAGTACTTCATCGCCACCCACGGTGCCCGCAAGGGCCTCGCGGACACGGCGCTGCGTACCGCCGACTCGGGTTACCTCACGCGTCGTCTGGTGGACGTGTCTCAGGACGTCATCGTGCGCGAGGACGACTGTGGGACCGACCGTGGCCTCACGATGCCGATCGTCGAGACCGACCCTGCAGGCAACGTCGTTCAGCACGAGCGCGTGGCCACCTCGGTGTTCGCTCGCACGCTTGCGACCGACGTTGTGGGCGCGGACGGCAAGGTGCTGGCCAAGGCGGGCATCGACATTGGCGACGCCGCTCTTGACACGCTCATTGCCGGTGGCATCACGGAGGTCAAGGTCCGCTCGGTCCTGACCTGCGTCTCCGCGGTGGGCACGTGTGCCCAGTGCTACGGACGGTCGCTCGCGACCCGTGAACTCGTCGACATTGGCGAGGCCGTCGGCATCATCGCGGCCCAGTCGATCGGTGAGCCAGGTACCCAGCTGACGATGCGCACGTTCCACACCGGTGGTGTGGCATCGGCCGATGACATCACGCAGGGTCTTCCTCGCGTCCAGGAGCTGTTCGAGGCCCGCACCCCCAAGGGTGAGGCCCCGATCGCCGAGGTCGCGGGTCGGATGAATGTGGATGACACGGAGGCCACGCGCCGCCTCGTCATCACGCCAGACAACGGCGACGAGCCGATCTCGTACCCGGTCACCAAGCGTTCGCGCCTGGTGGTTCAGGACGGCGAGCACGTCGAGGTGGGCCAACAGCTCATCGCGGGTGCTGTCGACCCGAAGAACGTGCTGCGCATCCTCGGCCCCCGCGCCACCCAGAAGCACCTGGTGGACGAGGTCCAGCGGGTGTACCGCTCGCAGGGTGTGGAGATCCACGACAAGCACATCGAGGTCATCGTGCGGCAGATGTTGCGTCGCGTGACGGTTCTCGACTCCGGTGAGACGAACCTGCTTCCCGGCGAGCTCGCCGAGCGTAGCCGCTTCGAGAACGCCAACCGTGAGACCGTGAAGAAGGGCGGCAAGGCAGCATCTGCCCGCCCCGAGCTCATGGGTATCACCAAGGCGTCGCTTGCCACCGAGTCGTGGTTGTCTGCGGCTTCGTTCCAGGAGACCACGCGAGTCCTCACGGAGGCGGCGTTGTCGGGCAAGTCCGACTCGCTTCTTGGCCTCAAGGAGAACGTCATCCTTGGAAAGCTCATCCCCGCCGGTACCGGCCTGGCCCGCTACCGCGGCGCCACGGTCACCCCGACCGAGGACGCCAAGGCAAACCTCTTCCCGACCTTTGGGTACGAGGAGTGGGACGGACAGTTCTTCTCTGAAGGCACCGGCGAGGCTGTGCGCCTTGAGGAGTTCAACTTCCCGCGCGAGTAGTCACGCAGGAGTTCACGCGAAGGCCCCCGTCACCCTTGTGGTGGCAGGGGCCTTCGTGCGTTGGTGGGCGCACCCCTCCTCCGGTGGATCGACACCGGCAGGACAGGCAGCCGGCGATGTGGGAGCCCGCCGGACCACGGTGTGACCGACGCGACACAGATTCTCCTGCACCTCGCGAGATAAGCGCCGATGGGATCCGCAAGAACAGGTGACAAGCCGTGGAGCGCCATTGTGAAGCACATTCGGAGAGCAGTGATGGTGATCGGTGTGAGCGCAGCGATGATGGTGGTGCCGATTGAGCCCTTGTGGGCCCGGTTGGTGGCGGCGATGGGCTCAGCGCCCAAGGATGACTCGTTGATCAGGTTCCTGACGTGGTGGGCCGCCGCAGCAATCGTTTTGTGCGCAGGCTTGAGTGCGTTTGCGATGCACCAGAACTCCCGCGCACACTAGATTCCGAGCGCGCAAGGGGGCGACAGAGATCGCGCGAAGACGACTATGATGGTGTAGTTGTGCCGCGATCTCGGCGGCGGCTGCTAGCACGGGTCGTTCCGCTTTGACTGGAGGCGTGCCGCCGGGTATCGTAGATGCTCGTGCCCGCGTCGTCGGGCCCTCTTGTGTGCCTTTCCGGAGGCACCACCCATCAGGTGCGACACGCCCGGGCGCGGGGGTCGGGCCGACGACACGATCAGCGTTCAGTATCTACAGACGGAGAAGTAGTGCCTACGATTCAGCAGTTGGTGCGCAAGGGGAGGACCCCCAAGGCGTCCAAGACCAAGACTCCTGCCCTCAAGGGCAGCCCTCAGCGTCGCGGCGTTTGCACGCGCGTCTACACCACCACGCCCAAGAAGCCGAACTCGGCTCTGCGCAAGGTGGCTCGTGTGCGCTTGTCGTCTGGCATCGAGGTCACGGCATACATTCCCGGCGAGGGCCACAACCTGCAGGAGCACTCGATCGTGCTCGTGCGTGGCGGTCGCGTGAAGGACCTTCCCGGCGTGCGTTACAAGATCGTGCGCGGCTCGCTCGACACCCAGGGCGTGAAGAACCGCAAGCAGGCTCGCAGCCGTTATGGCGCGAAGATGGAGAAGAAGAAGTAATGCCTCGCAAGGGACCGGCGCCAAAGCGCCCAATCGTCATTGACCCGGTGTACGGCGCTCCCGTCGTCACCCAGCTCATCAACAAGGTGTTGCTCGACGGCAAGCGCTCGGTCGCGGAAGCGATCGTCTACGGCGCTCTCGAAGGCGTCAAGGAGAAGAGCGGCCAGGACCCCGTGGCCGTGCTCAAGCGCGCCATGGACAACGTGCGCCCCGCGCTCGAGGTCCGCTCGCGTCGCGTCGGTGGAGCCACCTACCAGGTGCCCGTCGATGTCCGCCCCGTCCGCGCCACCACGCTGTCGCTGCGCTGGCTCGTCGACTTCTCGCGCAAGCGCCGCGAGAACACGATGACCGAGCGCCTCATGAACGAACTCCTCGACGCGTCCAACGGCCTTGGTGCCGCTGTGAAGCGCCGCGAGGACATGCACAAGATGGCCGAGTCGAACAAGGCGTTCGCGCACTACCGCTGGTAGTCGCCGCCGCGTTCGACGCCTCAAACAAAGACTTAAGGGAGACCCACTCGTGGCACAGGACGTGCTCACGGACCTGAGTAAGGTTCGTAACTTCGGCATCATGGCTCACATCGATGCGGGCAAGACCACCACCACCGAGCGGATCCTGTTCTACACGGGTATCACGTACAAGATCGGTGAAGTTCACGACGGTGCGGCCACGATGGACTGGATGGCGCAGGAGCAAGAGCGCGGCATCACCATTACGTCTGCGGCGACGACGTGCTTCTGGGACAACGTCCAGCTGAACATCATCGACACCCCCGGACACGTTGACTTCACGGTCGAGGTCGAGCGCAACCTGCGCATCCTTGACGGTGCCGTCGCCGTCTTCGACGGCAAGGAGGGCGTAGAGCCCCAGTCCGAGACCGTCTGGCGTCAGGCCGACAAGTACAACGTGCCCCGCATCTGCTTCGTCAACAAGATGGACAAGATCGGCGCCGACTTCTACTTCACGGTCGAGACCATCAAGAAGCGCCTCGGCGCGAAGCCGCTCGTCATTCAACTGCCGATCGGTTCCGAGGGCGACTTCGTCGGCGTCGTGGACCTCATCGAGATGCGCGCGCTCGTGTGGCCCGGCGACTCCAAGGGCGACGTGACGCTCGGAGCCAAGTACGAGATCGAAGAGATCCCTGCCGACATGTTGGAAAAGGCCAAGGCGTACCGCCTGGAACTGGTCGAGGCAGTGGCGGATGCGAGTGACGAGCTTCTTGAGAAGTTCCTCGGCGGCGAAGAACTCACGGTTGCCGAGATCAAGAAGGGCATCCGCAAGATGGTGCTCGGCTCGGAGCTGTATCCGGTGCTCTGTGGCTCCGCGTTCAAGAACCGCGGCGTCCAGCCGATGCTCGACGCGGTCGTCGACTACCTTCCGTGCCCGACCGACATGCCCGCGATCGAGGGTCACGCCCTCGGTGACGTGGACACCGTCGTCGAGCGCCACGCTGACGCGTCGGAGCCGTTCTCGGCCCTTGCGTTCAAGATCATGACGCACCCGTTCTTCGGTCGCCTGACGTACATTCGCGTGTACTCCGGCCACGCCGATTCGGGTGCCGCGATGTTGAACGCCACCAAGGACAAGAAGGAGCGCATCGGGAAGATTTTCCAGATGCACGCCAACAAGGAGAACCCGGTCGACTCGGTCACCGCGGGTCACATCTACGCGGTGATTGGTCTCAAGGACACCACCACGGGTGACACCCTGTGCGACGCTCAGCACCCTGTGGTGCTGGAGTCGATGACGTTCCCCGAGCCCGTGATTCACGTGGCCGTCGAGCCCAAGACCAAGGGCGACCAAGAGAAGATGTCGCTCGCCATCCAGAAGTTGGCTGAAGAGGACCCCACGTTCCGCGTGCGCCTCGACATCGACTCCGGCCAGACCATCATCTCCGGTATGGGCGAGCTTCACCTCGACATCATCGTGGACCGCATGAAGCGCGAGTTCAAGGTCGACGCCAACGTGGGCAAGCCCCAGGTGGCGTACCGCGAGACGATTCGCCGCGCCGTCATGAAGTACGACTACACGCACAAGAAGCAGACCGGTGGTTCTGGTCAGTTCGCCAAGGTGCAGATCAACCTTGAGCCGCTGGAAGCCGGTTCCGAGCTTCAGTACGAGTTTGTCAACGGTGTCACGGGTGGTCGCGTGCCGAGGGAGTACATCCCGTCGGTCGATGCGGGCATCCAGGACGCCATGCAGCTCGGCATTCTCGCGGGCTTCCCGATGGTGGGCATCAAGGCCACTCTGACCGATGGCGCCTACCACGACGTCGACTCCTCGGAGATGGCGTTCAAGATCGCTGGGTCGATGGTGTTCAAGGAGGCCGCGCGTAAGGCGGACCCCGCACTTCTCGAGCCCATCATGGCCGTCGAGGTTCGTACGCCCGAGGACTACATGGGCGACGTCATCGGCGACCTCAACTCGCGTCGCGGCCAGATCCGTTCCATGACGGATGCCGTCGGCGTGAAGGTCATTGACTCTTTGGTGCCGTTGTCGGAGATGTTCGGCTACGTGGGCGACCTGCGGTCTCGTACCCAGGGCCGTGCCGTGTACTCGATGACATTTGACAGCTATGCCGAGGTGCCTCGTAACGTTGCCGAGGAAATCATTGCCAAGACCCGGGGCGAGTAGTCCCACCGGTTGAAAACCAGAAACAATAACGACCAGTAGGGAAGACGAACCCGGCGAAGGCCCCGGCCAAAGCGCGTATCTTATTCACTACCCGAGTCTCATCATCACAGGAGGAAGCCAGCATGGCTAAGGCCAAGTTTGAGCGCAACAAGCCCCACGTCAACGTCGGCACCATTGGTCACGTCGACCATGGCAAGACGACGCTGACGGCCGCCATCTCGAAGGTGCTGCACGACAAGTACCCCACCATCAACCCGCTCACGAACTTCGCGGACATCGACAAGGCCCCCGAAGAGCGCGAGCGCGGCATCACGATCAACATCGCGCACATCGAGTACCAGACCGAGAAGCGTCACTACGCACACGTCGACGCCCCCGGCCACGCGGACTACATCAAGAACATGATCACCGGTGCCGCCCAGATGGACGGCGCGATCCTCGTGGTCGCCGCGACCGACGGCCCCATGGCGCAGACGCGTGAGCACGTGCTCCTCGCCAAGCAGGTCGGCGTGCCGTACCTCATGGTCGCCCTTAACAAGGTCGACATGGTTGACGACGAGGAAATCCTCGATCTCGTGGAGATGGAAGTTCGCGAACTCCTCTCCAATCAGGGCTTCGACGGCGACAACGCACCCGTGGTGCGCGTGTCGGCGCTCAAGGCGCTTGAGGGTGACCCCGTGTGGGTTGCGAAGATCGAAGAGCTCATGGACGCGGTGGACAACAACATCCCCGAGCCCGTCCGTGATCTCGACAAGCCCTTCCTCATGCCCATCGAGGACGTCTTCACGATCACCGGTCGTGGAACCGTCGTTACCGGCAAGGTCGAGCGCGGTCGCCTGAAGATCAACTCGGAGGTCGAGATCCTCGGCATTCGTGCACCTCAGAAGACCACGGTCACCGGCATCGAGACGTTCCACAAGTCGATGGACGAGTGCCAGGCCGGAGACAACACGGGCCTGCTGCTTCGTGGCACCAAGCGCGAGGACGTCGAGCGTGGCCAGGTTGTGGTTGCCCCCGGCACCACCACCCCTCACACCAACTTTGAGGGCAAGTGCTACATCCTCAACAAGGACGAGGGTGGGCGTCACAACCCGTTCTACTCGAACTACCGGCCGCAGTTCTACATCCGCACCACGGACGTCACCGGCGTCATCACGCTGCCCGAGGGCACCGAGATGGTCATGCCAGGCGACACCACCGAGATGTCGGTCGAGCTGATTCAGCCCATCGCCCTCGAAGAGGGACAGGGCTTCGCGATCCGCGAAGGTGGCCGCACCGTTGGTTCGGGCACCGTCACCAAGATCATCAAGTAGTTAAACGCAGCTGCGTTCTTAGCAACTGCTGCACACGAAGGCCCCCGGCTCGTGCCGGGGGCCTTCGTCGTTCCCCGTGGTGGCCCGGCTTCCGTTGGCATGCCGGTGGTCCGTGCTGGTGGCGCCCTGGGACGTGCCTGAAGGCGCTGCAGGGCGCCTTTGCCATCGGCAACACGACGGTAAGATGGAGCCTCCGGTGGCACGAAGTAGGATCGGCGTAGCACGCTGATGTCGTGCCGGGAGGCCCAAGGGCTGGCCACTTTGCATGTGGCGGACAGATCTGGCACACTAGTGCGGTTGCCTGTTATAGGGCAGCCAACCAACTCACCGCCTCCCACGAGAAACCGTCTGGGCGCACGCGTGCCGTACTTGTGCGACACGCCCGAGCGCGGGGGTCGGTGGATGACCATAGCTGTACGAGAGAAAAGGCAGAACCACGCCATGGCGGGACAGAAGATCCGCATCAGGCTGAAGAGCTACGACCACGAGGTGATCGACTCTTCGGCCCGCAAGATCGTTGAAACGGTCACGCGCGCCGGTGCTTCGGTAGTGGGACCCGTCCCGCTGCCTACCGAGAAGAACGTGTTTGTCGTCATTCGTTCGCCCCACAAGTACAAGGACTCCCGCGAGCACTTCGAGATGCGCACACACAAGCGCCTCATCGACATCGTGGACCCGACGCCCAAGGCAGTCGATTCGCTCATGCGCCTCGACCTCCCCGCGGACGTCAACATCGAGATCAAGCTCTAAAGGCCGTTAGGACTCATTCACCATGAACACGACTTCCACTGCTCCGCGCGCGGTTTCCGCGTTGCTGGGTACGAAGCTGGGTATGACCCAGGTGTGGGACGAGCAGGGTCGGGTTGTCCCCGTCACCGTCGTCCAGGTCGACACCAACGTCGTCACCCAGGTGCGCAATGTCGAGAAGGATGGCTATGCAGCCATCCAGCTCGCCTTCGGCGCCATTGACCCCCGTAAGGTCACCAACCCGCTCAAGGGCCACTTCGAGGCTGCAGGCGTCACGCCTCGCCGCCACGTCGCCGAGGTCCGCACCGCGAACGCTTCCGAGTTCACGCTGGGCCAAGAGATCGCGGCCGATGCCTTCGAGGCCGGCCAGTTGGTCGACGTGACGGGCACCAGCAAGGGAAAGGGCTTCGCGGGTGTGATGAAGCGTCACGGCTTCCACGGCGTCGGCGCCTCCCACGGTGCCCACCGTAACCACCGCAAGCCCGGCTCGATCGGTGGCGCTTCGACGCCGTCGCGTGTCTTCAAGGGCATCAAGATGGCAGGCCGGATGGGTAGCGACCGCACGACGGTTCAGAACCTCCGCGTCCAGGCCGTCAACCTCGAGAAGGGCCTCATCCTTGTTAAGGGTGCGGTTCCCGGCAACAAGGGCGGCGTCGTGTTGATCCGTTCCGCTGTGAAGGGTGCGTGAGAGCATGGCTGACACGCTGACTGTCGACGTCGTCGACGCCAAGGGCAAGAAGGCCGGCACCGCCGACCTGCCCGGCAACGTCTTTGACGTGACCGCAAACATTCCTTTGATGCACCAGGTCGTCGTCGCCCAGCGCGCCGCCGCTCGCCAGGGCACCCACGCGACCAAGACGCGTGGCATGGTGTCCGGTGGTGGTAAGAAGCCGTTCAAGCAGAAGGGCACCGGTCGCGCTCGTCAGGGCTCCAGCCGCGCTCCTCAGATGACCGGCGGTGGCGTGGTCCACGGACCGCAGCCTCGCGACTACTCGCAGCGCACCCCCAAGAAGATGAAGGCCGCCGCCCTGCGCGGTGCCTTGTCCGACAGGGCTCGCGCCAACCGCGTTCACGTCGTCTCTTCGCTCGTGGCGGCAGGCGCCCCCTCGACCAGAGATGCCATGACCGCACTCGGTCTTGTCACCAATGGCCGTTCGGCGCTCGTGGTGCTTACGCGCTCCGACGAGGTCGCCTGGAAGTCGCTGCGCAACGCATCGGCCGTCCACGTGATCGCCGTTGACCAGCTCAACACCTACGACGTCCTCATTCACGACGACGTCGTCTTCACGGCGGACGCCCTCGCGGCGTTCCTCGCGGGCCCGGTTAAGGGTGCGTCGGTCAAGGCCGTCGCCACCGAGACCGAGGCTTCGGCCGCGGCGGAGGAGAACTAATATGACCGCACTGGGCAAGGACCCCCGCGACATCTTGATCAAGCCGGTTGTCTCTGAGAAGAGCTACGGACTGATGGACCAGGGCAAGTACACCTTCGAGGTGGACCCCCGTTCCAACAAGACCGAGATCAAGATTGCCGTCGAGAAGATCTTCGGCGTCAAGGTCACGTCTGTGAACACGATCAACCGCAAGGGCAAGACGCGCAAGACGCGTTTCGGCCTTGGCAAGCGCAAGGACGTCAAGCGCGCCATCATCACCGTTGCCGGTGACGAGGCCATTGACATCTTCAGCGGCCAGGCCAGCTAGGTAAGGAACAGGAACCATGGCTATTCGCAAGTACAAGCCGACGACCCCGGGCCGTCGTGGCTCGTCTGTCGCCGACTTCGTCGAGGTAACCCGTTCGACGCCTGAGAAGTCGCTCGTTCGCCCCCTGACCAAGAAGGGTGGACGCAACAACACCGGTCGCATCACCACTCGTCACCAGGGTGGCGGACACAAGCGTGCCTACCGCGTGATCGACTTCCGTCGTCACGACAAGGACGGCATCCCCGCGAAGGTCGCTCACATCGAGTACGACCCCAACCGGACCGCTCGCATCGCGCTTCTGCACTATGCAGACGGCGAGAAGCGGTACATCATCGCCCCCGACAAGCTGTCGCAGGGTGACGTGGTGGAGGCCGGTCCCAACGCCGACATCAAGGCCGGCAACGCTCTTCCTTTGCGCAACATCCCGACCGGTACGGTCATTCACGCGATCGAGCTTCGCCCTGGTGGCGGCGCCCGGATTGCGCGTTCGGCAGGTGCAAAGGTTCAACTGGTTGCTAAGGATGGCCCCTACGCCCAGTTGCGTATGCCTTCCGGTGAAATCCGCAACGTCGACGTGCGCTGCCGCGCAACGGTCGGCGAGGTGGGTAACGCCGAGCAGTCCAACATCAACTGGGGTAAGGCCGGCCGCATGCGCTGGAAGGGCAAGCGCCCGACCGTCCGTGGTGTCGTCATGAACCCCGTGGACCACCCGCACGGTGGTGGCGAGGGCAAGACGTCCGGTGGACGTCACCCCGTCAGCCCGTGGGGCAAGCCTGAGGGTCGTACCCGTAGGGCCAACAAGGAAAGCGACAAGCTCATTGTTCGTCGCCGTCGTTCCGGCAAGAACAAGCGCTAAGGAGCCACTGGATCATGCCTCGCAGTTTGAAGAAGGGCCCCTTTGTGGATGGCCACCTCCAGAAGAAGGTGGACGTTCAGAACGTCGCGGGTACCAAGACCGTTATCAAGACCTGGTCGCGCCGGAGTGTTATCACGCCGGACTTCCTTGGTCACACGTTTGCCGTGCACGACGGCCGCAAGCACGTCCCGGTGTTCGTCACCGAGGCGATGGTTGGGCACAAGCTCGGCGAATTCGCGCCTACGCGCACGTTCCGTAGCCACGTCAAGGACGACCGCAAGGGCCGCCGCTAAGGCGCGCCCAGAGATCACAGGAGTACATCAACATGGAAGCCAAGGCGCAGACGCGGTATCTCCGCGTGACCGCCCAGAAGGCCCGCCGCGTGGTGAACCTCGTGCGCGGTCAGAACGCGGTCGAGGCAATTGCCTCGCTCAAGTTCCAGCCTCAGGCAGTGGCCACCGACGTGCGCAAGCTCGTCGCATCGGCCGTTGCCAACGCGCGGGTTCAGGCCGACAAGGCCGGCGAACGCTTTGATGAGCGCGAGCTCGTCATCACGTCGATCATGGTTGACGAAGGCCCCACGATGAAGCGGATCCGTCCGCGTGCGCAGGGCCGCGCCAATCAGATCCTCAAGCGCACGAGCCACATCACTGTGACCGTGGGCACTCGAGTCAAGGAAGGGGCCAAGTAATGGGTCAGAAGGTTCACCCTCACGGCTACCGCCTGGGCATCACTACCGACCACCGTTCGCACTGGTTCGCAGACTCGACCAAGGTCGGGGAGCGTTACCGCGACTACGTTGGCGAAGATGTCAAGATTCGCGAAATGATGAAGAAGGACCTGGAGCGCGCAGGCGTTTCCAAGGTCGAGATCGAACGCACGCGTGAGCGTGTTCGCGTCGACCTTCACACCGCGCGTCCTGGGATCGTCATTGGTCGTCGTGGCGCCGAGGCTGACAAGCTTCGTTCCTCGCTCGAGAAGTTGACCGGCAAGCAGGTTCAGCTCAACATTCTCGAGGTCAAGAACGCCGAAATCGACTCGCAGCTCGTCGCACAGGGCATCGCGGAGCAGCTCGCTTCGCGTGTTGCCTTCCGCCGCGCGATGCGCAAGGGCATCCAGTCCGCGCTTCGCGGTGGTGCTAAGGGCATCCGCGTGCAGTGCTCGGGCCGCCTTGGTGGCGCCGAGATGTCGCGCTCCGAGTTCTACCGCGAAGGCCGTGTGCCGTTGCACACGCTCCGCGCCAACATCGACTACGGCTTCTTCGAGGCCAAGACGACGTTCGGCCAGATCGGTGTCAAGGTTTGGATCTACAAGGGCGACATGACGGAGAAGGAGTGGGCGGCCGAGCAGGCCAAGGCTCCTCGTGCTCCTCAGCGTGGCCGGGGCGATCGTCCCGACCGCGGCGCCGACCGTGGTGGTTCGCGTGGACCGCGTCGTGACGACGCTCCCCGCGCGGCTCAGCCGGAGGCCGCACCCGTTGCTGCTGTCGAAGCACCCGCGGCCCCCGTGGCCGAGGCAGGGAAGGAAGGCTAGTCATGCTCATTCCTCGTCGAGTCAAGCACCGTAAGCAGCACCACCCTGGTCGTTCCGGTGCGTCTACGGGCGGTACCGAGATCTCGTTCGGTGACTACGGGATCCAGGCCGTTACTCCCGCGTACGTGACCAACCGTCAGATCGAGGCAGCTCGTATTGCCATGACGCGTCACGTCAAGCGTGGCGGAAAGGTGTGGATCAACATCTACCCCGACCGCCCGCTCACCAAGAAGCCCGCCGAAGTGCGCATGGGTTCCGGTAAGGGTTCACCCGAGTGGTGGATCGCCAACGTGAAGCCGGGTCGTGTTCTCTTCGAAATCGCGGGTGTCCCCGAGGAGCTCGCACGCGAGGCCATGAGCCGCGCACAGCACAAGCTCCCCATGAAGACTCGCTTCATCGTTCGTGAAGGTGGTGGCAACTCATGACCATCGGTACCCAGGGCCTTATGCCGCCCGAGTTGGACGCCATGGAGGATGAGCGCCTCGCAGAGGAGCTCAAGAAGGCGAAGGCTGAGTTGTTCAACCTTCGTTTCCAGTCCGCCACCGGCCAGCTCGAAAACCACGGCCGACTCAAGGCAGTCAAGCGCGACATCGCCAGGATCTACACGATCCTTCGCGAGCGCGAGCTCGGCATCCGTACCGCTCCCGCGGCGAAGTCGTAAGTAAGGGTTAGAAATATGGCGACCAAGAAGCACACGACGGCCACCGTCGACCACCGCGCGCAGCGTAAGACGCGTCGCGGCTACGTCACCAGCGACAAGATGGATAAGACCATCACGATCGAAGTCGAGGACCGCGTCAAGCACGCGCTCTACGGCAAGGTCTTGCGTCGCTCGTCCAAGATCAAGGTCCACGACGAGGAGAACACTGCCGGCATCGGCGACCTCGTCCTCGTGATGGAGACCCGCCCGTTGTCAGCGTCCAAGCGCTGGCGCCTGGTGGAGATCCTCGAGAAGGCCAAGTAACCAACGTTCGACCAGGCTCGTCGCTTTAGAGGCGGCGAGAACCAGACGACAGGAGAGAAACAATGATTCAGCAGGAGTCGCGACTGCGTGTCGCCGATAACACGGGTGCCAAGGAGATTTTGTGCATCCGCGTGCTCGGTGGATCGCACCGTCGCTACGCCGGCATTGGTGACGTCATCGTCGCCACGGTGAAGGATGCCATTCCTGGCGGAAACGTCAAGAAGGGCGAGGTCGTCAAGGCCGTCATCGTCCGCACCGTGAAAGAGACGCGTCGCATCGACGGTTCGTACATCAAGTTCGACGAGAACGCAGCAGTCATCCTGAAGGGCAAGGACACGGACCCCCGCGGTACGCGCATCTTTGGCCCGGTGGGGCGTGAACTGCGCGACAGGAAGTTCATGAAGATCGTGTCGCTCGCACCGGAGGTGATCTAGTCACATGGCGAAGATCAAAAAGGGCGACCTCGTTGTCGTCATCGCTGGCGGAGACCGCGGCCAGCAGGGCCGCGTGCTGGAGGTCATCACCGACTCCGAGCGCATTGTGGTCGAAGGCATCAACCGGGTCCAGCGCCACGTCAAGCCTGGCACGCGTCGCGACAACATGGAGGGTGGCATTGTCACCGTCGAAGCGCCGCTGCACATGTCAAACGTGATGTTGGTTGACCCGGACACCAAGAAGGGCACCCGCGTGGGATACCGCGCGGAGCAGGTCGAGCAAGACGGCCGTATGCGCACCAAGCGCGTGCGTGTTGCCAAGCGCTCGGGTAAGGACATCGACTGATGGCGACCGAAACCGTCACCATGCCCCGCCTCAAGGCGCGGTACCGTTCCGAGATTGTCGCGACGCTGAACACTGAGTTTGGCTACGACAACATCATGCAGGTTCCCGGCCTCGTTAAGGTCGTCGTGAACATGGGCGTTGGCGAGGCCGCCAAGGACTCGAAGCTCATCGAGGGTGCCATCAAGGACCTCATCGCGATTACCGGCCAGAAGCCGCAGGTCACCAAGGCCAGGAAGTCCATCGCGCAGTTCAAGTTGCGCGAGGGCCAGAACATTGGTGCTCACGTCACGCTTCGCGGTGACCGCATGTGGGAGTTCCTCGACAGGCTTCTGTCGACGGCGTTGCCTCGCATCCGCGACTTCCGTGGCCTCAGCCCCAAGCAGTTTGACGGGCGTGGCAACTACACCTTCGGCCTCACGGAGCAGTCGATGTTCCACGAGATCGACCAGGACAGGATTGACCGAGTGCGCGGTATGGACATCACAGTTGTGACCACCGCCACCACCGACGACGAGGGTCGCTCGCTGCTCAAGCAGCTGGGCTTCCCCTTCAAGGAGAAGTAGCGATGGCGAAGACCTCTCTCAAGGTGAAGGCGGCAAGCAAGCAGAAGTTTGCCGTTCGCGCCTACACCAGGTGCCAGAAGTGCGGACGTCCGCACTCCGTGTACCGCAAGTTCGGCCTGTGCCGCGTGTGCTTCCGCGACATGGCTCACCGCGGTGAGCTCCCGGGCATCACCAAGAGCAGCTGGTAAACCACTACGTCGCAGGTCCCATGCGGAAACCACGGCGAGGAAGAGTGACTCACTCATGACAATGACTGACCCGATCGCAGACATGCTCACGCGTCTGCGTAACGCCAATACGGCGCACCATGACAAGGTGTCAATGCCGCACTCGAAGATCAAGGCGAACATCGCCAAGATTCTTGAGGAACAGGGCTACATCGTCGGCTCGTCCGTGGCTGACGCCGCGGTGGGCAAGACCTTGACGCTCACCCTAAAGTTTGGTCCGGACCGCTCGCGTGCCCTCGCAGGCATTCGCCGCATCTCGAAGCCCGGACTGCGCGTTTACGCAAAGTCGACCAACCTCCCCAAGGTCCTTGGTGGCCTTGGAGTGGCAATCTTGTCCACCTCCTCCGGGCTGCTGACAGACCGTGAGGCCGAAAAGAAGGGCGTGGGCGGCGAAGTCGTCGCCTGGGTCTGGTAACCGGGAAAGGAGAACACTGCAATGTCTCGCATTGGAAAGATTCCCGTTCCGGTTCCCGCCGGAGTGGACGTCTCGATCGACGGTGCCGCGGTCACCGTGAAGGGCCCCAAGGGCACCCTCACGCACAACGTGGCATCCCCGATCGAAGTGGAGAAGGGCGACGGCACCATTGAGGTGAAGCGTCCCAACGACGAGCGCATCAGCAAGTCGCTGCACGGCCTGACGCGCACGCTTGTGGCCAACATGGTCACCGGTGTGACGGAGGGTTACGAGAAGAAGCTTGAGATCGTCGGCACGGGTTACCGCGTCGCGCTCAAGGAGGCGGGCCTCGAGTTCGCCCTCGGCTTCTCACACCCCGTGTTCGTGACGGCACCTGAAGGCATCGCCTTCGCTGTCGAGTCGCCCACCAAGTTTTCGGTGGCCGGTATCGACAAGCAGCAGGTGGGTGAAGTAGCCGCCAACATTCGCAAGATTCGTAAGCCTGAGCCGTACAAGGGCAAGGGCGTCCGCTATGCAGGCGAGGTCGTTCGTCGCAAGGCCGGAAAGACGGGTAAGAAGTAATGGGTATCTCGATCAAGGGCAAGGGCAAGGCGATTGCGCGCGAGCGTCGTCACTTCCGTCTGCGCAAGAAGATCTCAGGGACCGCAGCCAGGCCCCGCCTTGTGGTGACGCGTTCCGCGCGCCACATGGTGGCTCAGGTCGTCGATGACACGCTGGGTAAGACCATCGTGTCGGCGTCGACCCTCGAGGCTGATCTGCGTGCACTCAAGGGTGACAAGACCGCCAAGGCAACCAAGGTGGGCCAGTTGGTCGCCGAGCGCGCGAAGGCAGCCGGTGTCGAGGCGGTCGTGTTCGACCGCGGCGGCAACCAGTACCACGGTCGCGTTGCGGCGGTGGCCGATGGCGCCCGAGAGGGCGGCCTGGCCCTGTAGCCGGGACGTAAAGGACTGATACATATGGCTGATAACAACAGCGGCCGCCGCGACAACAATCGTCGTGGCAATGAGCCGGACAACAAGTTCATCGAGCGCGTCGTCACGATCAACCGCGTCTCCAAGGTCGTGAAGGGTGGTCGTCGCTTTAGCTTCACCGCTCTCGTGGTCGTTGGCGACGGAGAAGGTAACGTCGGCGTCGGATACGGCAAGGCCAAGGAGGTTCCCTCGGCTATCGCAAAGGGAGTCGAAGAGGCCAAGCGTTCCTTCTTCCGCGTGCCACGCATCCAGGGCACCATTCCTCACGCCGTTCAGGGTGAGGCAGCTGCCGGTGTCGTGTTTTTGCGCCCCGCGTCGCCTGGTACCGGTGTGATCGCCGGTGGTCCGGTGCGTGCGGTGCTCGAATGCGCCGGAATCCACGACGTGCTCACCAAGTCTCTTGGCTCCTCGAACGCCATCAACATCGTCCACGCCACAGTGGATGCGTTGAAGCGTCTTGAGCAGCCCCAGGCCGTCGCGGCTCGCCGCGGACTTCCGGTCGAGGACGTGGCGCCCGCAGCTCTGTTGCGCGCTCAGGCAGCCGGGGTGAAGTAATGGCTCGTCTGAAGGTGACGCAGAAGCGTTCAGAAATCGGCACCAAGCCGCAGCACCGCGAGACCCTAAGGTCGCTGGGACTCAAGCGTGTCAATGACATTGTCGTGAAGGAAGACCGTCCCGAGATTCGCGGAATGGTCAATGCGGTTCGCCACTTGGTGACCGTGGAGGAGGTCGAGTAATGGCCGAGGAAAAGAAGGACGCCGCCAAGGCGCCCGCCAAGAAGCCTGCTGCCAAGGCTGTTGCTGAGAAGGCTCCCGCCAAGGTTGCTGCCAAGGCTGCTCCTGCTAAGGCTGCGGCCAAGGCTGCTGCTGACAAGGCTCCTGCTGACAAGGCTCCCGCTACGGCTGTTGCTGAGAAGGCTCCCGCCAAGGCTGCTGCGAAGGCTCCCGCTGCCGAAAAGGCACCTGCTGCGAAGGCTCCCGCTGCCGAAAAGGCACCTGCTGCGAAGGCTCCCGCTGCCGAAAAAGCACCTGCTGCGAAGGCCAAGGCCGCCGCAGAGGAGCCCAAGGTGACGACGCTGAAGATGCACCACCTGCGTCCCGCCCCTGGTTCACACAAGACCAAGATCCGTGTGGGTCGTGGTGAGGGTGGACGTAAGGGCAAGACGGCTGGTCGCGGTACCAAGGGAACCGGCGCACGCTACCAAGTGCCCATCGCGTTCGAGGGCGGTCAGACGCCCCTGCACATGCGAATCCCCAAGCTCCGCGGCTTCCGTAGCCCGTTCAAAGTTCGCTACCAGGTAGTGAACCTCGACCAGCTCGAGGCGCTCTTCCCCAAGGGCGGCAAGATCACCAAGGCAGACCTGATTGCCAAGGGTGCCGTTCGCAACAACCTGCCCGTCAAGGTGCTCGGTGATGGCGACATCGCCGTCAAGGTGACCCTTGTCGACGCCGATGCGGTTTCGCGTAGCGCGAAGACCAAGATCGAGGCGGCCGGCGGTACCGTCAACGAAGGCTAGGCTCGTGGCGGGTTCGCGCAGTCGCGGACCCGCCGCGCCAGCTTCATCGGAGGATTCATGCTTGCAGGCTTTTTGAGTGCATTCCGCACGCCGGACTTGCGCAAGAAGCTCTTGTTCACCCTCGGGATCCTCGCGATCTACCGCCTGGGTGTTGCTATCCCGACCCCTGGCGTCAAGTTCGCCAACGTGCAGTCGTGCATAGATAACCAGTCGAGCACGACTGGTGGTCCGTTGCAGATCCTGAATCTGTTCTCGGGCGGCGCGCTCCTGCACCTGTCGGTCTTCGCGCTGGGCATCATGCCGTACATCACTGCATCAATCATGGTGCAGCTATTGCGCGTGCTCATCCCTCGCTTCGAGGCCCTCCAGAAGGAAGGCGCTGACGGCCAGGCCAAGCTGACGCAATACACGCGTTACATCACCGTCGGGTTTGCGGCGATCCAGTCGGCTTCCTACGTCACGATGGCTCGCAACGGAGTGTTCTTCCCCGGTTGTAACGAGCCGATCATCCCCAACACTTCCTGGAACGTCATCTCCGTGATGGTCTTGACCATGACCGCGGGCACGGTCTTGATCATGTGGCTTGGTGAGCGAATCACCGAGCGCGGCATCGGCAATGGCATGTCGCTGTTGATCTTCACGTCGGTCGCGTCCTCGTTCCCGACTGCGATGAGGACCATCTGGCACAGCTCGGACCACGTGCGCAACACCGTGGTGATCCTGCTCGTCGTGTTTGCCGTGATCGCGGCAGTGGTCTACGTCGAGCAATCGCAACGGCGCATTCCCGTGCAGTATGCGAAGCGCATGGTCGGCCGCAAGATGCTTGGCGGATCGTCGACTTACATCCCGCTCAAGATCAACATGGCTGGCGTGATCCCCGTGATCTTCGCCTCGTCGCTGTTGCAGTTGCCTTACGTCATCGTCCAGTTCGCGGGTAAAAATCCCTCGAAGTTTGTGATCTGGATCCAGAACAACCTCACGAATTCTGCCGCGCCGATGCACATGGCGCTCTACATTCTCCTGATCGTCTTCTTCGCCTACTTCTACACGGCCATCACCTTCGATCCCACCGAAGTGGCCGACAACATGAAGAAGTACGGCGGATTCGTGCCAGGTATTCGCCCAGGCAAGCCCACCGCCGATTACCTCGACTACGTGCTGTCACGCATCACCGCGGCCGGTTCGGTCTACTTGGCGATCGTGGCGTTGATTCCTACGCTTGCTTTGACGTTCTTGGGACTCAGCACGTCAATCCCCTTGGGCGCCACGACGATCCTGATCCTCGTGGGTGTCGGTCTTGACACCGTGAAGCGGATTCAGGCGCAGCTGGAGCAACGCAGGTACGAAGGGTTCTTGAGGTAATGCGTCTGGTGCTTGTAGGCCCCCCCGGAGCAGGAAAGGGAACACAGGCCGCCCGGCTTGCGGAGGAGTTCTCCATTCCCGCGATCTCGACGGGGGACATCTTCCGCACCAACGTCAAGGGTGAGACGCCTCTGGGCAAGAAGGCGCAAGAGTACATGTCCGTGGGCGCCCTGGTGCCCGACGAGGTCACCAACGCCATGGTCAAGGACCGGCTGGGGCACGATGACGTTGCAGCGGGTTTCCTTCTCGACGGGTACCCTCGCAACCCAGAGCAGGCCGTCGAACTCGACGCGATGCTCGCGGAACTTGGCGTCGAACTTGATACGGTGCTCGAGATTACTGCCGACACCGATGAGGTGACAAGGCGCCTGCTCAATCGCGCTCGGCTCGAGGGCCGCGTAGACGACACGGAAGACGTCATCCGCACGCGGCTCGAGATATATGCCGAGTCGACGGCCCCCGTGACTGCGTTCTACGACAGTCGTGGCGTGCTGGTACGTGTTGACGGAATCGGCGACGTCGACGACGTGACGAAACGCATCGTCGCCGCGCTCGACGCGCGGTAAGTCATGGCTCGCGGAGTCGAGTACAAGACCAGGCCCCAGATGCGGGTCATGGCCCGCGCGGGCATCGTCGTAGCCGATGCCCTCGATGCGGCACGAGCTGCAGCGGTTCCCGGCGCAACTACGGCGCAGGTGGATGCGGCCGCGGCGAGGGCGATAGCAGCCGCCGGCGCGACCTCGAACTTCTTGGGCTACTACGGCTTCCCAGCGGTGTCCTGTATTTCGATCAACGATGAGGTCGTCCACGGCATCCCCGGTCCACGCGTCATTCAGGACGGCGACATCGTGTCGATCGACTGCGGGGCGATCGTCGAAGGATGGCACGGAGACTCGGCACTTTCGATCATCGCCGGCACTCCCCGAGGTGGCCAAGACACTCACTTGGTCGAACGCACCAAGGCGGCCCTGTGGGCGGGGATTGCGGCGCTTGCGACCGCTCGGCGTCTCGACGAGGTGTCTGGCGCAATTGAGGACGTTGCCGACGACGCGAAGGTGCACCCGCTCATCGGCTACGTGGGTCACGGGATCGGCACGGCGATGCATCAGGCGCCCGAGGTCCTCAACTACCGAACGCGCGGACGTCACCCCAAGGTGAAGCCAGGAATGTGTCTCGCGATTGAGCCGATGTTTGTCATCGGCACCCCTGAGTCGACCCTGCTTGACGACGACTGGACGGTGGTCTCTGCCGATGGCTCGCGAGCGGCTCACTGGGAGCATTCCATTGCGGTTCACGACGACGGGATCTGGGTGTTGACGGCTCGCGACGGCGGTGCGGCGGAGCTCGCAACTTTCGGCATCGTGCCCGTCGCGCCCTAGGACCCCAAATAAGGGTGCCCCCCAAGTCGGGGGCACGATGTGCTCTTATACCAGGTGCGTCGCGGCGCGGCCTGTGGTGATTCTCACAAATGAGTCTGAGAACTGGCGCACGTTCTCATCGACGCGTATCCCTAGTGGATAAACCGCCGGCGAGGGCAATCGGTGGATCGTCCGTCTTGTCGATGGTTCTACACGACGCAATTCAGTCCTGTGCCCTCGACGCAATCAGGGAGCACCATGGTCAGGGGACTTTCCACCGCTAGGGAGTCACAGCAAGAGCTCGCCGATGCCGCGCGTGACGACCTTCACCGGACGCACATTGCGTTGCTGGCGCAGTCGCGAAGCGGTTTAGTTCGTGAGGTGGTTGCAGGGAGGGACGACGTTCCGTTCGGCGTGCAGGCGGCCCTGTCGAACGACGATGTCCACGAAGTGCGTGCCGCGATTGCCGCCAATCCGCGTGCCGCGATCTCGGTCATGAACCACCTCGCCGCAGACTCTCACCATTGCGTCCTTCTCGCGCTCGCCTCGAACCCGAGCGCGCCACGGGAGGTGGCGCAGAAGCTCTCCAGTCATCGGCGGGCGGATGTGCGTAACGCGGCGATACGTCGACTCGAAAGTCGTGACTTGCCCGTCGCCCCGGTGGTCCTGGACCCCGATTCGCACATCCCCGAGTTGCGTGAACGTGCCCAGATGCCGCCAGAACGCGTGCCAAACCCCGTCGGATGGGCGTTCAGCGCAGATATCGACTACCCAGGCGGTAGGACGCTTTCGCGTCTCGCGCAGCACATTTCCGGTGCCCAACGTGGAGCCTCGCCCCACCCCGCATGAACTCCCTCGCGCCCAATCCGAGTGCCCCCGTCGTGGTGCTTGAGGCTCCGGTCGCGCACCGTCGCGAAGGCACTCGCGTTATCGTGGTCCGCCGGTGACGATCCATAACCGAGATCGCGTAGCGACCATTGCTCAGGGTGTGGCCGTCTACGGCCAGACAAGGCCGCAGACCGCCCGCCGCGACGGGGACGTGGCGTTGGCTACCGCTTGCGCATTCACGGCGCGACAGCGGCGTGCGTGCGGCAGTGGCGGGAAACCCCAGATGGCTGAGGCCTTGTCTGCGCGCCTGTCGAGGGAAAGGGACGTCAGGGTCGTCAGGGCGCTCGCGCCGAGTTGCGGCGAGACCGACACGGGAATGGCAACTTCTCCGTTTTTCCACACGCGGTTGATCTCATGCAATAGTCCGACTTACTCTATTACCGATGCTTTGGGGGCATCGGGCGACTCAGCGAAGGGAGACGACGACCAATGACGGGACTCTCTTCTCCGCGGAGTACGTCCGACGACGTGGCGCGTGCCGTCGATCCTGGCGTGACGGGCGGCGAACTTCTCCCGTATGCGGTCCATCAGAGTGCCATCGTTCGCGCCGCAGTCGCGGCACGCATGGATTGCCCCGTCGGCGCGTTGATTTCCTTGGGGCACGATCACGATGTAGCCGTTTTGGAGGCGCTATTGCGCAATGCGCGTACTCCCTCCTCGGTGGTGCGCGCCCTCGCAGATCACCGCAATCAGTCGATCGCGGACCTCGCGGTTCAGCGCCTGCGCAACTCCTTCCGCTAGAGCGCAACGGTGCTGGCATCTGCGCCGGTTGAGAGTGCACCGACAATGGGGTAAACTCGTCGGTCGGGCGTTTTTGCGCGCCTGCGTATCCAATTAATCGACGTTAGCGGAGTTCATGGCCAAGAAAGACGGCGTCATCGAGGTTGAAGGCAGCGTGGTTGAGGCATTGCCGAACGCGTCGTTCCGTGTGGAACTGACGAACGGTCACCTCGTGCTTGCCCACATCTCAGGGAAGATGCGCCAGCACTACATCCGGATCCTCCCAGAGGACCGCGTAGTGGTGGAGTTGAGCCCATATGACCTGTCCCGCGGGCGCATCGTCTACCGCTACAAGTAAGCCGCCGTCGGTTCGCCGGCGTCAGCCAAGGAAACTAACCATGAAGGTGAAGCCCAGCGTCAAGCCCATCTGCGATAAGTGCAAGGTGATTCGCCGCAATGGCCGTGTAATGGTCATCTGCGAGAACCTGCGCCACAAGCAGCGTCAAGGCTAGACAGCAGCACAAGACAGACCACGTTTGGACACCGGGCAACCGGAACCCTCGGCTCGGAGGCCGGGGCCCGCACTACACAGAGCGGGAAGTCCGAGCGTCAGACCTCCGAATACACACGGAGTTGTACACATGGCAAGACTCGTTGGAGTCGATCTGCCGCGCGAAAAGCGCATGGAGATCGCCCTGACCTACATCTACGGCATCGGACGCACTCGCTCGCACCAGATTCTTGCTGCGACTGGCGTCAGCCCCGACACCCGCGTGAAGGACGCGACCGACGAGGAACTCGTTGCGTTGCGTGACTTTATCCAGGCGAGCTTCACGGTCGAAGGTGACCTGCGCCGCGAGGTGACGGGCGACATTCGCCGCAAGATCGAAATCGGTAACTACCAAGGCCTGCGTCACCGCAAAGGCATGCCCGTTCGCGGTCAGCGCACCAAGACAAATGCGCGTACCCGCAAGGGACCCAAGAAGACCGTTGCCGGAAGGAAGAAGTAGGCCATGGCTGCACCCGTTCGCAAGCCGCGCAAGAAGATCAAGAAGACCGTCGCTCACGGTCAGGCGCACATCAAGTCGACCTTCAACAACACGATCATTTCGATCACGGACCCCTCGGGCGCCGTGGTGTCATGGTCGTCTTCGGGTCAGGTGGGTTTCAAGGGTTCACGCAAGTCGACCCCTTACGCCGCTCAGATGGCAGCCGAGGCCGCTGCTCGCAAGGCCCAAGAGGCCGGCATGAGCAAGGTCGACGTCTTCGTGAAGGGTCCCGGCTCGGGACGCGACACCGCAATCCGTTCACTGACCGCCGCGGGCATGGAGGTGACGTCCATCAAGGACGTGACTCCCCAGGCCCACAACGGTTGCCGTCCGCCCAAGCGTCGCCGCGGCTAGAGCCATTCGCCGCCGCGCGGTCCACGCGCGGCGGTCGGCTTCCGCGTTCACGACGCACCTCGGTGCGTCACCACACCAGACGTTGACACTCGCCGGAAAGGACAGCCGGCGGGATCGAGCATCAAATAGTGGATGCTCGGAAAGGAAGAGAAAGTGCTGATTGCACAGCGTCCCACCTTGACCGAGAAGGTCATTTCGGACAATCGCTCGCAGTTCTCGCTCAAGCCGCTGGAGCCTGGCTTCGGTTACACGCTTGGCAACTCGCTGCGTCGTACGCTGCTCTCGTCGATTCCCGGCGCTGCCGTGACGAGCGTGCGTTTCGAGGGTGTTCTTCACGAGTTCACGACGATTGAGGGTGTCAAGGAGGATGTCACCGAGATCCTCCTGAACCTCAAGAATCTTGTGGTCTCCTCGGAGCACGACGAGCCCGTCATCATGTACCTGCGCAAGTCGGGTGCAGGAGCGGTCACCGCCGCCGACATCGCCCCGCCTGCAGGCGTGGAGATTCACAACCCCGACCTTCACGTGGCAACGCTCAACTCGAAGGCCAAGTTCGAGGTCGAGCTCACGGTCGAGCGTGGTCGTGGCTACGTGCCTGCCGCCCTCAACAAGAGCTACGACGCCGAGATCGGTCAGATCCCTGTTGACTCGATCTACTCGCCCGTGCTCAAGGTGACGTACAAGGTTGAGGCCACTCGCGTGGCCCAGCGCACCGACTTCGACGAACTCATTCTTGACGTCGAAACCAAGTCTTCGATCTCCGCTCGCGACGCGGTCGCGTCGGCCGGCTCGACCCTGGTCGAGCTCTTCTCGCTCGCTCGTAGCCTCAATGAGGCCGCCGAGGGTATCGAGATCGGTCCGTCCGACACGGACGAGGCGCTCGAAGAGGACTACAACATGCCCATCGAGGACCTCAACCTGACGCAGCGTTCGTACAACTGCCTCAAGCGCGAGGGCATCCACACGGTCGGCGAGCTCACCGCTCGCTCCGAGACGGACCTCATGGACATCCGCAACTTCGGCCAGAAGTCGATCACCGAGGTGAAGGAAAAGCTCATCGAGCTTGGCTTCACCCTGAAGGACGGCGGCCATGAATATGACCCGTCGGCTTCCGGTGTGTACTTCTCCGGCGGCGACGAGTAACAAGGAGAATCACAGAGCATGCCTACCCCCACCAAGGGCCCTCGTCTCGGCGGAGGACCTGCCCACGAACGCCACATGCTGGCGAATCTGGCGCAGTCTCTTTTCGAGCACGGCCGCATCACCACCACGGAGGCTCGCGCCCGTCGCTTGCGTCCGTACGCCGAGCGTATGGTGACTTTTGCCAAGCGCGGCGACCTCGCAACGCGTCGTCGTGTCATGGGAATGATCTCGGACAAGGGCGTGGTGCACACGCTCTTCACCGAGATCGGCCCGGGCTTCGCCGATCGTGAGGGTGGTTACACCCGCATCGTCAAGATCAGCCCCCGCAAGGGCGACAACGCTCCCATGGCCGTGATCGAACTCGTTGAGTTCGGCACCCCCGCCAAGAAGGGCGTCGTCAAGGAGGCCACCAAGGCCACCAAGAAGTCGGCCCCCAAGACGGCTGACAAGGCTGAGAAGGCCGGCAAGGCCCCCAAGGCCGAGGTTCTCGAGATCGACCCCATGGAGGAGTCCGTCATCGAGGAGATCATCGACGAGACTGCCGCAGCCGAGGAGGCCGTTGCAGAGGATTCTGCAATGGACTCAGCGGTCGAGGAAGCTTCCGAATTCAAGGCGATGGGCAAGCCGAAGTCCGACAAGGACGCCAAGTAGCCCACACAGCATCCGAGGCGGGTCCCATGACGTTCACCATAGGTGGCGTGGTGCGGGCCCGCCTCGATCTGTCTTACGACGGGACGAATTTCAGCGGATGGGGCGTTCAGCCCGCGCTCAGGACGGTGCAGGGCGAGCTTGAGAGGGCTCTATGCCGCGTCGTGCGCGGTCCTGAAGGCTCTCAACTGGAGCCTTCGGACCTGCGGGTCACGGTCGCAGGCAGGACGGATGCAGGCGTTCATGCGCGGGGCCAGGTCGCCCACGTCGACATCACCCCCGATTCTTGGCAGCGGCTCGGAGGGCGATCGACGCACGACCCCGCCCAGGTGTTGCGCGAGCGCGTCAGCGGCGTGCTGCCAAACGACATCGTGATCCACTCGGCAACGCCAGCGCACGAGGGTTTCGACGCACGTTTTTCTGCTCTTGAGCGCCGCTACATCTACCGCATTGCGGACAACCAGGCAGGCAGGGACCCCCTCACCCGCCGCTACGTCACGTGGGCGGACCGCGACCTGGACGTGGAGGCGCTCAATGAAGCTTCGGCCACCCTGGCTGGGCTGAGGGACTTTGCGGTCTTCTGCAAGCCGCGTGAGGGCGCGACGACGGTGAGGGACCTCAAGCAGTTTTCCTGGGAGCGCGTGGTGACCGGCGCGGATGCAGGCCTGGTGATCGCGACGGTGAGAGCCGATGCATTCTGCCACTCGATGGTGCGCAGCCTCGTGGGGGCAGTCACGGCGATCGGAACGGGTAAGCGGGACCTCGGCTGGCTCGCGGCGCTCGCCGCCAAGGACCGCCGCGATGACGCGATCGAGGTGGCTCCCGCACGGGGCCTGACTCTCGAAGAGGTGCTGTACCCACCCGACGCCGAACTCGCCGCCCGCGCCCAGATCGCTCGCGCGCGACGTGGCGTCGAAGTCTGCGGCTAGTTTCGCAGACGTGTGGCGTGTCGTCGGGCGTTGCTGATCCGAACGGCGGCGGCGAGGCGGCCTCGGATCTCCGTCGTTGGCCAATCGGGGCAGTCGTATGCGGCTATTCTGAGAAACAATCCTGACGGAGGGGATGACCCTGACGCCGACGCTTCACGAGTGAAGTACGTTGACGTCGTGAACATCGCCTCCTTGGAACTTAGGCGTGCGCTTTGACTCAAATTGACCGGAGCGCAAAGCCGACGGTAGACTTGCCGGTCGTTGTGCGTTCCACGTGACCGGTGCAGTCTCAATCGCCGCCGCAGGACCCTCCGACCGTTCGATGCACCGCATCGTGCCACCGTTTTCACAGAGTAGAAGGCTTCATAGTGCGTACGTTTTCTCCCAAGCCGGGTGATGTGACCAAGACCTGGCACATCATCGATGCTTCTGACGTGGTCCTCGGTCGTCTGGCCTCTCAGGTCGCAGTGCTCCTTCGTGGCAAGCACAAGGCGACCTTTGCGCCTCACGTCGACTCCGGCGACTTCGTCATCGTCATCAATGCCGAGAAGGTTGCCCTGACCGGCAAGAAGCTCACCGACAAGATGGTCTACCGCCACTCGGGTTACCCGGGCGGCCTCAAGACCAAGGCGATCGGCGAGTTGCTCGCGACCAACCCCACACGCGTGATCGAAAACGCCGTGAGGGGCATGCTGCCTCGTACCAAGCTGGGCAAGGCGCAGATTTCCAAGCTCAAGGTGTACCCAGGTGCCGAGCACCCGCACGCCGCGCAGCAGCCCCAGCAATTCGAGATTTCCCAGGTTGCGCAGTAAGGCGCTGGACAAGGATTGAGTGACATGTCAGACGTAACCCCCGAGGTCGAGACCTCCACCGAAACCGTTGCAGACGCGACCGAAGAGACCCCCACGGAGTACACCTCCGAGACCGCGCCCGTGCGCGGCAAGGGCGTCTCCGAGATTGCTCCAGGAGCTGGCCTCGGCCGTCGCAAGCAGGCCATCGCCCGCGTGCGTCTGGTTCCGGGCACCGGCAAGTGGACCATCAACGGCCGCGACCTTGACAACTACTTCCCCAACAAGGTGCACCAGCAGCTCGTGAACTCACCGTTCGCGGTCCTGGACATCGAGGAGAAGTTCGATGTCCACGCCCGCATCGGCGGCGGTGGCCCCTCCGGCCAGGCAGGCGCGCTGCGCCTCGGCGTCGCTCGTGCGCTCAACGCCATTGACCTCGAGCACAACCGTGCCACGCTCAAGAAGGCCGGGTTCCTGACCCGTGACCCTCGCGTGGTGGAGCGCAAGAAGGCGGGTCTCAAGAAGGCCCGTCGCGCCCCTCAGTACTCGAAGCGCTAACCGGGAGGCGCGCATGGCGCGGCTGTTCGGCACGGACGGCGTCCGTGGGCTGGCAAACAGGGATATCACGGCCGAGCTTGCGCTCGACCTCGCCGTCGCTGCCGCCCACGTTCTTGCCGAACGTGGCGAGTTTTCGGGCCATCGACCGCGTGCAGTCCTTGGGCGTGACACCCGTGTGTCGAGCCAATTCCTGTCGTCCGCAGTGGCGGCGGGACTGGCGTCGGCGGGCGTCGACGTGCTCGATGTGGGAACTATCCCGACCCCGGCCATCGCGCACTTGACGGGCTCCACCGGCGCCGATCTCGGCGTGGTGATTTCTGCCTCGCATAACCCGATGCCCGACAACGGCATCAAGTTCTTCGCGCGCGGCGGGCTCAAGCTTCCCGACTCCGTCGAGGAGGCCATCGAGGCGCGCATCGGGGAACCGTGGGAGCGACCCACCGGCGCCGACGTGGGCGATATCACCGTAGCGAGTGACCTTGGCGGGGACTATGTGGTGCACCTTGCCGCTTCGGTCGCCGACTTTGCCGGGCGCGAGGCACCACTCAGCGGCCTCACGATCGTGGTCGATGGCGCTCACGGCGCGGCGTCAACGATTGGCCCGGCGGCCCTCAGGGCCGCGGGGGCGCGCGTCATCACGATTCACTGCGAGCCCGACGGCCGCAACATCAACGCGAATGCGGGCTCCACCCACATGGGGCTACTGTGCGAGGCCGTGGTGAGCAACGGTGCGGACATGGGCGTCGCGTATGACGGCGATGCCGATCGCTGCCTGGCAGTTGACCACACCGGCGCGATCGTCAACGGCGATCTGATGATGGGTTTGCTCGCGCTCGCGATGCGAGACGCCGGTTCGCTGTATCGCCAAACGATGGTGGCCACGGTCATGTCGAACCTCGGCCTACATCACGCGATGAGGGACGCAGGCATTGACATCGTTGAGACCGCTGTGGGCGACCGCTATGTACTCGAGGCGATGCGCGAGGGCGGATACACGCTGGGCGGAGAGCAGTCGGGTCACATCATCGTGTCCCGCTATGCCTCGACCGGTGACGGGGTCCTCAGTTCGCTTCTTCTCGCGTCCGCCGTCGCGGCGGGAGGCCCGTTGCGAGACCTTGCGGCGGGCATCGCCACGCTTCCGCAGGTGTTGGTCAACGTCTCAGGGGTTGACCGCTCGCGCGTCCACACCGATGAGGAACTGACCCGTGAGGTCGACCGCGTACGCACCGAACTAGGCGACGCCGGTCGGGTCTTGCTGCGAGCTTCAGGCACGGAACCGCTCGTGAGGGTCATGGTCGAGGCGGAAACGATGGACAACGCGCGGACCCACGCGGATTCTCTCGCGGCGACGGTGGCTGACAGACTGGCCCTGTGAACACATTCTGGGACTGGGTGGTCCACCTCTCGGCGAACCTCAACTCGGGCATCCTGTCCCTTGTCGAGTCGATCTGGCTGTACCCCTCGGTCTTTGCGGTCGCGCTCTTTGACGCGATCATCCCCATATTTCCCAGCGAGTCGGTGGTGATCGGTTCCGCCTCGGCGTGGCAATCCGTCGGCCACCCGAACCTGGTCTTCCTCTTCATCGTGGCCGCGGCTGGCGCGTGGTGTGGCGATCAGACCGCGTACCTCATTGGCACCCGCCTGGACGTGCGCTCGATCAAGTTCTTCCGCCGTCCCAAGGTGCTTGCGGCGCTCGACTGGGCCGAGCGTTCGCTCGAGCACAGGGGGGCGCTGTACATCATCGCGGCGCGCTTCATTCCGATGGGCCGCGTGGCCGTCAACCTGACCGCCGGCGCCCTGCGGTATCCGCATCGGCGATTCATGGCCGTCGACGCCGTTGCCACGTCAATCTGGGCGGCCTGGGGCATCCTCATCGGCACCGTGGCCGCGAGCCTGCTTGGCAACAACTTGCTCCTGTCGATCGCGGTCGGTGTCACGGGAGGCGTGCTCTTGGGCCTCGCCGTCGAGAAGGTCATGGCGCTCTTCGGCCTCACGGCACCAGAGATGCCCGACCTCGCGGGAGAGATCGAGCACCGCGAGGAGCCCGCCAGCGAGTGACGATTGCGTCGCCCTCGCCGTTGCCGCGTCGGGGAGCCCCGCCGCTAGATCTTGCGCATGTGGACCGATTCCACCGCATGGTTCCTGCTCTTGCGGAGGATGATCGTGGCGCGCGAGCGGGTCGGCTCAATATTTCGCTCAAGGTTGGGCGCGTTGATGGTGTCCCAGATGAATGAGGCGCGTTCGACGGCCTGAGTGTCGGTAAGCGATGCATAGTTCTTGAAGTAGCTGTCTTCGCGCGCGAACGCCGTCGCCCTGAACGACAAGAAGCGCTCGATGTACCAGGCCCGCACATGCGCGGGATCGGCGTCGACGTAGATCGAGACGTCGAAGTAGTCCGACACGGCGAGGGCCGGGCTCTCACGCGTGCGCACGGCGGCCGGTTGCAGCACATTGAGGCCCTCGACAATGAGCACGTCCGGATGGCTCACGGTGACGCACTCGTCGGGAATGATGTCGTACGTCACGTGCGAATACACCGGCGCGCTGACCTCGGCCACACCCGACTTCACGGCCGCGATGAAGTGGCGCAGCGCCTGCCTGTCGTACGACTCAGGGAAGCCCTTGCGGGCCATCAGCCCGCGTTCCTCGAGGATCGCGTTGGGGAGCAGGAAGCCATCTGTCGTCACGAGTTCCACACGCGGGGAAGACGGCCACCTGGCAAGCAGTTCCCTCAAGACGCGAGCCGTCGTCGACTTGCCCACGGCGACCGACCCGGCGATGCCGATCACGAACGGCGTTCGCGAGGCGCGCTCACCCAGGAAGGCGCTCGTCGCCTGGTGAAGGGCTCCGACTGCCTCCGAGTGCAGCGTGAGCAATCGCGACAGCGGCCGGTAGATCTGATCGACCTCGGCAAGGTCTATCGGATCCCCGAGTCCGCGAACTCTGGCCACGTCCGCGTCGGTCAGGGGCAGTGGAGTGTTGTGGGCGAGTTCCGCCCACTCGGCACGAGTGAACGACAGAAATGGACTCGCCAATGCGTCGTTGTTCCTCGCGGTCACTCATCCATTGTGGGGCATTGGCTGGAGTTCTTAGTGCGCCGACCTCTCGGCGCCGCTACGCAAACTAGACTCGCTCCCATGTGCGGAATCGTGGGCTATGTCGGATCGGGCGAGCCGAGTGCTAGGGCCGAGGGTGTGGTCATGGGCGGACTTGAACGCCTGGAGTATCGCGGGTACGACTCCGCGGGGATTGCGGTCGTGGTGCCGGGCAGCCCCGTGCTCGCCATGGCCAAGAAGGCCGGAAAACTCACCAATCTCGCGAAACTGCTCGCCGAGACGCCGCTTCCGCACGGCACCGCCGCGATCGGCCACACCAGGTGGGCGACTCACGGCTCGCCGACGGACGCGAACGCCCACCCTCACCTCGCCGCAGGCGGGCGCATCGCGATCATTCACAACGGCATCATTGAGAACTACGCGCCGCTCAGGGCGGAGTTGCTCGCGTCTGGCGTCCAGTTCTTGTCCGACACCGACACCGAGGTGGCGGGGCACCTTCTGGCTCGCTACGTCGACGGGGGCTTGAGTCTGGTCGACGCGATGCGCGCCGTGGCTCGCAGGCTCGAGGGGGCCTTTACTCTCCTGGCCATCGACGCCAACGAGCCCCACGTGGTCGTCGGGACAAGGCGAAATTCTCCGCTCGTGATCGGCATCGGCGATGGGGAGAACTTCCTTGGCTCTGATGTGGTCGCCTTCATCGAGTACACGAAGACGGCTCTGGAACTCGGACAGGATGAGGTTGTCGAAATCACCCCTGAGGGGGTGAGTATTACCGACCTGGGAGGCTCTCCCGTCGCGCGCGAGCCGTTTACCGTCACGTGGGACGCATCGGCCGCGCAGAAGGGCGGCTTCGCCTCCTTCATGGACAAGGAGATTCACGACCAGCCGAGTGCCGTGGCGGATACCCTCCGTGGCCGGCTCGACGAACGCGGCAAGCTCAAGCTCGACGAGGGAATCATCGCCGAGACCGTGCTCGGGGCCGTCGACAAGATCATCGTCGTAGCGTGCGGCACGGCCTTCTACGCCGGGATGGTTGCCAAGTACGCGATCGAGCACTGGACCCGCATCCCCGTCGAGGTCGAGCTCGCGCATGAGTTCAGGTACCGGGACCCCGTTCTCTCGGTACGGACGCTGGTCGTAGCGTTCAGCCAGTCGGGCGAGACCATGGACACGATCATGGCGGTGCGTCACGCGCAGCAGCAAGGCGCGCCGGTGGTCGCGATCATCAACGTCCAAGGCTCGACGATCGCGCGCGAAGCCGATGCGGTGCTCTACACCCGCGCCGGACCCGAGATTGCGGTGGCTTCCACGAAGGCGTTCCTCGCCCAGATCGCCGCCTCTTACCTGCTCGGCATCTACCTCGCGGAGTTGCGTGGCAACAAGTTCCCCGACGAGATCGCCGCGCTGCTTGCCGAACTCAACGAGATGCCAGCCAAGATCCAACTCGTGTTGGATACGAGTGAGCCTGTGCGTGAGCTCGCCCACTCGATGGTCAACGAGCGCACGGTCCTCTTCCTCGGCCGCCACATCGGCTACCCAGTGGCGCTCGAGGGTGCACTCAAGCTCAAGGAACTCGCGTACATTCACGCCGAAGGGTTCGCGGCGGGAGAACTCAAGCACGGTCCCATCGCGCTGATCGAACCTGGGCAGCCGGTGTTCATCGTCTTGCCAAGCCCGCGCGGCAAGGAGGTACTGCACTCCAAGGTGATCTCGAATATCCAGGAGGTCAGGGCGCGCGGCGCACGGACATTCGTCATTGCGGAAGAGGGAGACACCGAGGCCGCCCATTATGCGGATCACCTGTTCACGGTCCCTCAGACGCCCACGCTTCTCATGCCGCTCCTGACCGTAGTGCCGTTGCAGATATTCGCTCTCGAGCTGGCCTCTGCCAAGGGCTTCGACGTTGACCAACCGCGAAACCTCGCCAAGTCCGTCACCGTGGAATAGCGCATGGCCATCGTCGGCGTGGGTATCGATGTGGTCGAACTCGAACGATTTGATCGCGCGGTGGAGCGCTCCCCCCGGTTCCTCGAGAGGGTATTCACCCCCGCGGAGCGAGAGTTCGGTCGCCATTCGCTCGCCGCCCGCTGGGCCGCCAAAGAGGCTCTCGCAAAAGCGCTCGGCGCACCCGCAGGGCTGGTGTGGCGCGATGCCGAAGTGCTGCGTGATCGATCCGGCCGACCCCGCCTTGAGGTGAGCGGCACCGTGGCGGCGCGCGCGCAGGAGCTCGGAGTTGCTACGTTTCATGTGTCCCTTTCTCACGACGCCGGGGTGGCGTCGGCCATAGTGATTGCGGAGGCGACGTGAGCAGACTGACGGTCAAGATTGACACCGACGCGATCACCAGTAATGTGGCGACGCTCGTGGGCCGGACTACTGCCGCGGTGATGGCGGTCGTCAAGGCCGATGGCTACGGGCACGGCCTTGTCGAGGCCGGCCGCGCTGCCCGCGCCGGAGGCGCCACCTGGTTGGGCGTGGCCCAACCACACGAGGCCCTCGAGTTGCGGGCGTTGGGCGACGAGGGCCGCATCCTCACGTGGCTCTATGGCCCTGACTTCCCAGCGCGCGAGCTGATCGAGGCGGGCGTCGACGTGTCTGTGAGCTCGGCCGAGGTGCTTGGCGAGATCGTGGCGGTCTCGCGAGACGGTGCGCCGTGCCCTCGCGTACACATCGCCGTCGACACAGGATTAGGGCGCGAGGGCGTCACTCTTGCGGAACTTCCAGGACTCCTCGAGCTTGTCAAGGCGGCGCAACGCGAAGGCCTGGTGCGAGTGGTCGGCATGTGGTCCCACCTGGCCTGGGCCGATGCGCCTGGCCACCCCACGATTGACCTGCAGGCGCGAGTGTTCCGTCAGGCGCTCGTGATCGCGCAACAGGCCTCGATCGCACTCGAGGTGAGGCACCTGGCCAACTCGGCCTGCACTCTTACCCGCCCCGATCTGCACTTCGACCTGGTCCGCCCGGGAATCGCCATCTACGGGCTGCCTCCCGTTGAGGACCCCGAGGGCAAGAACTTCGGCCTCAAGCCGGCGATGAGCGTCACGAGCGAGATCATCCTGGTCAAGGATGTTCCCGCTGGTCAGGGAGTGAGCTACGGCCACGAATATGTGACCGTCCACCCCACCACGCTTGGCCTGGTCAGCGCCGGATATGCGGATGGAGTCTTCCGTGCCGCGGGCTCGGTTGCGGAGGTTTCCGTGCGCGGTCGTCGCTATCGCATCGCGGGCCGCGTGTGTATGGATCAATTCGTGATCGATCTCGGACCCGCCACCACGGTGTGCGTCGGCGATGAGGTGACGCTCATCGGGCCCGGAGGCCCGAGCGCACAGGACTGGGCGACCGCCGTTGGCACGATCGACTACGAGATCGTGTGCCGCTTTGGTGGCTCGCGCCCCAAAACGTTTTCATGAGGTATCGCATCAAGGACGGTGAATCCATGCGCGAGCTTGGTCGCGCAATGGCGCAGGCCTTGAGGGCGGGCGACCTGGTGATCCTTGCAGGCGGGCTCGGCGCGGGCAAGACGACGCTCGTTCAGGGCATCGGCGCGGGGCTTGGCGTGCGTGGCCAAGTGGCGAGCCCCACCTTCATCATCTCGCGAGCCCACGAGCCCGCCGCCGACGGGCCGTGGCTGGTGCACGTAGACGCGTACAGGCTCGGATCTCTCGCCGAATTGGATCACCTTGACCTCGACGATTCGACCGACGAGGCTGTCACCGTGGTCGAGTGGGGCGAGGGCAAAGCAGAGTCGCTGGCCGACGGGCACGCGCTCATCACCATCGATCGCGCGCGTGGCGCCTTCGCCGAGGGCGAGGATCCCGCCGCAGGCGAGCGAGTCGTGACGGTCACCACGAGCGGCGACGCCTGGCAGGGGCGCCCGTGGCCGCAAGCGGAGGATGGGCAGTCATGATCGTCGCGATCGACACCTCGTCGGCCATTGCCGTCGCGATCACGGACGCCGACGCGACGGTGGCCCTCGGGCGAGCGAGCGTGTTTTCCCCGCGCGGCCACGCCGAGCTGTTGAGCGACCTGGTGCGCCAGGCGCTTGCCGAGGCGAGTGTCACGCGCGCCGATATCACCGCGGTGGTCGCGGGCACGGGACCCGCGCCGTTCACGGGACTGCGGGTCGGTCTGGTGACGGCTCGGACCCTCGCGCTCGCGTGGAAGGTTCCCGCATGGGGCGTGTGTTCTCTTGACGCCATCGGCGCGGAGCACGGGGACGTGCTCGCCGTGGCCGATGCGCGCCGGCGCGAGGTGTACTGGGCCCGGTACGCGGGGGGGCTGCGAATCGCAGGCCCCGAGGTCGGAACCCCGGCGTCGGTACTCGTCGAGGAGGGCGAGATGGTTGTGGGCAGGGGAGCGGTGCTGTACCCCGACGCCTTTCCAGGCGCGATCGACGCCGACCCCGACCCGCTGTGGCTTGCCAAGGAGGCCGTGCGCCGACGGGCCGCGGGCGAAGACTTGCCCACCGAGCCGCTCTATTTGCGCAGGCCAGACGTGCACGGCGCATGACCGATGAGCGCATCAGGGACCTCGTCGAGGCCGACCTGCCATGGATGGCCCAAGTGGAGAGGGACCTCTTTGCCAACGCCGCGTGGTCGGAGGCGCTGATTCGTGAGGATTGGCGATATGGCACGTGCCGGTACCGCGCAGTGGAGATCGACGGTTCGCTGGCCGGCTACGCGGTGTACGGCTACGACGGAGACGCCTTTCACCTGATGAACCTTGCGATCGTTCCGGACTTTAGGGGTCGCGGCCTGGCGAAGGTACTCGTGGGGGAGTTCTTGGACGAGGCCGCGCGGCACAAGGCTCCCGATGCGTGGCTCGAGGTCGCAGTCAACAATGAGGCGGCGCTGGGGCTCTATGAGGCGCTCGGATTCGAAATCGTGCGCACGAGGCGCAAGTACTACCAGCCTGGCGGCATCGATGCGCTCGTCATGCGCAAGGAGCTGCGGCCCTACGTGCCGGAAACGCCGAACGCGTGAACCGTCCGGCCTAGAAGATGCGCGCGACGTCCTCCCACGAGGGCCCGGGTCTGAGGTCAACCGCGCTGAACGCCTCCGCTCGCTCCTTGCCGCCCTTTCGCACGATCCTCGCCGTCTAGAGTTGCTTCCATGGAACTGGTCCTTGGGCTTGAGTCCACGTGCGACGAAACGGGCGTGGCACTTGTGCGCGGCCGCGAACTCATTGCCGACGTTGTGGCGTCCTCTATGGACGAGCACGCCCGGTTCGGCGGCATCATTCCCGAGGTCGCCTCGCGTGCCCATCTGGAGGCGTTCGTCCCTACGGTGGAGGAGGCCCTCGCCCGCGCGGGGTGCTCGCTCGACGATGTCGACGCGATCGCCGTTGCCGCAGGCCCCGGCCTTGTGGGCTCGCTGACGGTGGGAGTCGCGGCCGCGAAGGCGCTCTCTCTCGCGCTCGACCGCCCGCTCTATGGGGTCAACCACGTCATCGGCCACGCCGCGGTGGACGAGCTTGTCCACGGCGCTTTTCCCGATCGCACGATGGCCCTCGTCGTCTCGGGCGGGCACTCGTCCCTCTTGCTTGTCGACGACATCGCGACTCGCGTCACGGAGCTTGGACACACCCTCGACGACGCGGCAGGCGAGGCATTCGACAAGGTCGGCAGGCTCCTGGGGCTGCCCTATCCGGGCGGGCCCCACGTCGACAGGCTCGCTCGTGAGGGCAATCCGACCGCCATCAGGTTCCCTCGCGCCCTGACGTTGCCGAAGGACCGCGAGCGCCACGCCTACGACTTCTCGTTCTCCGGGCTTAAGACCGCCGTCGCCCGCTGGGTCGAGGCCGCGGAGGACTCAGGCAGGCCCATCCCGGTGGCCGATGTCGCCGCCTCCTTCGCCGCGGCCGTCGCCGACGTCTTGGTGTCCAAGACGCTCGATGCCTGCGAGAGGCACGAGGTGGACACCCTGGTGATCGGCGGCGGATTCTCCGCCAATAGTCAGTTGCGAGAACTCGCGCTCGCGAGGGGCGCTGAACGAGGCATCGAGGTGCGCATTCCGCCTCTCAAGTACTGCACGGACAACGGGGCGATGATCGCCGCGCTTGGGGCCGCCGTGGTCGCGCGCGGCGTGGCACCGAGCGCGCTCACGATCGGTGTGAACTCGTCGATGCCGCTCGAAACCATCACGGTATGAGGCGCTCGAGGGTCATCGCCGCGGCCACCGCGATTGCGGTGGTTGCTGGAGGTTCCGCGGCGTGGGTCGCGTTGCGACAGGGCGGGCAGGGCCACGGAGCCGCCGTGGCGGACGCCGTGGTCGCACCCATCGCCGCACCGGTGGAGAGGGCTCCCCTGGAGGTGCCTGCGGATCTGGCTTGGGGGCCGTCCGTCGTCGACTACGCGGACGCGGTTGCTACGGCGAGTGATCTTCCTCTCGATGTGGCGGCCGGGCAGGTGATCGTCGCGACAGTGAGCAGCCCCGATCCCGCAACCGCGGCCTCCCTGGTCAGCGCGCAACACTTGGCGGGCGTGATTCTGATGGGCGGTGCCATCACCGACGCCTCCCAGGTAGGGGCACTCGCGGCCGCGGTACAGGCGGCCGCTGCCGAGGACGGGCGCAGCTGGCCCGCGGTCGTGTCGACCGATCAGGAGGGTGGGCCCGTGTCTCGACTTTCCGGGGTCATTCCGGGCCTTCCCGCCTTCATGGCGGCCGGTTCGATCCCAGACAAGACGGTGGTGGCGAACGCGTACGAGTCCGCCGCCCGCGACATGAGGGCGCTGGGAGTAAACGTCGATTGGGCCCCCGACGCTGACGTGACCGTGGGGTTGGCCGATCCCACGATTCGGGTACGCTCGGCGGGCTCGGATCCCGCGCGTGTGGCGGACACGGTGGATGCGGCCGTGAAGGGCCTGCTCGCGGGAGGCGTCATCCCCGCGATCAAGCACTTCCCAGGTCATGGATCGGTGACCACCGACTCTCACGTCTCGGTGCCCGTCCAAACCGCCACCGTGGCGCAGCTCGAGACCGCCGACTTGGTGCCATTCGCCCAGGCGATTGCCGACGGCGCACCCGTCGTCATGATGGGGCACATTGCGGTGGCGGAATGGGGCGGAGTGCCGGCAACGGTGAGCCCCCGGGCGTACGCGTATGTGAGGAAGTCGCTCGGATTCACGGGGGTCGTTGTCACCGACGCCCTCAATATGGGGGCAATCACCGATTCCTTCGCGCCCGGCGACTCGGAGGTCGCCGCTCTCGCCGCAGGCGCCGACCTCTTGCTCATGCCTCGTGACCCCGCCGCCGCCCGTCAGGCGATCATTGCCGCCGTCCAGAACGGAACGTTGTCGCGCGACCGGCTCGACGAGGCCGTCGCGCGCGTGTCCTCGCTGATGACGCTCCAACAACGACGCGCCGAGGCCTCTGATACCAAGACAGTCGAATCGAACTCCGGAGCTAACTACGCCCGTGCCTTCGCGGCATCGGCCGCCACGGTGTCAGCGGCGTCGTGCACCGGGCCGTATGTGGGATCGAGCGTCACGATCAGGGGGGGCTGGCCGGGGGAGAGGCAGGCCCTCGCCGACGCCCTGGCTGGCTACGGCATCACGACGGGCGGCGGAACGACCATTCTCCTCCTCGGCTCGGCGACGGGCTCTGGTCGCGCCGACGTCGTGGTGGCGATGGACGGCCCCTGGGGGCTTCCGAAGTCGACCGCGAGCGTCTATGTCGGGCTGTATGGGCGGTCGAATGAGGCGCTCGCGGGATTGGCGGACGTGCTCGCCGGCGCGGTCACGCCCACGGGGCAGTGGGCGGTTGCGGGGATGCCCCCCGCTTGCGGGACTGCATGACGTTCCTGGCGGGGCTTGGACTTGGCCTGTCGCTCATCGTCGCGATCGGCGCGCAAAACGTTTTCGTCCTCCGCCAAGGTGTGCGGCGCGAACGCGTGGCGCTCGTGGTCGCGATTTGTGCGGTGTCCGATGCGTTGCTCATCGCAGCGGGGGTGTCTGGCGTCGGCTTGGCGGCGGCGACCTTCCCTTGGCTCTTGACGGCGGCGCGCTGGGCCGGCGCGGCCTTCTTGGTGACGTACGGCCTTCTTGCCGCGCGTCGGGCGTTCACGGAGGATCATGGCCTCGACTCTTCGCGGGCGGGAAACGGCTCACCGTCGGGAAGTGAGGCGCGGCGCGGTGAAACGGCCGCGCGCGTTGCCCTCACATGCGTGGCGCTCACGTGGCTCAACCCCCACGTCTACCTCGACACGGTGTTCCTCGTCGGCTCCGTGGCCGCCGCCCACGGCGACGCAAAGTGGCTCTTTGCCGCAGGCGCCGCGACGGGGAGCCTGGTGTGGTTCGCGGCGCTTGGCTACGGAGCGAGGTACGTGGGGCGCTGGCTCTCCGGACCGCGTGCTTGGCGGTTCCTGGATGCCGCGATCGCCGTGGTCATGATCGCGATCGCGGCGAGCTTGATCATGGGTGCGTGACGGGCCGGGCTACGCGTTCGGCGATTCGACGCGTTCCGCGATGATCGCCAACCGTGCGCCGTCGACACGTATCAGGATGACGGTCGCGCTCGTGTCTCCCTTGAGCTTGAGGCGAGGCCTCAGCGCTGCGGGGTCGATGTCCATCCCGCGCTTCTTGATTTCCAGGGTTCCGATTCCCCTGGCGGCGAGCGCAGATGCCAATCGCTTCTCCGAGTACGGCAGCGTCTCGACGACCCTGAATCCGGTGGCGAAGGGCGTCGAGAGAGGTGCATCGCACGTGAGATAGGCGATGTGAGGGTCGATCAGCGTCGCCCCGACGGTCGCCGCCATGGGCCCGACGAGTCCCGACCTGATCACCGCGCCGTCCGGTTCGTAGACGTAGGCCCCAAGCGGGCCGACCTCCCCAGGTAAGGGCTCGCCCTCGAAGAGGTGAGAGGAACCCCCGCGCAGGACGAGCGCAGAGTGCCCGCGCGTTCTCGCGAGCCTTCCCGTCCACAGACCCATCTCGACCACGTCGCCATCCATGCTGACCCACTGCGCCTCGGTATCGGGTGGCACCGCGCTGTGCGGAAGCGCGGGGCTCAATTTGATTCCCATGTCCGGCCATGTGGACCGCAGGTCGAGGATGTCGTCGAGAGGGGGAGAGTAGTCGCGCGGGTCGTGCCTTCGGCCGCGACCGTCCCTGCGCGCGGGGTCCACGAAGAGGGCTTCCGCATCGATGTGGCCCGATGCCAAGGTGGCCATTGCATCGGCGTGGACCACACGCGCGTCGTCCCAATGGCGCAGGTTGTGGTCCGCGAGCAGGGCTGTCGCCTCATCGCGCTCAAAGGCGAGCACGGATAACCCCAAGGAGGCGAAGGCCATCGAATCGGCACCGAGGCCGCACGTGAGGTCCGCCACCGAGCCGAAACCCGCATCGAGGTAGCGCTTGGCATGGTGAGCGGCGACGGCGAGGCGTGTCGCTTGTTCGAGCCCGTCCTGAGTGAAGAGCATGCCATCCGCGAACGGGCCGAACTTGGACGCGGCGGCCGCGCGTAGCCGTGCCTGCGTCATGGCCGCGGCCACGACGGCCGGATCAGCGCCGCCGGAGCGGAGTTGGCTCGCCAACGTCAGCGCGTGAGCGGGGTCATACGGCGGCATTGAAGCCAAGAGGGCCAGGGCCGCTGGGGACGTGGCAAGGCGAGCGGCGTCTGCTTCCATGGATTGATCCTGGCATGCCCGGGGTTTCACGGGTGGCGAAAGCGCAGTGTTCGGTTAGCACTCGCAGCCGGGGAGTGCTAAATTGCTGATGTTCCCTCAAGGGAACGCGGCCACAGCCCGACCCCCGCGACGGCGGGCAAGTAGCCGAATCACATCGTCTCGTTCAAGGAAGGTGAGGTCCGCTGTGTCGGTCTCTATCAAGCCTCTCGAGGACAAGGTTGTAGTCAAGCCGGCGACCGCCGAGAAGACAACTGCCTCAGGTCTCGTGATCCCTGACACTGCCAAGGAAAAGCCCCAAGAGGGCGAGATTGTCGCGGTCGGCCCCGGCCGCATCGATGACAATGGCAACCGTATTCCGCTGGATGTCGCCGTGGGTAACCGCGTGATGTACAGCAAGTACGGCGGCACCGAGGTCAAGTACGCGGGTGAGGATTACCTCATCCTGTCCGTGCGTGACCTTCTCGCCATCGTCGACTAGGCGCTGTCTGTTCTCAATCGCGATCTAGCGATCGCATGCACGAAGGCCCCGGAGATTTCTCTCTGGGGCTTTCGTGTTTTCAGGGCCGCTCCGCTGTCGCAAGGGGGGTCGCGTCAGAGGTGGCCGCGGCATTGGCCAACTTCGCAGGTGGTCAACTGGCCTGCTTGAGTCGGCCAGCGAGGATTGCATGGCGCTCGTCCTCGCTCAGCCCTCCCCACACGCCAAACGGTTCGCGTGCAGTGAGCGAACGCTCGCGACACAACTCCAGCACGGGGCAACGGTTGCAGTAGTGCTTCGCGGCCTCCGCGCGACGTCGCCGGGCAGCTCCGCGTTCGCCCTCTGGGTGAAAGAAAAGGTCGGGGTCCGCGTCTCTACACGCACCCTCGTACTGCCACTCCCATTGAACTTGAGTGGGGGCCGGCAGTGTTGCGATCATCTCCATCGTGCTCCTCGGTCGGCGGGCCCCGCCCGCGTCGTCTTTGACCCGGGACCGCCCCTGGCGTCCAGCCAGAGACATATTCACCGTAGACCGGACTAATGAGATGGTCACGGCTGTCGGGCTGCTCGCTTCCTACATCTCCGTTTCTACTCCTTTGGAGGCTCCGTGGGAACCCCCAATTTATGGGGGTACCTGCACTTGTTTTCGCGAACCCATCCCGGTAAGAGCCTCGATGTCCTCGCCATGCCTTGCCGAACTCGACTCGCGACCGCGCGCCCTAGACTTGGGCCATGGCCTCCAGCGAGCACGACCCCTTCGGGTTCACCGGTCTGACATATGACGATGTCCTCCTTCTTCCCGGCGAGAGCGACGTCATCCCCTCCGAGGTGTCGACCAAGACGCGCCTCACACGCGGTATCGAGATCGAGGTTCCGTTGCTGAGCGCGGCGATGGACACCGTGACGGAGGCGCGCATGGCAATTGCGCTGGCGCGGCTCGGCGGGATCGGCGTGCTGCATCGCAACCTGTCGATCGAGGATCAGGCCCAACAGGTGGTGACAGTCAAGCGGTCCGAGTCGGGGATGATTACCGACCCCGTCACCGTCGGACCCGACGCCACCCTTGCGGAGCTCGACGCGCTGTGCGCGCGGTACCGCGTATCGGGACTGCCGGTCGTCGACGCTGCGGGCACCTTGGTGGGAATCATCACCAATCGGGACATGCGCTTCGTGTCGCCCAGCGACTATGCGGGCCGCTTTGTGCGCGACCAAATGACGGCCATGCCGCTCATCACTGCACCGGAGGGCGTCTCCAACGCGGCGGCCTCCGAACTGCTGGCCAAGCACCGAGTCGAGAAGCTTCCTCTCGTTGACGCCGCGGGTCGCCTCACGGGACTCATCACCGTCAAGGACTTCGTCAAGACCGAAAAGTACCCGAGGGCTACCAAGGATCCCGAGGGTCGCTTGCGGGTTGCGGCGGCTGTCGGCTTCTACGGCGACGCCTGGGAACGTGCGTTGGCGCTTGTTGATGCCGACGTGGACGCGCTGGTGGTGGACACCGCGCATGGGCACGCTCAAGCCATGATCGACATGATCAAGCGCCTCAAGTCCGATCCGGCGACCAAGGACGTCCAGATCATTGGCGGCAACGTCGCGACCCGCGCGGGCGCTCAGGCGCTCGTCGACGCAGGCGTCGACGCGGTCAAGGTGGGAGTAGGCCCCGGCTCGATTTGCACCACGCGTGTGGTCGCAGGAGTGGGCGTCCCGCAGGTGACCGCCGTCTACGAGGCGTCGCTCGCCGCGCGCGCATCGGGAGTGCCCATCATTGCCGACGGCGGCCTCCAGTACTCGGGCGACATCGCCAAGGCCTTGGTGGCGGGCGCATCGTCCGTGATGCTTGGTTCGCTGTTCGCGGGCTGCGACGAGACCCCGGGTGACCTGGTGCTGGTCAACGGCAAGCAGTTCAAGAGCTACCGAGGGATGGGTTCGATGGGCGCGATGGCATCGCGCGGGCGTCGCTCGTACTCCAAGGACCGCTACTTTCAAGCCGATGCGCCGAGCGACGACGACCTGATCCCGGAGGGCATCGAGGGGCGTGTCCCGTTTAAGGGTCCCGTGTCTTCTGTGGTGCGCCAGCTGGTGGGGGGCCTGGGCCAGTCCATGTTTTACGTGGGCTCGAGGACGATCCCAGAGCTGCAGTCCAAGGGGCGCTTTGTCCGCATCACGCCCGCGGGGCTCAAGGAGAGTCACCCGCACGACGTGCAAATCACGGTCGAGGCGCCCAACTACTCCGGCAACAATTAGCGGTGGCGCTCAGCTGGAATGCACTCGCGCTTCTTGCGGTAGTGGCTTTGGTGGCGGGGTTTCTCGACACGCTCGCAGGTGGCGGCGGCCTGTTGACCCTTCCAGCATTACTGCTCGCCGGGGTGCCTCCGCTCGCGGCCCTTGGCACAAATAAGTTCCAGGGTTCCTTCGGCACCGGCATGGCGACCTACCAGGTGTTGCGGCGCGGGCGGGTGTCGTGGCCCGATGTGCGCTGGCCGATGATCTTCGCCTTTGGCGGCTCGGTGGCAGGGTCGGTCGCCATCCAGTGGGTCAACACCGACGGCTTGCGAGTGCTGATCCCCGTGGTGCTCGCCGTGATCGCCGCGTACTTCCTCTTCGTGCCCCGCGCCCACGAGCCTCCCGCCCAGCCGCGCATCGGCTCGCGCGTGTTTGACGGCGGCGTGGTTCCCGCGATCGGCGCGTATGACGGGGCGTTTGGGCCTGGTACGGGCTCGCTGTTCGCCCTCACGGGCGTGGCGCTCAGGGCGCGGCCGCTCGTGCAGTCCACCGCCGTGGCCAAGACGCTGAACTTTGCGACCAACGTGGCTGCGCTCGCCGTGTTCTTGGTGGCGGGACACTTGGTGTGGGCCGCAGGAGCCGCGATGATCGGCGGGCAGCTGCTAGGCGCGTATGTCGCGTCGCACGTGCTGTTCCGAGTGAAGCCCCTGGTGATCAGGGTGCTCATCGTGGTGATGTCGCTCGGGATGCTCGTGCGGGTGCTGGTGGGGTAGGTCGCGCCGCGCGATTACGGGTAGAGCCCGCGCAGACGGTGGGCATCGGTGACGCGGCGCACGGCGAGCGCCGTCGCGGCCTGGCGCAGCGTCATCGCGTGCTCGACGGAATACGCCGAGACGTCGTGCCAGGCCCTGTCCATCTTGTCCGCCAGGCGCGCGTTGACGTCGTCCTCGCTCCATTGCCACGCCTGATTCGCCTGCACCCACTCGAAGTAGCTCACCACCACGCCTCCCGCGTTCGCGAGGATGTCGGGAACGACGAGGATGTCGCGCGCGGCGAGGATCGCGTCGGCCGCCTTGGTCGTGGGTCCATTGGCGCCCTCCACCACGATGCTCGCCTTCACCAGCGGAGCGGTGTCCGCCGTCAGCACGCCCTCGACGGCCGCGGGAACGAGCACGTCAACGTCGAGCGCCAGGAGTTCGGTCGCGTCGATGTTCTCGGCGCCCGAGAAGTCTCTCACCGAGCCGGTGCTCGCGGCGTGGATGGTAAGTGCCGCCGTGTCCAGCCCCCCCGGCGCGTAGATGGCGCCGTCGATGTCGGAGACGGCCACCACGCGCACGCCGTGCTCGGCGAGCAGCTGCGCAGCGCCGTGGCCCACCTTGCCGAAGCCCTGGACCGCGGCGGTGGCGCGCGTTGGGTCGATACCGCGCGTGCGCATCGCGAGAGCGGCCACGTGTGCGACACCTCTGGACGTCGCCAGCGCGCGCCCCAAGGAACCCCCGAGGCTGACCGGCTTTCCCGTCACCACTCCCGGAACCGTGTGGCCCACGGCCACCGAATAGGTATCCATGATCCAGGCCATGGTCTGCTCGTCGGTGCCGATGTCGGGTGCAGGGATGTCGACAGTGGGGCCGATGATCGGCAGAATTTCCGAGGTGTAACGCCTCGTGACGCGCTCAAGCTCGGGAAGGGAGTGCTCGCGAGGGTCGATGGCGATGCCGCCCTTGGCTCCGCCGTATGGCACGTCGAGCAGCGCGCACTTCCAGGTCATCCACATCGCGAGGGCGCGCACCTCGTTCAGGTCGACACCCGGCGCGTAGCGGAGTCCTCCCTTGGCGGGGCCGCGCGAGTAGTTGTGTTGCACCCTGTAGCCCTTGTAGACCGCAATGGAGCCGTCATCGCGCTTGAGGGGTACGGTGACCATGAGTTCGCGCCTCGACGCGGCGAGCATGCGGTGTGTGCCCTCGCTCAGTCCCAGGTGCGCGGCCGCCTCGGCCAGTTGCGCGTGCGCGTCGTCGAGAGGCCCGGCGCCGTGGGTGACTTGCTGCTCCGTCATGGTCTCTCCCGCTCCCTGCGCTAGAAGAGCGCGTCGTTGTCTTGCGCAGCCTCCGAGGCCTCGATGGGCACCGGCCAGTCGGGCCGTGGCAGATCGTCGATGGTGCCCTTGGACTTGAGCCAGGCCCCAAACCGCACCGCCCACACGCGGTGGGCCTCGGCCTGCTGATCGTGCAATGCGGGCAGATCGGTCTGGCCGACGGTGGGGTAGCGGTCCGCGATCGCGTGAACGAGGTCCAGCGTCGCGAGCACGTCGGCATCCGCCGCGTGAAGGCTGTCCGCGTCGACGGGCACCACGTAGATGTGACACATGTCGATGAGTTTGCGCGGGCCCTTCCGGTACTTGTCGAGGTGCCTGTCGAGCACGAGCGGGTCGACCACGGGCCTGACGCCGCCGGGAAGACGTTGGCCGAGCGTCGGCAATCCATGGCGGGAGAGCTCGGCGTCAAGGATGCTCAGGTCGTATTGGACGTTGAAGCCCACCACGGGGACGCTGGCCGTGAGCGCCTCGGCGAGTGCCGCGGCGATCTCCTCGAGGGCTCCTTCTGGAGGCACGCCCTCGGCGCGCGCCTGCTCGGTGGTGATGCCGTGCACCTCGGTGGCTCGTGCGGGAATCTCGACGCCGGGGTCGATGAGCCACGTGCGCGTCTCGACCCTTTCGCCCTCGCGGCGGATCAGCGCCGCCGTCACGATCCGGTCGGTGGTGGTGCTCACACCCGTGGTCTCGGTGTCGAATCCCACCATTGGTCCGTCAAGCCAGCTCATGCCCCCAGCCTGGCACGACCCACCGACGGGTGACGACATCACGCGCTATCGGCACATCACGCAAGGAAACGGCCGCGACACCGTGTGTCATGTGCGGATAGCGCGTAGGGCGCGGCAGGGCGCGGCAGGGCGCCGTCGGGTGGGGAGCACTTCGGGTGCCACGGATACCTCCCGTCGCCCGACCGGTAGGCTGGATGCCGTGACAAACGAGATCGAGATTGGGCGCGGCAAGCGCGGACGCAGGGCATACTCCTTCGACGATGTGGCGATTGTGCCCTCGCGGCGCACGCGCGACCCCGAGAAGGTGTCTCTCGCGTGGCAGATCGATGCGTTCCGCTTCGAGATCCCCGTGCTTGCGGCTCCCATGGACTCCGTGATGTCCCCGGCGACCGCGATCGCCTTGGGCAAGGCGGGCGGACTTGGGGTGCTCGACCTTGAGGGCTTGTGGACTCGGTACGAGGATCCGACCGCTCAGCTTGCGGAGATCGCGTCGCTTCCCCGCGAGGCCGCGACCGCGCGCATGCAAGAGATCTATCGCGAACCGGTCAAGCCCGAGCTCATCTCGGCGCGACTTGGTGAGATCCGAGCCGCGGGCGTCACCGTGGCCGGTGCGTTGTCTCCCCACCGGACCCAGGAGCTTTACCAGACGGTTCTCAAGGCCGGCGTCGACATCTTTGTCATCCGCGGCACCACCGTCTCGGCGGAGCACGTGTCCGCAGTGGGCGAGCCCCTCAACCTCAAGAAGTTCATCTACGACCTCGACGTCCCCGTCATCGTCGGCGGCGCCTCGACCTACCAGGCGGCCCTGCACCTCATGCGCACGGGCGCCGCGGGCGTGCTCGTCGGCTTTGGCGGTGGCGCGGCCTTGACGACGCGCACCTCGCTCGGCATTCACGCGCCGATGGCCACTGCGGTGGCCGACGTCGCCGCGGCTCGCCGCGATTACCTCGACGAGTCGGGCGGCCGGTATGTCCACGTAATCGCCGACGGCGGCTTGGGCCGCTCGGGAGACATGGTCAAGTCCATCGCTTGTGGCGCCGACGCGTTCATGCTGGGTGCGGCACTCGCCCGCGCCGAGGAGGCGCCGGGCGGCGGTTACCACTGGGGCCCCGAGGCGCACCACATCGAGTTGCCTCGCGGCGAGCGCGTGCACGTCGGCACGGTCGCGCCGCTCGACGAGATCCTCTTTGGCCCTGGCACTCACACCGATGGCACCACCAACATCATGGGTGCGCTGCGCCGCTCGATGGCCACCACGGGCTATTCGGAGCTCAAGGAGTTCCAGCGCGTCGACGTGGTCGTCAGCCCGTACCAGGGCGGCTAAGCGCATCGGTCGGCCACGGTCGCACCCCCCCGTTCGACGAGGAGTCTCATGAACATCCGCCAGGCAATTCGCGGCGCGGCGGCGCTCGATGCGGGTGCCATCGTTCTCTTCGCCGCGGTGGGTCGCGCGAACCACGACGAGGGGATCCTTGGCCGGGCCGGTTTGGGCCTCGCGACCACGGTGTGGCCCTTCCTGGCGGGCGCCGCGATCGGCTGGGTCATCGCCAAGGGGTGGAGCAAGCCGTGCGCCTGGCGCCCCACGGGGGTCGTCGTGTGGGCGTCGACCCTAGTAGGAGGCATGTTGCTGCGCGTGGCGAGCGGCCAGGGCGTGGAGGTCTCTTTTGTGGTGGTCGCCGGGTTAGTGCTGGCGTCGTTCCTCATTGGCTGGCGCGTGATCTCGGGGCTGCTGGCCAAGCGCCCGGGACTCAAGAGGTAGCGCGGTCCGCGCAGCTAAAGAGCCATCCCCGCAGCGAAGTCCCTCACCACCCGTTCGGCGGTCGCCGAAAGTTCCGCCAAGGTCACCTCGGGGTTCATCGCCTCGGCAAGTGGGCGCGGTCGGGGGTGGATGCAGAAGGTTGCGTCGAGAGCGCCGTGGTCGTCGCCCTCAACCCGTCCCGCGAGCGCGACCACCACGGGTACGCGCCCACCGGGCGGGCTCGACTTCGCTAGCCGTGCGATCGCGTCGGGCACCTTGCCCCTTGCCGTCTGGGCGTCGAGGCTGCCCTCGCCCGTGATCACGAGGTCGGCCCCGGCGAGCGCTGCGCCCATCCCCGTCTCGGCCACGATGCGCTGAAGTCCGGGCTCGATGCGCCCACCGAGCGTGAGGATCGCGGCCCCCAAGCCGCCGGCCGCACCGGCCCCAGGAACGCCGGAGACCTCGGCCCCCGCCTCGCGCAGCGCGAGGGCCCAGCCCTCCATCGCGTACTCCAACTCGGCGACCAGGGGGGCGTCGGCTCCCTTCTGCGGACCGAACATGCGGGCGGCGCCGGAGGGGCCGAGCAAGGGCGAGTTCACGTCGGCCAGCCCGATGACCGCGCACGCAAGGGTCGGTGGAAGGAGCACGCGCACGGGTCTCGCCAACAGGGGATTGGCATCGGGAACTCCGTCGCCCGCGAAGAGTTCCGTCCCCGAGACGTCCCACATCCTGGCGCCGAGTGCGAGCAGGGCGCCCGTGCCGCCGTCGGTGCACCCGGTCCCGCCGAGTCCCACAAGTATGAGCGAGGGGTTTTCCAATTCCGCGACGCGGGCAAGCTGCAGACCCAGGCCGTACGAGTGCGCGCGGCGAGCGGACGCGGGCGACACGTCGTCAAGCAACCCGAGTCCCACGGTGGTCGCGGACTCGATCACCGCGGTATCACCGAGCATGACGTGGGCGGCGCGCAGCGGACGTCCGCGCAGGTCGATCGTGTCAACGGCGCCCGGCCGTCCCAGACGGGCAAGGGCATCGAGCGTGCCCTCCCCGCCGTCGGCCACGAGGGCGACGGTGACAATAGCGTCGGGAGCCGCGCGCAAGGAGCCCTCACGCACGGCCGCGCACGCCTGCGCGCTGGTGACGGAACCCTTGAAGGAGTCGAGAGCAACGACGATGCGCAGGGGAGTGGTGATGTGGTCGGGCGCTGCCATCCGTGCCTCCTCGGTTTCCTCAGACCACGTTCTCACACGTCGTCTCGCCGTGCCTCGTAAGCGCGCGGGAACCCTGGCGGGTGAAGTGGAGCCTTCATAGTGGCCTGTGCGAACCCCCGCCCGAACATCGGCCAGCCTCCAAGCGTCGGCCCGGTACGCAGCGTCGGTCGGTACGAATCAAGCCATTTGCGGGAGATGGGGCCGACAACCGGTACAGATTGAGCCGCTGGCGGAAGATGGGGGTAGGCGAGGGCGCTTGAGTATTGACAGACGATAGATATCTATCGATAATCGATTCATGAACAGATGGATGCTGAGTCTTCTCAAGGTACTGATCGTGATCCTCTTCGCCGGCGGACTGCTCGCCCAGGTCGTGTTTATCCCGTGGATCGCGTGGGCCGAGGCCCAGGACTTCCCCGAGGTGAACTACCTCGCCGTTCCGTACGCCGCGCTCGCGATTGCGACCGTTGCCTGCGCCGAGCTGATCCTCGTGGCCACGTGGAAGCTCGCGGGGATGGTCGAGCGGGGGAGGATCTTCGACGCGGCTGCCCTGAAGTGGGTCACTCTCATGGTGAACTCCGCATGGGTGGCCACCGCGCTCGTCGCGATCGTGACTATCGACGCGACGTTCATCGAGGGGCTCGGCCCCATCACCGTGCCCGTCACCCTGATGGGTGCGACGGTTGCTGTGAGCACCGTGGCGCTCATCCTTATGGTCATGCGTGGGCTGCTCCAGACCGCCGTCCAGCACAAGGGCGAGCTGGACGAGGTCGTCTGATGGGCATCGTCGTCTCGATCGACGTGCTGCTCGCCAAGCGCAAGATGTCGGTCGCGGAGTTCGCGGACGCCGTGGGCATCACGCCCGCAAATGTTGCGGTGCTCAAGAACGGCAGGGCCAAGGCGATCCGTTTCACGACGCTCGAGGCGATCTGCAGGGTGCTCGACTGCCAGCCGGGGGACATCCTGGAGTGGGTACCGGATGCGGACGACGGCGCGCAGGGTGACGCCTAGGCCATAGCCATGCCGCGCGGCTGCTCCCGGAGGCCGTGCAAACGCAACCGGCGCCTCAGTCGGCGCTCAGGACCACTCACGAAGGTCCCGTGCGTCTCAGTCGGCGCTGGTGACCACTCGCCGGTCGGACCCACACAGCAACCCGGCTTGTCGTTAATCCGCCATGTGCTGGAGAGCAGAGCGGTACGCCATTTGAGGTTCAGCCGGTACTTCGGTCTGGAGTCGACCTCGGCTGCGGGCGGTGCAACGGCGTTCAGCAGGCCGCGCGCCTAGTGCGGGTGTAAAAAAGGAACCATGGCCGCAACTCAGGCGAAGATGAGGCGAACCGCACCCATTACGGTCTCGCTTGCGGCGGCTGCCGTGTTCGGGTTCAGCGTGGTGCTCGCCGCTGGCAATGGTGGGAACTGGGCGTTTCCCACCTTTCTCGCGGTCATAGCAATCGTCGGGTCCGCATTGATGGTTCGAGTGCAGAGAGCGCAAAGCAGGGAGCGCTGAGCTCCCCCACCGAGATTCGATCGAGTTGCGAGAACGGGCACGACTCCGTGCAAGAGCGCCCAATCCGCAAGGGATGTATTGGCGAGTTGCCCCCTTGGGTGCGGCGCTACGCATCTATGATCCTGGCGGGTCAACCGACACGCCCAACCCTGTCTGAGCGAACCCGGAGTGCACATCCGCCTTACCTAACCACGCACGCGGTGCGACGTCGCTTCCGAGGGGATCAAGCCTGACCGCCGTGAGAGAGCTGCTTCCTAACTCACGCCCAAGGTGACGCCGCAACTTTCCTCAGCCACAGCATCGGCCCGGCCCCGGCGTCGGCCCGGCTAGACCGTCGCCTCAGCCACGGCGTCGGCCGGGCTCGACCGTCGGCCGGTACGGAATAAGCCACTGGCGGGAGAATTGTGCCGAAAACCGGTACAAATTGAGCCATTTGCAGCGGCGCGGGGTTGGGGCGGAGGGGGGCGCTGGGCGGACCTGCACCCGGACACACAGAGGCCCCGCCTTCCACGGGGGAGACGGGGCCTCGGCGTTATCTCAGGAGGGGAAAACCTACTCGTTGTCGCCACCCGTAGCGGCGACGGCGTCGACCTTGGCGTCCACGAGGCCGCGGGCGTCGGCCCAGACCCAGTCGGCAACCTCGGGCTGGTCCTCGCCGTGCTCACGCGCGTAGCGGCGGGCCGCAAGGCGCATGTCGAACAGCTTCTGACGCAGTGAGGCGGCACGGGTGCCCAGTCCAGGAACCTGGTCGATGACGTCCATGACCAAGTGATACCTGTCGATGTCGTTCATCATCGCGATATCGAATGGCGTGGTCGTGGTGCCCTCTTCCTTGTACCCGCGCACGTGCAGGTTGGCGTGGCCGGCCCTGCGGTACGTGAGGCGGTGGATGAGCCACGGGTAGCCGTGATAGTTCATGATGATCGGCTTGTCCGTGGTGAACAGCTGATCGAACTCGCGGTCGGAGAGCCCGTGCGGGTGCTCCTTCTCGGGCTGCAAACGCATGAGGTCGACCACGTTGATCATGCGCACCTTGAGCTCGGGGAGCTCGCGGCGGATGATGTCGATCGCGGCCAGGATCTCGAGCGTGGGCACGTCGCCCGCGGCGGCCATGACCACGTCGGGCTCCTCGCCCTGCGGCACGTTGGACGCGAAGTCCCAGATGCCGATGCCTCGCGTGCAGTGATCGATCGCCTGGTCCATCGTGAGCCACGACGCCTGGGGCTGCTTGCCGGCGACGACCACGTTGACGTAGTTGCGCGAGCGCAGGCAGTGGTCGTAGATCGACAGGAGCGTGTTGGCGTCCGGCGGCAGGTAGACCCTGACGACTTCGGCCTTCTTGTTGACCACGTGGTCGATGAAGCCGGGGTCCTGGTGGCTGAAGCCGTTGTGGTCCTGGCGCCAGACGTGCGAGCTCAGCAGGTAGTTGAGCGAGGCCACCGGACGACGCCAGGGCAGTTCGCGCGACACCTTGAGCCACTTGGCGTGCTGGTTGAACATCGAGTCGACTAGGTGAATGAACGCCTCATACGAGGTGAACAGTCCGTGCCTTCCGGTGAGCAGGTAGCCCTCGAGCCAACCCTGGCACTGGTGCTCGGACAGCATCTCGATGACGCGACCCTGCGGGCCGGTATGCGTGCCATCGTCCTCACGCCTTGCCTGCCACACCTTGTCGCTGACTTCCAGCACGTCCTGCAGCCGGTTCGAGGCGAGCTCGTCGGGCGCGAAGATGCGGAAGTTGGTGGGGTTGGACCGCATCACTTCCTCGAGCCAGCCGCCGAGCACCCGCGTGGCCTCGGCCTGTCCAGCACCGGGTGCGGGCACGTCAACGGCGAACTTGCGGAAGTCGGGAAGCTTGAGGTCCTGCAGCAGCAGCCCGCCGTTCGCCTGAGGTGCGGCGGACATGCGCAGCTCGCCCTTGGGCGCCAACTTGGTGACCTCGGGAAGCGGCACACCGTTCTCGTCGAACAGCTCCTCGGGGTGGTACGACTTCATCCACTCCTCGAGGATATGCAGGTGCTCCTCGGTGTCCCTCGCAGAGGCGAGCGGCACCTGGTGGGCACGCCACGAGCCCTCGGTCTTCTTGCCGTCGATCGTGGGTGGGCACGTCCAACCCTTGGGCGTGCGCATGATGATCATGGGCCACATCGGGCGATCCATGAGCGGGTTGAGCGCGGCCTCTTCCTTGATGGCAGCGATCTCGTCCATCACCGTGTCGAGCACCTCGGCGAACCGGGCGTGGACCGACTCGTGTGACTCGTCGTCGAAGCCGCCGACGAACACGTGCGGGTTGTGGCCGTAGCCGCGCATGAGGCTGAGGAGTTCCTCATCCGAGATGCGCGCGAGCACCGTGGGGTTGGCGATCTTGTACCCGTTGAGGTGCAGAATCGGCAGCACGACGCCGTCGGTCGCGGGATTGATGAACTTGTTCGAGTGCCAGCTGGTGGCAAGCGGACCCGTCTCGGCCTCGCCGTCACCGACGACGGCCGCGACGAGGAGGTCGGGGTTGTCGAATGCCGCTCCATACGCGTGCGAAAGCGCGTAGCCGAGCTCGCCGCCCTCGTGGATCGATCCAGGAGTCTCGGGGGCCACGTGGGATGGGATTCCGCCGGGGAACGAGAACTGCTTGAACATCCGCTTGAGGCCGGCCTCATCGTTCGAGATGTCTGGGTAGGTCGCCGTGTACGTGCCGTCGAGGAAGCTCGACGCCACCATGCCGGGGCCGCCGTGTCCGGGGCCGATGATGTACATCGTGGGTTGCTTGCGCGCCTTGATCATGCGGTTGAGGTGCGCATAGATGAAGTTCAGTCCGGGGGTGGTTCCCCAGTGGCCGACGAGGCGGGGCTTGACGTGGTCGCGGTGAAGCGGCTCGCGGAGCAGGGGGTTGTCGAGCAGGTAGATCTGGCCGACGCTCATGTAGTTGGTGGCACGCCACCAAAGGTCGATTCCTGAGAGCTCTTCGGCGGATGTCGACTCTGTGGAGCGATAGGCCCAGGGGTGGGGCGACACGTGGTTCTCCATTCTTGTGGGGTCTTCTTAGCATCCCACGCGGCCGTGGCTTGCGCCGGGCGCAAGGTCCTCTCCGACGACCCTTTGTCCACAGGCGTCGTGCGTGACTTTGCCGCCGGCCAGTATTGAGGTCCCGGGCGGGCGGCGGCTTGTCAGCCCAGACGGTCGGTGAGGTCGAGCCAGCGGTCTTCGAGCTCTCCAGCCTCGGCATCGAGCACCGGCAACCTGTCCGCGAGGGCGGCCAGGCCCGGGTAGTCCGCGGGGTCGTGGGCGGCCATCTTGGCGTTCAACTCGGCCTTCTGCTGTAGGACCTTCTTCAGGCGCCTCTCGACGGCAGCCACTTCCTTCTGCGTGCTCCTGAGATCCGCGCCGTCCATTCCGCTCTCCGACGCAGGGCGCACGTCGGCGGCCGCGGGAGAGGAGCCGCCGCCGGCGTCGGCCCCAGACTCGGGTCCGAACGTCCCCACGCCGCCGCCCGTCCCCGTGCGTCCGCGCGCAATCGCGATGTATTCGTCGACTCCGCCGGGCAGGTGTCGCAGTTCGCCATCGAGCACGGCGTACTGCTGATCGGTCACGCGCTCCATCAGGTACCGGTCGTGCGAGACGACGATGAGGGTGCCAGGCCAGGAGTCGAGAAGGTCCTCCAGCGACGCCAGCATGTCGGTGTCGAGGTCGTTTGTGGGCTCGTCGAGGACGAGCACATTGGGCTCGCTCAGCAGGACGACGAGAAGTTGCAGGCGCCGACGCTGGCCGCCCGACAGGGCACCAACGACGGTCTTGAGTTGGGAGGGTTCGAAGCCGACGCGCTCGAGCAGTTGACCGGGACTGAGCTCCGTGCCGTCGGCCAATTTCACCGAGGTGTACTGCTTGAGCACGGTCGCCACGCGCTCTCCCGCCCACTCGTCGAGCTCTACCAAGTGCTGAGAGAGGGCGGCCACGCGCACGGTCGTGCCGCGCTTCACGTAGCCGCGGGTGGGCTCAAGTTCGCCGGTGATGAGCTTGAGCAGGGTCGACTTGCCCGCGCCGTTCGCGCCCAGGATGCCCGTGCGCTCCCCGGGCCCGATGAGCCACGTGATGTCCTTGAGGACTTCCTTGTCGCCAGCGGGGTTGGAGTAGGTCACGAACGCGTTCACGACGCTCACCACGATCTTGCCGAGGCGGGACGCGGCCATGCGTTGAAGCTTGATGGGGTCGCGCACCTCGGGCACGTCGGCGATGAGTTCGTTGGCCGCGTCGACACGGAACTTGGGCTTCGTGCTGCGCGCCTTCGCGCCGCGATGCAGCCAGGCGAGTTCTTTGCGCAGCAAGTTCTGGCGACGTGACTCCGTGACGGAGGCGATGCGATTGCGCTCGAGGCGCTGCAGGATGTACTCGGCGTAACCGCCCACGTATTGCTCCACGCCCGTGTTGACGACTTCCCACGTGGCCGTGGTGACCTCGTCGAGGAACCACCTGTCGTGGGTGACGACCACAAGCGCGCCCCTGGATGCCGTCCAGCGGCGCTTGAGGTGTTCTGCGAGCCAGGCCACGCCGTCGACGTCCAAGTGGTTGGTCGGTTCGTCGAGCACCAAGACGTCGTCGTCGGCGACGAGCGCACGGGCCAGGGCGACTCTGCGCCGCTGCCCGCCGGAGAGGCTCGCTACGAGGGCATCGGCCTCAAGGTCGGGGACCAGTCCCGACATGATGTCGCGCACGCGGGCGTCGCCTGCCCACTCGTGGGTGTCGGCGTCTCCCACGATGGCCTGGAGCACGGTCGAGCCTTCGGCAAACTGATCGCCTTGGTCGACGACGCCGATGCGCACCCCTTTGGCGCGGGTGACGCGACCCGTGTGGGGGGTTTCGAGCCCGGCGAGGCAGCGAGTGAGAGTCGACTTTCCCGCGCCGTTTGCGCCGACCACGCCGATGCGATCCCCGTCTTCGAGGCCCAGGGTGACCGCTTCGAGCACGGTCCCCGTGCCGTAGTCAACTCCGATGTCTTCCGCTCCGACCAGGTGTGCCACTCGCCAAGGGTAGACGGCGACGAGCACCTGGCTCGACCGCACGCGAGACGGCGAGGCCGGTGCGCGGTCGCGACCGCGGATAGCCTGGCCGCATGAGATGCGACGTCGTGCGTTTTGTGGCCTTCGAGGATCTAGGCGTGTGGGAGGACGAGCTCACCGCAAAAGGCTTCGCCGTGCGCTATCTCGACGCGGGCGTCGACGACCTCGGTCCCGCCGCGCTAGCCGAGCTGGCGGTGGTGCTGGGCGCGCCCATCGACGCCGACGACGACGGCCGCTACCCGTACCTGGCCGACGTGCGCGAGGTGCTGGCGAGCCGCGCCGCGTCGGATCTGCCGACGCTGGGGATCTGCCTGGGGGCGCAGCTCATGGCGATGGCGCTTGGCGGCGGCGTCGAGCGCGGACAGCGCGAAATTGGCTGGTCGCCCCTCACTCCCACGGCCGACGCGGAGGGGACACCCTGGGAGAAACTCGCGTCAGCACCGGTGCTGCACTGGCACGCCGACGCAATCGTGCTCCCGCCGGGGGCGACGAGCCTCGCCTCGACCCCTGGCACGCTTCACCAGGCATTTTTCCAGGGGCGGCAGGTCGGGTTCCAGTGCCATCCGGAGGCTGACCCGGAGGCGATCGAACGGTGGCTCATCGGCCACACATCAGACCTGAAGGCTTGGGGCATTGACGTGCACGACATCCGCGCTCAAGCGCGCACGTGGGGAGACGACGCGGTGGCAGCCAGCATCCGCGCGCTGCGTGCTTGGCTGGAAACTAGTGGCTTGCTGCCAGAGGAATCTGGTCGGTGACGAGTGGCTCGCCGTGCCTGGTGCGCCACTCGGGAGACGTCCTCACCACGAGCGCTGGCCATAGCGGGTTGCTCGACAGAATCCTGGCGGCGGCGTCCGCCTTGATTTGCGTGATCTCGTCGAAGATGTCCTCGAGGAGCGCCGCCATGCGCTTGTGCAAATGGCGCGGATCCTCCTCTCGCGCAAGGTCGAGAGTGTATGCGGCGTAACCGGCGGCCCTCAGGAGATCCTCCCTCGCCGTCTCGTCATCAAGGTTTTCCTTGGCGTGCAGCGGCGCGTGGATGACCGCGACAACCACGCCGTCGCGGAGCGGCGACAGCAGCACTCCCCTGTGCGAATCGAACCGGTCGGGGTCCTCGAACTCGGACTCGGTCACGAGGGCCACGGCGAGCGCGGAGTCGCGCTCCTTCACGAGGTTGATCGCGTGCGCCAGCGCGGTTTCCGGGGCCGAATGAAGCACCGAGAGCGGTTGCTGGCCGTAGACGTCGTCCCGCACGATGGTGGACATGGGGCCGTCGCCATGGTCGACCAGGCCGCACGGCCTGGTGCTGACGAACGTGGGCATGTGCCTGCGCTTATGCGCGGCGCGGTCCACATGCACGAGGATCAGTCTGTGCAATTCGCTACTTAGCCAGGGGCACGAATCCACACTGGAATCGCTCAGCATGCCCTCGGTCAACCACGAATCCATGACGTCCAACAGGAGGTCGGAAGGTTCACGATTGGCGTGTGCGACCCAACTCGAAATCAGCGCGCTCAACGGGGGACTCCTTGCGAAATGGTGCGGGCCGTGGCCGGTACCGCGGTGATCTCAGCTGTCCCAACGGTACGAGGCCTGCCGTCGCAGAGCAAAGGGAATGTGGCGAGGTCGACACGCCGCGAAGGGCGGGGTCGGCGCGGCAGGTCTAGCGCAGGGGCGTCGTGGAGCGCATCTCGACAAGCGGCCACAATGGCTGGAAGCTCGATACCCGGGCCCCGCCTTCCGCCTTGATCTGAATGATCTCGTCGAGAACGTCCTCCATCAGCAGCGCGAGCCGGGTGTGGTCCTCGAGAGTGAAGTTCTCCCAATCGCACTCGAAGGTGTAGCTCGTGAATCCCGTAGCGCGCACCACGTCCTCGCGATCCTGCGCATCGAGACCACTTTGCCCGCCGGGAACGATCATGAAAGGAATCACGACGCCGCTGTCTTGCGGGTCGAGGAGCCTCGAGGTGTGCAGGTGAAAGAGGTCGGCATCCATGAATTCGGCCTCGGTGAATACGGGGACAAGGGCCGATCTCTCGGAGCTCGTGGCGCGCGCGATGGCTTCCGCGAGCGTCGATGCTCCGCCCGTGTGCTCCACGAGGAGGTCCTCCGGTCCGTACTCGTCATGCGCGATGACTTCGCACATCGGCCGCAAGCCGTGGCCGGCCGACGCAGTGAGGCCGCAGGGCTGCGATGACAGGAACGTGGGATGCTGGCGCCGCTTGTGAAGCGCACGGTCGGTGTGGGCAACGATGCCCGCGAATACAGAGTCGGCCAGGACGGGGCAGGAGCCGGGCGTGGCGGTGGAGAGGCGAACGGAATCGTCGATCCATTCGTGCAGGGCCGCGATCATGCCTGAACTTGGCTCGCGCGATGCGTGCGCCACCCAACTCGATGTCGTTGCCATCCTGGCCTCCTCGTGGACTACCGGCGTGAATGGTAGACGCCCTCCTGGCGTCGCCTTCCTCACCCGCCATCCCTATCGACCCGGATACTCCCGGTGTGAGAAACACGGAGGCGCGCCTTGGCACACCGAAGTTTGCGGTACTTCGAGTCTCGGCATGGCAATTCGAATCGATCAAGTCCCCACTGCGGGCGTCCCCAGGCGAGGTGATGGCGCGCACAGGCCGACGAGAGGCGCGCCGTCGTGCGTAGAAGGGTGTGAGTGAAGGCGACTCTTAGGAAACCGCGGCGATCGATTCCAGGGCGATCTCGCGCTCTTCGTTCGTTGGCACGGCCCATACCTGGACACGGGACTCGTCGGCACTCACAAGCGTTGCCTGCTTCTTGCGACCGGCGTTGCGCTCGGGGTCCATGACGATGCCGAGCTCGGAGAGTCCCACGAGCGACTGGAGTCGCACGACGTCGGAGTTTTCGCCAACGCCGGCGGTGAACACGATGGCATCCACGTGGCCAAGCTGTGCGTAGTACTGACCCACGTAGCCACGGATGCGACGGCAGTAGATTTCGAGGCCAAGCTGAGCGTCGTGCGAGCCCTCGGCCGCGGCCTTCTCCACGTCCCTCATGTCCGAGTATCCGGTAAGTCCGAGCATTCCGGACTGGCGGTTGAAAAGCTGGTCAATCTCGTCCAGGGTCATTCCAGCGCTGCGTCCGAGGTGGAACGCGACGGCGGGGTCGATGTCGCCCGTCCTGGTGCCCATGACGAGGCCTGCGAGGGGAGTAAGCCCCATCGAGGTGTCGATGGCGCGGCCGGCGCGCATCGCGCAAGCCGACGCCCCGTTGCCAAGGTGAAGGGCGATGATGTTGACCTCGTCTGGACGCTTGCCCATGACGCGGGGAGCCTCGTGCGACAGGTAGGCGTAGCTCGTGCCGTGGAAGCCGTACCTGCGAATGGAGTGCTCGGCGGCGATGTGCTTATCGATCGCGTAGGTGTAAGCGGCCTCTGACATCGTCTGGAAGTACGCGGTGTCGAAGATGGCCACGTGCGGCGTGTTCGGGAATGCCGCACGAGCTGCGGCAATCCCCGCGAGGTTTGCGGGCATGTGCAGTGGGCCGAGCGGGATCAACAGGGTGATCTTGCGCTCCACCTCGTCGTCGATGATCGTTGGCGCGGAGAACTCCTCGCCTCCGTGCAGCACGCGGTGCCCGACCACGGTGATTTTGCTGAGGTCGACGCCCGAATCCGGGGCGTTGAGGCTCTCGATGACCTCGCGGATCGCCTGTCCGTGGTCCGTCACGCGCTCGATGAGCCCCGATGCGAGCGGCGCGTCCAAGGTCGTGTCGACCACCTGATACTTGACCGAACTCGATCCACAGTTGAGGACGAGGGCCAAGCCGATGTAGTTCACTGCCACGGGTTATCCTTCCGCCGCGGGGGCCGCGGTGAGTTGCTGTGCCTGGATCGCCGTAATGGCGACGGTGTTGACGATGTCTTGAACCAATGCGCCGCGGCTGAGGTCGTTCACGGGCTTGCGAAGACCCTGGAGAACGGGCCCGACCGCCACTGCACCCGCACTGCGCTGCACGGCCTTGTACGTGTTGTTTCCCGTGTTCAGATCCGGGAAAATCAGCACGGTGGCCCTGCCCGCGACGGGAGAGTTTGGTGCCTTCGACTTTGCCACGGAGGGCTCGACGGCGGCGTCGTACTGGATGGGGCCGTCGACCAACAGATCGGGGCGGCGCTCCCTGACGAGGCGGGTAGCCTCGCGCACCTTGTCGACGTCGGAACCGGTGCCGGACTCGCCCGTCGAGTAGGAGAGCATCGCGATGCGCGGTTCGATGTTGAACTGGATCGCCGTCTCCGCCGACGAGATAGCGATGTCGGCAAGTTGTTCGGCGGTGGGGTCGGGGTTTACTGCGCAGTCGCCGTAGACGAGCACGCGGTCGGCCAGACACATGAGGAACACCGACGAGACGATCGAGACGCCTGGGCTCGTCTTGATGATCTGGAACGACGGCACGATCGTGTGGGCGGTCGTGTGAGCGGCGCCGGACACCATGCCATCGGCGAGGCCCAACTGCACCATCATCGTGCCGAAGTAGCTGACATCCTGAACGCGGTCACGCGCCGCTTCGGGGGTCATGCCCTTTGCCTTTCGCATCTCGTAGTAGTCGGCCGCGAAACGGTCGACGTACTCGGGATCGGTGGGCGATAGGAGCTGGGCGGCTGAAAGGTCGATGCCGAGTTCGCCGGCCCTCGTGGTGATCGCGGCCGGATCGCCGAGGATCGTGAGGTCGACCACGTTGCGAGTGAGCAACGTGCCTGCTGCTCGGAGGATCCGGTCGTCTTCGCCCTCGGGGAGGACGATGCGGCGGCGGTGGGCGCGCGCCCTGTCGAGCAACGCGTACTCGAACATCAGTGGCGTGACAACGTCCGTGCCCGCAAGGTTGAGCCGGTCGATGAGCTCCCCGCCGTTGACGTGGTTCTCAAACATGCTGAGGGCTATGTTGACCTTCAGCACGGATTCGCGAGACAAGCGACCGCGGGTGTTCCAGCAACGTTGCGCGGTCTCGAACGTGCCAAGATCGGTCGCGATGATGGGCAGCGTGGGACCCAGGCCATCGATGAGGCGCTGCACCGACGCGGATGGCCGGAAGCCGCCGTTGACGACGATCCCAGCGAGCGCGGGGAAACCCGAGGCGGAGTGTGCCGTGAGTGACGCAAGGAGAATGTCGGCCCTGTCCCCTGGGGCGATGATGAGCCCGCCCTCTTCAAGCCTGTCGAGAAGATGTTCCACCGTCATCGCGCCGATCTGGATCCCGCGCACCTCGCGAGACAAGAGCGCCGCGTCTCCCGCGATCATCTCGCCGTCGATCGCCTCGGAAAGCGCGCCAAGGGTCGGCGCGTAGAGCAGCGGCTCTTCTGGCAGCGCGGCGACGCCGATGTCCTCTGGCAGCGCGGCCTTAATGGCGTCGACCTGCGCGGGGTCGCACCGGTTCGCGAATGCGGCCACTACCTTCGCGTGGTGCTCCTCCATCGTGACGCGCGCCTGCTCGAGCACCTCGGCAATCTCAGCCGGTGATCGGTTGGATCCGCGCACGACGAGCGCGACGGGGGCGCCCAAGTTGGCGGCGACCTTCGCGTTCAATTCGAACTCCGCAGGCCCGGCGACGTCCGTGTAGTCGGTGCCGACGATGACGACGACGTCGCACTTGCGGGCGACCTCGTGATAGCGCGTCACGATGCGCGACAGGGCGGCTTCCTGGTCGGCGTGGATTTCCTCGTACGTCACACCGACGCATTCTTCGTAGTTGAGGTCGACGCCGTCGTGCCCAAGGAGAAGGCGCAACACGTAGTCGGAGCCGTCGGAAACCCGGGCCACCGGCCGGAAGATGCCCACCTTCGTCACACTGCGCGCAAGGAGGGCGGTGATGCCCAAGGCGATCGTTGACTTTCCGGTATCGCCCTCTACGGATGCGATGTATATGTTGCGTGTCACGCCTCCAGCATTCCATGCCTTGTCTAGGACCTCTGGCCCGAGGGGGACCTTGTGCGATTCGCCACGGGCTCTTGGCGTGTGAGAACGCTGCCCCTACGTTGGGGGGATGGCCCTCGATGTGGTGACGCGCGGGTTCAAACGCGTCAGTCGCGCGGGCCTTGGCAAGGTTGACCGAGCGGCCGCCAGGTACGTCCAGGGATCCAACCAATACCTCCTGCTTGCGCTGTCGACGGCCCTTCCTTTCGAGGTCTTCTTCCTGATTGCCGACGGCGGGACCCTGTGGCCGGCCGCGCTCGTCGAGGGCGCGGTGATCGCGGTCTGGCTCGGGTGCTTTGCGCTGAACGTGGCGGGTTGGGTGCGCACCGTTTCGATCGTCGAGCTCGTCGCGCCGCTGATCGCGTTCACGGTTCTCACGTGGTTGCTTTCGTACCGAGCGGGCTTTCTGCTACCGATGCTCATGACGCCCAGCGTCTCGTTTGTGACGTTCGCTCCGCGCAGACTGCGATGGGGCATGGTGCTCACAACGGCATCGGCGATTGCCGTCGCATGGTCGTTCATCGACGTGCGGGTCGCGGAGCCGAGGCTAGACGTCAGCACGGGTCTGGTCAATGGCCTGCTGGTGGCGAACGTCGTCCTCATCACCGTGGTGACGGGCACAACCTCCGGGCTCAATCATTACTACTTTTCGCGCGAGAGGAGCCGCGCCGAACGCCAACTTGAGGTGGCGCAAGAGCAAGCGCGAACAGACCCTCTGACGCGACTCGCGAACCGCAGGGGCATGGTGGAGGCCCTGGCTGCGGTCCCAACGCACAGGCCCTATGCGATGGCGCTCGTGGATATCGACCGATTCAAGGAGGTCAACGACACCCTCGGCCACTCCCACGGAGACACGGTCCTCGCCGAGATTGCGGGGATCCTCAGTGACGCCATCGGCGAATTGGGAATTGTCTCGCGCTGGGGCGGCGAAGAGTTCCTGGTGCTCATGACCGACGTGCCGCTCGCCGCGGCCGTTGCCGGGATTGGGCGCGCCCGCGAGGCCGTCGAGGCCCTGATGGGGGCTGAGCGAGGCGGCACCGGGGTGACGTTTTCGGCTGGACTCGCGGCTGCGTCTCCTGGGATTTCATGGGATACCACCGTTCGTGTCGCCGATGCGTTGCTCTACGACGCGAAGGACGCAGGCAGGAATCGTGTGAGGTATGCCCAGGTTCGTACCGATTTGTCCGAGTGAGACGGCCGACCGAATGTGGTCAAGGTCATTCATCACAAGTTAATGTGGAGGTCCTAGCATGGGCCAACCCGGTTCTCATCAATGCGAAGACGCACCTTCACGCTCACAAATCCTGGGGGTTCATCTGTGGCGACGGACGAAGGCTTCGCGGCTGGAGCGAAGCGGGAGATCCTTGGCAATTTCGCGCGCCTGATTGATCTGCGCACGGGCGCGAGCCACAGCGAGGCGACCCAGGCGAGATGGACCGCTCACGACTTCGCGCTCTTTGCCGCGCTCCTCACGGTCGGATACCTCGCTTACTACCTCCACTGGGCAGACGCGGGGCTCGGCCGTCTATTTGTCGTCAACGTGACGGCTGCCTGTCTTCACTTCGCCGCAGTGGTCCTCGCACGCCGAGGTCGACAACTCGCAGCGGCGCTCGTTGCGGTCACCACCGCGAACATTCAGATCATGGCCGCCGTGCAAGTCCTTGGTTGGGAGTCGGGGCTGCACCTCTACCTGATCGCGGGAGGAGTGCTGGTGTTCGTGATCTTCACGGAACGACAAGCCCCGTGGAGGTGGTTCTTCATCCTCGGCGCGGCGGTCACGTTCATCGTGTGCCAGACCGTCCTGTCACCCGGACCCGAGCGCTCGGTTCCCGTTGAGAAGCTCACCATCGTGTTCTCGATCAATGCCGTCCTGACGCTCGTCCTTGTTTCTGCCCTCGCAGGCCTGTTTTATCAACGCACCAACCAGGCGAAGGCCGCGGCAGCCCGCTCGGCTGCCACCGCCGAGTACCTCGCCAACACCGATGTCCTCACGGGCTTGTCAAACAGGCGTCCCCTGATCGAGGCGCTCGAGGCGCGCGGACTCGAGGGCGACTACGTCGTCGCAATTGCGGATCTGGACCACTTCAAGGCGCTCAACGACGAGTTCGGCCACCAGTGCGGAGACCGAGTCCTTGCCGCGATCGCGTCGGGCTTCAAGGACCGCCTGCGTGTGACGGATTCCGTAGGCCGGTGGGGTGGCGAAGAATTCATCGTCGTCTTGCCCCACACAGGCATCGAACAAGGCGCCGCGCTCATGGAGTTGTTGCGGGAGCAGGCGGCCGAAACGGTCATTCCCTGTGTGGGTCACGTGCATCGGGTCACGATGTCGATCGGCGTTGCCGACGGCACGGCAGACGGTTTGTCTCACCACGTGGTGAAGCGCGCGGATGACGCGCTCTACGATGCAAAGGTGGCAGGCCGCGACGCCGTGAGCACGCGTGGTCTTGCCGAGTCACTTCCCGCTGAGTCTTATCAGGAGAATCCACGTGCCTCCCGAATCCGACGTCCCGGAAGCACCCCCGGTCGCTAGCGTTCGCCGTCTGCGGTGGGGAGCTCTCGCTGGGGCCACGACGGTGGCAATCCTGTCGGTTGCCATCTGCGGATTTCTGGGCACCTGGCAGTGGCAGCGCGCTCACCAGCAGGCGCACGCGGTCGATCCCGACCCTAGGGCTGCGCTTGCTGCGGTGATGCGTCCCGGCGAGGCTGGCAGGGGCGAGGGGCGCCTTATCGAGGTCGACGGAACGTGGGCGAATGTCGACGTGGGCCTCGTGGCAGGCAAGGAGCTCGAGGGCGTGCCCGCGGTGCTCCTGGTGTTGCCGCTCACGGTTCCCGCGGACGCCACGGGCACCGGCGCCGAAGGTACCCTCGGCGTGATCGCGGGTTGGCTACCTGCAGACGAAGTCGCGTCCACGCCGGCCGTCGGTGGGAGCACGCACGTCACGGGTTACGTGCGAGGGGGAGAGGGCCTCACCCCGACCCCCAACGACCCGCCCGTGGCCGGGGCAGTGTGGTTGGGCTCGATGTCGACGGCTTCCCTGGCCCAGCACTGGACGGCTCCGGTCTATTCGTACCTTGTCGTCGCGGACTCTCCCGCACCGGGCTGGAGGGCGCTCCCCCCTCCGGTCGAGCAGAAAAGGCTCGATTTGCGATCGCTCACGTATTCGGTCGAGTGGTGGCTCTTTGGCATCTTCGCGGCGGTGATTTCCGTGCGATGGATGCGGGACAATGGTCGCGAACAGACTTCCGAGGAGGACGTATGACCCCCGCCCCCGTTCAAGGAGCGCTCAAGCGCTACCGCGTCATGGCCTTCGTGACCGGTTCGTTCTTGTTGTTGCTCACGGCGGTGACGCTCGTGAAGTACATCGGTGAGGCCGCGGGGTGGCATGCGGACGCCTTCTGGGCCTTCGCCACGATGGTCGGCATCACCCACGGTTGGATCTTCATGGTGTACGTGCTTGCCTGTGCTGACCTATGGCGTCGCATGAAGTGGCACACAGGGCGCCTGTTGACCATGGTGCTCGGCGGTGTGGTTCCGGCAATGTCCTTTGTGATGGAGCGGCGGGTGTCCCGCGAGATCCCCGCGAGCGTTGACGCGTGACCACTCAGCGCCCTCCCGTCCAGCATCGTCCCGTCCAGCATCGTCCCGTCCTCGTCGTTGACTGCGGCGCGCAATACGCCCAACTGATTGCACGCCGCGTGCGTGAGGCCAGGTTGTACTCCGAGATCGTCCCTCACTCGATGAGTGCCGCGGACATGCTCGCAAAGAACCCCGCGGCGATCATTCTCTCGGGTGGCCCCTCCTCGGTGTACGAAGACGGCGCCCCCCACGTCGACTCCGCGATTTACGACACGGGGGTTCCGGTTTTTGGAATCTGTTACGGCTTCCAACTCATGGCCAAGGCGCTGGGCGGCACGGTCGCCAAGACGGGTCTGCGCGAGTACGGCCGCACCACGGCGAGCATCGCCGACGCCGGCGCCACCTTGGCTGGAAGCCCCGCGGAGCAGACGGTGTGGATGAGCCACGGCGATTCCGTTCACGAAGCCCCCGCCGGATTCACGGTGCTCGCGAAGACGGATGGCGCGCCAGTCGCGGCCTTTGAGAACACCGAGCGTCGCATGGCGGGCGTCCAGTGGCACCCCGAGGTCAGGCACACGCCCCTCGGCCAGGCCGCGCTCGAGAACTTCCTCTACACGGTTGCGGGCCTCACTCCTGACTGGACGAGCGCAAGCGTCATCGACGAACAAGTGGCGCTTATTCGCGCCCAGGTCGGCTCGGCCCAGGTGATTTGTGGTCTGTCGGGCGGCGTCGACTCCGCGGTGGCCGCCGCCCTCGTGCAGAAGGCCGTGGGGGATCAGCTCACGTGCGTCTTCGTCGACCACGGTCTGCTGCGCTCAGGTGAGGCCGAGCAGGTCGAGCGCGACTTTGTCGCCGCCACCGGCGTGCGCCTCGTGGTTGCCAACGAACGCGACCGCTTCCTCGACGCGCTCGCGGACGTGACCGACCCGGAGACGAAGCGCAAGATCATCGGCCGCGAGTTCATTCGCGCCTTCGAGGCGGAAGCGCGCAAGCTCGTTCACGACGCGGGCCTCGGCGAAGAGGTGAAGTTCCTGGTTCAGGGCACCTTGTATCCCGACGTGGTCGAGTCCGGTGGCGGCGAGGGCGCGGCCAACATCAAGAGCCACCACAACGTGGGCGGCCTGCCGGACGATCTCAAGTTCGATCTGGTCGAGCCCTTGCGTGCGCTCTTCAAGGACGAGGTGAGGGCCGTTGGCCTCGAGCTCGGTCTGCCCGAAGAGATCGTGTGGCGCCAACCCTTCCCAGGCCCAGGACTCGGCATCCGGATCATCGGTGCCGTCAACCAGGAGCGCATCGACATCCTGCAGGCGGCCGACGCGATCGCGCGCGAAGAACTCACCAAGGCGGGCCTCGATCGCGACATCTGGCAGTGCCCCGTGGTGCTTCTCGCGGATGTTCGCTCGGTGGGCGTCCAGGGCGACGGCCGCACCTATGGGCACCCCATCGTGTTGCGCCCAGTATCGAGCGAGGACGCCATGACCGCCGACTGGAGCCGCGTGCCCTACGAGGTGCTTGCGCACATCTCCAACCGAATCACGAACGAGGTACCTGAGGTCAATCGCGTCGTCCTCGACGTCACGTCCAAGCCGCCAGGCACCATCGAATGGGAATAGCGACCGGCCTTGCAGACGCGCGCGTCGCGCTTGAAATCGAGCGCGCGAAGGCCGGTGACCGCCGTCGCAGGTTGGTTGGGATCTATCTGGGCGTGGGTGCGGTGGTGTCGCTCGGCTACGCGGTGGTCTTTGCCAGCACTTCCGAGCCCTTTCATCGGTACGTGGCGGTGGTAGGCGCCGTCACGGCGGTGGTCCAGGTCTTCGGAATCGGCATGGTCTCTCGAGGCCACGTCACAGGAGCGGGAATCCTGAGCCAGGCGGCGCCGGTTCTGTCGGTGCTCGTGTTCGCGTCCGCGACGTCAGTGCACGCGGGCTTCGGATCGCTTCTGTTCGTCGGTGCGCTTGGCGTGGTCGTCACGGTGCCGGACGAAGCCGCCCGAGCCAGGTTCGTGCTGATCTTCGCGCTTGTCTCCGCCGTGATCGTCATCCAAGTGTTCTTCACGCGGTCCCGCGCGTGGTCGCCCCTCTCCGAAAGTCAGACCGCGGAGATTTCGACGGCGAACCGCACCATCATGACGGTCGCCCTGTTCGTGCTCGCGCTGGCGTTGAATCGCGCGGCGAGGCTCGCGAAGCAGTTGGGAGATCAGGCATTGCAGGTAGCCCATCTGGCGGCGCAAACGGACCCTCTCACTGGCCTCGCGAACCGCCGTCCGGTGTGGGCGCGGCTCGACGCACTCGAGGCGCAGCACGAGTCCTTCAGCGTCGCGATCGCGGATCTCGACAACTTCAAAGTGCTCAATGACAAGTACGGCCACGACTGCGGCGACGAGACGCTCATCTACATTGCGGGCCTGCTCGAGGCCAATATGCGCGACGGTGACCTGGTGGCGCGGTGGGGCGGCGAGGAGTTTGTGATTGTGTTGCCAAACACCGCCATTGACGAGGCTGCGCAGGTCACCGACCGTCTGCGCGAGAGCATCGCCAACGCGCTTCCCGCGTGTGCGCGCGCCGCCCACCCGGTGACCATCTCTCTTGGCGTGGCCAGTGGCCTGGGGGGCGAGGAGCCCGAGTCGGTGCTACGTCGCGCCGATGACGCCCTGTACCAGGCGAAACTCGGGGGTCGCAATGCCGTGGTCGCGGTGAGGGACTAGCGGGTCACGACGGCGCGTCGGCGCCCCCGCGCTTGGCTTTGCTTGCCGCCGACCGGGCTGCCGCCGTGAGCGGGGCGGCGCCGGTCTCGACGCCAGGTGGGGTACTCGAAAAGCCGCCTGCGTATACGGAGGAGTCGTCTTGCGCGGCCCACTCGCCCGAGCGCGGTCGCCTGCCCGAGATCAACGCGGTGATGAGTAACCATCCGCCGACCGCGGCGAGAGCGATGATCGCGATGAGCTCGGTGTCGAGCTCACGTCCGGACAGTAGCGCGATGGTGAGGACGCCGACGGCGGCGACGATCGCGCCGATGAGCGCCGAGGTCAGACGGTGGGCGGGGCGGCGACGGGTCATGATGCGACCTCCTGAATGACGATGGTGTTGGCGTAATGGTCGTCCTTGACGACCAGGTCGATCGTGGGTGCGCCAGGGTTGGTGAGTTCCATGTACGGGTCTGTCCCTGGCTGGAAGTCACATACGAAGCCCTTGTCGGCGAATACGACAGTGGCCGAGGCATTGATGCCGCCGGTGAGGGTGACGTTGGCGCCCTTCGCGATCGTGACGTAGGTCAGCTCTGCGGTGACGGCGACCTTGGTGTCTGTGGGTGCCGTGGGTGCATTGGACGCCGTGGGTGCCGTGGGTGCCGTGGCTGCATTGGATGCTGTCGGTGCCGTGGGTGCCGCTGTGTTGGCCGCGAGGTTCAGGCGTTGAACGCTCACGTACGCGGTCGAGTCGTGGGTGTCTGTCCAGTCAGCCTGGTAGCACGAGGCGTCGAAGTACACGTTCGTGTACGTGGGGTCGAAGGCGAGGGTGGGGTCAAAGGCGACCGGCGGCGAGCTGGGGACCATGGCGGTGATGCCGCCGTTCGGCGTGATCCCCCCGTGATCGGCATAGGCCGTGCGGAGCTCGTTGGCGTTCGCCGCGATGATCACGAGCGGGAGGAGTGACGCGATCGCGAGGAAGCCGAGGAACCCGAGCTTGCGCCCCGCGAGGCTCACGAAGATTGCGATCACGCCGAGGCCCGTCGCGAAGATGACAGAGCCTGCAATCACGGGGTGCACGGCCAGGTGACCCATTCGGTCCATCCAGACCGCCGCCGCGGCTGCGATGGCCGCCCACGCGAGACTCATCAGGTAGAACGTGCGTCCTGGCCCGGGAACCTGCGGCCGACGGGGCGGTACGGGTGGTGCGGGAGGCACGGGCGCCCACTGCCGCGCGGGAGGCATGGCCGCGGCCGCAGATGGAGCGGGCGGCGGGGGCTCCACGGCAGGCGCGGTGGCCGTTGCGGCGGAGCCTGCCGGGCTCGATGCAGCGACCGATGCTCCGTTGGCGGGAGGCGCTGCGAACACGGGGTTGGCTACGGGCGTGGCCCCCTTGGCCGCGCCGTTTCGCCGCAACAGAACAACGACGACAGCGACGATTGCACCGATGACGATAAGCGGCACCAAGATGGCAAAGATGAGGACGAGGACGCGTGCGATGCCCCAGTTGCCAGGGTCGCCCCAGGGGATGTTGTGGAACGTGATTCCCGGGCCGTTGTCGACCCAGCCGAGCCCCGTCAGCGTGAGAATCCCAATGCCAACCAAGGCGCCCACGTTGGGGATGCCGCGACCAAAGTTCTGCAGAATGATGTTGCCCTTGCGGTCGGGCAACAGCGCCCACGCTACTGCGTAGGCCACGAGGACGAGACCCTTCAAAACAAGAAGAGCAACGACCACGATGATGCGGGCGGGGACGCGTGCCATTCCGATGCGATCGCCCAGGCCCTCGACCACGCCGCCGACGACTCCGTGGTCGCCACGGGTGATGCCCCACTCCCGGATGGTGCGAAACAGTGCCGCCTCTTGGGGCGCCTGCTCTGGTGGTGTCGTCATCGTGGGTCCTTCCGGGTGTGATGCTTCTGAGTCCATGCTCTCGCCGCCTTGGGGCGTGGCGCTATGAGGGGACCCCCTGATATCGCCCCTGATTTCTGTGCCGAGCCGTTTCGATCCCTATCCGCCTCACGACCGAGGCGCGTGAGGGGTGTGTTGTGTGACGATGAACCCGTGACCGAGTCGACGCGCGTGGCACGGCCGCTCCGGAGAGAGGCGGCCCCATCGACATGGTGGCGCGCGCTTGTGGGCGGAATGATGATCGCCCTCGCCCTGGCCCTTCTCGCGCGGCGCCTGGGATTCGATGAGGTGTCCGCGTGGGCGCTCCCAGCGATCGTGTTCGTTATCGCGCTCATCCTGGTGTGGAGCCCGCTTGATTCCGCGGTGCAGAGTGACGCGCGCAGGCCCGACGTCGTCAGCCTGTTCTCGCGCGATGCATGGGCGCGTGTCGTGGTGGGTATTCTCCTTGCGATCGGATCGGTGATTTGGTTCGCGCAATGGGACTTTCACGGCCACCCTTTGACACGCGCGATCGTCGTTCCCGTGGTCGCGGTGGCCGCGTTCGCGCTGGTTCCTGCCCCATGGTGGACAAGACTCATCCGGCAGGTCGCGGTCGAGCGCGAACAGAGAGTGCGCGAATTTGAGCGCGCGGAGATCGCGGCCCACTTGCACGACTCGGTCATGCAGACCCTCACCCTGATCAGGGCAAAGGCGAACGACCCCGACGCGGTGGCGCGGCTTGCGAGGGCACAGGAGAGAGACCTGCGCGCCTACCTATATCAAGATCGCCGCTCGGAGGCCGACTCTGTCGCGACCGCCCTCGCCGCCGCCATGTCGGAGGTCGAGGACACCCACGGCGTGGCCATTGAGGTGGTGAGCGTCGGCGATGCTCCCACGACGGTTCCTCTGCGCGCGGCGGTGAGGGCGGCCTTCGAGGCGGCCACGAACGCCGCCCGCCACGGAATGGAGCCCATCAGCGTCTACGCCGAACTCACCGACGACGCCTACCAAATCTTCGTACGCGACTCTGGCCCCGGATTCGACCCGCTTTCCGTCGACGAGGACCGCGCGGGAATCCGCAACTCTATCGTCGGGCGGGCGGCCAGGCATGGCGGCACCGCAATCATTTCCTCGGCGCCGCAATCGCGCACCGAAGTGGCGATCACCATGCCTCGAAAGGACGAGAGATGACGGTGCGAGTAGTCATTGTTGACGACCACGATGTGATCAGGGTGGGGGTGAGGGAGTCCCTCGCGGACGACATCGATGTGGTGGGCGAGGGGCGTGATGTCGAGTCCGCGATCATCGCCATCAAGGAGTTCGCGCCGGACGTCGTGATCCTCGATGTGCACCTCCCCGGAGGCACGGGAGGAGGCGCCCTCGATGTGCTCGCCGAGATTTTGGGCGGCGCGGCCCCGCCCAAGGTTCTCGCGCTGTCGGTCTCAGATGCGGCCGATGATGTGGTGGCCGTCGTGCGCGCCGGCGCAAGGGGTTACGTCACGAAGTCGATTTCGGGACCCGACCTGTCCGACGCAGTGAGGCGAGTCGCCTCGGGTGATGCGGTGTTCTCTCCTCGCCTGGCCGGTTTTGTCCTCGACGCCTTCAACGCGGCGGGCGGAGAGGTCGCGCATGCGGACGAAGACCTCAACAGCCTGACCGAGCGCGAGCAAGAGGTCATGCGGCTGATCGCGCGCGGCTACACGTACCGCGAGGTGGGGGAGAAGCTCTTCATCTCCATCAAGACGGTGGAGACTCACGTGGGAAAGGTGCTTCACAAGCTCCAATTGTCGAACCGCCACGAGCTCGCGCGATGGGCGGCCCAACGCCGTATTGTGTGACAAACCTTGACAGTGCCCCCGAAAATGTGAGGAATTGCACAAAGAGGAAGTGAGTGGGAAACCGCACATGTCGTGCGTGTGAAGTCGCGCAAAAGGGATAATTGCCGTGGCGCCCCAGTTGTGGGCGCTCTGCGTGCGTTTCACGTGGGATGTTCGGGCCGATAGAGAGAGAAACGCACGGGTTCGCACGAGCGTTGACTGTCTGCGGCCAAGGAGGCTGTGCATGAAGCGGTGGCGGAGGCGGCGGCGCGTCGATGGTGCGCGGGGCGTTCCCCTGACGCCCGCCCAGGTCGCCGCGGCGAGAGCGGCGGGTGTGCGCGCCGAACGGCTCATCAGCCTCGTCTTCATCGGCATGACGGCCTCCGGCGCACTCGCGACCGCGATCATCTTGCGCGTGGAGGCCCCTGAAGGTCATATGTGGCTCGCGACTTTGAGCTTCGGAGGGGCGGCCCTCCTTCTCGCCTGTTTGGGCTTCGCCTGGAGCGGAAAAGAGATGTTGGCATCGGTCGTGGCGCTCGTCGCGAGCACGATCGGGATTACCGTGACCGTGTCACAGATCTCGGCCGGACTCAGTCTCGAGAGTTTTCTCTTCGCGTTGGCTGCCATGCCGTACCTGATCGTGACCAAGGAACTCCCTTACATGAGGGCCGCGCTGTCCGCCTTTGTCATCGGGGCGTATGTGGTGTGCGAGTTTGTATACCCCGAGGGAAGTGGTGACGCGGAGCTCCCGCTGGACCTGGCTCGTCAAGTAGCACATGTTGACAAATTCGGGGCGGGCGTATTGCTGTTCTTGGTGGTTGGCGTGCTCGAGCTCCGGCACGCTCGGCTGCAAAGGATCCTCGAGGGTGCCGCTCGCTATGGCGAGCTGCGAGCCACCACCGACGAGCTCACAGGCGTGTACAACCGCCGGCCCGTCATCACCCAACTCGGCGAGTGGGCGCAGCGCGGCCGCGGAAACTACGCGATCGCGCTCGTTGACCTGGACCACTTCAAGGGGCTCAACGATGAGTTTGGGCACGACTGCGGAGACAAGATTCTCCAGGCCGTCGCCGACACCCTCAGGAATCACTTCAGGGACTCGGACATGGTGAGTCGGTGGGGTGGAGACGAGTTCCTCGTTCTCATTCCCGGAGTTCGACACGCAGACTTGATGCCCATCCTCGAGCGCTTGCGCAGGTCGATCAACCTGATTGAGAAGCGGTGCAACGGACACGTCCATACCGTCTCGGTCTCTATTGGCGCCTCCATGGGGGCCCTCGGTCAGACGCCCGACGAGTGCATCGCCGCCGCCGACCACGCGCTCTACCGCGCCAAGGAAGAGGGTAGGGACAAGGTCGTTGCCGTGGGTGTGACCCTACCCACCCGCGCCCAGGGGCGTCCGGCCCAGGACGACTACGAGCGGTGGGCCTTGTCGAACGAGACCCCCTTGTAGGCACTTCGTGGCGCGCCCCGGACTTAGACTGGGGCTCCCATGGATGCCCTGTTTAGCCTCGAATCACACGCCGGTTCCCCACTTATCGAGGGGCTCAATACTGAACAGGCGCAGGCGGTCCTCAGCGAGGCTCCCGCCCTCCTGATCTTCGCAGGGGCGGGCTCGGGAAAGACGCGAGTCCTGACTCACCGCATCGCGCACCTCTTGGAGTCGGGCCGCGCGCGCCCCCATGAGGTGCTTGCCATCACCTTTACCAACAAGGCCGCCGGCGAGATGAGGGAGCGGGTGCAATCGCTCGTCGGCCCCGAGGCTCGCCAGATGTGGGTGTCGACGTTCCACTCGGCTTGCGTGCGCATGCTGCGCAGGGACTTCGAGCTCGCGGGTCTCCGCTCGAGCTTCTCCATCTACGATTCGGCCGATTCGGTGGCGGTCATGAAGCTCGTGATGAATGAGCTCGACCTCGACCCCAAGAAGTTCAAGCCCAAGGCCCTGCTTGGCCGCGTCGGCAAGTACAAGGATGAACTCGTCTCTCCTGACGACGCGGCGGCGTCGGCCGCGATGGCCTCCAAGTTCTCGATCGAGCATGCGGCGGGCGTCGCTTACGGCGCGTATCAGCGCAGGCTCGAGGCCGCGAATGCGGTCGACTTCGACGACATCATCGTCAAGACGGTGCGCCTGCTGCAGGACCACCCCGACGTGGCCGCACGCTACCGCGCGCAGTTCCGCCACGTGTTGGTCGACGAGTACCAGGACACGAACCATGCGCAGTACGTGCTGGTGAGGGAACTGGTGGGGGACTCCGGTCACCTCACCGTCGTGGGCGACGCCGATCAGTCGATCTACGCCTTTCGCGGCGCCAACATTCGCAACATCCTCGAGTTCGAGAAGGACTATCCCTCCGCCGAGGTGATTCGCCTCGAACGCAACTACCGATCCACCCAGAACATCCTTTCCGCCGCGAACGCGGTCATCGCAAACAACGTCGGCAGGCCGGCCAAGAACCTGTGGACCGACGCGGGCGACGGCGAGCGCATCGTCGGCTACGCCGCCGACAACGAACAGGACGAGGCGCTGTTCATCGCGGGCGAGATTGCCCGTCTCACGTCCCTCGAGACGGTTGCGCCGTCCGATATCGCGATCATGTACCGCGCGAATGCCCAGTCGCGCGCGATCGAGGAGCGGCTCATGCGGGCCGACATTCCCTACAAGATCGTGGGCGGCACGCGCTTCTATGAGCGCAAGGAAGTCAAGGACATGCTCGCGTACCTCGCCGCGATCGCGAACGAGGACGACGACGTGGCCACGCGCCGCATCGTCAACACCCCGAGGCGCGGCATCGGCGACACCACGATCGACACCGTCGAACGCTTCCAGCGCGAGCAGTCGGGAATTGCCGCGCGCGAGGGCGGGCGTGGGCCCAGCTTTGGTGCGTCGCTGCGCAGGGCCGACGAGCTTGGCCTCGCCACGCGCTCGCTCAAGCCACTCCAGGACTTTGTGGCGCTCATGGACGACTTGCGCTCGCTCGCCGCGGACAACGGTCCCGCGGGGACTCTCGACGCGATCGCGGACCGTACGGGCATGCTGCGCGCCATGAGGTCGTCCGAGGACCCGCAGGACTCGAGCCGCATCGAGAACATCATGGAGCTCGTGTCGGTGGGAAGGGAGTTCTCCGAGGAGAACCCCGACGGGACGCTCGCCGACTTCCTGGAGAAGGTCGCGCTCGTGGCCGACGCCGACCAGATCCCCGATGCCGATGGCGGCGGCGGAGTCGTGACGCTTATGACGCTGCACACCGCCAAGGGACTCGAATTCCCCGTGGTCTTCGTGGTGGGTCTCGAGGACGGTACCTTCCCGCACATGCGGTCGCTCGAGTCGGGGGACCTCAAGGATCTCGAGGAGGAGCGCAGGCTCGCGTACGTGGGCCTCACCAGGGCGAGGGAGCGGCTCTATCTCACCCGTGCCGACGTGCGCGCGGCATGGGGCGCGCCGCAATACCTGCCCGCTTCGCGCTTCGTCGATGAGATTCCCGCGGAACTTGTCGATTGGCGGCGCTCCGAGACCACGATGTCGTCGCTGCGCGCTCGGGCCGACAAGAGGGGATCCGGCGGGTGGTCGAGCACCTACGGGGGCAACCAGGACCGTGGCGACGGCAACGTGTACGGCACGGCGGGTGCCGTGCGGACCCGCTCCGTGCCGCCGAGTCCCCCTGGCGCGGGCGCGGGAGACGTGGGTTTTGAGGTGGGTGAGCGCGTCAATCACGACAGCTTCGGCATGGGCAAGGTGGTGGGCGTCGAGGGTGTGGATCGCAATGCCGTCGTGAAGGTCGACTTCGGTGACGCAGGGGTCAAGCGGCTCGTGCTGCGCTTCAATTCCCTCTCAAAACTCTAGCAACCACCGCGGCTGACTGCCCCAGGGTGGCCGCGTGCTCGACGATACGCTGTGCGTGTCCCCACGAAAGGTACATTCCATGGAAGCCCGAACGTCCAAGGTTTCTGTTATCGGCGCAGGTGCGGTCGGCGCCACCCTCGCGTACGCGGGCCTGATGCGCGGCTTCGCGCGCACGGTGGCGCTGTATGACATCGACACGGCCAAGGTCGAGGCAGAGGCTCTCGACCTCGCACAGGGTATTCAGTTCATGCCCGAGGCGAAGGTCATCGGGTCCTCCGATGTCGGGGTGTGCGCGGATTCCGACGTGATCGTGATCACCGCAGGCGCCAAGCAGCAGCCCGGCCAGTCGCGGCTCGAACTCGCCGAGGCGACGATCGGCCTGATGGACAAGATCATCCCTCCGCTGATCGAGGTCTCGCCGCACGCGATCTACATCCTCGTGACGAATCCCGTCGATGTGGTCACGTATGCGGCCCTCAAGGCCTCGGGGATGAGCCCGTCCCAGATGTTTGGTTCGGGTACGGTGCTTGACTCGTCGCGCTTGCGCCACCAGGTGGCGGTTGAGTGCGGCGTGGCCGTATCCAACGTGCATGCCTACATCGCCGGAGAGCACGGCGACTCCGAGGTGGCACTGTGGTCATCCGCGACCATCGGCGGTGTGCCGCTACTCGAGTGGCACGATGCTTCCGGCAAGGTCGTCATGACCAAGGACGTGCGCGAGCGCATGCACCGCGACGTGCTTCAGTCGGCGTACAAAATCATCGAGGGCAAGGGAGCGACGAACTACGCGATCGGTGTGGCGGGTGCGCGCATCGTCGAGGCCGTGTTGCAGGACCAGAACAGGGTGCTTCCCGTGTCGACCCTCATCGACTACCCCGGCGTGGGTGAGATCTGCATGTCGCTGCCCGCAGTCATCGGCCGCAGCGGCGTCAAGCACCGTGTGGACGTGCCGCTCGACGCCGCCGAGAGCGCCGCGTTGGATGCTTCTGCGCGTTCGATCCGAGAGGTCGCAGACCGCTTCGGCGCCGTTTAGTTGTACTCGGCTTGCGCGCGAGCCCGGCGGGTGGCATAGGGGCGGCCCCACCGCGGTGCGACGGGTCCCGGCGCGGACCCCCGCCCCTAATATGGGATCACGGCCCTAAACGAACGACCACGATGAGGTGTGTGATGAGCGAGCAAACCAGCACGCGTGAGAACTTCCGCCGCGCGACCGTCCCCGATGACAACGGCTTCTTCGGCGCCTACGGAGGGCAGTTCCTCCCGCCGCAACTCGAGGGCCCGTTCGCCGAGATCACGAAGGCCTATCACGAGATCGAGAACGACGCGGCGTTCATCAATGAGCTGCGCTACATCCGGACGCACTTCCAGGGTCGCCCGACGCCTGTCTATCACGCACGCACGCTCTCCCTGGAGAACGGCGGCGCGCAGATCTACCTCAAGCGCGAGGACCTCAACCACACCGGCGCGCACAAGCTCAACCACTGCATGGGCGAGGGCCTGCTGGCCAAGTACATGGGCAAGAAGAAGCTCATCGCCGAGACTGGCGCGGGTCAGCACGGCGTCGCGCTCGCGACCGCGGCCGCCCACTTCGGCCTCGAGTGCGAGATCCACATGGGCGAGGTCGACATCGCCAAGCAGGCGCCCAACGTCAGCCGCATGCAGCTGCTCGGCGCGACGGTGGTCCCTGTCAGGCACGGGCTGCGCACGCTCAAGGAGGCGGTGGACTCGGCGTTCGAGGCCTACCTTGCCGACTTCGAAAACTCGATCTACTGCATCGGCTCCGTCGTGGGCCCGCACCCGTTCCCGATGATGGTCCGCGACTTCCAGAAGGTCGTCGGCATCGAGGCCCGCGAGCAGTTCCACGAGATGACGGGCAACCTGCCCGACGTCGTCGAGGCCTGCGTCGGCGGCGGGTCCAACGCGATCGGCATATTCTCGGCGTTCCTCGACGACCCGGTCGAGCTCATCGGCGTCGAACCGCTCGGCCGCGGGACGGCCGTCGGCGACAACGCGGCGACGATGACCTACGGCATGCCGGGCGTCATCCACGGGTTCAAGTGCTACCTGCTGCAGGACGAGGAGGGGCAGCCGTCGCCGGTGTACTCCTGCGCGAGCGGCCTGGACTACCCGGGCGTCGGCCCAGAGCACAGCCACCTCAAGGACACCGGCCGGGTGCGCTACGTCACGGCGAGCGACGAAGAGTGCCGCGATGCCTTCTTCGCGCTGAGCCGCAAGGAGGGCATCATCCCCGCGCTCGAGAGCGCGCACGCCGTCGCGCACGCCCTGGTCACCGCCCGCGAGATGGGCACAGGGACCGTGCTGGTGAACCTCAGCGGACGCGGTGACAAGGACATGGATTACGTCATCGAGAACTGGGGCATCGGCCAGGACAGCTGAGCGAACGGCGGCTGGGGCGACGCCGAGGAGGCGCCGGCCCGCTTCCGCTTCTCCTTAGCGCACCCGAGCGGGCGCCGGCGCCAGGGAGTGGTCGGCCTCGGTCGCAGACCGCTTCGGCGCCGTGGAGGACTAGTTGCCCTGGTTGGCGAGCATGACGGCGAAGAAGATCGCGCTTCCGATCGCGCCGATCGCGCCGAGCACGATTCCGATGATCGCCCTTCCCGTTCCGTGACCGCCAGAACGGGCCCGCCGAAGGGCGATGATGCCGAAGACGATCCCGCCGGCGCCGAGCGCCTGGCTGATGAGCGGCACGGGCGCGAGCGAGAGCAGCCCCAGATAGGGCGCGAGGACCGACTGCCACGAACGCCCAATCGGCACGATGTAGTGCATGGGGTTCGAGGGGCCGTGGTCACGGTCCGGCGACCCGGCGACACCGGTGTTTGCCACCTTCGGCGCGACGTTGCCGCTCCACTGAGAGCCATCCCAAAAGCGGATGAAACGTGGGTCGTGTGGGTCGTCGTACCAGCCTGCGGGTGTGGTCATGTCCCCTCCTCTACGCCATTCAAGCGCAATTGGGGCGGCCGCGTCGCACCTTCGGGGAGCGCGACCGGGCCATCACTCCCACGGGGGAAGGGAACTTCCGGCTCGCGGGTGTGGTGCAAGGGACCTCTTCGCGGGCACGATGAGGTCATGACCGGAAACAACTCCTACGCGCTGATTCTCTTCCGCGCCCGTTTTTGGCGGGAGGCGGCCTACTTGCTACTCGGCCTGCCGCTCGGCCTGCTGTGGGGCATCTACGCAATCACGATGTACTTCACGGGGGCTTCGCTCGTGATCGTGTGGATCGGCGTCCCGCTCCTGGTACTCACCCACGTCTCGATGCGGTGGATCGGCGCGTCCGAGCGTGGGCTCGCCAACGCGATGCTCGACGCGCGAATTCCCGCTCCTCCCGCCCGTCGGCCCGTCGGGATGGACGGCGGTCGAGGAGACGAGTCACGCGGCGTGTGGAGCTCCCTTGCTCGCTGGGGTAGGGACGTCCTATTTGACGGTCACGCGTGGCGCGTGGCGGTCTGGACCGTAGGCCGGCTCGTCCTTGGCCCACTTGGATTCTCGCTCGCGCTTGTCGCGGTTTTGATGCCAGTCTCGGTCGTCGGCGCCATCGTTCAGGCGGCCGTGTATCGGCTCGGGTGGGCGGACTGGTACGGCGGTGGTGCTGGCGACCACGTGAGCGGCATCCTCTCGTTCTGGGCGCTTGTCGGATCCCCAGTGGCGCTTCTCTTGGTCCCCGCATTCGCATGGTCGGTGAGGGGCCTCGCCGTTCTCCACGTGGTGTTTGGGCGGTGGGCCCTGGGTGCAAGCACAAGTGAAGAGGTGAGGGCGGCCACCGAGCGCGCCGAAATCGCCGAGGAACAGGTGCGCATTGACCAGGAGCTGCACGACTCGATCGGCCACATGATCACCATGAACATCATTCAGGCAGGGGCAGGCGCCCACGTGTTCGAGTCGGACCCCGAGTTTGCCCGCCAGGCTCTTAGGAATATCGAGGAGCGGGGGCGGGCGGCGATGGGCGAACTGGATCGCATCATCGCGACGATCAGGGGTGACCAGCAGGAAACACGGGCCCCCCTCGCGGGGGTCGGCGACCTCGGCCGGCTTATCGAGGAGTCGCGTGCCGCTGGGATGACGATCGACGCCCACATCGATGCGCCGCCTGTGCCCGCCACCGTGGGCCGCGCCGCTTTCGCCATCGTGCGCGAGGCCCTCACCAATGCGGCGCGGCACGCGCCGGGTGTGCCCGTGAGCGTGCGGGTGGAGCGAGACGGAGATGCGCTCGGACTCGAGGTGGTCAACCAGGCGCCGCCGACTCCTCAAACGCCTTGGGCGAAGCGCAACAGGCGGGGCCTGAGTGGGATCAGGGACAGGGCCGCACTGCTCGGGGGACGCTCCACAGTGGGCGCCGAGGCCGGTGGATTCGCCGTGCGCGCGTTGCTGCCGCTCGATGCCCGTCTCGCCGCAGAATCACCAGATCCCGCCTCGCCGTGGGCGTCGCTCCGTGAGAGGGTGGCACCGTGAGAATTGTGATCGTCGACGACGACCCCTTGGTGCGGATGGGACTCAAGGCGATCGTCGGTTCGGAGCCGGGCTGGGAAGTGGTCGCCGAGGCGGGCGACGGGAGTCAAGCGCTCGCGGTCGTCGCGGAGCATCGGCCGGACATCGTGCTCATGGACGTGCGCATGCCTCACCTGGACGGATTGGCCGCCACTCGCGAAATCACGGCGGGCGACAGCGGTGCGAAGGTGCTGGTCCTCACCACGTTCGAGGTCGACGAGTACGTGTTCGAGGCGATGCGCGCGGGGGCGGCGGGCTTCGTGCTCAAGCGCGTGCCTCCCGCCGAGTTGATCGAGGCGGTACGCATCGTCGCTGCCGGTGAGTCCTTGCTGTTTCCCGCATCAACGCGGGCCGTTATCGAACGCTTTGCGGGCCCCGCGAACGACGTCGCGCTTCCCGACCTCACCGAACGGGAGGAGGACGTCTTGCGCCTGCTTGCCACGGGATTGTCGAATGGTGAGATCGCCGCAAAACTCTTCGTGTCCGTCGAGACCGTAAAGAGCCACGTCGCGTCGATCCTCATGAAATTGGGCGTGCGCGATCGCACGCAGGCGGTCATCGCCGCATATGAGAGCGGCTTTGTGGCGCCGGGTGGCAGCGACTAGCTCCCGATGCCTGGACGCACCGGTTGCGGTTCTACGCCGCGACTCGTGAGGCGCTCACGATGACTGGTGTTCCCAGGCCCACGCGAGCCGCGAGATTGTGGACCGCGTCATTCCTCATGCGGATGCAGCCATTTGACACCGATTTGCCGACGGATTCCGGCAGGTAGGTGCCGTGAATCGCGATCTGCGGCAACGTGCCCTTGAAGCTGTCGAGGGCCTCCGAGTAGCCCGACAATCCCAGCGCGTAGGAGCCATACACTCCCGACGGGTTCGTGGACAGGTCGATCGAATCCGTGATGTAGAACGTGCCAAGCGGCGTGGGCGTGGCGGGGGCACCCACGGCGACGGGCGCCGTCATCGCGACGGTGCCGTCGACCACCAGGTCGAGTTCATGTTCCGCGAGGTACACGTGAATCACGGTGTCGGTTGACGACACGGTGACGTCCGATGCTCTGACCCAACCGGTCTGCCCGTTTGGCTTGCCCGGCAGCAGCACCTGGTACCACGTGTCGCCGTCGGCCTCGCCTTTATCGATGGCCATGAGCGTGAGCGGGCTGGAGTAGTAGGTGTACCGAGACAGTCCCCGAGTGACGGTGCCTCCCGGCGCGTCGAACACGTCCAAGGTGCCAACCGTCGACGTGAGAATGGCCTTGCCAGGCGCGATCCCGGAATTGATCGAGGGGGCCTCAAGTGGGGCCAGCCCGGTGGCAGTAATCGCAGGGACCGCCGCGGCGGTCGGAGGCGCTGCGGGGGCGGGGTTGCCAGGCGAGGCGAGCGCGAAGAGGGCCGCCGCAACGGACACCACCACGAGCAAGGCCGCGCCGCCGCCAGCGAGCCAGCGACTGCGGCCTTGCGTGAACCGGGGCTTCATGGATGAATTCTCCCTTGAAAAGGGTGAGGCCGCAGCGCTCGGCAACGGTGTCCCTGGCCATCCCCTCAGCGCACGCCCCCAATGACAGGCGTCGTCGACCCCCCCTGTAACGCCATTAGGCTGGGTCTATCGTCCCCCAGGCCACGCGACCCGTGTGCCCCGATGCGTCAAGGAATCCGATGGACCTCTTCGAATACCAAGCACGAGACATGTTTGAGAAGCACGGTGTCCCCGTGTTGGCGGGCATTGTCGCTTCCACTGCAGCCGAGGCGCGAGCCGCGGCCGAGAGCCTTGGAGGCGGCACCGTCGTCGTCAAGGCGCAGGTCAAGGCCGGGGGCCGCGGCAAGGCGGGCGGCGTCAAGGTGGTGCACAACCCGGCCGATGCCGAGGCCGCCGCCGCGCAGATTCTTGGCATGGACATCAAGGGCCACACGGTCCACAAGGTGATGATCGCCGCGGGCGCCAGGATCGCGCAGGAGTTCTACTTCTCCGTGCTGCTGGATCGCTCCGAGCGCCGTTACTTGGCGATGTGCTCGGTCGAGGGCGGCGTGGAGATTGAAGTACTCGCGGTCGAGCGTCCCGAGGCCCTTGCCCGCGTGGCAGTCGACCCGATCGTGGGCATCGACGCGGCCAAGGCCGCCGAGATCGTCGCGGCCGCGGGCTTCTCAGCGGAACTTGCTGGACCCGTCGCCGACGCCATCCAGAAGCTTTGGACCGTGTACCGCGAGGAGGACGCCACTCTCGTCGAGGTCAACCCGCTCGTGCTGACCGAGGACGGCAAGATCGTCGCCCTCGACGGCAAGGTCACCATCGATGACAACGCAGGCTTCCGCCACGCGGACCACGAGGCACTCGAGGACAAGGAGGCCGCCGACCCGCTCGAGGCCAAGGCCAAGGCGCTGAACCTCAACTACGTGAAGCTCGACGGCGCGGTCGGCATCATCGGCAACGGAGCGGGCCTCGTCATGTCGACGCTCGACGTCGTGGCCTATGCGGGGGAGCAGTTCGGCGGCGTCAAGCCCGCCAACTTCCTCGACATTGGCGGCGGCGCCTCGGCGGAGGTGATGGCGAACGGGCTTGATGTCATCCTCAATGACCCGCAGGTCAAGAGCGTGCTCGTGAACGTGTTCGGCGGCATCACCTCGTGCATCGAGGTGGCAAATGGCATCGTCGGCGCCCTCGAGACGTTGGGTGCCGCAGCCTCCAAGCCGCTCGTCGTCCGCCTAGACGGCACCCACGTGGAGGAGGGGCGCCAGATCCTGGCGGCCGCCAACCACCCGCTCGTTACCATTGTCGAAACCATGGACGGCGCCGCGGCCAAGGCCGCCGAGCTCGCCGCCTCGGCAGCCTAAGGAGACACCATGGCCATCTTCCTCACCGCAGCATCCAGAGTCATCGTCCAGGGCATGACCGGCACGGAGGGCATCAAGCACACCACGCGCATGCTGACCTCCGGGACCAAGATCGTCGGCGGCGTCAACCCCCGCAAGGCCGGCACCGCGGTCGACTTCGACATCAATGGCGCGACCGTGGCCGTCCCGGTGTTCGGCACCGTCGCCGAGGCGATGGCGGCTACGGGCGCCGACGTCTCGGTGGTCTTCGTCCCGCCCGCCTTCACCAAGTCGGCCGTGGTCGAGGCGATCGATGCCGGAATGCCGCTGACAGTGATCATCACCGAGGGCGTCCCGGTGAAGGACACCGCCGAGTTCTTCGCCCACGCGCAGGCCAAGGGCGTCAGGCTTATCGGCCCCAACTGCCCAGGCCTCATCACGCCGGGCCAGTCAAACGTGGGCATCACCCCAGCCACGATCACGGGACCGGGCAAGATCGGGCTCGTGTCCAAGTCGGGCACGTTGACCTACCAGATGCTCTTCGAACTGCGCGACATCGGGTTCACGACCGCGGTGGGCATCGGTGGCGACCCGATCGTGGGCACCACCCACATCGATTGCCTTGAGGCGTTCCAGAACGACCCAGACACCGTCGCCATCGTGATGATCGGCGAGATCGGCGGCGACGCCGAGGAGCGCGCGGCCGCGTACATCAAGGACCACGTCACCAAGCCCGTCGTTGGCTATGTGGCCGGGTTCGAGGCTCCCGAGGGCAAGACGATGGGCCACGCAGGCGCGATCGTCTCCGGCTCGGCAGGCACCGCCCAGGCAAAGAAGGAGGCCCTCGAGGCCGCAGGAGTCAAGGTCGGCAAGACGCCGTCGGAAACCGCGCAGCTCATGCGGGAGATCCTGGGCCGCTGACGCGCGCCGGTCCCCGCCGCGAGGCTCGCGGCGGGTGACCATAGCGGCATGACGGTGCACCCCCAGGCGAAACCTCCCACGGCCACTGGGCGCGTGGCAGGAGCCGCGCGGGCGGTCACCGAAGCCGTGTCCAGGGTGCGCACCGAGGCGCCCGGTTGGATTGGTGGCGCGCTCGCAGGGATTCAGGGTGCGCTCTTCTCCCTCGCGGTGGTGCTCATTCCCATGTGGGTCATCGCCTCCTCAGCGGCCGCCGCGCAGATCAGCTGGGGCAAGGCCACGGGGATTGCCGCGCGCGTATGGCTCACGGGCTTCGGCGTGCCGTGGGCCGTGGATGGAGTACCCGTGACGCTCGTGCCGCTGGGAGTCGCCTCGCTCACGGTCCTCATGCTCATGCAACTCGCGAGGCGCTTCGCGTCACCCACCTGGACCGCGGGCTTCGCGGCCGTTGCCGCCTTCGCCGCAACCGTCGGACTGTCCGCCTCGCTCGCGTGGGGTGGCGCCGATGACTCGCGAACCAGGGTCGTTCGCGCCACCGTTGTCGCGCTCATGCTCGCGATACCCGCGGTGGCTTGGGGCCTGTTGCGTCAGAGGGGCGCGGCACTGACCTGGCTCAAGCGGGTGCCGGAGGCCATCAGATCGGGAATCCGTCTAGCGGTCGCGATGGGGTCTGGCTCGGTCGCCTTGGCGGCCATCGCACTCGTCGTCTCCACGGTGGGGGCTCGCCACCTGGTGGCGGAATCCGCGACGTCGCTCGGCGTTGACGCCGCTGGTGGGGCCGCGCTGGCGTTCCTCGAAATCCTGTATGCGCCAACGCTCGTCGTGTGGGTCGTGTCGTGGCTGAGCGGAGCGGGCTACGTGCTCGGCGGGGTCATTTCGTCCTCGGCGGAGGCGCCGACGTCCACCATCCCCGCCTTGCCTCTCTTGGCCACTCTCCCGCACGCTGCCGGCGGTGCGCTCGCGTGGAGCCCCGTCGTCCTCGGCGTCGTGGGTGCCATCGTCACGATGATCCTGCGGAAGCGGATTGGGCAGGGCGTGCGCGCGCTACCCGCGATCGGCATCGGAATCGTCCTCGTCTCCGTGTCGGTCGGGGCGGTCTCGAGGGTTGCGCGCGGTGCTATCGGCCCCGGCGTACTCGCGGTCGTGGGGCCACAGCCTCTCGTCGCGGCGGTCATGATCGGCCTGGAACTGGGCCTCGGCGCGCTCGTGGCGGTGCTGCTCATGGCCCTCGCGGGCCTGATGCGCGCCCCGGTTAGGGAAGCTCGATCCCGTACCGAGCCTTCACCGCAGCGTGAAAGTCCTGCTGACACACGAGTTCCCCCTGCGGAGTGAGCGCAGTGCGGGTACACGAGTTGAGTTGCACCACTTCCGGTGCGATGGCGAGCCACCCGATTCCCATGAGGGCAAGCACCGCCGCGCCAAATCCCCCCATGCCAAGCATGACCCGGAGGCTGCCCATGTTGGGGAGCCCAAAGGTGGACCAGAAGGCGAGGACGCCGAGGACGATGGCGAGCAGCGCGAGCGGGAGTGTTCCGAGCCGATAGATCATGGGCGCGAAACTGAGCAGCCAGGTCGCGATCATGCTCCACACAAATAGGCGCGAATAGCGCCGGACTTTCACGAGTTCGGGCGCGGGAGCGGGCGCTTCGGGCTTGGGCGTCATGTCAGATTCCAGTCGGTCACGGTCCCAGCATGCCTATAGGGTCTGACTGTGACAAACCGGACCGCCCGCATTGTGGTGCTTATCTCGGGCGCGGGGTCGATTATGGCGGCCCTCGCGTCGGCCTGCGAGGACCCCGAGTACCGCGCGACGATCGCCGCAGTCATCGCGGATCGAGCGGATGCGCGGGGCCTCGAAGTGGCCACAAACGCAGGGCTACCGACCGCGATTGTCTCGCCCCGCGACTTCCCCGATCGCACGACGTGGGACTCGGCCATCGCTCGCGCCGCGGCGACCTTCGATCCTGACCTTGTGGTGTGTGCGGGTTTCATGCGGCTTCTTGGCGAGCCGGTATTGCGGGCCTTCCCAGGCCACATCGTCAACACGCATCCCGCCCTGTTGCCAGCCTTTCCTGGCGCCCACGCCGTCAAAGAGGCGCTGGCCGCAGGCGTGAAGGTCACCGGTTGTACCGTGATGATCGTCGACGAGGGCGTCGACACGGGACCGATACTTGCCCAAAGGGCCGTCGTCGTGCGCGAAGATGATACCGAGGACTCTCTGCATGAGCGCATTAAGGCCGCCGAGAGAGAACTGGTTGTCGACACGATCGGCACGATGGTGCGGTCGGGATGGACCATCGAGGGCAAGATCGCCCGCGTGGGAACGACGGAAGGAACAATTGCATGAGTGAGCGTCAGCCGGTGCGGCGGGCCCTGGTGTCCGTGTACGACAAGACGGGCATCGAGGACTTTGCGCGCGCCCTCCATGCGGCGGGCGTTGACATCGTGTCGACGGGGTCGACGGCTTCCCGCATTGCGGCGGCGGGTGTTCCCGTCACTCCAGTGGAGGATCTGACGGGCTTCCCTGAGTGCCTCGACGGCAGGGTCAAGACGTTGCACCCTCGCGTCCATGCAGGCATCCTTGCCGACAGGCGCCTCGAATCGCATCGGAACCAGCTCGCGGACCTGGGCATCGAGCCCTTCGACCTCGTCGTCGTGAACCTGTATCCCTTTGCCGCGACCGTGGCCTCGGGTGCGGCACCGGATGACGTGATCGAGCAGATCGACATCGGCGGTCCGTCGATGGTCCGTGCCGCGGCCAAGAATCACCCCTCGGTCGCGGTTGTTGTCGACCCCTCGTCCTACCTCGCGATCGCCGCTGCCGTCGCTCAGGGCGGCACGACGCTCGACGAGAGGCGCGCTCTCGCGGCCAAGGCATTCAGGCACACCGCCGACTACGACCTTCACGTCGCCTCGTGGATGGGCAGCGTGGTGGCCCCCGATGACGAGGGCACGGGCTTCCCCTCCTGGATGGGGGCGTCGTTCGAAAAGTTGGGGACGCTGCGGTACGGCGAGAACCCGCACCAGCCGGCCGCCGTCTATGGCGACCCCTCGGTGCCAGGTGGGCTGGCACACGCACGCCAACTGCACGGCAAGGCGATGAGCTACAACAACTATGTCGACGCCGACGCCGCTGTGCGCGCCGCATACGACCAGACCGGCCCTGCCGTCGCGGTGATCAAGCACGCCAATCCGTGCGGCATCGCGGTGGGCGCGACGATCGCCGAGGCGCACCGCAAGGCGCACGCGACCGACCCCATCTCCGCGTACGGCGGAGTGATCGCCTCAAACGGCACGATCACCGCCGAGGCGGCTCACCAGATTGCGGACATCTTCACCGAGGTCGTGGTGGCGCCCGCGTACTCGCCAGAGGCGATCGAGATTCTGTCCGTCAAGAAGAACCTCAGGCTGCTTGAGGTGACGCACGTACCGCTCAGCACCGAGTGGCGACGCATTTCCGGAGGGGTGCTGGTCCAGGTTTCCGACGCGATTGACGCGGAAGGAGACGATCCCTCGACGTGGACCCAGGTCGCGGGAGCCCCCGTGTCATCGGCGGTACTCGCCGATCTCGACTTTGCGTGGAAGGCATGCCGCTCCGTCAAGTCGAATGCGATCCTGCTTGCCAGGGACGGCGCTGCCATGGGCATCGGCATGGGTCAGGTGAATCGTGTCGACTCGTGCCGCCTCGCCGTCGACCGGGCGGGCGCGGAGCGAGTGCTCGGTTCCGTCGCGGCTTCAGATGCGTTCTTCCCGTTTGCGGACGGGCTACAAGTGCTCATCGATGCGGGGGTGAGGGCCGTGGTGTCCCCAGGAGGCTCCGTCAGGGACGGCGAGGTCATAGCCGCGGCCGAGGCCGCGGGAATCGCCCTCTTCCACACGGGCACCAGGCACTTCTTTCACTGATGCCGAAGAACGAGCCCGAACTCACCTCTCGGCACGTCGCCGTCGCCGTGCTCGCGGCGACGGTGGTGCTCGTTTCGCTCGCGGGCTTCGTGTCGGCGAGGGTGGCCATCCTGTCGCTTGCCGCATTTGCGCTTGCGGGGGCGGCGGCCCGCGCTTTCGCTCCGCTTGGCAGGGCGTTCGTGGTGAGGAGCAAGCTCGTGGACGTCGTTGTGCTCGTGGTCTTGGGCGGGGTGCTGCTCTTCTTGGGGTTGACGACGCCGCTCGGTTGAGTCGCGGAACGGATACCCCGCTGACCGACCTCGAACCACCCGGCGATTCGTGTCGCACTCGCGGACCAGGCGGGAGGTTGCCCCCTGAATCCAAGTATGTCAATATAGAGCCATGTCGATACAAGCCGAGGGTCTGGTCTTTGTCCGCGCGCGACCCGAGCAGGCCCTGACGACGGAGACCGGGGAGGTCCTCGCGTGAGCGGCCTCGCCACTGCAGGCACTCGCGGCAGGCTCTCGACGCTCGATCGCTGGCTCCCGCTCTGGATCGGACTTGCCATGGCCACAGGCGTGGCACTGGGGCGCTTCATCCCGGGTGTCTCGGGCGTGCTGGCGAGGATGGAGATTGGCGGGATCTCCGTGCCGATCGCCATCGGCCTCCTGGTGATGATGTACCCGGTGCTGGCCAAGGTCCGCTACGACAAGGTTGCCGCAGTGACGGGCGACAAGAGGCTCCTCGTCTCGTCCCTGGTGCTGAACTGGCTCGTGGGTCCGGCGCTGATGTTCTCACTCGCCTGGACGTTCCTTCCCGACCTTCCCGAGTACCGCACGGGACTGATCATCGTCGGCCTCGCCCGGTGCATCGCGATGGTCGTCATCTGGAACGACCTCGCATGCGGGGACCGCGAAGCCGCAGCGGTGTTGGTGGCGATCAACTCCGTGTTCCAGGTCGTCGCGTTCGCTCTCCTCGGGTACTTCTACCTCACGGTCTTGCCCGGTTGGCTCGGTCTGGACACGCAAGGGCTCGAGGTGTCGATCGGACAGATCGCCATGAATGTCCTGGTATTCCTAGGGATCCCGCTCATCGCCGGGTTTGCGTCACGGTGGATCGGACAGCGAGCAAAGGGCCGTGACTGGTACGAGTCGAAGTTCCTCCCGCGTATCGGCCCCTGGGCCCTCTACGGGTTGCTGTTCACGATCGTCCTGCTGTTCGCGCTCCAGGGGAAGGCCGTGACCTCGAACCCGCTCGACGTCGTACGCATCGCGCTGCCGCTCCTGGCCTACTTTGCCGTCATGTGGGGGCTAGGGATGGCTCTCGGTAGGGCGCTTGCCCTCGGCTATGCACGTTCTGCGACTCTGGCGTTCACGGCGGCGGGCAACAACTTCGAGCTCGCGATCGCGGTCGCAATCGGCACGTTCGGGGCGGCGTCTGGCGAGGCGCTGGCAGGGGTCGTTGGGCCTCTCATCGAGGTCCCCGTGCTGGTCGGGCTCGTCTACGTCTCCCTGTGGTCTGCCCGCCACTGGTTCGCCGTTGATCCCCACACCGGCGCTACGGCCCAAAAAACGCTGGACGGGGCGAGATCATGACCGCCTCGACGCCCTCGCGCACCGAGCTTGACCTGACCTGCACCCCGCAGGTCGAGTCGCACGCCATCGACACCGGGGTCGCCGGCGCCGTAGCGACCACCCTCAAGGCCCTCGCGGAGCCGTTGCGTCTGCGGATGCTCTCGTTCATCGCCACCGCCCCGGCCGGGGAAGCGTGCGTGTGTGATCTCGCCGCGCTGACGGACGTGTCGCAGCCGACGGTCTCCCACCACCTCAAGGTCTTGCGTGACGTCGGGGTGCTGACGTCACAGCGGCGCGGGACCTGGGTCTGGTACCGCATCGCCCCTGGATTCAAGGGCGCGGTGTCCACTCTGCTCGAGTCGTTCGCACCCGCGTCCCTGGCGTCCGTGCCCGAATCCCATCACATGGTGGGTCTCACGGACGCCGACGCGTCCCTGGACCGCCTGTCCGAAAGCCTCGCACTGCGCTTCCCTGACGTGCGCATGGACGTCGTGCGTCGGATCGTGCGAGAGTCATACACCGCGCTCGCACGGTCGGCGACGGTTTCCGTGCACCTGCTGACCCTGACCGAACGGTTCGCGCGTCAGCGCCTCGCCGACACGACGCGCCCTGTCGACGCCAAGCCGCAGGTGCTCTTCGTGTGCGTCGCGAACGCCGGTCGATCCCAACTCGCCGCCGCGCTTGTCCGCCACTACGCGGGCGAGCGGGTCGTCGTCCGCTCCGCGGGCTCGACGCCGGCCGCCGACGTTCACCCGGGTGTGCGACCTGTCCTGGCCGAGCTTGGAGCCGGCGACGACGTGTTCCCCAAGCCCCTGACCGACGATGCCGTCCGCGCCGCCGACGTCGTGATCACCATGGGCTGCGGCGACGTGTGCCCTGTCCTTCCCGGCATCAGGTACGAGGACTGGCTCGTGGGAGATCCCGCCTTGGCTTCCGCGGCCGGTGTCGCCGCGATCCGCGACGAGCTCGACGCCCGCGTGCGTGCGCTTCTCGCCGGGCTGCTGCCCGACCTTGATTTGCACGTCCTTGATGTGACCAGCCCCGACCTGCCCGCCTGACTTACCCGCCTGAAACACCGGAAACCCCAGGAGAGAGAATGACCGACAACCCCACTGCCAAGCCGTCTGTCCTATTCGTGTGCGTCCATAACGCGGGCCGCTCCCAGATGGCGGCGGGCTTCCTGCGCGTTCTCTCGGGTGGCGCGGTGGAGGTGCGTTCGGCCGGTTCGATGCCCGCCGACCAGATCAATCCGACCGCGGTCGAGGCGATGCTCGAGTTCGGCATCGACATCCGAGCCGAGCAGCCCAAGGTCCTCACGACCGAGGCGGTCAAGGCATCGGACGTCGTCATCACCATGGGCTGTGGCGACACGTGCCCGATCTTCCCTGGCAAGCGGTACGAGGATTGGGTCCTCGAAGATCCGGCGGGACAGGGGATCGTCTCGGTGCGCCCCATCCGCGACGAGATCCGCGGCCGCATCCTGACGCTGCTTAGCGAGCTCGGCATCGCGCCCGTAGACGCAGCGAGCGCCTGACTGGGGCGCTCCTGTACGCACCGGGGCGCGGCAATACTTGCTACGCGGCGGCTTTTGCTTCGGGACGGGGCTTTCTACTCGAATCTCGCCGACGGCACCGCGACGAGGTCCTCTGCGGGTCCGAAGATGCGGAACGCCAGTCCCACAATAGCGGCCCCGACGATCGGGGCGAGCCACCATGCCCACAACTGGGTCAGTGCCCAGTTGTCAGCAAAGATTGCCGTGGCCGTGGCGCGCGCGGGGTTGAGGGCGGCATTCGTGAAGGGAAGCGTGAAGCTGACCAGCGCCGCGACGGCGAGGCCGATCGCGAACGGTGCGATGGCGGGAGACGCCTTCTTGGCCGTGGCGCTCAGGACCACGAGCGCCCACAGACCGGTTGCCAGCATCTCGACGATGAGCGCGACGAAGACACCCCAGTTGAGGCCCGCGGTCGCGAATGGTGCGTGATCACCGAATCCGTTCGACACGGAGCTCATGAGCCCCATGGCCTGTGCCTTGTCGACCACGTCGAGCGATCCGAGGCCGAGCCTCAAGAACAGGCCCGCGAGGATGCCACCGACCACCTGGGCAAGGACGTAGGGCACGACGTCGAGGCCGGACAGGCGGCCCGCGATCCACGATCCCACGGTCACCGCAGGGTTGACGTGGGCGCCCGAGATGTGGCCAAAGGCGATGATCGCGATCATCGCGCCGAGGCCAAAACCGAGGCCAACCACGATCGGGGGGTTGCCGGTGACCTTGAGGAGCAGCGCGGTTCCGGCGCCAAGAAGCACCATGATGAACGTACCGGCGGCCTCTGCACCCACACGCGCGAGCAGGCTGGGGCCCGAGGGTTCGGTCACGACGGTTCGTGTTTCGAGGTCGGCCTCGAGTTCGACGGTCTCGGTTTCGATGGGTGCGTCTGCCATGTCTCTCCTCCTATTGACGCGCAACAGTGCGCTCGAGGAAATCGTGGCACGGAATCGTTGCGCGCGGGCGGGAACCGCCGGGCGTCTCGCGTGGACTAACCTTGACTCGTCCCCCACGCCGCGTTGTTGAGGAGAGCCGCCGCATGGCGAAGATCAAGGTAGAAGGCAAAGTTGTCGAGCTCGATGGCGACGAAATGACGAGAATCATCTGGCATTTCATCAAGGAGCGCCTGATTCACCCCTACCTCGATGTGGACATCGAGTATTACGACCTCTCGATCGAGTCGCGGGATGCGACCAACGACCAGATCACGATCGATGCGTCGAACGCCATCAAGAAGCACGGCGTGGGCGTCAAGTGCGCCACGATCACGCCCGACGAGGCGCGCGTCGAGGAGTTCGGACTCAAGCAGATGTGGAAGTCGCCCAACGGCACGATCCGCAACATTCTGGGTGGCGTGGTCTTCCGCGAACCCATCATCATCTCGAACATTCCCCGGCTGGTGCCCGGCTGGACCAAGCCAATCGTCATCGGCCGCCACGCCTTCGGCGACCAGTACAGGGCCACCGACTACAAGGCGGCGGGCGCGGGCACCGTGAAGCTTTCCTTCACGCCGGCCGATGGTTCGGACCCCGTGGAGTTCGAGGTCATCAAGATGCCCAAGGGCGGTGGCGTCATGATGGCCATGTACAACTTCAATGACTCGATCGCCGACTTCGCACGCGCCTCGTTAGCGTACGGCCTGCAGCGCAACTACCCGGTCTACCTGTCGACCAAGAACACGATCCTCAAGGCGTACGACGGCGCGTTCAAGGACATCTTCCAGGAGGTGTTCGACGCCGAGTACAAGGAGCAGTTCGACGCCGCTGGCATCACGTACGAGCACCGCCTCATCGACGACATGGTCGCCTCGGCCATGAAGTGGGAGGGTGGCTACGTCTGGGCCTGCAAGAACTACGACGGCGACGTCCAGTCCGACACGGTCGCCCAGGGCTTCGGCTCCTTGGGCCTCATGACGAGCGTGCTGATGAGCCCCGACGGCAAGACGGTCGAGGCGGAGGCCGCGCACGGCACCGTGACGCGCCACTACCGCCAGCACCAGCAGGGCAAGCCCACGTCGACCAACCCGATCGCGTCGATCTTCGCGTGGACGGGCGGACTCAAGCACCGCGGCAAGCTCGACGGCACCCCCGAGGTCACCGGCTTCGCCGAGACCCTCGAGGACGTCGTCATCAAGACCGTCGAGTCCGGCAAGATGACCAAGGACTTGGCCGCTCTGGTCGGCCCAGACCAGGCATGGCTCACCACCGAGGCGTTCCTTGAGGCGCTCGACGAGAACCTGGCAGCACGACTCGCTTAACCCACCACCCACCTCGTCCCTGGCACTGTTGCCAGAAGGAAGGCACGGACTATGACCGTCCCCGTCAATGTCACCGTCACCGGAGCCGCAGGACAGATCGGCTACGCGCTGCTCTTTCGCGTCGCGTCGGGCCAACTGCTCGGGCCCGACGTGCCCGTCCGCTTGCGACTGCTCGAGGTGCCCCAAGCGGTCAAGGCCGCCGAGGGCACCGCCATGGAGCTCGAGGACTGCGCGTTCCCGCTGCTCGCTGGCATCGACATCTTCGACGATCCAACCGCAGCCTTTGACGGCGTCAACGTGGGCCTGCTTGTGGGCGCGCGACCACGCGGTCCGGGCATGGAGCGTAGCGACCTACTCGCCGCGAACGGCGGGATCTTCGGCCCGCAAGGCAAGGCCATCAACGCCGGCGCCGCCGACGATGTGCGCATCCTCGTGGTCGGCAACCCCGCCAACACGAACGCGCTCATCGCGTCCGCGCACGCGCCCGACGTCCCCGCCGATCGCTTCAACGCGATGATGCGCCTCGACCACAACCGCGCCCTGGCGCAGTTGGCGCTCAAGGCCGGCGTGCCCGTGCGCGACGTGGCCAACGTCATCATCTGGGGCAACCACTCGGCCAAGCAATACCCGGATATCGCTCACGCGGTGGTCGATGGCAAGAGCGCGGTCGACATCGTGAACGACGACGCCTGGGTGCGCGACACCTTCGTGCCCACCGTTGCCAAGCGCGGTGCCGCGGTGATCGAGGCACGCGGTCTGTCGTCGGCGGCATCGGCTGCCAATGCAGCGATGGCGCACGTCAATGACTGGGTCAACGGCACGCCGGAGGGTGTGTGGACCTCGGTCGCGATGCCCTCCGACGGGTCGTACGGCGTGCCCGAGGGTCTCGTCTGTGGCTTCCCGGCGAGGGCCAAGAACGGCGCGTGGGAGATTGTCCAGGGACTGGAAATCGATGCGTATGCGCGCGAGAAGATCGACGTCTCGGTGGCCGAGCTCATCGAGGAGCGCGACGCGGTCACGGAGCTCGGACTGCTCTAGGTCGCGTGCACGTCGCCGGTGAACGGTCGACGGTCGATGGGGGCCTGGAACCTGACGAGATAGCCGTCGGGGTCTGCGACGAGGAATTGCTGGACACCTGCTTCCTCGACGTCGCTCACTCGATACCACTTCGTTTCGGGCGCCATGAAGAGCGGGTAGCCGGCTTCTCGAAGCGACACGATGATCGGCTCGAGATTTGGAACCGTGACCTGCAGGTTGATCCCGCGTCCAAACGGCCGCTCGAGGGGTGCGGTGATCCAGTCTCGCCCCACGCCGCGCTGGTCCAGCATGACGTGCGCGGTGCCGCGCGAGATGTAGGCGAAGCCCTCGTGTGCTCGCTGATAGTTGATGCGGAAGCCGCACAGGCCGCACCAGAACTCGATGCTCTTCGCCGTGTCCGTGACGAGGAGCTCGGGGACGAGCGCGGGGTCTTCTGCGGCGTGGATCACCCGTTCATCCTGTCAGACGCCCCACAGGGCGTTGCCACACGGGGGAGTGTTGGGCTGTTGCCGCTGTGGAGGGCCTTCGACCACGGGGCGATCGTTGCGGCCACGACCGTACCGGCTGCGGTCCTTGGCCTGACTTAGTCGCTAAGTCCATACCCCATGGGGAACAGGTAGTCCTGGCCCGCCGGTGCTGTGGGCACTTGGGTGATGTCCTTTGGCCAATTGTCGGGCAGCTTTCCGGTGAACGGAACGTCGCCAAACAGGGTGTCGGCGATGCCTTCTCCGGCCGTGCCGGGAAGCCAGGCCGCGACGACTGCATCCACGCCCGGGAGCGCGTCCGTAATAATCACGGGCCTGCCAGACACGACGACGAGCACGATGCTCCCGCACCGGTCCTTCAATCCGTCCAGGACGCTGAGTCCCGGCAGGGCGAGGTCGGTGGAGTCGCCCTTGCCCTCGGCGTAGGGAGTCTCACCGACGGCGGCAACGCACACGTCGACCTTCCCCGACGTCGGGAGGCCTGCAGTGACGGTGACGTTCGCTCCTGCGCGCTTCTTGAGGCCGTCCAAGATGGTCGTTCCAGGGATGACGGTGCCGGCGCTGCCCTGCCACGACTGGGTCCAGCCGCCCGCCTGCATTCCCATGTCGTCCGCGGCGTTGCCGACGACGGCGATGGTGTGGGTCGTTGCGGGGATGGGCAGCGCTCCGTCGTTCTTGAGCAGCACCTGAGACTCTTGCACCGCAGTACGTGCGATCGAGCGGTTATCTGCGCTCCCCACGAGGCTTGCGGCGGCAGGGTCAGGATACGGATTCGCAAACACGTCCATCTCGAACTTGACCGTCAGGATGCGGCTCACTGCTTGGTCGATCCGCTGCTGTGAGATTGTGCCGCCGGCCACGGCCTTGGCGAGCGAACTGAGGAACTTCGCCCCGTCATAGGGGGTCATCACCATGTCGACGCCCGCGTTGATGCACTGCACGATCGCATCGTCGTAGTTTGACGGATTGATCTGGTCGCACCCCGCCCAGTCGGACACGACAAAGCCCGTGAAGCCGAGTTTTCCGCGCAGCGTATCGGTGAGCAGGGCCGCGTCGCCGTGAACCTTCTGGCCTCCCCAGGACGAGTAGGTGGCCATCACCGACTGGGCCCCGGCTTCGAGCGCCGCCTTATATGGCGGAAGGAGGGTGTCGCTCAGCAGCGTCGCGTCGGCTGGGGTGTTGCCCTGATCGAGGAGGTATGGCGTGTCAATCACCTGAGTCGATGAACCGTAGACCGTCGAGCCATCCCCGATGAAGTGCTTGGCGGTCGCGAGGACGGCCGATGGATCGCTGAGGCTGGCTGATTGCAGGCCCCGAATGTAGGCAGCGCCCAGATTGGCGACGATCGTCGGGTTCTGCGAATAGGCCTCGTAGGTGCGGCCCCAGCGGATGTCGCTCGGCACGGCGAGCACGGGGGCGAAGTCCCAGCGGATGCCCGCGGCCGACATTTCCTGCGCGGTCGCCTTTCCGATCCGCGTCATGAGTGAGGCGTCGTTCGCGGCGCCCAGCCCAATCTGCTGCGGGAACACGGTCGCGCCGTACATTCCGCCGAAGCCGTGGACGGCGTCGACGCCGTACAGGATGGGGATTCCGAGACGGGTGTCGTCGACCGCTTCATGCTGGTTCTCGACCACGGTGGACTTCCACGCGTCGACGTCGCCCTTTCCGCCGACGCTTCCGCCGCCGTGGAGGACACTGCCGAGTCCGAGGCTCGCGACGTCTCCCGTTTTGAGCGAGTTCTCCTCGACCTGGGTCATCTGGCCGAACTTCTCCGCCTGTGTCATCTGGCCGAGCAGGATGTCGACGCGCGTGGCGATCGGCAGCGACTGGTCAAGGTAGCCACGATCGATGCCGTCCGACGCCGTCGGGCTGATCGTGGTGCGCGTGGTCGAGGAATCGGTGCATCCGGCGAGGAGTAGGGCACCGGTCAGGGCCAGGGCAACGATGGCGGAGCGCTTCATGCGTCGAGAATATCCCCGCCGAAAGGCCCTACTTGAAAACGATGGTCCTGTGACCGTCGAGAAGCACCCTGTGCTCGGCATGCCAGCGCACCGCCTTCGCGAGCGCCCTGCGCTCGACGTCGGCACCCATCGCGGTGAGCGACTCCGGGGTGTGGGTGTGGTCAACGCGCTCGACGTCCTGCTCGATGATCGGGCCCTCGTCGAGGTCCGCCGTGACGTAGTGCGCCGTGGCGCCGATGAGCTTGACGCCACGGTCGTGGGCCTGGAAGTAGGGCCGCGCGCCCTTGAAGCTGGGCAGGAACGAGTGGTGAATGTTGATGGCCTTGCCGCGCAGGGCCGCCGACAGTTCGGGCGACAGTATCTGCATGTAGCGGGCGAGGACCACGAGTTCGACGTCCATCCGTTCGACCAGGGCCAAGAGCTCGGCTTCCGCGTCCGCTTTGGTCTCGGCCGTCACGGGGATGTGGACGAAGGGCTTCTCGTAGAACTCGGCGTGGTTCTTGAGTGTCGCGTGGTTGCCGACGACGGCCACGATGTCGACGGGAAGCGTGCCTGCGCGCTCGCGGAACAGGAGGTCGTTGACGCAGTGTGCGGCCTTGGAGACCATGACGATGGTGCGCATGCGGCGTCCGGCGACATCGAGACGCCACGTCATCGAGAAGCGCTCGCCCAAGACGCCGATCGCCGACTCGAGGTTCTCACGTGAAGCGGCGCACGCGACCTCGACGCGCATGAAGAAGAGCCCCGTGTCGGGGTCCCCAAACTGTTGAGATTCGGTGATGTTTCCCCCGTGCTCGGCGAGCACTCCCGTCACCGCGTGAACGATTCCCGCGCGATCGGGGCAGGACAGGGACAACACCCAGGCGGTCGATTCGTTGGACACGGGGACAACGCTAGTCGTGTTAGGGCCAAAATCCTGACACCATAGGTACATGAGCGACGACCCCGACGTCCACATTGACCGGATCACTCGAGAGCATGCAGGCGAGCTGCTGACGATTCGTCGCGCGGCCTTCGTCTCCGAAGCGCAGCTGTACAACGACCCGCACATCCCGGCGCTCACGCAGACGTTGGAGGAACTCGCCGCTGACATCGAGCGGGAGGACGTCGTGACGCTTGGTGCATGGCTTGGCCCGCGTCTCGTGGGTTCGATTCGCGTGGGGATCGAGGACGACAAGGCGACGATCGGCAGGCTCGCAGTCGTCCCCGACCTGCAAACGAGGGGAATTGGCACACAACTTCTCTTCGCGGTCCTCGGCTACCTGCCCGAGTCGACTAAAGAGGTATGGGTGTTCACCGGTCAAAACTCCAAGCACAACATCGCGCTGTACAACAAGGCTGGCTTCGACCACCAGTTCGACGAGGTCTCGGGCGACCTGACGTACGCATACCTGCGCAAGATTCTCGAGGCTGGCAACATCGTGGACGACAACTAGGCCGTTCGCGTTTAACTTGGGGGGAAAACCATGACCGACCAGACTCCGGCGACTCCGCAAACGCCGACTCCGCAATCGCCTGCTCCGCAGCTGCCGCCTCCGTATGGACCGCCAACCGCGCCCCAGTACGGTACGGCGAACCCCCAGGCATTCCCGCCGCAGGCGAATCCTGCGCAGCCTGGCAATGGCTTGGCTCTCGGTTCCCTCATCACAGGCATCGCCTCTCTGGTGCTGTGCGGGCTGGGAACAGTGATCGGTCCCGTGGCGATAGTTCTTGGCATCGCCAGTCGAAAACGCTCCCGCTCGGACTCGAAGGCCGTGTGGGGAATCGTGATGGGAGCAATCGGAACCGCGCTCTCGATCTTCGCTATCGTGAGCGCCGTCGCCATCTTCTCTGACCAGAAGGCCCAGGAGGCGTTGCGGAGCGAGGCGGGGGATACCGTTGCGACGGGGCAGCCCTCAGAGGTCGCCGATGTGCCAGCAGGCGGTGTCACGTTGACCGAGGCGGGGATCGCCGACTCGGGTTTCGACACGGCATACGCCGCCTTTGTGGACGAGTCCGGCGTCTCGAGCTCCGTTGACGGCATGTTCAGGGGTGATGCGATCGACACCCCGTGCTTCACGATCGATGGCGAGGCCTGGTGGGTGGCCCAGGGCTCTCCCGACACCTGCGAGCCATCGAGCGAGTTGTGGTGGGAGTACAAGTCCGGTAGCGGGGAACCCGAGATCAAGCTCTTCGGTTCGGGTGCCGCGGGCTCGGGGATCTCGTTCGAGGCGTTGAAGACAGATTTTCTGATGACCGCGTTCAACTCGACCGACATCAAGGTGGTCTCGGCATACGTGCGCGACAGCTTGTTGCCCGACAGCGGCGCGACCGACATCGTCGAGAAAAGCATCGAACTGGGTGGGCTGCCCGCGGTGCAGTTTGATTGCTCGATTGGTCAACTGGCGGCTTATCGGGTCGACGTGGTGATGCTCCCCGTTCCTCGCACCCTTGACGATGGCACCGAAATCAGCGGCTTCGTCGTCCACGCATATAACGAGGCGGAGTGGGTCTACAAGTCACAGGACGTGTTCGCTCGCTTGGATCAGACGCTCGTTTGGAAGTAGTCGGCGCTCGTATCCGACGTCGGACACGGGCGTTTGTCGCTTGCCGAGTGTCTTGGCACATCGGCTAGACTGCTCCTGTCGCGACTGGCGCACGCGGGTAACCGCGAGGAAGCGACATGATGGCCGTGCCTCGCGGCGTGGCCATCGATCACGGTCGTTCGCCTGGGCCACGGTCGCCGATGAGTTCACCTCGGCGCCGCGCGCGCCGAACGACGCGAAGGAACTGCGATGACTGAAGCCGCGACTCCCACTGCCACTCAGGCAATCATGAACGCCCCGCTCTCCGAGATCGACCCCGAGATCGCCGCAGTGCTCGACCGTGAACTCGGTCGCCAGCGCGACTACCTCGAGATGATCGCCTCGGAGAACTTTGTTCCCCGCTCGGTGCTCCAATCTCAGGGCTCCGTGCTGACGAACAAGTACGCCGAGGGCTACCCGGGCAAGCGCTACTACGGCGGTTGCGAGGAGGTCGACGTGGCCGAGGCCCTCGCGATCGAGCGCGCCAAGTCCCTGTTCGGCGCCGCCTACGCGAACGTGCAGCCGCACTCGGGCGCCACTGCCAACGCGGCCGTGCTGCACGCGCTCATCAACAAGGGCCAGAAGATCATGGGCCTCTCGCTCGCCCACGGCGGCCACCTCACGCACGGCATGAAGCTCAACTTCTCCGGCAAGCTCTACGAGGTCGCCGCTTACGGCCTGGACGAGCAGAGCCACCGCATCGAGATGGAGCAGGTGCGCGAGCAGGCACTCGCCGAGCGCCCCGACGTGATCATCGCTGGCTGGTCTGCCTACCCGCGTCACCTCGACTTCGCGGCCTTCCGTGCGATCGCGGACGAGATCGGCGCCAAGCTGTGGACGGACATGGCCCACTTTGCGGGGCTCGTTGCCGCGGGCCTGCACCCGAGCCCGGTTCCCTATTCCGACGTCGTGTCAACCACGGTCCACAAGACGCTCGGCGGCCCCCGCTCCGGCCTCATCGTTTCGCGCGACGAGGAACTCGCCAAGAAGCTCAACTCTGCGGTGTTCCCCGGCCAGCAGGGCGGCCCGCTCATGCACGTGATCGCCGCCAAGGCGACCGCGCTGAAGATCGCCGCCGGCCCGGAATTCAAGGAGCGCCAGGAGCGCGTCCTCGAGGGGGCAAGGCTCCTTGCGGAACGACTGACCGCACCCGACGCGATTGCTGCGGGCATCAACGTCGTCACCGGTGGTACCGACGTCCACCTGGTGCTCGTCGACCTGCGCAACAGCCCGATCGACGGCCAGCAGGCTCAGGACCTTCTTCACGAGGTCGGCATCACCGTGAACCGCAACGCGGTTCCGTTCGACCCCCGCCCCCCGATGGTCACGTCTGGTGTTCGCATCGGCACCCCGGCGCTCGCGACGCGAGGCTTCGGATCGGTCGAGTTCACCGAGGTGGCCGACGTGATCGCGACCGCGCTCAAGGGTGGCGCTGACATCGACGCGCTCAGGGCTCGCGTCAAGCGACTCACGGACGAATTCCCGCTCTACCCCGGATTGGCCCAGTAATGGCACAGATACTCGACGGCAAGGCCACCGCTGCCACCATCAAGGCCGAACTGGCCGAGAGGGTCGCCGCGCTCGCGACGCGCGGCATCGTCCCTGGTTTGGGCACGTTGCTCGTCGGTGAAGACCCTGGATCCACGTGGTACGTGAACGGCAAGCATGCCGACTGCGCCGAGGTGGGGATCGCCTCGCTTCGCGAGGACCTGCCCGCCACGGCAACCCAGGCCGAGGTCGAGGCCGCGGTCGACAGGCTCAACGCGAACCCCGACTGCACCGGGTTCATCGTCCAACTGCCGCTCCCCAATGGCATCGACACGAACAAGGTTTTGGAGCGCATCGACCCCGACAAGGATGCCGATGGGCTGCACCCCACCAACCTCGGTCGCCTCGTGGCGCGCGTGGGTGAGGACATCGAAAGCCCCCTGCCGTGCACGCCCAAGGGGATCATTGAGCTGGTCGAGCGCCACGGAGTGAACCTCGGACGCCGGGATGTCGTGGTGATCGGCCGGGGCGCCACCGTCGGCCGCACGATCGGCCTAATGCTCACCCGCAAGGCCGTCAACGCGACCGTGACCCTGTGCCACACCGGCACCGCCGATCTGGCGACGCACACGCGCAACGCCGACGTCATCGTCGCGGCGGCCGGTGTGCCGGACATTGTCACGGCCGACATGGTCAAGCACGGCGTCATCCTGATCGACGTGGGCGTGTCCCGCGCGACGGACCCGGTCACGGGGAAGACCAAGGTGGTCGGGGACATCGCCATCGAGGCGCGTGAGAAGGCCTCGTGGTACTCGCCCAACCCGGGAGGAGTGGGCCCGATGACGCGCGCGATGCTGCTCGCAAACGTGGTGGAGTCGGCCGAGCGCCAAGCGGGCCGATAGCGCGTCGGGCGGCCTCGGTAGGCTGTCCGCATGCGCATCGTCACCATCAACGTCAACGGGGTGCGTGCCGCCCTTCGCAAGGGCTTCCAGGAGTGGCTCGACGGCTCCGGCGCCGATGTCGTGTGTCTCCAAGAGGTACGCGCGCCCGATGACGTGGTGCGGGAGGCCTTCGCCTCCGGGTGGCACGTCGTCCATCAGGAGTGCGAGGTCAAGGGCCGGGCGGGCGTTGCCATCCTGTCGCGGGCTGAGCCGTCGGATGTTCTCGTGGGCGCCGACGCTCTCGGTGAAGCCGCCAGTGCCGCCCAGCACACCGGTCGCTGGGTGGAGGCCACGATCGCCTCGCCTGCTGGCCCCGTGCGTGTCGTGTCGGTGTATGTCCACTCCGGCGAAGCGGGCACGCCCAAGATGGATTCCAAGTACGAGTTCCTGGATCTGATGACCGCGCGGCTGGCCGCGCTCCAGGGGGCGTTCGACAGGGTGGTGGTCATGGGGGACATCAACATCGCTCACACGCACCACGACATCAAGAACTGGAAGGGCAATCTCAAGTCGGCGGGCTTCTTGCCCGAAGAGCGCGCCTACCTTGACAGGTGGGTGGAGTCGAGTTGGGTTGATGTTCACAGGGCGATCGAGGGGCTTCATGACGGTCCGTACACGTGGTGGTCCATGCGGGGCAAGGCCTTCGACACGGACACCGGCTGGCGGCTCGACTATCAGTTCGCGACGAGCGCACTGGCCGATGCGGCGAGGTCAGCTGTCGTGGGACGGGCGGCGTCGTGGGATGCACGTTGGTCCGACCACGCGCCGCTGACGATCGAGTACGACCTGAGTGTGAGCTAGGCGGTTCGCAGAGAACGGCGCGCCTCAGGCCGCGTTGCGCCTAGAAGAAGGCAAAGCGCGGGCGTGCGAGTCCTTCCTTCTGAAACGCCTCGTCGATCACCGTTGCGGCGCCAGCGGACTGCGAGCGACGCATTAACGCGATGGCAGAGCCTCCGTCGCCCGCGCCGACGAGCCGCGCGCCGATCGCTCCCAGACGGAAGGCCGTGTCGATGGCGAGGTTGAGTTCACTGCAACTGACTTCGAGGTCCACCTCGAGCGACGCGTGGGATCGGTACATCGCCTTGCCAACCGAGACGAAGCGCTCGTGCGCGGGAGCGGTGCCGGTGAGCTCGTCGCGCACCTGCTCGACACGTTCGTTCTCCATGAAGAAGTGCCGCGCCCGCTTGCGGAGGATGGGGTCGGCGATGGAGTTGACGCGCGCAAGACCGTTTGGTCCCGTTGGGAGCTCTCGCAGTGCTGACACTCCCAGGGCCTTGGCCGCGGCGGCGGCGTCGGCCATCCGTTGCCGCACCATCGCGACTTGCCGCGTGGAGCGTACTCCCGTATCGATAATGAGGAGCCCGAGCCCGTAATCGGCGAGAGTCAGGGGGCACAGTTGCGCGATCGGAGGTCGCGCGCTGAAGTCCAAATAGATCGCCTCGCCTGGCGCGCATCGCAGGATCGTGTGTTGCGCCACGCCGGCAGTTGCGCCGCCCACCAGGTCGTTTTCCGCATCCATGCAGACCTCGGCGAGTTCGGTGGCGTCGACATCGGTGGGCAGGGCCAAGCCCCACACGGCGTTGGCGGCCAGCGCGGTCGCCGCGGTCAGCGAAGTCGATGAGCTGAGGCCCGCCGAAATCGGCACGCACGACGTGATGGCGATGTCCATGCCGCTGCCCGCATAGCCGCGTTCCTGGAGAGACCAGAGCACTCCCGCCGGGTAGGACATCCATTCGTCTTCGTCGCGTAGGTCTTCCAGCGATTCGAGGTTGCCCTCCCACACGGGGTGCGCATCGTTCGCGTCGCGGAAAAGGTCGGTGGTGATTCTGATGATCGAGTCATCGCGCTTGGTCGCCGCGATATACGTGCGGTGGGGGATGACGGTCGACAGGCACACGCCGTTGCTGATGTCGGTGTACTCGCCCACCAGGTTGATGCGGCCCGGCGCGGACCACGTGCCCTTGGCCTCGACTCCGAACGCGGCGAGGAGGTTCTCCTCTGCTCGCCGGTTGCCTTCCTCGCGCGACCAAGCCGTCATCCACCGCGTCTCGGCCTTATCAGGCAAATCAGTCACGTTGACCATCATGCCAAATGCCTGACCGGTTGCATTCACTTTCCGCATGCCATGATGGGTGAAGGAACTGTAGTCAACTCAAGGAGTCTTCTCATGGCCGCTCGTACGCCACGCTCGTCTGCAACGCCCGAGCCTGTGCAGCCCCCAGAAGTTGAGGCGCCCGCGGCAGCGGCGGCTGCCCCTGTGGTCCCCGCTTCCCCGTCCCCGTCCGTTCTTGAACGCCTGCGGCGCAACCGGATGGGGGCGATGCTAGGCGGACTCGTCGTCGCCATCGCGGTGGCCCTCTTGCTGTCCGTGCTCGTGCCCAACTCGAACCTTCTGCTCGCGCTCACACTGCTCGGCCTTGCCGAGGCGTTCGCCGTCGGCTTCACCGTGCGTTACCTTTCGGGTTGCCGCGGACTGAGGCACCAGGTGACGGCCTTCGTCCTGGCCGCGATCGGGGTTCATGTGCTGGCCACCACGGGACTGGTGAATCAGAAGTTCGGCGACTTGAGCGGAATCCTGTCCAGCGTTCTCAGCGGCGCGAAAGGCATCGGGGGCGGTCTCGGGTGGGACGACGCGGTGATGTCTGCCCTCGCGACGCCTGCCGTCTCAACTGGAGCGATCTTGTGCGGCCTCGTGGCCGCCATCATCGCCGGCTGGGGCGTGCGTGAAAGCGGCTACGTTCACAAGTAGCCCGTGTCGGGGTCGCGTCGCCCGGCGGCGCGACCCGTTGGAACGTCGTGCGCGGTGTCTAGTGCGCGGTGTCTAGTGTCCGGTGCCGCTTACCGGTGTGACCGCCAGTTTTCTGCCTGCCAGGCCCCTGCTTCTTGAGGTGAGCGAGCGTGCAATGGCGACCATCGCCTGTGCCGCAGCGGTCTCGGGGGCGCCGATGACGACTGGCATACCGTTGTCGCCACCCTCGCGCGTGGTGATTTCGAGAGGGATCTGACCCAGAAGAGGAACGGGAGTGCCGAGGGTCGCGGTGAGGCGATCGGCGACGTGCTGGCCGCCACCCTCGCCGAAGAGGTGAAGCCGCGAACCGTCTGCCTGTTCGAGCCATGCCATATTCTCGATCACGCCGGCGACGGACTGTGAAGTCTGCGTGGCAATCGAACCGGCGCGTTCGGCGACTCCCGCCGCCGCGGTCTGCGGCGTGGTCACGACCACGAGTTCTGCGTGGGGGAGCAGTTGAGCCACGGAGATTGCCATGTCCCCTGTGCCTGGAGGCAGGTCGAGTAGGAGCACGTCGAGGTCACCCCAGAAGACGTCGGCAAGGAATTGCTCGAGCGCGCGGTGAAGCATCGGGCCCCGCCACACGACGGGCTGGCCCTCCGGCACAAACATGCCGATGCTCACAGTCTTGACGTCGTGAGAGATCGGGGGCAGGAGCATGTCGTCGAGGCGCGTGGGCTGGCCCTTCACGCCGAGCATGCTCGGAATGGAGAAACCGAAGATGTCGGCGTCGAGGACTCCCACCTTGAGGCCGTCGGCCGCCATCGCCGCCGCGAGGTTCGCCGTGACGGTGGACTTGCCGACGCCGCCCTTGCCAGAGGCGATGGCGTAGATCTTGGTGAGGTTCCCGGGTTGAGTGAAGGGGATGACTGCCTCGGGCGCCCCTCCGCGCAACTTGGAGCGCAAGGCGAGACGCTGCTCGTCCGTCATCACTCCGAGTTCGATGCGGACGTCGGTGACGCCTTCGACGGACCGAACCGCCGCATCCACGTCGCTCGTGAGTCGTTCACGCATCGGGCACGCGGCGATCGTGAGGTCGATGCCGATCGTGGCGACCCCATCGTCGTCGATCTCGACGGAGCGCACCATCCCCACTTCCGTAATCGGTCTACGGATCTCGGGGTCGATCACCAGGGCCAGCGCGCTTCTCAACATGTCTTCGGTGGGCATGCCCACCATCGTACGGGTGCTTGCGCTGGACCTCCGCGCCGGTGCGCGGGCGCACAGACGCATGGTCCGACGCTTGGACGACACAGACTGCAGAAGCGCTCGCTACTCGCCGCTGACCTCGTCCTCGCGTTCGCGGTCCATGTCCTTGAGTTCCTCGAGAAGCGACCGAAGCTCACTGCGCACGAAGTCCCTGGTTGCGGTCTCGCCAAGAGCCTGGCGCAGCGCGGCGACCTCGCGGGCAAGGTATGCCGTATCCGCGAGAGACCGCTCGGCGCGCTGTCGGTCCTGTTCGGCGGAGACGCGGTCCCTGTCGTCCTGGCGGTTCTGTGCGAGCAGGATCAGGGGCGCCGCGTAGGAGGCCTGGAGCGACAAGATGAGGGTGAGCGCGGTGAAGTACAACTTGGGCGAGTCAAAGCGGAGGTGGTTCTCCGCCGTAAAGGGAATCGAGTTCCACACCAGCCACACGACGACGAATCCCGTGAGGTAAACCAGAAAACGAGGCGTTCCCAGGAACCTGGCGATTCCCTCCGAGACCCTGCCGAAGCGGTCGGACTCTTGACTCGAGCGTCGGGGCTTGAAGAGTTTGCGTTCGCCCTTGGGGCGGTCCAGGCGCTCAGCCATCGGACCCCTCCGTTGCCGTCGTGACCGCCTTCATCGCCGTCGTCATTCGAGAGGCGCGCGGTTCATGTTCGCGCCAGTCGCGCGGGAGCAGATGGTCGAGCACGTCGTCGATCGAGATCGCGCCGAGCAAGTGATTGTCCTCATCCACGACGGGCAGGGCCAGGATGTCGTACGCCGCCATGCGGCGGGCGACCTCGGCGAGTGAGTCGGCAGGCTCGAGCGAGGCGATCGCGGGATCAACAAAGTTGCCGACGCTGTCGTGCGGAGCCTCGCGAAGCAGCCTCTGCAGGTGGACGAGGCCGATGAAGCGGCCCGTGGGGGTTTCGAGCGGAGGGCGCACCACAAAGACCATCGACGCAAGGGCAGGGGCGATGGCCTCGACGCGCACGAGCGCGAGGCACGTCGCGACCGAGGTCTCGGGGCCGACGATCACGGGCTCGGTGGTCATGAGTCCACCCGCGGTGTCGTCCTCGTAGCCGAGGAGCTGGCGCACCTGTCGGGCGTCTTCTGGTTCCATGAGCTCGAGGAGTTCCGCGGCCTCGGTAGCGGGCAGGTCGCCCAAGAGGTCGGCGGCGTCGTCGGGATCCATGGCCTCGAGAACGTCCGCTGCGCGGTCCCTGCGCAGGGTGCTCAGCAGCGCGACTTGGTCCTCTTCGGGAAGTTCTTCGAGTACGTCGGCGAGGCGCTCGTTGTCGAGGGCTCCCGCGATTTCGGCCGATCGGGCGGGGCTCATCTCCATGAGTGCGGCCGCGAGGTCGGCGGGCTTGTAGTCGGCAAACGACTCGATGACGAGCGCGGCGCCCTGCATCTTGTCGCGGGTCGCGAGGCCCGTGACCTCGTCGAGGTCGACCACGGACGAGGCGCCCTTGCGCGAGAGGCCGAGCACCCCGCGCCTGCGCTCCCCGCTGCGGACGTACAACTTGGTGACCTGCCAGACGCGACCGCGCCCTTGTTCGATGGCGATGTCCTCGATGTAGGCGAGGGTTCGACCCGCCTTGAGGGTGACCGACCGCTCGAAGAGTTCGCCAATCGCAAGCGTTTCGGACGCGCGCGCCTGGAAGCGCCGCAGGTTCACCACACCCGTGCAGATGACTTGGCCGGGGTTGATCGACGTCACCCTGGTGAGCGGCATGAACACGCGTCGCCGACCGGGAACCTCGACGACGAGACCCACTGCGGTGGGCGCCCCGGATCTGCGCAGGAGGAGGACGACGTCGCGCACCCTACCCACGGCGTCACCAAGTGGGTCGAAAACGGTGGTGCCTGCTAGGCGCGCCACAAAGATTCGCTCGACTCCCGTACTCATAGGGCCAGCGTACTGTCGCCGCGCGGTGCTTTCGGGAGGCTACGCGCGGTGCTTTTGGAAGGTCACACGTGGTGCTGGGCAACCCCGAGGGCCTGCAAACCGAGCCAGCCGGCCGCGACATCGGTCTTGTCGCGCGACAACGCGAGCATCGTCGCGTAATCGATCGCCTCGGCGCGGGCCCTGGCGAAGGTCGGCATGTCGAGCCCGCCGAGGCCCTCAACGAACGCGTCCCAGTGGCTCGGTGGGAGGAGGACCAGGCATTGGCCGATGTCGGCCGCAGGGTCGCCCGCGCCGGCGTCTCCCCAGTCGATGATGCCCGCGAGAACTCCGTGGTAGGTGAGGATGTGCTGTCCCTTGAGGTCGAGGTGAGCCCACGTTGCCGCTGGTCGAGGGACGGACGCCCCGCGACCGAGGACGCGACGTGCGGCGTTCACGTTGAGCCGCCATGCGGTGCCGTCGGTGCGCCGGGCGAGTGTCGCGAGCCGATCCTCGAAGCGTGCCGCGCGCACCGCGAGCGGTTTCGACTTCCTGGGGTGCCGAGGAGCCTGAACCGGCGCGTCGGTGTGCAGTGCGGCGAGGGCGCGGCCGAGTTGGGTCGCGCCTGCGGGCGACAGGGGCGCCTTGGTTGCCGGCTCTCCTGGGACCCACGGGACGACGCTCCAGCGCCACGGAAACGCGGTGTTTGGCGATCCGACGCGCACCGGCACGGGCGCCCTGAATGGCCAAGAGGCGCCGATGCGAGGGAGCCAGTCGACCTCGGTCACGTGCCGATCGGCCGCGACTTGCCTGCGAGGCAACCTGACGGCCCACGCGTCGCCCAGGCGCCACACGATCGCATCCTTGCCCTCGAAGCGCTCGCCGAGCGCAAAACCGGCCGCCTCGGGCACCTGGTTGGTGATGAGAGATGTGACCAGAGCTGCGTCGACGCGCACCTCGGCCTCGGGTTGCGCCGTCGCAAGGGTCATGTCCTTACCCTAGAAGTGGGGGCACCCAGTGCATATAGCGCCTTGGCACAACGACACGCCGAGGCCGTTGTCGCTGACCTCCTCCACAAATCGGGAGTAATAAGACGAGCCCTCCCAAGGGTGACGCTTCGAGGTGGGCCACAGACGCCGTGACCTACCCCGTGCTGCGCTGAGGCCGGGCGAGAACGGCTTTCCAGGATTCGACGATCGCCACCGCGGAGGCGTCGATGTCGTCGCTCGTGGTCGCCGCGTCGGAGATGGACAGTCGCAAGATTCGTTGGCCCTTCCATGTGCTGGCCCCCGCCCACAGCGTGCCTTCGGCCTGAATGGCGACGATGACTGCGTCGGTCACTTTATCGTCGCCTGGCTCGCCTGGAGCCTCTCCAAACGCCACAGGAACCTGGTTGAGAACGGGCCGTGCGAGCACCTCGACGCCCGCGGCCCGGAGGAGGTCGGCAAATTGTGAGGCACGGTCGCACGAGTCGTCGATGAGTTGCGCGATTCCTGTGCGACCGCGCGCGGTGAGCAGCGCCCAGGTCTCGACGCCGCGCGCACGTTGAGACATGTGCGGGCCGAGGTGAAGCAGAGGTCGCTCGTCGGCGGTGGCGAGGTAGGGGGCGGTGATGGCCATGGCCCGGTAAAGGTCCTCACGTTCGCGCACGATGACCACTCCCAAGTCGTAGGGCGCGTTGAGCCACTTGTGCGCATCGGTCGCCCACGAGTCGGCGAGTTCGACGCCCTTGACGAGGTGTTTGCGCGTGGGTGACGCCGCCGCCCACAGGCCGAACGCGCCGTCGACGTGGACCCAGCCGCCGCGCTCGCGGACGCCAGGGATGATCCGCGCGAACGGGTCGGAAGAGCCGGATGTGACGTTGCCCGCCTGGAGGAGCACGAGAGTGAGTGCGTCGGTATCGGTGGGGAAGGCATCGGCGTCGATCGCCCCCGTTGCGTCGACGGGCACCCGCTCGATTATGCCGGGACCAAGACCCGCCATCCGCAGCGACTTGAGAACCGATGCGTGGACCTCGGCCCCAGCGATGACGCGGATGGCGGGCGCTCCCGTGAGGCCGTGCTCCTCGACGCTCCATCCGGCGCGCGCCAACAGGGCGTCCCGAGCCGCGACGATCGCGGTGAAGTTTGCCAGGGTGGCGCCCGTGGTGAAGGTGGCGACGGCGTCGGACGGGAGGCCGAGCAGGTCGACGATCCATCCCGCCGCCACCTCGTCAAGCACCGCGCCGACGGGCGACTGACCTGGCATCGCCACGTTCTGGTCCCATGCGCCCGCGAGGATCGCGGCGGCGGCCGCAGCAGGCTCCACGCCGCCGTTGACGTAGCCGAAGTAGCGGCCGACTCCCTGGTTGACGGTGGCGGGGGAGCCGAACACGTCGAGTTCTGCCAGCACGTCCCTCGCCGGGATCGGCTCGCTTTGCAAGGGGCGCCGGAAGATGTCGAGGGCGGCCACGGCATCGGCCGAGGGCGCGATCGGGCGGTAGGGGGCCGCCGCGAGGTAGCCGCCAGCGCGTCGGGCCGCCTCGGTCGTGAGGCCGATGCGCTCGCGGAGGCGGTTGAGCGCGGCGGGGTGGGTGCGAGCCTGGACGAGTGCGTGGGCGAGTGGAGAGGTCATGACGACGATGGTCTCGGTAACTGGACCCCGAACACCAGGGCCGGTCTGCGGATCACTGGCACTAGGCAAGGGGCGCCAGTTTGCGGCATGCTGGCTCGCATGCGGACCACAGCCGAACAGCTCACGGACGTCCTTGACCACTGGCAGACGGGCACGGGGCCGCTCTACGTCCAGTTGGCAAACGCGATCGTCTCCCTTGCCGAGTCGGGTTCGCTCGACCACGGCACCCGCATGCCTTCCGAGCGTGCGCTCGCCGATCACCTCCACCTTTCGCGCAACACGGTGACGGCCGCGTACCAGCGCCTGCGCGATGCGGGGTGGCTCGAGGTGCGCCCCGGCGCGGCGCCGACGCTCGGCGTGAGCTCTCGCGGGGTGCTGGGCCTCAGCCCACAAGAGCGGTTCGCGCAGATTCTTACCGGACAGGTGCAGCCGCTTGTCGCGTTCAACACGGCCTCGCCGCCGCCCGCACCCATCGTCAAGACCGCGCTCGAGGACATGGCGTCCTTCCTTGGGGGCTCGCCGGTGCAGGGCAACGGCTACGCCGCGCTCGGCGATAGGGACCTGGTGCTGGCGGTGACCGAGCACTTGCGCGCGCGCGGAGTGGATGCCAAGCCGGAGGAGGTCGTCATCACGGCTGGCTCTCAGCAGGCCATCTGGCTCGCCGTGACGATGCTCGCGAGCGCGCAGAGGCCGGTGGCGCTGGAGTCCGTGACCTACCCTGGGGTGTTCGACGCCGTTCATGCGGCGGGCTCGCGGCCGCTCGCGCTCCCAATGGGCCCCGCGGGGCTGGACGCGGCGGCGTCGATCAAGCTCTTGCGCGCCGCACGGCCGGACGTCGCTTACGTGACGACGTTCCACAACCCCACCGGCACCGCGCTTGCCGACGACGACGCCCGCATCCTGCTGGAGGCCGCCGCCGCGCTTGGAACCACCGTGATTGACGACAGGACCATCGGCGAACTGTCTCTTGACGGGGTGGACCGGACGCCATTTGCCGCGTTCGGCACGGGCGCTTCCGTGATCACCATCGGCGGGATGTCCAAGCTGTTTTGGGGCGGGTTGCGCGTGGGATGGCTGCACACCAATGCCACGCTCGCCGAGCAGTTGCGGCACCGCCGCGCGGCGATGGACCTCGGCTCGCCGTTGCTGTTTCAGCGGGTGGCGGCGCGGCTGCTCACCGAGCACTTCGACGAGACCAAGGGTGGCGCCTCGCGGCGCTACGTGAGTCACTCGATGCCGTGGACGACGCCGTCGCGGAGCACGGCCTCGATTGGGAATACTCGCGGCCGCTCGGCGGGCCCGCGTTGTGGGTGCGGCTTCCCGATGGCGGGGCGGCAAGGTTTGCCGCGCGGGCCGCGGAGGCGGGGGCGCCGGTCGCGGCGGGTGCGGCCTTCGAGGTGTTGCCCGGTGCCGGAGCCGACCACTTCCGGCTGCCGTTCTACCTGCCGCCCGAGGAGATGCGGCTAGGCATCAAGGTGCTTGCGGAGCGGGCGGCCTAGGCGGGCAGCGCTCCGAACCCGGCCATCGTGCGCTCCGAACCAATTTCGGGCGCAACACGCCGCCGCTTGGACCCGCAGGGAGTCTTGGCCGGCGTGTCGCGCTTGGTTTTGGTTCGTAGTGTCGCGGTCGATGCGTGAGGGGCGGTCGATGCGTGAGGGGCGCGGCGGCTAGGCGACTGAGCCTGCGGCGAGCCGCAGCGAGCGCTCGCGGTCGTCCGCGTCGAGCGCTCCGTGCACGGTGATGAGTTCGTCGGCCCGCGCCTCCGTCGCGAAGCTCTCCAGATACTCGCGCACGTCCGCGGCGGTGCCCACGGCCGTGTACCTGGCCATCTGCGCTGTCTGTGCGCCGCCTGGGCTCGCCAGGAATGCGTCCACCTCGTCGTCGCTGTACTCGCGCGCTATGGGTCCGCGTTGGATCATTCCGCGCACCCTGCGCCTGCGCGACGTCGCGAACTGGGTCGCGGCGTCGGCAGGGTCGTCGGCGGCGTAGACGCTCACTCCCGCGATGACGTAGGGCTCGGCCAGGGCATCGGACGGCTGGAAGGTGTCGCGGTAGACCCGCACGGCGTCGTGGAGCGCGGCGGGCGCGAAGTGCGAGGCGAACGCGTAGGGCAGGCCCAGCGCGGCTGCCAACTGGGCGCCAAACAGGGACGAGCCCAGGATGTACAGCGGGACCGCGTCGGCGGCCGATGCCGCGTGGGGCACGGACTGGACGCCCGGCACCCGGGAAGCACCGGCGAGGTAGTCGCGCAGCTCGACCACGTCGTCGGGGAAGCGGTCGGAATCGGAGGGGGAGCGACGCAGTGCCGCGAACACCGCGCGGTCTCCACCCGGAGCGCGGCCGAGGCCGAGGTCGATGCGGCCGGGGTGGAGGGCGCCCAGGGTGCCGAATTGCTCGGCGATGGTCAGCGGCGAGTGGTTGGGAAGCATGACCCCGCCGGCTCCCACCCGAATGCGCTCGGTGTGGGCTGCCACGTGCGCGATCAGCACGCTCGTGGCGGACGACGCGATGGTGGGCATGTTGTGGTGCTCGGCGTACCAGACCCTCGCGTAACCGGCGGCGTCCGCGGCCTGCGCCAGGCGCACGGTGTGGGCGAGCGCTTGGGAGGGGGCCTCGTCGGGGGCGATGGGGGCAAGGTCGAGCACTGAAAGCGTGAGGGGCATGGTCATCTCAACGCGCGTAGGGCTCCGCCGCTTCCCCACACGCGATCGCGAGTGCCGCATCGATAGTCTCGGCCGCCGCCGCCGCGTCGATCCTGGTGAGCGTCATCGCGGCCACGATCAGGGAGGTGACGGCCATCGCGGTGGGTGCGACGCGGGAGGGGTCGAAGCCGGGCTGGTGAGTGAGTCCGCGCGCGATTGCCGCTTCGACCTCTGCCCGATACGCGGCGACCCGTTCGCGGACGGCCTCGTCCTTCGCGATGGGGGAGGCCGCGGTGTTCACCATGAGGCAGCCGTGCTCCGATGCGGCCGACGCAGGGGCGAGTAGCGCGGCCTTCATGCCATTGAGGTAGGTGCGGACGGCGTCCGGCGGGACGGGGTCTTGGGTGAGGACGCGCAGGCGGGGCCGGATGACCTCGTCGAGATAACTGTCGACCACGGCATCGAACAGCCCGCGCTTGGATCCAAACGCGTGATACAGGCTCGAGCGATTGAGGCCCGTGGCCTGCTCGAGGTCGGGAAGAGAGGCGCCCTCGAAGCCGTTGCTCCAGAAGACGGAGCGCGCGGCCCTGACCGCCTCCTGGGTGTCGAAGGTGCGCTTGCGGCCCATGTGCGGCCTCCTCGGTCGGGGGCGATCGATTTGTGAATCGCTCGTTTCACTATATATAGTACACCGAACGGTACAAAACCCTGTATGTCGACCCCGAGGAGTTTCCGTGCTTATTGCTGCGCTCGTGATTGCGGCCCTCGCAGCCGTGCTGCACGTCTACATCTTCGCGATGGAGTCGCTGTGGTGGACCACCCCGCGGGTGCGCGCCACGTTTGGACTCTCCGAGGCCGATGCCCAGACCACCCGGAGTTTGGCCCTCAACCAGGGCTTCTACAACCTCTTCCTGGCCATCGTGACGGCCGCGGGCATCGTCGCGTGGCTTGTCGGCTCTCCTGCCGTGGGCGCCGCGCTCGTGATCGCAGGTGTGGGCTCGATGCTCGCCGCCGCGATCGTCCTCATCGCCTCGGACCGCACTAAGGCGTCGGCCGCCGTCAAGCAAGGCGCCCTGCCGCTGCTGGCGCTGATCGCTCTCGCGATCGCTGCACTCTGAGTCTCCGTCTTCTGAGCCCTGCTCTCAAGTTTCCCCAACCCCAATAGAAAGCCCAGGCATTTCATGACCACCGCAGTATCCACTCAGATCCAGCTCGCCTCGCGCCCCTCCGGCTGGCCGACGGCCGAGAACTTCCGCACGGTCCAGGTCACCTACGGCGACCTCGCCCCTGGCGAGGTCCGCGTCGCCACCGAGTTCATGTCGGTCGACCCCTACATGCGCGGACGCATGAACGACGTCAAGAGCTACACGCCCCCCTTCGCGCTCGACGAGACGATGACAGGGGGTGCCATCGGCCGCGTCGTCGAGTCGAACGTCGACGAGGTGCCCGTGGGCGCGCTCGTGCAGCACCAGCTGGGCTGGCGCGACATCGTCCAGGCCGACGCCGCCCAGTTCCGCGTGGTTCCCGAGATCCCCGGCGTCTCGACTTCCGTCTACCTGGGAATGCTCGGCATGACCGGGCTGACCGCCTACGTCGGCCTCACCGCGATCGCCCAGATGCGCGAGGGCGACACCGTCTTCATCTCGGGTGCCGCGGGCGCGGTGGGCACGGCTGCGGGCCAGATTGCCAGGCTGCTCGGCGCCAAGCGCGTCATCGGCTCGGCGGGTTCGGCCGAGAAGGTCGCGCTGCTGACCGAAAGGTACGGTTACGACGTCGCCTTCAACTACAAGGACGGCGACATTCGCGGCCAGCTGGCCGCCGCTACCCCCGAGGGCATCGACGTGTACTTCGACAACGTGGGCGGCGAGCACCTCGAGGCCGCCATCGGGGCACTCAATCACGGCGGCCGTGTTGCGGTCTGCGGAGCCATCTCGGCCTACAACGCGACCGAGCCCGTGCCGGGGCCGCGCAACATGGGCAACATCATCACCCGCTCGCTGACCCTCAAGGGCTTCACCCTGGGCGGCTACCTGCATCTCGCGGGCGAGTTCCAGCAGCACATGACTGAGTGGTTCGGCGCGGGCAAGATTGCACACGACGAGACCGTTGTCGAGGGGATCGACCACGCCGTCGACGCGTTCCTCGGCCTGCTGCGCGGCGAGAACGTCGGCAAGATGGTCGTGAAGATCTAGTTCAGTTTGGCTCGCTGGGGCCGGCCTCCGATGCGTCGCGGGCAGGCGCATGGCACGTGTCGAAGGCGCCTACGGCGCGCCTCCGTCGCTCCGAACCACTTTGGCCCGCGACACCCCGCACGCTCCCGCATCCTGAGCCTATTCCTCGGCGCGTCGACTCCGAGATTGGTTCGCAGCGTCGGCGGGGTGGGGTCTACGGCGCGGGGATCGAATACCCGAGTACGTAGCCCATGAGAGGCGTGTAACTCGTGGTGCATTGGCCCGCGCCTCCGGGCACTGCGGAGCACGATCCGGATTGTCCCAGCGGCATGAACCATACGGCCGCGATCAGCGCAACCCAACCCCAACGCCACACGCGTCGCCGCCGCTCGGACCAGTTGCGCATCGTCATCCGACGACGCTACCGCTAGCCCCGCAGTCGCGCCATCCAGGCCTCGACCGCGTCGGGATCGCGGGGGAGTGCCACGGAGAGGTTCTCGTAGCCGTCCTCGGTGACCAGGACGTCGTCCTCGATGCGGATACCGATGCCTCGCAGCTCCGCTGGCACCGTCAGGTCGCCCGCCTTGAAGTACAGGCCGGGCTCGATCGTGAACACCATGCCTGGCTCGAGGGTGCCCTCCATGTACAGGTCGCGATTGGCGGAGGCGCAGTCATGCACGTCCATCCCCAGGTGGTGTGACGTGGAGTGGACCATCCAGCGGCGATACAGCTTGGCCTCCGGGTCCTCGGCATCGGGAACGATGTCCCATTCGGTGAGGCGCCTCTCGATGACCTCCATGGCCGCCATGTGGACGTCCAGGAACTTGGCGCCTGGGCGTGCCACCGCGAATCCCGCGTTGGCGGCCTCGAGCACCACCTCGTAGACGCGGCGCTGGACGGGGGAGAAGGTGCCGTCGACCGGCAGGGTGCGCGTGATGTCGGCCGTGTAGAGGCTCTCGACCTCCACGCCTGCATCGAGCAACAACAGCTCGCCTGAGCGCACCTGACCGTCGTTGCGGATCCAGTGCAGCGTGGTCGCGTGGTCTCCCGATGCGGCAATGGTCTCGTAGCCCACCGCGTTTCCCTCTTCGCGGGCGTGGCCGTCGAAAGCGGCCTCGACGACGCGCTCGCCGCGCTTGTGGTCGATCGCGCGGGGGAGTTCCTTGACGGCGCGCGCGAAGCCCTCGATCGTCGCGTCGACGGCGTCGCGCATCTGCTGGATCTCGTATTCGTCCTTGACGAAGCGCATCTCGGCGAGCGCCCTGTGCACGGCCTTAGTGGGGTGGTTCGACAAGCGAATTCCGCCGGGGAGTTCTTTGAGCGGCGCGGTTTCGATGCCCGTCATCGCCTCGAACTCGGCGAGGCCGGGACGGCGGCCAATCCAGAACTCGCCCGAGCGCGGGTCGGAATAGAAGCCCTCGCTGTCGGTGCCCGCGGGAGGGATCAGGTAGAGGACTGCGTCATGACCGGCGGCGTGGTGACCGGCCTCGGCGCCGTCGACGGGGGTCATCACCAGCACGGCGCCAGGCTCGAAGTCGACGCCCAGGCCCGTGAGGTACGCAAAGTCGCTGTGGGGGCGGAAGCGATAGTCGGTGTCGTTCGAGCGCACCTTGAGCTCGCCGGCAGGGACGACGATGCGCACGCCAGGGAACATCGCGCTCAGCCGAGCGCGTCTTTGGGCGGCGAAGGGCGCCCCGGCGACCGCCGTCGTCTTGACGTCTTCCGGCTCGCCCCAACCCGTGGCGAGGAACTTCTTGAATTCCTCGGCGGTCGGGCGCGTGGCGCGCGCCTTGTTCAGTTCCTGGGTTGCTTTGTCTTGTTCTTCCACCTGGCTATCGTGGCACGGCGCAGACGGGACCGCGCGCGCCCACGCTAGACCCAAGACCAGCGCGGACGGCGACCCCGTCCGCAGACGGCGAGTCCTCCGAACGGGGCCGTGGGAAAGCGGCCCGCATCAGCCGCCGTAGGCTGGCCCTGTGCGCATCGACCTCCATACTCATTCGACCGTTTCCGACGGCACCGAGTCCCCGGCCGATGTCATGCGCTCGGCGCACGCCGCTGGAATAGATGTCGTCGCGCTGACCGACCACGACTCGATGGCTGGCCTCGAGGACGCGGCCGAAATGGCGGCCGCGCTTGGCATGAACTTCGTTCCCGGCATCGAGGTCTCGTGCAGGCACGACGGGATATCGGTCCACCTTCTCGCGTACTGGCCCGACCCGAGTGACGAAGAGGTCATCGCGATGCTTGGTCTCACGCGGGACGCGCGGCTTGACCGGGCCAAGGAGATCGTGCGCCGCGTCGGCGCCGACTATCCGCTCGTCTGGGACGACGTCCTCGCGCAGTCGGGAGGCGCCGAGACGGTGGGCCGTCCCCACATCGCCGACGCCCTGGTCACGCGAGGCGTCTTCGCCACGAGGGACGACGCCTTTGCCAAGGTGCTTGCGGGCAACTCCGCCTACTACGTGCCTCACTACGCGCCCGAGGTGTTCGATGCGATCCGCACGTTCAGGGCCACTGGTGCCGTCACCGTCTTTGCTCATCCCGGCGCCGACGGCAGGGGCAAGGTCGTTCCCACATCGGTCATCGAGCTGATGGCCGATGCCGGATTGGTTGGCCTCGAAGTCGAGCACCGCGACCACAACGAGCCGCAGAGAGACAGGCTTGCGCGCATCGCGCAGCGACTCGGACTGGTGCATACGGGCGCGAGCGACTATCACGGCACAGGGAAGGTCAACCGCTTGGGCGAGAATGTCACCTCCGACGCGGCGCTGCACCAACTCCAAGACGCCCGCGGCCGCTGAGGTATCGGTAGGGTCGCGTTGTGACTTTCGCTCAGACACCCGTCCTTGAGAACGCCTGGGTGCGTCTCGAACCGCTATCCAGGTCCCACTCCGACCACCTTGCCGTAGCTGTGAGCATCGGCGACCTGTGGAAGACCTGGTACGCGTCCATCCCCACGCCCGAAGGCATGGCCGCCGAGATCGACAGGCGGCTTGGGCTCCAGGCCGAGGGCCGGATGGCGCCGTGGGCCGTCGTTTCGCGGGCCAGCGGCCGTGCGGTCGGCATGACGACCTACATGAACATCGACGCCCCGAACAGGCGCGTCGAGATCGGTTCGACCTGGCTCGGTCGAGACGCACAACGAACAGGGTTGAACCCGGCCGCCAAGCTGCTGTTGCTGACGCGCGCCTTTGATGACCTCGGCTGCATCGCCGTCGAGTTCCGCACGCACTGGCACAACGCACAGTCGCGGGCCGCGATCGCCAGACTGGGTGCGAAGCAAGACGGCGTGCTCCGCAACCATCAGGTGTGGAGAGACGGAACGCTGCGCGACACCGTCGTCTTCTCGATCATCGACGGCGAGTGGCCCGCCGTGAGGCAGGGCCTATCGGCCAGGCTTGCGGCCACGGCGGCGCCGGGAGCCTAGGCTCCCAGCCGCCAGACCCCGGGCCGTCGGGCTAGTCGCCTGCGGGAGCCTGAGCGCCCGGTTGACCGCCGCCTGCGGCTCCGCCGGCAGCGTTTCCACCGCCCGTGCGGCGGCGATTGCGGTTGCGCTTGGGCCGAGGAGTTCCATTGGCCGACGCTGTTGCGCCGCCCTCGCGCGGAGCGCGCGCCTGGTCCTGAGCCCCAGCGGGAGCAGCGCCATCGTGGCCGCCTGCGCTGCGTCCGCGTCCGTCTCCGCGACCCGCGCCGTCTCCGCGCGGTGCACCACCGCGACCACCATCGCGGCTGCCACGACCGTCTCCGCGACCACCGCGGTCACCGTCACGACCGCCGCGTCCGCCGCTATCCCTGCCGCCGCGACCGGAGTCGCTGCCCGCGTGGCGCTTGCCTGTCTCGCCAAGGTCCTCAAGCTTCTCGGCGCCGAGGCCCTCGCGTACCCGTGCGGCGCGTGGGAGCGTGCCCTTGGTTCCCTCGGGAATGTCCATGTCTGCGTAGAGCTGAGGGGAGTTGGAGTACGTCTCCGCGGGCTCGGGGTAGTTGAGCTCCAGCTGCTTGTTGATCATGCTCCAGCGCGGCATGTCGTCCCAGTCGACGAACGTCACTGCGACGCCCGTCTTGCCTGCGCGACCCGTGCGGCCGATGCGGTGCACATAGGTCTTGTCATCCTCGGTGCACTGGTAATTGATGACGTGAGTCACGTCTTCCACGTCGATGCCCCGCGCGGCCACGTCGGTGGCCACGAGGATGTCGATCTTGCCGGAGCGGAAGGCGCGCAGCGCCTGCTCTCGAGCACCCTGACCCAGGTCACCGTGGATTGCGCCGGACGCGAAGCCGCGCTCGCGAAGGTCATCGGAAACCTTGGCGCACGTGCGCTTTGTGCGCGCAAAGACGATCGTGAGGCCGCGGCCGTTCGCCTGGAGGATGCGCGCGAGCACCTCCATCTTGTCCATCGCGTGGGCGCGGTAGACGAACTGCTTGGTCGCCTTCACGGTCGCGCCAAAGTCGTCGGGCTCGGAGGCGCGAATGTGCGTGGGCTGCGTCATGTAGCGGCGAGCCATCGCGACGATCGGGCCGGGCATCGTGGCAGAGAAGAGCATCGTGTGGCGGCCCTCGGGGGTCGCTGCGACGATCTTTTCGACGTCGGGAAGGAAGCCGAGGTCGAGCATCTCGTCGGCCTCGTCGAGCACCAGGGTGCGGACGAAGCGGAGGTCGAGATGACCCTGGTTCATGAGGTCGATGAGGCGGCCGGGCGTGCCGACCACGACGTCGGCCCCCTTCTTGAGGGAGTCGATCTGGGGCTCGTACGCGCGGCCACCGTAGATCTGGGCGATCCGCACTGAGCGCTTCTTCGCGGCCATCTCAAGGTCGCCAGCGACCTGAACGGCGAGCTCGCGCGTGGGCGCCATGATGAGGGCCTGCGGCTTGCCCGCTGCCTCGCCAAGCTCGTCATAGCCGTGCTCGCCGGGGCCGATCGCGCGGTGCAAGAGCGGCACCCCGAATCCGAGCGTCTTGCCCGTTCCCGTCTTGGCCTGGCCGATGATGTCGTGGCCTGCGAGGGCGACGGGAAGGGTCATGGACTGGATCGGGAAGGGGGAAATGATCCCGTGGTCAGCCAGGGCCTCCACGATGAGTGGGTTCACGCCGAAATCGGCAAAGGTCTGTTCAGTCATGCGCTTGTGGGTCCTCAAAATGTGGTGCGACGATGCGTCGATGGCGGGTAGCCGATCGCGCAATATCGTTGGTCTGCGGCGTCACGCCGCGCATCACATGCGACCGGGCAACCTCTAGGGTCAGGTCCAAGTGTAGCGGTAGGGCCGTTCGGAACCCCATTGCGCGTGCGCCGGACATGTCCGGGCCCTACGCTGTCGCCATGCGCGTGGTCGTGATGGGTGTGACAGGTTGCGGAAAGTCGAGCGCCGGAACCGCCGTCGCCGCGTCCCTCGGGATTCCGTTTGCTGAGGCCGACGACTTCCACTCCGAATCCAACGTGGCGAAGATGGCCGCAGGGATTCCCCTGACCGATGCGGACAGGTGGCCGTGGCTCGACGCCGTCGGTTCGTGGCTCGCGAGCCACCAGGATGCGGTGGTGGCTTGTTCCGCGCTCAAGCGGTCGTATCGGGACCGCCTCAGGGTCGATGCCGGGGCCGTCTTGTTCGTTCACCTCGCCGCAAAGAAGTCGACCCTCGCCGTGCGGGTCGAGAAGCGCTCCGAAACGGAGGGTCACTTTGCGGGGACTGATCTGCTGGACTCCCAATATGCGACGCTGGAGCCGCTCGGCCTTGACGAGGTGGGTGGAACGATCGACGTCTCACACTTCACGGCTCGCGAGGTATCGAGAGAGGTCGCAGACCTCATCGCGCTGCAGGACTATTAGCCGCAGGACAAGTAGTCGAAGATCGACTAGTCGCCGAAGCCGACCCGGCGCTTGACCTCTTCGCCGATCTGCACGTAGGCGAGTGCCGAAGAGGGTACGACCACGCGTCGGCCCTGCACGTCCATCAGATCCAAAACGCCGCCTGATAGGGCCTTCGTGACGAGCGCGGAGATGTCGTCGGAGGACTTGTCGGTCTCCACAACGATCTCCCTTGTGACGTTCTGAACGCCGATGCGGATCTCCATGGTGCCTTCCGTGGACAGTAATGGTGCGGGTACGAACTATCGTAGGGGGGTGTTTTGGCGCGGTCGTCGTGTGTTCGCGGGTAGGGGAATTGCCCTACCCGGTCTTGGGGTGACCGTTTTGGTGGTCGCTGGAGCTTTCGCACTCGGCGTTGCCGCCGGGTGGGCGACGGGCTTTGTGCCCGCGTTGATAAGGGCCGATCCTTCGCCGAGCCCCACCGCCAGTCCGGTCCCGTCAATCACCGCCACCGTGGCTCCGGTCTTGCCCTATCTGGAGCCCATTACGCGCCAATTGACTGGGGAAGATCGCGACGCCGGCGTGACGACCACCTCGGTCACCAGCAAGGCGGCGGGCACGATCTCGGTGGTTCCCGGGATCGGAAGCCCCGCAGCGGGCGCGGGAGACGTGCGTTGGGTATCGATCGCTGTCGAAGACGGGGTCACGATCAACGCCGCCGCATTCAAGGCCTACGTGATAGCCACGCTCAACGCCAACAGGGGCTGGGGCACCGGTCATTCGGTGCAATTCGTGGCGACCGACGGCGTCGCCGACTACCGGATTGTGCTGGCGAGCCCCTACACCGCAAAGGTTCTGTGCCCTGATCCGCACCTGACGAAACCGGCAGGCTCCTTCGTCGAGGCGTCCCCGACGCCCATGCCCACGCCCACGCCGACCTCGAGTCCATCGCCTGCCGTCGTGGACTCGCCCTGGTCTTGCGCACAGGACGGCGTAATCGTCATCTCCAGCTACAACTGGACGGCAGGATTCCCCACGTACGGCACTGACTATGCGGGGGCGCGCGCTTACATCCTGAACCACCACATGGGCCATCTGTTGGGCCACGACGACGTCGAGTGCTCGGGTGGTCGCGCCGACGTCATGGTGGTCCAGGAGGTGACGCTGCCCGACGGCTGCAAGGTCAACCCTTGGCCAAACCCCGACGCCCCCGCGCACTACGTCGACCCGAATGCCAGCCCATCGCCTTCGCCCGCCGCATTGGCTCCCTAGACCTCGATCGCGTCGGCTGTCGCCCGGGCGTGGTGGGATAGGGACATGAGTTCCTTGCGCCTCGTGACTCCGGCCACGCGTGCCTGCGAAAATCCCCCGGATGCGTCGCAGTCGCGGGCGCTCGAGGCGATCACGCGAGGTGTGGAGCCTGGCAGGGGCTTGCGGGGGCACCTCGTCGTGACGGGTGGCGCCGGAACCGGAAAGACGACTCTCGCGGTCTTGGCTGCCGCTGACGCTGTGGGGCGGGGCGTGGCCCCGGAGAGAGTCCTCGTGCTCGCGCCGACCCGCTTCGCGGCGGCCGCGCTCAGGGACAGGGTGTCGGTCGCGATCGGCGTTCCCACCTCGGTGCCCATGGCGCGTACCCCCGCAGCGACGGCCTTCGCGATATTGAATGCCCAAGCGACGCTTCTTGGCGAACCGCGGCCCAGCCTGGTGTCTGGCGCGGAGCAGGATGTCGTCTTGCGCGAACTGCTCGAGGGGCGCATCGGCGGCAGGGCGGCGCGCCTCGAGTGGGGCGCGGACCTCCCCGACGAGGCGACGGTGTTGCCAGCCTTTAGGGAAGAGCTCCGAAATCTCCTGATGAGGGCAGCCGAGGCAGACCTGGACCCGCAAGCCCTGCATGCTCTGGGGGTCGCGTCCGGTCGCGAGGAGTGGGTCGCTGCGGCACAGGTCTATGCCGAGTACGAAGGCGTCATGGCGCTGCGCTCGACGCCCGCAGACCAGGGTGCGAGGTATGACCCCGCGACCATCGTCGCCAGGGCTGCGGACGCCTTGGCGTCCTGGGAGCACGAGGTGGGCGGCGAGCCTCCGTCATGGGATCTTGTCATCGTCGACGACTACCAGGACGCGACGGTGGCGACTACGGCGCTCCTGAGGCAAATGGCGGCGCGTGGCTCCCGGTTGGTGCTCATCGGCAACGCTGACGAGTCCGTGCAGGGTTACCGGGGCGCCGTTCCTGGTGCTTTGCACGCGGCCACCGACGCAAGGGGCCTCGGTGCCGTGCGAATTGAACTTGAGAGTGATCACAGGCAATCGGGCGTCCTGGCGGCGGTGACGGGGAACATCGCCGGTCGCGTCGGTGTGAAGGGCATCGGCAGCGCGAGGGCGACGGCGCGCGTTGCCGTCGCGAGCGCACGTTCGCGCGAAGACGATGCTGGGCCGTCCCCGGTGACGGTGATCACGGCCCCGCACGGCTATGGCCAATCCCGCGCGATTGCGGCGGAATTGCGCAGGGCGCGGCATGGGCTCGAGGGCCCCGCGACTCCGTGGGGACGCATGGCGGTGATCGCGAGGTCGACCATGGTTCTGAGATCCTTGCGGTCGGACCTTTTGGCGGCGGACATCCCATGCGAGTCCCTGGGCGAGGGAGTCGCGCTCCACAAGGAGCCAGCGGTATCGCCACTGTTGACGATCCTGCGCGTGGCACTCGGCACGCCGTGGACCGAGGACGACGCGGTCGAGGTTCTCACTTCGCGCCTGATCGGACTCGACCCCGTGAGCGTGCGGAGGCTGCGCAGAGAACTCGTGCGCGAGGAGCGGTCGAGCGGGGGTTTGCGGTCATCGAACGAGTTGTTGGTTGAGGCCCTCGCGCAACCGGGAGGATTTGCCTCACTCGCGGGCTCGGAGGCGGTCGCCGCAGGGCGCGCTTGCGCGGCCGTTGTGGCGGCAGGCTCCAAGGTGGCGAGCGGGAACGCGACGGTGGGCGAGGTGGTGTGGGCCGCCTGGGAAGCCCTCGGCGTTGCCGATGCTTGGAGGGAATCTGCACTCTCCGGATCCGCGAGGGACGATGCCGACCTCGACGCGATCATCGGCCTGTTGAGGGCCGCTCAAACATTCACCGAGCGACTGCCAGAGGCGCGAGCCGAGGCGTTCCTCGACTACCTCGAGGGCCAGGACTTTGCCGCCGATAGTTTGGGCGCCCGTGCCGCCACGGCAAACGCCGTGTCCTTCGCGACGGCAGCGTCGGCCCAAGGGCGCGAGTGGGACGTGGTCGTCATCGCCGGACTCGAGGAGGGCGCCTGGCCGCGTCTCACCTTGCGCGACTCGGTGTTGGGGGCGCAACGGCTGGCGGACGCGGTTGCCGATGGACCCGTCGGCGCCGCGGAGAGGGCAACGGGGAGCGCTGACCTTCGTTCGGCGCGCACCGCCGTGCTGGATGACGAGACGCGCGCGCTCCTCGTTGCCGCCTCGCGGGCGCGTACGCAACTCACCGTGACCGCAGTGGATGACGGCGAGACGCGGCCATCGAGATTCATGGCGCTCATCGAGCAAGCGGCCGGCGTGACGAGGATCGCCGCCTCTTCACGGCGTGGCGTTGCGGACCTGAGGTCGGCGGTCGCCGCGCTACGGTCGGGGGCGGACCTGCCTGCCTCAGGTTCCACTCACGCAAGCGACGACGGCGACGCGGAGCAGGCCCTGGTCGGGTCACGAGCGACGATGCTCGCGTGGCTCGCCAGGGAGGGGGTCGCGGGGGCGGACCCCGACGCGTGGCACGGCGTCGCGGTGCCGTCGACGGGCGAGGCGTTCTGGCGCGACGACGAGGCGGTGAGGGTCTCGCCATCCAAGGTTGAGTGGGTCGAGAAGTGCGCGCTGCGCTGGGCGCTCGAGTCCCAGGGCGGTACGCGCGAGTCCACTTCTGCTCAGGAGGTGGGGAGTCTGCTGCACGCGATCGCAGAGGAGCACCCGCACGGGGGTGCCGAAACGATCCTCGCCGATTTCGATGCACGGTGGACCGCGGCCTACGGGCTCGACACCTGGCCCGAGCGCGCGGCCTACGCGAGAGGTCGCGAGATGGCGGTGCGGCTTGCGGCGTACCTCGACTCGCGTGCGGACCGCGAGGTGCTGGTCGAGCACCCCTTCAAGCTCGAGTTGGGAAGGGCGATCCTGTCGGGGAAGGCCGACCGCATCGAGTTGCGCGATGAGGGCGCCTACGTGGTTGACCTCAAGACTGGACGTTCAGTGCCGACGGCGGCAGAGGCCGCCGAAAACGGCCAGCTCGCGATGTACCAACTCGCGGTTGCCGAGGGGGCGGTGCCTGGAGTGGGAGTGGCCGCGGGGGCCGAACTCGCGTATCTGTCGACAGGCAAGGCGGGGGCGATCCGGTCTCAAGACAGCGTCGATCCCGAGCTCGCGAGGGCGCGGCTCGACGCCGTGGTCGAGACCATGACGGACGCGCGGTTTCCCGCGCTCGTCAACGACGCATGCGGTTCGTGCGCGTTGCGCCGCTCGTGCCCCGCGCACGCCGAGGGGACGCAGGTGACGGACTCATGACCGAGACTCAGGGCATCCACGAGGGCCTCGTCGACGGACAAGGGCGCGGCCCCGAGCAGCTGGCCGCAATCGTCGACCCCGACAGGACACTCACCGCCGAACAGGCTGCCATTGTGGGGGCCGGACTCGGTCCGGCGCTCGTCGTCGCGGGGGCGGGTTCCGGCAAGACGGAGACGCTCTCGCTGAGGATTCTCTACCTGCTCGACAACGCCAAGACGCTCTTCGGCCGCGACCTGTCTCCCGACGAAATTCTGTGCCTCACCTTCACCCGCAAGGCCGCTGCGGAGATCTCGGAACGCGCATCGGCGCGCATCACGTCCGTCTTCGGCCAGGACCCAAACAGGCCGGACGTGACGGTCGCGACGTACAACGGCTACGCCGCCGAACTCGCCGCCGAACACGGGCTGAGGGTCGCGGTCGATCCGGGCGCGACGATCCTCACGAATGCCTCACTGTGGCAATTGGCCGACTCCGTCGTGCAGTCGTGGGACCGTGCCGTCGAGACCGAGGCGGCGGTCAGCACCGTGACCGTTGCGCTCGCGCGTTTGGCGGCCCAGGCGCGAGACCACAGGGTCGCTCCGTCGGAACTGAGGCGGTGGGCCGCGGAGGCCCTCGCCTTCATGACCGGCCTTCCCAAGAAGCAGGGGGACGGTGCGCCGGGGACCTTTACTCAGGACCTTGAGCGCTACGTGGGAAAGCTCCGCACGCTCGTGTCGATGGCCGACCTCGTCGAGGAGTTCGATGCGCGCAAGAGGGCGGGTTCGTTCCTGGACTTTTCCGACCAGGTCGACGTCGCGGTGCGCCTTTCGCACATCGGGTACGTGCAACAGAGCGAGAGGGCGCGCTTCGCTGCGGTCCTGCTCGACGAGTTCCAGGACACCTCGCCGCCGCAGCTCGATCTGTTTGCCCACATGTTTGGCGCCTCGCACCCCGTGATGGCCGTGGGCGACCCCAACCAGGCAATTTATGGCTTCCGTGGCGCCTCGGCCGATGCCTTGCGGCAGTTTGTCGCACGCTTTGGCGGCGAGGGGGTCGCGAGGCACACGCTGTCGGTGAGCTGGCGCAACGAGGCGTCGGTGCTCTCCGCCGCGAATGCGGCCGTAGTCCCGCTGGCCGTGGGGTCGATTGTCGGCGTCCCGCTGCGTTCCCGTGGTGAGGAGTTGGGCAGGCCCGAGCCATCGAGGGCCGCGCCCGGTGTCGTCGCCTCGCGCCACGTCACCCTCGAAGACGAGGCCCTCGCGGTCGTTGACTTCATCAAGGCGAGGCGGCGTGAACTGAGGCACAGGCCATCGGCGCCCGTGACCGCCGCGATTCTGTGTCGCAGGAGGGCACAATACGGTGCGCTCGTCGACGCTCTTGCGGCCGCGGGCGTCGACTACGAGGTGGTCGGCCTTGGCGGGTTGCTCGACGTTCCCGAGGTTGCCGATCTCCTCGCGTTGCTCCAGGTGGCACACGACCCTTCGCGCGGCGACGCGGCCATGCGGCTCCTCACGGGCGAGAGGGTGTGCCTGGGCCCGCGTGACCTCGCGGCGCTCTACGACCGCGCCGAGCAACTCGCGGGCTCGCGCGAGGAGCGCGAAGGCAACCCGAGCGTCGTCGATGCGCTCGCGTCGTTGCCTGCCCGCGGCTGGGCGTCTCCCGCCGGACGGTCTCTCACCCCGGAGGCGAGCCGGAGGCTTGGTGCTCTCGCAGCGGTCATCGACTCCGTGCGACGCCACACGTATCTCACGCTTCCCGAACTGGTGATGTTCGCCGAGCGCGCGTGGGGGCTCGACATTGAGGCGGCCTCGGCCCGTCCCGATGGGAGGGCCCGCAGGGCGGTCGATGCCTTTGCCGACGCGACGCGATCCTTTGCGGCAGGCGCCAGGCATGCGACTCTTGGGGCCTTCTTGTCGTGGCTCGACGCCGCGCGTGAAGAAGAGAATGGCCTTGATGCCCCCGTCCGCGAGCCCGATCCCGCTGCGGTGCAATTGCTGACGGTCCACGGCGCGAAGGGCCTCGAGTGGGATGTCGTCGCGGTTCCTGGGCTCAACGACGGGCAATTCCCCAAGGTAGGGGTGCCGTCGGCACGTACCCCCCACTACACCGACTCGGGATGGCTCGACGGCGTGGGCAATGTTCCCTTCGAACTTCGCCTCGACAGGGACCAGTTGCCGCACTGGGCGTTCAGGGACTCGCGCGATCACAAGGAGCTCGCCGCGAGCGTCGGCGAGTTCCGCGAGGCCTCCGGGATGTACCGACTCGACGAGGAGCGCAGGCTGTTCTACGTGGCGCTCACGAGGGCGCGCAGTCATGTGCTGCTCAGCGGGTCGTGGTTCGGCACCGGCGTCAAGCCGTTCGCGCCGTCGCCCTACGTGACCGGCCTTGTCGACTCGGGAGACTTGGATGTCGGAGTGTGGGAGGACTGTCCCGAGGATGGCGCGCCCGCGGCCGCGATGGTCGAGCCACGTCCATGGCCCAGGCCCGCCACCGCGGCTCAGGAGGCGAGGAGGGCGTTCGCCGAGCGTGTGCGTCTGGCGACTGCAACGCTTCCCTCCGACGGTTGGGACGAGAACCTGCCTTTGGCGCGCGAGGTTGCCGTGATGCTTGCGGAGAGGGCTTCACGGTCCCAAAACGCGGGCGACGTCCTCTTGCCCGCGCACCTGTCCACGTCGGCCCTCGTGGCGATGAGGCGCGATCGCGAGTCGTTCGCGCGGCAGTTGCGCAGGCCCGTGCCCGTCGAGCCGACGGCCGCCGCGCACACAGGGTCGGCGCTTCACGCGTGGATCGAGGCCCGCTTTGGCCACGTTCCGTTGTGGGAGGACGAGGATGCCCAAGACGACGAGGCGACGGTCCTCGACGCCCTCAAGGAGACGTTCCTCGCCTCGGAGTGGGCCGCGCGCACGCCGAGCCATGTTGAGGCCGATGTGGAACTTCCGGTGGGAGGCGTGACGATTCGCTCGCGCATTGACGCGGTCTTTGCTCCAGGAGCGGGCCTCGACCGCGTGACCGTCGTCGACTGGAAATCCGGCAGACCCCCGAGCGACCCGGAGGAGCGGCAAGCGCGTGAAGTCCAACTTGCGATGTATCGCTTGGCGTGGGCCGCACGAGAGGGGTTGAGCATCGACGAGGTTGATGCCGCGTTCTACTACGTGGGCGCCGACGCCACCGTGCGCCCCGAGCGGCTGCTGGGCCGCGAGGAGATTGAGGCGCTGATTTCGGGCTAGACGGGGCTACAAGGCGCGCTCCGCGCGTGCGCAATCTCACATTGCCGCCCCTTGAAAGGGGGGCGCGACGGACGATGAGGAGACACGAGACCCAATCAAGGGGGTGAATCGTCGTGCATGAGGCGGTGTTGCTCTGGGTGTACGGCACGTCGGCCCTGATCGCGGTCGTCGTGATCTTCGCCACCGTTCGCGCACCCGGCTTGTCTTCACTGCGCGTCGGACTACTCATCTACCTCACGGGCACCGCGTGGTGGGCGACCGTCGACCTGCTGCGCGTGATCATCGGGCCCTCGTCGGTCCAGGCGATCGAGGCGTGGACCATGCCCGCGCTCGCCTTGGTCGTCGCGGGCATCCGCGCGGGTATTCACGGGGCGACGCATCCGGGTCGGAAACTCTCCGCTCCTGATGTGGTGGGCTTCGCCGCTCACCCGGCGCTGACCGTCATCGCGGCTTCGTTGCCAATGCTGTGGGGGCTCGTCGCGGTCAAGGGTGAGGACGGCTCGGTGGCCTACGGGCCGCTCTTTTGGGCGAACGTGGCGATCACATATTCGCTCTTCACGATCGCCACGATCGAAATGTTCAAGGGTCGTCACGATTCTTCGATCTTTACGGGCAGGAATGCGCCGTTGATCGCATCGTTCTGGGCGATTCCGATCGTCGCGAGTGTCGTGACGGTCGTCATCTCGAGTCCCGCCGGCATCGACCTCACGGCGCCCGCATTCGCATTGACATCCTTGTTGATTTGGCGCGCCGTCGTACCGTTGGAGATGCGCCAAGCAGTCCGGATTGCGCGCTCCCAGGTACTCGAGGAGCTCGCCGATGCCGTCATCGTCCTTGGCAACCAAGGCCACATCCTCGACGCCAACGCGGCCGCATTGAGGGTGGTTGGCGCGCAAGGCCCCGCATCCGCGTACATTGACAAGCCCTTGCGGCAAGTGTGGCCGTGCATCGCGGACGCGGTGATGCATCCCGGCGAGCACGATCTGACAGTCGCGGGAGCTGACGTTGTCCTGGACGTGACGATCTCGCCGTTGTCGGAGGCAAACGGGGCGCCAAGCGGTCGCGCAGTCGTGTTGCGAGACGTGACCGATGCGGTGCTGCAGCGCCGCGAGCTCGCGCACTTGCGCACCGAGTTGGCCGACCTTGTGGTGCGTGACGCCGTCACAGGGCTGCATAACCGTCGCTACGCGGAACAGACGCTCCCGCAATCTCTGGCGAGATGTGTCGCCAAGCGCGTGCCGATGAGCATCGCCGTCATTGACGTGGATCACTTCAAGGCCGTGAACGACACATATGGCCACCCAGTGGGGGACAGGGTGTTACGGGAACTTGCGAGCGCGATGCTTGAGGAGGTCCCCTCGTCAACGCTCGCCAGGATCGGCGGCGAGGAGTTCCTGATTCTGCTTCCCGGGCTCACGAGCGAGCAGGCGTTCGCGCATACCGAAGGGCTCCGCGACGCGTGTGCGCGTGCGTCGGTGTCGACTCGGGAGGGGGCCCTCCACGTGACCGTCAGTGCGGGTGTTGCGACCACGGGGGACGGCGCCCGCTCGGTCGCAGTCCTGATGGATGCCGCCGACGCGGCGCTCTATCACGCCAAGCGCGAGGGCCGTGATCGCACCTGTGTGGCCCAGCCGGGGTTCGTAGCCGTGGGTGGCGCCTGACCTCAGGTGGCGCTTGCCTCCCTTGCGGGCCTAGCTCTCGAAGAGCATGGCCTCGAGGTCGCGAAGCATCCCCTGACCGTCCGAGATGACGTTGTCGTTTTCGGTGCGCACGCCAAACATGAGCCACCGCAGCAGCGCGAGCTCGGAGGCGAGTCGGGCGCGGTCAACCAAGTGAGGGTCGCGAACCTCGCGCCTGCGCATGGTGTACGCCTCGATGATGGACTCAAATACTTCGTCGGGCGCGGCGGCGGCAAGCCAGGCGAGATCGTCGGCGGGGTCGGCGACGCGGGCATCCATCCAGTCGACGACGCCAGCAACGATCCCCTCGCGCACCAAGATCTGGTGCTCTCCGAGGTCGCCGTGGGTCACGGTGGGTTCGAAGCGCCACCATGCGACATTCTCGAGTTGGCGTTCCCACCTGTCCGCCAATCGAGGCGGCACCAGGCCGGTCTCCACTCCGGTGTCGAGCTCCGCCATGCGTCGGTCGCGATAATCCGCGGCCTCATACACCGGCAGGCCCTGATCCTCGACCAAAGAGACGGGCAACTCGTGGATCTCGGCGAGCGTCCTGCCGATCGATGCCGCGAGCCCGGGCCCAGGTTCGACGGCGGCAAGCGTGAGCGGCGTGCCTGCCACCTCCGTGTAGACGACGGCGCGTCCACCGTCCTCGCCCGTCAGAATTGCGGAGCCCGCCGGACGGGGAACATCGAACTCGATGAGTCCCGCTTCGTGGGCCCTGCCGAGAGCGAGCAACAGTCCGCGCTCTGCCTCGAGCGCAGCGCCGGCGGCGGCTCTCTTGGGCGCGCGGACGACCCACCTCTTGCCCGTTGCGTCCTTGACGACCACGACGTCAAAGTCGGCATCGGTGTTCGGGCTGCGCAACACGTCATACACGTCGAGGCCGGGAACTGCGACCGAGGCGAGGGCGGCGAGCGCGAGAGGTGAGCGGGGCACGAAGCAACCGTACGGCGAAACGGCCCCGATGCGCGTGTTCCACGCCGCGTACCAGGTCCGCGCGGTCGATAATGGCGCCCGCGCGTGCGGGTACCGTGGAGCGCGTGAGCCCCATACATCTGACCGGACCCCTGCTGGTCGACAGGGCGGCGGACCGCCGCGACACGGTTGACCTTGACGCCATTGACGCGATCGTGGTGCGCGACGGCTCCGTCTTGGCGCTGGACGGACAGCTCGTGTTCGTCGCGCCTGCGGACCAACCCGCGGCGTCGCTACGCGTCTACTTAGGACGCGAGGCGGGGCGCGACATTGCCGCGCTCGTTCCCGTCGACCCCGCCTTTGGCACGAACGACGACGGCATCGACGGCGAGCGGATGGTTGGGCTCAGGGACCTCATCGGCTCCCTTGCGCTGCGTGGTGCGGAGGGCGCGCGTGACAGGGAGCTTGCGGCCACCGCCGTGGCGATCACTACCTGGCACGCGAACCACCCGCGGTGCGCCGTGTGTGGCGATCTCACTGAGCCCCGCAAGGGCGGCTGGGTGCGGTGGTGTGAGCGCGACAAGAAGGAGCATTACCCGCGCACCGATCCGGCCGTGATTGTGGCGATTACCGACCAGGAGGACAGGTTATTGCTTGCCCACGCGTCGTACTGGTCGCCACGTCGCTTCTCTCACCTCGCCGGTTACGTCGAACCGGGGGAGAGCTTCGAGCAGGCCGCTCACAGGGAGGTGTTCGAGGAGGCGCAGCTGGTGTTGCGCGACCTCGCCTACGTGGGATCGCAGCCGTGGCCGTTCCCTGCCTCGATCATGGTGGGCTTCACCGCCAGCGTCGACGATGCGGCCTTCGTGCTCGACCAGGACGAGATCAGCGAGGCCATGTTCGTGTCTCGTGAGGAGATCGTCGCGCTCGTGGCCGACGGCACCGTCATCTTGGCGCCGCATGGCTCGATCGCGCGCAGGCTACTCGAGGGCTGGTATGGCGGGCCGCTCGCCGATGCGCCACATGGCGAGGGCTTCAACGGTTAGGCCACGTTAGGCGGGTGCTCCGAATCGCAGCCCGTCGAGCACGAGGCCCAGCATCCTTCGAGTCCTCTCGGCCGCTTCCTGCGGGTCGCCCTGGTCGCCGCCGACCATGCACAGGCCGCTGACGGCGCGGAGGACGTCCATCGGCTCGACATCGCTGCGGATCGCGCCGTCGCGTTGGGCGGCGTCAAGGAGGAGCCTGGTCGCGGCTTGCAGCTTGTCGTGGCTATCGGCGAACACCGTCGTCGGCTCGTCGCCCAGGGCGGCGCGTAGCGACGCGACGACGCCGCGCTTGCGTCCCACATAGGTCGTGAAACTCAGCACCCACTCCTCAAGCGCCTCGACGGGCGTGCGCGTCGCGAGAAGAGCTGGCGCCGTTGCACACAGCTCGTCGACGAGGCTGCGGTAGACCTGCTCGATCAGGGATGCGCGGGTCGGGAAGTGCCGGTAGAGGGTGCCGATGCCGACGTCGGCGCGGCGGGCGACCTCCTCGAGAGAGGCGTCCGTCCCTGACGTGCCGAAGGTCTCGGACGCTGCGGCCACGATTGCCGCGCGGTTGCGGGCCGCGTCCGCACGTAGCGGACGAGAGGCGCCCTGTACCGCCGCCATGGGCTTGGTCACGACCGGCCTTTCCGACGCGAGCGGCGTCTTGCAGTTGCATAAACGGAGGAAGCCTCCGTATAGTACTAACCGGAGGTTCCATCCACTTCTGTCCCCATAGTACTCGCGGAGGCTTTCATGTCCACTTCCACCCCGGCCAGAGCCTTGGCTCCATCGAGGTTGGCGCTCGCGACGGTCCTGACCACCCAACTGATGATCGTGCTCGACGCAACAATCGTCAACGTCGCCCTTCCCCACATCCACACCGCGCTCGGCTTCAGCCCCACGAGCCTGTCGTGGGTCATCAACGCTTACACGCTGGCCTTCGGTGGCCTGCTGCTCCTCGGGGCACGCGCGGGCGACCTTCTCGGCCGTCGTCGGATGCTGATCGCCGGCATCGGGCTCTTCGTCTTTGCGTCGTTCCTTGGGGGCTTTGCCCAGAACGAGACCCAACTCCTCGCCGCTCGAGCAGTCCAGGGCATCGGTGCGGCCTTCGCCGCCCCGTCCGTCCTGGCCATCTTGGTCGGCACGTTCCCCGAGGGTCGTGAGCGCGCCAGGGCTCTCGGCTGGTTCTCCGCGGTGTCGATCGGCGGCTCGGCCGTCGGCCTCCTCGCGGGCGGCGCACTGGTTCAGTGGGTCAACTGGCGTTGGGTCTTCTTCGTCAACGTCCCCATCGGCATCGCGCTCATCCTGGTCAGCCGCTTCGCCCTCGCCGAGACCGTCCGCCACCGCGGGCGCTTCGACATCGCGGGTGCTCTCACCGTGACACTCGGCACGACGGCGGTCGTTTACGGCTTCATCAGGGCGGCAACGGACGGTTGGACGAACATCGGCACGGTGTCCGCCTTCGCTGCGGGAGCGATGCTCATCAGCCTCTTCATCGCGGTCGAACTGCGCGCCGAGTCGCCCATTACCCCGCTCGGGCTGTTCAGGCACCGCACACGATCCGCGGCGCTCATCGGGCGAGTCCTGCTTGTCGCAGGGATGATGGGAATGTTCTTCTACCTGACCCAGTTCCTGCAGTCGATCCTTGGCTACACGCCGATCCAAACGGGACTGGCCTTCCTCCCCATCACGCTCGCGCTCTTTGTGATGGCGCGGGTCTCGGCCGGTCTTATGGGCAGGGTCGGGATGCGGACCCTCATGGTGGGCGGGTTGACGCTCTCCACCACGGGGTTGCTCTTGCTCTCGAGGCTTGCGGCCGACAGCAACTACCTCGGCGTCGTCTTGCCGCTCGTCCTGTTTGGGCTGGGCAACGGACTTGCCTTCGTGCCGTTGACGGCGGCGGGCCTCACGGACGTCGCGCCCACCGAGGCAGGCGCCGCCTCCGGTCTCGTCAACGTCGCCCAGCAGATCGGGGGCTCGCTCGGCCTCGCTATCTTGGTGACGATCGGCAGCGGGGCTGCCTCGCGTTCCTCCCAAGTGGGGGCGAGCGCCCAACAGATCGCCGCTCACGCATTCGTGGTCGGCGCGGACAGGGCGTTCCTCGCCTCGGCGCTCTTCCTGGCAGCGACCGTGTTGCTTCTTGCCTTCACGATCCCTGCGGGACGTGCCGAACGAGCGACACACGCGGCCCGCGTGGAGGCGAGGGAGGCCGCGGAACGCGACGCCGAGCTCGAGGCCGACATTGACGCTGTGCTTGCAAACTGAGAGCGCGGCCGTTATCGGTTCACTTTTCTGACGGCTCCCTGACCGGCGCCTTGTGGTCAAGCGAGGGTTCCCCAGGTCGATGCTCACGAGCGTCGACCTGGGGATATCGTCACCGGCGTCACCCCCGCCTGACACAATGGCGCCGATGTCTGCAGACGAACTTCTCGAAGCCCTTGACCCCGAACAACGCGAGGTCGCCACGGCCCTCCACGGCCCCGTGTGCGTCCTCGCGGGCGCTGGCACGGGCAAGACCCGCGCCATCACGCACCGCATGGCGTACGGAGTGCGCGTGGGGGCGTTCAACCCCCACTCGGTCTTGGCCGTGACCTTTACCGCGCGGGCGGCGGGGGAGATGCGCACCCGCTTGCGTCAGCTCGGCGCCGACGGCGTGCAGGCCCGCACGTTCCATGCCGCAGCCCTGCGCCAGCTGAGCTACTTCTGGCCGCAAGTGGTGGGCGGGCAGATGCCTTCCCTCGTGGAGCAGAAGGCGCCGCTCGTTGGCCGCGCCGCCAGGGCCGCCGGCCTGAGCGTCGACCGTCTCACCGTGCGCGACCTCGCCTCCGAGATCGAGTGGGCCAAGGTCACGCTGGTTGCTCCCGAGGACTACGTGCAGTTCACCACCGACACGGGTCGGCCCGCGCCGGCGGGGATCGAGCGCGCACAAGTCGTCGATGTCTTGCGAGCCTACGAGGAGGCGAAGACCGACGCGGTGGTGCTCGATTTCGAGGACATCCTGTTACTTCTGGCGGACATGATCGGCCGCCACCAGGACGTGGGCGACCAGATCAGGCGCCAATACAAGCACTTCGTGGTGGACGAATACCAAGACGTCTCCCCGCTGCAGGCATATGTGCTCGATCAGTGGCTCGGTGGACGGCGCGAGCTGTGCGTCGTTGGCGATCCCGCCCAGACCATCTACTCCTTCGCCGGGGCATCGCCGCAATACTTGTTGGGTTTTACCAGGAAGTATGAGGACGCAGCCATCGTGCGTCTCGTGCGCGACTACCGGTCAACGCCCCAGGTGGTGACGCTCGCCAACGGCATCATGGCTCAGCGCTCGAACGCCGGTGGTGGCCTGGAACTGGTCGCCCAGCGACCTTCGGGTCCGGCCGTGGCGTTTCACGCGTATGCGGACGATGGCTCGGAGGCGGCGGGTGTCGCCTCACGCATCGATGCACTCATGTCCGCCGGTGTCTCGGCGCGGGAGATCGCCGTGCTGTACCGCACCAACAGTCAGTCAGAGGCCCTCGAGGAGGCGCTCGCGACGCGGGGCATCGGCTACCTGGTGCGCGGCGGTCAGCGATTCTTCGGGCGCGAAGAGGTGCGCAAGGCGATGCTCCTGTTGCGCGGGGCCGCCGTATCCGCAACGGACGAGCCGCTTGGCGTCCAGGCGCGCTCGGCGCTGGAGAGCGCCGGATGGACCGAGGAGCCACCGGCCGCACGCGGCGCTGTGAGGGACCGCTGGGAATCGCTCCAGGCGCTCGCGGAGCTTGCCGACGACACCGACGCCGAGTCCATCGCTGCCACGGGTGAGGGCGCGACGATGCGGACCTTCGTCGAGCAGTTAGCGGAGCGCGCATCATCCCAACACGCCCCCGCCGTCGAGGGTGTGACCCTCAGCACGCTCCACGCGGCCAAGGGCCTCGAGTGGGACGCCGTGTTCATGGTCGGAATGTCCGAGGGGCTGTTGCCCATCTCGCTGGCCGAGACGGATGAGGCGATCGAGGAGGAGAGGCGCTTGCTCTATGTGGGCGTCACGCGTGCCCGCGAACACCTGAACCTCAGCTTCGCACGCTCGCGCAGGGAGGGCGGCAAGGCGACGCGCAAGCGCACGAGGTTCCTCGAGAAGTGGTGGCCCGATGCGCGGCCCGCTCAGCAACAGCGTGCGGCTCGCGCCACGTCCCACGACCTCGATGTGGACGAGTTGAAGCTCTTCGAGGCGCTCAAGGCGTGGCGATGGGAGCACGCCCAGGCCGATGCGAAGCCTGCGTTCACCGTGTTGGTGGACAGCTCCCTGATCTCGATCGCGAGGAGCAGGCCGCAAACGCTGGGCGAACTCGCGAAGGTGCACGGCGTGGGTGCCACCAAACTGGACCGCTACGGCCTGGAAATCCTCGAGGTCGTCGCCGCCCACTGAGGTCGCGCAACGGACTGCACGTGTGCATCACACGCTGCGGCAGCTCACTTGAATCGCGCCCTGTGCGCGGCGAGCTCGTCTCCCACCGGAGCCGCAGCACCGCAACCGCAATCGGTGTCTGGGGTCACGGTGCGAAATGCCGGTGGCGCCCCCGTCGTCAGGCTCCAGACGCTATCGAGCCAGGCGCGCGCGTCGCCGGCGCGCCACGCGCCGAGAGCACCGCACACAAGCCCAGCGATCGAGGCCGCCACGTCCGCGTCCGCAGTTGGCGGAGCCACAGAAGGCGCGCGAAGTTGGAGGGCCAGGCGCGGCCACGCGGGGTCCACGGCGGCCCTCGCAAGTCCGTCGCAAAGCCCGCAAGCTCCCTCGCCAGGCACCGCGAACGGGCCGACCATGGCCCCGCGTTCATCCGTCACCACAAACAGGTGTGGCGTATCCGTCGACATGAAGGCTAGGGCGGCATCGAGCGCGGGCGCCCCGTGCGATATCAGGACCCACGCGTCTGCGCGAGCCGCACTCACGCGAACCGCGGCTCCCGGAACGAGCCTCGCGACGGTGTCCGCCGCCGCCGACTGGCGCGTCGTCGCGAGAGTCCCCGGAGCGTACGTGTGAGGAGGGCTCGCCGACGCAGGGGCGTCGTCTTCGAAGTGGACGGCCCACCCTGCACGGGCAAGGGCGATGCCCACGTTCAGGCCCAGTGGCCCAGCATCGTTGAGGGCCACAGTGCGGCGTTCGGTGGGCCGGTTCGCGAGCAAACCTGCGTCCTCAAGGCGCGAGACGATCTCCTCAAAGGGGGCGCTCGCACGGTTCGTGACCGAATTCGCGGTCTCAAGCCTCTCAACAAAGCGCCGCTGCTCGGCCGACAATCCGGAAAACACCACCGGCGAGCGCAAACCCACTTGAACCGTGCCGTCGCCCCTGTCAAGCACGCGAGAACCATTTCGCAGTCTCATCGCACCAGGGTGGCATCTGTGGGGCACACATGTGTCGCTATCCACAGGCCCCGGTCACCGAGCGGCCAAGAACCGCCTTGGGACGGCCAAGGACGGCCTTGGGACGGCAAAGGCCGGGCACCCGAAGGTGCCCGGCCTCAACGTCTGGAAAGGCGTTATGCCTTGCCGAGGATGCGGTTCAGCTTGGTGCCACACTCGGGGCACACGGCCTTTGCCATGCGACGCCCGTTCTCGGAGACGACAACGTCGCCCTCCGTGGTGCGCTTGGCCTTGCACTTCACGCAGTAGAACTCGCCCTGGTACTTCTCGGCCATGAGCTTTCTCCTTCTTGCCATCGTGCGGCGTGTGCCGCTGGTCCCCCACCTGAGGGTCCGTTGCGTCAAGCGTAGACGCGCTTCCCGACAATACCCGTTAGGCGCCGCTCGGGGTGTCCGATTCGTTATCCTCGCCGGAATTGCCTTGCCAGGTGCCTGAAAGCAGTTGCGCGATCTCGTTGTCGATGTCGTCGGCCTCGCCTGGGCTCGATGCTGCCTCCACCCAAACACGCCACTCGGCCAACTTCTCGGCGTCGGGAAGCAGGTCCGGGTGCGACCAGAAGGCGTCCCTCGCCTCGGACCCCACGCGGGTGGTGAGCATTCCCCACAGGTCCGAGGCGTCGCGCAAACGACGCGGGCGGAGCGTCAGGCCAAGCAACGCGGAGAACGTGTCCTCGGCGGGCCCTCCGGCTGCGCGCCTCCTGCGCATCATTTCGCGCAGTTGGCCGAGCGCTGGCAGATGCGGCGCGGCCGCTCTCGCCGTGACCTCGTCCACCCAACCCTCGATCAGCGCGAGCCACGTCTCGATCGACTCGAGAGTTGTCTTCTGCTCCACGGTGTGCGCCGAAGAGAAGATTCCCGTGGTGAGCGCGGCCTGGAGTGCGGCGGGGTCGCCCATGCCGGCGTCCTTGACCGCGTTGTCCAGAGCCTCGATATCGACGGTCACGCCGCGCGCGTAGCGCTCGATTGCCGCGTGAAGCTGGCCAGGCAACCACGAGGCGGACTGGAAGAGCCTCACATGAGCGGCCTCGCGCAAGGCCAAGAACAGCCGCACATCGGCCACATCAACGTCGAGCCCCTCGGCGAAACCCTCGATTGCCCGCGGTACCACCACGACGCGGGGTTCCTCGACGAGAGGGATGCCCAGGTCGGTCGCGCCAAAGGCTTCGCGCGCCATCGCACCCGCTGCTTGGCCCACATGCATCCCGCACACGGTGGGGCTCACCGTGTCGATCAGCCCGCGGGTGGCCTCGCCGTCAAGAGCGCTCTCCTCGCTGCGGAGGACGCCGCCGAGGGCTTGAGACACCGACGATGCAACGGGTCCCGCCAGGTACTTCCAAGTCGGCAGGGTGGCTTCCACCCATTCGGCCCTGCTCCACACGGCGGGCTGGGCGCGCGACGGGTCAAAGTCGGTCGCGGCATCGAGCCACAACTCGGCTTGCGTGATGGCCGCCCTGTATTCGCGGGCCTGGGCGGCAGAGACGATCGGGTCACCGCCTTGAGCGGCGACGCCGCGCGCCACGTCGTGGGCGAGCGTCCAATTCACGTCTTCACCAGCCGATTGCGACATCAGTGCGCGAATCTGTGCGAGCACGTGGTCGACCATTCCAGGGGTGTTGCCCATGCCCGAGGCCTGCGCCAACGCGGACGGGTCCATGCCCATCCGTTGCATTTGCTCCATCGCCTCATCGGCGTCGTCGCCAAAGAGTTCCCTCAGCAGCCGCATCCACGGCTCTTCGGCGTCGGCCATCGTGTCTCCTTCAGAGTGCGAACCCACCGTTACCCACGGTAACGAACGGCGACCGCGATTGGGGCTGACGTTCGCTATGGGCAATGATGGATGGGTGACTGGTCCTGATGATGATGCGTTCGTCGCTTGGAGCGAGCGGTCGGCGACCCGCAAGGCGGGGGTGATGGCCGCCGCAGGCCTGTTGTCGTCGCTCCTGATTGCGGTGCTCACAGTGTTGCCGTCGCCGTACGCGATCGAAACGTCCGGACCAACCTACGACACCTTGGCGTCCAAGGACGGAACAGCGCTCGTCGCGATAGATGGGGCCCCGACGTATGCCTCTACGGGCGAATTGCGGCTCACCACGGTCTTGCTCAGCACCGGCGCCAAGCGCGCATTCACCATCGGCAGGGTTCTCGAGGCCTTTGTTTCTCCCAACAGCACCGTCGCTCCCGTGGAACGCGTCTACAAGTCCCCCCAGGCGCAAAAGCAGGAGGCGCGGCAGAGCGCCGATGACTGGATCTCGTCTCAAGAGTCCGCAACGGTCTCCGCGCTCGAGGCGAGCGGGGTCGTGGTGCCGGCCACGATGAGGGTTGCGAGCATTCTTGATACGTCCAACGCCAAGAACGTGCTCCAAATTGGTGACGTGATCACCGCGGCGGATGGCAAGAAGCTGGTCTCGTATTCGGACCTCACGCGAGTGCTCCAAGCGCACAAGCCTGGCGACAGCATCAGCCTGACCGTCGTCAGGAGCGGCCAAAGCGTCGACGTGACGTTCGATCTCATCGCCGCTACGGACGGGCGGGCGCTCATGGGAGTATCGATCGACCCCACCTTCAACCTGCCCATACAGGTGAAGGTGGACATCAACAATGTCGGGGGGCCGAGCGCGGGCCTCATGTTCGCCCTCGCGATCATGGACAAGCTCAGCCCTCAAGACGAACTTCATGGTGCGAAGGTCGCCGGCACGGGAGAGATCTACGTTGACGGCAAGGTCTACCCGATCGGCGGAATTCAGTACAAGCTCAAAGGCGCTCGCGAAGCCGGAGCGGACTACTTCCTAGCGCCCGTCGCGAACTGTCCCGACGTCATCGGGCACATTCCTGCGGGCCTCAGCGTTTATGCAGTCAACGACCTCACCGATGCCTATGCCGCCATCGTGGCTATCGGTCAGGGAAAGACCGACGGGCTGCCCACGTGCAGCGCAGCCTCCGATAAGTCCAACAAGTAAGGATCGCCCGTGAGTTTTGACGAGGAACGCCCCGTCCGTCGTCCGCGACCCGTCGACGTGCCACGACGCAGGTCGCCGCTAGCGGTTGCAGTTTTTGTGGTCGCCGTGGTGGTGGTCGTGACCGTGGTGTTTGCGAACGTGTGGACCGAGGTCGCCTGGTACAAGCAGGTCGGCTACTTCTCCGTGTGGCGCACACAGTGGGTCGCGCGCGCGGCGATCTTCGCGATCTTCGCCCTCGTATCGGCGTTCGCCGTGTGGGGCTCATTGCGCTGGGCGAGGTCCATTCGACCCGCGCCTTCCGCGCCCCGGTCCACGCCGCTCGATCAATACCGCGAGCAGATCCGGCCCATCGAGCGCGTCGTCACCAGACTCCTGCCTGTGTTTGTGGGCCTCATCGCGGGCAGCGTGATGGCAGGCAAGTGGATGGAATTCCTGACGTTTCTTCACCGCACGCCCTTCGGGGTGAAGGACCCGCAGTTCAATCTCGATGCGTCCTTCTACGTTTTCACACTTCCGGTGCTCAGCGCCATTGTCGATTTCGCGCTCGCGATCGCGGTCATGTGTGCCGTGCTCGCGGCGTTCGTGCACCTGCTGTATGGCGGGATTTCCGGCGGCGGCAGGCGCTTCGTCGCGAGCAAGGGAGCACGTACTCAGTTGGCGGTGCTCGGCTTCATCGTGATGGTCGGAATCGCCGCCGACTATGTGTTGAGTCGATTCTCCCTGATGCTCAATCAAGGAACCCGTTTCTCCGGCGCAAGCTATACCGACGTGCACGCGATTTTGCCTGCGCGGTCGATCCTCGCGGGCATCGCCATCCTCGTGGGCCTGATGTTCCTCCTGGTGATTTGGCGCGGCGACTGGCGGATTCCGGCAACGGGCGTGGGGCTCATGGCGTTGTCCGCCATCGTTGTTGGCGCCGTCTATCCTGCGATCGTCCAGAACTTTCAGGTGGAGCCCAACGCGCAGGATTTTGAGGCGAAATACATCCAGCGTGACATCAACGCGACGCGGTATGCGTACGGCATCGACAATGTGACCGCGACGCAATACAAGGCGACCACGCAAGCGAACGCCGATGCCTTGCGCGCCGATGCCGACACGACCGCACAGATTCGCTTGCTAGACCCCAACGTCGTTTCACCCACGTTCCAGCAACTCCAGCAGAACAAGCAGTACTACTCCTTCCCGAGCACGCTCACCGTGGACAGGTACCGCATCAACGGCACACTGAGCGACACCGTGATCGCCGTGCGCGGGCTCAACCTCGATGGACTCAGTGCCGAGAACCGCACGTGGGTCAACGACCACACCGTGTACACGCACGGCTTTGGCGTGGTCGCGGCGTATGGCAACCGTGTCGAGACAGACGGGCGACCCGTCTTCTACCAGTCGGGAATTCCCTCGACGGGTGAGCTCGGAACGTACCAGCCTCGTGTGTACTTTGGCACGGGCATGCCCGACTACTCGATCGTGGGGGCGCCCAAGGGCTCCACGCCGTGGGAACTCGACTACCCAGACGACAATGCCGGCGGACAGGTCAACAACACCTTCGACGGCAACGGCGGGCCCGCCGTGGGGAGCACGTTTGAGCGGTTGATGTTCGCACTGAAGTTCGGTGAACAGCAGATCCTCTTCTCGGACCGCGTGACCCCCGATTCGCAAATCCTGTATTACCGCGACCCGATACAAAGGGTCCAGAAGGTTGCGCCTTATCTCAAGCTCGACGCGACGACGTATCCCGCAGTCGTCGATGGTCGCATCGTGTGGGTAGTTGACGGGTATACCTCGACGGCGAACTTCCCCTATTCGGCGTCCATCACGTCGACGACGCTCTTTTCGAACCCAGATCCGCTGAACCCCACGGTCCTCAACTACGTGAGAAACTCGGTCAAGGCAACGGTGGACGCGTACAGCGGCAAAGTGACGCTGTACGCATGGGACCCGCAGGACCCGATCCTGCAGACCTGGCAGAAGGTGTTTCCCTCGACGCTCAAGCCGTACTCGGACATGAGCGGCGACCTGATGAGTCACATGCGCTATCCCGAGGACCTGTTCACGATTCAGCGCTATCAGCTCACGCGCTACCACGTCACAAACGCGTCCGACTTCTACTCGGGTCAGGACTTCTGGGCGAACCCCAAGGACCCCACGAACGAGGCGGTGGACCAACCGCCGTACTACCTGACCCTGCAAATGCCAGGTCAAAGCGTGCCGTCCTTCTCGCTCACTAGCAGTTTCATTCCCCAAGGCACGTCTTCGAGAAACGTGCTGACGGGTTTCTTGGCGGTCAACTCGGAGACGGGCAGTACGCCAGGGGTCAAGGATCCGGATTACGGCAAGCTTCGCCTCCTTGAACTGCCACGAGACACGACCGTGTCCGGTCCAGGCCAGGTACAGAACCAATTCCGTTCAGACACGGAGGCGCAGAAGGTGCTCAACATTCTTCGCCAAGGTGAGACCGATGTCATCAATGGCAACCTGCTGACGTTGCCCGTTGGCGGGGGACTCCTGTATGTCCAGCCGGTATACGTGAAGTCCTCCACGGGAACTCAGTTCCCGTTACTCCAGAAGGTCTTCGTGTCGTTTGGCGACCAGGTCGGCTTTGCCGACACGCTGTCAGGCGCACTGGACCAGGTATTTGGCGGTGGGGTAACGCCCGGTCTCAACCCGGGGACTACGAGCCCAACCCCAACCCCAACCCCAACCCCAACCCCAACGAACCCCAACGGAAGCGAATCGCGCGTGGCGCTTGCGCAGGCGTTGAGCGATGCTCAGAAGGCGATACAGGACGGCCAGGCTGCCCTCGCCAACGGAGACTTCGCGGCATACGGCGAGGCCCAGGATGCGCTGAAGAGTGCGCTCGCCAGGGCCATCGACGCCGAGTCTACCTTGGACGGTACGGCGAGTACGGGTGTGACGGCCCCGACCCCGACGCCGCAGGCAACGCCCACGCCCACGCCGTCCAAGCCGGCGGTGGCACCAGCGAGCGCCTAGCGCCCGTCAACACCTACTGATGGCATGACTGGGGCCCGCGGTTTCCCGCGGGCCCCAGTCATTGTCAAGTTCGGTGGAGAGCCATCGGCTAGCACGCTGCAGTTAGGACACCTCGGCCTCGTGGCGCGTTGTGACGCGGATGATCATCGCGAGGAAGACCCACGACACGAGCATTGCGATGGAGCTTGCCCACATGAGGCCCACAATCGGGTCGAGGGCCTCGGGATGAGCGAGTTTGCCCGTTGACAAGTCAATAGCCGTGAACTCCGGAATCACAGACGCCACGGACACGCCGACGGCCGCCACGTAGGCGATCCACCAGCCGAGCAGAATGCCCATCCCTGCCCGCGCCTTGGTGATCGCCCTCATTCCAAGGAGCGGCAACACGATGTTGGCGACCGGAACAAACCAACCCCACCACTCGACCGCAGGGGGACCTCCGATCGTCTCGCCGCGTGCCTTCCTCGCCGCACGAATCCTGGACATCCACAGCGCGAGAAGGACGAAACTTGCGATCGACAATGGGATGCTGAGAGCGGACACGGGGCTCTGGCCCGCAAATAGCGATGCGCTTTGGGGGTCCGCGAGTCGTTGCTTGAGTCCCTCGACCATGGCGGGAGCCGACACCGCGCCAAGTACCGAGGTCGCGGCGTACGCGCCGGTCAGGATGGTGGCCCACAGCGCGACCTTGTTGGGGGCCGCCGCTTGCACGGTGATTGGTACGTAACCGGGAGGAGCCATGGGCGTGTAACCGGGAGGAGCCATCGGCGCGGGCGTCGGGGAAGAGTCCGAAGTCGGTGAAGCGAAGGGATCTGGCGTTGCTGGTGGTGTCGTCATAGCAACGACGCTAGTCAAGTTGGGCAAAGACCGCATCCTGCTAGCGCATGATGATGAATCATTCCGGAGGCCGATTAGGCGCTCGCCACGGCACGCGGTAGAGTTCATATCCGCGCACGACGCGCACCCGACGCGGGGTGGAGCAGTTCGGTAGCTCGCCGGGCTCATAACCCGGAGGTCGCAGGTTCAAATCCTGTCCCCGCTACGAAAGATGAAGGCCCTGACCTAGACCGGTCGGGGCCTTTGTCGTTTTCCACGGGAAGTGTGCTTCGCCTCGTGGCGTGGCGGGCGTGGCGGGCGTGGCGGGCGTTGGATTCGGCAGAGTGGTGAGAAAAGGGTGCCGAATTGGCGCGATGACAGGGGTCCGCTGGCCAGCGAGACCCCGCTTCCCATGATCCCGCCGGACTTCGCCTAGGCGCGCGTCGGCACGACTTGCCGGCATCCGGGCCGGTGGGCCTGCACCGGCACCATTCGGGCGCGAGTACTCTGGTGGATCGTGCGTGCCGGGCAACCGACGCGCCTCGACCGGAGGCCCCATGAAAACGACAGCCTTGAGCGAACCTGTCCCTGTCCGCTCACGCTGGTGGAACAGCCGTGTTGTTCTCCTCATTGCCTTCGCGTTCTCGGTCATGGCGGATCCCGTGTCCTCGGTCGCCTACGCGATCGAGGCGGCGCTCAGGGCGCTCGGCGGCAGGCTTGACCTACTCGTTGCCGCGATGGCGGCGGTCGTGTTCGTCGTCGCGCTTGTCGTGACTTCCTACCACCAGCTCGTCGCACGCTTTCCCGAGGGGGGCGGCTCTGCCGCGGCGACGGGCAAGGCCTTCGGTGAGGGCTGGTCATTCGTGCCGATGGGCGCGTTGGTGGTCGACTTCGTCTTGACGATCGCCATTTCGGTCTCCGCGGGATCTTCCGCGATCACTCGTACGTGCTAGGTGTGGCGCCTCATCGGTTGTGGCTCGCGCTCGGCCTGCTCACTCTCGTGGCGCTCCTGATGCAGTTCGGTCACTTGGGACGCGCGGTGTTCGCGGTGCTGACGCTCGTTTTCCTCGTCATCGGTGCGACGGTCCTCATCCAGGCCTTGGGGGATTCTGCGGCCGCCGTGATCAGTGAGCCCGCCCTGACCAAATCCGCGCCCCTCGCCGTCATCCTGGCCTTCCCTGTAGCCATGGCGCTCGCCACCGGGGTCGAGGCCCCGTCCTCGGCGATCGCCCAGCTTCCTCAGCTCGATGACGCCGGCAGGCGTGCCTTCGGACGCTGGGCGCTGTGGCTCACTCTCGGCATCGTGGGCGTACTGACGATCGGACTGGCGGTCGCGGCGGTTCACCTTCAGATTGGGGTGCCTCGCGAAGACGCGACGCTGGTCGCCAACATCGCGCGAGCCGGCAGTTCCGGAAGCGTCTTCGCGGCCTTCCAAGGCGCCACGGCTTTGCTGCTGCTCTCCGCTGCGAGTTCATCGTTCCAAGCCGGACCTGGTCTTCTCAAGGCCCTTGCCCGCAGCACGACGCCAGGGGAAGCTCTCCATGGAGTGTTGCCAGTCGCCCTCGGCCGCATGAACAAGCATCACGTTCCCCTCGTGGGCGTCGCCATATTCTTCGTGCTCTCCGCAGCAGTGGTCATCGCCGGGGGAGCGGAGGATCAGGAGCTCGTGTTGTTCTACGCGGTGGCCGTCTTTGTCAGCTTTCTCATGGGGCTTACCGCGATGTCGTACTTCGCATATCGCGAGCGGCACTTCGGTTGGCTCATCCTCAACGTCTCGGCGGCAATTGCGGTGGCCTTCACGCTCGTCGCCAACCTGTTTAGGCCCGCCGCCATCGGGTCTCTTGGCGCCACGGCGATCGTGGCTGGCGGGCTGTACGTCGCGTGGGTGCGCGCGGGCCGCCCCCGTGGAGCGTCACATGCGCTCGCCGAGGCTGAGGCTCCGGAGGACCCGACCGTATAGCCTTCTCGCGTGCCCACCGCTCGCGTGAATCCTCAGGCTCCCTCCCCCCGACGGCTTGGCCTCGTGGGGGCCGTAGGCATTGGCATCGGGTCGATGCTCGGCGCCGGTGTCTTCGTCGTCTGGGCGCCCGCGGTGGCCGTGGCGGGGCGTTGGCTGCTTGCCGCGATCGCGCTCGCGGCCCTCGTGGCGGTGATTAACGCCGCGTCGACCGCTCAGCTCGCCGCCATTCATCCCGTGGCGGGGGGAGCGTACGCCTACGGTGCGCGCGAACTCGGCCCAGCGTGGGGCTTCGTGGCAGGGCTTGGATTTGTGGTGGGCAAGATTGCGTCGGTCGCCGCGATGGCGCTCGCCATCGGGTCCTATGTGTGGCCCGCTCACGCGCCGATCGTTGGGGTGGCGGTGGTCGCGCTCGTATGGGGGCTCAACGCTAGAGGGGTGAGCAGGACGGCGTGGGCGACGACGGTCATCGCCGTCATCGTGCTCGTGGGAATCGCGGCCGTCGTCGTCGCCTCGCTATCGACGAACGTTGAGTCGGTGCACAAGGTGGAAACGGCGCCCATCACGGTGGTGGGCGTTGCGTCGGCCGCCGCGCTCATCTTCTTCGCATTCGCGGGGTATGCGCGGCTCGCAACCCTCGGCGAGGAGGTGCGAGATCCCGCGCGGACCATTCCACGCGCCGTGGCGATCGCGTTGGCGATCGTCGTCGTCGTGTACGGAATACTCGGGGCGGTGCTGTTGAGAAGGCCAGGCGTGGCGGCCCTCATCGGCGCCGACGCACCGCTGACGCTCGCGGTCCCGGACATCGCTGTGTGGCGCTCCGCACTGGCGGCGCTGGCCGCACTCGCCGCGGGAGGTGCCCTAATCGCGCTCATGGCGGGGATCGGTCGCACCGCCATGGCGATGGCGCGGGCGGGGGACCTTCCCCGTGTCCTCGGGCGGACGAGCCCCACCACGGGTGTTCCGCAAATTGCGGAGGCCGTCGCGGGTGTGGCCGCGATTGCATTGGCGTGGTGGGCTGACCTTGGCTTCGCGCTCGCGATGTCGAGCGTCTCGGTTCTCACGTATTACGCGATTGCGAATGCGGCAGCCTTCGCGGCGCGCGGTCGCGCCACGGGCTTTGCGATTCCACGCGCGGTGTCGGCCGTGGGTCTCGTCCTTTGCCTTGCGCTCGCGCTGTCCCTCGATCGCGTGCCGACCCTCGCCGCGGTCGGAGTGGGCGTGGTTGCCGTGGTCGTGCGGGCGGTCGTACTCGGGGTCCGCAAGCGGGGGTTGGAATCTCGACAGGCGTCGCGGGGTTAATTCACTGACGGACCTATAGCGAGGAGAACCCCATGAAGGCCACATGGAACGGCACGGTCATTGCCGAATCTGCCGACACTGTCGTAGTCGAGGGCAACCACTATTTCCCGAGAGAGTCGATCAAGCCGGAGTTCTACCGCGAATCCGAGATGACGTCGGTGTGCCCCTGGAAGGGCAACGCCGCGTACTTTGACGTCGTCGTCGGCGACTCCGTCAACGCGGATGCCGCGTGGCACTACGACGCGCCAAAGGAAGCCGCCAAGCAGATCACCGGTCGCGTCGCCTTCTGGAAGGGCGTCGTCGTCGCCGACTAGCGACGCAAGAGGGACCCCGAAGGGAAGCACGTGCATCGCTCAGGGTGTGCCCTGAGTGGAGACAGGGGTGGTCGTCGTCCCTGGGACGGACGCCCAAATTCTGGTTGTCCTGTTAGGTTTCGAAGATGCAAGCCATCGCAACCCAGGGCCTCACCCGAACTTTCGGGTCCGTGACCGCGCTTTCCCAATTGTCGGTCGAGATGCCGAGCGGAGTCGTCGGCCTGGTGGGCGCCAACGGCGCGGGCAAGTCGACGCTCATCAAGATACTGTTGGGCCTCCTTGCCCCCACCTCGGGCACCGCGACCATTTTGGGTCTCGACTGCCTCACCGACGGCCTCAAGATTCGTGAACTCGTCGGGTATATGCCGGAGAGCGAGTGCCTCCCTCCCGACGTCTCGGCCACCGAGTTCCTTGTCCATATGGGCCGCATGTCTGGCCTCCCCACCGATGTGTCGAGGGAGCGCACCGCGGATACCTTGCGCCACGTGGGGCTTTACGAGGAGCGGTACCGGCCCATCGGCGGCTACTCGACCGGCATGAAGCAGCGAGTGAAGCTCGCGCAAGCGCTCGTCCATGACCCCAAGCTGGTGCTGCTCGACGAGCCGACTAACGGCCTTGACCCCGCGGGCCGCGACGAGATGCTGGGCCTCATCCAGCGCATCAGCACCGACTTCGGCATCTCCGTCGTGGTCACGTCGCACCTGTTGGGTGAGCTCGAGAGGATCTCCGACCACCTCGTGGTCATCGAGGCCGGCGTGCTACAGAGGTCGACCTCCACCGCGGCCGCTACCACGATGAGTTCCGTGGTGCTCGTCGAGGTCACCGAACGAGCCGTCGAGGTCATCGCGCGGCTCACGGCCTCCGGCGCGAAGGTCGTCGCGGCAGAGACGGCGCAAACATTCGCCGTCGAGGTCGCGGACGAGCGCGTGCTCGACGACATCAGGGGGGCCGTGGCCGACCTCGACGTTGGCCTCATCAGGATGCAGCGCAGGCGCCACCACTTGGCGGAGATGTTCCAGGCCCGCGAGGAGGCGACCCATGGCTGAGCAACAGACCGCAGGAGTCATCCATGACATCGGCTTCAGGCATTACGACGGGCCCCGACTAGGTCGCGGCTGGATCGTTCGCTCGCTCCTGGTCGAGACGTTCAGGGGTGCCTTTGGTCTTGGGCGCCCCGCCAAGGCCAAGGCCATGCCGTGGATACTGATCGGCATCCTGCTGGCGCCGCCCGTGATCTTTGTGCTTGTCATCGTCCTCACGGGGATGGACAGGCTTCCGGTCTCGTATACCCAGTACTTCGGGTCGCTGCAGTTGATCATCTCGCTCTTCATCGCAGGCAGGGCCCCGTACGCGGTGTCCCGGGACCTACGCCACGGCGTCATGCCGTTGTACCTTTCGCGGCCGCTCAAGCGGGGCGACTACGTCCTCGCCAAGTTCGGGGGCGTGTCGCTCGCGATGTTCGCCATCCTGGCGGCGCCAGAGACGCTGCTGTTTGTCGGCGCGCTGCTGGCCAAGTTGCCTGTCGGCGCACAGATTGCCGGCTACGCCGAGGGTCTAGCGATGGCGGTAATCCTGGCGCTCATGTTGACGGGAATCGGCCTCGTGATCGCGGCCTTCACGCCACGCAGGGGGCTCGGCGTGGCGGCGATCATCACGACTCTTGTCGTCGCCAACGCGCTGGGAGCGATCCTCTCCGTCATCCTCAGTCAGATGGGCAACGCGACGCTGGGCGCCTACCTGAGCGCCGTCGACCCGTACAACGTCGTTGACGGGCTCGCGGGCTCGTGGTTCAGCGCCGACACGTCGATCACGGCCCTTTCCTCGCTTGGCTTCACCGGAGGGTTGGTATTCACGACCCTCGCGGTCGCGACCGTAGGGGGCTCGCTTGCCATCCTCTTGGCCCGCTACCGGAAGGTCGGTGTCGTATGAGCACGCTCGAGCTGCAGGGCGTCTCTCGCTGGTACGGCGACGTGGTGGCCGTCAACGACGTGACCATGACCATCGGTCCAGGGGTAACGGGACTGTTGGGACCAAACGGCGCGGGCAAGTCAACGCTCATCTCCATGATGGGCGGGTTCCTCGCGCCGTCGTCTGGAACGGTGACGCTCGACGGAGTGCCAACGTGGCGCAACCCCGGCGTTTACAAGGTCATTGGCTTGGTGCCGGAAGTCGAGTCTATGTACGACATGGTGACCGGCTGGGAGTTTGTGGTCGCGAACGCGAGGCTGCACAAGCTTCCTGACCCAGAGGGAGCCGCCCGCGCCGCGCTTGAACAGGTCGACATGATGGACGCGAAGGATCGCGGCATCGCGGGCTATTCCAAGGGCATGAAGCAGCGCGTGAAGATGGCGACCGCACTCGTTCACGACCCCGCCGTTCTGCTGCTCGATGAGCCGTTCAACGGGATGGACCCGCGCCAGCGCATCCACCTGATGGGCCTGCTAACGGCCCTGGGCGAATCGGGGCGCACCGTGCTGTTCTCGAGCCACATCCTCGAGGAGGTCGAGGAGATTGCGGGAACCATCGAGGTCATCGTTGCGGGCAGGCACGCGGCATCTGGAGACTTCAGGCGCATTCGCAGGCTCATGACGGAGCGCCCTCACCAGTACACGATCGACTCGAGCGACAACCGGCTGCTGGCCTCGGCCATCATCGCCGACGGGTCTGCCGACACGGTGGATCTCACCAAGCCGACGCTCTCTGTCCAGGCCTCGGACTTTGGACGCTTTGTGCACGCACTGCCGCGACTCGCGAGGGACAACGATGTGCGCCTGCTCGAGGTCACGCCCGCCGACGAGTCGCTCGAGAGCGTGTTCGCCTACTTGGTCGCGCGATGAGTGCGCGCGGAATGGGGACAACCCGATGAACCTCACGGTGATCCGACTGACGATGCGCGGCCTGCTGGGCCGTCGTCGGGCGATCCTGCTCCTCATCCTGCCTGCCATCCTGCTGGGGCTTGCAGGCCTCACACGCTGGTCGTCGGGAGGCGCCCCCGACGCGTCGGCCACGCTTGCGGGTCAGTTCGCGATGGGCACGCTCTTGCCTTTGATGTGCCTGCTCATCAGCACCGGCGTGATCGGCGCGGAGATCGATGACGGCTCGATTGTCTACATGCTTGCCAAGCCGATTCCTCGACGCACGATCGTGCTTTCCAAGATGGCGGTCGCGGTCGGCTCGGCCTTCGTGTTCGCGGTGCTTCCCACCATCATTGCCGTCGAGATCGCGGGGGACGACGGGGGCCGCCTCGCACTCGCGTTCGGGTTGTCGACGGCGCTCGCGGCCGTCGCCTACACGGCGCTGTTCGTGGCGTTGTCCGTGGCCACACGCAATGCGGTCATTCTCGGCCTGTTGTACGCGCTGCTGTGGGAGACGGTGTTGGGAGGTTACGTGCCCGGCATTCGTGCCGTGAGCGTGCGGCAGTGGGCACTGTCGGTCGGCGAGAGGACGTTGGGAAGCCACGCGGCTGCATGGGGGGTGTCCGCCGAGGTCGGCATCGTCACGGGCGTCGTCATGTTGATTGTCGCCACGGTTGCGGCCACGTTCCTCGCGGTCAGGAAGTTGCAGACACTGCGCCTAGTGTCGGTCGACTAGGGAAAGCCTTCGGGCCGCTATTGCGGGATCGTGCGGTGTCACTTGGCCGCGAGCCAGGCGTCCGCTGCGGCAAGTTGTCCGGGAAGCCCCTGCTCGATGGCCGCCGCGACGGCGCGCTCCACCACTGCGCCCACGATCGCCACCGGAGCGTGAACATCGCCCGCAAGTCCGAAGGCCGTCCCGTCGCCGTCGGCACGCAAGACCACGGCACCGCGGGCGTGGCCGGGTGTGCCTGGAATTTCGAAGGCGAACGTGCCTTCACGGTCGTCCCGATCGCCACCGTTCTCGGGGGCCGACCATACCTCCGTGTATCGCACCGCGAGGCTTGACCCCACAAATGCCCTGAACTCGGCCGGAATCGCGGTCGTGGGCATGGTGCAACGCATGACCATGGTGAAGGAGCCGTCCTCGGCGTGGTCAACGAAGGTGTCGCACTCCAGGGCGCCAGACGCGTTCGCCCTGATTGCGGCAAATTCCTCATCGCCCATCATGGCCACGACGTCGTCCAGCGGCGCAGTGAAACGGTGCTCGTAAGTGATTCTCATGGCGCCTCCTTATGCTGGAACATAGACTATCGCGGCGTGCGATGGACGGTAGGACTCTTAGGCTGGTCTCGTGGCAACCTTGCGTGAGATCGCTCATCAATACGGACCCATGGCCGAAGACGAGGCCGCCTGGCTCTCCGAACTCGTCGCCGACTGGCAAATCATCGCCGACTTGTCCTTCGCCGACCTCGTCCTGTGGCGCAAGGTTGACGAGGGCTTCGTGGCGATCGCCCACTGTAGGCCCTCCACGGGCCCCACGGTCCACCAGGAAGAGGTGGTCGGAAGCCGTGCCGCCGCCGGGCGCATCGGCCACCTCGAGCAAGCGCTCACGAAGCGCGAAATCGTCGTGTCGAGGGAACCGCGGTGGGACGAGACGTACGCCGTGCGCGAAGAGGCGCTTCCCGTGGTGATGAAGAGCAACAAGGTAATCGCGGTGCTTGCGCGCGAGGCGTCGATGGCAGCTTTGCGGTCGTCGAGCCGGCTTGAGATCAACTACAAGGGCGCCGCCGACGATCTCCTCGGAATGGTCACGCGAGGAGAATTCCCGTTGCGCACCTCGGTGACGGGCCCCAAGCGAGGAGCTCCCCGGGTCGGCGATGGAGTGGTGCGCCTCGACGCACAAGGGATCGTGACCTATGCGAGCCCCAACGCGCTGTCGTGTTTCCACCGCTTGGGGGTCACGGGTTCGCTGATGCACCGCTCGCTGCCACGAGTGGTGAGCGCCATGGTGTCCAAGGTGGGCGTGGTCGACGAAACTCTCGCGATGGTGACCGCCGGTCGTGCCGCTTGGCGCGCGGACGTCGAGGCGAACGGCGCGGCGCTGTCGCTGCGCGCGATTCCGGTCACGGAGAGGGGCCAGCGCAACGGCGCCGTGCTGCTATGCCGCGACGTGAGCGAACTCCGCAGGCGTGAAAGAGAGCTCATCACCAAGGACGCCACCATTCGCGAGATCCACCACCGCGTGAAGAACAACTTGCAGACGGTGGCGGCCCTGTTACGGCTGCAGTCCCGCCGGGTCGAGGCGCCGGAGGCCAAGGAGGCTCTCGCCGAGGCGATGCGCAGGGTGTCGACGATCGCGATGGTGCACGAAACGCTCTCGGGAACCCTCGACGAACTCGTCCACTTCGACGACCTCGTGGCGCGTTCCGCGCGGATGGCTGCCGATGTGGCGTCGCCAAGTGTTCAGGTGAAGCTTGTCCGTGAGGGTGACTTTGGGATGATCCCCGCCCAATACGCGACTTCCCTCGCGCTCATCATGACCGAGCTGATCACCAACGCGGTGGAACACGGATTCGAGGGCCGCGAGCACGGCACCATCACGATCTCCGCGGAGCGTGAGGGCGCAATTCTTCGCGCCTCCGTCGCGGACGACGGCAACGGGCTCACGACCGAACCGTCTGGCCTCGGTTCACAAATCGTGCGGACGCTCGTCACCAACGAACTTCACGGGAGCATCGAATGGTCGTTGGCCGAACGAGGCTCGGTCGTGAGTCTCGAAGTGGTCGTCGAAGGCGACTGAGCGACGACGCTTACGCGTCGCCCGGTCGTCGAGACCGCAGTTGCTACGCGGCCGCGCTGGCTATTTTGCTGCGCTCGTTACTTGGCTGCGCTGGCTATTTTGCTGCGCGGCGGGCGCGAGCGGCACGACGCTTCAGCGAGCGGCGCTCATCTTCCGAGAGCCCGCCCCACACGCCGGAGTCTTGGTTGTGTTCCATTGCCCATTGGAGACAGGTGTCCCTCACGTGGCAGGTATTGCATACAGTTTTGGCTCGCTCGATCTGCACGAGTGCAGGCCCGGTGTTCCCCACGGGGAAGAACAGTTCGGGGTCATCAACATCGAGGCATGCCGCACGGTCGCGCCAATCCATCAAGTCACCTCACACAAAGAAAGAGCGGCGATTCACCAGTGGTGAGTTCGCCGCATCGTCACGGTCCTGTGAACATGTTCGCATTGTTAACAACAGATGACAAGGGATAGTTCCTGTAACCTCGGAAACAATTTTGGCGTTGAGGTTGGAGACCATGCACAAAAGCAGGAGCGCAACCGCCTTGGTGGACGCCGTGGCCCTCGTGATTTTGGTTGCCGAGACCGCCCTCGTAGCCGTGATTGCGGTCGGATATGTGGCATATGCCCTCATGGATAGGTCATTTTCTGGTCTTGGCTTGTCCCTTGCCGCTGTCGCGGCCATTCTCGCCGCGGGGCTAGGGCTCTTTACGAGGGGCTTTGCCAAGCGACGTCGTTTCGCTCTCGGCGGAGCCATGACGTGGCAACTGATGCAAGCGAGCGTCGGCGTGTGGCTCCTCGGCGCGTTCCCCATCGTCGGAGCGCTACTGATCGCTGCCGCCGTGATGGTCGCCGTCGCGGTGTTCAAGAGGCAGGCCGCGCTAGGTCGGCAGGAGCAGGACGATCTCGACGCATAGCAGTAGGGGCACCCCGCGCCGCGGCGGCCAAGGTCGTCGCTACCGGAAGGGGCACGCCGCACCGGCGCACTCGCGGCAGGCGGTCTGCGAGGGGAAGCGCGACCTGAACCTTGTCGAGGCGCCCGCCGCTCCTGACGATGCCCATTCCCCTCGCATCGGGGGATATGCCGCAGGCCGCGGCGGTGCCGGTGATCTCGACCGAGTCGGACTCGCAATCGGTCCTTAGGGCGATCGCCGTGCCGGTGGTGGCCCTCACCGTGGGGGTGAGGACGGCCGTGGGCCGTCGCGTGGCCATCACGACGTGCACGTGACCGGAGCCGCCGTGCGCAGCGATCGCCTCGAGTCGCGCCGTGACGGCCCTGCCGTCGGGCCCCAAGGCGTCAAGGTCGTCGGCGATCACGACTGTGAAGGCGGCGCCGGTGTCGAGGAGGTCGAGGATGCGGAGTGCCGCTTGGGGTCGCACGTGCGAGGCCGCGGCCCTCACATGCGGCAGGTCCAGGTAGGGCTCCAGGGGCCCGGCCGCACCGGCACAGAGGATGACGAGCTCGAGCTCGTGGGGCGGCATGCCGATCGCGAGCGCTCCGGCCATGGTCGCCAGGAGCGTGGTCTTTCCCGAGCCAGCCGCGCCCGCGACGACGGTGTGAGGGAAGCCCGGTCTGAGCGAGATGGTCCAGGGCACCGCCGGTTCGTCGGCCCTCACACCGGTGACGATCTCAAGACTCGCTTTGCCGCCCGCTGGCATTGTCCTGAGCGCCGCGGCGTCGGCCCAGTGGAGTGTCCGGGGAGGAGGATCGGGCAACGATCCCGCTCGCGACCGTGCCAGAGCATCGGCGGTATTCGCGCCGACGCGCAACACAGGTCCAATCCTGGTGACGGCGCCGATGCGCGATGTGGTGCGGTCTGTCTCCGCCGTGAGGATGGTCCATCCGCTCTCGCTCTTGGCGGGCGAGCCAGTGACGATGCGGATGAGTCCATCGCCAACGAGTGCGGGAGGTAGCCACGACAGCCATGGTTCGTCCACCGGCATCGGAAATGGAGGACGCCGACCGCGAGCGAGAATTACCGCGCGAGCGAGGTCCACCGAGTGCGCACCGCCGACGGCGATGGGGCCGGACCACCCGCCCGATCGAGTCGGATCGGGGAACGCGCTGAGGTGGGGTGCGTCATGGCGGCGCCCGCGGCCTAAGACGCCCAGCGCGCGAATTGCCTGATGCATCGCGCCGGAGAGCGCCGCCGAAGTTGCTCCACGTGTCTGGCCGGATGCGGTCGGGTCCGGGCGCGCCTGGGGTTCCGCCGACTCCGTACGTTCGCGGACTGGTGCGTTGGCCCGTTCAAGCGCCACACCCCGCCTCGCCTCGAGGAGCGTGCGCCCGATGGCGATCACGTCACCGACTCGAACTGTCGCCACGCGCCTTCTGCCGCGCCAAGAGAGTGCGTTGCCGCGCCGGGACCAGACGCCCGTGCCGTTGACGGAGCCGTGGTCCTTGACGCGCAACGACCCTCCAGATGTGGCAGAGACCGTCGCGTGATGGGCATCGATCGCGTCATCCCTCACCACTGCTCCGGGCGACGCCGACCCGATCGCGGCGATGGGGTCAACAGGTATGACGACACCCGCGTCCGGGCCAGAGATGGCAGCGAGATGGAGCGCGCCAGGGGCGATGCCTGCGCGTCGGGGGTGTGCGGAAAGGATCGCGCCGGCGAGAAGCGGCCAATCGCCCGCTTCATGCTCAGGGTCGAGCGCCACACCGCCGCACCACACGCGGGGCGCGGCAAATTCGGCAACGACCTCGCGCAACAATGTGCCAGGAGCGACCTCGAAGTCGACGTGACCTTGACCGGTCAGCGAGTGGTGAATGGTCAGGCGCACTCCTCGAACCTTGTCGGGCGCGGGCCGCACGATCGAGAGAAGGGCGCGGCGCGGTGAGTTACGCACGAAGACCAGGTGTGGGGACGACACGCTGACACGCTTGGGGCGCTCGCTGACGGGCTCCACGCGCTCACCCCATGAACGCTCCGCGCGTCTACTCCAGCGGAGCGATGGGGGTAACCGTGCCGTCGGACCCGACCGTGCCCGCGTACCACTTCGACGTCGACTCGACGGCAAGTCGTGGAATGTATTCGAGGGCGTACTCGCCACTCAGCAAATTGCTCGTGAAGACCGGTGCTGGAGTGATTGACCACACCGTTTCTGGACTACGAGTCACGACGACAGGGTCCTGGCCCCACACCTTGGCCATGCGCGCGAGCGCGTCTGCCTGCAGCGGCTCCAAGGCGAGAACAACGGGAACGTCGCACATCACGCGGATGGTCCCGAAGTAACCCGACGATCCCGACAGGATGACCGGGCGGCCATCGATGATGCGGCACAGTTTGTCGATTTCGGCGCGGGCTCCGCCCTGTTCCCTCATGTAAATATAGGGGGGTGCCGAGACGGGATTCGCGGCGCCAAGTTTGACGCTGACGTAGGTCGAGATGGGTGCGGCGACCAGGATAATCGCGGCAATCACCGAGGCGACGTGGGTCGCGTGCTCGCGCTCGTAGGGGGAGGAAAAGCGCCGTGCTACCCACTGCGCAAGCCACCATGCCCCCACGCCCGCTGCGATCGCGAGACCGGGAAGAGTGATCGGCTCGAAGCGCCGAATGGCCCACAGCTGATCTGGAACGATCTCGGGGCGCAGCAGGTAGACCAGGCTTGGCACGGCGAAGGCGCCCAGGAAGACGACCGCGATCGGCCTCGACGTGAAGGTGCGCCAGACGATGATTGCGAGACCGAGCGTCGCGAGGGCGAGTATCGGCCACGTCAGGTAGTAGCTCAGCCACGTGATGGTGTGCTCGGCGTAGGTGCGCGTTGGATCGACGGGGTAGCCATCAAGCTGCTGGAACTGGCCAACGACGTTGTTCGTGAACTGATCCGTGGTGCTGACCGTGCCCCGCCTGTCGATCATCCACAGGGGCCTCGACGCGAGGACCACCATGGTGAGCGCGGTGAGTGCCGCCGCGATCCTGGCGAGGACGACGCGATGCGCCGCCACCGAGACCCTCACCCGGCCAAGGAACGGCGCAATCGCCACCTGAAAAATCACGACGAGGACCACGACGGCCGAATAGACAATCGCCAGGGTGCGGGCCTCGCTGCCGAGCCTTTCGATATACGAGGTGCTCCAGCGCCACAGCGACCAGTAACCCGCGCCCACCATGAGCGCCTGAGGAATGACGACGGCCAAGAGCGGCGCGATTCCCTTCTTGCCGCGCCACACGCACACCACGCCCACACCGAGAAGGACGCCAAGCGCGTAGACGCCGCCGTCGATGCGGCACAGGGCAGTAGCACCCGATGTCGCGCCGGCCGCCACGAGGGCTCCGATGCGGCCCTCTTCGAGTCCGCGCCAAGCCCAAGCAATCGACGCCACGATGAGCAGGAGCGTGAGGGGCTCCGAATAGGGCGAGCGGCTTAGGCCGATGTGTGAGACGGTGAGGGCAACCAGGGCGGCGGGTCCGAGGGCGGCGAACGGCCCCAGGAGTCTCCTCGCCACGAGATACACCGCGAGAATTCCGATGCCGCCAATCACGATGTTGGTGGCGAGTACGCCGGTCACGCCGTCGACCCAGCCGCCGACGGACAGGACGGCTGGCAGCATCTTCGCGCCTTGCGGCTGAACGACGTTTCCGGACAAATTCCACGCTTGCCACGCGTCGGCAATGACGTTTGTCTGCTGAGCGGCAGCCTCGATCGCCCCGCGGGTGGGGATATCCGTCGTGGGGTGGTTCGTGAGCCAGACGCCCGTCAGTGACAGGAAACCAGGGTCCCTGGTGACGACGAGGTATTCCGACGCAAAGAAGAACCCGACGACGATCCAGGCCGCCACGCCGCCGAGAGACCACCTGGCAGCGCGGGCATCGGCGTCGCTCGGGGCGTCGTGCGGTCGGATCGCACGCCACAACGCGACACCGACGATGAGGGCCAGGGGGAGAGTGGTCCACGGCCGATGGATGCCCAAAGTGACAGTGGTTCCCGCGGCGAGCGCCACGGCAACCGTCGCGGCAACAAGCATCTCGGGGAACCTGGAGAGCAGGTCAGTCGCGGCGCGGCCGCGTGCAAAGCGCTTGAGTCTCACGTCGGGACACTATCAACGCTTCGGGACACCACTCGATCAACTCGGCGTGGCAAAGTCGCTCCCCACGGGTAATGTGGCCTCATGGCGAGAATAGTCTTGGTCGAAGATGACCCCACCATTTCAGAACCCTTGACCCGCGCTTTGGGGCGAGAGGGCTATGTAGTGGAGTGGTTTGGGACCGGTCAAGGTGGTGTCGGTGCCGCACATACAGCGGATTTGCTGATTCTTGATCTCGGTCTGCCCGACATCGATGGCGTGGAGGTGGCCCGTCGCGTGCGCGATCAGGGCCTGACCGTTCCCATCCTCATGCTGACCGCCAGGGCCGATGAGGTAGACCTCGTCGTGGGGCTTGACGCCGGCGCCGATGACTACGTCACCAAGCCCTTCCGCTTGGCCGAGTTGTTGGCACGCGTGCGCGCCCTGCTGCGCCGACGCGGAGACGGCGAAGGCGCGGGTGAGCTCGTCGCCGGCGGAATCCGGGTCGACGTTTCGGGTCACAGGGCATTCCTTGACGACAAGGAGCTCCAGTTGAGCGGCAAGGAGTTCGACCTGTTGCAGGTGCTCGTTGCGCACGCCGGTTCCGTGGTGTCGCGCGACCAACTCATGCGCGACGTGTGGGACGCGGACCCACACGCCCCGTCGAAGACTCTCGACATGCACGTCTCTTGGCTGCGGCGAAAATTGGGTGACGATGCCGCCCAGCCGCGCTTTATCACCACGGTGCGGGGCATGGGCTTCCGCTTCGAGAACGACTGAGCGGTGCGCCGCAGGGTCCTTGGCGCGACGCTTTCCGCCTTGGCGGTCGCCATGGTGCTGCTCGGCATCCCCCTGGGAATATTCGCATTCCAGTTGGTGAAGGGTGATTCGCTGCGGGCTCTCGACTCGCGGACGGCGACCGCGGCCAGGGCAATCGAGGTGCGTTACGTGGCGGGCGAGCCGCTCGACGGAAGCATCCTCGCGAATTTCCTTAGTTCCTCGACCGGCGCGCCTCGGTACATTGCCGTGACTCTTCCCGACGGAAGAAAGATGTCCGCGGGGACCGAGCCCCAGCCGTCGTTCCGGGGCAGTTTCGTGACCGATTCCGGCGTGGTTGTCATCATGGCTATCTCTCGGTCCGAGGTGTTTTGGGAGGCGGCTCGCGCCGTCGGGTTGGTCCTCGCGGTCGGTGTGGTTGCCGTCCTGGCTGGCGCCGCCATGGCGTCGTGGCAGGCAAACCGGTTGGCCGCACCTCTCGTGTATTTGGCGGCCTCGGCCGAGCTGATCGGCTCGGGCCAAACGCGACCGAAACTCAAACCGAGCGGCGTCGAGGAGATCGACTTGGTGGCGGACGAGCTTGCGCGGAGCGCGGACCGCATGGCGGCCAGGCTGTCCGCCGAGCGACAATTTGCGGCCGATGCTTCCCACCAATTGCGCACGCCGCTCACGGCGTTGAGCATGCGCCTTGAGGAGATCGGCGCGACGACCACTCAGGATGAGGTGCGCGTGGAGGTCGAGGCTTCGCTCGAACAGATCGAGAGGCTCGTCGGCGTGGTGGACGAACTGTTGGGGCGAACGCGGCGAACGCTTGGCTCAGGAACCGAATTGGTGATGTTGAGCGACGTTTTTGAACAACAGCGCTCCGAGTGGAGCGCCGCATTTACCAAGGCGGGGAGGAAGCTTCGCTGGGGCGAAACCGACGCCACGGTTTTCGCCACTCCGGGTGGTCTCGCTCAGGTGCTCGCGACGCTCATCGAAAACTCCCTCATCCATGGAGGAGGCACGACGACCGTTGTTGCCCGCGCGTCGGGGGCAAGTCACGCAATGGTCATCGAGGTGCGCGATCAGGGGGAGGGCGTTCCCGAGGAGATCGCCTCTCGCATTTTTGAGCGTGCGGTGACGTCGGGAAAGGGCACTGGGCTCGGCCTCGCGCTCGCCCGCGACCTCGTGACCGCGGACGGCGGCCGTCTCGAGCTCTCTCAACGCGTGCCCGCAGTGTTCTCGGTGTTCCTGCAGGGGGTGCCAAAAATGGTGGATCTCGACACGGTGGTCTCGCACGGAAAGCAAGAGTCACCGCGGCGACGCAGGAGCGGCGGCTAAGGAGCCGATGGCGCCTGTTCGGATCCCTCGGCGTCTGTTGACGATGCCGGATCGGACGCAAACACGAATCTCGTGAAGCCTGCGTAGCGGGCGATGGTACCCAGGCCGATTCCCACGAGAGTCGACAGGTTGTCTGCCAGCCAGGATGTCCAACCGAGGCCGTGGTGCGTGATCGCCACCGTTCCCGCCTCAAGGACGAGGGCGACTGCGTTGACGGCGCCAAAGAGTAGAAGTTCCTTTGTGGGGCGGTGGCGGCGCCTGTCCTTGAATGTCCAGCCCCGATGTGCGACCCAAGCGAAGGCAACCGAAACCACTGTCGCGATGACCTTGGCGGTCACCACCCTGTCGTAGTTTCCGAAAACGGCGACGTCGACGCCAAGGGGCCCCGCGCGCAAGAGGTTGAACACGCCGAGATTAATCACGACGCCGAGTGCCCCGACCACGCCGAACTTGGTGAGTACGGCGGCGCGATCGCGCACCCACGAGGTGGCGCGCCGCACCGGAGTCACTGTGCTCATGAGCCACGAGCGTACTGGCAGGTAGGTTAGGGGCATGACGCGAGTGGCTGTGGTTGGCGGCGGACAGCTGGCCAGAATGATGGCGCCTGCCGCGACGGCAATGGGTGTCACGCTGCGGGTCCTGGTCGAATCGACCGAGGCATCGGCCGCCCTCGCCGCGCACGAGACGGTAGTGGGACTCCCAGGAGACGCCGACGCGATCCGGTCCCTGCTGGCCGAGCCTCGTCCGGATGTCATCACGTGGGAACACGAACACATCCCCCTCGAGGTCTTCGCGCTCGCCGCCGAGATGGGTGTCGCCGCGCGGCCAGGCGCATCGGCCCTGTTGTTTGCCCGTGACAAGATCGCGATGCGCGAGCGCCTCGACTCTTTGGGACTGCCGATGCCCGCTTGGCGCACGGTGGAGACGGAGGACGAGGTCGAGGCCTTCCTGGCGGTTCACGGCGGTGTGGGGGTCCTCAAGACGTCCATGGGCGGCTACGACGGCAAGGGAGTGCGCATCGTGCGCAATCCTGCCGAAGTCGACGACTGGCTCGCCGCGGCTGCCGACGGTGGCCCGCCGCTATTGATCGAGGAAAAGGTGGCATACGACAGGGAGGTGGCCATCCAGGTGGCGCGCCGACCATCGGGTGAGATGAGGGCCTGGCCGCTCGTCGAGTCCATTCAGGTCGACGGAGTGTGTGCCGAGGTGATCGCCCCCGCTCCGGAGCTTTCTTCTGCGCTGCAGGCCGAAGCCGAACGCATCGGTCGGTTGGTCGCGACCGAGCTCGACGTCACCGGTGTGCTCGCCGTCGAGATGTTCGACGTTGGCGGGCGGCTACTTATCAACGAGCTCGCCATGCGTCCCCATAACTCCGGGCACTGGAGCATCGAGGGGTCGGTGACGAGCCAATTCGAGCAGCACCTCAGGGCGGTCCTTGATTGGCCGCTCGGCGACACCTCGACTCTCGCCCCCGTGACGGTGATGGCCAACGTCCTTGGTGGCTCGCGTGAGGATCTCGCGACGGCTTGGCCAGGCGTGGCGGACCCCAGCGTCAAGGTGCACCTGTACGGCAAAGGCGTGAGGACGGGCCGCAAGGTGGGCCATGTCACGTGCATGGGGCAACGTGTCGATGACGTGAGGAGGCGAGCCGCCGAGGCCGCCGACTGGATCAGGGATGGAGGCGCCGCATGAGCGCACGTGTGGGCATAGTCATGGGATCCGACTCCGACTGGCCGGTGATGAGGGAAGCCGCCGCGGCGCTCGATGAATTCGGCATCGCGTACGAGAAGGACGTCGTGTCTGCTCACCGCATGCCCGAGCGCATGATCGCCTACGGCAGGGATGCCGAAGAGCGTGGATTGCGGGTCATCATTGCAGGGGCGGGCGGCGCCGCACACCTACCCGGGATGCTCGCCTCCGTGACCGCGCTGCCGGTCATCGGAGTGCCGGTGCCGCTCGCTTACCTCGATGGGATGGACTCGCTGCTCAGCATCGTGCAGATGCCTGCGGGCGTGCCCGTTGCGACCGTATCGATCGCCGGCGCGCGTAACGCGGGTCTGCTCGCGGCGCGCATTCTTGGTGCGGGCGAGGGCGAAGAGGCCGCCGCTATCCGTGAGGCCATGCGAGGCTTCCAGGATCGATTGCGGGCAACTGCCGAAGCGAAGGGCGCCGCGCTTAGGGAACTCTAGCGCTCGGGAGTTCTAGCTGTACTCGGCAGGCCCCTGTGGCCACGTGCGGGTCCACCGCGGAGCCGGCTCGAGAGCCGGCCCCACGGCGACCCGTCTGATGCAATCTGCCTATGAGCCGCAAGCCGCGAGGATTCCGGCTTGGCTATTCGGATCCACGGTTGCGGCGCCGGTGGCGGTTCCCGTCGTGGGAGCCACCGCGGTTCCTGCCGCGGGGGCGGTGTTGGCGGGGGAGTTCGACTGGGAATCGAGCAGCGGAGCGATCGGTTGATCGGCGATGATGGCCTGCCACACGGCCTTGGCCTTGCCGCTGAATTGGACCCTGTTTTTGGGGTCCGGAGGGTATGCCTCTTCCGGAGCCGTGGCGAAGGTGATCCCGGTCGAGGGATTGAGGCTGCGCAGGGAGTACGCGAGCCCACCCACGTAGTTGAGGTTGCCCAGGTCGGGGTCGACCGTCAGGGAGTTAGCAACGGCCTTGATGAAGTTGGTGACGTCCTGGGGCCGGTAGAGCATCTGGGCACTCAGGACCTTGCTGGCCAGGTTCTTGAGGAATTCCTGCTGGCGTTTGATGCGGTCGAGGTCGGAGCCGCTCGTGTTAATCCCGTGGCGCATGCGCACATACGCGATTGCTTGGCTGCCATTGAGAACCTGCGGTCCAGGGTTCAGGTACGTGCCCGAGAACGGGTCGGCGTACTTGACGGGGATACACACCGGCACGCCTCCGACGGCATCGACCATGTCCCGGAAGCCGACGAAGTCGATGACGGCAAAGTGATCGATGTGGATGCCTGTGAGCGACTCGACCGTCTTGATCACGCATGCCGCGCCATCGGCGTTCGAGCCGTGCGCCGCGCCGTTGGCGAAGGCCACGTTGAACATGGCTGTCCAACCCAACTGGGAGGACCCATCCGAACGGTCGCACGTGGGGACCTTGACGATCGTGTCGCGGGGAATCGACACCACGTCAATGCGGGTTCGATCCGCGGAGACGTGCATGAGCAGGGTCGTGTCGTTGCGCTGGCCGCCGTCCTGGCCGCCGATGGCGGCGTTGGCGCCCGAACGGGAATCGGAGCCCATCAGCAGGATATTGACGGCGGCGCCAGATGATCCATCGGCTGGCGGGAGAGCCGCGGCGGGGCGGTTGGGCCCGAGCAGGGGAGCAATGTCCTCGGTCGTGATGTGCGATTCGACCTGTGCTTTGTAGGTCTGTACGAACACCAGGCCAAAGCCGGCGGTCGCCGCCACGAGCCACGTGATGCCCTTGAGGACCGGGTGGCCAGGTCTCTTGGCGGCGTGTCTGACGTGGACGTCGGTCTGTTCGGTCATGGTTCTACTCTCCGGCTTGCATCAGTCTCATAGTGTAAGTGCCTCAACCTCACAACGATTATGAAGTCGATTCGGTTGGGCCTAGATGCCCCTTCCCGTGCATCAACACGCCGTGTGCGCTACATTCGACTTGACGGACGCGGATTACACCGGTGTAATTCAGTGCGAGCGGGGTACACCCCGGCATCGATCGGAGGATGGGCATATGTGGAATTTGTATACGGGCTCCCTCCCGTCCGATGCGGGCACGAAGGTCAAAATTGCCTCGGTCGTCGACATTTTCTCGGTGGAGGGCGACGGGCCCCTCGGCTGGCAGGATCGTGCGCTGTGTGCGCAGACCGATCCTGAGGCATTCTTCCCCGAAAAGGGCGGATCGACACGCGAGGCAAAAAAGGTGTGCACCTCTTGTGACGTGCGCTCCGAGTGCCTTGAGTACGCCTTGGCTCATGACGAGCGCTTCGGCATCTGGGGTGGGTTGTCCGAGCGGGAGCGTCGCAAGCTCAAGCGCCGCGCGGTCTAGGGTGCCGCGGCGGAACCCACAAGCTTCATGAGCACGCCCTTTGTGAGGGCCGTGCTTGTCACCGACGGTCGCACGGACTACATTCCGACCGCGCTAGCCGCGATCGCCGCGTCCGACTACCCGCCATCCCAGTTCCATCTGGTCCTGGTCGACGGCGCGGGTCCCTCCGATCTTTTCGGTCTCGACGTGGACGTTTTCACCTCGTCCGCGAGCACATACGCTGCGGCAATCGACGAGGTGCTTGAGGCGCAATCCGCGCGTGACGGCGAGCTCTTGTGGCTACTTCACGACGATGTCGCCCCCGCTCCGGACGCCCTAGGCCGCCTCGTGGCGACCATGGGTAAACGCCCGCGGGCAGCAATTGTTGGCGCGGCTCACGTCCGGTGGCGCGACACTTCCCGGTTGGTCAACCTCGGCACCACCGTCTCGCGAATCGGTGCACGACGCATACCGCTCGTGGTCGAGGACGACATCAATCAAGGCCAACACGATTGGCGCGAAGATGTCATGGCCGTATCCCTCGCCGCAGCGCTCATCAGGCGCGAGGCGTTCGAGCGGCTCGGAGGCATCGATAGCGGCTACGACGGATTCGGTGACAGCCTCGAGTTCTGCAGGCGGGCGTGGGCGAGCGGCCTCGATGTGGTTGTCGACCCGTCGGCCCTCGTCCGACACGCTCAAGCCTCGTTGTACGGCGCGCGATCAGCAGGAAGGGGGCGCGCATCGACCCACGCCCGCAGGCGAGTCAGCGATTGGCACCATGCGTTCGCCTGGGCTCCCTGGTGGCTCGTGCCCGTGCTCGTGATCTTGGTTCCCCTTTCCGCGGTCGTCAGGGTCCCTGTCCGGATCGCACAGAACGTGCCTCGCGTCGCTCTCGCGGAACTGGCGGTTCCCGCACTCCTGGTTCGCAGGCTTCCCGCGATCGCGCGTACCGTGGCGGCCCATCGGCGCGCGGGGGCGAGGGGAGCGATCGAGCCCAGACTCTTTGCGAGCCCCAAGCTGGTCATGGACGCGGTGCGTCAGCGCGAACTCGGTGTATTCGAGCGATCACGGGCAGCGAACGTCCCGAGCGACTTGTTGCGGGCCGAACTCGACAGCTCCCGTGCCACACACCGACTGAGCCTTCTCTTCGTGGCCATCGTGGCCACGGGGGCGGCGGTGGCTCTTGGCATCGGCTGGATCCGCGCGCTTGCCGGGGGGCAGATGATCACCGGGCCAGGAATCGGAAGCACGGCGCTCAGCTCAGGAGCGGTGTGGTCGCGCGCTTGGACTGGATGGTCCGATACAGGGTTTGGCTCTCCCGGAATTGACGGGGCGTTCGCCGGGCTCATGGCGCCGCTTGCGGCGCTTCCTGGGGGCCTCAGGGTTTCGCTCGGCGTGTTCCTGATCGCCGCGCCGCTCATCGCGGCGCTCGCGGCGTGGAGGGCCGCGGGGCACGCCACGCGCGGATCGTGGATGCGCGGGTCCGCAGCCCTGGTCTTTGCGCTGTGGCCGCCGTTCCTGGCGGCCATCTTCGACGGCAGGGTCGGACCCGTGATCGCGCACATTGCGCTCGCCATCGCAGCGGACGCATTTGCGCGAGCGACGGGTTGGCGCCGCGGTGAACTGGTGAGGGATCGCGAGGTGCTCGATTCTGCTCCCGCGTCTGCGTCGGCGGGGCTCGCAACCGCGCTCGCTCTCACGGTGGCGACGGTGGCCCAGCCGGTGTTGCTGATTCCGGTGATTGTGGTCATTGTGGTGCTCGGCGCGGCGGCGAGCAGTTCGCGGCGTCGTCTCGGGGGGATGATTAGCGTTCCGGTTGTCGTCGGCCTCCCTGGCCTCGTCGCTGCGGCCCGCTACGTATCTCATCCGACCGACGCCTTGTCGATCCTCGCTCGCGAGCCTGGGCCGGGCGCCTCCTGGCAAGGAGACGCGTGGCGAGTCGCCATGGGATTGTCCGATACGGGCCGATGGGCTCCCCTGATACATGGCGCCGGCGTGATCGGCCGGGTGGGCGCATGCGTGTTGATCGTCGCGGCACTCGCCGCGTTGCTTTCCCGGTCGGCGTGGCGTTCGGCAGCCGTTGGATTAGCACTCGTCGGGATTGGCTTCGGCGTCTCGTGGTGGTCGGCCTCGTCGACGGTCGCTTGGTCTGACAACGCGGGCGCTGGCGCCATTAGCGGGTGGCCGGGGGCGGGATCCTCACTCGTCGTGCTCGGAGCCCTCGTGGCGGCGTTGAGCACCGACGGTGCATTGCGGGGCCTCATCGGGAGGCGCTTCGCGGTGGGCAGGGTTGTGGGCGCTTCCCTGGCAACTCTCGCCGTGGGCGCTTCGCTTGCGACAGTCGTGTTCATGGCGTGGCCCGGAGCGGTGCGCGGATCGGCAACGGTAGCGGCCTCGACGGTGCTTCCCCTGGCGGTGCCGCTCGACCAAGAGGGTCCGTACCGCCAACGCGTGCTTGTTCTTGATCAGCGAGACGACGGCACGATCGCGTACACGGTGCTGAGTCACGACGGTTCGAGCGAAGCGATCGGAAGGACGGACCTGGGGCCGACGGGCGAACCGCTCGGAACGTCGGGCGAGGCCTCTGCGGCTGTCTCGTCGATCGCGGAAACCGTCGCGGATGCGAGCCGTTCGGGGGAAGCCAAACTCGACGCGCTGACCGCGTGGGGCATCGGCGCCATCGTCGTCACGCCGGGAGGAGACCGCATCCGAAGCGCTCTGGATCAGAATGGGTCGTTGACCTTGGCCGGTGACTCCGAGCGCGGAACCGCGTATCGCATCGAAGGTGGCACGGCATCGCGGGCGTGGGTCGAGACGAACGGCTCCAAGGTCGCGTTGCGCTCAACGGCGACCGAGGGCTCATTGAGCCAAGATTTCGCTACAGGCGGGACCCTCGTGATCGCGGTGCCGGCGGGCAAGGGTTGGCAGGCGTGGGCAGAGGGCTCGGCGCTGAAGCCCGTGAACGACGCTCTCGGCCGCGCCGCGTTTGCGGTTCCTGCGGGGGCATCGAACGTGTCCTACGCGTACAGAGACCCCGCACAGCGGTGGTGGTGGTGGGCGAGTGCCGTGGCAGTCGCTTGGGCGCTCCTCGGCGCGGTGCCCTTGCGCAGGTCTTCGGAGGTGGCGGCATGATCGCCAGGATCGTGACGCGAATAGTTGTCGTTCTCGTCGCAGCGGCAGGGGCGTTCGCCGCCTATATGGCGTCTCCAGCGAGCCTTGCCACGCCATCGAGTTCCACGTTCTCCATTGCCCCGCCCGCGCCTGTTGTCGCGTGCCCCGGACCGCAACGCGTGCCCGTAGGCAACGTCGGCGCGGGAGGAGACCTTGCCTCCCAACCGACGCAGCGCACCTACAACGTCTACGCGCCAGCGCCCACGTCTCCGCAAGGTGATGGCGAGGTTGCTGTGGCACCGGTTGCCGCCCAAGTGGAGCGCATCGGCGACGGCGACATTGAGGGCTGGTCGGCGATGTCATGTGGACAGGCGCAACTGGATCAGTGGCTCGTCGGGGGATCGACCTCCCTTGGTTCGAGCGCGCGACTGGTACTCGCTAACCCCAGCGCCGCCCCCACCGAGGCCACCGTGACGGTGTACGGGCCGCTCGGCCAGGTGCAGAACGCGTTTGTCGTCGCGGTGGCGCCCGGGGGGCAGGTCAACAAGCTTCTCGAGGCGGTTGTCGCCGAATTGCCCGCGATGGTGGTCCGAGTGCAGGCGACAGGACCTGGTGTCGTAGCGGATCTTCAAGACTCGCGACTGGAAGGCTTCCAACCGGCTGGAACCGAATGGGTCACGCCAAGTGACCTGGCGAAGACGCTCGTGATCCCCGCGGTGGGTGCTCAGAATCCGAGCGCCACGGTGACCTTGAGACTCATGGCTCCGAAGGGCGCATCGGTGGAACTGTCGTTGGTTTCTGACCAGGGAGTCCAGCCGTGGTCCGTGGGTCACGCGCTGGCGCTAGAGCCGGGGGTCGTCACCGACATCGACCTGCCGCAGGGGCTCGCGGGCGCGATCGAGGTCCGAGCGGACAGCGCGGTGCTGGCCTCCGCGCGCACAGTGGTGCCGCGCACGCCGCGCGAGGCAATCCAAGGGGACGTCGCATACGACCACATGTGGGTGGCCGGCGAGGCCGTGAGCCAGGGCACTCTCACGGGTGTCCTGCCGCTTGAAGGCGCACGGATCGCCGTCTACTCACCCACGGACGCACACGTGGTCGTGAAGGATTCCGGAGGTGCGACGGTCGCGGAGGCCGACCTTACGGCGCGCACGGTCCAATGGCTCGATGTGCCCGCACCTGCCGGAACCGTGTTGAGCACGACGGGTGAGTTCGCGTGGGCGTTCGTCATGGAGTCCGATGCCGGGTACCTCACCTCTTCCGAACCGGTAGACGTGGGCCAGAAGAGCCTCACCGCGACCGTCGTGGCCGCGCACCTGCCTGCGGGCGGCTAGGGGCGCACTCGACCGGCTCGCGAGTTCTCGCACGGACTGTCGCGATTCATGAGATCGCGGTGCGGCTACTCGGCGGCCCCATAGTCGGGGTCGATCTCGTCGGGACGGATCGATAAGAGGTGACCCACTTGCTCCGCCAAGATGTCACGCACCAGCCCGGGGAGTTCTTCTTCGCCCGCGCGCTGGACTACCGGCCGGCGGTACAGCACGACGCGGGTGGGCGCCCCGTACTCGCCCGGAAGTACCCTCCCGAGGGGCACCCCTTGCTCCCATGGCGCGGGATCGGAGGGAGGCACGTCCTCCACGCCAAATTCGAGTGAACCCCACTGCGAACTCCAGCGGGTCGCGAGCCGCTCGGAGGCGTCGGCCACGATCTCGTCGAAGCGCTCCGACCGGGTGCGGTGCCCGGGGAGCGCTACGGCCAAGAGGGGCCTTCGCATTCCCCTGCCGTGTGCATCTCTCCTCATGACTCGACCCTAACTCGCGTCGCGGCGTGGTTCACGTAGCGCGCACTGGATCGCGGGTACCGTCGCGTGTGTGATCCCGAGTAGGCAGTGCACCAAGACCGCGTGTTCGCGCGCCGCGGTGGCGACTCTCACGTACGTCTACGCAGACTCGACCGTTGTCGTGGGTCAGTTGTCCTTCGAGGCGGAGCCGCACAGCTACGACCTGTGCGCCCACCATGCGGAGCGGTTCACGGCTCCGCGCGGCTGGGACGTCGTTCACATTCAGCAGGAGTTCGAAGACAACGGCCCGTCGCCGGATGACTTGGACGCGCTCGCGAGGGCCGTTCGCGAGGCTGGCCGGCCCGTGGCCCAAGCGCCGATCGCGGAGCCTCGGCCCTCTCTCGCATCGGAACCCCGCCGAGGCCACCTTCGCGTCGTCTCCTCGGAGGCCTGAGGTCTCAGTTGGCCTGGGCGCCCGAAGGCGGCCAGGCTTCGGTACTCTTGGGGCGTGAACTTCCCAGATCTGAGCGGCCTTATCAAGTCCTACGACGTACGCGGAGTGGTCGGTGAGGACCTCACGCACGACGTGGCCAAGGCGATCGGCGCCGCCTTTGCGGACGCGATCGTGTTGCCCGACTCCGAGCGCACCGTAGTGATCGGCCATGACATGCGTGACAGTTCGCCTGGACTCGCCACGGCCATCGCCGCCGGCCTCTCCGCGCGCGGAGTGGACGTCATCCACGTGGGCCTGTGCTCGACGGACGGACTGTACTTCGCCTCTGGAATGCTCAATCTGCCAGGGGTGATGATTACCGCGAGCCACAACCCCGCCGAATACAACGGCATGAAGATGTGCCGCTCGCGCGCCCGCGCAGTGGGCGAGAACTCGGGGCTTGGTGACGTGCGTGCGCTCGCGTCCCGCTACCTTGTCGAGCCCTTCGAGACGGCCGAAACGGCAGGCACGGTGACCGAGCGCGACATGCTCGTGGAGTACGCGGAGTTCCTGAGGTCGCTCGTCCCGCTGGGTCACGGGCGTCCGTTGAAGGTCGTCGTCGACGCGGCGAACGCGATGGGGGGCTACACCGTCCCCGCCGTTCTGGGTACCGCCGCAGGGCTTCCGGAGCTTCCCCTTGAGATCATCCCGCTGTATTTCGAGCTGGACGGGACCTTCCCGAATCACGAGGCGAACCCGCTCGACGAAGAGAACCTGCGTGACCTGCAGGCCGCCGTCCTTGAACACGGCGCCGACATCGGCCTCGCCTTCGACGGAGACGCCGACAGGTGCTTCGCGGTGGACGAAAAGGGCCACATCGTGCGCGCCTCGGCGATCACCTGCCTGGTGGGGCTACGGGAGACGGCCAGGGAGGCCGCCGTCGGGCGCACCGCCACGATCATTCACAACCTGATTTCCTCGCGGGCGGTTCCCGAACAGCTCTCGGCCGCCGGTGCGAACCCTGTCCGTTCCAAGGTGGGCCACTCGAATATCAAGGCCCAGATGGCGGAGCTCAACGCGATCTTCGGCGGCGAACATTCGGCACATTTCTACTTCCGTGACTTCTACTTTGCGGACTCGGGAATGCTTGCGGCCATGCACGTGCTCGCCGCACTTGGCGAGAGCGACCGCCCGCTATCGGAGCTGCTCGAGGCCCACGACCCGTACGCGGCGTCCGGCGAGATCAACTCGCGCGTCGCGTCGGTGCCCGAGGCGCTCGCGAGGGTCCGCGAGGGTTTTGCGGGCGACGGCGTGGTCATCGGCGATTTCGACGGGCTCACGTTCACGCACTGGTCCGACGAGGGAGATCGCTGGTGGTTCAACGTGCGCGCCTCCAACACGGAACCGCTGCTCAGGCTCAACGTCGAGGCGGCGGAGCAGTCGGTCATGGAACGGATTCGCGACGGGGTGCTCGCGGCGATCAGGTCGAGTTAAGTGTCTACCGAGGGCGGAAGAAAGGCGATCGTCGCGGCGCTCAGCGCCAACCTGGGCATCGGCCTTACCAAATTCGTGGCTTTTGGACTGACGGGCGCGTCATCGATGCTTGCCGAGGCCATCCACTCGGTGGCCGACTCGGGCAACCAGTTGCTCTTGCTCTTGGGCGGCAAGCAGGCCAAGAAGGAAGAAGACACGCAGCACCCCTTCGGTTACTCGCGCGCCAGGTACTACTACGCGTTCCTCGTGGCGGTGGTCCTCTTCTCGCTGGGTGGCCTGTTCGCACTGTATGAGGCCTGGCACAAGTTTCAGCACCCGGAGCCGATCGAGTCGTGGCCGTGGGTCCCCGTCGTTGTCCTCGTGATCGCGGTCGGGCTCGAGGGATATTCGTTGCGAACGGGGGTCGTCGAGTCCAACAAGACGCGCGGCAAGGCTTCGTGGCCCGCCTTCGTGCGCAAGTCTCGCTCTCCAGAACTGCCCGTGATCCTCTTGGAGGACGTGGGCGCCATCCTGGGCCTCGTATTTGCGCTGTTCGGGGTCACCATGACCCTCATCACCCACAATGGCCTCTGGGATGCGGCAGGCACCGCGCTGATCGGCGCACTGTTGTGCACCATTGCGGTGGTTCTTGGCCGCGAGACCAAGTCGATGCTCATGGGGGAGTCGGCCACTCCCGAGGACGTGGCCGCGATTCGGGCCGCCCTGGCAGAGTCAGAGCTCGGCGACGTCATTCACCTGCGCACGATGCACTTGGGGCCCGACGACGTGTTGGTTGCGGCCAAGGTCGGCGTGCCCGCCGATTTCACCGCGCAACAGGTCGCCGACCTCGTCGACGGCGCCGAGGCTCGCATCCGAACGGCGGTCCCTGCCGCGCGCCTTATCTACCTAGAACCAGACGTGCGCCGGTAACCCCCGCGCATTTGACCCAAGGAGTTCCACATGACCGAGCACGTCGTCGCCAACCTCGCCCTCGCTGAGGCGGGTCGCACCCAAATTCGCCTCGCGGAGGTGGAGATGCCGGGCCTCATGGCCTTGCGCGCAGAGTTTGGCGAGGCGCAGCCGCTGGGGAACGCCCGCATCGCAGGATCGCTCCACATGACAGTGCAGACGGCCGTCCTGATCGAGACCCTCACCGCGCTCGGCGCCGAGGTCAGATGGGCGTCGTGCAACATCTTCTCGACCCAGGACGAGGCCGCGGCTGCGATCGTCGTCGGCCCTGGCACGTACTCCGCCCCCGCCGGAGTGCCGGTCTTCGCCACGAAGGGCGAGACCATCGCCGACTACTGGGATTACACGGACAGGATCCTCACGTGGGAGGGCTTCGACGGCCCCACGATGATCCTCGATGATGGCGGCGACGCGACGCTTCTCGTTCACGAGGGGGTCAAGGCGGAGAAGGCCGGCTCGGTGCCCGCCCCGCTTGACGAGGAGGACCCGGCCTACAACCTCGAGGTGGAGGGAATGCGTGCGGTGCTACGCCGCTCCCTGGCGTCCGACCCCACTCGCTTCACGCGCATGGCCGCTGGCATCGTCGGCACGAGCGAGGAAACCACGACGGGCGTGCACCGTCTGGACCAGATGCACGCACGCGGCGAGCTGCTCTTTGCGGCAATCAACGTGAACGACTCGGTCACCAAGTCCAAGTTCGACAACAAGTACGGCATCCGCCACTCGCTTCCAGACGGCCTCAACAGGGCCACCGACGTGCTCATGGGCGGCAAGATCGCGTTCGTGTGCGGGTACGGTGACGTCGGCAAGGGAGCGGCCGAGGCGTTGCGCGGCCAGGGTGCCCGCGTCGTGATCTCCGAGGTCGACCCGATCTGCGCCCTGCAGGCGGCGATGGACGGCTTTGAGGTCACGCGCGTCGAGGACTACGTGTCCCGCGCCGACTTCTTCATCACCACGACGGGCAACAAGGACATCATCCGCATCGAACACATGGTGGCGATGAAGGACAAGGCGATCGTGGCCAACGTCGGGCATTTCGACAACGAGATCGACATGGCGGGGCTGTCTCGCTCGGGAGCCAAGCACCAGCCCGTGAAGCCCCAGGTCGACGAGTGGACGTTCCCCGACGGCCACTCGATCATCGTGCTGAGCGAGGGCAGGCTGATGAACCTCGGAAACGCGACGGGGCACCCGAGCTTTGTCATGTCGACGTCCTTCGCCAACCAGGTGCTCGCGCAGATCGAGTTGTGGGTCAACCTCGACGCCTATCCGTTGGGCGTGCATCGCCTGCCCAAGCAGCTCGATGAGAAGGTGGCGCGCCTGCACCTCGACGCGTTAGGAGTGCGCCTCACCGAGTTGTCGAATAGCCAGGCGGACTACCTCGGCATCCCCGTCGCGGGTCCGTTCAAGGCGGACCATTACAGGTACTGACGGCCGACGGTACTGACCGCCTCAGGCAGTCGTTGCGTCGTGCGCTAGTTTGCGACGTCGGGCACGCCATGCGGCAGTTGGTGCACGGCGAGGGCTTGTGCGGAGTCGGCCTGTAGTTGCCGCATCTCGAGTGCGTATTCTCGATCGCGGCGCACGGCCAGCACCGCCGTCAAGAACGTCTCGGGGTGGGTGCCCTCCGGCGGGAGGGGCGACACGTGCGGTGCGATCCTGGCCGACAGGCTCTCGCCCATGTGCCTCCGGGACGAGGGATGCAGGGCCAAGGCACGAGTGAGGAACTGCCTGGCCTCCAGCGCAAGCCCGTCGGGAAGCCGGCGGATGTCCACCACGCGCGCCCATCCGCTCAGGGAAAATGGCACCGTCAGGGGCAGATGCTGGGCACTCGCCGCGCGCGTTTGCAGCGCATAGGTGCCAGCGAGCATGTCCCCGACGCGCTTGCCGCGTGAATTGGAGGCGGAGGCGATCAGCGCGATGGACCCGGCGGTCAGCCACAGTTCGATCACGCCCACGAGGGCGCGCACCACGACCTGACGCACGGCGATCGGCCCACCGTCGTCTCGAACGATGCGCAGGCCGAGCGCATAGCGGCCCACGCTCTTGCCTCGGGTAAGCGTCTCGAACACCACCGGAATGCCGACGAAGACGGCAAGGGCTTCCGTGAAGTAGAGCGTGGTGACGGCAGCGAAGTCCAGGGTGTGCGGCACGACGATGGCCATCACGATGGTGGCGACGAAGTAGACGGCACCCAGGACGAGGGCGTCGAGGAGCGCCGACGCGGCCCTTGAGCCGAGGGATGCCGCCGCGGTGTCGAGGGCGACGCCCTCACCGATAATCGTTTCGTCACCAGTGGCCACCTATGCACCCTAGCGCCTGTGGCAAGGTAGGGGCATGGATCTGGACGCGTTCTCTGCGGTGCGCGAGCCGCGGTGGCAAAGGCTCAAGAAGCTCGGCTCGACGAGGCGCCTGACCGGTGCCGAGGCCGACGAATTCACGCGCCTGTATCAGCACACCGCTACCGATCTCGCCGTCGTGCGTTCGAGCGCGCCCGACCCCGCGACCGTGTCGAGGCTTTCCGTGTTGCTCGCGGGCTCACGGGCATCGCTCGCCGGAGCGAGGGAGCCGGTGTGGCGCGAGTTCGCGCGCTTCCTCGCGTGGCGATTCCCCGCAGCTCTGTATCGGTTGCGGTGGTGGACGGTCGCCACCATGGTCGCGTTCTTCGCGGTGGCGATCGCGGTGGGCTTCCACACGGCGGGCCACCCTGAGGTCCTCGCGCAGTTGGGCTCCGAGGCGGATCGCCAGCAGTATGCGCAGACGGCGTTCGCGTCGTACTACTCCGAGAACCCATCGTTGTCCTTCTTCGGCAAGGTGTGGACGAACAATGCGTGGGTGGCGGCGATGACCATCGCGGGATCCTTCACCGGTGTCGTGCCGCTCTATGTCCAATATCAGAATGCGGTGGGCATCGGCGACGCGGCCGCGATCATGCACGAGTTCGGCTACCTCGGTATCTTTTTCCAACTGATCGCACCCCACGGACTCCTCGAACTGACCGCGGTGTGGGTGGCAGGGGCCGCCGCATTCAAACTGTTTTGGACCATATTGGCGCCCGGACCGCGGCCACGCCTGCGGGCGATGGCGGAGGAGGGCCGCGCGATGTTCGGTGTGGCTCTTGGTCTTGTGCTGGTCCTGCTCGTTTCCGGGGCCATTGAGGGTTTCGTGACCGGCTCCGCGTTGCCGTGGCCCGTGAAGATATCCATCGGCGTGACCGCGTTGGCGGGATTCTGGGTATACGTCCTGGTCGTAGGACGCAGGGCATGGCGCGCGGGCTTCACCGGCGATGTGGACGAGGGCTCACGCGAGGCCATCGCTGCCACGAGCGGCTAGCGGGGGACTGTACCTAGCAGGGGACTGTACCTAGCAGGCGACCGTACCTAAAAAGGGACTAGAGCCGGCCCGCGGCCTTGAGTTCGAGGTACCGGTCCGCGAGTCGCGGTGCGATCTCTTCGGGCCCGCCTGACACCACGTCGATTCCGCTCTTCCGCAGTCGCTCCGAGACGCCCTTGCGCTCAAGGTCAAAGCGAGTCGCTGCGGCCGCTCCGTAGACGTCGAGAACATCCTTCCGAAGCGACATCATGGCCAGCACGTCCGGATCATCAACGGATGCCACGACCACCTGGTGTTTCCTCGCCAGGGGCCTGAGGGCGCGCAACATGCCCGACTCGATCGCGGCCGGGTCGATGCTGGTGAGCACCGCCACAAGCGCGCGTTGGCCGAGGGCCTGATCGACGATCGACGCCGCGGCGGTCCAGTCTGCCTCGACGAGTCGGGGCTCCAACGGCGCCAACTGGTTAGCGAGCGCGGCCATCATCGCTGGGCCCGATAGCCCTCGCACACGGGTGCGCGCGGTGCGGTCGAACGCGATCACTTCGACCCGGTCGCCGGCCTTGGAGGCCAGAGCAGCGAGCAGCAGCGTCGCCTCAATGGAGGTGTCGATGCGAGGCTGGTCTCCGACACGTGCGGCAGCGTGGCGGGAGGTGTCGACCAGGATGAGGACGCGCCGATCCCGTTCCGGACGCCACGTTCTGACGACAACGTCGGACCGTCTGGCGCTTGCCCTCCAGTCGATCGATCGAACGTCGTCGCCAATCACGTATTCGCGCAACGAGTCGAATTCGGAACCGGCACCCCGTACCCGCACCGCACTGCGCCCGTCGAGTTCGCGTAGCCGTGCGAGCCGCGATGGCAGGTGGCGTCGCGAGGCAAACTCGGGAAGGACTCGCAGGGTGGCTGGAACGGGAATCGACAGCTGGCGACCGGCGAGGTGCAGGGGTCCGTTGACGCGCACCACGACGGGGCCCGCGTGGATGTCGCCCCTGCGCGATGGTGCGAGCCTGGTCCGCATGCGGCGCATCTCCCCTGGCGGCAGGTCGAGTTCGTGGCGCTCCCCGGTCGACTCGGCCGATGGTTGCCACGCGTCCCGCACCAGGCCGCGCACATGCCTTCGCGTGGGGTTGACGACAAAGATGGTGCTGGTGGTCTCCTCGAGACGCCGGACGGAGCCCTCAAGGGTGCGTCGGGCGGCGAGCTTCCGCGGTGACGGCGTCAGCGCGACGTCGACAGTTGCGGCAACGAGCACGAGCACGAGCCAAGCCCAGACCGTTTCGGGGCGCGCCGTGACGATGGCGAGCGGCACGGCACACGCCAGCAGAGCGACCGATGGCCAGGAGATGAACATCGGCTCAGCGCGGTACGGGAACGGACGCGAGCACGCTGTCCAAAACGCTTGTGGCCGTGACACCTTCGAGCTCGGCCTCCGCACGTAGCTGAATTCTGTGGCGAAGGGTCGACCCGGCGAGGGTCTTCACATCGTCGGGAGTGACGAACGTGCGGCCCGATAGCCAGGCCCATGCGCGCGAGGTGGCCACCAGGGCGGTTGCCCCACGCGGCGAGACCCCGAGTGATGTCGAGGGCGCGGAGCGGGTCGCCCTGCACACGTCGGCGATGTACCCGAGCACGGCGTCGTCTACCCGCACGCGTGCCACCTCGGCGCGTGCGGCGGCGAGCTGCTCAGCGGTGGCGACGGGGTGGACCCCGGCCGCCGCGAGGTCGCGCGGGTTGAAGCCGTTGGCGTGGCGACGCAGTACCTCGATCTCGATGTCGCGTGGCGGCAACGGCAGGTCGATCTTGAGCAGGAAGCGGTCGAGTTGAGCCTCGGGCAAGGGGTACGTGCCCTCGTATTCGACGGGGTTCTGGGTGGCGATCACGAGGAACGGATCCGGAAGCAGTCGCGGCACGCCGTCGATGGTCGCCTGACGCTCTTCCATGGCTTCCAGCAGCGCGGACTGCGACTTGGGTGGCGTGCGGTTGATCTCGTCGCCGAGGAGCAGGTTGGTGAAGATGGGGCCCTCGCGGAAGTGGAACTCTGCGGTGCGGGCGTCGTAGACGAGCGAGCCGGTGATGTCTCCCGGCATGAGGTCGGGCGTGAACTGGATGCGCTTGGTGTCGAGGGCCAAGGACTGGGCCAGCGCGCGCACGAGAAGCGTCTTCGCTACGCCGGGGACGCCTTCGAGCAACACGTGGCCGCGGCACAACAGCGCGATGACGAGGCCGGTGACCGCGGCGTCCTGGCCCACGACGGCCTTGCCCACCTCGGAGCGAATGTTGGCGAGGGTGGTCACTAGATCGGAGTACCGCGGCGCCTCGGGCCCGCGCGGCCCCTGGCTCGGCCCCTGGCTCGGCAACTGGCTCGACTCCGGGCTCGGCTCAGGGCTCGATACAGGGCTCGGCGAGGTCGGCAGTGCATAGTCGGAATGGTCGGTTCCGACCGCAGGCTGGAATGCCGGGCCTGCCGCGCCTTCGTGTTGCGGGGTCTCGGGTGTCTCGGTCACGTGGGATCAACCTCACTTTCAAGGGCGTCTAGGCGCCGTACCAAATCAAGCATGGAGGCCTCGTCGCGTGGCGGCGGGCCGAAGATCAGGAAATCTACCGTTGCGGCATCGGTCGCCGATGATGCGGCCACGGCGGACGTGATGGTGGCACGGTCCGCGTGTGGGCCGAGGCCCAGGCGTTGTGCGAGCCGTCTGGCCGAGCCGGCGCGCAACGCGGCGGCGGCGTGCCCAGAAGCGCGCCCTCGCCGGTACAGGCGTGCACGCCCCGTGGTGGCCTCCGAGGCGGGCACCACGACGGGAAGAGGCTCGGTGACGAGCGGGCCCAGGCGTCGGCCCCTCCACAGACCCGCCATGAAGAAGGTGAGGGCCGCCGCGAGTGCTGCCGCGTTGACCCAAGCGGGCGCCCTGAGAACGACGCCGCTCTGGCCGTTAATGCCCAGAGTCGACGTGTCGTAGGGGGTACCCATGTACCAGTCCAGGTGTTGCGTGCTACCGAGCAGGTTGAGCGCGAGCGACGCGTTGCCCTCGTCGGCAAGATACTGGTTGGTCAGAAACTTGGGTGCGCCGATCACTGTCATCGGGCTCGCACCGTCGCGAGTGACCTGCAGCATCATGGAATCCCCGGTGGAAGGGGTCGCGTAGCAGGTGGTCACGGACGGCGTCTTCCACATCGTCGCGTAGCGCCCGCCGGGAGCGTTCAGGTCGCCGGCTCGCTGTACCGCCGGCACCGAGCAGTCTGCGGAGACGATCGCGGAAGACGCGTCTGCGGCGGGTACGGTACTTGGCACGATGGTGGGCACGTCGTAGTCGCTGGGTGCCAGCCAGATCACCGGGCCGGGCCAGGCAAGGATCGACGTGATCTGATCCGTGTCCAGGATCGAGTAGCCAGCGATGACGAGCGTGCCATCCGCGCCCAGCGCCTTGGAAGCTCCCGACAGGGTCGAGGACTCTGTCACTTCGACGCCTTGCTGGCGCAGAATCTCGGCGAGAGCCCGCGCGCCCGCCGGTTGGGCATTGTTGGTGCTCAGCGGCGCGGTCGACGTCGGCGCCTTGGTGAAGACCAGGAACGCGAGAACCAGCAACGCCACCACCACCAACGTGATGATCCACCCGAAGCGCCGCCAACCGCTGCGGGCCGCGGCTCCCGCTGTCGACCCATCTCCCAGCACAAACCCTGGAGGCAAGGTATGGAGCGTCATGATGCCACCAGGTGGACCGCGCGAGTTCCCCGCACCACGGCCTCGAGGTCCTTCATGCGTGAGGAGTCCTCCGCCGTTCCGACGCGGTGGCCGTAGCGGAGCGCATCGAACGTCTGGGCGGCTGCGCGGAGCTGGGCGAAATGTAGGTTGATCGAGGCGGCGATGTCTATGGCGGCCTCGCGAGCGGTGCGGCCCGCGCGATCGTCAATGACGACGCGCTCTTCGCAACCTCGCACGAGCGCGCGAAAGTATTCGAGTGTCGCCGCGGTGTGGTCGCCAGCTCGGGAGGCCGCTTGTGCGGCGTCACGGATTTGCTGGGCCGTACGGGCATCGTCGGCCAAGAGCACCGCGGTGCCTCGCCGCCGCCGCTGCTGAGCCGCGGGAATCGCAATTCGGGTGGCGATCACGATGAGCGCGATCAGCACGATCGCGCCGAGGAGGTAACCCACGGGCGGTATCGAACCTCCCGAGCCCGCGTTGAGCAGCTTATTCATCAGGTCCGAGAACCAGCTCCCGAGCCGGTCTGCGAGAGACTCGCCGTGTTGGTAGATCGACTTGGAAAGCTCATCCTGGGCCCATTGTCGAGCGGTGTCCGGATCGGGCGTCACCGGAATCGAGAAGCGCATCTACGCGCCCTGGCGAACTGAGGCTTGGGCGAGCACGAGGTCAAATCCTTCACGTCGCATCCGCTGATCGGTGTAGACCACGGCCGTCACCGACGCGACAAACACGGTGGACGCCAACATGCCCACGTACGACGCGACGGCCAGGACCACGAGCATGAGGCCGGCGGGAGGCGAGTCGGAGTTGAGGAACATGAACGGCATGATCATGTACACGGGAGCGGAAGCGAAGCTCTGAATGAAGCTCGTGATGATGGTCGCCACCAACAGCACCGAGAGGATCATCCAGAATCGGCCCGTGGTGAGGCGCCACGAGCGACGCATCGATGCGACCGGACCAAGGCGTTCCAACACCGACGCGGGCAGGGTGATCGACAACTTGATTCCGAGCCATACGAACAGGACGATCAAGCCCAAAACGCCGAGGAGGCCGACGACGATCGCCAGCCACGTTGCGACAAGCGCGGACACGATGACGAGGCCGGCGACGACGGCATAGCCGAGCAGGATCGCGAGCAACATCAGCAGTGTGATGGCGAGCACGGTTGGCATGCGCCGCATGGACCGCTTCCAGGCGTCGCGAGGGGTGATCACGTCGCCGATGACCGAGCGGCCCACCGACACCGAACTGATGACGGTGACCATGGTCAACAGGAGCGTCGCGACAAGGTAGCCCGCCACCATGCTGATGATCGAACCGGGGGAGAACGTCTGGCTGTTCGCGGAGGTGTCAAAGGAGAAGGCACTGCTGAAGTACTGGTAGCCGAGCCCGAACATGGCCACCGTGGCCGCCAACGTGACCGCGCCGTTGAGACCGATCATTACCTTGGGGTTGTGGCGAAGAGCCTTGATGCCGCCATCGAGAATCTGGCCAAAGCCGAGCGGCCGCAGCACGATGATTCCCGGCTTGTAACGCGAGTAAGCGTCGGCCGCGTTGGGGCCGGCCGGCGGGTAGGGGTACTGCTGGCCAGTCGCGGCGCCGGCAACGGGATCGTTCGCCTGCCATCCGCCATCGGGCGTTGGAGGCATGGGGGCACCGCTGCCCGCCGTCTCGGGAGAGGCCCAACCTTGTGGCCCGCCTTCGGGAGAGGCCCACGCCTCGTTGCCCGACGCGCTGTTGTCGGCCATGTCCCCTCCTCGCTGATGTCTTGCCCATCTTGCCACGCGCGCGCACGCCGACGGGAGCCATTCTTGCCATGTTTGCGACGACGCATGCGGAGTGCGTGGCATCATGGCGCTATGGTCGCGAAAATCTTGGTGGTCGACGACGATCCCGCCGTTGCCGAAATGATCGGCATCGTCCTGCGCGCCGACGGATTCGATCCGGTGTTCTGTGACCATGGCGACCACGCCGTCGCGATCTTCAGGGCGGAACAGCCGGACGTCATTTTGCTTGACCTGATGCTGCCTGGTAAGTCGGGCATCGACATCTGCCGGGAGATCCGCGCAGAGTCCGGAGTGCCCATCATCATGCTCACCGCAAAGTCGGACACGGTCGACGTGGTTCTGGGCCTGGAATCGGGCGCGGATGACTACATTCCCAAGCCATTCAAGCCGCGCGAACTCATTGCGAGGGTCCGCGCCAGGCTGCGCCGCAATGACAACGGTGCTCCCGGTGTGGTGCGCATCGGCGAACTTGAGATCGATGTCACGGGCCACAGGGTGGCGCGCGACGGCGAGGTCATCCAACTGACCCCGCTGGAGTTTGACGTGCTGGTGACCCTCGCGAGGCACCCGGGCCAGGTCTTCACGCGCGAGGTGCTGCTCGAGGACGTGTGGGGATACCGCCACGCCGCCGACACCAGGCTGGTCAATGTCCACATCCAACGCCTGCGCGCCAAGATCGAGCGTGACCCCGAGAACCCCGAGATCGTGCTCACCGTGCGAGGGGTGGGATACAAAGCAGGCGGCTACACGCCGTGAAGCCCACCACGCGCGCCGTCGGGATGATGTTGCGTGCGCCGTTGCGCACCTTGTGGAGGCGCTGGACCAGGTCGATGCTGCTCAGGGTCGTCACATCCACGCTCGTGGTGGGACTGGTTGCGGTTGCGGGTATCGGCGCCTACGTTACGACGCAGATTCGCGACGGGCTTGTCGACAAGCGGGTCGAGGGAATCCTGTCCGAATCGGCGAGCGATGTCGCGGGAACCCAGGCGGCAATCGAGGCGTCGACGGCGGAGACCCCCGACGAACTGCAGCGACTCGTGAACGACCAGTTGGCGTCCATCCAGCTGGGCGCCGTCGGGCGTAGCGTGGCGGTGCTGAGGGCGCCGGGGAACACATTCCCCGTCTTCCTCACCACATTCGGTTTATCCCAGTCCGGCTCGCCGCTCGATTCCGCGATCTCGCAGTCGCTGCGCGAGTCGATCGTGCCCGGCGGGTCTCAGTTCTGGCAGTTCGCGGTCATGCCAGGAACGGATATCCCCGCGGTCGTCGTCGGCGCGCCCCTCAGGGTGCGATCTGCTGGAGACTACGAGCTGTACTTCGTCTACTCGCTGGCGAATGAGCAGGCCACGCTGGGCCTGATTCAGAACGTGCTCGCACTCGGGGCGGGCGTGCTCGTCGGCCTCGTCCTCTTCATGACGTGGACGGTCACCCTCCAGGCGGTGCGGCCGGTGCGCACGGCGGCCAGGATCGCATCGCGGCTGGCAGACGGGCACCTTTCGGAACGCATGCGCGTGCGCGGGAATGACGAGATGGCGACCCTCGCCACCACGTTCAACGACATGGCGAGTTCGCTTCAGCGCCAGATCACCCGCATGGAGGACCTGTCGCGGCTGCAGCGCCGCTTCGTTTCCGACGTCTCGCACGAACTGCGTACGCCCCTCACGACCATTCGCATGGCATCTGACGTCCTGCACGAACACCGCCGCGAGTTCGAGCCCTCCGTCGGCAGGTCCGCGGAACTTCTCGCGACCCAACTTGACCGCTTCGAGTCCTTACTGGCCGACCTACTGGAGATCTCGCGCATCGACGCGGGAGCTGCCCAGCTCGAGTTCGAGAACCACGACCTGGCAGAGGTGGTCCGCTACCAACTCGAGGGCCTGGTCCCCGCTGCAGCCGAGCAGGGAATCGAGCTGAGGCTTTGGGTGCGCGAGGGAGAAAATACTGCGTCGATGGACGTCCCGCGCGTTGGCCGCATCATTCGCAACATCCTGTCCAATGCGATCGAGCACGCCCAGGGCCAGCCGATCGACGTGGCGGTCGCGTCGAGTTCGCGCACCGTAGCGGTCGTGGTGCGCGACTATGGCGTGGGACTCACTCCATCTCAATCCGCTCGGGTCTTCGACCGATTCTGGCGCGCAGATCCCGCCCGTGCACGCACGATGGGTGGCACGGGTTTGGGTCTGTCGATCTCGCGCGAAGACGCCCAACTTCACGACGGCGCTCTTGAGGCGTGGGGCAGCCCAGGGAAGGGCGCATCGTTCCGGCTGATGCTCCCGCGCCGTTCGGGAGGGCTCGGGGTGAGGGAACCCTTGCCGCTCAACATGGACGTCGACGACTTCCCCGCCGTCGCACAGCGCGTCACACTTGGCGTAGAGGAGTTGGACCGATGAAGCGTCTCATCGCTGCCACGCTCGCATGCCTCGCGCTCGCGGCCTGTTCCGCCATCCCCACCTCTGGTCCGGTGGAAAAGGGTGTCACGGATGTTTCGGCCCCCAATGACTTTTCGCCGATTCTTCCTGGTCCCACACCCGGCGCCACGCCTACCGCAATCGTGCAGGGATTCCTGACGGCGGCTTCGGGCGGCTCCGTGAACGGTTTTGACGTGGCCAGGGAGTATCTGACTCCCGCCGCCAGCAGCGGTTGGGATCCGCTCGCGCAAGTCACGGTCTTCGACTCCAGGGAGGTCTTCCTCGGCTTTGATGAGGCGAAGCGCACGGCCACGTACAAGGTTCCCGTTGCGGCGCGGGTAAACGCGGACGGCGTCCTTGTCGAGGCGTCGTCCGACGAGCAAAGCACCCTCGAATTCACCGTCACGACCGACAACGACGGCAACTCGCGCATCTCGGGTCTCGACGACGGCATCGTCATGTCCGCGGCGGACTTCGCCCGCTACTACCGTCCCGTCAAGTTGCTCTTCGTGTCGAAGGACAACGCCACGCTCGTTCCCGAATTGCGGTGGTTCCCCAGCAACGACCAGATCGCGACTGCTACCGCCCGCGAACTCGTCAAGGGGCCGTCCCCATGGCTCGCCGATGCGGTAAACACCGGCTTTCCTCCCGGCTCCTCGCTCAATGTGGATGCCGTCGTGGTCGAGAACGGCGTGGCGAAGGTCACGCTCGCCGCGGGCTCGGCTGGCGATGCGGCACAACGGTCGCTCGCGGCGGAGCAGTTGCGCCTGACTTTGACGCAACTCCCGTCCGTTCAAGAAGTTGTCACGACCGTCGGGGCTTTGCCACTTGCGGGTGACGACTCCGCTGCCCCTAAGGTCGCGGCCCTTCCCGACGAGCGTGCCGCGGTGATCGCGGACGGGCGGCTCGGCATGTGGAATGGCGACAAGGTGGAGGTCACACCAGCCGATGTGGGAGTGGTCCCTGTTGGGGCGAGCGGGCTGGCTCTCTCGTACGACGCCAAGAGGGTGGCCATGGTTGTCAATGGCTCGATCGTTACGTCGACCGCGTTGTCGGACGCGCATGTGCTTGAGGCTCCACCGGCGAACCCGGACGCGCCCGGCGGCCCCGTCGTCCCCACCAAGACGATCGTGGAGGGCCGCAACCTCGTGGCGCCCTCATTCGACCTGCGCGGATGGTTGTGGACGACCGAGACGCTCTCCGACGGCACGATCACGGTCGCGGGGCCGGACGGCGCCGTGACGCAACTCGCGGCACCCCAATTGGAGGGCCGGACGATACAGGCGCTTGCGGTCTCGCGTGATGGCGCGAGGGTGGCCGTACTAAGTCGCGCGAGCGGGGTGCAGGTCCTCGAGGTCATGGCCGTCGTGAGGGGAAGCGCGGGCGAGCCGCTCGCCCTCGGCGCGACGCTAGCGCTTGGCCCCGCAGTGCCGGACTCCATTGACCTCGCGTGGCTCGATGACGTGTCCGTCGCCGCACTAGGAGCCGATTCCAGCCGCATCTCGGTAGTGGCGGTGGGCGGCTGGACCACCGATGTGACGGCCCCGGTCGGCGCGATGTCCATTGCGGCCCGAAACGGCGTGCCGACCTTGTTGGCCGTGGGCGAGGGCGACACTCTCGTCGCCCGTTATGGGAACGACTGGAAGATACAGGCATCGAACGTTTCGGAAGTCGCGTTCGCGGGCTGACGTCGTCCCCAGGCTCTAGGCGCCGCGCACATCCGCGACGCCAGCGCGCGTGGCGCCGGTAGCGGCGCCCAGGGCGCATCGTGGGGTCATGGTTGAGGTTGGCCGCGCCACACTAGGCGAACCGATCCGCGCGGTGGAGCGTGCCGCGCGTGACATCGCGCGCCTGATCGTGCCCGTCTCGTGCCCCGGCTGCGGGGCGCATGACGTGCGCTGGTGCGATGACTGTGCGTCTGCGTGGTGGGAGGCGCCGCTCCGGTCCGAGTCGCTGTCCCCGCGACTTGATATCGAGGGTAGGCCGCCACTCCCCGTCTGGGCGATCGCCGAGCTCGCGGGCGCTAGCCACTCGATGATTGTCGCGTGGAAGGACGGTGGCAGGAGGGACCTCGATCGCTTCTTCGCCGACGCGGCAAGGAGGGCCGCCGCACACATCGCACCCGCATTGGACCGAGGGCTCGTTCACGCCGGTGCGCCGATTGCGGTGGTTCCCGTGCCCGCTCGTGCGGCGAGCACCCGAACGAGGGGAATCGACCTGCCGCTGATGCTCGCCTCGGCGGCGGCACAGGGCCTGCGCGCAGGGGGAGTCGATGCGACCGTGCGCCCCGTTCTCGGCATCGGCAGGGGGGAGCAGCGGGGTGCGAGCGCGAAGCAGAGGTGGCGACAGGCATCATCGCTGCGGGTGACTCGGGATGTGGGACCGCCCGCCACGGTGCTCCTGGTAGACGACGTGATGACCACCGGTGCAACTCTTGCGGCCGCGGTTCGTTCCCTTGACGTGACATTCCTCACCGTAGGAGCCGGTTTCTGCCTCGCCGCCGCACCACCTTCTGGCGTAAGGACGCGCGGGGCACTATCGTGAAAAGACGACTTTCCCGTCGCACCTTCCGAGGCGAAGAGGGGGTGATGCAGAGGGCGCGCAGAGGCGCCGACATCATCACCCGTTGTGCCACGTCATAGCGTGGCAACTTCCGAAGGAGCACCTCTCATGGACATCGCCATTGTGGGACGCCACACCAAGGTCAACGACGACATGCGTGGGCGAATCGCCACCAAGATGGAGAAGCTCAGCGCGCTCGCGCCTCTGGCGACGAGGGCCGAGGTCCACGTGGTCCACGAGCGCAACCCCAAGCTCTCGACCGATGCCGAACGTGTGGAAATCACGCTTCATGGCCGCGCAGTGGTGCGCGCCGAGGCGTCGGCCGAAGACAGGGTTGCCGCGCTAGAGCTGGCCACGATTCGAGTCATCGAGCAGTTACGCAAGCTCCACGAACGGAGGGCCCACCGTCATCAGGGCAAGGCCGATATGGCGACCTTTGCGATGGCCGACATGACCGCCGCCCAAGCTGCTGCTGCGGCGTCAGAAGTCGAAAGCGTTGAGGCGTGGGACGGGCAGCCAGCCTCGTCCGTGCGCGAAATTCCGCTCGATGGCACGCCCATCATGATCCGTTCCAAGGTGCACAGCGCGGAACCCATGAGCATCTCCGAAGCGATCGACCAGATGGAACTTGTGGGACACGACTTCTTCCTGTTTCTCGATTCAGACTCGGGCATGCCAAGCGCCGTTTACCGCAGGCGCGGTTGGACCTACGGAGTGATCCAGCTTGATCAGGTCGCCGCCGAGGTGGAGAGGGCAAGCGCCTAACCGTCACGCGAGCGGGGCCCGTCCGGGAGGGCGGGCCTTCGCCGTGTCCGGTGGCGGTCGCCGGCACGACCGCGTGTCATGGAGGTGCTCTTCTGACCAGATTGCAGGCCGCACCTCCTTTGTGGATACGATCGTTGCTCTACTCGAACCGGTGATCACCGCGGTGTGGGGCGCGATCGTTCTTGGTGAACGGCGCGGTCCAGTGGGAATCACGGCGAGAGCCGTTTTGGACGTGAACGCTGTGCCGTTGCGCCCAGAGCGAGACGAATCGGAGCCGATCCACGAACCGCCTAGGATGGTGGGCGGCCCCACGCAGGAAGGCGGGACAAGCATCGTGGCAGTCATTGATCGGATCATCCGCATGGGCGAGGGGCGCCAGATGCGCCGCCTGCAGCGCGTCGTGACCCTCACCAACGGCCTCGAAGAGGTCTACGCGGAGCTCACCGACGACGAGTTGCGCGCGCTTACTGACGACTTCAAGGAGCGGCACGCGAGTGGGGAGAGTCTTGACTCGCTCATGCCGGAAGCTTTCGCCGCTGTACGCGAGGCATCCAAGCGAACTCTCGGCCTGAGGCACTTCGACGTCCAGATCATGGGTGGTGCCGCGCTTCACAGCGGCAACATTGCCGAGATGAAGACCGGCGAGGGAAAGACGCTTGTCGCGACCCTTCCCGCATACCTCAACGCCCTGTCGGGCAAGGGTGTTCACGTCGTCACGGTCAACGACTACCTGGCGACCTACCAGTCCGAACTTATGGGGCGTGTGTTCCGCTTCCTCGGCCTTGACACGGGTTGTGTCATTGGTGGCCAGGATCCCGCGACCCGCAAGCGTCAATACACGGCGGACGTCACGTACGGCACGAACAACGAGTTCGGTTTTGACCACCTGCGCGACAACATGGCGATGGATCCCACCCAGTTGGTGCACCGCGGGTACAACTACGCGATCGTTGACGAGGTCGACTCGATCCTCATCGACGAGGCGCGGACGCCGCTCATCATCTCCGGGCCAGCCGCTGGCGACAACCTCACGTGGTACGTCGAGTTCGCACGCCTGGTCAAGACTTTCCAGCCAGACGTCGACTACGAGGTTGAAGAAGGCAAGCGCACGGTGGGGATCCTGGAGCCTGGCATCGACAAGATCGAGGCCGCTCTCAACATCGACAACCTGTACGACCCCGCGAATACCCCGCTGATTGGCTTCCTCAACAACGCCATCCGTGCCAAGGAGCTTTTCAAGAAGGACCGCGAATACGTGGTCCAAGGCGGCGAGGTGCACATCGTCGACGAGCACACCGGCCGCATGCTGGCGGGGCGCCGCTACTCCGAGGGACTGCACCAGGCCATTGAGGCCAAGGAGGGCGTGGCGATCAAGGCGGAAAACCAGACGTACGCCACGATCACCCTGCAGAACTACTTCCGCCAGTACGACAAGCTGGCGGGAATGACGGGTACGGCTCAGACCGAGGCCGCCGAACTGAGTTCGACGTACGGGATGGTTGTCCTGCCCATCCCCACGCACAAGCCGATGATTCGTGCCGACGAGTCGGATCTGCTCTTCAAGTCGGAGCAGGCCAAGTTCAACGCCATCGTTGAGGACATTCTTGTCCGCCACAAGATTGGCCAGCCCATCTTGATCGGTACGGTCTCCGTCGAGAAGTCGGAGGCGCTCGGTAAGGAATTGCGCAAGCACGGCATCCCTCACAACGTCCTCAACGCCAAGCACCACGCGACCGAGGCCGCGGTCGTTGCGGAGGCCGGGCGTAAGGGCGCCGTGACGGTTGCCACGAACATGGCTGGCCGTGGCACCGACATCATGCTCGGCGGAAACCCTGAGTTCAGGGCCGTCGAAGAGATGCACAAGCGGGGCATCGACCCGCATGACCACCCCGAGGACTACGAGCGGGAGTGGGCGTCGGTCTTCGAGAAGGCCAAGGCGGAAGTTGCCGCGGAGCACGAGGAGGTTCTCGCTGCGGGCGGGCTCTACGTGTTGGGTAGTGAGCGCCACGAGTCGCGACGCATCGACAATCAGTTGCGTGGACGCTCGGGTCGCCAGGGAGACCCCGGTGAGTCACGGTTCTATCTGTCTCTCGAAGATGACCTGATGCGGATGTTCCAGTCGGGCCTCGCGGCGACCATGATGAACTCCGCCGCGTTGCCGGATGACCTGCCGATCGAGTCCCGGATGCTTTCGCGCGGTGTGCGAAGCGCGCAGGCGCAGATCGAGGGCCGCAACGCCGAGATCCGCAAGAACATTCTCAAGTACGACGATGTCGCCTCGTCGCAGCGCACGATTATCTACGGCGAGCGTCGGCGCATCCTCAATGGCGAAAATCTCCGCGATCAGGTGCGCGACTTTGTTGACGATGTCGTCGGCAATTCGGTCACGTCTTCGACGGCGGTGGGCACGCCCGATGACTGGGATATGGATGCGATGTGGAAGGACCTGCGTTCCGTCTATCCCGTGTCGCTCACCCCGGAAGAGCTGATCGAGGAGGCGGGTGGGGTGCGGTACTTCACTCAGCCGTTCCTGGTGCGCGAGCTCACCGCTGACGCACGTGTCGCTTACGAGGCCGTCGAGGAACGCATCGGCGTGGACCTCATGCGCCAGGTGGAGCGTCAGGTGTTGCTGCAGGTGATCGACCAGAAGTGGCGCGAGCACCTCTATGAGATGGACTATCTCAAGGAGGGAATCGGTCTGCGCGCTATGGGTCAGCGTGACCCGTTGATCGAGTACCAGCGCGAGGCACACCAGATGTTCGGCGCGATGGCCGACGCGGTCAAGGAGCAGGCGCTTCAGGTTCTCTTCCGTGTGGAAAAGCGCGAGACGACCCCCCCGCCCGTTCTTGACGCGACTGCCGCTGCAGCGACTGCGTCCAAAGCCCGCAACGCCGCGGATGCGCCCGCGGCTTCCGGAGAGAAGCCGATGGCACCCGTGACGCGCCAGGCTGGGTCTGCGGGTCGAAGCACTTTTGGTGCGGGCACCGCCACCGGTGGCGGTGCGGTCAGGTCGTCGATGGGTGCGCTCACATACTCGGGGCCCTCGGATGACGGCTCGGGCAAGGCTGTGACGGCCAAGGCGGGCGCCGCGAAGGCCGATGCCGACGGTCGCACCTTCCCTGGCACCGCCAAGAACGCTCCGTGCCCGTGTGGGTCTGGCAAGAAGTACAAGGCCTGTCACGGCAAGAACGAGGACTGAGTCTCTCGCGAACTGCCTAGTTAGCCGAGGTCGACGTCAGCCGACGTCGAGCGCGGTGACGAGCCATCGTCCCGACACTGCCTCGAGGCGCATGGCCAAGGCGTGAGCGACATCTCCCTCTGTGGCGACCACGGCGGCCTCGACCGCCGTGGCGCTGACCCTGCAGAGGCGCACTCTCGCGACGGAGACCTGGCCGCGCGCGGTGTATTTGGCCCTGCGTGAAAGGGACTGTTGCCGCAAGAGCGTGGTGCGCAGGGTGGGCGTGATCCATCGTGCGAGGCGATCGATCCCGTTCGCACCCAAGGCAATATCGAGGGCGGCTTTCGCCACGGTGCACACCAGGGGGGTGGGGTCGCCCAGGGGGCCTCGCTTGACGTAGGCCGCAGGGATCGCGCGCTGAGGTGCAACCGGCGTCAGCGGCGCGTGCGCGCGGGAGTAGGGCGCAAGGTCTTGGGGGGCGGGGGCTTGCGGGGCAGGGGCTTGCGGGGCAGGGGCTTGGGGGGCGGGGGCGTAGAGAGGGGCCGCGACCGCCACGGCGGTCATGAGCCGAGTCCTGCGGGGACTAGCAGTGCGGTGCCCGGTTGGATGAGCGACGGATTGTCGCCGATCGAGCCGCGGTTCGCCTCGTAGAGTTCCGGCCACGCCGCAGCGATCTGGGCCGCGCTTGCCTCGGCCCCAAGGAGGGCCTCCGTGATGCGCCACAACGATTCGCCTGGTTGAACGATGTGAGTGCTCGACGCCTGTGCGGAGGTCTCTTTCGACGCAGCGTCCGCCTCGACCCAGCCGACGGCGAGGGACGCGGGCGCAGGGTCGGCCACCACGGAAACCGGCGCCGCTACCCATCCCGCAGACGTGCCTTGCGTTGAGCCTCCGTCTGCGGCGAGCGCTGGCGCGGCGAGTCCCGCCGACATGCTCAGTCCGAGTGCGGTCGCGGTCACCTTGGTCCATCCCTGGGGGGAGAAGGCGGTGAGCGCCCTGGGAATCGCGCGCCCACCCCGCCACACGGCACCGAGGAGCATTGCGTAGCCGGTGAGCGCCAGGTACGCGGCGATGGTGGCGCCGACGGCCGCCGCGAGAAGCGTCAGGCCGTCCTCGAGCGCGACCCCAGCATCGGCAACATACGCGGGATGCATCCCCTCCCACATCACCACGGCGACCCGCCCCAGTACGTAGGCGATCGCGGGCATACCCCCCACGGCAACCAGGGCCACTGCCCTCCCGATGCTCCTCATTTCCCCTCCTCAGACCATTAAGCGTTATTTGATGCTGTTTGATGAAGATAGATATACACGAAAGGGCTTTGGTTGTCGAGGCGTGCCGCTCTCGGGTGTGGAGAAAAGGTCCCGTAGCGTGGTGTGATGCGCTGGAATGACCTCTTTGCGGACCTCGAAGCTCAGATGAGCGCGGCCGAGCGCGCCCAGTTCCAAACGGAGGTTCAGGACCTCACGAGGTCCGAGAGGGCGGGCATCGAGCTCGCGGCCCGGTTGGTGAGCGCGAAGGGCCGGACGATCGGGCTCACGTTGACCGACGGCGAGACGGTGAGGGGCGTGCTTGTCGACGCGGCGGCGCAGTGGCTGCTGCTGGGGGCGACGGGTCCGCAGACGCTTGTTCCAGTCCGCGCGATCGCCTTGGTGTCGGGGCTGCCCCCGAGAACGACGGAGCTGACCGAGGTCGAAAAGCGGCTAGGCATCGGCCATGCTCTCCGGGCGCTCGCGCGCGACCGCGCAAGAGTCATCGTGGACACGGTTGCTGGTTCGACGGCTGGTCTCGTGGGAGTGGTGGGCGCGGACTTCATCGAGGTGTCGACGACCGTAGGTGCATCGGTCGCAGTGCCGATGGCGGCAATCACCAGGGTGCGCGCTGCGGGTTAGTGCGCGCTGCCAACTAGTGCGCGCTGCTGGCTAATGTGCGCTGCGGGTTAGCCCGACATGCGGTTATTCGGAGCTGCCCGCCTGGATCTTGTCGCGAGTGGCCTGGTATTGCCGCGCGATGTAGTTTTCGAGTTCGACGGCCTCGACTCGCCACTGGCCCCTGCCCCCGACTTGGATCGCGGGGAGTTCGCCGGAACGCACGAGGGCGTACGCCTGGGGTGACGAAATGTTGAGAACTTCTTGAACATCGGGCAAGGTGAGGAAGCGCGGCGCCATGCACCCATTGTGTCATTGGGAGACGACAGGGGTGAGTTATCCACACCCACTTGGCGCGTAGGGCGTGATCCGGCAAGATGTCAGGCACGTTGAGAGGGGGATTCACATGGTCGACGCACCGGTGGCGGGCAGGCTGAGAAGGCCGGGGTGGCGTGATCCGCGCCTCCTGATAGGGCTGTTGTTGATGGCGATTTCGGTGACGGCGGTGACGGCCGTCGTGAGATCCGCAGACGAGACCTCCCCGTATTTCGCGGTGCGCTCGACACTGACTCCAGGCTCGGTCGTCACTCGCGACGACGTCCGGGTGGTCCGGGTGCGCCTCGATGGCGGCGACTACGTTGCGGCGGGGGAGGAGCCGTGGGGAAAGGTCGTGACTCGCGTCGTAGGGAAGGGCGAATTGCTGCCCTCTGCGGCCCTGGCCGCGGCGGATGACTTCGATGCGCGGACCATTGCGGTGCGCACCTCGCTTCCCCTTGCGGACGGGATTGACGCCGGCTCGGTCGTCGATGTCTACCTCACGAGCGACGGCGCCGCACCCAAGACGAGCGTGGTCGCGCGCGGGCTCACCGTGGAAGCGGTTGAGCATGGCGGAGGGTCGTTCTCAGGGGCAACGATCGAGACCGTCTATGTGGTGGTCCCCCCGGGGGGCATCGAGGACTTGTTGGACGCGCTCGCGTCGGGCGGCGGGATCTCCGTGGTGGGCCTCGCTGGCGGCGGCGCGTGAGCATCCCCGTTCTCATTGCGGTCCGTGGTGCGCGGGAATCCGCGATCGCGGCGATCGTCGGTGCGGCTCCCGGGCTGCAGGTCGCGCGCCGCTGCGCCGACCTGAGCGAGGCTCTCGCCGCCGCTCACGCGGGGTTGGGCGCGGTGGTGCTCGTCTCGGAGCAGCCTCATCTGCACCGTGGGACGGTCGCGGAGTTTGCCGCGGTGGGAGTGGTCGTGGTGGGCGTCCCGTCGGCCGCCGACGCGGCGGACCACTTGCGCGGCCTCGGCATCAGGGACTTGATTTCGGCCGATGCGGATGCCGCCGCTCTTGCCGCCGTGGTGACCGGCGCGGCGCGGCGCGTGCCAGACAGGGACCTCGCGGCGGCATCGGCCGCGCAAATCCCCACCCTAGCTCCCGTGACGCGTGGGGCCGTGATCGCGGTGTGGGGCCCCGCAGGGGCCCCCGGAAGGACCACGCTCGCGGCGGCGATGGCCTACGACCTCGCTCAACGGGAGTCCGTGATTCTCGTCGACGTCGACACGTACGGCGGCGCAATCGCTCAGACCTTTGGCCTGCTGGACGAGGCCCCGGGGATCGCGGCCCTTGCGCGCGCGTCGCTGCATGGCACCCTCACCGATGAGACGGTCGCGCGGCATGCGCTGTCAGTGTCACCGGGGCTGCGGGTCTTGTCCGGGATTACCAGGCCGGATCGTTGGCCGGAGCTCTCCCCGTCCGCGCTCGAGCCCGTGTGGGAGCTGTTGAGGAGACACGCGGCGGTGACGATCATCGATTGCGCCTCGCCGCTCGAGTCGGATGAGGAACTGCAGTACGACACCCGTGCGCCGCAGCGGAACGGCGCGGCGCTCTCCGCCCTGGCCGCCGCCGACGTCGTGGTGGCCATTGGGTCTGCGGAGCCCGTTGGCCTGCAGCGACTGGTGCACGGGCTCGCCGCGCTCGAGGCGGTGGTGCCGGAGGCGACCACGCCGCGGCTCGTGGTGGTGAACAGGGTGCGACCGTCCGTTGCGGGCGTGCGACCGCGCGAGGCGGTGGCCGATGCCTTGCTTCGCTACAGCGGGGTCCAGAAGGTGTGGACGGTCGGCTGGGATCCACGCGCCTGCGATGCCGCGGCGCTGGCGGGCCAGGCGCTTGGCGAGCGCGCTCCGCGGTCTGCGGCTCGGAGGGGGATGCAGGCGGTCGCGCTTGCCGCGAGGGCGATGGCGCCCGCCCACGCTGCCTCGGCGCCGGTGTCGAGGTAGCCCGCGCTCGGATAGCCGGCGCTCGGGTAGACAGTCGGGACGGTCCCGCGCGCCGCCGCGCGCTCTTAGCCGCCTCCGGGTGACACTGGGGTCATGAGGGTCTACATTCCAGCAACTGTCGATGACTTGGCCCTCCAGACCTCGGGCCAGTGGGAGCCCGAGTTTGCCTTCGCGGTGACGGAGGCCTGGCGCGATGCCTCCGACGCCCTTGACGAGGACGAGCTCGCGGAGGCCGCGATCGATGCCGCCGCCATGGAGTCTGGCCTCGAGTTGGGTTCCCGGTTGCGCGCGGTGATTGCCGCAGACGTCTCCAGGGCCGACGCGGTGGTCGACCCCAAGGTGCATCCCGGGGCCGTGCGGATCAACGGCAAGTTGTCGCCGGCGTCGGTCGCTTGCGTGTTCCTCGATGAGGACGATGCGGCCGGCGATGTGGCAGCGGCGCGCGGAGGCGATGAGGCCGCGCTCGAGCGCCTGGCCGACCGCACGCTGCTCTGGTATGACCTGGCCGAGGTGCTGGGGAACTAGCTGGCCATGTGGTGCCGGGCACGTGGTGCCGGGTACGTGGTGACCCACTGCGGCGCAGAGAGCCCGCCACCGGGTACGTGGTGACCCACTTGCGGCGGGCGGGGGCTAGCGAGGCGCGAGGATGCTCAGGACCTTGTCGTGAAGGATCCCGTTCGTCGCCAACGCGTCGCCGCCGAAGGGCCCAGGGGTGCCGCCGAGTGAGGTGAACATCCCGCCCGCCTCGGTGACGATCGGAACCAACGCGGTCATGTCATGGAGGGCGAGCTCCGGCTCGCAAGCGATGTCGACGGCTCCCTCGGCCACCAGCATGTAGCTCCAGAAGTCACCGAACGCCCTGGTCCTGGCGGTGGCGCGCGTCAAATCCAGCAGCGGCTCGAGCAGGTCCCTGTTCTCCCAGCCGATGAGCGAGCTGATGGAGACGAAGGCATCGGCGAGGTCCGAGGTGCCCGAGACGGAGATGCGGCGCGGCTCCTGCGGGTGGCCGGGCATGGTCGTGACGGTCCACGCGCCCGAGCCTTGGGCCGCGTACCAGCGGCGGCCGAGGGCGGGTGCGCTCACCACGCCCACCACGGCGACGTCGTCGACGATCAGGCCGATGAGTGTCGCCCATGCCGGGACGCCGCGTACGAAGTTCTTGGTGCCGTCGATGGGGTCGATGACCCAGCGGCGTGGGGAGTTCAGCTTCTCTGTGCCGGTGGTGACGCCAAATTCTTCGCCGACGATGGTGTCGGCCGGGCGCTCCGCCAGCAGGCGGTCCCTGATGAGTTCCTCGGCGGCGCGATCGATCGCGGTGACGGGGGTGTCGTCGGCCTTGAACTCGACGGCGAAGTCGCCGAGCGATCCCGCGATGGTGAGCGCGTCCACAGCGTCGGCGAGGCTCAGGGCAAGGGCGAGATCGTCTTTGTAGGACATGGTGCCAAGGGTAGTGGTTGGGGTCGCAGTCGAGTTGGCGCGTCGGGCGACAACGACACAAATGGTGGCTTTGATGGGAGTCGCTGCGACGCCCAGGGCCAAGCCTCATCACGGAATGCGTCGAGGCGACCTAGAGGCGCAACCCAAGCGTCGGCCGCATCCGGAGACGACAAGAGGGGCCAGGCGCGCTGAGCGCCCAGCCCCTTTCGCAATGAACGGAACTACTTGCGGTTCGCCTTGTAGTACGCGATGAGCGCCTGGGTCGAGGCGTCCTGCGCGGCGAGTGCGGCGTCGTCGCCCTCGACGGCGGGAGCGATCTGCAGGGCCAGCTGCTTGCCGAGCTCCACGCCCCACTGGTCGAACGAGTTGATGCCCCAGATGACGCCCTGCGTGAACGTGATGTGTTCGTACAGTGCGATCAGCTGACCGAGCACGGCCGGGGTCAGGGCTGGGGCGAAGATCGACGTCGTCGGACGGTTGCCCGCGAAAGTGCGGGCCGCGACCAGGGCGCCCGTGGTGCCCTCGGCCTCGACCTCGGCGGCGGTCTTACCGAACGCGAGGGCCTTGGTCTGCGCCAGGAAGTTGGCGAGGAATAGGTTGTGCACGTCCTGCTCGCCATCCTTGAGCGGGTACGCCGGGTTGGCCACCGCGATGAAGTCGGCGGGGATGAGGCGTGTGCCCTGGTGAATGAGCTGGTAGAACGCGTGCTGGCCGTTGGTTCCAGGCTCGCCCCAGAAGATTTCGCCCGTCTCGGTGGTGACGGGAGTGCCGTCCCAGCGCACCGACTTGCCGTTTGACTCCATCGTGAGCTGCTGCAAATAGGCAGCAAAGCGGTGCAGCTGCTGCGCGTACGGGAGTACGGCGTGCGACTGCGAGCCAAGGAAGTTGACATACCAGACGTTGAGCAGTCCCATGAGGACGGGCACGTTCTCGGCGAGCGGTGTCTCCGCGACGTGGCGGTCAACGGTGTGGAAGCCCGCGAGGAGCTCGCGGAAGACGTCCGGGCCCAGCGCGATCGCGAGCGACGTGCCGATGGCCGAGTCGACCGAGTAGCGACCGCCCACCCAGTCCCAGAAGCCAAACGCGTTGGCCGTGTCGATGCCGAAGGCCGCAACCTTGTCGAGCGCGGTGGAGACGGCGATGAAGTGGTGCGCCACGGCGTCGGCCCTGGAAGCGTCGTCGCCGGAAATGGTGCCCGCGGCCGCCAGCGAGTCCCACAACCAGTCGCGGGCGAGGCGAGCGTTGGTGAGGGTCTCGAGCGTGGTGAAGGTCTTGGACGCGACGATGAATAGCGTGGTCTCGGGGTCGAGGTCCGCGGTCTTCTGCGCCATGTCGGTGGGGTCGATGTTGGACACGAAGCGCGCGGTGATGCCCGCGGTCGCGTACGGCTTGAGCGCCTCGTAGACCATCACGGGGCCCAGGTCCGAGCCGCCGATGCCGATGTTGACGATGTGCGTCACCTTCTTGCCGGTGACGCCCTTCCAGTCGCCGGAGCGGACGCGGTCGGCGAAGGCGGTGATCTTGCCAAGCACGGCCTGCACGTCGGCGTCAATGTCCTGGCCGTCGACGACCAAGGCGGGGGAGGTGCCCGCGGGGCGGCGCAGTGCGGTGTGCAGCACGGCGCGGTCCTCGGTCGTGTTGATGTGTTCGCCCGCGAGCATCGCGGCGTAGCGCTCGGCCACACCCGTCTGCTCTGCCAGGCGTACGAGGGACGACAGGATCTCGTCGGTCACGAGGTTCTTCGACAGGTCGACGTGGAGGTCGCCCAAGGTCAGGCTCATGCGCTCCACGCGGCCGGCGTCGGCGGCGAACCAGCCACGCAGGTCGGGAGCGAAGGCGGACTTGTGGGCCTCAAGCTCGGCCCAGGCGGCCGTGGAGGTGGGATCGATAGGTGCATTCACGGTTACCAGGCTAGGCGCTTTTGGGGGCCCGATGTGCGGGACCTCCGCAACAAGATCCCGCAAGACAAGCCGGGCCGAGCCCGTAGGTCGAGCCAGCTCTCTACTGAGGGCCCACGTGCAGGACCGTGAGCACTGGGGCGCCCGCCTCGTCGGAGGCGTCGAGGTCCACCGCGGCGACGATCGCCCAGTCGTGGTCGCCCGCTGGGTCGTCGAGCACCTGTCGCACCAGCCACGTACCCTCCGGCAGCGCGCCGTCGGTCAGCGCCCCATCAGGAGCGGCCGCGAGGGCCGCACGCGCGCCGCCCCCCGCATGGTCGCCGCCCGGCTCCACGAACGTCACGAGCGCGGCCGAGCGCGCATCGGGGCCGATGCCGATGGCGTGGTCGCCTTGCGCCTCGAACAGGGGATCGAGGGCCTCGCGCCACGCGTTGCCATCCCACCGCGCGCCGTCCCCTCCGGCGCCGTTCAAACCCGCCGACCCGTCGAGCGCGCCAAGGGCGGGGTAGTTCTCGCGTGCGGCGAGCTCCACGCGGCGGAACATGAGATTGCGCACCAGTCGGCGCAGCATGGTCGGGTTGCCCGACATCGGGCGGAGAGGGGCGGGTGGGGCGCCGGCGGCGGGATCCGCCTCGTCGCTCAGCACGGCGTCGGGGTTCATGAGGCGCTCCCACTCGTCCAGCAGCGACGAGTCGGTCGCGCGCACGAGCTCGCCAAGCCAGGTGGTGATCGCCAGGACCTCCTCCGTGCGGTGCTCCTCAGGGACGGTCTGCCGCAGCGCGCGGTAGGCCTCGGCGAGATAGCGCAGCACCACGCCCTCGGTGCGCTCCAGGCCGTAGACCGAGACGAGTTCGCCAAACGTCATGGCCTTCTCGAGCATGTCGCGGACCACTGACTTGGGGGACAGCTCGGCGTCCAGGAGCCACGGGTTGGTGCGGCGGTAGGCGAGGAAGGCCGGCTCGAGGAGGTCGGCCAGCGGCCGCGGCCACGTGACCTCGTCGAGCAGGGCCAGGCGCTCTTCGTACTCGATCCCGTCGGACTTCATCGCGGCCACGGCCTCGCCTCGCGCCTGATACTGCTGGGCCATGAGGATCTGGCGCGGGTCCGACAGGGTCGACTCGATCACGGAGACCACGTCGAGCGCGTGGTCGGGCGCCTCGACGTTCAGCAGATCCATCGCGGCCAGCGCGAACGGGGATAGGGGCTGGTTGAGCGCGAAGCCACGCGGCACATCGACCGTGAGGCGCAATGAGGGGCGCTCGCCGCGGGGGTGGGTCGCATCGGGCACCCTGATGCGCTCGACGACGCCGGCGATGCGCAGCGACCTCGCGATCCTGAGCGCCTGGCGCACGTGCGCGGATTTCTGGGCGGGGGTGTCGTGCACGGCCGCGAGTAGGTCGCGCATCGCGAGCACGGGGTCCTGAGCCTCGCGGTCCAGCCACGGGTTCGCGATGCCGCGCGACAGGACGTTGAGCACCATCGCGTGGGTCACCGCGAAGCGACTGACGAGCGCCTCGGGGGGCGCGTCCCGCAAGCGCTCGAACGTCGCATCGGTCCAGTTCACTGCGCCCGCGGGAGCGCTCTTGCGCACGATCTTCTTGCGCTTCTTCGCATCGTCGCCCGCGTTGGCGAGATTCTTGCGATTCGCGATGACGTGCTCGGGCGCCATGACAATCACGTCGCCCTCGGTGTCAAAGCCCGCCCGCCCCGCGCGGCCCGCGATCTGGTGGAACTCGCGCGCGCTGAGGTGACGCATGCGCTCGCCGTCGTACTTGACGAGAGACGTGAACAGCACTGTGCGGATCGGGACGTTGATGCCAACGCCCAGCGTGTCCGTGCCACACACCACCTTGAGGAGCCCCTGCTGGGTGAGGACCTCCACGATGCGCCGGTACTTGGGCAGCATTCCTGCGTGATGGACGCCGATGCCTGCGCGCAAAAACTTGCTGAGCGTCTTGCCAAAGCCGGTGCCAAAGCGGGTGTCGCCAAGAGCATCGGCGATGCGCACCCGCTCCTCCTTGGATGCGACCTTGGTGCTGAGCAGCGCCTGCGCTCGCTCCACGGCGTCCTTCTGGGTGAAGTGCACGACGTACACGGGGGCGTGCCCGGTCTGGACCAGCCGCTCGATCACCTCGGGCAGCGGCTCGACGACGTACTCGAAGGTCAGCGGCACGGGCCGCTCGGCAGTAGTGACCTGGGCGATGGCGCGGGTGCCGCGACGCTGGAGATCCTCCACCAACCAATCGGTATCGCCAAGCGTGGCCGACATGAGCACGAACTGTGCGTTCGGCAGCTCAAGCAGCGGCACCTGCCACGCCCACCCGCGCTGCGGATCCGCATAGAAGTGGAACTCGTCCATCACCACGAGCGAGGCGTCGGTCGCGGCGCCATCGCGCAGCGCCAGGTTCGCCAGGATCTCCGCGGTGCAGCAGATGATCGGGGCATCGGCGTTTACAGCCGAGTCGCCCGTCATGAGGCCCACATTTGCCGTGCCGAACAGCTCGATCAGCGCAAAGAACTTCTCGCTCACGAGCGCCTTGAGCGGCGCCGTGTAATACGTACGGCCGCCCGTGCCCGCCCGATGCGCCGCCAGGGCGGCGAAGTGCGCGCCCGTCGCCACGAGTGACTTCCCGGAGCCCGTGGGCGTCGCGAGGATCACGTGCGCGCCGGAGACGATCTCGATGAGAGCCTCGTCCTGATGTGGGTACAGCGCCAGGCCCTGGTCCGCAGCCCAGCCGGAAAACGCCTCGTAGAGGGCGTCAGGATCGGGGCTGGCGCCGGCAGCGGTGTCGGGCAGGAGGTCCAGCAGGGGCGCGGTGGTGGGAGTCATCCGAGTCGAGGTCGTCGGTGTCGAGGTCGTCGGTGTCGAAGTCATTGGTGCCATTGTCCCGCCCGCACGTCCGCCGCGCGACCACCGGTAGCAACGACGTTGCCGGGCGCAGATGCACGAAACCCCGCCGATGCCTGGGCATCAACGGGGTTTCGCGTGCGGCCGTTCCGCGGCTATGGGCGGCGGCACGGGCTAGCGGATGTCGTAGACGGAGGTCGCCTCGTTGGCGGCCTGGATCTCGGCCTGAATCTGCTCGGGGAGGCTGGCGTAGGCGTTGGTGCTGCTCCTACGTGCGAACGAGGACAGGAACTTGGTGATCATGGGGCTCTCCTTCGTGTTGGTGCTGGTGTGGTGCACCGGGAGCCTGCACGTGGAGGCCGGGCTACCGGGGCCCCACGTTGGGACAAAAAACTCGCCATGGCTGCCGCGGAAAGCGACGTTGCCATAGCGAGTGGGTGGAAAAGAGACTGCACTTACGCCAGTCTCAACGGTGGGGACCGCCGACGCATTCCAGCATCGTCACGCCCCCGGGCGCGGTGGACTAGCGGATGTCGTAGACGGAGGTCGCCTCGTTGGCGGCGTGGATCTCGTCTTGGATCGCCTGCGGGAGGTGCGAGAAGCCGTTGTCGCGACTCGTGGTGGTAAACGCTGACAGGAACTTGGTGATCATGTGACTCTCCTTGTGCTGGTGTGGTGCACCGGGAGCCTGAACGTGGAGTCCGGGCTACCGGGGCCCCACGTTGGGAACAAAAAAACTCGCCATGGCTTTGCGTCGATGTCGACATTGCCATAACGAGTTACAGGTAACAGATTAGCACCCTGCGGGTGGCATGTCACGGTTTCTTGCCACCACAAGGCCCCTCTGAGAGGTCCAGAACCGGTTCAGCATTGTCCTCATTTCCGCGGCCGATGCATCGGCTCCGAAGGCCTCCGCGCCGGGTTCGAGCATCACGCCGTTCGCGAGCGGGCCGGCGGGCACCGGGTCGAAGCCCATGGCATCTACCAGGTGCGATGCTTGGGCCATGTCCTCCTGTTGGTCGGCGGCGACTGCCAGAGCGCGGCGCTCAGGGTGGCCCGCCGGGCGAGCCAAATTCTCGAGCTCCCACACGCTCGCGTGATTAAATGTTTTCGCCAAGCGCGAATCCACAAGAAATTTCTGCAAAGTCTCCGATGTGGATGTTTGTGGGTCCGAAAACTCGGGCCGGACGCCGTCGAGTTCCCACCAGTAATTCATGGCATCAATCACGAGCTTTCCCGCGAGGGCAGTGGCGGGGAGCGTCCGGTACTTGCCCAAGGGGATCGCCAGGATGACGATGTAGGCGCTACGGGCGGCCTCCTCGGCGGTGACGGCCACTGCGCCGGGGGACTCCGCTGCGATGCCATCCGCGAGGGACGCCGGATCCCCGGAACCCGCGATCAGCACCTCTAGGTCGGCGTTGCGAGCCAGACGCGCCAGGGCCATTCCCACGCGCCCTGCGCCGAGTATGCCGAGAACGCTCATGTCTTGATGGTAGGCGGGTACCTGATGACCCACTGGCGGGGCCCACTGGGCCTCACCGGGTACCTGGTGACCCACTTCCGTGGGGGAGAGGGGGCTAGATGTGCTCGCTGCCCTCGAGCTCGCCGACTGTTCCCCCGCTGTCCTCGCCCTCGCCGACTGTTCCCCCGCTGTCCTCGCCCTCGCCGTCTTCGACCTCGCGCAGGTGTGGCGCGAGCGTCTGGATCACCACCGCCGCTCCAACCAGAGATGCTCCCAGGGGCATCAAGGTCCACTGCATGAGGGTGACGACGACGCTGATGACAGTCAACCCGGCGCTCGCGTTGATGCCGGCGTACTCCGAGAGTCTGTAATAGACGTCGGACCCGTAGGTGCTGGTGAGCGCGCCTAAGACAAAGAGCCCCACGGCCCATCTGATGCACTTGACGGCAACCGGATGCATGGAAGGCCCCCTTCGAACGCGGCATGCGATGGCCGCACACCGGACGGATTTTCACCGTAGCACGGACCCCTCGCGGCAGCCGGGGCCATTGTCAGGCGGCACCGGGCGAGCCCACGAGGCGGGAGCGTCTAGGCGAGCACCTCGGCAGGCGCGAGCGTGGGGTTGACGACGTTCGCACCACACAGGACGACGCCGATGCGGGCACCGGGTTCCGGCACCCACCTTCCCGTGAGGAGTGCGGCGAAGGGGGCGGCAACCCCCGGCTCGACCACGACCCGCAACAGGCGCCACAAGCGGGATTGGGCATCGAGAACCTCCTCGTCCGTCACGACGGCCGACTCCACGTGGTGCGCGGACAGTGCCGCCCACGGGTAGCGGCCGATCTGGGCGCCCAAGTGGTCGGCGGCGACTCCGGAGATGGGCACGGAGGTGGGCTCGCCTGCCTCGAGCGACGCGGCGTAGGACGACGTGCCGACGGTCTCGCAGCCGATGATGCGGATCCTGTCCTGGCACCACGCGGCAGCTCCTCCCGCGAGGCCGCCGCCGCCCACCGCGACGAGCATCGCGTCGAGCGGCCGTCCATCCTCGCCCACGCCGTCGGCCTCGAACTCCCGCGCCACGGTGGCCGCGCCCGCCATGACCACCGGGTCGTCGAAGGCTTCGATCGTGGTCGCGGCGTGCTCGGAAAGGTATGCGTATGAGGCCTCACGAGCCTCGGGATAGGTGGCCCCCACGCGGTGCACGTGTGCGCCGAGTTGGATGAGTCGCTCGACCTTGGAGGGGTTGGCGGTGGTGGGCACAAAGATGTGGGCCTCGTGGCCAAAGCGCTGCGCCGCATAAGCGACGGCCGCGCCGTGGTTTCCGCCCGATGCGGCAACGATGCCCGTGGGGGCAATCTCTTGGGTCGCGACGTAGTGCACCGCTCCGCGCGCCTTGAACGCCCCCGTGACCTGGAGGTATTCGAGCTTGAACACGAGCGTCGCGTCGAGGCCCAGGTTGTGACCGCCGATCTCGATGATGGGCGTGCGCCTCACGTGCGGCTTGATCGCCACGGCGGCGGCCTCGATCTGGGCGGGAGTGGGAACCAGAATGTCATTCACCCCTCCAGTGTCTCTCCTCGTGCCGATGGGCGCGTCACAGGTCCGTGCGTCACAGGTCCGTGCGTCACAGGCGCGTGGTGGAATGGGGGAGTGACTGAAGCCCCCGCCGCCGCTACCGCCGCTCGTGCACGCCATGCCGCCTTGGTGCAGGAGATCGAGGAGCATCGGGCCCGCTACTACGGCGACGACGCCCCCACGGTTTCGGATGGCGAATACGACGCCCTCGAGCGCGAGGCCCGCGACATCGAGGCTCGGTTTCCCGAACTGATCGAGCCGGAGTCTCCCACGCAGACAGTGGGAAGCGCCGGCGGCCAGACGGGATTCGCCTCGGAGCGTCACCGCGAACGCATGATGAGCCTCGACAACGCGTTCTCGATCGACGATGTGGCGGCGTGGTTTGAGCGCGTGACAAAGGACGCAGGGCCGCAGCCGGTGGTGTGTGAGCCCAAGATCGACGGCCTGTCGATCTCGCTCACCTACGTGGACGGGGTGCTGGAGCGAGCGCTGACGCGCGGCGACGGCACCACGGGCGAGGTGGTCACCGCCAACGTGCGCACGATTTCGGCCGTGCCGGAGACGCTCGCCGGCGTGGTTCCCGCTCTCGTGGAGATCAGGGGCGAGGTGTTCCTGCCTGTCAAGGACTTTGAGCGCCTCAACGAGGATCTGCTGGCTGAGGGCAAGGCGCCGTACGCCAACCCGCGCAACACGGCGGCGGGATCGCTACGGCAGAAGGACGCCTCCGTCACCGCCAAGCGGCCCCTGGCCCTGACCGCCTACGCGCTGGGCATCCTGGACTGGGGCGATGCGTCTGCCGACGAAAGAATCGAGACGCAACACGGTATTTATCAGGTACTACGTGACTGGGGTCTGCCGGTAAGCGAGCACGCCAAGGTGGTCAACGGCGTCGGCGAGGTCGAGGGCTATCTGCGGGACCTGGAGGCGAAGCGGCACTCGCTCACGCACGAGATCGATGGCGCGGTGCTCAAGGTAGACGACCGCGCGGTTCAGGCCGAACTGGGCTCGACCAGCAGGGCGCCGCGGTGGGCGATCGCGTACAAGTTCCCTCCGGAAGAGGTGCACACGACGCTGGAGCGCATTGAGGTCGGGGTCGGCAGGACGGGACGCGTGACGCCTTACGGCGTGATGACGCCGGTGACGGTCGCCGGATCCACCGTGACGTACGCGACCCTCCACAACTTCCACGAGGTGGTGCGCAAGGGGGTCCTGATCGGGGACACGGTGGTGCTGCGCAAGGCGGGCGACGTGATCCCCGAGATCGTGGGGCCCGTCGTCGCGGCACGCACCGGCACCGAGCTCGCGTGGGTTCCGCCCACGGTGTGCCCCTCGTGCGCCACGGAGCTGGTGGAGCAGAAGGAGGGCGACAAGGACATGCGTTGCCCCAACGCCCAGTCGTGCCCCGCGCAGATCATCGACCGCATTGCGTTCATAGGATCGCGCGGAGTGCTCGATGTTGAGGTGCTCGGCGAGAAGGCCGCCGCCGCCATGATCGAGGCCGGGGTGTTGGTCAACGAGGCGGGTCTGTTCGACATCGGCGAAGACGCACTCAAGCGCGCGACGCTCTTCACGCTCGACGTGGACGAGAAGGTCAGCAAGGCCCAGCGGGCGGCGGGGGAGGAGCCGCGGCAGGCAGGAGATCTCACGCGCAACGCCTCGAAGCTTCTCGACGAGTTGGCGAAGGCTCGCACCCAGCCGCTGTGGCGCGTGCTCTTGGGGCTGAGCATCAGGCATGTGGGCCCGACGGCGTCGCGTGCGCTCGCGGGTTCTTTCGGTTCAATGGACGCGATCAGGGGTGCGACCGATGTCGAACTTGCGAGCGTCGACGGCGTGGGCCCCATCATCGCCGACGCCGTCAAGACGTGGTTTTCCGAGCAGTGGCACGTCGACATCGTCGACGCGTGGGCCGCCGCAGGAGTGCGCATGGAGGACGAAAAGGACGAGTCAATTCCGCAGACCTTGGCCGGCCTCACGGTCGTCGCGACGGGCTCCCTCGAGAGGTTCACGAGGGATGGCGTCAAGGAGGCGATCATCTCCCACGGGGGCAAGGCGGCGTCGTCCGTGTCCAAGAACACGCACTACGTGGTGGTCGGAGCAAATGCGGGTAGCAAGGCCGCGAAGGCGGAAGAACTGGGGGTTCCGGTGCTCGATGAGGTGGCATTCGAGGCGCTGCTTGCGGATGGAAGTGTGACGGTCGAGAGCCCCGCGCATCCCCTGTAGGGTATGCCGACAAGTCGAGGAAACCGGCCCGCATCTGCTCTGGCGCGGCGCGCTGGCAACGACGTACATTGAGAACCACGATCACCAAGGCAACCCCCACTTTGACTAAAGACACCGCCGACGGACGCACCACGAACCGCCGGATCGGGCTCGTCTCGATGGAAAGGTAAGAATTCCCCATGGGTGCATCACTACGCGAGGCCTGGCTGTGGCTCCTGCTCGCGTTCCTGCTCGGTCTCGCGATCGGGTACTTCGTGAGGCGGCGTCCGTCGCGTGCGCATGCCACGGCGGGCAGTACCGATACGACGCGGATCGCCGCGCTCGAGGCCCAGTATGAGGCCCATCTAGAGGACCGCAGCCTGGCACCGCTGACACCCGCCGCCGTGGGGGTCTCAGCCGTTCGGGTCTCCGCCATTGGGGTCTCCGCGCTCGGGATCTCAGCGCTCGGGGTCTCAGCGCTCGGGGTCTCAGCGCTCGCGGCGAGCGCGCCCGCGACGGTCGTTGTCCCCGCCAAGAAGACCGCCGCCAGGGTGTTAGCCGCCACCGCGCCAGCCGCCGCCAGGGTGTTAGCCGCCACCGCGCCAGCCGCCGCCAGGGTGTTAGCCGCCACCGCGCCAGCCGCCGCCAGGGTGTTAGCCGCCACCGCGCCAGCCGCCAAGCCAGCTCGCCGTAGGCAGGCGTCCACCAAGCAGGCCGCGAAGGCCGCAGTGCTCGACCTGGCGGTGGCGAAGACCGCGCTAGGCGTGACGGTCAAGCTCGACGACCTCAAGCTCATCGAGGGCATCGGGCCCAGAATCGAGACTCTGTTCAAGGCGGACGGCATCACCTCGTGGCGTGAGCTTTCCAAGGCAAATGTCGAACGCCTGCAGGGCGTTCTGGACGCGGCCGGGCCGCGCTACAAGGTCCACAACCCGGGTTCGTGGCCAAGGCAGGCTAGCCTCTTGGCCGATGGCAAGTGGGCAGAGTTCAAGGCACTGACCGACAAACTGAAGGGTGGCCGATGACTTTAGCGGTACGCGTCGTGGAACCGTCCGAACTGGGCCGGCTCCAAGAGATTGGCGAACTCACAGCACTTGCCTATCTGGCGGATGGGCTGATCGACAACGCCCACCCCTACGTCCCGCAATTGCGTGACGCCTCGGCCCGCGCGGAGCACGCCCTGCTTCTGGCGATCTTCGATGGAGGTGCGGGAGAGGGCAAGATCGTAGGCACGCTCACCCTTGTACCCCCAGGTTCCAAATTCGCGGAACTTGCTCAGCGCGATGAGTTCGAGCTGAGGATGCTCGCCGTGTCTCCCATGGAACGCGGTCGCGGCATCGGTGGGGAACTGACCCGTGCCGCGCTCGACATGGCCGTGGAGCGCGGTGCCCGCCGTGTGGTCCTGTCGACGATGGACACGATGCATGCCGCCCACCGGCTGTATGAGCGGATCGGCTTCCTGCGGCGCGAGGACCTCGACTGGGTGGTGGTCGACAACCCCGACGGCTCCGTGTCGCAGGTGAACCTGGCCGAAGACCCGAGTTGCGCCCAGGACGGCGTGAAGCTGCTGGGCTATTCGTGGGAGCCCGCCCAGTAGACTCGGGCGCATGTCCACACTCAGCCGCGCAGACGTCGCGCGACTGGCCGCACTTGCGCGCATCGACATGACCGACGAGGACCTCGACAGGCTGTCAGGACAACTGGCCGCCATCGTCGACGCCGTCGCGCTCGTGGCCGAAGTCGCGGCCGCCGACGTCCCCGCCACCTCCCACCCGATCCCCATGAGCAACGTGCACCGCCCCGACGTGGTGCGACCGTCTCTCACTCAGGCCGAGGTGCTCTCTGGGGCTCCCGACGCCGAGGACGGCCGATTCCGTGTGCCGCGCATCCTGGGGGAGGAAGCATGACCGACTGGACCCGCTCCACCGCGGTTGAGATGGCCGAGGCCCTGCGATCGGGGGCTGTTTCCTCCGTGGCGCTCACCCAGGCCCACCTGGATCGCATCGCCGCCGTCGATGGTCCCGTGCACGCATTCCTGCACGTTGACGCGGAGGGCGCGCTCGCGACCGCCGCAGCAGTGGACGCCGACCGCGCCGCCGGCGTCGACATGCCGTTTCTTGCGGGTGTTCCCGTCGCCGTCAAGGACCTCGTCGTCACCAAGGGCCTGCCGACCACCGCCGGCTCTCGCATCCTCGAGGGCTGGATTCCTCCTTATGACGCCACGGTGATCACGAAGCTCAAGGCCGCGCGCATGCCCATTCTTGGCAAGACCAACATGGACGAGTTCGCGATGGGTTCCTCCACCGAGCACAGCGGCTATGGTCCCACGCACAACCCGTGGGACCTGGACCGCATCCCCGGTGGCTCTGGCGGCGGATCGGCCGCTGCGATCGCCGCCTTCGAGGCTCCGCTCGCGATCGGCTCGGACACCGGCGGCTCGATCCGCCAGCCCGCCGCCGTCACCGCCACAGTGGGCGTCAAACCCACCTACGGCGGGGTGAGTCGCTATGGTGCGATCGCCCTCGCGTCTTCCCTCGACCAGCTCGGCCCGTGCGGCCGCACCGTGGAGGACACCGCGGCGCTGCACGAGGTCATGGGCGGTCACGACCCGATGGACGCCACCAGCCTCGACGAGCCCGTGCCTGCGTGCCTGGCCGCCGCCCGCGACGGCCGCGAAAACGGACTGGCGGGGGTACGCATCGGCGTGGTGAAGGAGCTTGGCGGCGATGGCTATCAGGCCGGTGTTCGCCAGCGCTTCGCCGAGTCACTCGATCACCTGCGTGCCTTGGGCGCCGAGATTGTCGAGGTGAGTTGCCCGTCGTTCAAGTACGCGCTCGCCGCGTACTACCTGATCCTCCCGTCGGAGGCCTCGAGCAACCTGGCCAAGTTCGACTCGGTGCGCTTCGGCAAGCGCGTCGAGAGGGACACGATCGAGAAGACGATGCTCGCCACGCGCGCCGAGGGTTTTGGTGACGAGGTCAAGCGCCGCATCATCCTGGGCACCTACGCCCTGTCGGCCGGCTATTACGACGCGTATTACGGCTCGGCTCAGAAGGTGCGCACGCTCATTCAGCGCGACTTCGCCGCGGCATTCGAACTGGCCGACGTCCTCGTGTCGCCCACGGCTCCCACGACGCCGTTCAAGTTGGGGGAGAAGCTGAACGACCCGCTGTCGATGTACCTGCAGGACGTCGCGACGATCCCCGTGAACCTCGCGGGGATTCCCGCGATGTCTCTTCCCTCGGGCACGGCGCCCGAGGATGGCCTGCCCGTCGGCTTCCAAATCATCGCCCCCGCGCACGAGGACGCCCGCCTGTACCGCGTCGGCGCGGCGCTCGAGAAGGCGCTTGTCGCGCAATGGGGAGGCTCCTTGGCCTCGCTGGCCCCCGAGCTGGAGGTGACGCGATGAGTGCCGCCGCACACCTCGTCGGTTACGACGACGCGATGGAGAGCTTCGACCCAGTCTTCGGCATCGAGGTCCACGTCGAACTCAACACCAAGACCAAGATGTTCTGCGGTTGCGAGAACACCTTTGGCAACGAGGCAAACACCCAGGTGTGCCCCGTATGTCTCGGTCTACCAGGGTCGATGCCCGTCGTCAACGAGAAGGCGGTCGAGTCGGCCATCCGACTGGGGCTCTCGCTGGGCTGCTCGATTCGCGAGTCGAGCCGCTTCGCGCGCAAGAACTACTTCTACCCCGACCTGGCGAAGGACTACCAGATCTCCCAGTACGACGAGCCCACCTCGTACGAGGGCTCCCTCGACGTCGTGCTCGACGACGGCACGGTCGTGACCATCGGCATCGAGCGCGCGCACATGGAAGAGGATGCGGGCAAGAACACCCACGTGGGCGGCAGCGGCGGCATCCAGGGTGCGGACTATTCGCTCGTCGACTACAACCGCGGCGGCGTGCCGCTCGTGGAGATCGTCACCAAGCCGATCGAGGGCATGGGTATCCGCACCGCCGAGGTCGCCCGCGCGTATGTCGCGACGATCCGCGACATCGTCAGGGCGCTCGGCATCTCCGACGGCCGCATGGAGCAGGGTCGCCTGCGTGCCGACGTGAACCTGTCGCTGCGCGCCAAGGCCGGGCCGGGCGAGGATCAGAGCGCGATCAAGTTCGGCAAGCGAAGCGAGACCAAGAACGTCAACTCGTTGCGCGCCGTCGAGCGCTCGATTCACTACGAGGCTGGCCGCCAGGCGGCGCTGTTGCTCGCGGGCGAGCCCGTGGTGCAGGAGACGCGCTTCTGGCACGAGGACACGTCCTCGACCACGCCGGGTCGCTCCAAGGAGGAGGCCGAGGACTACCGTTACTTCCCCGAGCCCGACCTTCTCCCGGTCGAGCCCTCGCGCGAGTGGGTCGAGGAGCTCAGGGCCACCATTCCCGAGCACCCGGCCAAGATGCGCGCTCGCCTGCAGGCCGATTGGGGCTTCGCGGACCTCGAAATGCGCGACGTCGTAGCGGCCGATGCGCTCGACTTCATCGCCGACACGGTCGCCGCGGGCACCACGCCGCAGGCCGCTCGCAAGTGGTGGATGGGCGAGCTCGCGCGCGTCGCCAACGAGCGCGACATCAGCCTGGGAGACATGCCGGTGACGCCTGCCGATATTGCCGAACTCCAGGGCCTCATCGACGCCGGAACGATCAACGACAAACTCGCGCGCCAGGCCCTCGAGGGCACGCTCGCGGGCGAGGGATCACCCGCCGCAGTCGTGGCGGCCCGTGGACTCGTGGTGGTCTCGGACGACTCGGCCCTTGAGGCGGCCGTCGACGAGGCTCTCGCCTCGCAGCCAGAGGTGCTCGACAAGATTCGCGAGGGCAAGCTTCAGGCCGCCGGCGCGATCGTCGGTGCGGTCATGAAGGCCACCAAGGGCCAGGCCGACGCCGCGCGGGTTCGCGAGATCATCCTGGCAAGGGCGGGCGTCGAGGGCTAATGGCTCCCGTCACCACGCCGGTGAAGGCCGCAGCAGGCGAGGGGCTCGTGTGTGCCCTCACGTTCGATGACGGTCCGAACGGCAAGGACACCGCCGCGCTGCTCGACGCGCTCCGCGAGCGCGGGATCACGGCGGTGTTTGCGGTCATTGGCGAACAGATTGCCGCACCCGGTGGCGCCGACCTATTGCGACGCACCGTCGCCGAGGGCCACGTGCTGTGTAACCACTCGACGTCCTTTGCCGACATGGGGAACTGGGGTGCCGACGCCGTGCGTGCGGACATGCAGGCAAACCTGGCCATCATTCGCGAGGCGCTCGGGGACTCCGACGCACGGGTGCCATTCTGGCGCGCGCCCAACGGCAACTGGGGCGTGACCGCCGGGGTCGCGGTCGAACTTGGAATGCAACCGCTCGACGTGACCAACGTGATCCAGGACTGGATCGATCAGGACGCGGACCTTCTGGCGGAGCGCCTGAGCGCCGTCATGACTCCCGGCGAACTCGTCTTGGTGCACGACGGCGGGGGAGACCGTGCTGGCTCGGTGGCCGCCGCATTGCGCGTAGTCGATGAGAAGTTGGCGCAAGGGTGGCGCTTCACCTTGCCGCTCGGGGCCGAGTAGCCACTCGCAGGGCCGGCGCTAAGCGGCTACTTGGGGACGGGCTGGGCGTGCGCGGCGGGGTCCCTCAACAGCGGCAAGAACGCGAGTTCCGCGGCGCCGACAAGCAGAAGGCGAGAGCCGAGTTGGGCCCGCTCGATGCGCGCGCTCGCCGAGATCTGAGCGAAGGAATCACGGGCGACAGCGGAATCGAGCATCTGTGGCGCGGCGGTGTACAGCGAGCCGAGAAATCCGCCGAGAATCACGAGCTCTGGGTTGAAGATCGAGATGAAGTTGCCGATCGCACCTGCTAGGACAGTCATCTGTCGCTGGATTTCTGCGCGGACCGTCGGGTTTGCCGCAGCCCGGGAGAGCTCGTCGTCGAGGTCTCGGGGGTCCACCGACTCGCGGCCAAGCGCAGCCAGCAGCCGCACGAGGCTCACCTCCGTTTCGAGGCAGCCTCGTCGGCCACAGTGGCATTGCTCGCGTCCGCCAGCGACGGCGGTGTGCCCCATCTCGCCGCCGAAACCGTCCTGGCCCCTGAGGGTGACGCCATCCACGATGGCCCCACCGCCGACCCCGGAAGGAGAGCCGTTGAGGTAGACGAGGTCGCGCACTCCTCGCCCGGCGCCGAAGACGGTCTCCGCAATCGTCGCGACGCGGGCGTCGTTCCTTACGACGACGGGCAAATCCAGTGCTGCGGCGAGCATTTCGCCAAGGGGCTCTTCGGTCCAGTCAAGGTGGACCGCGCGGACGATCGATGAGTCGTCGGAGCGCACGAGCGCGGGAACCGCAACCCCCGCCGCAATCACCCACGGCGTCGGCTTCGTGTCGCGACGAAGTCTTTCGAGCGCGGAGGTCGCGACCTGGACGGTCTCCGCGACGGAGGGCGTGCCCTTCCAGGGGTGTCGCTCCCGTTGGTGCACCGTGCCGCCGAGTCCCACAAGGCCGATGACGACGGCGTCGTAATCGGGATTGATGGCGAGGGCGGTCACCTCGGCACGCGGGTAGATGTGAGGGCTGGGGCGTCCCCGGGAGGAGTGCTCCGCAGGGGCCACCTCCCGCACAAGCTTCAGCTCACTCAACTCCGCGACGAGCGCTCCTACCGTCGAGCGATTCAGGCCGCTCAGGCGGGTGAGTTCCGCCCTCGATACTCCAGGGTGATGGTGGGCCGTCGTCAGAATGGTCGACAGATTGTGCCGCCGCGTGGCGTCGAGACGACTGCCTCGACCGGGCGCGAGGGTGCGCGCCATCGCCGTCGGGGTGTCTTTGTTTACCCCGAATGAGTCGGTGCTCTCGGCGATGGCGCGTTCCTCGCGTTTGATCAGGACGAGCCGGAGCGACGCCTGTTGATGACGTCGAATGCAACAGCAAAGAGAAGCACGAGGCCCTTCACGACCTGCTGCCATGCGGAGTCGACGTTCATGATCGACAGGCCCTGGTTGAGCACACCCATCACGAGCGCGCCAATCACGGCGCCGGAGATCTTACCCACACCACCTGAGACGGCTGCTCCACCGATGAACACCGATGCGATGGCGTCCAACTCGTACCACGTGCCCGCCGCCGACTGGGCGGCTCCAGCGCGCGACGTCGTGACGATCGCGGCCACCGCGGCAAGGGTGCCGATGTTCACGAAGATGAAGAAGTCGACCCACTTGGTCTTGACGCCGGACATCATGGCGGCGAAGCGGTTTCCACCCATGGCGTAGATGTGGCGACCGAACACCGTGCGGTTGAGAACGAACGTGTAGGTCAGCACAAGCACGCCGAGCAGGATGAGCACGTAGGGGGTTCCGTTGTGCTTCGCAAGGAGGAGCGCGAAGTACAGCATGGCGACCACGACGAGCGCCATCTTCGTGAAGAAGACGGGAGACGACTCGTGGGGAAGGTCCCTGACCATGAGCTTGCGTCGTGACGCGAGTTGGCTCACGACGTAGCCAGTCGCTGCGGCCACGCCGATCACGAGGGTCAAGACGTCAAGCTTGTCTGCCTTGCCGAACCACGCGGGCACCCAGCGAGCGCCGATCGCCACGTAGCTGTTGGGCAGGCCGCCGATGGTGCCGCCCGTCAAGAACACGATGGCGAGACCACGGAAGATGAGCATTCCGGCGAGCGTCACGATGAACCCAGGTACCTTGACGAACGCCACCCAGAAGCCTTGCCAAGCGCCAACAACTGCGCCGAGCGCGAGCGAGAGCAAGATCGCGACCCACACGGGTTGATGCCAATACTGAATGGCGATGGCAGACACGGCGCCGATCATCGCGACGAGCGAGCCGACCGACAGGTCGATGTGTCCGGCGATGATGACCATGACCATGCCGATTGCCAGGATGACGACGTAGGCGTTCTGGCTGATCAGGTTGTTCACGTTCGCGGGAAGCAGGAGCTTTCCGTGAGTCGCGACCTGGAAGAAGAGGACGATCGCGATGAGCGCACCTAAGAGCGCGTAGTCGCGGACGTTAATGTTGAGCGTTTGACGCTTCTTCGGCGTCGCGGTCAAGGTCGGTGCCTCGGACATCTCTAGTTTTCTCCCACTGTCATCAGTTGCATGAGTCGTTCTTGAGTCGCCTCTTCACGAGGCAAGTCACCCGTAATGCGGCCCTCGGCGATCGTGTAGATGCGATCGCTCAGACCGAGTAGCTCGGGAAGTTCCGAGGAGATCACAATGATCGCCTTGCCCTGTGCGGCGAGCTCGTTGATGATTCCGTAGATCTCGTATTTTGCGCCCACGTCGACGCCCCGAGTGGGTTCGTCGAGGATGAGAATATCGGGTGCAGTGTTGAGCCATTTTGACAGGACGACCTTCTGCTGATTGCCGCCCGAGAGGGTGCCGGTGAAACGCGTCACCGTATCCGTCTTGATGTTGAGCGCTTCCCGGTATTCCTCCGCAACGGCGACTTCACGGTGAAGGTCGATGACTCCGTACTTGGAGACACCGGCCAGGTTCGCCCCCGTGATGTTCGCCGCGATGGACCAGAGGAGGTTGAGCCCGTAGCGCTTGCGGTCCTCGGTGACGTACGCGATGCCGTTTGCGATGGCCTCGTCGACCGAACGGGTGAGAATCTGCTCGCCGCGGCGGTACACGGTTCCCGAGATCTTTGTGCCGTATTGGCGGCCGAAGATGCTCATGGCCAATTCGGTGCGCCCGGCGCCCATGAGGCCGGCAAACCCGACGATCTCGCCCGCGCGGACGAAGAAGGAGGCGTCCTTCACGACCTGACGGTGGGTGTCGACCGGGTGGAAGGCGTTCCAGTTTTCCACCCGGAAGATCTCTTCGCCGATGTTCTTGGTGCGTGGCGGGAACAGGTTGTTCAGCGGGCGGCCGACCATCGACTTGATGAGTCGCCCCTCCGAGTTGTCCTTGTCGTCCATGGTGAAACCATCAACGGTGTGGCCGTCACGGATAACAGTGATGGTGTCAGCGATCGCCCGGATCTCCGCCAGCTTGTGGGAGATGATGATCGAGGTGATGCCCTCGTCACGAAGTCGCCTGATGAGGTTGAGCAGATGTGCCGAGTCATCGTCGTTGAGGGCGGCGGTGGGCTCGTCGAGAATGAGAAGTTTGACGTCCTTCGACAGTGCCTTGGCAATCTCGACAAGTTGTTGCTTGCCGACTCCAAGCTGGAGGACGGGGGTCGTGACCTTGTCACGCAGGCCAACGCGGTCTAGAAGCGTCTTGGCCTGCAGGTTGGTCTCGTGCCAGTCGATGACGCCGCGCGATGCGCGTTCATTGCCGAGAAAGATGTTCTCTGCAATCGACAGGTAGGGAGAGAGGGCAAGCTCCTGGTGGATGATGACGATTCCCGCGGCCTCGGAGTCGTTGATCGACCCGAACTGGGCAGGCTCGCCATCAAACTCAATCTCGCCTTCAAAGTGGCCGTGGGGGTAAACGCCCGAAAGCACCTTCATGAGGGTGGACTTGCCCGCACCGTTCTCACCGCAAATGCCATGCACCTCGCCACGGGTGACGTCCAAAGACACGCCATCGAGGGCGCGAACGCCCGAAAACTCCTTGACGATGTCTTTCATCCTCAAGATCACATCAGACACGGTAATCCTTCCTGTCGTAGGAGGCGGTGGTGGCCGCCGTTGCCGACTGCCACCACCGCATCTTTGGTGAGTTTCAGGCCTGAGCCTGAGGACTACAGGCCTACGTCAGAGGCCTTGAGGAAGCCGGAGTCGATCAGCTTGGACTTAACGGTGTCCTTGGTGACGACCTCGGGGGTGATGAGGTACGAAGGAACAACCTTGACGCCGTTGTTGTACGTCTTGGTGTCGTTCACCTCGGGGGTCTGGCCGGCCATGATGGACTTGATCATCATTTCGACGCGCTGGCCGAGAAGACGGGTGTCCTTCCAGACCGTCATGGACTGCACGCCGTCAAGGATGTTCTTGACGGAGGCCTTGTCGCCATCCTGGCCCGTGAGGAGCGGGAAGTCGGCTGCGGTGTAACCAGCGAGCTGCAGCGACTGCGAGATGCCCTGTGCGAGAGAGTCGTTGGGTGAGAGCACCACATCGACCTTCTTGCCACCCGCGTAGAACGACGCGAGACGGTTGTCCATCTCCGACTGAGCGGTGGCAGAGAGCCAACCCTGGATGCCGATGGCCTTCCAGTCAGCGTCGGTCTTGGGGTTCTTGCCCGAAGGAACAACGAGCTTGCCGCTGTCCACGTACGGGCTCAGGATGTCCCAAGCGCCAGCGAAGAAGTATCCGGCGTTGTTGTCGTCGGGGCTACCGGCGAAGGGCTCAAGGTTGAACGGGCCCTTGCCATCGGCCAGGCCGAGGGTGTCCACGATGTACTGGCCCTGGAGCTTGCCCACACCGTAGTTGTCGAACGTTGCGTAGTAGTCAACGTTCGGCGTGCCCAGGATCAGGCGGTCGTACGCGATGACCTTTGCGCCGGCGGTGGCCGCGGTGTCGAGTACCGGGCCGAGCGTGGTGCCGTCGATCGCCGCGATCACCAGGAAGTTCGCACCGTTGGCGACCATGTTCTGGATCTGCGAGATCTGCTGGTCGGTCTTGTTGTCTGCGTACTGCAGGTCGACGGTGCAGCCGTCGGCCTGGAGCAGCTTCTGCAAGCCCTCACCATCGTTGATCCACCGCTCGAGCGAGCGAGTGGGCATTGCGATACCGACGTTGCAGGTGGCCGAGGTGGCCGCCGACGTGGCAGGTGCATTACTGGCGGCCGTCGTGGTGGAGGTGCCACCGGACGAACACGCGGCGAGCGACAGCGCCATGGCGCCGATGCCAGCTACAAGCGCGAGCTTGTTCCTTCTCTTCATGCGCAGAATTCCCTTCCTTGCGTGCCTTGAGGCACTTTGCGGTTGCGCGAACCCGGAGGCTTGCACGGCGACTACGCCGAACAAGTTCCGGGACGTGAGCGCGATGCGGGCGTGCTCGTGGGGAATTCAGCAGGCACGTCGATCGCGGCAAACGGTCCGAGGACCGCTAGCGCTATGACACGTTCCATGCCTCACTCCTTTGTCAGGCTCTGCATCGTGAGTTGTCACACTAAGTTGACCCCGCAAACATATAACCGGTTCGATGGTCAGTGCAAACCTCAAACGGGCAGGTGTTACACGATCGTGACTATGCTCGATCGGAGAGACCGGTTTCAATGTGACCCGGTTCACGAGTCACGGCCCGTTTTCGTCTTGACATTGGTCTCGGGCACGATTATGTTTGCAATGGCAACTATTGATCGACGATGATCGGAGTCATCATCATGACCCCCACTCTTACCCCCACCCCCGAAGACCGGTTCACGTTTGGCCTGTGGACGATCGGCTGGAATGCAGCGGATCCCTTCGGTTCCCCCACCCGCGGTCCGGTGAGCGCCGTGACAGCAATTCACAAGCTGTCCGAGTTCGGCGCCTACGGCATGACGTTCCACGACGACGACCTCTTCCCGTTCGGCTGCTCGGATGCAGACCGTCGGGCTGCGATCGACGCCCTCAAGAAGGCGTGCGACGAGACCGGCATGGTGATCCCGATGATCACCACCAACACGTTCTCGCACCCCATGTTCAAGGACGGCGGTGTCACGTCAAACGACCGTGACGTGCGTCGCTTCACGGTGCGCAAGATCCTCCGCAACCTCGACTTGGCTGCCGAGCTCGGCGCGAAGACGTTCGTCATGTGGGGCGGCCGCGAGGGCGCCGAATATGACTTCTCCAAGGACATCCGCGTGGCCCTCCAGCGTTACCGTGAGGCAGCGAACCTCTTTGCCGAGTACGTCATCGACAAGGGCTACGACATCAAGTTCGCGATCGAGCCCAAGCCGAACGAGCCCCGCGGCGACATCCTGCTGCCGACCGTTGGTCACGCCATGGCGTTCATCAACACGCTCGACCACCCCGAGATGGTGGGCCTCAACCCAGAGGTCGGCCATGAGCAGATGGCGGGCCTCAACTTCACCGCGGGCATCGCTCAGGCGCTCGACCACGGCAAGTTGTTCCACATTGACCTCAATGGTCAGCGCGGCATCAAGTACGACCAGGACATGGTCTTCGGTCACGGCGACCTGTACAACGCGTTCTCGCTCGTCGACCTGCTCGAAAACGGCGGCCCGGATGGCGGCGAGGCCTACAGCGGCCCTCGTCACTTCGACTACAAGCCGTCGCGCACCGAGGACATCACGGGCGTGTGGGACTCGGCGAAGGCCAACATGCGCATGTACCTGCTCCTCAAGGAGCGCGCCAAGGCTTTCCGCGCGGACCCCGAGGTTCAGGAGGCCATTGTGGCCACCAAGCAGGACCAGCTCGCACAGACCACGATGGGAGCCGACGAGACCGTGGCGGACCTCATGGCCAACACGAGTGTCTACGAGACCTTCGACGCCGACTCGTACTACGACGGCAAGGGCTTCGGCTTCGTTCGCCTGCAGCAGCTCGCTGCCGAGCACCTCATGGGCGCGCGCGGCTAGCAAAGCGATATACCGGCCCGCCGCCCGTGGATTGACCACTGGCGGCGGGCCGGCTTCACGTCCCCACCCATCTCACATCCAGGGAGACAGCAATGACGCTCGTCGCAGGAGTCGACTCCTCCACGCAGAGCTGCAAGGTCGTCGTGCGCGACCTTGTCACGGGTGAGGTGGTCCGTACGGGCCGCGCCTCACACCCAGAGGGCACATCCGTTCATCCTGACCACTGGTGGACCGCGTTGCTGGCCGCGATCGACGATGCCGGAGGGCTGGCCGATGTGGCCGCCATCAGCGTGGGCGGTCAGCAGCACGGCATGGTCGCGCTCGCGTCCGACGGCACCGTGGTCCGCGAGGCACTCCTGTGGAACGACACTCGTTCCGCACAGGCGGCGCGCGACCTGATCGCCGAGTTTGGCGCCGAGGAGCTGGTACGCCGCACCGGGCTGGTCCCCGTGGCATCGTTCACGTCCACCAAACTGCGCTGGCTACGCGACGCGGAGCCAGAGAACGCCGCCAAGGTGGCCGCCGTGGCGCTCCCTCACGACTGGCTCACGTGGCGCTTGCGCGGATACGGCCCCGCGGTCGAATCGCCTCTTGGCCCCGACCTCGAGGCGCTCACAACGGATCGATCCGATGCATCGGGAACCGGCTACTGGAGCCCAGCCTCCGGCGAGTACGACCGCGAGTTGTTGGTGGCCGCGCTCGGACATGACGCCATCGTTCCGCGGGTGATTGCACCCGACGGCAGTGCGGGAACGGTCCACATCGATGGACCCACGGAAATCGTGGTCGGGCCGGGTGCGGGCGATAACGCAGGCGCCGCGCTTGGCCTCGGGGCGGGCGAGGGCGACGTGGTCGTCTCGCTCGGCACCTCCGGCACGGTTTTCGCCGTGACCCCAGAGCCCGTCACCGACGCATCGGGCACCATCGCGGGGTTCGCCGACGCGGCCGGCCAGTACCTGCCGATCGTCGTGACGCTCAACGCCGCGAGGGTGCTCGACTCCGCGACCAGGCTGCTACAGGTCGACTTTGACGCATTGGCTGAACTCGCGCTCTCGGCGGAGCCGGGCGCCGGTGGAGTGGTCTTGGTCCCGTATTTCGAGGGCGAGCGGACTCCCAATCGTCCCGACGCCACCGCAAGCCTGATGGGCCTTACCCTGGCCTCGTCGACCAGGGCGAACATCGCCAGGGCTCACGTCGAGGGCATGCTTTGCGGCCTAGCCGACGGGGTCGACGCGGTGCGCGCGCGTGGGCTGGACGCCAAGCGCGTCCTGTTGGTGGGCGGCGCCGCCTTCAACCCGGCAGTGGGCAAGGTCGCGGCACAGGTCTTTGGGCTGCCGATAGACATTCCCAAGCCCGGCGAGTATGTGGCAATGGGGGCGACGGTGCAGGCCGCGTGGTCCCTTACGGGAGAGAAGCCGCAATGGACCGTCGACATGGAAACCCACCTGGAGCCCGACCTTAGGCCGGCGGTGCGGGAGCAGTATCGGGCCGCGACGGAGCAGTTGTACGCGTAAGCGAGAAGCATCGGCGATTTTCTGGCCGGGGCGGTCATTCCCCGACGCGGGGGTGGCCGCCCCTGCCGCGTCACGCTCCAGGAGCCGCGGCTGCGGCGGTCGCTCAGCGGGCGTGGGCTACGCGTGTGGGGGAGCGGTGCTTGCCCTCACAACGAATTCCGTGTCCATCCGCACGTGCTGCACGTGCTCCTTGCCTTCCAGGATCTCGAGCAGCATGCGCATCGCCGCCTCGCCCATTGCCTGAAGCGGTTGCCGCACGGTGGTGAGGGGAGGGGTGCTGAGTGTGGCATCGGGAATGTCGTCGAAACCGACCACGGACAAGTCGTCCGGAACAACGAGGCCCCTCGCTTGAGCAGCGGCGATCACACGCATGGCGGTCACGTCGTTTGCAGCGAAGACCGCGGTGGGCGGCTCGGGAAGCGCCAGTAGGTCGTTGCACACCGCGTATGCGACGTCGGGGTCGTAACGGGAGTCGCGGACCAGTTCTTCGGCAACCTGAATGCCAGCTAGGCGCATGGCCTCCCTGAAGCCTGCCTCGCGCAATTGCGACGAGTCGAGTTCCTCGCGACCCCCAAGAAATGCGATGCGGGTGTGGCCGAGCTCGATGAGATGCTGCGTTGCTGACCGCCCGCCGCCGAAGCTGTCGCAATCGATCGTCGGTAGCCAGTTGGGGCCGTAGTGAGGGTCGATGGCGACAATGGGAACGCTGATCGCGGTGGCAAGCGCAGTGGGGGTGACCACCACCGCCGCGTCGATGAGCGTGCCGCCCAATCGAGCCAACGAGCGGCGCTCCCACTCGGGGGCCTCGCCGCCCGAGAATGCCAGCACGTCATACTTCGTGTTTCGCGTCGCGCGAGCGGCGCCCTTGATGAGCTCCGCGCTGTACGGCTCAAACTCGGCGACGAGGATTCCGACGACGTTGGTGCGTTGGCCGCGAAGCCCAGATGCGCCGAGATTTCCTACGTAACCCATCTCGGCGATGATGCCCTCGACCATCGAAATGGTCTGCTTCGCGACGCCGTAGCGGCTGTTCACGACCTTGGAAACCGTGGCGACGGACACCCCTGCGCGCGCAGCGACGTCGGAGAGTTTGACGCGCCCTTGCGGTTCCATGACAGGAATGCTACACGTGCGGCGATTTTGTTGCGCAAACGTTATCGATCGCGTTTGACGTGCCCACGACGCGACCGGCGTGCTCTGACCGCACCTCCAATTGCGTGGTCGAGACGGGACAAGTTGACCTGTGGACTGGCGATGCGGAACACCGCCTGACGACCGGGGCGATTCGCCTGACTGCGGCCCCATTCACCCCGTGACGAAGGAGTCTTCCAGGTTGACCCGATCGCACGTGCAGGGCTGACGGCCAGCCGCCTGAATAACGACAGCCCGCTGCGGCTCGTGCTACATACCCGCGGTCGAGGTCCCTCGTTTCTCGCACGATGCCGGGAACGGCGAGCGGTACACGCCGTGGGGCACCTCGACACGTGGAAGATGAAGGTGAAGCGCCTGGAGGGCACGTACTCCGGATCGTTCCGGATTCCGTTGCCCTCGCGGCAATACAAGGCGATACGCCTGGTGCGCGTGACCGACGGCTTGAACGTCTGACGCTCGCGGAGTGGAAGACTGTCGGGATGATGACCATTTCAGTTCCCGATCAGGCCGTTGCCGACGCCTTGGGAGACGTTGGTGATGACGCCAGGGTGATCGTGTGGAATCCCGCGGAATCCGAGCCACCTGAGGCAGAGCGGGAGCGGATCACGATTGCGTGCCTCGCTCACTACTCGGGTGGGCGCACGGTCTATGGGCGCCTGGCGCAATGCCCGCGGCTCGAGGTGATCCAGATTGCCTCGGCGGGCTTCGAGCACGTCCTGCCGCTCGTGCCTGCGGGCGTTGCGCTCGCGAATGCGAGAGGCGTGCACGACTCGCGTGTGGCGGAGATGACGCTCGCGCTCGCGCTCGCCAGCAGGAGGCAGCTTCCCCTATTTTTTGACGCACAACGCCGCGAGACCTGGGAGCCGAAGTTCGATACTCGCAGCCTGGCCGACTCCCGCGCGCTCGTGGTCGGCTACGGAAGCATCGGCGCGGCGATCGGCGTCAGGCTCCGTGCGAGCGAGGTTCATGTCGAGGGCGTGGCGCGGTCGGCGCGCACGGCACCGGACGGGACGGTGGTGCATGCCGTGGAGGACCTGCCGACGCTGTTGCCTGCCTTCGACATCGTGATCATCGTGACGCCCCACACCGACGAGACCGACAAGCTGGTGAACGCGGCGTTCCTGGCCGCGATGCCCGATGGATCGTTGCTCATCAACGTGGGTCGAGGCATGGTGGTCGACACGGACGCCTTGCTGGCCGAGCTCGAGTCCAAAAGGCTGTTCGCGGCGCTCGATGTGACCGATCCCGAGCCGTTGCCGACGGGCCACCCGCTGTGGTCGGCACCGCAGTGCATCATCGTTCCCCACGTGGCGGGAGTCGAAGTGCTGACGAATCGCCGATACACGGACCTGGTGAAGAGCCAGATCGATGCCCGTCGTGAGGGCCGCGGGCCGGTCAACCTCGTGGACGTCCGCGCGTCGTAAACCGACTCGCAGGGCCGTCCGCGTCGCGACTGGTGTATCGTTAAACCACCGTGGTCGCCGACGACGCGCGGTGGTCTAGCCAAGGGGAATCATGACTCTCACTGCACGCGCTGTGGTCGATCTCGATGTCGCTGGAGACACCATCAGCCCCCATCTCTATGGACACTTCGCGGAGCACCTCGGACGGTGCATCTACGGTGGCTTCTGGGTGGGCGAGGACTCCGACATTCCGAACACCGCCGGCATCCGGCAGGACGTCGTCGATGCCCTCAAGGCGCTCAACATTCCCAATCTGCGGTGGCCCGGCGGTTGCTTTGCCGACGAGTACCACTGGCGTGACGGCATCGGCCCGGTGCAGGAACGACCTACCATGGTCAACTCGCACTGGGGAGACGTGGTCGAGGACAACTCCTTCGGAACCCACGAATTCATGTTGCTGTGCGAGATGCTCGGCGCGGCCCCCTACGTCAACGGCAACGTGGGATCGGGCACCGTTCAGGAGATGAGCGAGTGGGTCGAGTACCTCACGCGCGCCGACGATAGCCCGATGGCGAGGCTTCGCCGAGCGAATGGACGCGACGAGCCCTGGAGGGTGCCCTTCTGGGGAATCGGCAATGAGGCCTGGGGCTGCGGCGGCAACATGCGGCCCGAAGCCTATGCGGACGAGGCGCGTCGTTACTCGACGTTCCTCAGGAACCACGGCGACAACACGCTCTATCGCATCGCCGCGGGTGCCCCCGACGACGACCTCAGTTGGACCAGAGCGCTGATGCAGGCGGTATCTTGCGTTGACTGCCAAATAAAGCCAGAATCGCCCATCTTCCAGGGCGTTTCCTTCCACTATTACACCCACGCTGGCGCCGGAATCAATACCGAGTCGGCCACCGAGTTCACGCAGGAGCAGTTCTACGGCACCCTTGCGAATGCGCATGACATCGAGCGCATCATCTCGCTACACGAGGCCGTCATGGACAGTTATGACCCCGAACGCAGGGTGGGCCTCGTGTGCGACGAGTGGGGGACCTGGTGGAATGTCGAGCCAGGCACCAACCCCGGCTTCCTGTTCCAACAAAACACGGTCCGAGACGCGCTCGTGGCGGGCATCCACTTTGACGCGTTCCACCGTCACGCCGGTCGTCTCACGATGGCCAATATCGCGCAGACGGTGAACGTGTTGCAGGCGATGATCCTCACCGACGACGAGGGTGGGCTGATCCTCACCCCGACCTATCACGTGTTCGAGATGAACAAGAATCACCAAGGCGCGACGCACGTGCCCGCGATGGTGCTCGATGGACCCACGGTGGACGTTGGCGACAAGAAGGTCCCCCTCGTTTCGATGTCCGCGTCGACCTCGGGCGGGACGGCGCTCCTCTCGTTGACAAACGGTTCGATCGAAGACGATCTCGATCTCCGCATCGACCTCAGGGGAGTGAGCGCGAGTGTTCAGCGCGCAAGGGTGCTCAGCGGGCAGAGTCCCGCGGCGCACAACAGCAGTGCAAACCCCAGCGCCGTCGCGCCAGTTGCGCTCGCCGTAGGACTCGTCGATGGAGTGCTGGCCGTGCGTCTGCCGGCTCACGCGTTCGCCACGATCGAGCTCGAGTTGGGCGCGCCTTCCTTCTAGCGCGTCGACTCCCTGTGCACCATCCGGGCGGGGGGAGCGGTGGTCTCGGCGGGAGCGTCGGCATCGTCGAGGCGCCGTAGCAGCAGCCGGACGATGCCGTCGGCGATCGCCTCGTTGTCCGGCTCCACACTGCTCAGCGGCGGAATGGCGTATGTCGCGAGTTCTGTGTTGTCCCATCCGACGACCTTGACGTCGTGGGGGATCCTCAGTCCCGCTGCAGCGAGCGCCGACATGGCCCCCAGGGCCGCCGCGTCAGTCAGGCCGAACACCGCGTCGAATTTCACTCCTGCCTTGATCAAGGCCCTGATGGCGCGCTCTCCGTCGGCGAGCCCGACGCCGCCCGCGACCACGAGGCTCTCGTCCAACGGCACCGACCTGCTGGCCAAGGCGTCTCGGTACCCCTGGGTGCGCAGCACCGGCATCGACTCGGGACCATCAAGCTGGCCGCCGATGACGGCAATGCGCCGCGCTCCAGCGTCGAGCAGTGCGTCGGTGGCGAGCCTTGCGCCGCCGATGTTGTCCATCGCCACGTGGTCGAAACCGGGGGGAACCGACCGCTCACCAATGACGACGAGGGGCTTGCGGGGCTGGGCGTCGGCGAGGTCTCTGGCGGTCCCCGCGGTCATCGACAAGATGATCGCATCATGACCGTCGAGGTGGGGGCTGCTGAGAGTGGCGAGCTCGTCGTCAAGCGTGCCCCGCGTCAGTTCCATGACCAAGCGAAAGCCGTGTGGTCGAAGGCGTTCCGCGAGCCGTGCTCCGAGTTCGCCAAAGTAGGCAGAAGCGAAGTCGGGCACGGCCAGCACGATCGACCCGGTGCGGCCCTGTCGCAGTTGCCTCGCGGGCACGTTGACGCGGTAACCGGTCGAGGCGATGACGGCCTGCACACGTCGACGAGTCTCGGCGCTGACGCGCTCCGCGCGGTCGTTGACCACGTTGGAAACTGTCATCACCGACACGTCCGCCAACCGGGCCACATCGGCCATCGTGAGCCCGGCGCGCTCGGCCGGTTGCGGGGTCATGGAACCATTGTTACCTGAGACGCGACTGTTCCCTGAGCCGCGATGGCCGTCACCCAGGGACGACGACGCTGGTCCTGGAGACGGTTGCCAACGAGAACAACGCCTCATCGCCCGTGAGTTCGTACGGCGCGCCACTCAGGATGAGCTCCGCCGTCGTCTCCTTCTCCTCGCAAGAGGGTCCCACCCACCACTCGACCGGGCCAGGTTCAACCACCCTGCGGTACTCCTTATCCGAAAATGCGAGCCGAGTTGGCGGCACGGAGAAGGTCACGGTGACCGATTCGCCCGGCTCCAGGTTCACGCGCTCGTACGCGACCAACTGGGCCACGGGGCGCGTCACCGAGCGGTAGGGCTGGGCCGTGTAGAGCTGTACTACATCGGTGCCTGCCCTGTCGCCGGTGTTGGTGACTGTCACGGACGCCTCCAACGTCTCGTGAGTCGCCGCGATGGCCGGAACCTCAAGGTCGCTGTGCTCGAACGTGGTGTATGTCAGTCCGAATCCGAACGGCCTCACCGGGTTGGAGTCCGCCGAAGTGACCTCGGAGTTTCCACCCAAGACGGGGTGCAGATAGTAGTAGGGCTGAGCCCCGGCGGCACGGGGCATCGACACGGGCAGGCGACCCGAAGGCGCCGTGGCGCCAGAGATAATCGCCGCGAGCGCCGCGGCGCCCTCCTCGCCAGGGAAGAACGACTGCAACACAGCGGCGGGCATCGTCTGCGCGTCGAGCGCCCAGTCGAGGGCGTACGGCCGCCCGGTCAACATGATCAGGATCACGGGGGTGCCCGTCGCGCAGAGTTCCAGGACGAGCTCACGCTGCACGCCGGGCAGGTTGAGGGTCGCGACGTCGTTACCTTCACCGACGGTTCCTCGACCGAAGAGCCCGGCACGGTCTCCGACCGCAACGACGGCAACGTCTGCTGCCTGAGTCGCGGCGATCGCCTCGGCGAATCCGAACCTGTCGTCGCCCTCGACGTCGCAGCCTGCCGCCGTGACCACGTTCGACGAGGGGAACTGGGCACGTAGAGCATCGGCGACCGTGGGAACGGAGAAGCCGTACGGCGTCCCGGGGTGGTGGGCGAGCACGTGGTTTGCAAAGGAGTAGCAGCCCATGAGCGCCGACGAGTCATCCATGTTCGGGCCGATCAGAGCGATCGTGCCAGGCGCCGATGCCAAGGGCAGGATGCCGTTGTTGCTCAGCAAGATGATGGACTCTTCCGCCAGCGACAGCGCGATCGCGCGGTGCCTGGGGGAGTCCATCTCGATCGCGGTGGGCGGCGCATCGAACCGGGCGTCGAGCAGCCCGAGTTCCTCCTTCTGCGCCAACACGCGCAGCACGGCGCGATCGATGAACGGTTCGGCGCGCTTGGCGGCCTCGCCGTCGCCCGCGAGCAATTCGACGTAGGCGTCGCCCGAGGGCAATTCGACATCGATCCCCGCGGCGAGCGCGAGCTCCGCCGCAGCCGACGTGGTGGGCGCGACGCGATGCATCGTTTGCAGGAACGCCACCGCAAAGTAGTCGGCAACGACAACACCATCGAAGCCCCACGTGTCGCGAAGGAGTTCGGTGAGTAGCTCGACAGAGGCGGCCATCGGAACCCCGTCGATCTCGGCGTACGAGTTCATGACGGAACGCACGTGTCCCTGCTTCACTGCCATCTCAAACGGAGGCAGGAAGACGTCGGCTACCTCGCGTTTTCCCGCATGGTTGGGGGCGTGGTTGCGTCCGGCCTGAGAGCCGGAGTAGCCGGTGAAGTGTTTGAGCGTGGCGTGAACGCCTTCGCTTTGGAGGCCTCGCACGTAGGCCGTGCCAATGTCGCCCACCACATACGGATCCTCGGAAATGCACTCGTCGACCCGTCCCCAACGGGGGTCGCGAATCACATCGAGAACGGGTGCGAGGCCCTGGTGGATGCCCAACTGGTGCATCGTGTCGCCGATGGACGCCGCCATCGTCTCAACCAGGCCGGGATCGAAGGATGCTCCCCACGCGAGTGGAGTCGGGAACGTCGCGGCCTTCCACGCGGCCAAGCCGGTGAGGCACTCCTCGTGGACGAGCGCGGGGATGCCAAGACGGGTCTGCTCCACCAAGCGGCGCTGTTCGGCCCAGAGCCAGCCGGCCCGTTCAATGGGGTCGACAGGTCGTGTTCCGTACACCCGCGTCAGGTGCCCTATTCCGTGAACGGTGGCGTCCTCATACCGAGAGGAGACGGCCATTTCACCCTGCATGGGAGCGACGATTTCGCTCCCTTGATCGACCCAGAAGCCCACCAACTGGGCGACCTTCTCGGGAAGTGTCATCTGCGAGTGGAGCTCGCGTACGCGTGCCGACACTTCGGGCGCATGCGGTGTGTTCACGGTGGTTTTTACCTTTCTTGGGCGGTAGGGGCGCGCCGATGCGTTGGCGCGCCCCAACCCGGATCTAACCCTTGACGGCGCCCGTGAGTCCGCCGACGATACGGCGTTCAAACAGGCTGAAGAACACGAGTGCCGGGAGCATCGACAGCGACGTGAACGCGAGGACCCTTGCGGTGTCGACGGAGTACTGCGACGAGAAGTACTGGACCCCGAGTGGCAGCGTGTACTTCGCGGTGTCGCTGAGGAGGAACAGTGGCAGCACGTACGAGTTCCAGCTGGCAATGAAGGCGAGGATTCCGATCGTGATGACCGCTGGCTTGGAAAGCGGAATCACCATGCGCCAGAAGAACGAGAGTCGACCGCAACCATCAATGAATGCGGCCTCCTCAATCTCGCGTGGGAGAGCCTGGAGAAACGGCACCATGATGATGATCGTGACCGAGAGCTGGAAGGCGACTTGTGGGATGATCACGCCGATCAGGTTGTCGGTGAGCCCGAGGTCGCGAATCAGGATGTAAAGCGGTGTGATCGCGACCGTCATCGGAAACATCAGGCCCGCGGCGAAGATCGCGTACAGCACTCCTCGTCCCCTAAACCGGTACCTTGCGAGCACATATGCGGCCATGACGCCAAGGATGACGACGAGGACGGACGTGCCAACTGCCGCGAAGGTCGAGTTACCGATCTCTTGCCAGAAGGTGCCAGTGGACAGCACATTCCAGTAGTTCTCCCCGTGCCAACTGGTCGGTAGCCCGGACGGATCAACGGTGATAGCCGAGTTCGACCTGAAGCCACCAAGGATGATGTAGACGATGGGTGCAAGGATGGCCGCGACCAGCATGAGGGCAACGAAGTAGATCAACATCGCCTTGGGAGATGTCCGTCGCGATCGTTGTACTTGTCGCCCGGACGTGCGCACGTGCCGCCGGTCAATACTGGACAAATTCGTTGTGGCCATTACGCGGCACCTCCCGTTACTGCGCCCTCGGTGTCACGGCGCAGCACGAAGCGTTGGTAGACCAGCGCGACTGTGAGTGAGATCAAGAACATGAGCACGGCGACGGCGCTTCCGTATCCGTATTGGCCGGCCGTACGACCGGTGGTGACCATGTAGGTGGCCATCGTCGAGGTGCCAGCTGTGGCGGCGACGTATTGGCCCCAAATGATGTAGACGAGGTCAAAGAGCTGAAGTGATCCGATGATCGAGAGGAATGCCCAGATACGCACGGTGGGGGCAAGCAGAGGCAAGACGATCCGCCGTTGCACCTGCCAATACGACGCGCCGTCGATCTGAGCGGCCTCGGTGAGTTCTTCCGGGATCCCCTGGAGCCCCGCAAGGAAGAGGAGCACGGCGAAGCCAATGTACTTCCATGTAATGATCGCTATCAGAGTCCAGATGGCGACGTGCGGGTTGCTCAGCCAGTCCTGCTTGAGGCCACCGAGTCCGAGCTTGCCGAGAAGGTCGTTGGCGGCACCGCCCGACGCGAGCATCAGGCTCAATCCGGTGCCCACGACGACCTCAGAGATCACATAGGGGACGAAGATCAGGACGCGTAATGCCGACTGGAATCGCATCTTGCGATTAAGCAGGAGGGCGATGAGGAGGGCGATCGGCCCCTGAGTAATCAGAGATAGCCCGACGATTTCCGCGTTGTGCCACACGGCGGCGCGGAACGCGTCGTCGGCAAGAATCTGTGTGTAGTTGCGGAGCCCGATGAAGTGGTTGGCAGGCCCAAATCCCGTCCAGCTGAAGAAGCCGTAGTAAGCGGCGATTACCACTGGAAAGATCACAAAGGCGAGGAATACGAGCAGTGCGGGACCAACGAGGATCGTGATCTCCAACGGCTTGCGAAGACGTTCCAGCCGGGAGCGTTGCGGCGCAGAGGGGGGCAACGCTCCCGCGTTGCCCCCCTCTGAACCTCGACCCACGGTTGGCGCGCTCCGCAAGGGGGCGGCTTCACTCATGGATGTCATGGAGAGTGGCAGTCCTATTAGGCCTTGGCTGCGGCGTCGTTGACTGCCTTGACGATGTCTGCCGGTGTGCCGGTACCTGCGAGCAGGTTGACGACGGCCACATTGAGGGCGTTTCCGACGCTCTGGCCATACATCGTGTCGAGCCACAGCATGACGTACGGCGCCTTCTTGTAGGCGGCGAGCAGGTTGGTCAGCGACGGATCCGTAACGACCGACTGCGCCTTTGAGCTCGCAGGAATCGTCTGGAAGGCCTTCGCGTACTTCTCCTGGCTGTCCTGCGTCGCGATGAAGTCGAGGAACTTGACGCAAGAGTCAGGCGCCTTGATATAGCAGGCGTAGCCATCGGCGCCGCCCATCATGGCACCAGGGGTACCCTTACCGCCCGTGATCTCCGGGAAGGGTGCCCACGCGAGGTCGGGAAGCGCCTTCGTGTCGGGGGTCAGCGAGGCGATGACGCCGGGCTCCCATGCACCCATGAGTTCCATGGCTGCCTTGTGGTTGGCGACAAGTCCAGCGGACGAACCCGCGCCTTGCTGAGCCGCAGTGGTCAGGAATCCGTTGTTGAACGGCTTGGTGGCCGCGAAGGTCTGCAGATCCTTGCCAGCACGGAGCCAGCAGTCGTCGTTGAACGTCAGCTCGGTAGCTGCCTTGTTCATGACGTCCTGCGAGCACTCGCGAAGCGCGAAGTTGTAGTACCAGTGAGCGGCCGGCCATGCGTCCTTCGCGCCGACCGCGATCGCGTCGACTCCCGAACTCTTCAACTTGGTCACATCCGTCGACAGTTCGTCGATCGTCTTGGGATTAGACGTAATGCCTGCCGCCGTGAAGAGGTCCTGGCTGTAGAAGAAGCCCTCTGGAAGCACTGCGGTGGGCACGCCGTAGGTCCCACCATTGATTTGGAAGGCCGACATCGAGCCCGCCATGTCGTCCACCGTGGACTGAGCAAGCTTGCCGTCGAGCTTCATGACCTGACCCGCCTTCACGACAGCGGCGAGCTTGCCGCCACCGCGAGCCATGAACACGTCAGGGGCGTCTCCCGAGTTGAGGGCGGTCTGCAACTTGCCGTCCATCTCCTCGTTCTGGATGGCAACGACAGTCACCTTCACGCCTGTTGCCTTCTCGAAAGCGGCGGCGGTGTCCTTCCAGTACTGCACGCCGTCGCCGGTCGTGGAGTTCTCCCACAGCGTGAGGCTCTGGTCGGCGGTGGTAGTGCCACCACTGGTAGTGGTCTTGCTAGATCCGCTGCTACATGCGGAAAGCAAGAGAGTGCCAGCCGCGAGTACTGCCGCGCCGACCACGAACTTTCTCTTCTGCATATCGATACACCGTTCTCTCTTCATTGAGTCACGAGCCCCTCGTTGGGCACGCTGTGCGATGCGGAACGCTCGTCTCATTGGACACGCGCACCAGGTGTTACCGAAACGGCCGCGCCGCCGCCTCGTGTCTTCAGTGTCTGCAGTTCGGACACGTCGTGTCAAGCGTTTTCGAAAACCTTTTCCATACTGTAATGTAACTAGGCATGGGACGCCGTCCGACCATCTCCGACATCGCTGCCGCTGCTGGCGTTTCGGTCGCCACCGTGTCCAAAGCAGTCAACGGCCGCTACGGAGTTTCTAGAGATACCTCGGAGCACGTCATGCGAGTCGTCGCGGAGATGGGCTACGAATCGAGCCTCGGAGCGAGCGGCATGAGGGGGACCAAGACGGGCGTCATCGGCGTGCTTGTTGCGGAGATCGAGTCCTTCGCGGCGGAGGTGCTCAAGGGCATCGGTGCCACTGTGCAGAGTTCCGGTTTCGATCTCTTGGTGTACACCGTCGCCTTCAGTCATGAACCCAAGGGTTGGGAGAATCGGTCTCTGCGCAGGCTGAGCGGCAGCCTCATCGATGCCGCGATCATGGTGACCCCGACTGTGGTTGCCGCGGCGACCGAGATACCCCTAGTGGCGATTGACCCCCACGTGTCCACGGGCGAGATCTCGACGGTCGAGGCCGACAGCCTGAATGGTGCCCACATCGCCGTGGCGTACCTGATCTCGCTCGGTCATCGTCGCATCGGCTTCGTCGCTGGACGCCCCGACCTGCGCTCCTCGCGAGCCCGCGATGCGGGCTATCGCAGGGCCCTCGCGGAGGCCGGAATCCAGTATGACCCGGCGCTCGTGCGCGTGGGTTTTTACGATGAGGAGACCACGCGGGCGGCAGGGTCATCCCTCCTAGGGAACGAGAATCGACCCACCGCGGTCTTTGCGGCGAACGACGCGTCTGCGATCGGCATCGTCAAGGTGGCGAGGGGCCTTGGAATCGACGTCCCTGGCGACCTATCCGTGATCGGATTCGATGATGTGGTGGAGGCCTCGCGGCTGGTCCCGCCGCTCACCACCGTCAGGCAACCAATGCGCCTGATCGGCCAGACGGCCACCGAGCTGATCCTTGCGCGCCTCGCCGGGGGGGACGCCGCGGTCAGGCATGTCGAGCTCCCCACGGAACTCGTCGTGCGTGCAACAACAGCGCCACCGCGCCGGAGGTAAGTCATGGGTACGTACCGCAATCCAATTCTGCCCGGCTGCCACCCGGACCCGAGCATTTGCGAGGTCGACGGCACCTACTACATGGTGACGTCCACGTTCGAGTACCTCCCCGGACTCCCCGTGCATCGCTCGCACAACCTCGTCGACTGGGAGCTTGTGGGCCACGTCATTACCGACCAGCTCGACTACACCGGCATCGCGGCCTCCAAGGGCCTGTACGCGCCCACATTGCGCTATCACGACGGCACGTTCTACGTGGTGTGCACTCACGTTCCTGGCGAGGAGGAGCCTCCCGCACGCGCGGGACACTTCCTGGTGACCGCGACGGACCCTGCCGGTCCGTGGAGCGAGGCAATGTGGTTTGAGGGACTCGGCGGAATCGATCCATCGCTGACCTTTGACGGCGACCGGGTGTGGCTGTGTTGGACCAACCTCGCCGACCCCGGGTTGTGGCATGGCCAGACCGACATCTGGTTGGTTGAGCTCGACCCTCGCACGCATGTGCCCATGGGCGTTCCGCGGTCGATCTGGCGCGGTGCCTTGGTGGGCGCGGGATGGGCGGAGGGGCCCCACATCCACCCCAGGCCAGGTGGCGGATGGATGCTCATGGCGGCCGAGGGTGGCACCAACCGCGACCATGCGATTTGCGTCGCCTACGCCGATGCCATCGAGGGTCCGTATGTGGGGGACGAGGGCAATCCCCGGCTTACCCATCGCTTCCTTGGCGACAGGGCGGACATTGCCGACGTCGGCCACGCGGATCTTGTTCAAGCGACGGATGGATCCTGGTGGTCCGTGATGCTGGCGACTCACCAACGCGAAGGGGTCAACAGCCTGCGCGGCCGCCAGACGCACTTGGTCCCCGTCGAGTTCGAGGAGGGTAGACCGCTGTTTGCTCCTGGAACGGGTCGAGTCGCCGTCGAGATGACCGTCGATGGCGTTCCCGATCAGTTGCCACCCGTCACGACCATTCGCGACGACTTCGACGCCGACGAACTCGATCTCGCGTGGAACGCCGTGCGATGGTTGCCTTCCGAGTTCGTCGATCTCGCGGCGCGCCCCGGCTTCGCCCGGCTTCGCGCCACGACGGACGAGCCGACGATCGTGGGCCGGACGTCGTTTATGGGTCGCCGACTTGACGCCGACACATCCCAGATCACGGCGCGATGCGAGGTCGAAGGTGCCGATTCGCTCAGGGCGGGACTCTTGCTGAGGACCACGGAAACTGGGTTGCTCGAACTGGCGCTTCATCCGGATGGTGTCGTGCGTGGGGTGTTGGTTGACGACGGTGTGCGGACGGAAGTAGGGGCGGTTGAGGTCGGCCTTGATGGCCCGGTTGAACTCTCGCTCTCGGTTGACCGACACGTGGCAACCCTGACGGCGAACTCGACCATGGTGGGCGCCGTGGACATCACGTGCCTTGCGACCGGCCGCCCCGGATGGTTCATGGGGAGCTGGTGGGGTCCGTTCGCGGTGGGCGCGGGACACGTCGACGTCGACTACGTCGAGGTGAATCAGGGCGCGCAGTCCTAAGAGGCCGCGGCCCTAGGCCTTGCCGCGCCGCGCCGCGATCGGGGCGATCTCCGTCCTCCGTGCGCGGCTCCGCCCCGACCACAGTGTGAGGGGCGGGGACCACGGAAACACGGGGAGCGCGGCGCCTGCGGATTGCGCCGCCAGTAACGCGGGGTTGTCGCTCAGCCGTGCATCGTGTCGCACCCACCAGATCGCCGTCACGTGGGATCAACGAAGGCGGGCCACCAGGGCATTCCGTGGGTGACCCGCCTCTGTTGAACGGAAGACTTGGTTGTCAGGCGGCAGTGTGCTCGCGCGCGTTGCGCTCGACGTGCGCCACTGCGGCGTCGACGAAGTTCTGCAGTACGCCAGCGGCACCCTGGTCCTGAATCTCGCCGGATGGGGCAAAGGCGGCCGCGTTGTACTGGAAGAACGTCTCCGGCTGGCCCATCGTGGGTGCGTTGAGGTGCGCCAGGATCGTGCGCAGGTGCTGCTGAGCGATCGCGGTACCGGTGGCGCCGATCGAGGCACCCATGACCGCAACGGGCTTGCCGTTGAAGGAGTTGGTGCCCCACGGACGCGAGGCCCAGTCGAGCGCGTTCTTGAGGGCGCCCGGGATCGAGCGGGAGTACTCGGGTGTCACGATGATGATGCCGTCGACCTCCTCGATGGACGCCTTCCAGTCCTTGGCGACCTGGGGGTAGTTCGCGTCGTAGTCGTACGAGTAGAGCGGGAGTTCCGAGAAGTCGAGCATCGTGAGTTCCGCATCTGCGGGCGCCAGTCCCACGAGGGCCTGGGCGACCTTCTTGTTGATCGAGTTCTTGGCGAGGGATCCGACGATGATTCCGATGCGGGGCATGACAAACTCCTTGAAGATGAGGGGGGTGCCGCCAGCGTCGGCGGCTTCACTTACTCAACGCACTGCGGTGCGTCACCTATTCCCCTCGTTGACAAATCAACCAAAGGTCCGGCTCCGACCGCCGTGCGGCCGTTCGTTGCGTGTCGCTACCGGGCCTCAGAGTTCCCGTGCCGCGTACAACGCGGCCGCGTCTCGAAGCAGTTCTGCGGCGCCGGGGGCCACCTCGTCGTAGTGGGCCTTGAAGCGCTCGTCGTCCACGTACATCTGCGTCAACGACCGGTAGGCGTGTGCGTCGGGCGTCCAGATCTCGCTGAGCCACGCGTGGTGCCTGGCCACGATGTCCTGCACCTCCGCGCTGTCGGCGGTGAAGCCCACGCGCACAGCGGCCCCAAGGGCCTCGACGATTTCTTGGTCGATGCGCAGGTGCCTCTTCTTGCCTTCCTCGCCGAGCCTCTCCCAACTGGCGTTCGAGCGGTCGACGGCGTCGTCCCCCCAGCGGTCCCTGGCCTCCGGCTCGTAGCGTTCGTGTGAGAAGCCGTCGAAGACATGTGAAGCATTCATAGGTTTTCCCCTTTCGATCGAGTCGATGGTGCGGGCGACCGTCGCGGCCAGCCTCGCGTAGCGCTCGCGTTCGGCGGTGAGGCCGGCGAGGTGGTCGCGTAGCAGCGCGATCGTCGTGGAGGGGTCATCGGTGTTGACGATGCGCGCGATGCGTTCCAGGCTCGTTCCCAGCTCGCGAAGGACCAGGATGTGCTGCAGGCGCAGCAGCTCGGGCTGGCCATAGCGACGCCTGCCGTCGGCCCCCGTCCCGGCGGGGGTGAGAAGGCCGATGTCGTCGTAGTGCCGCAGCGTGCGGCTCGTGACGCCGCTCATGCGCGCCACCTTGCCGATGTCGTAGTCGGTGTCCATGCGACCACTGTAGAAGTTGACGTCGCGTCAACGTCAAGCTATCGCTGGATCGGCCGGTGGAAGCGGCGTTGGGTCGTGATCTTGCGGCTCGCGGGTAGCGCGGTGAGGCCCCGCCGTTCGAGCCCTGGCAGCGGGCGCGCGGGACGCGTATAGAGGGACTGCGACGAGTCGAGCAGCCACGGAACCAGCACCACTGCCACGCCCGGGCACAGCTGCAGGCGGTGGCGGACCCTGCGCGACTTTCGGTTGTGCAGGAAGCCCTCCCACCAATGCCCGTAGACGTAGAACGGGATGTAGACGGAGACGACCTCGGATCCGTGCAGGGTCCTGTCTCTCTCCAGGTGCTCGACGAGCGGGCTCGAAACATCGCGGAAGGGGGACTCGAGAACCGTGAGCGGCACGTGGATTTCGAGCGCCCGCCAGGCGGCACGGAGCGACTCCGTGAGCTCGGGCTCCGCCGCAACGTGCACGGCCGCGAGACGCTTGTGGTCGGCAGCGATCGCGTAGTCGAGAGCCTTGAGAGTGGGCTTGTTGACCGTGTGAACCAGCACCACCGCGTAATCTCCGGCGGAGCCGAACCTCGTCACCGCGTCGGGCGCGACCTGGTCGGCTACCGCCCCGTAGTAGCGATTCACCCGGAACATGAGTAACCACAGGACGGGCATGATCGCGAAGACGACCCATGCGCCGTGGGTGAACTTGGTGATGGTGACGATGACGAGGACCACGCCCGTGGTGGCCGCGCCCACAAAGTTGATGGCCCTGAAGACGTGCAGAGCGCGCGTCGTGCGATGCACGGTGTCGCCCCTGCGCAGTTGCCGCGTCCAGTGAACCACCATGCCAAACTGGCCAAGAGTGAAGCTCACGAACACCCCGATGATGTACATCTGAATGAGCAGGTTCAGGTTGGCGCGGAACGCCAGCAAGAGAATCGCAGCGGCGGTGCCGAGCACGATGACGCCGTTTGAGAACACGAGCCGGTCGCCCCGTGCCAGCAGGGCCTTGGGCGCATAGCGGTCGTGAGCGAGCACGGAGCCGAGCAAGGGGAAGCCGTTGAAGGCGGTGTTGGCGGCCAGAAAGAGCACCAGGGCCGTGGTCGCCTGCACGGCGTAGAACCCCACGGCGTGATGTCCACCAAACACGCTCGCCGCGATCTGTGCCATGACCGATCGCTGCGCCTTGGTATCGCAATTCGCGAACCCGTGAAGGTCACATGCGTTGGCGGTATACAGCACATGGGTCTTGAGCGCGAGGTAGGTGACGCCGGCAAACAGACTCACGGCCACCGCGCCCATCGCCACGAGCGTCGCCTGGGCGTTTCGCGCCTTGGGCGGCTTGAAGGCCTGCACGCCGTTGGCGATGGCCTCGACCCCCGTGAGGGCCGAGCAACCGGACGCAAACGCACGCAGCAAGAGGAACGCGAGCGCGGCGCGCGCGAGGTCGTGGTGCTGGAGCGTGTACCCGGCGGACTCGGCCAGGGGCAAGTTGCCAGTAGCCGCGCGGAACGCGCCGACGACGATCATCACGCCGATCGAGCCTATGAAGAGGTACGTGGGAAGTGCGAAGGCCTTGGACGACTCGGCGACCCCGCGGAGGTTGATGGTCACGAGAAGGGCGACGCACACGATGGCGAACTCGACGCGCCACTCGTGCAGTGCCGGGAAGGCTGAAATGACGTTGTCGACGCCGCTCGCGACGGACACCGCGACCGTCAATACGTAGTCGACGGTGAGCGCCGACGCGACGATGAGCGACGCGCTCTCGCCCAGGTTCTTGGCGGCGACGGTGTAGGCGCCGCCGCCCGAGGGATAGGCGCGCACGAGCTGGCGGTAGGAGACAACGACCACCGTGAGAAGGAGGATGACGGCCGCGGCGATCCACGGGGTGTAGCCGATGAAGGCAAGGCCCCCGCCGGCGAGAATGAGCAGGAGTTCTTGCGGCGCGTAGGCGACGGAGGAGAGCGGGTCGGATGCGAATATGGGGAGGGCCATCCGCTTGCGAAGTGTTTGGTGGCCCGCCGCGTACGTCGGCAGTGGTGCACCAAGAACGAGACGACGCATTTTGAGCAATGTGGGACTCACATCAGGTGAGCGTAGACCTTTTGCACACCGGCCTAGGCGACCAAGTCCCCGGGGTTCTTTGTCCCCCCGATCGAGGGTGTCCGCTCCGGGTCCTGGCGAGCGGGAAAAGTTGCCGCAGCGTCAACTTCCGGCCCCGTTTTTGCGCTTTGGAGTCGCCGATGCGTGGCGCGGCCATACACTCGAAAACATGACGAAGACGCCAGACATCAAGCCCCGTTCCCGCCAGGTCACCGACGGATTGGAGGCGACCGCCGCGCGCGGCATGCTCCGCGCCGTCGGCATGGGGGATGACGACTTTGCGAAGCCCCAGATCGGAATCGCGAGTTCGTGGAACGAGATCACGCCGTGCAACCTCTCGCTGCAGCGCCTCGCGCAGGCGTCCAAGGAGGGCGTGCACGCTGGCGGCGGCTACCCGCTCGAATTCGGCACCATCTCCGTCTCCGACGGCATCTCGATGGGCCACGAGGGCATGCACTTCTCGCTCGTGTCGCGCGACATCATCGCCGACTCTGTCGAGGCAGTCATGATGGCCGAGCGCCTCGACGGTTCGGTCTTGCTCGCGGGTTGCGACAAGTCGCTGCCTGGGATGCTCATGGCCGCCGCGCGGCTCGACCTCGCCTCGGTGTTCCTCTACGCGGGCTCGATCATGCCCGGCCATGTGAAGTTGTCGGACGGCACGGAGAAGGACGTCACGATCATCGACGCCTTCGAGGCCGTCGGCGCTTGCGCTGCGGGCCTCATGTCCCAAGCGGACGTTGACGCGATCGAGAAGGCGATATGCCCAGGCGAGGGTGCCTGTGGCGGCATGTTTACGGCCAACACGATGGCATCGGTTGGCGAGGCCCTCGGCATGTCGCTTCCCGGCTCCGCCTCCCCGCCCAGCCCCGACCGTCGTCGCGACATGTACGCCCACAAGTCGGGCGAGGCCGTAGTCAACATGCTGCGCCAGGGAATCACAGCCCGCGACATCATGACCAAGAAGGCCTTCGAGAACGCGATCGCCGTGGTCATGGCATTCGGCGGCTCGACCAACGCCGTGTTGCACCTGCTCGCCATTGCGCACGAGGCCGATGTCGACCTCACTCTCGACGACTTTGCACGCATTGCCAAGAACGTGCCGCACCTTGGCGACCTCAAGCCCTTCGGCCAGTTTGTGATGAACGACGTTGACCGCGTCGGCGGCGTGCCCGCGGTCATGAACACGCTCCTGAACGCAGGCCTCATGCACGGAGACGTCATGACGGTCACGGGCAAGACGCTCGCCGAGAACATGGAAGAGCTCAAGCCGGCGAAGATCGACGGACGCGTGGTGCGTGCGCTCAACAACCCGATGCACAAGTCGGGCGGCATCACCATCCTCAAGGGATCGCTCGCACCCGACGGCGCGGTGGTCAAGTCGGCAGGATTCGATGAGAGCGTCTTCGAGGGCACCGCGCGCGTCTTCGATGGTGAGCGCAAGGCGCTTGACGCACTCGAGGAGGGCTCGCTCAAGGCGGGCGACGTGGTGGTCATTCGATACGAGGGCCCCAAGGGTGGCCCAGGAATGCGCGAGATGCTCGCCATCACGGCCGCCATCAAGGGCGCTGGCCTCGGCAAGGACGTGCTCCTCATTACCGATGGACGCTTCTCTGGCGGTACCACGGGCCTGTGCGTGGGCCACATCGCCCCCGAGGCCGTCGATGCCGGCCCGATCGCGTTTGTGAAGGACGGCGACAAGATCACGCTCGACGTGACCAACGCGTTGCTGGAGCTGCATGTGAGCGAAGAGGAGCTCTCCGCTCGAGCCGTCGGCTTCGAGCCGCCAGCACCCAAGTACACGCGCGGCGTTCTCGCCAAGTACCGCAAGCTCGTGGGTTCGGCCTCAAAGGGTGCTGTTCTCGACTAACTGTTGAGCCTCGCAAGTTTGGTGGTGCACTGCTCCTCAGCGAGCGGTCGGTCCTAGATGGCAGGGGTTGGGGCTGAGGTTGGGGCCGGGCCGGGCCGGGCCGGGTCGGGGCTGGCTGGGGCTGGCTGGCGTAGTGGCGGTGGCCGGGGCGGGGTGTCAGGCAGCGTCGTCCCAGGCTAGGTCGTTCCGGGCGGGGTTGTCGGGGGGTGGGCAGAGTTCTTCCGTGACGCCCGGGTCGCCTGGGTTGCTCATGTCACTCAGGTCGCCGCCGCCGGTGAGGTTGCCGATGTCGATGGTGATTGCGGCGAGTCCTCCTGGTCTGGGTCTGCATGTGGGGTCGATGTGGGGTGGTGGGATGAAGTTGACCCGCCCGTGTTCCACTTGAATGTTCCAGCCTTGGCGGTGGATGTCGTGGTGGCATCTGGTGCAAAGCATTACCCCGTTGGCAAGGTCTGTGGGACCGCCTCTTTCCCACCAGCGGATGTGGTGGGCTTCGCAGTGTTCGGGTGGGGCATGACATTTGGCGCACCCGCCGTCGCGTTCGAGTAGTGCGAGTCTTTGTGCCGGTGTGAAGAGCCTGACTCTGCGGCCCAGGTCGAGTACCTCACTCTCGCCGCCCAACACTTCGGCAATGATGCCCGCATCCCCCGCGAGACGGCGCAGCTGACCTACTGAGACGGGTTGGTTGGTGCCGTCAATACTGCCCAAACCGGTCCCCGTGTCGCGGTCGCGCAGGCTCATCCGCACGATGATGGTGGTGCGGATCCCCGACCGGTCCGTTTCCTTGCACCCCAACGCGTGCCGACAGACCTCAAACAAGGCATCGGCCCGCATCTGACCCACAGTTCTCAAATCTGGCGTGCGCTGATCACGCTGCGACGGGTCTTGGTCACGCCTGGCACGGAACTGATGGGTGACGATTTGTTCGATCACGGTACGAATGGGTGCTGCTGTGACGGCGTCGAGTTTGCCGGTGAAGGTGACCATCCCGGTGTGGTCTTCCTTCCACGCCAGGAACCGCTCCTCATGCTGACGGCGTTCACGCTGTTCATGACCGGCAAGGTCAGCGTGTGCCACCGCGTGGGCGACCAGGCGCCGCACCTCATGCACCGCCAAATGCACCGCCCGGTCCACCAGGCGACGCTCCAACTCCTGCAACCGTTCACTCGGCACCCGTTCCGCAAGGGTTTCCAGCCCTGCGGTGATCAGCCCCGCCGCATCAACGGCCAGATCACCCGCGTGGGCGGCCTGTGCCACCGCGGGATAGCGGGGCGCAGGTGGGGTGGTGGACTGGGTGGGTAAGGACCCATCGGGCGACGCAACCAACACCACCGCCGGCATGAGCGCGAGCCCTGCCTCAATGGAGCGCATCGCACCCGCGGTCGTCCCACCCGTGACCCGGGCAACCATCGCGCCTGCGGAACCAAAACCCTGCCTTCGTGCCAAACCACCACCTGGCAAATCTGGGGCGGACCTGCGCGCGACATCACCCGCGAAACGCGCCCCCCACGTCCCAACCAACCGCTCGAGCCGGCCCATCTCATCGTGCGCCTCCAAGAAAGCAGCATCCGGAAGGTCCGACACGTCACGGCGCGCGAGCACACCCACCAGGGCACTCACCCTGGAAATTTCCGCCGCCACGATAGCCACAAGAACAGTCAACCAGCAGGGTCTGAATCGCCCCGGGTTTGGTGGAGGGTCTGATTCCCCGAAAGGATGGGAGTCATGCCAGCACCGAGGAAGTATCCGCAGGAGCTCAGGGAGCGTTCCGTGCGGCTTGTGAGAGAAGCGATGTCGCAGGAGACGTCGCTGTCGATGAACGCGGCCGTGGTCCGTGTCGGTCATCGGGTCGGAGTGAACTCAGACACGCTGCGTGGCTGGGTGAAACAGGCCCGGATCAATGCCGGAGAGGTTGCCGGTGTCACGACGACGGACGCGGCCACGATCAAGGCGTTGGAGCGAGAAGTGCGAGAACTTAAACGCGCGAACGAGATCTTGCTTGCCGCGTCTTCTTTCTTCGCGCGGGAGCTCGACCCGCGACTTCCGTTCTAGTGGCCTTTATCGATGAGCATCGCTCACGGTTCGGGGTCGAGCCAATCTGCCGGGTGCTCACCGAGCACGGGTGCCGGATTGCCCCGTCGGGTTACTACGCCGCCAGGAACCGTCCCGACTCGGCGCGTTCAGTGCGTGACCGGGAAGTTGCCTCCTTGATCGAGGCGGTGTTCTGGGACCGCAACCGCGGCCGAGGCATCAGCGGCCCCCGTAAGGTGTGGCGCTTGCTGCACCGCGACGGGGTCGAGGTCGCTCGGTGCACTGTGGAACGCCTGATGCGTGTTCAGGGACTGCGGGGAACGCGTCGTGGCAAGCAGTTCATCACCACGAGACCAGATGCTGCGGCGACGCGTCCGCCGGATCACGTTCAACGTAACTTCCGTGCCGAGCGTCCCAACGAGTTGTGGGTCGTGGACTTCACCTATGTTCCGACCTGGTCGGGTATGGCGTTCACCGCGTTCGTCACCGACGTGTTCTCGCGCCGGATCGTCGGGTGGCGGACGATGTCGAGAATGCCCACTGACTTGCCCCTTGATGCGCTTGAGATGGCGTTATGGGTGCGAGAGCGAGCCGGTCAGGACGTCGCCGGCGTCATCCAGCATTCGGACGCGGGAGCTCAATACACCGCGCTGCGCTATTCGGAACGGCTCGCAGACGTGGGAGCGATCGCGTCGATCGGGACCGTCGGGGACTCCTACGACAACGCCCTCGCAGAGACCGTCGTCGGGCTCTACAAAACCGAGTGCGTGAAAATCGACGGCCCGTTCCGCACCGCTGACGAGCTTGAATACGCAACCCTGTCCTGGGTGCACTGGTTCAATGAAAACCGGCTGCACTCCTCGATCGGATACCTCACCCCGATCGAGATGGAAGACCTGTACTACCGTGAGAACACGACCCAGGAGCAGCCGCTCCTGGGAGAACTCACCCTCCACTAAACCCGGGGCGATTCAGTCAGACAACCACCTACCAGGCACAACACCCTGTGGAGACACCACCAACACACATCCTGGGCACGACAGGCAACAGGCAACCGCGCCAGCCCGGCAACCGAGAAAGGCAGGCAACCGCGCCAGCCCGGCAACCGAGAAAGGCAGGCAACCGCGCCAGCCCGGCAACCGAGAAAGGCAGGCAACCGCGCCAGCCCGGCAACCGAGAAGGGCAGGCAGGCGCGCTGCCAACGTCACGAGCCAGCACAGGTAACAGCGCGCTGTGCGACTCACAGCGCGGTGCTCGACTAAGCGCGCGGCGCACGGGCAGCTGGGGGAGTCTCGTTGGCGATCTTCGGCTGGACCGTCGACTGGCAATAATGGTCTCATGAGTCACGAAATCGGGCCCCTGCATCACACGTTCACTGCCGTTATCGGAGTCGAAGTCAAAGGCGAGATGTGGGCCTGCGTGGAGATGCCTGGTTCCGCGGAGTTCTTCGGCACCGGCAGGGCGGTCAAGATCGACGGCGCGGTGGATCACGTTCAGCTCGAGAACGTGGGGCTCATGGTGACCGGTCGCGGCGGTCACATGCTCTCGCTGAATGCGAAGGTTCGCAAGCAGTTGGGCAAAGGGATGGGCGATGAGGTTACCGTGAGCCTCACGCGTCGGCTGACTTAGTGGTCCGCCGCCAATCTTGCAGGCGAGGCTGAACTTTCCTGTGACTCTTCAAGGAACCTTCGACAAGGTCGAGAGGCGAGACGAGAGAACCTGTTGTCTTGAATAGCGAGACGATAAACCACAATGTGAGATTCGTCGGTCGAAACTGGACACGTCAACACACTGGCGCGTAGAGTCGCCACCATGCAGGCGATTCTCGTACTAGTTACCGGGCGCGCGGACCTCTAGTCCAAGCCCAGGCATCGTCCGCGCGCATTCCCCGAAAGCCATCCAGGCCGAGGGGTTTTTTCATGCGAAGCGGCCGGTGAGTTGCCTCGCAATCTCGACAGAATCAGGGGAGTGACATGACTCAGGCACAAGCCAAGCCCCAGGCGCCCTCGCGGCCCAGGGCAACGGCAACGCCCCGTCCGACGGACCCGCACGCCGCCAGCAGCGTCGGCGAGGAGATGACGGGCGCTCAGTCGCTCATTCGCGCGCTTGAATCTGCGGGTGTGACTGACATCTTCGGCATTCCCGGCGGCGCGATCCTGCCCGCCTACGACCCGCTCATGGACTCGACGCAGCTGCGCCACATCCTCACGCGCCACGAGCAGGGCGCCGGCCACGCGGCCCAAGGCTATGCCCACGCGACCGGCCGCACCGGCGCGTGCATCGTGACGTCTGGCCCCGGCGCCACCAACTTGGTGACGCCCATCGCGGACGCGAACATGGACTCGATCCCCATGGTCGCGATCACGGGTCAGGTGGCCGCCTCTTTCATTGGCACCGACGCCTTCCAAGAGGCCGACATCGTGGGAATTACGGCGCCGGTCACGAAGCACAACATGCTCATCAAGGACGCCGCGGATATCGCCCCTGCGATTGCCCAGGCGTTCTACATTGCGAGCCATGGCCGCCCGGGCCCCGTCCTGGTAGACATCGCCAAGTCCGCTATGCAGGAGAGGACGACCTTCCACTGGCCGGAGCGCATCGAGTTGCCCGGATTCAATTCGGGGGCCAAGCCGCACGCCAAGACCATCCAGGAGGCCGCGCGCCTGCTCGCCACGTCTAAGCGCCCCGTCCTATATGTGGGCGGTGGAGTGATCCGGTCTGGGGCGGCGGAGGGGCTGCGCAAGCTCGTTGACCTGTCCGGCGCGGCCGTGGTGACCACCCTCATGGCTCGCGGCGCGCTGCCGGACAGCCATCCGCAGCACCTGGGCATGCCTGGCATGCACGGCACCGTTCCCGCGGTGGCCGCGCTGCAGAAGGCCGACCTCGTCGTGTCGCTTGGCGCTCGCTTTGACGACCGCGTGACGGGCAAGCTCGACAGCTTCGCCCAGCACGCCGTGATCGTCCACGCGGACATCGACCCCGCCGAGATCGGCAAGAACCGTCAGGTGGATGTGCCGATCGTCGGTGACCTCAAGGATGTATTCCAGGAGCTGGTGCCGGCGCTGCGCGAGGAGCATCGCAAGCACGGCAAGCCGGACTTGGGCGCTTGGTGGGCTCAGCTCGATCAGTGGCGCGCCACCTACCCGCTCGGCTATGCGCCCACGCACGACGGCCTGTCGATCCCGCAGTACGTGATCCAACGCCTCGGTGAGCTCAATGACCCGATGTCGACCATTTTCACGTCGGGCGTTGGTCAGCACCAGATGTGGGCCAGTCAGTTCATCAAGTACGAGCGCCCCAACACCTGGATCAATTCGGGTGGCCTGGGCACGATGGGCTTCGGCGTGCCGGCGGCCATGGGCGCCAAGGTGGGCATGCCCGACCAGACGGTGTGGGCGATCGACGGCGACGGATGCTTCCAGATGACCAATCAGGAACTCACCACCTGCGCGCTCAACAACATCCCCATCAAGGTGGCGATCATCAACAACAGTTCGCTCGGCATGGTGCGCCAGTGGCAGACGCTGTTCTATAACGGGCGGTATTCCAACACCGACCTCAACACCGGTCACGGCACCGCGCGCATCCCCGACTTTGTGAAACTCGCAGACGCGATGGGTTGCGTTGGCCTGCGTTGCGAATCGGACGCCGATGTTGACGCGACGATCAAGCGCGCCAACGAGATAAACGACCAGCCGGTCGTCGTCGACTTCACGGTCTCCAAGGACGCGATGGTGTGGCCGATGGTCAACGCCGGGGTGAGCAACGACGAGATTCAGTACGCGCGGGGCGTCGCCCCCGAATGGGACCGCGAGGAGGCGTGACCGTGAACGAGAAGCACACGTTGTCTGTACTGGTGGAGAACAAGCCGGGCGTGCTCGCGCGCGTCGCGGGGCTGTTCTCGCGCCGCGCGTTCAATATCCACTCACTCGCGGTGGGCCAGACGGAGCACCCCGACATCTCGCGCATCACCGTGGTGGTCGACGTCGAGGACCTTCCCCTCGAGCAGGTCACCAAGCAGCTCAACAAGCTGGTGCACGTGCTCAAGATCGTCGAGCTCGACAACTCGCGATCAGTTCAGCGAGACCTGCTGCTGGTGAAGGTACGTTGCGACATGCGCCAGCGCACGGACGTGCTGCAAGTGGTGAACCTGTTCCGCGCGCACGTTGTCGATGTGTCGCCCGACTCGCTTGTGATCGAGGCCGTGGGTACGCCCGAGAAGCTCGAGGCGTTGCTGACCGCGCTTGCGCCGCACGATGTGCGCGAGATCGTTCAGTCGGGCACGGTGGCGATCGGTCGTGGCGCCCGCTCCATCACCGAGCGCTCGCTCGATCGCGTGATCGCTTAGCGGGCATAGAGTTCTTTTCAGAGGGCGTGGGAGCAACTCGCGCCGACCCAACGTGGGCGCCATCGCAGGCGCCGATCACAACCCAAGGAGAAGTCACAGCATGGCTGAACTGTTCTACGAGAAGGACGCCGATCTCTCGCTCATCCAGGGCAAGAAGGTGGCCATCGTTGGCTACGGGTCGCAGGGCCACGCCCACGCCCAGAACCTGCGCGACTCCGGCGTCGAGGTGCGCGTCGCACTCCGCCTGGGCTCCAACTCGACCGCAAAGGCGGAGGCCGACGGCTTCACCGTCATGACGGTGGCCGACGCCACCAAGTGGGCCGACCTCATCATGATCCTGGCGCCTGACCAGCACCAGCGTGGCATCTACGCCGAGGACATCGCGCCGTACCTCACCGAGGGCAAGACGCTCGCCTTCGCACACGGCTTCAACATTCGCTTCGGCTACATCACGCCTCCCGCAGGCGTCGACGTCATCCTCATCGCGCCCAAGGCGCCGGGCCACACGGTGCGCCGCGAGTTCGTCGCCGGCCGTGGAATCCCGGACATCATCGCCGTCGAGCAGGACGCTTCGGGCGAGGCTTGGGAGGTCGCCAAGGCGTACGCCAAGGGTATCGGCGGCACGCGTGCGGGCGTCATCAAGACCACGTTCACCGAAGAGACCGAGACGGACCTCTTTGGCGAGCAGTCGGTGCTGTGTGGCGGCACGTCGCGCCTGATCCAGTACGGCTTCGAGGTGCTGACCGAGGCCGGTTACCAGCCCGAGATCGCGTACTTCGAGGTGCTTCACGAGCTCAAGCTGATCGTGGACCTCATTCACGAGGGCGGCATCACCAAGCAGCGCTGGTCGGTTTCCGACACCGCCGAGTACGGCGACTACGTCTCCGGCCCCCGCATCATCGACGCCTCGGTCAAGGAGCGCATGAAGGACGTCCTCACGGACATCCAGACCGGCGTCTTCGCCAAGCGCTTCATCGACGACCAGGACAATGGCGCCGTCGAGTTCAAGAACCTGCGCATGGAGGGCGAGTCTCACCCGATCGAGACCACCGGCCGCGAGCTGCGCAAGCTCTTCGCATGGCAGGACGCCAAGGACTCCGACTACGTCGACGGCCAGACGGCACGGTAGTGAGCGACGCGCCTGTGAGTGATACGCCTGTGAGTGACGCGCCTGTGAGTGAAGCAGCGAAGACCTACCGCCTTGCGGTTGTCGCGGGCGACGGCATCGGGCCGGAGGTGGTGGCGGAGGGGCTTAAGTGCCTCGCCGCCGCGACCGAGGGCACCGGCCTCGCGTTCGAGACCACCGAATTTGAGCTGGGCGCCAAGCGCTGGCACGCGACGGGGGAGACCCTTACCGATGCCGACCTGGCGGCCATCCGCGGCCACGACGTGATCCTGTTGGGCGCCATCGGCGACCCGTCGGTGCCGTCTGGCGTGCTCGAGCGCGGCGTGCTGCTGCCGCTGCGCTTTGCGCTCGACCAGTACGTCAACCTGCGTCCCTCGCGCCTCTACCCCGGCGAGGTGTCGCCGTTGCGCGACGTGACCGAGGTCGATTTTGTGGTGGTGCGCGAGGGCACCGAGGGTCCGTATGTGGGCAATGGCGGCGCGCTGCGCGTCGACACTCCTCACGAGATCGCGACCGAGGTGTCCATCAACACTCGTCACGGCGTGGAGCGCGTGGTGCGCTACGCGTTTGCCGTGGCCGCCGGTCGCGAGCGCAAGCAGCTCACGCTCGTACACAAGCACAACGTGCTCGTCCACGCGGGGCACTTGTGGCGTCGCACCGTCGAGGCCGTCGCGCCGGAGTTCCCCACGGTCACGTGGGATTACCTGCACATCGACGCCGCGACCATCGTGATGACCACCAACCCCGGCAAGTTCGACGTGATCGTGACCGACAACCTGTTCGGCGACATCCTCACCGACCAGGCCGCCGCTATTTCTGGCGGCATCGGGCTGGCGGCATCGGCGAATATCAACGCGGACAAGACGGCGCCGTCGATGTTCGAGCCCGTTCACGGCTCGGCACCCGACATCGCCGGCCAGCAGAAGGCCGACCCGTCGGCCACCGTGCTTTCCGTCGCGATGATGCTCGACTTCCTCGGCTACCCCGATCTTGCGGCCAAGGTCGAGGGCGCGGTTGCGGCCGATGCCGCGGCAAGTGCGGCAGGAAAGCAGTCGGGCACCACACGCACCACGGCAGAAGTGGGCGACGCTCTCGCCGCCCGCATTAGGGGCTAGAGGCCTCCAACGCGCCCTAGCAGTCGATGAGTGCCCACATCTGGCTCGCAAGAGCACTCAGTGACTGGCAGGAAGCTTGGCTGGACGAACAGGACGCAGATACGACAAGGAAGGTTTTACGATGGGTGATTTCACCGCCGCCAATGCAGCACCGGCACCGTCGACCGCTGGGGCCTTCCGCATCGTCGCGCATCCGTCGCCCGCAACGGAGGCGGAGCGCATCGAGCGCGTTGGCGACATGAAGTTCGGCATGAGCTTCACGGACCACATGGCGCGCATCACGTGGACGGCCGACGGCGGCTGGGATGACAGGAGGATCGAGCCCTACGGCCCGATCCCGATGGACCCCGCCGCGTCGGTGCTTCACTACGCGCAGGAGATCTTTGAGGGTCTCAAGGCGTACCGCTGGGCCGATGGCTCGGTGTGGCTGTTCCGGCCCGAGGCGAACGCGCTGCGCTTCCAGAAGTCGGCGTGGCGCATGGCGCTGCCGGAGCTGGCGGTCGAGGACTTCATGGGCTCGATCAGGGCGTTCATGTCGGTCGAGAAGGACTGGGTGCCCACCGCGCCCGAGAGCTCGCTGTACCTGCGTCCGTTCCTGATCGGCACCGATGTGTTCCTTGGCCTGCGTGCCCCCAAGAAGGTCGACTATTTGCTGATCGCCTCGCCCTCGGGCCCGTACTTTGCGGGCGGCGTGAAGCCGGTGTCGATCTGGGTGGAGAAGGACTTCCACCGTGCGGGCCCCGGTGGTACGGGGTCGGCCAAGTGCGGCGGCAACTATGCGGCGTCGCTGCGGCCCCAGATCGAGGCGGGCGCGCGCGGCTACGACCAGGTGCTCTACCTGGACGCGGCCACGGGCCTGGTGCTCGAGGAGCTTGGCGGCATGAACGTGTTCGCCGTGCGCTCCGACGGCAGCGTGCTGACCCCGGTTCTCAACGGCAACATCCTGGAGGGCGTGACCCGCTCCTCAGTGATCCAGCTGATCGAGGACCAAGACCTCAAGGTCGTGGAACGCAACATCACGCTCGCGGAGTTGCGCGAGGGCATCGACTCCGGCGAGATCTCGGAGGTGTTCGCTTGCGGCACCGCCGCGATCGTGACTCCGGTGGGTCGCATGGGGTCCGATGACTTCGAGGTGACCGTCGGTGACGGCCAGCCCGGGCCCGTGACCTTGGCGGTGCGCCAGCGCCTGACGGACATTCAGTACGGCCGTGCCGACGATGCGTTTGGGTGGATGCAGCGCGTCGTCTAGACCGCTGCGACCTCGAGGGGCGGCGGCGCCGGTGGTGGCTAGGGGCGCGCAGATGGGCATGGTCGGCTAGCATTCGTCTGGGTCACGCTCGTGACCCCAACGAGACGACTGGAGGCAATGACGGCGAACACCGCGCTCCGCAGCCCCGAGGTCGGCATCGCCGCCCGGTGGCGTGACGCCGTCGTCGGCGCCTGGGCCGTCCCTGCGGTGCGTACGGGCACCTTGGGATCGTGCCTCATCTTCGTCGGCTCACTCACTCCCGCGTTCCTGCCGGCGGGCACGGCGTTGCACCACCTGTGGCTGCTGAGGTGGCTTCAGGACGGCCCAGGGCGCGTCTTGGCCACCGCCGTCCTCCTCTTCGGTGTCCTTATCCTCCTTTCTGCTTGGCTGCGGCTCTACCCGCGTGACGACGGCATCGACGTCAGCAGGGCCACCCTCGTGCTGTGGAGTTTGCCGCTCCTGCTCGCCCCGCCCTTGTTCAGCGACGACGCCTACAGTTACGCGGCCCAAGGCCGGATCGTCCAACTGGGCATGGATCCCTACACGGTGGGCCCCGGTCAGCTCGGCGGCTCGTTCGCCAGCCAGGTCGATCCCGCTTGGCTCAACACGCCCGCACCCTACGGCCCGCTCGCTCTGCAGATCCAGCACGTGGTGGTGGACCTCGCCGGGAGCAGCCCGTATGCGTCCGCAGTGGCGATGCGGTTGCCCGCTCTCGTCGCGCTCGTGGTCATCGTGGCTCTGTTGCCGCGCCTAGCGCGCGCGTTCGGCAAGGACCCCCGGTTCGCCGTGTGGCTCGGCGTGCTGAACCCACTGACTGTGCTGCTCCTGCTTGGCGGCGCTCACAACGACTCCATGATGATCGCCCTGGTGGTGGTGGCACTCTGGTTGGCCACCAAGCGGCGACTCGTCCTTGCATCATTCGCCGTGGCGCTTGCGGCGGCAGTCAAGCAGCCAGCGCTCGTCGCGGTCGTTCCGGTGGGACTGCTGTGCGCCCCCGCACCGCTGCGGTCGCTGGCTGAGTCTTGGACCCGCGCGAGGTGGGCCTACGTCGCCGCAGCATCGGCGATGGCGCTCGCGGGCTTCGCGGCCATCACCGCGGCTACGGGGCTGGGCTACGGATGGATCGGCGCCATGAGCGTCCCTGGGAAGGTGCGGAGCTTTCTTTCACCGTCCACGAGCCTGGGATCGCTGCTCGAGATCGGCTTGCGTCGCACGGGGCACGATACGATCGCCGGTCTCGCCGTGCCCGTGACTCAGGCGGTTGCTCTGCTCTTTTGCGCGCTTGTCCTCGCCTGGCTGGTGTTGAGAAGGGCGCCGCGGCAGCCGGTGACGGCTTTGGTGCTGATGCTCCTGGCGCTTGTCGTCTGCGCGCCGACGATACAGCCGTGGTACGTGCTGTGGGGAGGCGTGATGCTGGGCCTCACCACCGTGGGCATTGGCCAGCTGCGGGCGGCGACCTGGCTCACGGCGTTCTTCGCGTGCTACGGGGTCATCGTCTTTGCGGCCCACAACGGGATCTTGGCGTTCGGCGTCTCCGCAGGGCTCGGGGTCCTGTGGATCGTGACGGGCCACGACCGCGAGCTGGTGCACCCCGAAAGTGACGTTCAGGCGCGTGCCTAGCGCACCCTTCGCCCGCAGCGGAGGCGGAGCGCATCCGATGTGAAACGGTTGGCGTGGATGCTGGCCGAGACGATGGCTCGGGTCGCGTCCTGCACCTCGCGGGCGCATGATGGAAGTGTCCATCGCCCCTGCTTGAAGGAGACGCGCGTGTCTGTGAACGACTTTGTCTTGACCAGCCCTGACATCGGCAATGGTGAACGCATTGATGATCGCTTTGCGGGTCAGCACGGCGCCGAGACCCCACGGTTGAGCGTCGCTGGCGTACCCGCCGAGGCCGTCGAACTCGCGGTGGTGTGCCATGATCCGGACGCTCCGCTACCTGCGGGCTTCACACACTGGACGCTGTACGGCTTGCCGGCGCAGGAAGGCGCAATCGATGTGTCGGCCGGGCGACCCGGCCCCAATGACGACGACGGTGTGGGCTACGTCGGGCCATTTCCGCCAGTGGGGCACGGCGTGCATCACTATTACTTTTGGGTCTACGCATTGAAGGCGCCCGTCGCAGGCACCCCCACGCGGCGAGATTTCCTTCATGAGTATCGCGCCGACGTCGTGGGACAGGCCAGGCTTGTCGGTACCTACTCGCGATGAACATGGACCGATCCCGCGCTGCGGGCGAGGTCCACGCAACTAGTGCACGCGCACGCCACGAGCAGCGCTACCGCGAGGCCGAGCGTGCCATGTGGCAGCACCACGGCATGGAGCCCACAGAGCGGTGGGTGGAGGACGATGTGCTCAGCCTCCGCGTGCGCGCGCTCGAGCACGGCAGGGGCCGCCCGGTGCTGTTTGTGCACGGCATGCCCACCGCGGGCGGCGTGTTCGTGCCGCTCGTGGGCCAGTTACGTGGTGTGCGCGCCATCGTGGTGGACCGCCCTGGCTGTGCGCTGAGCGATCCGTTGGACCTCACCGACATGACGCCGGAGAGCCTGCGTGACCTGACCGAGGCGTGGTTGTCGCTGTTGATTGGCGCCATCGCCGATGGGCCCGTGGACGTGGTCGCCAACTCTGCGGGCGGCTTGGCGGCGCTGGTGCTTGCCGCGAGGCGCCCCGACCTGGTGCGCACCCTTGCGCTGTTAGGCGCGCCTGCCGTCGAGGGCATGCGCCTGCCCGTGTCGATGCGCATGGCGACCTTCTCGCCCGTCGCGCGTGCGGTCGCTCGCCACCACATCAACGAACGGGACCTGCGCCGGTCATTCAGGTCCATGGGTCATGGCGACCTGGTGAGTGCCGGTGGACTGTCAGCGGCGGATCTCGAGTGGCGCTACGCGCTGTCTCGCGACACCCACACGTATGTGCACGAGTTGAAGCAGTTGCGTCTGGCGGCAACGTGGCGGGGGCCGCGGCCTCAGTGGGTCGCGAGCGTCGGCGACATCGAGGCTGTCGCGGCGCCGACGTTGTGGGTAGCGGGGGATTCAGACCCCTTCGCGGCGCCCGATCGCATGCGGTCCTGGGCCGGCCATGCGAGGGATGCGACCGTGCGGGTGATGCCTCGCTCAGGTCACCAGCCATGGATCGACCGTCCGGCCGAGCATGCGCGGCTGCTCGAGGAGTGGTGGGCGAGTCACGGCGCTCGGTAGGCGAGGCGGGGCGTCGCGCAGGCTATAGGTTTGAAGCATGAGCTTCGGCGGCGTCATTGACAGGCTGTGGGCCGATCTCACGGCGCACGTTGTCGCGGGGTTGTCCACGGCGCTCTGGCCCCTCGCGGCGGTGTTGCTCGTTCTCGCCGTGCCGCAGTTGTGGCACATCTCGCGACACGTCATCACCATCGTGCACGAGGCGGGCCATGCCGCCGTCGGCGCCCTGCTGGGGCGGGATGTCAGGGGAATCCGGCTGCACGCGGACACCTCGGGCCTCACGACGTCGTCCGGCTCGACCAAGCGGCTCCCGCTCGCGCTGGTCTCGTTCGCGGGCTACACGGCGCCCGCGGTCCTTGGTCTTGGCGCTGCCGCGCTGCTGAGGGCGGGGCATCCCTACGCCCTGCTGTGGGCCATGGTCGTGGTGCTTGTGTTGGTGCTGTTCTTCATCCGTAACTTCTATGGGTTCTTGGTGATGGTGGTGTCCATCGGCGCCTTCGGGTGGCTGGCATGGGCCGCGCCCGACACGTGGCGCATCGGCGTGGCCTACGGGCTGGCGTGGTTGCTGCTGCTGGGCGCGGTGCGCGCCGTCGTGGAGTTGCACGGCACGCGGCGCGCGGCTGGCGGCGGCGGGTCCGATGCCGATGCTCTTGCCCGCGTGACTCACGTGTCCGGACTGGTGTGGGTGGCGCTGTTCTGGCTCGTGACTGTGGCGTGTGCCGCAGGTGGGGCTTGGCTGATGGTGGGGCACGTGATTGGCGCATAGCGGTCGCCTGACGCTCTTATTTGTGGCCTGACTGGGACCCTCGTCCTCAGTCTTTGCGCGGCGCGTGCCTAGGCTGAAATGAGTCCCCCTCTGTCTCGGCGGCCACGCGGGAGCGGCCTCCACAGCGTCGAAATCTTCCCGTGTGATGAGTAGGGAATGCAACGATGGCTACCTTCGAAGCGACGGCAATATCGACCTCCGACACCGGACTGACTGTCAAGGCACGCAATTTTGAGTTTCTCGTTGACGAGCCGCCGTCGCTCGGCGGCGGTGACCTCGGCCCCAACCCGGTGGAGTACATGCTGGGCGCGCTGCTCGGTTGCCTCAACGTGATGGTGCACCTCGCGGCCAAGGAGCAGGGCGTGACGCTCACCTCGTTCAGCGCGACGGCGCGCGGCGATCTGGATCCGTCCAAGTTCTTAGGCAAGAACCTGGACGTGCGCGCCGGCTACCAGAACGTTGAGGTGAACATCGAGGTCGAGGGCGACGTCGACGCGGACAAGCTTGCGGAGATCGCCCGGATCGCCGAATCGCGCTGTCCCGTCTCTGACAACATCGCGAACACCACGCCCGTGACGATCAAGATCGTCAAGAAGGCGTAGCCGGACTACACCGCAATGCGTCGCTACGCCGGGCGGCCGTCTCTGAGTGCGGGGAGAGACCGTCCGGTGGTAGCGGTGTGTTTGACGCAGGTGCCTGTGCCGATGCCGACGGCCATGCTCTGGCGCGTGCCTGGCGAACGCCCGGTTCGTCGCGCCCCTTCCGCACATCACGCAAGGTGAACGCCCATTTACCCGACGCCCTGTGCGGACAGGACACTAGCGTCGGCGGTTGCTGGCGGCCAGGGGCACGGGAACCCTCGGCAGGATCGTGGGGCCTCGGTAGTCTCGCCTCATGATGACCAACGACCTCGCGGTTGGCGATGGCAACCTTCGCTGGTACGACGTGGGCCCCGCTGACGCTTCCATCATCGTCATGTGGCACCACGGGACGCCAAACATCGGCGAGCCCCCGGCGCCCCTCCTCGAAGCATCGGCCGAACGCGGCATCCGCTGGCTGGGCTTCGACCGCCCCGGCTACGGCGACTCGACTGCAGCGGATGGACGCACAGTGGCCGATGCGGCCGATCTTGCCGCGCGCGTGGCCGACGCCGCTGGCGTTGGCAACTTTGTGGCGGTGGGGCATTCGGGTGGGGGTCCGCACGCGCTTGCGTGCGGTGCGCTGCTGGGCGAGCGCGTGCGTGCCGTGGTATCGATCGCGGGCTTGGCGCCTTACGGGGCAGACGGGCTCGACTTCTTCGCGGGAATGCACGCCGGCGGCGAGGCGGAGTTGCGGGCGGCGCTTGACGGGGCATCGCGGCTAGAGGCGTTGTTGGCGGCGACGGAGTTCGATCCGGAGATGTTTACGTCTGCGGACCACGAGGCGCTCGTAGGGGAGTGGTCGTGGTTCGACGGCATCGCGGCCGCGGGTGTGGCGCGCGGGCTCGAAGGCATGACCGCCGACGATGTCGCGTATGTGAGCGACTGGGGCTTCGCTGTGCGCGATGTTGCGGCGCCCGCGCTCGTGGTCCACGCGACAGACGACCGGGTGGTTCCCGTGGCGCATGGCCGCTGGAACGCCGACGCGCTTCCCAACGCCGAGCTGTGGGTCAGGCCGGGCGGGGGTCATGTTTCTGTGATGCGCTCGGGTGTTGAGGTACTCGACTGGATTGTGCAGGCCATGGGTTAGTGCGGGCACGGTCTGATTGATGTCGAAAGTAGTTTGCTACTTCGCGCCTTGGCGCACTCCTTTCGGCAGGAGCCCTTCGCAGACCCGTCTGGGCAGCGCCACGTGGAAGCGTTGTGCGGCACCCCTCGTCTTCTAGTGCGTGGTGGTGGCGTGACAAGGGCCGCTTGCCTCACCGCTAGCTTCCTTGAGGGCGCTACGCGCTCGCCTGAGATTCGTCTCATGGGGGAGCGGTGCGACACCCTGGTTGAGAACCGGAAAACCATGTCCGGGCAGTTCTCGCTGTTTCCGATGTCGTGATCCCGAGGCGTTGCCACGTCGCACCGTCGCAGTTTTCCTAGCCCATCGCCGCATATGTCTACAGCCCGCGCGTCAGCCTGGCAACATGACCAGCACGACCCGCTACGCATAATGTGGAAGACAAAGGCGGTTGTGGTGACTTCACTCAGGGCCATCGAGCCGTAGGGCTGCGAATTGCGCCAGGAGACTGACGGCACAATTACGGTGTTGGCCGACCGCTCGTCCTCATCACCGGCGAATAAACGATCGAAGTGATGCCGGCGCCAATGAGAGCGGCGAGGTCGCAGGCCCCGTTCCACGCGATTTGAGCGACGGGAGCGTTGCCGGGACGAGTAATGACTAGCAGAACGTCGTTTCCTGCGATTCGCTCGCGTGATGCCGCCTGGTACAGGTCGGAGAACTTGCTCTCGTCACCCCACATCACGGTTCGGCTGCGGGTTCCGTTGGTTGCAACGCAGCGCATTGGCTTGTCAACGACCGTGCCCTCTTTGAGCGCCCAGCCGTCTCCGCACGAAGCGGAGACTACCGCGTGCGGCCCGGGGAGTGTCCTGCTCGTGTATTTTGCGTAGGGCGACCTTCCTTCGAGGGCGCGGCTGTACTCCTTCGCGGGCCCGTCTTTGATCCAGACGCGCGCTTGCCAAAGCGTCATGTACGGCGTCAGGCGCTCACCAATGTCCGGGTCGTCGAGCAAGGCGGAGTACGCGGAGTTGCGGTCGATACCGGGCGACTCCCACTTCATCTCATCGAGGTGAGAGTAGATGGCGGCGATGACAGAGGCGCGGACAGTCTCGGGGATTCTGCTCATCACAACATCAACTCACTGGGTGGAAACTCAAGCCGCACGCTGTCGTCTGCACCTTCGAGGTCTCCCACATCGGCGAGCCATTCGTCAAGAAGTGAGGTGATGCGTTGGTCTTCAAAAATGAACTCGGCGCATGTGTCCAGCGGCAGGACTTCAGTCTCTCCGATGGTTTGCCTCGCCAAATCGGTCACCGCCGCAACTCGACGTATGTCGGATACGAAGTCCAACACCTCAACATGTGACTTCCCACTTTGCAGGCGCAGTCCGCGTCCTAGTTGCTGGATGAAGATGCGCCGGGAGTGGGTGACACGCGCGAAGCACAGGACGTTCACATCCGGCACGTCGACACCTTCGTTCAGAAGGTCCACCGATGTGAGGACCTGGGTAGCGCCGGAGCGGAAGCGTAGGAGCCTCTGCTGACGCTCGCGCTTGGTGAGTTTGGCGTGGATCGCTTCGGCATTGCGCCAGTCGGGGAGAGCACGGAGCATCCGCGCCATCCGCTCGGCATGTTCGATCGTCTGGCAGAACACGATGCCGCGTGGCCGAGTTGTGCGTTCCCAAACTTCGTACAGGCGGTCGCGGATCTCCTCATCGCGCTGAGGCAGGAACAGTTGGCGGTTGAGGTCCTTGATGGCGTACCCGTGCTCAGACGACGCTTTGACGAAGTCCCAGTCGATGTTGTCAGAGAACAGTCGGTACTTCACCTTGGACAAGTAACCGTTGGAGATACCATCCGAGATGGATATGCGTACGCCTGGCGCGCGAAACTCGGATTCGATGTCGAACTTGTCGCCGCGCCATGGGGTAGCCGTGACACCTAGGCGGGGTATGTCGTGCAGGTGGTCGAAAATACGGGCGTAGTGGCCAGACTCGCCGACATGATGCGCCTCGTCGACGATCAGAAGGTCGGGTCGGTACCCGTTCTCGACGTAGCGTGCGGCGGTGGGCAGAACGGCGAATGTAACGCCGTCGAGGCTGTCGGGTCTCTCGCCGCCGCCGAGCTTTCGGGTGCGGACGTGCTCGGGCAGATTGCGCCACATGGCGGTCTCGAGCTGGTCGACGAGATCGTCAGAGTGCGCGACGACGGCGATGCGAGCGTCAGGCTTAGCGTCGAGGAACCGTTCGATGATGCTCCCGGCGACCACGGTCTTGCCCAGTCCGGTCGCGAGATAGGCGAGGGCACGCTTGTGCTCACTTAGGTCGTTCCAGAGGACATCGACGGCTTGGGCTTGGTAGGTGCGAAGCTCGAATTTGCGCGGAAGGCGCAGCCGGCCGGGAAGGGCTTGCAGAGTGTCGCGGTCCCAAAGGTGAATCGTCTGTCCGAGACTCGTGAGTGTCCTGGCCCGCCTCTTCGCACCAACGGACATGCGGGCGTTGGTCACGACGACCCCGACGTTTCCGCCGTAGACCGACAGTGCGTGCTGAACCTCGTCGACTGCGTCCTCGCCTACAGTTGCCGTCGCGGGGTGCTTCTTCCACTTCGCCTGGAAGACCCACACGGCGCCGTTCAGGTTCGCGATGAGATCACCGCCCGCGTCGCCGGGGCCGTCGATGTTTGCGACCTCGGTGTAGCCCGCGAGTGGGAGCGCGCGCTGAATCTGGCGGCCGAAGCCGTAGGGGCCGACCTCGACGAGGAAGGCAGCATCCAGAAACCCTTGGTCAGTCATCCGCGATTACACGCTCGAGCATTTCCGCGCCAATATTGAGCCGAACGAGTTCCCGCGAGTCGGTGAAACGGTTCGCTTCGGTCATACGGTGCACGTCAGACAGGAGCCCGGTAAGTCGGTCGACTTGGTTGCGGCGCGCGTCCGCGTGCTCCCAAGAACTGTAGGTGGTGGTGAAGACGTGACCGTCGAGCATTTTCTCGGGCATCTCGTCGACGAGGTCAATTAGGCCGCGAACGTCAAGGTGGGCTGCGAACAGCCCGGCGTTGACTGTTTCGGGCCAGTTTATGTCGGGCTGCTTCATTGCGGCGGCTTCCGCCGCATTGACTTTGGCTGCAGGAGACAATGCCACCCATGCGTCCGTCGGCGAGGCTTTGGCGATCGGGATGACCTTCTCGAGAAGTGTTTCGATAATCGAGTCAGCGCGGCGTTGTGCTGCTTGGTAATCGACCTTGTGGTCGGGAGAGGATTCCAGCACGGTGATGAGAGCGTCGACGACAGGAGTGTCCACGTCGGCAAGACGGTGCAGAGTCTCGGCGGTGTGGATGGCAACCACGTCAATCATTGGCCACCCGAAATCGACGAGCAGCGGGTGGCGGTCGGAGATGTAGACCTCGCAATGGCCGGACCGGACGCGGACCGCGTGGTGGGCGGGCCTTCCCTCGCTCTGCAGCTCGACGTCACTTGTGAGGTAGGCCTCGATATTGAAGGCGCTCCGCCGGTCTAGCGCGACGGTATCTGGCACTCCGGGGATACCGCGTGAGTGGCGCTGATAGCGAGCAAAGCGCGCCTCCGCGCTCTCCTCTGCGGGAGGCTGAGAGTCGCTCGGGGAGTCAACGCCCGGGGCGGCATCGGCGCGCGTTCCAGGTAGGAGGTGGTCAAGTCCTGCGTTCCTGAGGGCGTCGTCGTTCTTTTCGTCTGGGTCAGACTTGGGGGCCACCGCGCCGGACTTGATTTCGTCGTGAGCGACAGCGGCCTCGTACCACTTCGAGTCGTCCAGGTAGCCGGGGGTTCCCTTCTCAAACTCCTTTGCCCAATCGCGCGCGAGGGAGAGCGTCGCTGTGCTGCCGTTGCCGGGCTGGAGGGACTTCACTCCGGGATCATTGCGTCGGAACGCGTTGATGAGCCGGCCCAGCGCTGATCGGTTCTCGGGGTAGCCGCGGGAGGAGGCAGACTTGGGCAGGATTGGTCCCTCGCCGCGTACGAAGTTGACCATCTGGCGGAAGCCCTTGCTCTCACGGTCGAAGTCGGACTTGCGGTAGTTCACGGGCACAAAGTCGAGGTGAATCTCGCCGACGACGCGACCAGTGTTGAGTTCGACCGGATACTCCTTGATGCGGCTTCCTTCGCCGTCATCCCATGTGAATAATCCCTGATCCTTGTGGCAGATCACGCGTCCCTGACGCAGCAGTGAGATGCCGAAGTCGGATTCGTGGTTGTATCGTTGCAGCCCGACCCAGCCGTGGATGACGCGGGTTCGCTTCTCGACATCGGTGGAGTTGCACTCGGCGCAGCCATCGGTCTCCTCGTACATCACCATCCAGTGCCCGCACCGCATGCAGGCGTACGCCTCGGACAATTCCTTGTGCACGCGCTGCACGGCCTCAACGGTGTCGCCCTGGTACTCCTTGGACCGCGAAGGGTCCCAAATGCAGTGGATGTACGGCTTCACTGGGCTGCCGTTGAGCGTTAGCGAGTGCCCCATGCCACCCATGAACTCTGCACCGGAAATCGACGAGTGATCCATATTGCGCAGCAGGTAGGAGTAGGTGGTCGAAAGGAACTTGGTAACGCGTTTGACCTCTGACGGCGACGACAGGCGAGTCACCATGTCTTCGCGAAGGTCAGATACCGTGATCACGGTCCCGTGCTCAGTGGGCGCCTTCGGCGTGTACTTCAGCGGCACGGAATACGAGCGGGCGCGCTTCATGTCGCGGATGTCGATGGTGGCGACGCTCCAGTGAGTGTCCCCCGCGCGTCCACTGCGGACAACGGTGCGGTGACCCATGCGGGCAGTGGCGATGTTAAAGCCCATGCCGAACAAGCCCAGAGAGCCGAAGCGGGCGTTGTGGGATGAACCGGCACGCAGTGCGTCGCGGAGTTGATCGCGGGACATGCCGCGGCCGGTGTCGGCGACGACGATCGTGGCGGATTTCTGCAGTCGAGCGGCATCGCGATTGTTCGGCATGGTGATCTCGACGCGATGCTCGGCGTTGGCATCCTCCGCTCGAGCCTTCGAGAGCTCGTCGAACGCATTGTCGATGAGTTCCGCGAGGCACTGCCCCACTTGGAGGTCTACCTCAGCAATCACCTCAAGAATGCGCGGGTCGGGAGTTAGGTCAAGCGATTCCTCCGCCGCGAGGTTAGCGTTGTCGGGTACTTCGGTCATGTGGTCCCCCAGATCGAGTGGTTCTGTTCGTTCAAGGCCTTGTGGACGGACCTGGCGACAACCCGCGCGAGATCGACTGGCACGGCGTTGCCGAGCTGCCTCATCGTCTCGCCCCATGCTCCGTGAAGTTCGTAGTCGTCGGGGAAGGTCTGGATGCGCGCGGACTCACGTACGCTGAAGTAGCGGATAGAGCCGTCCTGGCGGCGCAGCATGTTCTCGCCGCCAGGGACCCCATGGCCGCCTGCTTTAAGTGCCTTCGACGGCTGGTCGTAAGTGCTGCCGGTGTGGCCGGGATAAGAACGCGCGCCTGGCTTAAGGACATGATTGAGGACGTCGGTACTGCCCATAAGCCCTGGCTCGGGTAGGTCGTGAATTGCGTCCCGAACGGTACGCCATGGTAGGAGCGCTGCATCAGCAGATTCGCGAGCTTTGTGGAGGCCGCTCTCGGTTGGGCGCTGCGGCCTATGCACCGGCGCGACCTCGTGACGATCGAAGTAAGTGCCGTGCCACTGGTCAACCATGAGCGCGGCAGACGAGTGAGTCGCGGTCGGCAGCGACCAGTCGATATCGAGATCGTCCCTGAAGCCGACGAGTATGACGCGATGGCGACGCTGCGGCACGCCGTAGTTGGCCGCGTCGACAAGGGCTGAGGTGACCCGGTAGCGAAGGCCGTTGTACGTACGTGACACCCGCTCGGCGCGCAGCCGGGTGAGGTGTTGCGTCCAGTCCTCGCCGTCGCGCGCAGAGTCTTCGGGGATCGCGAGGCGATGCTGAATGTATTCGAAGTACTCGGCAAATCGCGGTCGGGCCAGCCCGCGGACGTTCTCGATGATGAACGACCTGGGAGCAAGGCTCGCCAGCACCTCGGCCGTAGCTGGGAACATATCCCTTGGATCGTCTGCGGCGAGCGCCTTGCCGCCAGTGGAGAACGGCTGACACGGGGGGCCCCCGCTAACGACGTCGATCTTCCTCGATAGGTCCTCCCAGTTGTAGTCGCGAACGTCGCCTTCGAATACCTTCCAATTGCGCGCGAGAGGGTGGCCAGCATCTCGATTCTGGCGCATCGTGTCGCACGCCCATCGGTTCCACTCCAACGTGGCCGCAGCGTGAAATCCTTCTAGCTCGCAACCGAGAGCGAGCCCGCCTGCGCCGGCGAATAACTCGACGCTGGACAGCGATGTGGGTGGGCTCGAGGCAAGGAGCGGCGCGGTTCTCAAGATAGTCACGTTCCGCCTCCATGGAATGATTACAGACTGAGGAATGAGCGTCTACGGCCAGCCTTGAGTCGGCGCGGGTGTACCGGTGCTTTCGTGTTTGGCTGTCCCCATGAGCAACCCTAGCCAATGGTGCCTTGCGTCTAGTGGACCGCCGCCCGAGTGATTCCATTGTGCGACGCGGCGTCCGCACGATTCTCGCAGCCGCCACGGACGTTCTGCAGGCAGTGCGTACGTTAGTGAACCGCCTCCGGTTTTGTGAGAGCCGGGCGAGCCCTTGCCAGCTGCCTTCGGTGGTTCGTTACCGTCGCTTCCGGTGCGGGCGGGGGCTCAATATCCGATCAGCAAGAGCCCCTCGAAGGGAAGGACGAGTCGACGCGACTGGTAAATCGCGTCGAGTTGTGCGCGCGAGTTCGCATACGCGTGCATAGGTGTCGCGGAGGCATTCGATCTGTACGCGTATGGCTGCATCAGTATGAGGAACGTGGCGTCCAGGATGAGCGACGTCCGCAAGATGTCGCGGTAGTCCGCGTTGTTTGCTGCACCGCGGCCAGCCTCGACTTCGACAGCTACGCCTAGATAGTCGTTGAACGCGTCGATGTCGTAGTTGACCTCGGGGCGGCCGTTCTCGCCGAACAGCACCGTGCGTTGCACTTTCTGGCCCGCGCCTTTACCGCTTTCAACCTCGTACCCAAGGCTCTCAAGCCCAATTCGCAAGTGTTCAAGAACGGCGTCGCTGCTGAGCCCTGTATGCGCATCGACTGTCGAAATAGCGAGTTCACACCGGTTGACCACGTTGACGACCTCGGTGACCCACTCGGGCGGCCGTGAGTTGAGCGGATAGTATTTCCAGGCGGGATAGTCCACACGCCTAGCTTGTCGGAGTTGCACACGAGAAGCTAGTCGGCCTCGGCACGCGGTGATATCATAGTGATACCATCGACTATATGGCCATGACACTTCGTACCGACCCCGAGTTCGAGGCTGCCCTCGCGTTCCTCGCGCAGCACGACGGCGGCTCCAAGCAAGAAGTGGTGCGCCGTGCTGTTCTCGAGCGCGCAGCCAGGCTTGGCCACCACGATCGCGTGGCCGCGCTGTCAACCGAGGCGAAGAGCCGCTGGGCCGAGACGCTCGATCGCCTCGGCACCGTCTAGCCCATGACCGAGTGGCTCACCCTCGAGGACCTGCTCTACCTCGCGGACGACATTGGCGTAGGCCCCGTGCGCGACATCGGACTACTTGAGTCCGCAGCGATGCGCCCCGCGACGACCCTCATGGGCGACGACGCCTACCCCAGCATCGAGTTCAAGGCTGCGGCGCTCTTTCACTCGCTCGTGTGCAACCACGCGCTCATGGATGGCAACAAGAGGCTCGGATGGCATTCGACGGTCGTGTTCCTGGCGCTCAACGGGTGCGAGCTCGATCTCACTCAGGACGAGGCCTTTGAACTCACCATGGCAGTCGCGTCGGGCGAATTGCGGGACGTCGATGCGATCGCACCTCGGTTCAAGGTGACTGCGCGCTGAAGCTCGCAAAACTGGGGAGGCGTTGGACAGGCTCGCTCAAGATAGGCGAGCCCGAGTCCCTAAACCCCCACAGCAACCCGCCCAAGCCCTGCCATCTCCGACGCACACGCATTGCCACCAGTACACGCAAACCCCACAACACCGGGCCGCGACGCGTCGGCCAGCGCCCCGGCCAAGCCTCCAGCCCCGGCGCCCTCGCACAACGTGTGTGCCGCGGTCGCCATGAGCGACATCGCGTGGCGCAGATCGTCGTCCGAGACCAGCAGGAAGTCGTCGAGCCGCTCGCGCATGATGGACTGCGGGAGTTCAAATCCGGAGCCAGTAGCGAGCCCAGCAGCAAAGGTGTGGGCCTCCACGGTCTTCACGGTGCCGGACCTCCACGAGTCGTAGGCGGCGGATGCGCCCTCGGCCTGCACGCCCACCACGCGGGTATGAGGAGCGATCGCGTCGCGCACCAGCAGCGCCCCTGCGAGCCCCGATCCGGAGCCGACGGGCACGTACAGGGTCTCGATCTCGGGATGCGCTTGGAGCAACTCCAAGTACACGGTCCCGTGGCCGTAGACGATGGCGGGCGTGTTGCCGGGGTTCACAAAGTGCAGGCCGTCGCGCGCGGCGAGTCCCACCGCGAAGTCCGCGGCCTGGGCCATGTCCGCGCCCTCGAGCACGGCGCGGGCGCCCCAGGCGCGCACGGCATCCACCTTTTCAGCCGGGGTGCTGCGGGGCATCACGATGGTGGCCGCGACGCCAGAACGGGCGGCGGCGTAAGCCAGCGACTGCGCGTGGTTGCCGGTAGACACCGTGATGAGGCCCGCGGCGCGCTCGGCGGGGGAGAGCGTGGCGAGCAGGTTGAGCCCGCCGCGCACCTTGAACGCGCCGGTGGGCTGCACGTTCTCGTGCTTGACGATGGCGTGCGAGCCGATGGCCGCATCCAGCACTGGGTACGACCACGCCGGGGTGGGGGGCAGGAGGTCGCGCAGGCGCGCTGCCGCCGCGTAGACCCCGTCGATCGTGAGCTTCTCCATACTCCGATGGTCGCTCACCACCCATGCATCGGTCTAGTGAATGTTATCGACCATAACCATTGACGCCATCGATATGATGGAGACATGATCGATGTCAACAGGCTCCAGGTACTCGTGGCGTTGGCCAAATACGGCACCGCATCGGCGGCCGCAGAGGCCCTCCACTACAGCCAACCCACCGTGTCTCACCACCTCAAGCGCCTCGAGGCCGAGACGGGCGCGGTGCTCGTCAGGCGCGTCGGCCGAGGGCTCGTGCTCACCGAGGAGGGCGTCCGCCTTGCCGCCCGCGGCGAGGAGATCCTCGGCCTCATGTCGCGCGCCAGCACCGAGCTGGCGTCGTCGATTTCCCTGCAGAGCGGCCACGTGCGGCTGGCCATCTTCCCCTCGGGGATGGCCACGCTCGCCCCCCGCATCGTCACCGAACTGCACTCGCGCCACCCTGGCCTGGAACTCGACGTGGTCGAAGCCGAGCCCCCCGAGGCCGAGGCCCTCCTCATCGCGGGCGAGGTGGACCTCGCGGTGACGTTCACCTACGCAGGGCAGCAATGTTCCGACGCGGTGACCTCCCAGGTGCTGGGGGAGGACCCTCTCTACTTGGTGACGCCGCCTGCGCGCTATCCCAAGAGCCTGGTGACGCTCACCGACCTGGCGGGCTTCGAGGACGACGACTGGCTCGCCGGATGCGAGCGCTGCCGCGTGTACCTGGTGAGTGCTTGCGATCGTGCGGGCTTCGCACCCAAGATCCGCTTCGCCTCCGACGATTACGTGGCCGCCCAGTCGCTCATCGCCGTGGGCCACGGGGTGACGATGCTTCCCGGACTGGCGCTCGCGGCCCACCGCCACCCTGACGTCGAGGTGACGCGCGTCGAAGGCGCGGTGCGCTCGGTGCGACTGCTCTCGCTCGGCAGGCCCCCGCTACCGCCCGCGCTGGACGCGGCAAGCGCGGTGGTGCGCCACGTGGTGGCCGACGTCGTGCCCCTCGCCGACGGTTCCAGGGACTCAGAACTGGCCGTCTTTCCTGCATAGTCCCGGGTTTTCTGGGAGAACGGTCCCCCTTCTTGGCCGCATCACACCCCTACGGTTGTGCCATGCCCGCGACTCTCGCGACCATTTTCCCCGTGGTACCCCATCCGCTTCCGGCGAGCGCGGAGTTGCGGGCTGCAATCGTTGCCAACCCCGTGTTTGGCGAGTAGTTCTCAGATCACATGGCGCGCGCCATGTGGCGCGAGGGTGAGGGGCGGACCGACCGCAGGGTCGAGGCGCCGCGCCGCTGCCCATCCACCCCGCCGCCGCTCAGTGCGTGTGGTCACCTCTCGCGCGAACCGTGACCGTGGCATCATGAGCAGATGCCCATGAAGTGGTTCGGCGCGACCCTCGTCTTTTTTGCCGAGCTCGGCATGCTCGCGGGGCTCGCGTGGTGGGGCTTTCATGCGGCCGACGGCGTGGCCGCGTGGCTGCTCGCCGTGGCGCTGCCGTCCGTTGCCGTCACGCTGTGGGGGCAGTTCCTTGCGCCCAAGGCGCCCCGCAGGCTCAAAGGGATCATGCTGCCGTTTATGCGGCTCAACGTCCTGCTGCTCGGCGCCCTCGCCGCCTACCTGGCCGGCGCCGTCGCCCTCGGACTCGCGACCGCCGTGTGCGCCATCATCGGTACGGCCATGGCGGGGGACCTGGTCACTACGCCACCGGCGCGGGTCTGACGATGTGGCGCCGGCGCGCTAGCGCCTCATCATGATCCTCAACCTCCTGGACGTCCCAAACGGCACCGTCAGGTGGTACGACGGGGGCCCCGCCGACGCCCCCATCTCGGCGATGTGGCATCATGGCACCCCCAACGTCGGAGAGCCGCCCGTCCCACTCCTCGAGGCATCGGCCGCGCGTGGCATCCGCTGGCTCGGCTTCGATCGGCCCGACTACGGAGGCTCGACCGCCGTGGATGGACGCGGGGTTTCCGACGCGGCAGACCTGGCCGCGCGCGTCGCCGATGCCGCAGGCGTGGACACTTTCGCGGCCGTGGGGCACTCGGGCGGAGGACCGCACGCGCTCGCTTGCGCGGCGCTCCTTGGCGACCGTGTGACGTCGGTGGTGTCGATCAGTGGGCTCGCACCCTTCGACGCGAAGGGGCTCGACTGGTTTGCGGGAATGCATCCCGGCGGCGCCAAGGAGTTGCGCGCGGCGATGCACGGGCCGTCGAACCTCCACACGCTGTTGGCCGCGTCCGAGTTTGACCCGGAGATGTTCACCCCGGCGGATACGTTGGCGCTCGCGGGCGAGTGGTCGTGGTTCAACGGCATCGCCGCGGAGGGCGTCTCGCGCGGCCTTGGCAGCATGACGGCGGACGACGTGGCGTACGTCAAGGAGTGGGGCTTTTCGCTCGACACGATCGCGTCCCCTGCGCTCTTTGTGCACGGCACGGACGACCGCATCGTCCCCCTGAGCCACGGCCGCTGGAATGCGGTCGCGACGCCTGGAGCGGTGCTGTGGGAGAGGCCGGGAGACGGGCACATCTCGGTGATGAGTGCGGGCGTCGAGATCCTCGACTGGCTCGTCGGCACTCTCGCCTAGCGGCGCGCCCCCGATTGCGACCGTCACACCCGCAGGAGATGATGCCTAGGTGATGAACCTCGACTCCCTGAAGCCAGCCGAGCGCGTGGCGTTCGCCGATGCCGTGCTCGAACGCATCGGCGGCGATCCCTTCGGCACGGTGCCCAAGCGCGAGTTGGACATCGCGCTCTTCAGCGGCCTCGTGGCGGCGGGGTACCTCGACGCGGACGAGTCCCAGTTCTCGATGGCTCGCAAGCTGGGCATCACGCCCACGCGTGTGCGGGCGCTCATGTACGCGTATCGCCTGGCACGCGCCGACGGCGGGGGAGACCTTGCCGCGATCCTCGCCCACGTGCGTGTGGTGAGCATCGACGCGGCGGGAGACGCGGTGCTCAACGTAGAGGACGCCTTTGCGCGCGACGCGTTCGTCGCCAGGCTCAAGGACCTCGACGTCTACACCGACGGCTCGTTCAACCGCGAACGCATCACCGTCACCACGGACGTGTTTATGGCGGCGCTCGACGACGCCTTCGGGAGGGACGGCGAACGCATTCGCGCCGTGATCGAGGATCGCCTCGCGGCGCGCGGCCGCGACGGGCGCTTGCGGTTCGTCGGAGACCTTGGCAAGAAGCTGATCGGGGAAGCCGCCGGAGTCACTCTCAAAGCACTCTTGGCGGCAGCCACGTAGGCGCCACTTGCGCAGGTAAGGTGGCGGAATGGAGGCTCAGCCGATGACACATTCATTCGCGGTGACGCGCAATCCCAGCCCAGCATCGGACGCGGATCGCGCCCGGCTGATGGACTCGCCGCCGTTCGGCACCGTGTTCACCGACCACATTGCCAAGGCCACCTGGACGCTCAAGGGGGGCTGGGGCGACCACCGCGTGGAACCCTTTGCCGACCTGGTGCTCCACCCCGCCGCCCTGGTGCTGCACTACGGGCAGCAGGTGTTCGAGGGCCTCAAGGCGTACCGCTGGGCCGATGGCTCCGTGCACCTGTTCCGCCCCGCAGCCAACGCAGTGAGGTTCGCCGCATCGGCCAGCCGCCTCGCGTTGCCAGAGCTCCCCGAGGAGGACTTCCTGGCCTCGCTCGCGGCCCTGCTGAGCGTCGACGCACAGTGGGTCCCTGGAGCACCCGAGAGCAGCCTGTATCTGCGTCCCACCATGATCGCCACCGAGGCCTGCCTTGGAGTGCGACCCTCCCACACGGTCGAGTACCTGCTGATGGCCTCGCCGGTAGGCGCGTACTTCTCCGGCGGCGTCCAGCCCGTCTCGATCTGGGTCGCGCAGGGCTACCACCGCGCGGGTGCAGGCGGCACCGGCCAGGCCAAGACCGCGGGCAACTATGCCGCGTCGATGCTTCCCCAGCAGCAGGCCCAAGACAACGGTTGCGGCCAGGTCCTCTTCCTGGATGCCAAGGAAGACAAGTACATCGAGGAGCTGGGCGGCATGAACCTCTTCGCGGTGCTGAAGGACGGTTCGATCCTCACGCCGCGCCTCACCGGCACCATCCTTGAGGGTGTTACTCGCGACGCGGTCATCACGCTCTTGCAGGATGCGGGGCACAAGGTGATCGAGCGCGACATCGAACTCGAGGAACTGCGTAAAGGAGTGTCCTCGGGCGACGTGGACGAGATCTTCGCGTGCGGCACCGCCGCGGTCATTACTCCCGTGGGTCGCCTTGTGTCACCCGACTTCGACTACACGGTCGGCTCGGGGCACTCTGGCGATGTGACCATGGCGCTGCGTGAGCGGCTCACGGGGATTCAGTACGGCCGAGTTTCGGATACACACGGCTGGATGAGGACCGTCTAGGGCCACAAATCCCTCGTAACTTACGGGCCCGTAGTTTACAATTTTGTTATGACTCGCATCGTGCTGTCGTCGCCCGGTTTGGCAGTCATTCCCAAGGGAATGCACGTGGCCGCCATGCTCGCCGAGCGGGTCGCGGCGGACCCCTTGCGCGCCTTCGCCGAGGTCAAGGATGAGCACGGCTCTTGGTCGATGGTGACCCTGATCGAGTTCAACACGAGCGTCCGCGCCGTCGCCAAGGGACTGATGGCCTCCGGGGTTCAGCGGGGCGACCGCGTCGGCATCGTGGGCGAGACCCGCATCGAGTGGTCGGTCATGGACTTCGCGATTCTCGCCGCCGGGGCAGTGACGGTGCCGATCTACCCCTCGTCCTCTCAGTCGCAATTCGCGTGGATCATCGCCGATGCTGGCATCCACCTTGTCGCCGCGGAAAGGGCGGAGACCCGCGAAACCCTCGCCGCTCTGGAGGCCGCTCCCGCGCTCGTTGGCCTCGACAAGGCCGCGATGGACGAGCTCGCGCTCCTGGGCCAGATCATCTCCGATGCGGAGCTCGACGCGCGCACCAAAGACGTCACGGTCGAGGACCTTGCCACCATCATTTACACGTCGGGCACCACGGGCAGGCCCAAGGGGGCGATGCTGACGCACGGCAACCTCGTGGAGCACTCCAAGAACGTCGAGCTCGACCCCGACTTCGGGGGCTTCGTGCGCGGCGAGACGCGCGTGCTGCTGTTCCTCCCGCTCGCCCACGTGTTTGCCCGCTTCGTCATGCTGGTCGCGCTGGGCTCGGGCGCCGTGATCGGCTACGCGCCCTCCCACAAGACGCTCGCGGCCGACCTCAAGAGTTTCCGTCCCACCTGGATGCCCCTGGTGCCCCGCGTGCTCGAGACCATCTACAACCGCGCGGACACGTCGATGACGGGCGTACGCAAGACGCTCTTCCGCTGGTCAGCCAAGGTGTCGAGGGAAAAGTCGAGGGCGCGAGACGAGGGCACTCACAGGGCCACGCTCGGGCTGCGCTTCGCGATCGCCGACAAGCTGGTGTTGGGCAAGATCCGCGAGCTTCTTGGCGGCCAGATGGCCTACTTCCTGTCGGGCGGCGCCAAGCTGACGCCCGAGGTGGGGCACTTCTTCCGCGGGCTTGGCGTCGAGGTGCTACAGGGTTACGGCCTGACCGAGACCACGGCGGCGCACTCGGGGTCACCCGACAAGACGGGCATCATGGGCACCGTGGGCAAGCCCATTGCAGGAGGCATGCTCACCCTGGCCGACGACGGCGAGATCCTCACCAAGGGCGCCAACACCTTCGCCGGCTACTGGAACGCGCCCGAGGCGACTGCGGAGGTCATGCGCGACGGCTGGTTCGCCACCGGCGACCTGGGCGAGATTCGCGACGGGGCGCTCAGCATCGTCGGCCGCAAGAAGGAGCTCCTCGTCCTGTCGTCGGGCAAGAATGTGCAGCCCGCCATGCTCGAGGACGCGATGCGTTCGCACCCCGCCATCCAGGACACCGTGGTGGTGGGCGAGGGACGGCACTTCGTGTCCGCCCTAGTAGCGCTGGACGAGGCGCTGCTCGCCGCGTGGCTGACCGCGCACAAGCTCCCCGAGATGGGCGTCGAGGAGGCCTCGATGAATGAGCGCGTGCGCGAACTCGTGGGCCGCGCCATCGCGGCGGCGAATGAGCACGTGTCCCGCGCGGAGGCGATCAAGGAGTACCGGATTCTGCCCCGCGGGTTTTCCGAGGCCCGCGAGGAGATGACCGCGTCACTCAAGATCCGCCGCGACGTGGTGATCACGCACTTCGCCGACGTGGTCGAGGAGATATACTCCCGAGCCATGCCGACGGCGACTGAATCGGTGTAGCTCGCCGCTCACAAGTCGGTCTAGGTCTGGTTCACCGGCACGACGGTGACGTGCGGCGCGGCGGCCAGGTCGGCACCGAGATCGGCATCCACGCGCAGGGCCTCGCCCTCGTTCTCGCCGCGGGCCACGTAGGTGATCCTGGTGTTCTCGAGCAGCTCGACCGTGACGCTCGACCGCGTCAGCCACGGATTTTTGCGGCGCAGATCGAGGGCCTCGCGGTGGGCCTCAAGCACGCGCGCCGCGTCGGCAGCGGAGGCCCAATCGGCAGGGGGTGTGGGCGGGTATTCGGGCCGCACGGCATCGTCGCCGCCGATGCGATCCTCCTTGACGCCCAGCGCGCCCACCTCGTCGCCGTAGTACACGAATGGCGTGCCGGGCAGCGTCATGAGTAGCCACAGGGCCGCGATCGCACCATCGACGCCCACCTGCGAGGCGATGCGGGTGACGTCGTGATTGCCAACGAACGTGGAAGGGGTGAAGGCCTCGCAAAACTCAAGGTGGCGCGTGAGGGTCCAGTCAAGCTCGAAGAAGTTGCGGTTCGCGATCGAGCTCCAGAGCGACTTCCACAGTTCGTACTGCGTGACGCTGTCGACCGTGCTCGCCGCGGCGATCGCGGCGTAGTCGCCGTGGATCACCTCGGCCAGGAACCAGGCGTCGGGGTGGGAGGCGCGCGTGCGTCCCAGGACATCGGCCCAGAAGTCGTTCGGGACCGCATAGGCGGCGTCGAGGCGCCACGAGGTGGCCCCGAGGCCGAGCCAGTGCATCATGACCTCGGCCGTGTAGGCGCGCACCTCCTCGGCGTCGTGCCTGAGGGTGATGAGGCCGCCATGGCCCTCAAACACGTGCGCCGATGCCGTGCCGTCGGCCGCGTGGTCGACACGCACGCGCTTGGCGCCGGGGGAGTCGGGCCCGTTGGCCAGCGCGTCAAGAACCCACGGATGCTGGTCGCCCACGTGGTTGAAGACGCCATCGAGGGCCAGGTGCATTCCGCGTGCCGCACACGCCGCGGCGAGCGCGTCGAAGTCCGCCTCGGTGCCAAGGCGCGGGTCGATCGCGAGGTGGTCGAGCGTGTCGTAGCCGTGACTCGACGAGCGGAAGATCGGGCCGAGCAGCAGACCCTCGAAGCCGAGGTCCGCCGCGTAGTCGAGCCACGGGATGAGCGACGTCAGGGTGCGGGTGGGTGCCGCTGGAGCGGATGCCGCACCGCCATCGGGCCGGATCGTGGCGCCAAGGAACCCGAGGGGGTAGACGTGCCACCACACAACCTGTGCCTGATGCCGCACGCGAGCCACCTTCCTGGGGTGTCACTCACTCTGGCATGACCGCGGGCGTGCTGCTGACACGAGCTCGCCGAGCTTGGTCGTGCGAGGTCTAGTTGCCCGGATCCGGCGGCACGGATGCGGCGTGTTCGCTGACCCACTGTTGAAGCTTCTGCACGTTCGCCTGGTGCTCCGCGAACGTCGTTGCGTACGCGGTCTCGCCCGTGTCGAGGTTGACGGTCACGAAGAACAGCCAGTCGCCCTCGGCCGGGTTGAGGACCGCGCGGATCGATGCATCGGAAGGCGCCGCTATCGCGCCGGGCGGGAGCCCCTGGTACAGGTACGTGTTGTACGGAGAGTCGATGGCCCTGTCGGCGTCCGTGGTGAACACTCCCTCGACCGGCGAGATGTACTTGACCGTCGAATCGAGCTCGAGCTTCATTCCCTTTGCCAAGCGGTTGTCGATGACGCGCGCGATCTTGGGCCTGTCCACGTCAAGCTTGGCCTCGCGCTCCACGAGGGATGCCTTGGTGATGACCGTCTGCCAGTCAGCGCGGGGCACGCCCAGGTCCGTGAACTCCTTTACGCGCGCCGAGACCATCAGGTCGGCGGCATCGCGCACCGTGGGCGCAACGGTGAGGTCGAACGTGCCTGGCATCGGCCAGCCCTCTGGTGTGCTTGCCTCGGGAGCGAGCTCCCGGACCGATGCAGTGATCGCGGCGAGCGCATCGTCTTGCGAGACCCCGTATGCCTCACTGAGCTTGGTAGAAACGAAGTCGAGCGTGTGGGCACTTGGCACGGTGACGGCGTCTTCGATGCGCGCGGGTGCTGGGCTCGGCGACGGCGATTCGCTCGTTGTCGCGGGGCTCGCCAGCGTGCCGCCCGGTGCCAGGGCATTGCCCTGGCCGAACGCCGCCAGTCCGCCCCACGTCGCGCCACCAATGACGCCGATGCCCGCCACGGTGGTCGCGGCGGCCCTCGCGGTGCGGTGGCGGCGGACCCGACGGGTCACGTCGGCATGACCGGACGCAAGAGCGCTCTGAGCGAAGTGGCCGGCGCCCGCACGGGCGATGCGTTCAAGTTCTTCGTGTGCGGTGTTCATGAGTTGCCTCCAGAGTGGGAAACGACGGCGATTTTCTCGTCGGCGGTGAAGTCGATGTCGGCGCTCGCTCGCAAGGCGGCGACGGCGTCGGACAGGTAGCGCTTGACGGTGCCCGTCGCCAGGCCGAGCTCGGAGGCGATCGCGCCCACGGGCTTGTCCTCGAGGTAGCGCAGCACGATGCAGGCCCGCTCGCGCGGGGGGAGGGCGAGGATTGCCTCGTGAAAGGCGACGCTCGTAGCGACGGCGTCGGCGCTGTCGCCCGTCAGGACGTAGGCGTAACCGAAGAGGGCGGGGCCACGCTCGCGGACCAACTCATCCAGTGCGCGAGACCATGTGCTCATGGGGTCGTCCTTGCGCGCTTCATGCAGGTAGTACGCAGATGAGGCATTGGGGGTTGGGTTGCCACGCGCAATGTTCCCACTAGGAATAGATTGGACGAGCAGGTTGCAACTAAGAACGGGAGAGAGGGGCGCAATCCCATGAGGACCTATCCGTATCACTCGAGGAATCCGGATGATCCCGATGTGTACCACAATCACAACGACTGCCCGGAGGGCGAGAAGATTCCGGCCGGTCAACGGGCGAACGGTACGAACGACTACTCCCAATGCGAGCAATGCAAGGACAAGGGCTAGAGTCCTGGTCCTGTGGCTTGGGATTGCGGCGTCGCATTGACCGGATAGGCCTTCGTGCGGGGCGAGGTCGTGGAAGCGGGCCGCCGTGTTCGGGAATTGCTCTCGCCCCGCGCCCGTTCACTCCACATGCCTACTATCGCAATGATCGGTGCCGGCAGGATCGGCACGAACGTGGCCCAGGCGGCCGTCAACGCAGGTTACGACGTGGTGCTCGCCAACTCTCGCGGCCCCGAATCACTCGCGGACGTGGTCGCGCAGCTTGGACCCAAGGCCCGCGCCGCGACGGCCCACGAGGCCGCCGAGGCCGGTGACCTGGTGCTCATCGCGGTTCCCTTGCACGCACGCGAAGCGGTCCCTGTGGAGCCGCTCAAGGGCAAGGTCGTGATCGACGCGAACAACTATTACCCGCAGCGCGACGGCCGTATAGAGGCGCTCGACACCAACGCCTCCACCACGTCAGAGCTGCTCCAGGGTCACTTGCCCGAGAGCCATGTCGTGAAGGCCTTCAACAACATCTACGCCAACGAGATCCCTACCGACGGGTTGCCGACGGGCACCGAGAACCGCCGCGCCTTGCCCATTGCGGGGAACGACGGCGTCGCGAAATCCGCCGTCGCGCAGTTCCTCGACAGCCTGGGATACGACGCCGTCGATCTGGGGCCCCTGACCGAGTCCTGGCGCGTCGAGCGTGACACCCCGGCATACGTAAAGCGGACAACCGCGGATGAGTTGCGCGCCTTGGCGGCCGACACACAGCGGGTGCAGCAAGCCTGAGTGACGGTGTCTGAGGCCGGGCGTACTCTGATCGCACCATGGAAGCGCCGTTCGAATACACGATCAATCGCAAGCGGATCAAGAACCTTCGCCTCACGGTGAAGGCACCGCACGGCGAGGTGGTCGTGAGCGCGCCCAGGCATGTGCCGGTGTCCACGATCTCCGCGTTCGTTGCGGACAAGGCCGCGTGGATTGCCAAGCACAGGGAGCGGCTCGCCGGTCAACCTCAGCCGCTCGCGGCGGGCCCCGAGGCGGAGGCGCTGCGGAGCACTCTGAAGACCAACGTGCCGCCGCTCATGGAGTATTGGGCGCAAGTAATGGGCGTCCCGATGCCCACGATCGCCATTCGCCGCATGAAGACGCGATGGGGCACGTGCAACACGACCACCAAGCGCGTCACGCTCAACCTGGAACTCGCGCGACGCGACCCGTCGCTTCTCGAATACGTCATCGTCCACGAACTCGCACACCTCATCGAGCGAGGGCACAACGCGCGCTTCTACTCAGTGATGGACGAGCACCTGCCCGACTGGAAGCATCGCAGGCGCGTGCTCAACGGCACCGCTGCATCGTGAACCCAGCGGCGTAGGGCGCCGCGTCGTGAGGGGTGCTAGAGGCGGGCGTTGTGAGCGACGATCCATGCCTCGAGGTCGGACTCGGTCATGGGGTACCCGATGTGGTAACCCTGGGCAAAGTCGCATCCCATTTCGCTCAGCACTTCCAGCGCCGCCGCCGTTTCGACGCCTTCCGCCACGCATTCAACTCCGAGGCCCCTGCTGAGATCGAGCATTGAACGAACCATGACCTCAGCGGGTAGCGATGAGCCAAGGTTGCGAACGAAGGACCTGTCGATCTTGACCTCGGTGAACGGCATCGTCGATAGCTGGACCATCGACGAGTAGCCGGTGCCAAAGTCGTCGATCGACAATTGGAAGCCGTCGAGCCGCAAACGGGTGAGGATCTCAAGCGACTCGGTCGGGTTGGCCATCGCGCTCGTCTCCGTGACCTCAAGGATGATGCGTGACGGGTCGACTCCAGACCGATGGCATTCGGCCAACAGCCGGGTGCCCAGGTCGGGACCGGTGAGCTCGACCGCGGAAATGTTGATTGCGAGCCGCTCCGAGGTGTGGGCCCTCGCGGACGCGAACCACGCCATCGAGGTGGCGGCGACCGAGTCCGTCACGAGACTCACGAGGCGCAGGCTCTCGGCTCTCGGAATGAACGCATCGGGCGGGATGGCGCCCAGGGTGGGGTGGCTCCAGCGGACGAGTGCTTCGTAGCCAACGAGGCGACCATCGACGCAGGCCACCTTGGGTTGGAAGGCCACGCCGAGCTCATCGCGGGCCACGGCGCGCAGTAGCGCCTCCTCGAAACGGTCCGAGTCCCATTCGCCGAATACGTCGAGTACCGCGCCGTCTGCGTCGGGCGCGTGCGAACCGGCCGCGAGCACCGCCGCAACGTCCGCCCTGTGGAATGGCTTGTGAAGCACTCCGCCGTATGCAAGCCCGCTCGCGGAGGCAAATTGCCTGGCAGAGTCCAGGATCTTTGCACCCATGCCGCTCGCGATCACGACCGCGGCATCCGAGTGCATCTCGGCAAGGGCCTTCAGCACCGTGAGCCCGTCGACCTCGCCCATCACGAGGTCCACCACCACGAAGGTGGGCTTCCAGTCGCGTGCCAACGAATAGAACAACTCCGGGTCGTCGGTGACCTTTGCATCGAAGCCCGAGGCGTGCGCATGGGCGACGAGCATCGCGCCGACGAGGTGATCGTCGTCGATGATGAGGACGCGGCCCTTGGGCCGTTGTGTTTTCATGACGGGTCCGCTGCGATGGTGGCAAGCAGATCGCCGACGCGCTCGACGAGTTGCCTTGTGGAGTAAGGCTTCGCGAGGAGCTTCACCCCTGGGTCGAGCCTGTCGTTGTGGATAATGACGTTTTCCGTGTACCCGGAGGCATAGAGGACCGGAGTGCCGGGGCGCCTCGCTACCACCGCGTCGGCGAGCTGGCGTCCCGTCATTCCTCCCGGCATGATCACGTCGGTGAACAGCAGATCCAGTCGCTCTATCGCCTCGAGCGCCTCGAGCGCTGCTGGGCCGGAGGCCGCCGCAACCACCTCGTATCCCTTGGCCCTCAGGCGATCAGTGGCGAAGACCCTCACCAGGTCGTCGTCCTCCGCGAGCAGGATCGTGCCAGTCAAGGGTCCCGTGGAGATCTGCACGCTCGCCGGTCTTGGGGGGACGGGCACCTTCACAGCCGGCGGCAAGTACATTCTAAAGGAGGTCCCGTAACCTAACTCGCTGTATACGGTGATGTGTCCGCCGCTTTGCTTGATGAATCCCCACACCATCGCAAGCCCAAGGCCCGAGCCCTGTGCCGTCATCTTGGTGGTGTAGAACGGGTCGAAGAGGTGTCCCATGTGATCAGGGTCGATTCCGGTGCCCGAGTCGCTGACCGTCACCGCCACGTAGGTGCCCGCGGCGACGTCGGCATGAGCCGTCACGTATGGCTCGTCGAGCGTGACGGTGCCCACCTCGATGGTCAGGGTGCCGCCGTCAGGCATGGCGTCCCTCGCATTGATGGCCAGGTTGAGGAGCGCGTTTTCGAATTGGCCAGGGTCCACCTCGGCCGGAGCGATTCCGTCTGTTTTGACCACGATGTCGATGTGTTCGCCCAGGGTGCGGCGCAACATTGGTTCGAGTTGTTTCAGTCGCTCCGAGAGGTCTACCGATTGGGGTTCCAAAGGCTGGCGACGTGCGAACGCCAGGAGCCGATGGGTGAGTTCCGCGCCGCGCTCGGCCGCGCTGCCGATGAGCTTGGCCATTTCGCGGGAGTCGTCCGTGAGCGTGGGGTCTGCGGTCAACGCGTCGGCGCCGCCCAAGACCACGGTGAGCAGGTTGTTGAAGTCGTGGGCGATGCCGCCAGTGAGCTGGCCAACCGCCTCCAGTCGCTGTGACTGAGCCAATTGTTCGGAAAGTTGGCGGACCTCGGTCACGTCGCGGAAAAAGACCGTCGCACCCACGGCGCTGGGGGAGATCGATATCTCGAGCCACTTGCCCGTCAACGTGCGGTACGAGAAGCGTTCGAGTGTGTGGCTTTCCAGCGTCTGTGCGACGGTGCCGCGGAGATCGCGTCCCTCAAGGCCGGGGAACTGCTCCCAGACGGTGCGGCCGAGCAACTCCTCTCGAGTGTGTTCGAGGATGCGTTCCGCGCTGGCGTTGACGTAGACAAAGCGCCAGTCAAAGTCGAAGGCAGAGACTCCTTCACTCATGCTTTCGAGGATGATCTCACGTTCGGCAGCAAGCGCCTCCGCTTCCTCGCGCAGCCGCCGAGTCGCGTCGACGTTGATGGTGCTTCCCCACCACCGCACAATCTCGCCGCTTGAGTTCCTCTCCGGCTGCGCGGCCACGTGATGCCAGCGATAGATGCCATCCGCTCCGCGAACCCGGTACTCGATGTCGAGGTTGCTACCCGCGGCGCGCACCTCACTCCACTGTTCGAGGACCCCGTCAATGTCGCGGGGGTCGACTGTGGTCACCCACCCGTCATTTTGCAATTCCTCGTCAGGCAGGCCGGTGTACCTCGACAAGAAGTCATTGAAATAGTCGACGTGCCCTTGGGGGTCGGCGGTCCAGATGATGATCGGAAGCGACTTCGCGAGCTGCGAGAAGCGGTTTCCCAAGACCGATGCCGCGAGTTCCGCCTCCTTCCACAGGGTGATGTCCTGGACCGTGCCGTGCACGCGGGCAACCGAGCCGTCGTCGAACTGAGTCTTCTCGCCCATGGTGACGATCCACCGGTGGGTGCCGTCAGGTTTGTTGATCCTCACTTCCTCCCTGAAGGGGATGCCGGACTCCCAAGCGCGCGTGACGCGGTCCCTCAGGCGTTGAGCGTCGGCCGGATCCATGTGGCTCAAGACCTCGCTTCGCAGCGGGCGGTCGCCCGGTCGGGTGCCATGCATGATGGCGGCCTCATCCGACAAATCCATGCGGTCGTCGTCAACCTCGATGGACCACGTTCCAATCGGTGAGATCGTGCTCGCAGCCGCGAGCATGCGCCTGTCTAGGTCCCTGTCGCCCTCGGCGGCGTGAAGTGCCTTTCCGAGTTCGTAGTTCTTGAGCTCTCGCTGAATGACAGCGATCGCGACGACCGCGATCAGCGCGATGACCGCGGACGCCATCACACGGCTGAAGACATCCATGCCGGTTCCGCCAGGAGTGCCCGGGTGTTTCTTGAGGGCGAACGCGATGAACGTGAGCCCCACAGCGCCGAACGCGGTGCGAATCACCGTTTTGCTACGTCGTGAGAAGGCCGCCACCAGCACCGTCACCGCATAGAGGTAGGCGATGTCGTATCCGTGCGGAAGGAGGATGTCTACAACAAACACTGTGAGAGTGGAGGTGACTCCGATGGTCCTGAGGATTGCGGCGCGTGTCAACAAGGGCGCGTACCAGGATTGTGTCATCGCGCGCTCGCCGCATAGATCGGCGGCGGGCCGCCCCGCACCGTCGCCACTTCCACGCTTACGGACATAGGACCATCGTAGGAGGCGTTGCGTGGCAAACCCAAAGATAGTGTGAGATCGTCCACAAATAGTTGGCGCGAGTCCCGTCAGGGCCCAGGGGCCGGCGCATCGCGATTGCCGCCAAAACCCGGGTGTTGTGTCACAATGAAGTCGATGGAAACAACGGTCATCATTCCGTAGCGCGTCGGCACCCCCGACGCGCAGCCTCCCGATGCCTGGGGGGCTTTTTTGTTGGAGCGATTGGTGCTGGCGGGCCGCTAGAACGAGGAGAGCATCATGGCGGGTCTCACCGTGGAGATCTATGACACGACGCTGCGTGACGGCGCGCAGCAAGAGGGTATGAACCTGTCGGTGGCGGACAAGATGGCCATCGCGGCACTTCTCGACGAGCTCGGGGTGGGAGTCATCGAGGGCGGATGGCCCGGTGCGGTTCCCAAGGACACCGACTTCTTCTCGCTTGTGGCCAAGGAACTCACGTTCAAGAACGCCCAGTTTGCGGCATTTGGCATGACCCGACGCGCGGGCACCTCGGCTGGCTCGGACCCCCAAGTGCGGGCGCTCCTTGACTCCGAGGCACCCATCATCACGCTCGTGGCCAAGTCCGACGTGCGACACGTCGAGCGGGCACTGCGGGTGTCGGGCGACGAAAATCTCGCGATGATTTCCGAGACCGTCGCGTTCTTGGTGGGTGAGGGACATCGAGTCCTTCTCGACGCGGAACACTTCTTCGACGGCTATCGCTACGACTGTGAATACGCCGTTCGCGCGCTGCTCGCAGGCGCCGAAGCGGGCGCATCGACGCTGGTTCTCTGCGACACCAATGGTGGAATGCTCCCGGATGAGGTGGACCGCATCGTGACGGAAGTTGCCGCGAGGACCACCACCACGCTCGGAATCCACGCACACAACGATTCGGGCTGCGCGGTCGCGAACTCGATGGCTGCCGTCGCCGCGGGTGCGTTGCACGTACAGGGATGTGTCAACGGTTACGGGGAGAGGACCGGCAACGCGGACCTCATCGCCGTCGCCGCGAACCTCGAGCTCAAGCGCGGAGCCATTGCGCTCAAGTCGGGCGGTCTTCGCGAGTCGACCCGGCTGTCGCACGCGATCTCGGAGATCACCAACATCGCTCCCTTCCCCCGCCAGCCCTACGTAGGAGCGTCGGCGTTTGCGCACAAGGCTGGCCTCCACGCATCGGCGATCAAGGTGGATCCCGACCTGTACCAGCACACCGACCCCGCAGGCGTCGGCAACGACATGAGGATGCTCGTGTCGGAGATGGCGGGTCGCGCGTCGATCGAGCTCAAGGGCAAGGAGCTCGGCTTCGACCTCGCCGGTCAGGGCGAACTTCTTACTCGCGTCACCGAGCGCGTCAAGAACGCCGAGGCCCAGGGCTACACCTTCGATGCGGCCGATGCGTCGTTTGAGTTGCTGTTGCGCTCGGAGCTTGGCGAGGCGCCGAGGTACTGGACGGTCGAAAACTGGGCCGTCAACGTCGCGTCCACGCCAGGCGACCCGAAGAACGCCAACGCCGAGGCGGTCGTGAAGCTGCGAGCCGGAGGCGAACAACGCATCCTCACGGTGGGGGAGGGCAATGGCCCCGTGAACGCTCTCGACCACGCGCTGCGGCAAGCGGTCAGCACCGTGTACCCCGAGATCGGACGCTTCGACCTGGTCGACTTCAAGGTGCGCATCATGGACGCCTCTCACGGCACCGATGCCGTCACACGAGTGCTCATCACGACGGTGGACACGGAGACGGGGCGCTCGTGGCGCACCGTGGGCGTGGGCCCCAACGTGATCGAGGCCTCGTGGGAGGCCCTCACGGACGCACTGTTCTACGGATTGCTGAAGGCGGACGTAGTCCCCATTCCGTAACGGGGACAATGGACACCATGCATGGTGAATACAAGATCCCTGGCGGCAAGCTCGTAGTTGCCGATGTCGAAACCTCTGGTGAGGGCACCGAGGCGGCGCTGAGCGGCGTCGTCATCTCGGGAGACTTCTTCCTTGAGCCCGCCGAGGCGCTTGTCGCGATCAACTCGCAATTGGTGGGGATGCCCACATCTATGCCCGTCGCAGAGTTGGCCGCTGCGGTGTCTCGCGCCGCTGGGGCCGATTCACGGTTCATCGGCTTCAGCCCCGAGGCCGTCGCGATCGCCGTGAGGCGCGCGCTCGGCCACGCGACAGGTTGGCACGACCACACGTTTGAACTCATTCACGACGAGCCGCGAGAACCTCACCTGCAGATGGCCCTCGACGAGGTGCTCGCCCAAGAGGTGGGCGCGGGCCGGCGCGGGCCGGCGCTCCGCATTTGGGAATGGGAGCGCAACACCGTGGTGATCGGTTCCTTCCAGTCGATTCGCAACGAGATCGATTCCGAGGGTGCGGCGCGTCACGAAGTCACGGTCACGAGGCGCGTGTCTGGCGGCGGCGCGATGTTCATTCAGCCTGGCAACACCATCACCTACTCGTTGTATGCGCCGTCGTCCCTGGTTGAGGGCCTGTCCTTCGAACAGTCGTACGCGTTCTTGGACGACTGGGTGCTTGGCGCGCTGCGCGAGTTGGGGATCCAGGCCACGTACGTGCCGCTCAACGACATCGCCTCGCCGGCGGGCAAGATCGCGGGCGCCGCACAGAAGCGCTACATCGCGGGAGCGGTGCTCCACCACGTCACGATGGCGTACGACATCGACGCCGACGCGATGCTCGATGTGCTGCGCATTGGCCGCGAGAAGCTGTCCGACAAGGGAACCAAGAGCGCCAACAAGCGCGTGGACCCGCTGCGGAGCCAGACGGGGATGACTCGTGACGCGATCATCGAGTCGTTCCTGGGCCACTTCGAGTCGCGCTACGCGACCGTGCCTGGAGCTGTGCGGGCCGACGAGCTCGCCAAAGCCGAGGCCCTCGCCGTCGAGAAATTCGCCACGGACGCGTGGATCAATCTCGTGCCGTAGGCACGGTGGGAGTCGGCGTAGCGCCGTAGGCGCGGCGGGAGTTGGCGTGGCGCCGTAGGTGCGCGGCCGACTAGAGCGTCGAGCCGACCAAGAGGCCGATGCCGTACGTGATCACCATGGCCGCGGCGCCACCGCTGACGTTGCGCACGATCGCCTTGATGAAGGGCGAGTGCGCCACATGGGCAGACGTGTAGCCGGTGATCGCGAGAGCGATGAGCACCATGATGAACGTCAGGGGAATCCTGAGGTGCGCCGGCGGGAGCAGCGTGGTGAGCAAGGGGCCGATGCCGCCCACGCTGAACGCGATCAGGGATGCGATGCCGGCGTGCATGGGCTTGGTGAGTTCGTCTGGATCGACGCCAAGGTGCATGCGGGCGTGGATCGCGATGGGGTCCTTGGCGGTCTGCTCGACGGCGGCCTTGCGGGCCGTCTCCTCGGACATTCCGGTCTCCATGTTGAGGCGCACCAACTGCTCGAGTTCCCATGCGGGGCGGGCCTTCTGCCAGATCCGTTCGCGCGCGATCTGCGCCTCTTCGGCGTCGCGCTGGCTCGACACCGACACGTATTCGCCCACGCCCATCGATAGCGCACCTGCCGCGATGCCGGCCATGGCGGCCGTGAAGATGACGCCGCTGTCGGTCGTTGCCGCGGCCACGCCGACAAGAAGCGCGGCGATCGAGACGATGCCATCGTTCGCCCCCAACACTCCGGCGCGAAGCCAGTTGAGTCGGGAGGAGATGTCGGCCTCGTCGGGGCCGCGCCTGAAGTCGGCTTTGTGTGTGGGGCTACTCATGCCGCCAAATGTACCTTTGGCTTCGCAGGGGCGGTAGGAAGGCTTGCCTTCCTCGATACGCTACGAGCGGCGCAGGCGAATCAGGAGACTGACCGCGAACGCGGCCTCGCCTCCAATGAGGACCGCGCCGCCCGGCAGTAGCGGGGGAATGTTCCACAATCCCGCGATGGTGACGATGAGCCCCACCCCGAACATGGCGAGCGCCGCGTCGGCGCCAGCGCGCACCGAGATGGCCCGCTCTCGCTCGTCCTTGATTCCCAACATGACCCGGGCGGCCGCGGGTCTACGCGCGCCGAGGGCGGCCGACAGAATGAACAACACGAGGACGGCACCAGCGCCGATCATTGCCCCCTTTCCGAAGTCGGGCTTGTGCACGAGGTGCGCCGCGATGCCCAAGGCGGCGCCGGCAATCGTGCCTCCGACGAGGCCGCCGAGGAACTTGCGGGCGGAAAGACCGGACTCAGTGAACATGGAAGATCTCCTCAACTGTGGCTTGGAAGTGGCGAGCGATCGCGATCGCCAATGGGAGAGACGGGTCGTACTTGCCCGTCTCGATCGAGTTGATGGTCTGGCGCGAGACACCCAAAGCGTCGCCGAGCGCCGCCTGGGACAGTCCCGAGGCCTCGCGCAATTCGCGGACATCGTTCTTCACGACTGGTCTCGATTCCGGCGGCCGACCATCAGTCGGGCGCCGAGCACCGCGAGCGCGAGCAGGATGCCTGTCACGACGCCCCACCACGTCGACGGGTCAGACCACCGCGACTCGTGTTCGCCGTGAAGGGCCGCCATGACGAGCGCAGGCAACGTGGCCAGCGGTACGAACACGGCGAGGTTCGGCTTGAGTGTGGAACGCTTGTCGCGGTTCATGACGACCTCCTTGCGATGACAAGTGACCTTGTCATGACAAGGATGCTTGACAGAAGACCATTTGTCAAGCGTGCTTGACAACAAAGGGCTCAACCGGCGGTTTACCGGGTGCGATGCCCCATGACGGCGGTGCCGACGCGCACAATAGTCGCGCCTTCGGCGATGGCCCACTCGAGGTCGTTCGACATGCCCATCGAGAGTTCCCAGGCCTCCCGCAGGTCGATCTCGCCTCGTTCCGACCGGATCAGCGCCTCGTCCCTGAGTGCGGCGAGCCGCGCGTAACCGGCTCGGACCGCCTCCTCGTCGGGCGAATTGAGGCCGATAGTCATGAACCCCGTGACCGTGAGGAAGGGCAGCGCCTGCGCGGCCGAGGCAAGCCTGAGAGCCTCGCGTGGTGCGACGCCGGCCTTCGAGTCTTCGCCGGAAACGTTGACCTGGATCATCACGTCCAGGTTCTTCTCCGCCTCGGCACACAGGCGCGACAAGCGCTCGGCGAGCGCGAGAGAGTCGACGGTCTGGACGCAATCCGCGAACTCGATGGCGGTCGCGGCCTTGTTGCGCTGCAGCTGGCCGATCACGTGGATGCGCGCGCCGGCGGCGCGGAGCGCCGCGCCCTTGACCTCGAGCTCCTGCATGCGCGACTCACCCACGAGGACCGCGCCCGCACGCACCGCCGCGACGGCGGCATCGGCGTCCCATGCCTTGGTGGCCACGAGCAGCTGCACGTGGGAGGCCGCGCGCCCCGAGGTGTACTCGGTGGTGTGGATGCGGGCGCGCACCTCCGTGAGCCGGGCCGCGTAATCCCATGCGGGCGTGGCGGCCGCGAGATCCGCCATCAGGCGTCCTTCGCGAGGGGGGCGATGACCGCGTGGGTCACCGCGACGAGGTCAGCGGGTGACAGGCCGATGTCGAGGCCGCGCCTGCCGCCGCTCACGTAGATCACGTCGTACAACTCGGCCGTCTCGTCGAGGGCGCTAGGGAGAGCCTTGCGCTGGCCGATGGGGGAGATGCCGCCCACGACGTATCCGGATGACCGCTCGGCGTCGGCCGGGGGAGCCATCTCGGCCTTCTTGCCGCCCAACGCGTGAGCGAGAGCCTTGAGGTCGAGCATCCCGCTCACGGGCACGATTCCTACTGACAGGTGCCCGTCGACGTACGCGCACAGGGTCTTGAAGACCTGCTCAGGGTTGACGCCGATCGCCGCAGCGGCCTCGAGGCCATAGCCGAGGTCGCTCGCCGGGTCGTGCTCGTAGTGGTGAAGGGTGTGGTCGATGCCCGCCTCTACCAGGACGGCAACGGCAGGCGTCGACGCGTGCTCATGCTTGGCGGCGTGCTTGGACATGGTTCCATTGTGCCGCGCCGGGCCACGTCCGGTGGTGAAACGTCGGGTGAGCACCACATATCCACTTTCGTTTGCTCGGACGTGCGGGGAGGCGGTGGCGACTGTCGATTTGTGGTGCTCACGCGACAGTTCGCGCGGGGAGTTGGGCCCGCGATGGCTGGCCGAAGCAGGGGTGGCGGCATGGCGCGGTCTCCGAGCAAGCCCGCTGTCGTAAGGTGTCGGCGTGACCGAAGAAGCGAAGCCCCAAGTCGACATGTGGACAGACGGTGCGTGCAAGGGCAACCCCGGCGTGGGCGGATGGGGCGCGTGGATGCGCTCGAACGGTCACGAGCGCGAGTTGTGCGGCGGCGACCTCCTGACCACGAACAACAAGATGGAACTCACCGCCGTCATCGAGGGACTCAAGGCGCTCACCCAGCGCTGCGATGTCACACTCCACGTCGACTCCACCTACGTGATGCAGGGCGTCAAGTCGTGGATGGCGGGCTGGAAGCGCAACGGATGGCGCACCTCGGACAAGAAGCCGGTCAAGAACCAGGAGTTGTGGCAGGCACTCGACGCTCAGGTGGCCCGCCACGACGTCACGTGGGTGTGGGTCAAGGGGCACGCGGGGGATCCCGGCAACGAGCGGGCCGATGAGCTCGCGAACAAGGGCGTGGATCAGGTGCGTGCTGGTCTCTAGGCCCTGACCTGCTCGGCGGCCTCGCGTATTGCGGCGCAAGCGTCGATGAGGCGCTCCCGTAGCGCGGCCGCTATCACGGCGAACTCCGCCTGGTGTTCCGTGTACTCGCGCTTTCCCTCGACCGTTTCGATGGCGATGGGGGTGAGCCCCAGCTGCCGCACGTCGTACGGCGAAGCCTGCATGTCCACGCTTCGGATCTCCATGGCGAGTTCGAAGGCGTCCATGATGAGCTCGCTCGATACCGCGGGCACGAGTTTGGAAGCCCACTTGTAGAGGTCCATGTTCGCGTGCAGGCAGCCTGGCTGTTCACTCGCCACCTGCGTTTCGCGCGTGAGTTGCGTCGCGTTGAGCGGTGCCGCCTCGGGTGTGAAGAAGCGGAATGCGTCGACGTGCGTGCACACGATCTTGTGCTCCTCGACGACGCCATCGGTCCCAGCCCGTCCCAGGCGTAGCGGGAGTGGGTGGCGGCGATCGTCGTCTGCCCGGTACACCATCGCCCACTCGTGGAGCCCAAAGCATCCAAGCCGTGCCGGGCGGGAAGCGGTGGCCCGCAGTAGCGCGTCGACGTAGTCGACGGTGCGGCCACGCGCCTCCCAAAATGCTGCGGCGTCCGCGAACGTCGCCCCGTCGCGCGTCGTGTAGTGGCGCCACTGGGCGTGTTCGGCCGCGTCCTCGAGCGCCAGCCCGATGCCTGGGTGCCACCGGCGCAGACGCATCGGCCGGGTGTTGTAGTACTCGTAAACGAAGTCCTCGACGGGGTGCCTCTCGTGACGCGGCGCCCGCTCGCGGTGGCCGGCCGTCGCGGCATCGGCGCGCGCGGCGTGCGCGCGGGCGAGCGGCTCCCACTCCTCGCGCGCAAGCACGCGAGTCACTTGATAGGTCGAGAGGGTCACGATCCAATTCTGTCAGGTGCGGGATCGGGCGGGTCCTCTTACCGAGGACCGAGCACCGACGATCGCGAGCCGAAGAAGGGCGGCCGGTGACACGCGACAGGGCACAAGAGCCCGCGCGGATGAACCTTTGGTGACGGTTCGGTTGCCACTCGGTCGCAGCGCCGTATTCGTCCGTAATGTCAGTTTCGCCACGGGGCCGATGTCGGCCGTTCGTGGCATCCAACGACAGGAGATTCATCACATGTGGCATCTTGCCAAGTCCCCATCGGCCATCGCGCTCGGCGTTACGGCGCTTTCCTTGCTCGCGGTCGCGGCCTCCGGCGCACCGGCCGTCGCGAAGTCAAGCGACGGTCCCAGTCGCGACACCCGCACGCCTATCAAGCACCTGGTCGTGATCTTCCAGGAGAATGTGTCCTTCGATCACTACTTCGCGACGTACCCCGTCGCGGCCAACGTTGCCGGCGAGACCCTGCAGGGCACCGGCGTCGCGGCACCCGCCTTCACCGCGTCGGCCACCACGCCTACCGCGATCGACACGCTTGGGTCGGCAGGTCTGCTTGCCCCGAACAACCCCAACAGCGTCCAGCCTTTCCGACTCACGCCCGCGCAGGCCGTGACGTGCGACCAGGACCACCACTACCAGGACGAGCAGAAGGCGTACAACGGCGGCCTGATGGACAAGTTCGTCGAGAACACCACGAGGGACTCCTGCAGCGGTTTGTACGGCGCGCCCGGCCTCGTCATGGGCTACTACGACGGCAACACCGTCATGGGCCTGTGGAACTACGCGCAGCAGTATGCGATGAGCGACAACTCGTACTCGACGACGTTCGGGCCGTCGACCCCTGGTGCCCTCAACCTCGTGGCGGGACAGACACACGGGGTGCGCTCATACGACCCAGTCACTCGGCAGCTCACCACCGCCCCGGACCCGTACACGGTGCGCATTCCCGACGCGAACGGCGTCGGCACCGTCATTAACGATCCCGACCCGGTGTGGGACGACTGCTCGTCGACGGCACACCCCGTCGCGGGCATGGACGGCACCAACATCGGTGACCTGCTCAATGCGAACGGCACGACGTGGGGTTGGTTCGAAGGCGGATTCCGCCCCACGACGAGCGCCGCCGACGCGTCAAACGGACGAGCCGTGTGTGGCTCCGTCAACACGAACGTCGGCGGACTGACGTCGTCCGACTACATCCCGCACCACGAGCCGTTCCAGTACTACGCGAGCACGGCGAACCCGCACCACTTGCCGCCTAGCTCCACGGCCATGATTGGCAAGACCGATCAGGCCAACCACCAGTACGACATGACGGACTTCTCCAAGGTGGTCGACGGCAAGAACATGCCGGCGGTCTCGTTCCTCAAGGCTCCCGGCTACCAGGACGGCCACGCGGCCTACTCCGATCCCATTGACGAGCAGCACTTCCTCGTCGACACGATCAACCAGATCCAGGCGTCGCCGAACTGGAAGGACACGGCGATCATCGTCCTGTACGACGACTCGGACGGCTGGTACGACCACACGATGGCGAACTTGACGAACGCATCCAACAGCGTGGACGACGCGGCACTATGCACCGACGCGGCCAGCGCCGGCGTGTCGATCCTGGGCGGTTACCAGGACCGCTGCGGCCCGGGCACCCGTCAGCCGTTCCTCGTCATCTCGCCGTACGCGAAGACGAACTTCGTGGATCACACCCAGACCGACCAGAGCTCGGTGACGCAATTCATCGAGGACAACTGGGGCACGGGCAGGATCGGCGACGGGTCGACCGACGCTGGTGCGGGGTCCATCGTGAACATGTTCAACTTCCACGGTCGCACGGCTCCGACGGTCATGCTCAACCCGCAAGACGGCACAGTGGCATCGATCTCCGGCAAGGGAGACAACGACCACGGTCGCGGCTCGGATGCCGGCAAGGAGGACAGCGGCCACGGTCGTGACGCTGGCTCCGGCAGGAAGGGTGGTCGATCGCTAGCGTGACTTCTTAAGAGAAGTCTTCCTGACGATCGCTGGCGAATGCCGGCCGGGCTGTGGGCCCGGCCGGCATTCGTGCGCCGTGGGGCGCAAGCGCTTTGCGTCGACGCCGCCGACATCGACATCGAGTGAGCGGGAGAGAACCCTCCCGGTCCTTGGGGTGGGAAGATTTCTGGCGGACCACTTCCTGCTACGCAACCTCTTAGCTCTCTATGCGGCATAGTAGAGGCATGCTCCCGGACAGATCCACATCCACCGGGCCTCGGCGCACGCCGGAGGCCAGCGTTCTTGCCTTGCCTAGCCGGGCGGTTCGGCAGCACTTGGCAGTTGTTGGCTTCAGCGTCGGTTTCGCCCCGATGCGGCCATGCCTGGCGGCCACCGCCCTCGTGACGACCGCGGGCGCCCCGATGACGCGGCTGCGTGGGCAGGTCCTGTGCGCGACGAAACCCTCGGTGTTGGCCAGTGTCTGAACCACGCGCCGCAGTTCCACGCCTGGGCGCGCTCGAGCAAGAGGTCATGGACATCCTGTGGGACTGTCCCGAGCGGCTCTGCGCCCGCGAGGTCCTGCAACAGCTGACATCACATAGGCTCGCGTACACGACCGTGGCGACGGTGCTGACCAACCTGGTAAAGAAGGGGATGGTCGAGCGGATCAGTGCCGGTCGCACCTGGGCCCACCGACCGCTGCAAACGCGAAGCCAGTACGCAGCGGGGCTCATGGCCCAGGCACTGACCGTCAGCGGGGACCCGGCGTCGTCGTTCCTGCACTTCATGGAGGCGATGTCCGAGGAGGATGCAGCCCTGCTGCGCGAGGTCCTCACCGACCCCGCCCACGAGCCCGGACGGGAGCCTCCCGGCCCCACGGCTCGGCGGGCCACATGACCCCGATGGCGCTGCCGCTGACGCTCTTGGTGCTCCTCGTTGCGGGGGCAACTGCTGGGCCCCGCGTCCTCGGCGGACCCACCCCGACCTTCAGTGCGCGCCCACGGCTGGGGATCGCGATTTGGACGGCCTCAGCGGCCGTGTGGACGCTCGCATTCCTCGCGCTGGGTCCGCTCTTGACCTGGGTCTTCACCGGCCCGGGGCTGCCCGGCCGGGTCGGTGCGATCTGTCAGCGGTGCCTGGCAGCGGCGAACCCCTTCTTGGCCCGGTCGTCGATGTGGACCACCGATGTGCCCGTGTTCACGATGCTGCTTGTCCCGTTGTCCCTGGCCGCGTGGCTGATCACCAGCGCAACCGTGCGTCATGTTCGCTCACGTGAACATCTGCGGACCCATCTCCATGCGCTAGACGCGGTGGCCGAACAGCGGTGTCTGCACGGAACCCTGGTTTGGGTGGTGCCGACCCCAGACAGGAGCGTCTACAGCCTCCCCACGCGCCGCGCGCGCATCGTCATCTCCCAGGGTGCGCTCGATGCGCTCAGCAGTGATGAGCTCGCCGCAGTTCTCTCCCATGAACGGGCGCACATCGAGCAGCGACATCACGCACTGCTGTGGGCACTGCACAGCCTGAAGGGCGTCCTCGGCTGGGTGCCGTTGATCGCAGCCGCGGCCCCAGCGGTCGCGACCTACGCCGAGATGGCCGCCGACGACGACGCCCGCCGAGCGAGCAGCACCCGCGCCCTGGCAGGGGCCTTGCTCGCGCTTCACGGTCCCGGGCCCTCGCCCGTCCTTGGCGCGCCGGCACTCGCGCTGCACGCCGACGCGACGGGCACCCGTTGGCGCGCGCTTCGCCTCGCCGCGGCGCCGCCTCCGGCGTCGAGGTGGGGCGTGGCACTGACTGCCAGCTACCTGGCGGCAATGACCGCAGCGATCGCGCTGATCGGAACGCCCTATGCAACCCTCGCCCTGACAGGAACGTGTTGACCATGACCGGAGTAGTCCTGCACCTCACCGAAGCCTCCGTGGATAAGCACCGCGCAGTGCTGCGCAACGCGCTGAACCTGGTGCCGGAGGTCGAGCCTGGCACCCCAATCGAGCTGGTGGTGCACAGCGAAGCAATCTGCCTGGCGTTGCCGGGCCAGGCCACTGCGGACGCCCTCGCCGAGGCCTTGGACGCCGGGATCATCCTGGTGGTGTGCCGCAACTCCATGCGGCAGCAGGACCTGACGGATGCGGACCTCGTCCATGGCGCCGTTTCCGCCCCGTCCGGGGTCGGACACCTCGTCGCCAGGCAGCGACAGGGTTGGGCGTACCTGCGCCCGTAGGACCGCAAAGCGTCAAATCACGCGTTGCCCGCTTGGCCGATTGATCCGGCCCGCCAGCGCTCAGCGGTCGGCGGGCTCTGTGGCGGGACGGGATGCGCGCAGCCTGAGCACGAGCACGGCGAGGGCGGTCAGGGCGATCAGGGTGAGCACGATCAGGTCGCTGCTCGCGCCGAGCCTGGCGACGGTGTCCTGCAGGCGGGCCTCGGTGTCGACGCTGAGGAAGCCGCCCCCGGTGAGCGCCCCCCCGCGGTCGACGACGAACAGGGCGCCGACCGCAGCGACCAGGACCCCACCGATCAGCGAGGTCGAATGCAGCGTGAGCCTGCCGAGCTGCACCGGGCGCCCGCGCAGCAGCCGGCGCTCGCTCAGCCGCAGCCGTTGCCAGAGCAGGGCCAGGACGAACAGCGGCGCGGTCATCCCCGCGGCGTACACCGCCAGCAGAGAGCCACCACGCAGCGGGCTGCCGCTGGTGGCCGCGACGGTCAGGACGGCGCCGAGGATCGGCCCGGTGCAGAAGCCCGTCAGGCCAGATGCGGCTCCGAGTACGACGACCGAGGCCGTCGAGGTACCGCCGGCGTGGTTGCGCAGGCGCTCGAGGCCCGGGATCCGGACGCCCAGCCCGAGAGCCTGGGCGATCCCGAGCGCGACCAGGAAGCCGCCAGCCGTGGCAAACAGCACCTGGCGATGGCCGTAGACCAGCTGGCTGACCGCACCGCTGCCCAGGCCGAGGGGAACCAGCGCCAGCGCGAGGCCGAAATAGAACGCCAGGGTGCGTGAGAGCAGACGCCCCGCCGAGGGGAAGGCGTAGGCGAAGAATGAGGGCAGCAAGAACGCGCTGCAAGGGCTGGCGAGGGTGAGGACCCCGCCCAGGAAGGCGACGACGTACCCGACGGTCACGAACCCGCCTTGGCTGATGCCGCGGCCTGCTCGATCATCGAGACGAACACCTGCGTCGGCTGGGCGCCGAGCACCGGCTGGCCGTTGATCAGGAAGGCCGGTGTGCCGGTGACTCCCAGCGCCTCGCCCTGGGACAAGTCGGTCTGCACCTGGGCCGCACCCTTCTTCGCCTGCATGTCCGCGTCATACGCGCCCATGTCCAGCCCCGCTTTCACCGCGTAGTCGCGCAGGTGAGCGGCGTCCAGGTCACCCTGGTTCACCCGGTGCTCCGTGGCGTACACCGCATCGTGGAACGCCCAGAACTTGTCCTGCGCGGCGGCAGCGCGGCCGGCGATCGCTGCGGTCTGCGAGTCGGGTCCAAGATAGGGGAAGTCGCGCCACTCGATCCGCAGGACTCCTGTGTCCACGAACTGCTTGACCAACGTGGGCTCGCTCTCGCGGGCGAACCGGCCACAGAAGGGGCACTGGAACTCTGACCACATCACCATGACCACCGGTGCGTCGACGCGTCCTTGGGCGTAGGGGTCGCCGGGTTTGCGCCTTGCCTCGTCGGGGAATGGCGCCTGGCTGGAGCCGGCGGACGGTGCCGCCTGGGCCTGCCCGCCCGACGTGTGGGCCCGCGAGCTCAGGGTCAGTGCCGCGAGCACGGCCACGAGCACGAGTACCGCGAGCGGAACCCCGACCTTGGTCAATGTGGAGCGGCTTGGTCGGGTGGTGGTTACTGGGTTTGCTGGTCGGATCCGGTTCGCCATACTATGCATCGTAGTAGACGATTCTCGATGGGAGGACACCCGGCTAGCGGAGCGTGCCGGCATCGGGCGGGCCGGCGACCGGAGCGGCGAAAGCGCCTCCGAGCAGACCGGCCGGGATGACCACAGCGACCACTGCGAGAGCGGCAAGGTGGTGCTGGATGTCACGGATGGTCATCCCGCCCGCATAGAGGCTGACGATCATGTCCTCCAGTCCACCCAAACGGCGTGCACCCTTAGGCACCAAGGTGGAACCGAAGGAGGCGTTACGGTCCCGCAGCTGGTCCGCTCCCACGTCTCCGACCTCAGTACCGATCGTCATACCCATGGCCAATCTCCTTCAGATCGGAGACCCGCCCTTGGCAGAACATCTGACACCCCTGCTCGATGCAGATCGATCTCCTCGACCGCCGCGCCTGGGCAACCCGAGTCGAGCTGGCCAACGCGATATTCGAGTGGATCGAAGCGTTCTACCACCCCAGACGCCGCCACTTCGCGATCAGTGCGATGGCGCGAGCGAGGTCGAGTCCCGCGATGCGCCCCGTCCATCGTGCGGAGCGAGTGAATGGCCCGGCGACGACGGGTGGAGAGGAGGGTTGGGGCACCGGCGTCAGGTGAGACCCGCGGCCTCGAGAATGCCGAGCGCCCACTCGTAGTGGGCCCCGAGGCACTCGTGAGCGATGTCACCGAGGGATTCGTCGCCGAGCCACTCGTACCGCGAGACCTCGACCAGTTCGGATTCGGGGATCTGTGCGACGAGCGACATCACCATCTGATGCGACTCGAGCAGCGCATCCTTGACGGACTCGTAGGAGCGACCGGCATGGGCCTTGTAGAGGGCCTCGTTGAGAGAGTCCAGCTCCTTCCACGAGTACCCTTCGGCCGGATACGGCACGGACCCGCCCTCCTGGTGGGCCGCAATCCATCCCTCGAAGAGGGCGTGCCACGCGTGAACATGCGCGAGAACGTCCGTGGTGGTGCGGCCTAGGTAGGCGTCCCCGAGGCCCTCGCCCGGATGCGCATCGGTGACGGCAAGCAACTTGGAGAGGCCGTCCGTCGCGGCGGAGGCGATCCGTTCGTGTCCCATGGCGCTCATCTACTCATGCTAGGCGCGCTCGGTCGATCCTGCCTGGCGGCTACGCTAGAGCCCATGCGCATCGCCCGATTTACCACTGGAGACGAGCCCAGGTACGCCATCGTCGACGGAGAGCCCGGTCACGAGGAGTTGATCGTCCTCAGTGGCGACCCCCTCTACATCACGGGTAAGCCCACGGGGGAGAGGGTTCCGCTCAGCGACGATGTTCGACTGCTCGCTCCCGTCATTCCCCGGTCTAAGGTCGTCTGCCTGGGCAAGAACTACGAGGCCCACGCCAGGGAGATTCCGGCCCGTGGACCCGCGGCGCAAGTGCCGATCCTCTTCCTCAAGCCCAACACCGCCGTGATTGGCCCCGATGACCCGATCATCCTTCCGGCGTATTCACAAGACGTCCAACTCGAGGCGGAGCTCGCCGTCGTCATCGGCAAGGTTTGCAAGGACGTGAGCCCCGAGGCGGCCGAGGACTACATCTTTGGCTACACGTGCGCGAACGACGTCACCGCACGCGACGTGCAGCGCCAGGAAGACCAGTGGTTCCGTGCCAAGGCATTCGATACCTCGCTGCCCCTAGGCCCCTGGATCGAAACGGAGCTTGCTCACGATGACGTGGAGATCACCTCGCGCATAAACGGCAAGGCCACGCAGAGCGGCTTCACGCGCGACATGATCGTGGGCGTGGCTCACGCGGTGTCCATGGTCTCCGAGGTCGTCACGCTGTTGCCGGGGGACGTCATCCTCACGGGGACGCCCGCAGGGGTGACCACTCTTCACCATGGCGACGTCGTCGAGATCGAGATCGAAGACATCGGGGTGCTCCGCAATCCCGTGGTGCGGCGCTAGGCCGTCAAGAAACCAGGCGTCAACAGAAAAACGTCGCCAAGAAAGTAGTCATGAGTAACGTTCGCGTTCGCTTCTGTCCGTCGCCCACTGGGATGCCGCACGTGGGCATGGTTCGCACCGCGCTGTTCAACTGGGCGTACGCGCGGCACACGGGCGGGAAGCTGGTATTCCGCATCGAGGACACCGATGCGGAACGCGACAGCGAGGAGAGCTACCTGCAGCTTCTCGACGCGTTGCACTGGCTTGGTATCGACTACGACGAGGGCCCCGACATCGGCGGCCCCTACGCCCCATACCGGCAAAGCGAGCGTCACGACCTGCACGCAGGCGTCGTACGACAACTGCTCGACGGCGGCTATGCGTACGAGTCCTTCTCGACCCCCGCAGAGGTCGAGGCGCGGCATTTGGCCGCGGGACGCGACCCCAAGCTCGGTTACGACGGCTTCGACAGGGCGCTGAGCGTGGAGGCCAAGGCGGCGTATCGCGCGGAGGGTCGCGAGCCCGTGATTCGCATGCGCATGCCCGATGAGGACATCACGGTCGACGACATGATCCGGGGCGAGGTGACCTTCCCCGCAGGCTCGGTGCCCGACTACGTCATCGTGCGTGGCAACGGCATTCCTCTCTACACGCTCGTGAATCCGGTTGACGATGCGCTGCAGAAGATCACTCACGTGCTGCGCGGCGAGGACCTTCTCAGTTCGACCCCGCGGCAGATTGTCTTGTGGCGCGCCATGGTCGAATTGGGCATCGCCGACGCCGAGCCGCGCTACGCGCACATGCCGATGGTTCTTGGAGAGGGCACCAAGAAGCTCTCGAAGCGCGATCCCGAATCCAACCTGTTCCACCACCGCGACAGGGGTTTCCTCCCCGAGGGGCTGCTCAACTACTTGTCGCTCCTCGGTTGGAGCATCGGGCCCGATCGCGACGTCTTCACCGTCAAGGAGCTCGTTGCCGCTTTCGACATCGCGGACGTCAACCCCAACCCTTCGAGGTTTGACCTGAAAAAGGCCGAGGCGATCAACGCGGCGCACATGCGCATGCTGCCCCTGGGCGACTTCGCGGCGCGAGTGGTTCCCTACCTGCACGCCGCGGGCCTCGTGTCCGGTGCCGAGGTGCGCGACCTCACCCCACACGAGGAGGCGACGCTCGCGCTCGCGGCACCCTTGGTTCAAACGCGCATGACACTTCTTGGCGACGCACCGGGGATGCTCGGTTTCTTCTTTGTCCCCGATGGTGCGCTCATGGTCGAGGAAGAGGCATTGGCAAAGCTTCCGGAAAACGCGGCCGAGGTTCTCGATGCCGCGATCACGGTGCTCGAGGGCCTCGAGGACTTTTCGGCCGAATCCCAGCAGGCCTCCCTCACTTCGGTGCTGGTCGACCAGATGGGCATCAAGCCGCGCTTTGCGTTCGGTCCCTTGCGAGTGGCCATCACTGGGCGCCTCGTGTCGCCTCCCTTGTTTGAATCCATGGACATCCTGGGCCAGGACCACTCACTCGTGAGGTTGCGCGCCTTGCGGGGCCGATTGGCCTAGACCACTCGTCCCTGGTACCCCGCCGTGGCATAGGTCACACCTGCGTTAGACTCACCTCGAGTTTGTGACATCGAGGGGGACGGCAACCGAGGGAAGTGGCAATGGTTTACTCGACGACGAGTACGCTGCCCACGTCGTTGCGCGGTAGCGCGAAGTCCATTGTTGGCGTCTTGCTGGACATTGACGACACCCTGGTCGACACTCGCGGCGCCTTTCGGCACGCGCTTGGAGTGGTAGCCGAGCGCTACCTTCCCTCTGGCTACGACGTTGAGCAGATGACCTCCCACTGGCGAGCCGACGTTTCCGGTTGGTACCGCGCCCACGCAAGGGGCGAGCTCACGCACAGGGAGCAGCGCAAGCTCCGTGCGAATGAGCTCCACCAGGCATTTGGCGGTCCGGTCCTCGACGAGCCCGCTTATGCGGCGTGGGACGAAGTCTTTGAGGCGGGTTTCAAGGAGGGCTGGCGTGCCCACCCGGATGCACACGAGTTCCTTGACACTCTCGACCGGTGCGGAATCGAGTACGGCGCGGTGTCCAATGCGGATTCCGGCTACCAAGAGATGAAGCTGTCTCGTGTGGGCCTTAAGCGGGTCAGGATGCTCGTCGGCGTCGATCGCTTTGGGGTGGGCAAGCCCGATAGCCGGGTCTTTCTCGAAGGTGCGCGGCTCCTCGGGCTCGACCCCGCGATGGTCGCCTACGTGGGGGACGAGAAGGACATCGACGCGGCCGCCGCAGTGGATGCGGGGCTCGCTCTGGGCATCTGGCTTGACAGGCCAGGTGGGCACCCGCAACCTGGAGAGGTCGCCGACGGTGTGGTTCGGGTCGAGTCGCTTGCCCAGATTCCAGAGACGCTCCACCTCACGTGCTGAGAAAGTCTCAGATCGCTACAACCTTTAAGGTCGCTCGCGTGTCTTAGTGAGTGAAGGCGACATAGAGGAGCAATGGATGAGTGCATGGGCACAGGTCATGGAGACCTTGGTGCGTCAGCGTCGACCAGCGCTCGTGGGCTACGCCTACCTCCTCACCGGTTCGCGGAGCGAAGCCGAGGATCTCGTCCAAGACGCGATTGTCCGCACGTTTGCGCGGGGACGCGCCAAGACGTCGGTGCGAGAGGCCGAGGCGTACGTGAAGCGCGCCATCGCCAACGAGGCCGTCAATCGAGCCAGGCATGGTTTGGTCGTTCGGGAAAACCGCGCGAAGGTCGCGGAGCCGGCGATGGTTCCCGGCCACGCGGCGCGAGTCAACGCAAGCACAGACCTTGAGGCCGCGCTCGATACCTTGAGCCCGCGTGAGCGCGCCGTCACGGTCCTGAAGTACGTTGACGACCTCACGATCGCCTCGATTGCGGCGGTCCTCAAGCTGAATGACGGAACGGTGAAGCGGTACCTCGCTAACGCGGCTGTGAAGCTGCGCGAGCAACTCGGAGACGATGCGGTGAACAACTCGGAACGGCGTACCGTTCCGGTGACTCTGACTGAAAGCAGGATCTGATGGACGTATCAATGCAAATGCGGAACCTTGCAAACGCGGTGGGCGAGGACTTCGCGATGAACGCCCCCGACGACACCGCTCGGCTGGTGGGCAAGGCCAGGCGAGGTCGTATGGTCTGGACCACTGGAGTGGGCGCCGCGGTTGTCGGCTCGGCCGCGAGCCTCGCCTTTGGCGGCCCGGCGCTCGCAAGCGTGCTGACGTCGGGACCGGCGGTTGCGCCGGCAGCGAGTAGTTCCGTGTCGTCGTCGGCAAGTGCGTCCGCGTCTCCGTCGGCAAGCGCATCTGTGGCGGCGTCTCCGTCGGCGACCACCCCGGTGGCACCGTCTCCGTCGTCCTCACTGGATCTCGCAAACACCAGCCTCGGCGGTGTCCCCGCCGGTGTTCGCGGTGACGACGGCGCTGAGGGTAGCGACGACTCCGCTGAGAGCAGCGAACACTCCGCGACGACCAGCGAAGACTCCGCGAAGACCAGCGAAGACTCCGCGAAGACCAGCGATAGCTCCGCTGTGAGCAGCGATAGCCAGAAGAGTGGCGACCAAGCGTCCGAGCCCAGCGACGACTAGACCCGTGTCGGCCTTCTGGGCCGCACCCTGAGTTCCACAGCGCGCGACCAATCCTCACCGCATCGGTCGCGCGCTGTGGCCTGTCTTGTGCCGGCCCTTGGGCGCCCACGGTTTGGGAGACGGGCGCGGCTCGGGTACAGTAGTTCCTCGGTTCGCTTGAACCCATTGGGCTATGGTGTAACTGGCAGCACGACTGGTTCTGGTCCAGTTAGTTGAGGTTCGAATCCTTGTAGCCCAGCAGTGACAAAAGGCCCGCGGAAGCGGGCCTTTTGTCGTACCTGGGGTGGTTCCTGCAAGGTGTTTCATGGTGTCAAGGAGGCACCATGGCTATCAACAGGGACTGGCATGAGGCGCATCGCATGCCCAAGAACCCGACCCGCGATCAGCGGGGTGAGTGGCATGCGGCGCACGTCGACGAATGCGGTTGCCGTACCCCCAGCGACAAAGAGCAGGCGCTGATCGATGCCTATCGTGAGGCGCGGAACCGTTAGGCGGGCGCGAGCATGAATGCGACCACGAGCAACGTGGGAAGCTTCGACTTGGCTACGTTGATCGCTGCGCGCGACAACTCCGCGTTACTCGCGGTATAGCGTGATCCGCTCGCCATCCCATCCGACGGTCACCTGGTCGCCCTCCGCGAGCCTGCCATCGACGATCTCCTTGGCCAACTCGTTGAGCACGCGGGTCTGGATGAGGCGCTTCAGCGGGCGCGCGCCAAACTGAGGATCGAAGCCATCGCGGGCCAGTGCCTCGCGCAACGACTTGTCGATGTGCAATTCGATTCCCTTCGCGTCCCGCAGGCGTGCCACTGTCTTGGCGATCTCCGTGTCTACGATGCCTTCCATGGCCGCAGGGCTGATGCGGTCGAACACCACCACGTCGTCGAGCCTGTTGAGAAACTCGGGTCGGAATGCGCGCTTGAGCACAGCCATGAGGTTGGTCTCGAGGGTGTCGTGGTCCACGCCATCCCACGCGAGCACCAGGTCGCTTCCCAGGTTGGACGTCATCACGATGATCGTGTTGGTGAAGTTGACGGTGCGGCCGTGGCCGTCGGTGAGGCGTCCGTCGTCAAGCACCTGCAGAAGCACGTTCCACACGTCAGGGTGGGCCTTCTCTACCTCGTCAAACAGGACGATGCTGTACGGTCGGCGCCGCACGGCCTCGGTGAGTTGGCCGCCCTGGTCGTAGCCGACATAGCCTGGGGGAGAGCCTATGAGCCGGCTCACCGCGTGTGACTCCATGTACTCGGACATGTCGATGCGGATCATGGACCGCTCGTCGTCGAAGAGTTGTTCCGCAAGCGCGCGGGCAAGTTCCGTCTTGCCCACACCCGTTGGGCCAAGAAACAGGAATGAACCGATGGGCCGGTTTGCGTCTGCAAGACCAGCGCGGGCACGGCGGATCGCGTCGGCCACCGCAGTAATGGCACGATCCTGGCCGATGACGCGCGCATGTAGCCGTTGCTCCAGGTGCCCCAGTTTCTCGGACTCTTCGGTGAGGAGTTTTTCGACAGGCACGCCGGTCCACTTGGCGACCACGCCCGCGATGTCCTCGCCCGTGACCTCCTCGCGGAGCATGCGCTCCTCGGTGGGGATGGCGTCCAGTTCGGCCCTCGCGTCGGCGATGTCTCGCTCCGCCTGGGGGATCTCGCCGTATCGAATGCGGCCGGCCTTCTCCAATTCGCCAAGGCGCTCGGCGCGCTCCAACGCGCCCCTGAGCGACTCGACGGTCTCGGTGGCCGTGGATACCCGCACAATGAGGTCCTTCTCTCGCGCCCAACGCATGTTGAGGGCCTCGGACTCCGCCTTCAGGGCGGCGATGTCCTCGTCGATTTCGTCGCGGCGCACCTTGGCGTGCGGAGACTTGTCCTTGGCTACCTGAGTGCGTTCGATTTCGAGTTGCATGATGCGCCTGCGCGACCGGTCGAGTTCGATCGGCATGGAGTCAAGTTGCATCTTGAGTCCGCTTGTCGCCTCGTCAATGAGGTCCACCGCCTTGTCGGGCAGGAACCGATCCGAGATGTAGCGGTCGGAAAGGGTCGCTGCGGCGACGATCGCCTCGTCCGTGATCTTGACGCCGTGGTGGACCTCGTACTTTTCTTGGAGTCCGCGGAGAATCGCCACGGTGTCGTCGAGTGAGGGCTCGCCGACGAGTACGGGCTGGAAGCGTCTCTCCAGTGCGGAATCCGTTTCGATATGTTGGCGATATTCGTTGAGCGTTGTCGCTCCGATCATGCGTAGCTTGCCTCGCGCAAGCATCGGCTTGAGGATGTTGCCCGCGTCGACAGAACCCTCTGCCTTGCCAGCGCCAACGATCGTGTGGAGCTCGTCTATGAAGAGAATGATCCGGCCCTCAGAGGCTTCCACCTCGGCCAGGATCGCCTTGAGTCGCTCTTCGAATTGGCCTCGGTAGGCCGCGCCTGCCACCACGGAACTCATCGCGATTTCGATCACCTTGCGGTCCTTGAGGGAGGAGGGGACGTCGCCCGTGACGATGCGCTGGGCGAGGCCCTCGACGATGGCGGTCTTTCCCACTCCGGGTTCACCGATCAGCACCGCATTGTTCTTGGTGCGGCGTGTCAATACCTGCATCACTCGACGAATCTCCTCGTCGCGCCCGATGACGGGGTCGAGCGACCCTGCCTCGGCAAGCGCGGTGAAATCCTGGCCGAATTGCTTGAGGGCGCTCGCCTGTTCGGCGGGGGCTTGGGGCATCTGGGTACTCATGACGGTCCTCCCTACTCTCGGGCACAACTTTTAACTTGAGTCGCCCACGCTCAAGTTTACGTAGTCGGGAGGAGGATGGCAAGAGATGGCCGCCATGGCGGGGCTGTGGTGAGCACTCGAAGACCTTCTCGTCTCGCGGCAATCGATGGAGGCGCACGCGGCACGGACGGGATTCGCTCGGGGGACGTACTTCCGCTATTCTTAACCGGCGCGTTCGATAGAACCGCTACTAGGGCCCCGTCGTCTAGCGGCCTAGGACACCGCCCTCTCACGGCGGCGGCGCCGGTTCGAATCCGGTCGGGGCTACGATCTGAGCCCCTGCTTCGGCGGGGGCTTTGTCGTTTGTGAGGCCTTTGCTGAGAAGGGTATCCGTTGCGGTTGGCGGGCCGATAAGTTCGACAAGGAACTTGGGAGGCATGCAGTTGTGACGTTGGAACCGTACTTCGACTCGACTCTCGATGCTGCGCGCGCAGGCGCCGGCTGGGCATGGGAAGTGCTCTACCGAGACCTCGCTGGCTCGGTCGCGGGATATCTGCGGGGTCGCGGCGCCGAGGAGGTAGAGGACCTCGTGTCGGAGACCTTCCTGAGCGTCGCCAAGGACGTTCACCGCTTCAAAGGCGGAGAGGGTGACTTCCGCAGCTGGGTGTTCACGATTGCCCATCGCCGGATGCAGGACGCGTGGCGGGCCAAGGGCAGGCAGGTGCCGATGCTCGACCGCGAGGACGCGGAGACGCTTGCAGAAAACAACTGGCTCGGCGACGCCGAACACGATGCGATGACCGCGATGTCGCTCCTCGAGGTGCACGTGCTGATTGACCATCTCACCGCTGCGCAGCGTGACGTGGTGCTCCTGCGGGTGGTGGGGGACCTCTCGGTGGCGGAGACGGCGAAGGTGCTCCACACGTCGGAGGCGGCCGTGCGCGCGCTTCAGTCACGCGCCGTGCGGGACCTCCGCAAAAAAAACCTGGACGACCCGTCACACTTTGGCGCCGGCGAGCGATTACAGGATTGACATGACTACTTCTCACTTGACTGATCGCGACATCGAGGCGGTGTTCGCGGGATCGACTATGCGCGAACCAGAGTTGGTCGCGATTCAAGAACTGTTCTCGTCCATGAGGGAGACGCTCGTCGTCGATCCGCCTGCGGACCACGTCTCTGCGTTTGCTGCCGTGCTAGCGCAAGCGGCGATTGACGCTCCGCCCATGGCGAAGGCCAAGGCGTCGAATTCGTGGCGCAAGAGGCTTGTCGCGATAGGCGTCGCAGTGGGAATTTCCGCGTTCGGCGTGGCCGGTGCCGCAGTGGCGAACGAGGCCGCGCCTGGCGACACTCTCTACGGTGTGGATAAGGCGCTTGAATCGGTGGGAATCCTGGATGGCGGCACGAGTGAGCGGTTGCAGGAGTCCCAGGTTCTTGCCAGCCGAGGTGATGTGAACGGCGCGGTCGCGCTCACCGCGAAGGCGCTTGACGCGGACGGGCAACATGAGGCGGCTGTGGCACTCGAGCGTGCGGTGGTCGCGGTGAAATCGCAGTCTTCCGGCGGCGACGTTCGTGCGCAGGTGTCGAGCATGCTCGCGTGGATGTCGCAGCAGAAGCGAGGCGCCGACTTTGGGGCGCAAGTCAGCGAACACGCCAAGGAAATTGCCTCCGCGAACGCGCACTCCAAGGCGAATCCGCCTGCTGAGCCTGGTAGCAAGGCCAATCCGCCTGCTGAGCCTGGTAGCAAGGCGAATCCGCCTGCTGAGCCTGGTAGCAAGGCGAATCCGCCTGCTGAGCCTGGTAGCAAGGCCAATCCGCCTGCTGAGCCTGGTAGCAAGGCGAATCCGCCTGCTGAGCCTGGTAGCAAGGCCAATCCGCCTGCGGATCCTGGTAGCAAGGCCAATCCGCCTGCGGATCCTGGTAGCAAGGCGAACCCGCCCGCTCCCGCCGACGGCAAGAAGTCCTAGGCGACAATCGCGTTGGTCGTATCCGACGAGGCCACGGTGCCTTCAACTTGAGTAGCGCGGGTTCGCATCCGGTAGGGGTTTCTTAGGTGCTCAACCGGCGATAGTCGCCCAATGACGGTCAACGTGAGGCCCCAATCGGCCTAACCGCGAGGTAGACGTGACACTCAAGGAACAGTTCGCTTCGACGCTTGCTGCGGCGCGCACTGGCGCGCCGTGGGCTTGGGAATCCATCTACCGAGATCTCGCGGGTGTGGTGGGAGGCTATCTTCGTGGACGCGGCGCCCCGGAGGTCGAGGACCTCGTGTCCGAAACGTTCCTCAGCGTCGCCAGGGACATTCACTCGTTCTGCGGAGACGAGTCCGCATTCCGTTCCTGGGTCTTCACTATCGCGCATCGAAGGATGCTAGACGCGTGGCGGTCGCAGGGCCGTCGAGTGCCTATCGCGGATGGCGAGGATGCTCAGCATCGCGCTGAGCGCAAGTGGCGAGGTGACGTAGAGGACGAGGCGATGAACTCGATGTCGGCGGTGGAGGCGGAGGCTCTCATGGGCCACCTCACCAGGGCGCAACGCGACGTCATTCTGCTCCGCGTCGTGGGGGACCTGTCGGTCGCACAGACCGCGCGGATCCTCGACACGTCCGAAGGCGCGGTGCGGGCGCTCCAGAACCGAGCGTTGCGAGAGCTCAGAAAGGTCGTGGGCGAGGATGCGTAACGGATTCGGACCGCACGGCGATGACAGGGGTGAAATGGAAAACAACCCACCCTTTGCAGAGCGCGACGCGGATGCCGCAGTCAGCGGTCGAGTTCCAGTTGACCCGGAACTCGTCGCGGTTCAACGTGCGCTCTCGCACATGAAGGAGGCCCTCATCATGGAGCCAAACACAGAAGTCATTTCCGCACACGCCGCTCAGTTTGCCGCTGCGGTACCCCCGCCCACCTCTGCGCCTCACGTGCGTCGCGGGTCACCTTGGCGTCGTCGGGCTGTCGCGGCAGTCGCGGTGGCTGCTGTCTCTGTCTTTGGCGTGGCGGGAGCCGCAGCTGCAAACCAGGCCGCGCCTGGCGATGCCCTTTATGGTGTGGACAAGGCGCTCGAATCGGTGGGAATCCTGAACGGCGGCACGAGCGAGCGTTTGCAGGAGTCCAAAGTTCTTGCCAGCCGAGGCGATGTGGCAGGCGCGGTCGCGCTAAGCACCAAGGCGCTTAACGCGGACGGGCAACACGCGGCGGCGGTGGCCCTCGAGCGTGCGGTGATTGCAGCGAAATCACAGTCTTCAGGCAACGACGTTCGTGCGCAGGTGTCCAGCATGCTGGCGTGGATGTCGCAGCAGACGCGAGGCGCGGACTTTGGGGCGCAGGTGAGCCAACACGCGAAGGAGATCGCCGCGAACGCGAAGGCGAACGGCACAGCGAATGCCAAGGCGAACGGCAAAGCAAATGCCAAGGCGAACGGCAGCGCGAACAGCAGCGCGAACGCCAACGCCAACGTGGACGCTAACCCGACTGCTGCGCCCGGTAGCGACGCGAACCCGACTGCTGCGCTCGGTAGCGACGCGAACCCGACTGCTGCGCTCGGTAGCGACGCGAACCCGGCTGCTGCGCCCGGTAGCGAGGCGAATCCGGCTGCTGCGCCCGGTAGCGAGGCGAACCCGGCTGCTGCGCCCGGTAGCGAGGCGAACCCGACGGCATCGGCTCACGGCAGGAAGCCCTAGGCGGTACTCACCGCGGTCGTGTCTGACGCGGCTTCGCCGCGCCAACGAAGCCCGCGGCCGGGCCCGTCACAAAGAGGTTGGCGTCGGCTGCGGGGTTCGTGCCTGCCAAGAAACGCAAGGGTCAGCACGCATGCCGACGCCCCACTGTGGCCGGGACGCGTCACGAGGGGAACGTCAGGCTCGCACGTCCCCGATTGACGCGAGACGCGATCTCCACAGCGCCACGAGGTCGGCGGGCGGAACTCCGCAAGCGGGATCCTCCGCGCGCATTCTGGGGCGTCGGGAGGCGACATATCGATAGGCCGCATCGCGCAGGAAGCGGGGAACAACGCGAATGCCCGCGACCACGCGCCACGGCCACGGCAATCCCCTGGCCACCGCAATGATCGCTCCCGAACGCACGTGGGCGGTCCCGTCCCACACGAGCAGGGTCGATGCGGTGATCCGGGAGTCAAGCCCGGCCGCGGCAACAACGGCGGCACCCACGTCGCCCGCCGAACCGGCAATGAGGAAATGGCCGCGGGCATCGTGGCGGATGAGCCACGCCACGAAGCCATTGCACAGGGCGCACTCGCCATCGAAGACGACGATGGGGGAAGGGTTGCTCACCAGGACAGGCTAGGCGAGCCCTAGCGCAGTGTCGCTAGGCGGGCGCCCCACGCCGACGCTCTGGCAAGTTCTCCCTCGCGCAACAGACTCGCCGTCTGGTGGATTTCCCGTCGATTGATGACCACGAAACCGGCTCCCCGGTCGATGAGCCGGCGTCCGCGCGCCTTGAGAAGCCGCTCTAGGGCACTCACGCCACCGCGGCCGACCAGTCCCGAAATTCGGGTGTCGAATGCGGCTGCCGGCGCGTCGCTGTATGGCAATTCGGCGACCCAGTCCCTCATGAGCGGATGGCCGACCTCAGCAGGAACCTCTCCCGGCCCGATGGGATGTGCGCCCACGCTATCGAGTGAACGCACGGTGGGCAGAGTCATCGCATGCACGGGTGCGCCGACGACAAGAAGGGTGGCGGATGCCGCAACGTCTGGTGTGATCTCTTGAGTGCTTCCCACCCTAGTACCAGGGCCGATGCTTTCTGCGATGGCTCTCGCCACGGCGGCAGTGTTCCCCCAAAGAGACTCGAAGACCACCATTGCGACCACACCCAAGGTGTAGCCGGAGCGTGCCGCATCGGCGCGGGACCAAGGTCCAGTGGCCGCCTTCTCTCAGCCGCGAAGCGCCGCGTCGAGCGCCGTGATCTCGCCGAGGAAGCGGGCTCGAAGCGCCGCCTTTGTGTCGTCGTCGCAGAAGGCTCCGGTGACGCCCGCGAGCGCAATGGCGCGCGCCTCGTCGAGTCCGAGGCCGAGTGCGGGCGGCGCCTCTTGGAACTCGCGCGCCAGGCTGGTCCGGAAGAAGACGGCATCGTCGGTGGAGAAGCTGACGTTGAGGCCCTCGCGGACCATGCGCGCGATCCGGTGCGAGGGGTCGAGGGGCCATCCCGAACAGATCGTCGTCGACACGGGAGTGCATGCGAATGGAATCTGGTTGTCCCTGGCGCGAGCCGTGAGTTCCGCGTCCTCGACAATCATGTAGCCGTGGTCGATCCTGTCGACGTTCAGCACGTCCATGGCCACCCTGACGTTTCCCGCGCCGTCGACGGGGCGCTCGCCCGCGTGTGCCGTCGTCTTGAAGCCCGCCCGGTGGGCGAGCGCGTAGGCATCGGCAAATCGTCCGGGGTCTTCGGTGAGTTCTGGGGTGAGGTCGTCTTGACCGAGAGCCGCGACCTCGGGGTACGGATTGGCGATCATCGTGCGGACCAATTCGACGGCATCGGCGGCGCTATCACGGCGATTGATGCCGATGATGAGGCGGAATCCCACTCCCAGGTCGGCCTCGGCCGCGCGCAGCCCGGAGATGATCGGGTCGAGCAATTGTCGATAGGTGAATCCCTTGGGGGCGAAGTACTGGGGGTTGATTGCGTATTCGCGGTATCTGAGGGCGCCATCGGCGACTGCGGCCCTCACCCCGTCGTAGGCGACCCGCTCAAGGTCCGCACCGGTGGTGAGGACGTCGGTGGCAGCGCGACGCCCTCGCGTTCGGCGAGAGCGATCAGGCGTGCGGCCGACATCGTCGACACGAAGTGGCAGTGAAGTTCGGTCTTTGGAAGTAGCCGCAGGTAGTCGAGGGAATCCACCCTGATATCAAAGCACTCGCACACCTTGAGGTGTGCGTTCAGGGGGCACGCGGCTACAGGGCGAGCACCGCGAGTTCGGCGCCCCATTGGCGGGCGCGCTCGATTTCACCCTCCCGCAACATGCTTGCGGCCGACTTGGGGTTCTTCTCGTTGGCGATGAGGAACCCTTGCGAGACGTGAGCAACTCTGAAGCCCTTTGACTCCAGCAACTTCTCGATCTTGCTCGCGCCGCCCCTGCCGAGGGGTCCACGAACGCGCGTGTCGAACGCCGCCGCGATTCCGGTGCCCGATTGAATGCGTGCGAGCCAATCGCGCACCGGCGGCTGGTCCAGCTCGGGCTCGAGGTCGCCTGGCGCGACGCGGCGCGTGGCCACCGACGCCTTGGTGCCGCTCGTGGGCAGCCCGAATGCGTGGACGGGCGCGCCCACGACAAGGAGGTCGACCGTTGCGGCCTCCGCAGGATCGATCTCGCCCGTGTGCGCGACCCTCGTATTGGGCCCGATGCCCTCCGCAATGGCATGAGCGATTGCTGCGGTGTTTCCCCACAGGGATTCGTAGACGACAAGAGCGTTCATTGACCCGTCCGAGTATGAGGAGTCCGCGTGGTGCGGACGTGACCCCTCATTGTTGCGCGCCTGAGCCTCCCCGACACTTTTTTAACGCTCGGAGCGGCGCAGCACCTCGGAGAGTTGTTGTGCGGCCTCGACCACGGCATGCGCATGCGCCGCCGCCGGATGAGGAGTGAGCCGCTCGATGGGCCCCGAGATGGATACCGCCGCGATCACGCTGCCCGCGGTTCCCCATACGGGAGCCGATACCGAGCTCACCCCCGACTCTCTTTCGCCGGCGCTCTCCGCGTAGCCGTGCTTGCGTACCTTTGCCAGGTCCGCGGCGGTGAAACGTGCCCCCGCGAGCGCCGCGTGCATCACGTCCGGCTCGGCCCACGCGATCAGGATCTGCGCGGCCGATCCGGCCTGCATCGTCATCGTGGTGCCCACGGGGATCGAGTCGCGCAGGCCCACGGGCCTGTCCGCGGCCGCCATGCAGATGCGCACGGCTCCGTGCCTTCGGTAGAGCTGGCTCGACTCCCCGGTGCGGTCTCGCAAGACGGTGAGTACGGGTTGTGCGGCGGAGACGAGGCGGTCCTCGCCGACGGTGGCCGCAAGTTGGCTGAAGCGGCGGCCGAGTATGAAGGCGCCCGAGGGGTCGCGGCCGACGAGGTGGTGGTACTCGAGGGCAACGGCGATACGGTGAACCGTCGGGCGTGCGAGGTGAGTGGTCTCGACAAGTTCGGCCAGCGTGGCGGGGCCGTGTTCGAGCGCGTCGAGGATGGCCGAGGCCTTGTCAATGACGCCAACACCGCTATGATTATCCATAGAGCGATACTACCGTCTCGCATCGTGAGATGTCGAGACCGCCGCGAAGGAGAAACACATGGGAACAACCCTCGCCGAGAAGTTGTGGAATGACCACCTGGTCACCGAAGGCCAGGACGGAGCACCCGACCTCATCTACATCGACCTCCACATGTGTCACGAGGTCACGAGCGCCCAGGCGTTCGAGGGTCTCCGCATCGCGGGGCGCGGCGTTCGCCGCCCGGACCTCACGATCGCGACCGAGGACCACAACACGCCGACGCTCGACATCGATCTGCCGATCGCGGACGAGACGAGCCGGATCCAGATCCAGACGCTGCGCGACAACGCCAAGGAGTTCGGCGTGCGCATCCACTCGCTGGGCGACGCCGACCAGGGCGTCGTCCATGTCGTGGGCCCGCAGCTTGGCCTCACCATGCCAGGCATGACGGTGGTGTGCGGCGATTCCCACACGTCGACGCACGGCGCCTTCGGTGCCCTCGCCTTCGGCATCGGCACCTCCGAGGTGGAGCACGTTCTCGCCACGCAGACGCTGCCGCTCGGCAAGTTCAAGACCATGGCCATCAACGTCGGCGGCACGCTCCCCAGGGGCAGCACGGCCAAGGACATCATCCTTGCCGTGATCGCCAAGATCGGCACCGGCGGCGGCCAGGGCTATGTGCTCGAATACCGCGGCGACGCGATCAAGGCGCTGTCGATGGAAGCGCGCATGACGATCTGCAACATGTCGATCGAGGCGGGCGCCCGTGCCGGCTTGATCGCCCCCGACGAGACGACGTTCGCGTACGTCAAGGGACGCCCGCACGCACCCGAGGGCGCGGATTGGGACGCGGCCGTCGAGTACTGGAAGACGCTCGTGACCGACGATGACGCCGTGTTCGACACCGAGGTTGAACTCAACGCCTCCGACCTCGAGCCCTTCGTCACGTGGGGAACCAACCCCGGCCAGGGCCTGCCGCTCAGCGCGAACGTGCCCAGCCCCGATGACTTCGCCGACGAGCAGGACAAGACCGCGGCCGCCAACGCCCTCGTGTACATGGGTCTGACGCCAGGAACGCCGCTGCGTGACCTCGCGATCGACACGGTGTTCCTTGGCTCGTGCACGAACGGACGCATCGAGGACCTCCGCGCAGCGGCCGAGATCGTCAAGGGCCGCACCAAGGCGCCGAACACGAGATTCTTGGTGGTCCCCGGCTCCGCACGCGTTCGCCTGCAGGCAGAGGCCGAGGGCCTCGACAAGGTCTTTCTCGACTTCGGCGCCGAGTGGCGCAACGCGGGATGCTCGATGTGCCTCGGTATGAACCCAGACCAGCTCAAGCCTCAAGAGCGCAGCGCCTCGACCTCGAACCGCAACTTTGAGGGTCGCCAAGGAAAGGGTGGCCGCACGCACCTCGTGTCGCCCCTCGTTGCCGCCGCGACCGCGATCCGCGGGACCCTGTCCAGTCTTGACGACCTCGACAACGCCCCCGCGGCGTTGGTGTAAGGAGAAAACGCCATGGAGAAGTTCACCACCCACACCGGCGTCGGCGTCCCGCTGCGCCGCTCCAACGTCGACACTGACCAGATCATCCCCGCCGTCTACCTCAAGCGCGTGACGCGCACGGGCTTCGAGGACGCGCTCTTCGCGGCGTGGCGTGGCGACCCCGAGTTCATCCTCAATCAGGACGCGTACACGCACGGTTCCGTGCTGGTGGCCGGTCCCGACTTCGGCACCGGTTCCTCGCGCGAGCACGCCGTCTGGGCGCTCAAGGACTACGGCTTCAAGGTGATCCTCGCCTCGCGCTTTGCGGACATCTTCCGTGGCAACTCGGGCAAGCAGGGCCTACTCACCGGCATCGTCACCCAAGAGAACGTCGAACTCCTGTGGAAGGTGCTCGAGTCCGAGCCCGGCCGCGAGGTGACGGTGTCGCTCGAGGACAAGACCGTCATGTGCGGCGAGGTCACCGTGCCGTTCGAGATCGACGACTACGTGCGCTGGCGCCTCATGGAGGGGCTCGACGACATCGGCCTGACCCTCAAGCACGAGGAAGACATCACGGCGTTCGAGGGCACGCGCGAGGCGTGGCGCCCCAAGACGTTGCCCGCCAAGACGGAGCCCAAGCAGGAGATCGTCGCCGCCCGTCCCGTCAGCTAGTTCGGTGGGCTCGTCACCGCGCGAGCATCTGGCCGCACTTCCGCATCGTCGTGCCCGCGCGCTCGCCCTGCCCGCTATCGCGTCGAACGTCGCCGTGCCCGTCGTCGGGCTCATCGACACGGCGATGCTCGGCCACTTCTCCAATGCCGTGAACCTGGGCGCGGTGGGGCTCGGCGCGGCCGTGATCTCCACGGTGTTCTGGGCCTTCGCATTCCTGCGTCCTGGAACGACGTCCCTAGTGGGCAGGGCACTGGGCGCGGACAAGCCGACCGACGCCGTGGGCCACCTCCAGCGGGCCCTCGCGATGGCGGCGGCCATGGGCGCCGCCTGGCTTGCGCTCCAATGGCTGCTGATCCCCGTGATCGTGCGGGTGCTCTCGCACGGCGCCGCCGCTGGCCCGGTTGCCGCCGACTATGCGCTCATTCGGGGGCTGTCGATTCCGGGCGTGCTGGTGACGCTCGCGATCGTCGGGTACTTCATCGGCGCCCAAGACACGCGCACGCCGTTGTACATCGCGGCGACCGTCGCGGGAGCGAATGTGGTGGGAGACCTCGTCGCCGTCGGCGTTCTTGGCGAGGGAGCCAGGGGAGCGGCGTGGGCGACCTTCGGCGCCGAATGGCTGGGCGCGGCCCTGGCGGTCCTGCTCCTGCGGCGCGCGCTAGGACCCGAGCGCTGGGCTCAGTTGCTGCACTGGCGCGGCCGGCACCTGCGCACGGGTTGGCGCGCACTCCTGGTCATGAACTCGAGCCTGGTGGCCCGCTCCGCGCTGCTCGTGGGAGCGATCACAGTCGTGGCGTCGATGGGCTCCCGCTTCGGCGATGACGTGCTCGCCGCGAACGCGATACTGCTGCAAATGATGTACCTCGCGTCCTACGCCCTCGATGGTTACGCGACGGCGGCCGAGTCGATGAGCGCCGAGCGTATCGGCGCGAGTGACGTGCCCGGCTTCCATCGCGCGTTTGCCGCGTCGTCGATTGCGGGAGGCGTGATCGCGACCCTCCTGACCCTGGTGTTCTGGCTGGGGCGAGACCCGATCCTCGCCGCGCTCACGAACCTGCCGGGCGTGACCGAGGCCGCGCGCCACACGTGGTGGGCTGCCGCGGCGCTGCCCCTCGTGTCGGGCGCGGCATGGATGCTCGACGGCGTGTTCCTGGGGACGGGACGCGCTCGCGACATGCTGATGTCGATGGCCTTGAGCGTGCTCGGCGTCTTTGCGCCGATCGTGATCCTGTCGATCGTCACGGGCCACTTCGCGAACGCGTGGCTGTGGGCCGCGTTCCTCGCGCTGAACGCGGCGAGGGCCGCGACGCTGGGTTGGCGGTACGCGAGCCTGACGCGACGCGGACGGTGGTTGGCACACTCCTCATAACGGGTAGGTGGCGCGCCTGCGCCTTCCGCCGCTCCGCAGCCCGCGCACACGACGCTACGAACCAAAATGGGGCGAGACGCGCCGGCTGAGGAATGCTCAGCGGGGACAGATTCGGCGTTTCGACTCCAGAATGGGTTCGGAGCGCACCTTGGGCGGTACGCGAGCCTGACGCGACGCGGACGGTGGTTGGCGCACGCCTCCTAGGATGCGAGGGTGCCCGCCTCCGTCGACCGTCCGTCCGATCCCGCTGGCGTTCTTCGCCTCATGGCGGCGCGCAGCCGGTCGTCACACGGCATGCGCGCCCCAGGCCGGGTGATCGTGGGGCTGGCGGGGCTCCCCGGATCGGGAAAGTCGACGCTGGCCCACGCCTTGGTGGAGCAGCTCGGCTCCGGTCCCTCGCCCATCGACGCGGCGTACATCCCGATGGATGGATTCCACCTGAGCAACGCCGAGCTGGACCGGCGCGGCCTGACCGAGGTCAAGGGTGCCCCGGAGACCTTCGATGCCGTGGGTTATACGGCGCTGCTCGCGCGGCTTCGCGAGGGTGTGGGTGTGGTCGAGGCCCCCGGATACGACCGGTCGCTCCACGAGGCAGTCCCCGGTCGCATCGTGGTGCCGGCCACGTGTGCCGTCGTGGTCACGGAGGGCAACTACCTGGGCCTTCCCGGCCCCGAGTGGTTTCGCGTGCGAGGACAACTCGACGCGCTGTGGTTCATCGATGCGGCGTGGGACACGGTGCGGCCGCGCCTCGTCGACCGCCACATGACGGGCGGCAGGACGAGGGCCGATGCCGAGGCATGGACCGACAGGGTCGACGCGGCTAATGCGGCCCTCATCGAGCAGACGGCGGCCCGCGCGGACGGGCTTCTCAGCGACGCCGGCGGACAGTGGCGACTGACCTAGACGCCGCTACGGTCGTCGAGGTTGCCGCCCGCGAGCCAAGCCCTCGTACCAAAGGAGCCCAGCGACTCGCCCGCCACGCGCGCGGCGTACGCGAGGTCCTCGGCGAATCTCGCGTCGTCTAGTCCCAAGGACGCGATGCGATACGTGAGCGCTCCGTGGAAGAAGTCGCCCGCGCCCAGGGTGTCAACGACCTCGACGCGACCGACGGGGACCGAGCCGGTGCCCGACGGCGTGACGTAGAGGATCTCGCGCCCGCCCCTGGTGATGGCCGCGTGCGTGACTCCGAGGCCGCGTAGGTAGGTGAAGACGGCACCGGGGGCGCCGTCAGTGCCAGGCGGGGCAAAGTCTTGGGAGACGACGGCGACATCGACGGCGGCCACGACCTCGTCGGTGTAGTGCTTGTGGCTACCGGCATCGAGAATCACGGGGATCCCGCGCTCGCGGGCCGCACTCGCCAGGGGCAGGCCGATTGCGCGAAAGTAGCCGTCGAGCATGACCGCTCCGACTTGACTTGCACCGACTTGACTTGCACCGACGCCGTCGAGGTCGGGCAGCGCAGTCGGCCCGGGGTTGGCGTTCGTGGCGGTGCCCGTCGGCGACACGACGGCGCGCTCGCCCGTCGCCCGGGTCACCATGATCGACGCGGTAATCGGGGCGCCGTCGTAGGCGGCCGCCACCGACACGTCGACGCCGTGGGTGTTCAGGTCCTGCTCAATCAACGGGGACATCGTGTGTGCCGGGAGCGCGGTGACGAGCAGGGCCTCGCCGCCGCAGTGAGCGAACGCCACTGCGGCGTTTGCCGCAGGCCCGCCCGCGGCGACCAGGAAGTCGAGCGCCGCCACCTTCTCGTCGGGGTGCGGCAACCGTTCGACGAGCTGGACGATGTCGAGCGTTGCCAGTCCTGCGAACACTGCGCGTGGGGTCATAGCGTGAGTTTAGAGATGGCATCACGTTCTGGCGCCGCTCCCGCAGGCCCGCGACGGGTTAGCGGGCCCGGATAGGGCACGATAGAGCCATGAGCGACAACATCCGCATCACGGGCGGGAAGCCCCTCACCGGCGAGATTGCCGTTCGAGGCGCCAAGAACTTCGTGTCAAAGGCCATGGTGGCCGCACTTCTCGGCTCCACTCCCTCGACTCTGCGCAATGTTCCTGAGATTCGTGACGTCAATGTCGTGTCTGCACTATTGCGCCTGCACGGCGTCGCGGTCGATTACAACGTCGAGTCCGGCGATCTGGCGATGGACACGAGCACCCTGACGTCGGCCGATGCCGTCCAGATCGCCGAGCACGCGGGCTCCTCTCGCATCCCGATCCTCCTGTGCGGCCCGTTGCTGCACCGACTCGGCGAGGCGGTCATCCCCGACCTGGGTGGTTGCCGCATCGGCGACAGGCCCATCGATTTCCACCTCGACATCCTAACCAAGTTCGGAGCGACGGTTTCCGAGGGGCCCGACGGCCTGTACCTCACCGCCAAGAACGGGCTCAAGGGCATCAAATACGAGTTGCCGTACCCCTCGGTGGGCGCCACCGAGCAGTTGCTTCTCACCGCCGTCCTCGCGGAGGGAGTGACCACCCTTCACAATGCCGCAGTCGAGCCAGAGATCAAGGACCTCATCGATACGCTCCAAAAGATGGGCGCGATCATCTCGGTGGACACCGATCGTTCCCTGACAATCGAGGGCGTCAAGGAGCTGCGCGGTTACGACCACCGCTCGCTGACCGACCGCATCGAGGTGGGTTCATGGGCGGCCGCCGCGCTCGCGACGAAGGGCGACATCTTTGTCCACGGCGCCCAGCAGCGTCACATGGGCATGTTCCTCAACGTGTTTCGCAAGGTCGGCGGCGAGTTTGAGGTGGTGAACGATGGCATTCGCTTCTTCCACCCTGGCAAGGACCTCAGGTCGATCGCGCTGCAGACGGACGTGCACCCCGGCTTCATGACGGACTGGCAGCAGCCTCTCGTCGTGGCGCTCACGCAGGCCAAGGGCCTCAGCATCGTTCATGAGACGGTGTACGAGAACCGCTTTGGCTTTACCGATGCCCTCGTCAAGATGGGTGCCAACGTCCAGCTCTACAGGGAGTGCCTGGGCGACAAGAAGTGCCGGTTTGGTCAGCGCAACTTCAAGCACTCTGCCGTCATCAGCGGGCCGACCCCACTGCAGGCCGCCGACATCGATGTCCCCGACCTGCGCGGCGGCTTCTCGCACCTTATTGCCGCGCTGACGGCGGAGGGAACCTCCACGGTCTCCGGAATCGGCATCATCGATCGTGGCTACGAGGGCTTCCGAAACAAGCTGACCGCGCTCGGCGCGCGCGTCGAGGGCTCGTAATCGTGGCGCGTCGCATTCCTTTACGCTCGACGAGCTCACTGATCTACCGCGCCGTTGCGGGCCTCATTCGCGGCGTCTTATGGTGCGTCACTCGCAAGGACTGGCACGGGCAGGACGACATGCCGGCCGAGGGCGGATTCATCGCCGTATCGAACCACGTGACGTATGCGGACCCGCTCACTCTCGCGCACTTCCTATACAACTCCGGCTACCCCCCGCACTTCTTGGGCAAGTCCCCCCTGTTTTCGTTGCCGGTCATCGGCTGGATTTTGACCAAGACGGACCAGATCCCCGTGCACCGCGGCACGGTGCGGGCGAAGGACGCGGTCGACACGGGCATGAAGGTGCTGCGCGCGGGCGACGTCATCGCGATCTTCCCTGAGGGGACGCTGACGAGGGACCCCGACCTGTGGCCGATGATGGCACGCACGGGCGCCGCGCGCATGGCGCTGGAAACGGGAGTTCCCGTGGTCCCCGTGGCGCAGTGGGGCGCCCACAAACTGCTCGGCCACTACAGCAAGCGCGTGCACCCCTTTCCTCGCAAGATGGTGACGATCAAGGCGGGTCCCGCGATCTACCTCGATGACCTGCGCGAGAAGCCGCTCGACAACGAAAAGTTGCGCGAGGCCAGCAAGCGCATCATGGACACCCTCACCGTGATGGTCGAGGAGATGCGCGGCGAGCAGGCTCCCGCCGAGCGCTACGACATGCGAAAGCACAAGGCCTGATGCGCGCGGCGGTCTTCGGTTCGGGAGCGTGGGGAACGACATTCGCGGCAGTGCTTGCCGATGCCGGTTGCGAGGTGTCGCTGTGGGGGCGTGACGAGGGCGTTGCGGAAGAGGTCAACGGGACGGGTCAGAATTCCCGCTTCCTGCCCGGCATCAGCCTCCCCGACTCCGTGCGGGCGACGGTGGACGCGGCATCGGCGCTCGACGGCGCGCAACTCGTCGCGGTCGCGCTGCCCTCTCAGTACGTGCGCTCGATCGTGTCGCCATTTGCAGGCGCGCTGGCGCCCGATGCGGTCGTGGTGTCCCTCATGAAGGGCATCGAGCGTGGGAGCCACCAGCGCATGAGCCAGGTTCTTGGCGAGGCGTGGCTCGTGGACACCGCGCGCATCGCCGTGGTGTCCGGGCCCAACCTGGCCAAAGAAATCGCGCGCAAGCAGCCCACCGCCACGGTTGTCGCTTCCGAGTTCGAGGCCACGGCCGAGGTCGTCGCCCGCGCCACGGCTTCCGGTTACTTCCGCCCCTACACGAACACCGACGTCATGGGCGTCGAGTTGAGCGGTGCGTACAAGAACATCATCGCCGTGGCCGTTGGAATCGCAGACGGAATGGGTTTTGGGCACAACACGACGGCGACGGTCATGACGAGGGGTCTTGCCGAAATTACTCGACTCGGTCTCGCCCTCGACGCGAAGCCGGACACCTTCTCGGGGCTGGCGGGCATGGGCGATCTGATCGCGACGTGCGCGTCTCCGCTATCCCGCAACCACACCCTTGGCGCCCACATTGGTCGTGGCTCCTCCCTCGTCGACGCCATTGCGACCACGGGTGGAACGGCCGAGGGCGTCACTACCTCTCAATCAATCCAGGAGCTTGCCAGGGCGCACGGCGTCGACGTTCCCATTTGCGATGCGGTCGTGGCGATGCTTCACGCGGGTGAGCCCAAAGAGGCGGTTCTCGGCGCGCTTTTGGCGAGGCCACGCAAGGCGGAGGGCGAATGACGACGCGCGGCACCGTCGCGGTGCTCTTTGGTGGCAGGTCGTCGGAGCATGAGGTCTCGTGCACCACCGCGGGAGGAGTGCTTGGCGCGATCGATCGCGACCGCTGGGACGTCCTTGCCGTGGGCATCGGCCGCGATGGTTCGTGGACTGTCCAGAGTGACAACCCTGCGGAATGGGCGCTGAGCGACGGTCAGATGCGTCACGTCGAGCCCACGGAGAGGCGCGTCTTGCTTCCCGCGGTCGCGGGGGACCGCCAGTGGAGCGTCGAGACGGGCGGCACCGTCACTCCGTTGGCCCTCGTAGATGTGGCCTTCCCTGTGCTCCACGGTCCGTGGGGCGAGGACGGAACCATTCAGGGCGCCCTTGAGCTGCTCGACGTCCGCTATGTGGGCGCGGGAGTTCTCGCGTCGGCCGTGGGCATGGATAAGCAATTCATGAAGGCCGCGTTCAGGGCCGCGGGGCTTCCCGTGGCGCCCGACGTCGTGCTTGGCCCCGGCGAGACCGCCGAGTCGCGCCGCGCGCAGATCGAGGCGCTCGGGCTACCGGTTTTCGTCAAGCCGGCGCGCGCGGGCTCAAGCATGGGCATCTCCCGCGTCGAATCATGGGACGAGCTGGATGCCGCGCTAGCGGATGCCGTGAAGCACGATCCCAAGGTGCTCATCGAGTCCGCAATCGTGGGACGCGAGATCGAGACCGCGGTCCTCGGTGCGCGCGACGGCGTGCGCACCTCGCCTCCTGGCGAGATTGTCACCGGCGGAGACCACGACTTCTACGACTTTGAGGCGAAATACTTTGACGCCGGCGCCGTCCGGCTCGATTGCCCCGCGCAGATCCCGGTCGCCGATGCCTCGCGCATCAGGGACCTCGCGGCGCGTGCCTTCGCGGCGGTGTCGGCCGAGGGAATCGCCCGCGTCGACGTGTTCTATGCGGAAGACGGCACCATCACCGTGAACGAGATCAACACCATGCCCGGCTTCACGCCCACGAGCATGTACCCGCGCATGTGGGCCTCCGCGGGCCTGACGTACCCCGACCTGGTTGACGAGTTGCTTCAAGCGGCCCTGCACAGGCCCCTGGGGCTTCGCTAGCGCCGGGAGGCGTCTAGAGGCACTGCAGCCCATTCGGCTTCGCCAGAGAGGCGGCAGGGCTGAGTTGCGCCAGCACCTCGCTCACCGCCTTGTCGGCCCTGATCTTGGGGATGACGACCTCGGTGGCGGGGGAGCGGCCAAACGCCACCGCGATCCACGACGTGTCGGTCTCGGTCACGAGCCAGTCTTGAGACGCCGAAGGGGTATCGATTGCCACGCAGCGATCTGTAGAGGGACCGGGAGGCTCGACCCCGCAGCGCACGGTGATCATCGCGGTCGTGCCGTAGGCGGCCGTCGCTTGAGATGAGGTGGGCCTGAGCGACAGTCCACCGACCACCTCGGGGATGCCGAGCATGACGGATGCGCATTGCGGATCGGCCGCGTAGGGCGCAGGGTTGATCACGACGGGCGCGGTGCATGCCGACACGCTGACGAGTACGACGCCAGAGAAGAGCACGGCGGTAGACAGGCTGCGCGCCGTACGGCCGAGAGAGGGCATGACAACAGCCTAGGGTTGCGGCTCGTGAGGTGGGTGACGCGCGCGGCGCGATCAGAGGTCTCCAGTCCCCGTAGGCTTTGCCCGTGACCACGATCGGTGAGTTGGGAGAAGACGCGATTCTCGCCCTCTTCGTCCCCAGGCTTCCCGAGTCTGACGCGACCCTCCTCGGGCCAGGCGATGACGCCGCGGTGCTGTCCATCGACGGCGACCTGGTGGTCTCCTCCGACGTCCTCATCGAGGGCAGGCACTTCCGTACCGACTGGTCGACCGCCGCCGACATTGGCTGGCGGGCGGCAATGCAGAACCTGGTCGATATCGACGCGATGGGTGCCGTGCCGACCGCGCTGCAGGTGACGCTCGCGGCACCAAGCGACACCGAGGTCGACTGGGTGCTCGGCTTCGCCGACGGGCTGCGCGAGGCGTGCGAGCCCCACGGAGTGGGAGTGGTGGGCGGCGATCTGTCGGGCGCATCGGAGATCGCCATCTCCGTGACGGTCTTGGGCGAGACACACGGGCTTGAGGTGGTCACTCGCGGCGCCGCCGCTCCCGGGGATGTCGTGGCCGTGTCGGGCCCGCTGGGTGCGGCCGTTGCCGGGTTCGCACTGCTGACGGCGGGTGTGGGATTGGACCTCGATGCTGTTGACCTGTTCCGGCGCCCTCGGCCCGTCATTGGGGCGGGCCTTGAGGCCGCGCTGCGCGGAGCCACGGCGATGATGGACGTGTCCGACGGTCTGCTGCGTGACGCCTCGCGCATCGCGCGAGCCTCTGACGTCGGGATCGAGATCGAGAGCGCCGCCGTGCCTGTGCACCCCGCCGCTCAAGAGGCGGCCGATGCCTTGGGCGTTGACCCCCTGCCGTGGGCGCTGACCGGGGGAGAGGACCACTGCCTGTTGGCGACGTTCCCCTCGGGGACCCTCTTGCCGGACGGCTGGACCGTTGTTGGCGACGTTGTGGATGGATACCAGGGAATTCGGGTCGACGGCGCGGTTCCTGAGGCGCTCGGCTGGGATCACTTCGGGGCGTGACGCGGCGAGCGTAGGATCGAAATCGTGACCCTCGATCCCGACGTACTGCTTGCTGGACCGCGAGGCCGCGGGCTGTTGGTGCACCTGTTCGACGATGTCGCAATACGCACCCTCAGGATGCGTGCCGACTCAGCCGCGGGCTTGGGGGCATCGTCGATGCTCTACATGAGTGCGTCCGTCACCCCGGGCGTGAGAGGGCTCGTCGATCGCGTGCGTACCGGTCGCCACAGAGTTCACGCCGAGCGTGAGATGCGTCGGCCGGTTGTCCCCGCGGAGATGGCCCAGGCGATTGTTGCGGCGCCGCTTCCCAGCGTCAGCCCGGCAGCGTTGGTCGAGGCGCTCGGGCGCACGGTCGACGATGCAAAGCCGTGGCAACCTTCCGACGGGAACGAGGCCGTCCTCGCATCCGCAGAGGTGCGCGCGGCGCTCACGGCGCTGGCTGAACGGGTCGCGGAGACGGCGTTCGCGAGAGCTTGGGCGGCGCCCGCCCAGCCAGAACAGTGGGTACTCGACAGGAAGGACGACCGCCTGGGGTCGGAACCGATACCCGCACCCGCCGCTGCCCTTGCGGCGTGGCGAGAGGCGGTCGAGGCCGAGGAACGCGCGGCGGTGAAGCGTCGCGAGAAGGGCCAATCGTATGGAGGCCCATGGTGGTCGAATCCGCCCGGGTATCTCACGCACTCGACCTCTGCGTGGAGGGAGTTTGGGCCAGTGGGGCTCTACCTCGAAGAGGACTCGTTCGGGCCGATGGCGGCGGACGCGACCCCGGTTGGCGCGCCTCCTGAGAAGACCTACGAGATCACCGGCGCCGTGGCTTGGGCGCGATTGTGCAGGGAGTATCCGCTCGACGTCACCGCTACCAGGGAAGTCTTGTGGAATCACTCGGTGGGCCACAGTGACGTATGGGTGATTCCCGATTGGCAGGCGATGGCCGCGGATTGGGACGCCGTGCACCTGACGATCGCCGGTTACCTCGCGGCGGCGACGACGCGCATCGACGTGTCGGACGGCCGGGCGTCGGCAATCGCGGGATGGGGTCCCGATGAGACGGTGTGGCTTCGCGACGCCCCAGCCCCGACGTCGGCCGTTGTCGAGTGGCGCCGTTTCCAGAGCGTTGGCTGGCGGATGCAGATGACCCCCATGGAAGAAGAAGCGTGAGCAACAACCTCAGGGGCAAGCCCAAGACCATCGCCCTCGCTCTTGGATCGGGAGGCGCGCGAGGCTACGCGCACATCGGTGTCATCGAGGAGATTCAGGCGCGCGGCTGGGAAATAGTCGGTGTGTCCGGAACGTCGATGGGCGCTGTCGTCGGCGGCCTCTATGTGGGCGGCGCGATGGAGAGTTATCGAGACTGGGCGGTGGGACTCGGCAGGCGCGACGTGATGCGCCTCATGGATCCGGGCCTGGGCGGCGCGGGCGTGTTGCGTGCGTCAAGGGTGATGTCGAAGGTCAAGGAACACCTGGGCGACATGGCGATCGAGGACGCGCGCATGCCCTATACGGCCGTGGCGGTGGACCTGGTGGCTCAGCGTGAGGTGTGGTTCACGTCTGGCCCGATGATCGACGCGATGCGCGCATCGATCGCGATTCCCACCGTCTTCACTCCGCTGGCCAAGGACGGCATGGTGCTCGCGGACGGCGGGCTCCTCAACCCGGTTCCCGTCGCGCCGCTCGCCTCCGTCCACGCGGATGCCTTGATCGCCGTCAACTTGTCGGGCCCTTCGGTGACGACCGCCCATGGGCGCGAAGAGGTCTTCACGGGGATCAAGTTTCCCAAGATCAAGTTCCCCAGCTTCCCGCAGGTGATCGAGCCGGCGTTGCGAGCCTTGGTGCCCGCCTTCGGTCGCGGTGAAGACGGCAAGCCGGATGAGCATCATGAGCTCCGGATGAACACCCTTGACGTCGTCGACCGCTCGCTCAATCTCATGCAAGAGGCGATCAGGCGATACCGGCTCGCTGGCTACCCCCCGGATGTGCTCGTCAACGTGCCGCTCGACTCGTGCGGAACGCTCGACTTCCACCGCGCCAAGGACCTGATCGAGGTGGGTCGGGACCGTGCCGTTCGCGCGTTCGATGCCTGGGAAGCTGGAGAGCCACTCGTTCTCTAGCCGTAGTGGCTCAATCCGTACCGGATTTCGCCGGGTTTGGGTCTGTGGTGGCTCAATCCGTACCGGTTGACGCCGTCTCGGCCGCGTTGATGGTGCGGGTCCCGGCCCGTGTCGTCCTCTGGTCGGGTCGTTGCGGGCTATCCACAGGGTGTTGTTCCTGCTCGGTGGACTTCGAAACGTCCTGATTGACTCGTGACATGGAAATCGCAGCCGCGGATATTGCGAGGGCGAGTGCCCTGGTGAGTGATCTTGCGCGCCTGGATCCGTCGGAATTGTCGGATAGCGACCTGATGGAGGCGCTCGACGCTCTGGCGAGGGTCAGTCGGTGGGCTGCTGCGTTGGAGGCGCATCTTGCGGCGGAGATTGCCCGACAACCGGCCGCGCTTGGCACGGCGACGAAGCAGCGCAGAACCAACGGCTGACTGCCGGGCCACACGATGGGACTCGTACGCGCCGGGACGGTACGGGACGCGGTGGGAGGGGCGCTAGGGCTGTTCCCGAGCCCGCCCAGCATCGGCCCTCGAAAGCACAAACGGACGCCCTCCCGAAGGAAGACGCCCGTGAGGCGGGGGACTCGGTCGATGCCGAGTCCGAAAGACTTACGCGTGCCTGGTGACCTTGCCGGCCTTGAGGCACGAGGTGCACACGTTGAGGCGCTTGGGAGTGCCGGCAACCACCGCGCGGACGCGCTGGATGTTCGGGTTCCAGCGTCGCGACGTGCGGCGGTGCGAGTGCGAGATTGAGTTACCGAAAGACGGGTGCTTGCCGCAAACGTCGCAGTTGGCTGCCACGATAGATCTCCTTGAGTTGATGCGCGCGTTACCTTGAGGGGTCGCGCCACGATTCCTGTCCGCGTCCGGACAACCGCATTAGGGTATCTGACTAGAACCAAGAATGCCAATCAGGCGAGCGCCGCACGGGTGTACGCCGCGAACACAGGAGACTCATGGCCGACGCCGAATCGCGAGACCTGCGGCGCTGGCTCGCTTCCGGCGCTCAGGCCGTGAAACGTGCGAGGAAGCGGCTCGACGCGATCAACGTCTTCCCGGTGCCCGATGCTGACACCGGTACCAATATGTACCTCACGCTCCAAGAGGGCAACAGGGCGGTGGCCAAGTTGCCGCAGACGGCAAGTCACCGTGAGGTCGTGGCTGCCTTCGCTCGTGGGGCTTTGGTGGGAGCGCGCGGCAATTCCGGGGTCATCGTGTCGCAATACCTGAGTGCCTTTCTCACCGCCATCGATAGCGCTGGAGGCCTGACCGATGCCAAGCCGGCGGCCATCGCGTCGGCGCTTCAAAGTGCCGCCGACGCCGCCTACGCCGCCGTCGGTGCTCCCGTCGAGGGCACGATGCTGTCCGTGGCCCAAGCGGCGTCGCTCGGTGCGGCGGACGCGGCTGCGGCCAAGGGCGGACGCAACGACGTGATCGTGGCGGCGGTCGTCGCCGCTCGTTCGGCACTGCGCGCCACGCTCGATGACCTTCCCGCGGCTCGCAAGGCGGGAGTGGTCGATGCGGGGGCGGCCGGTCTGGTGTTACAGCTCGAGATGCTGGCCGAGACGCTTGCCGGCTCAGGCGCGCTCGCGGGGATCGCCTATGTCGAGTGGGAACTCGCCTCGACAGGGGCTGGCGTGGTCGCCGTTCCCGTCCACCACGAGCAGTTGGACGTCGGCGGCGCGTATGAAGTGATGTTCGTAGCGAGGCTTGAGGATCGTTCCCCCGGCGCTAAGGATGAGCAGAGGCGGCCAGTCAAGGGCTCACCGCGCGGCAGCGCACTCACTGAACTCACGGCCGCTCTGGCCGACTTGGGCGACTCGGTCGCCGTCACTGGGGCCCACGGACTGGTTAACGCCCACGTTCACACGAACCGGCCAGACGACGCCGTCACGGCGGGCATCGAGCGGAACGCCAGGCAAATCCTGGTCAGCTCCCTCTCGTTGGGCGATGCCCGTGAAGGCTCGCGCGACCACGACAGGGCCGCGACGGGCGTCGTCGCGCTCACATCGAGCCCGGGTCTTGCGGCCCCGCTCGCGGACGCTGGAGCGATCGTGCTGGTGGTCCCCGATCCGGCACGCCTCAAGAGGCGAGAATTGCGTAGGGCCGTGCGCGACGCGACCGGAAGGGGTGTCGTGATCGCGGCGGGGAACCCGCAACTTCGTGCCGCCGCAGTCGGACTCGCCAATCATCGGTCGGGGGTGGGAGTGACGGTGTTGCCCGCCGAGCACGAGGCTCAAGTGATTGCGGCCGTCGCGGCCGGCGCGACCGTGACGCCTGGAGAGCCACTCGAGGCGGTGATGAGATCTGCCGTGGCGCGATGCGACGTCGCGTCGTCAACATCCGCCACGCTTGTCGATGACGTTGCCCGGCTCCTGCGCGCCGATGTCGAGGTGATCACCCTCGTTCTTGGCAACGATGCCCCTCCCGGGGTTCTCGACGTTGTCAGGCGACGCGCAGCGACCGTGTGCCCCTCGGCGGATATCGCTATTTACCAGGGGGGACATGGAAGTCCTGACGTCCTGATCGGCGTCGAGAGGTCATGACTGGTGCGCTTGGTCAGTCGCTGGCCAAAGTTCTAGGGACCCGCACCTCGGGCGCCCTTCACAAGTTGGGACTCGAGACCGTCGAGGACCTCGTGAGGCACTATCCGCGTCGCCACTCGGCTCCGGGCGAGTTGACGGACATGGCCGCGTTGCGGGACGGCGAGCATGTCACGGTCATGGCCGAGGTCCGCACCGCAACGATTCGGCAAATGCGCTCCCGGGGAGGCGCGATGCTCGAGGTCCTCGTGACCGACGGCCGCCAAAGCCTCTCCCTGACGTTTTTCGCAAAGCGCGCCGGGGTGCTCCGCATGCACGAGGACAAGCTCCGCCCCGGCAGGGTGGGCCTGTTCACGGGGACCGTCGGTTCTTACAAGGGCAAGCGTCAGCTGGTGCACCCCGACTACCTGATCGTGGGAGTCGATGCCGCAGACGCCGACGAGGCGACGATCGAGGCCTCGCGCCCCATTCCGATCTACCCCGCGGCTGCAGCGGTTCCCACGTGGCGCATCGGGCGCTCCGTCCGCACCGTGCTCGACCCGCTCACCGAGGCCGACGTTCCAGATCCGATCCCGGAATCCCTGCGGCTGGCTCACGGGTTGCCCACGCTTCTTGAGGCGCTGAGGGGCGTTCACGTTCCCACCGACCAAGCCGCGATTGACGCCGCAACGCATCGCCTTCGCTACGAAGAGGCGCTCGTGCTGCAGACCGCCCTTGCTCGTCGCAGGGCGGACAGGCAGTCCCATGCGGCGACATCGCGGGTGGGGGTGGCCGGACGGCTGCTCGATGCCTTCGACACGCGACTGCCCTTCCCCCTCACCGCGGGCCAGTTGCGAGTGGGGGAGGAGATCGCCGTCGACCTCGCTCGCGAGACCCCGATGTTGCGGTTGCTCCAGGGTGATGTGGGCGCTGGAAAGACGATCGTGGCGCTCAGGGCGATGCTCAGGGTGGTCGACGCTGGCGGCCAGGCCGCGCTCCTCGCGCCCACGGAGGTGCTTGCCGCACAGCACGAGCGCACGCTGCGGGACCTCCTTGGCCCGCTCGCACAAGGCGGGATGCTGGGTGGCGCCGATGTCGCGACGAGGGTCACGCTGCTCACCGGCTCGCAGGGGTCGCTTGCACGCAGGAAGGCGCTCGGCGAGGCCGCATCGGGCGGTGCCGGAATCGTCGTCGGCACCCACGCGCTGCTGAGCGAGACCGTCCAGTTTGCCGAGCTGGGGCTCGTCGTAGTCGACGAGCAGCACCGCTTTGGTGTGGAGCAGCGCGATGCCCTGAGGACTCGCGGTGAGCGGGTGCCGCACACCCTCGTGATGACCGCGACGCCGATTCCCCGCACGGTCGCGATGACCGTCTTTGGGGACCTCGAGACGTCCCAACTCACCGAGAGGCCCGCGGGAAGGGCCGACACGGTCACCCACGTGGTGCCCGCCGACAACGCGGCGTGGATGACGCGGATCTGGGACAGGGTCCGCGAGGAGGTTGACGCAGGGGGGCGGGCGTACGTCGTGTGCCCGCGCATCGACGGCGACGTTCCCGAGGACGACGCGGGCGACGACCCTGCCAGCGACGACCCTGCCAGCGACGACCCTGCGTCGGGCGAGGAGCCCGCTCCCGACGTGGCGGACACCCTGGGTGCAAAGCCGACCAAGCGCCCACTGGAGGCCGTCTCCGAGGTCGCCGAGCGCCTTCGTGGCCTGCCCGCGCTCGCCGGAATTGCCGTCGGCGTGATGCACGGCAGGCTGAGCGGGGACGAAAAGGATGCCGCGATGGAGGCCTTCGCTCACGGCCGCACGCCGGTGCTCGTATCCACCACCGTGATCGAGGTGGGTGTCGACGTGCCCGAGGCGACCGTCATGGTGGTCCTCGATGCCGAGCACTTTGGATTGTCGCAACTGCACCAACTCAGGGGACGCGTGGGGCGCAGCACCAAGCCTGGCTTGTGCCTGCTCGTGAGCCACGCCGAGGACGGAACCCTGTCTTACGAGAGGCTCACCGCGGTGGCCGAAACGAGCGATGGCTTCGCCCTTGCCGAGAAGGACCTGGAGTTGCGTCGCGAGGGCGACGTGCTCGGTGCCGCCCAATCGGGAGGGCGCAACTCGCTGAGGCTGCTGCGCGTGGTGCGCGATGCGGACCTCCTCGCGGTGGCCCGAGACGATGCGCGGTCGCTGATCGATTCCGACCCCACCTTGGCCTCCTCGCCCGCGCTCGCGGACGCCATCGCGATGTGGCTCGGCGAGCGCGAGGAATTCCTCGAGAGAACGTAATCCGCCTCGGCAGAAAGCGCGCCACATCTCGCGTCGACCGGCCGAAACGCTTGTCGTACTTACTCACAACGCTCAAGTGCCGTTCGATAGAAACAGTATGGACGGTTGCCGCGGCGTGCTTAGCGGGGCTCGGTGCAGCATGGCTGCGCTTGCCCCACACGAGGTCCTTCCCGCACTCTTGCGTGTCACTCAGGAACGCAAGGGATCGCTTTGACGGCCCTGCGAAGGAACCTCCTTGCCGTGGCGGCGCTACCAGGCGCGTCTCGCAGGGGAGTCGACCTTGCACGGATGGGCAACAAGGGCGCCCGCTTTGGACTGGCGGTGAGTTGCGGAATCATCCTGGTGCTCATCGCTCTCGCGAGCTTGGCCGTCCTCGTCACTGGGGGGGTGCCCAACCCGTTGGCGCACCTGTACTACATTCCGATTCTCTACGCAGCCGCGCGTCACGGTTGGAAGGGCGGCCTGTCGGCAGCGATCGCGTCGGGCCTGGTTGTCGGAGTTTGGATGCCCGCGCCCAAGACCGCGACGGGAAATGAGAACGTCCTCGACTGGGGTGTGCGCCTTGCGCTCTTTGTGGTGGTTGCCTTGGTCGCCTCGTGGCTGGCACACCAGCGTCCCCAGCCTCTGGAACTGCTCATTCGTGACATGGTGCTCGGTCGGGGACTGAGGGCGGCTGTAAGGCATCGGCGGCTTCGAGTCCACTATCAACCGTTGGTCGACCTTGCCGACGGCCGCGTCATCGGCGTCGAGGCGCTGTGTCGCTGGAACGATAGCCGCCAACGGCCCGTGGCTCCGGACGTTTTCATTCCGGCCGCCGAACGCACCGGCGCCATCTCGATGGTGGGCCGCGAGGTGCTGCGCATCGCGACCGAGCAGTCCGAGCAGTGGGCGAACGACCACGGCGACGGCATGACGATGAGCGTCAATGTTTCGCCCTTGGAACTGAGCCACCCGGACTTTCTCGACGGTCTGAAGGCCCTCGTGGGTGAAGCCAAGCTACGTCGCTACACCTTGTGTGTTGAGATCACGGAAACCGCGATCATTTCGGATCCACATGGGGCCCTGGTGACGCTGAGCGCCCTGCGAGAAATGGGAGCGCTGATCGCTCTGGACGACTTCGGCACAGGCCACTCGTCCTTGGCATATCTGGCGGGTCTTCCCATCGACATCATCAAGATCGACCAGTCATTCGTCGCCACCGTCGACACCGACCCGACTTCTCGTGCGCTCGTGAACGCGGTGGTGCGCATCGCGTCTGCGCTTGGCGCGACGACCATCGCCGAGGGCATCGAGAGGCCAAGCCAATTGCGCGTGCTCAAGGAACTCGGTTGTGACATCGGCCAGGGCTACTTCCTCGGTCGCCCGGCCGAGGCCGCCGACGTCAATTGGGCTGTCCGCACCTTGGCATGACCCTGCTGGTGCCGCGCGCCGCCCGTGTCGCCCGTGTCGCCAGAGTTCGGGTTGATGCACCAGAACGTGTGGGCGAGGCGGTCGACGGCGACTCGGGGTTTGTTGCCACTCCGCAACATATTGACATGGTATGAAACGCGAGTCACTATGAGTGGATTGGCTATTGCTCAGGGAATTGGCCCTGTTCGATAACAAATGGGATTTTGTTAGTCCAAGACTCCACAACATAGGGAGACCCCTTCGGGGGCCGTTTTTGCTCAAGGGGGCCCCGCGCCACGCGTGTCGCTTCGACTACAGATCTCCAGCACCCTTCGATCGGCACATCATGGATAGCCTCACACCGTGGCCGAACCGGCACATAGAGCCCAAAGTCGCTCTCCACACGCCGGGGGCAAGAACGTGTCTGGCGCGAGCCACCAGGCACCTTACGGGCCCATCGTGACCGTGCTCCGCAGGCTCGTTCGCGCCCGCGGGTCAGCACCGGGCGCGTGGCTTGACGGGACGGAAGCGACCGACGCGGGCCGCAGTTGGGCACGGGCTGGATTCGCGGCGAGCGTCATCCTCGTCCTCGTTGCAACGGGCCTGGTGACCGCAGCCGTGGCGGCTGCGGGTGGGGCGCCGAACCCTCTCACTCAGCTCCTCTACGTCCCCATCCTGTATGTCGCGGTGAGGCACGGCCGCCTTGGGGCCCTCGTCATGGCCGTGGTTGCGGGACTGGCCGTGGGCCCGTGGATGCCCTCGTCGAACGCGCCGTCTGGCCACCAGGGGTTCCGAGATTGGGGTTTGCGCCTCCTCGTGTTCGTCCTAGTGGGGTTTGTGACGGCATGGCTCGCGAGCCAAATTTCGAGGCCGTTCGCCGTGATTGCGCGCGACGCCTGGTTGGGGCAGGCGCTCAGGGCGGCGGTCAGGCAACGTCGCATCCGCGTGCACTACCAACCGTTCATTGACCTGACTGACGGTCGGGTTCTTGGGGTCGAGGCGCTGTGTCGCTGGAAGAGCCTCCGCGGAAGACCCATGGCTCCCGACGTCTTTATCCCCGCGGCCGAACACACCGGCGCCATCGCGGCCGTGAGCCGCGCTGTCTTCCGGCAGTCCGCTGCGCAGTTCGGCGAGTGGGCGACCCAGCACGGCGCGGGGCTCACGATGAGCATCAACGTCTCGGCCGTCGAGCTGTGCAAGCCCGCGTTCCTCGTCGACCTCACCCGACTGGCCGCTGGCGCCGCCGAGAGTGGCTATCGGCTCTGCATCGAAGTGACAGAGACGGCGATCATCGCTCGCACCGACGAGGCCCTCCTGGTGCTCAGCGCGGCACGCGAGATGGGCGTCCTCGTCGCGCTCGACGACTTTGGTACCGGCGAATCGTCGCTCGCGTATCTCGGGGGTTTTCCCATCGACATTGTCAAGATCGACCTTTCATTCGTGGCCGCAGTGGATGTCGACGAGACGGCCCACGCGATCGTGAGCGCGATCGTGAGCATGGCCTCGTCGCTCGGAGCCGCGACCATCGCCGAGGGAGTTGAGCGGCCCGGACAATTGCGGGCATTGCGTGACCTTGGGTGCGACATCGGTCAGGGTTACTACCTTGGCAGGCCCGCTGCGGCGGCAGGCGTCGATTGGACCAGGCGCACGCTCGCATGACGCGACCGCGCCGCGCGGGCCGCCAACCCGCGGCAGCGGGTCAGCGCGCACCCGGGCTCTACGCTTAGCGCTATGACGCGCATCATCGCTGGAGAGTTCGGGGGGCGAAAGCTTGCCGTGCCCAAGGTCGGCACGCGGCCGACCACCGACAGGGTGAGGGAGGCAATCTTCTCGAGGCTCGACCACGCCGACGCGCTTCGCGGCTCTCATGTGCTCGACCTGTATGCGGGTTCTGGCGCCTTGGGCCTCGAGTCGCTCAGCAGGGGTGCGGCCGAGGCGACGTTCGTCGAGTCCGCGACACCCGCCGTGCGCATCGTGGAGGGCAACATCAAGGAACTCGGCCTGGGGACGCGCGCCGCGGTGGTGCGAGAGCACGTGCTGCCGTTCCTTGAGCGCACCACCAAGACGTTTACCCTCGCGTTCCTCGATCCGCCGTATGACATCGCGGACGGCGACCTAGTTGCCGCCTTGGCGGCCCTCGCTCCGCGACTCGACCCGGGCGTTCCCGTCGTTCTCGAGGTCTCGACCCGCAAGCGCCTGCCCGAATGGCCGCGGGGCCTGCAGCTGATGCAGTCCAAGGCATACGGCGAGACGACGGTGCACTTCGCCGAGCGAGTGCGCTAGGTTGCGGTTTATGGCCACCGTTGTCTTTCCGGGTTCCTTCGATCCATTCACCCTGGGTCATGTCGATATCGCCGTGCGGGCGCGTCAGCTCTTCGACACGGTGATCATCGCCGTCGCCCACAACTCGCAGAAGGCGCCGCTGCTCGACCTTGGGGTGCGGGTGGAGCTCGCGCAATCGGCCATCGGCCACGTCGAGGGCATCGAGGTTGCGGTCGTGGATGGCCTGCTCGTCGACTTCTGTGAGGCGCGCGGAGCGGTCGCGATCGTCAAGGGGCTTCGGGGAGGAGCCGACTACGACGTCGAGCGACCGATGGCGCTCATGAACCGTTCCCTCACCGGCATCGAGACCGTCTTCATTACGGGAGACAGCGCCCTTTCCCACATCGCGTCGTCCCTTGTGCGCGACGTCGCCCGTCACGGTGGCGACGTGTCCGCATACGTTCCGCCAGGGGTCGAGAGCGCGGTTCTCGCGGCGCTGCGCGTGCGGAAGTAGGCTGGCTGGGGGCCAGACGGCACGATGCCTTGCGCATCGGCGGCCGACAACAGCGCCACGGCTTGAGTTCACCGCGGTTTATCCCGTAGGATGGTCCGCTGGCCCGCCGATCAAAACTGGGCCGAGGTCCCCGGACCGTCAAGACATGGAGGAGCGTGTGGCACACACTCCGTTCAACGCATCGCCGTTCCGCATTTCTCTGCGGGACATCGTGCGTCGTCCTGGTACTCATCGCGAGTACGACCATGACTTTGCGATTCCGGAGCGCCTCGGCACTGAATTGATTGGGGTTCCACAGGGTTCGAACGCCTCGTTGCACGTGCAGTGCGAGGTGGTCACCGATGGGATCTGGGTCAACGGCACCTTCACCGCGGTTGCGGAGGGGGAGTGCGGTCGCTGTTTGGAGGACATCTCGCTTGATGTTGAGGTGCCTTTGCAGGGACTGTTCCTCTACCCCGATGCGGGCTACAGTGCGGGTGACGTGCAGGAAGACGTCTACGATTTCGATGGCGATAGCCTCGATCTCGAAGGTGTTGTGACGGACGCGGTGGTGACCACGCTCCCGTTCACTCCTTTGTGCGATCCGGATTGTCCGGGACTGTGCGATCAATGTGGCGTGAGGCTTGCAGACAATGCGGGTCACGCGCATGAGATACTCGACCCTCGTTGGTCGTTACTAGCAAGTGTGAAGGACGACCTCGTGCCGTCCGACAAGGAAGAGAGTTAGCCGTGGCCGTTCCTAAGCGCAAGATGTCGCGCAGCAACACCCGCTCGCGTCGTTCGCAGTGGAAGACGACCGCTGCCGACCTCACGACGTGCCCCACCTGCAAGGCTGACAAGTTGCAGCACGTGGCATGCCCGACCTGTGGTGCCTACAACGGCCGTCAGTTCGCGGCAGCGGTGCGCACCGAGCGCGAGGCCTAAGCGGCCTTCTCGCCTCTTGTGAGCCGCACCTCGTGAGCGCGCCGGGCATCGACGCCGTTGCGGTCCTTACGGGCCGCCTTGGTGTTGCAGTCGACCCAGAAATGCTGGTGCTTGCGCTCACTCACCGCTCTTTCGCGTACGAAAACGGTGGGCTGCCAACGAACGAGCGCCTCGAGTTTCTTGGCGACTCCGTTCTTGGGATCGTGGTCACGGATCGTCTCTATCGCGACCATCCCGATCTCGCCGAGGGCGACCTCGCCAAGATGCGAGCGTCTTGCGTCTCGCAGCGCGCTCTCGCGATCGTTGCTCGGGACCTGGGCCTTGGCGCGTACGTCTTGCTTGGCAAGGGCGAGATCTCGACGGGAGGCTCCGACAAGGACTCGATCCTTTGCGACACTCTCGAGGCCCTCTTCGGCGCGATCTACCTCGCCCACGGCGTCGACGTGGCGACCGAGGTCATCCTCAAGCTCGTGGGCCCCTCGCTCGTACGCTCCGCGACTCTCGGCGACGCGCTCGACTGGAAGACGTCGCTTCAAGAGGTGTGCTCGTCCCTTGGCTTCTCGCCGCCCGTCTACGAGGTGGACGGCATCGGCCCCGACCACGCGCGCGTCTTCACCGCGACCGTCGTGGTGGATGGCATCGCGCGCGGCATCGGAACGGGCTCGGCCAAGAAGGTGGCCGAGCAAGAGGCCGCCGAGGCGGCGCACGCGGCACTCTCCGCACTCGCGGCGCCCTAGCAACGGAACGGGCCATTGCCTGAACTTCCCGAGGTAGAGACGGTGCGAGCTGGCCTTGAGCCCCTCGTGACCGGCGCCATGATCCAAGCCGTGACCGTCTACAGGGACTCGTGTGTGCGCCTTCACGGCGGAGGAGCGCCCGAGTTCTCGTTGGCACTCGCCGACGCACGTGTGGAGGCCGTGGTGAGACGAGGGAAGTTCCTGTGGCTGTTGCTCGATGATTGCGAGGGTCCCCCCGTGAACGCCCTCAGCGCCCATCTGGGGATGTCGGGGCAATTCCGCTCCTTCGAGGGCGAACCGCCCGCTCCGCATTCGCACTGCAGGGCGCGCCTGACGCTCTCCACACCGCGCGGCCCACTGACGCTCGACTTTCTCGATCAACGCACTTTTGGGTACCTCCACGTCGAGCCCCTGGTGCCCACCGCCGACGGCCTACCAGGAGGTCAGGGAAGCCCGGCGCCCTTGCTCCCGCGCAGCGTGGCGCACATCGCGCGGGATGCCCTCGATCCGGTCGCGGACGACGCGCTCGCCGAGGCCGCCCTGCGCAAGGGCACTCGAGCGATCAAGAACGTCCTTCTCGACCAGCGGGCCGTCAGCGGCATCGGCAATATCTACGCGGATGAGGCGTTGTGGCTGGCGGCCATCCATCCGTTGCGCACGGCAGAATCTCTCACTCGTGCGGAGGCCTCGCGCCTCCTCGCGTCGGCGCGGGAGGTGATGTCGCGGGCGCTCGCTCAAGGCGGCACGAGCTTCGATGCGCTCTACGTCAATGTCAATGGCGAGTCCGGCTACTTTTCGAGGGATCTCGCCGCGTACGGCCGTGGCGGGGAGCCGTGCTCGCGGTGCGGAACGCTGATCATCAAGGCCACGATTGGCGGTCGCTCGAGCCATTGGTGCCCGCGGTGTCAGTGGGTCGAAAATCCCGGGCCGGACCGGGACTAGGACCACCGGACGTGCGACCTACTCGTCAACTCCAGAAGGCCCGCTAACCCGCGCAACACGTCATGGGACCCGGGACCTTGGCCCTGAGCAAGGCCGGGACCTCGGGTTAGCCTATTGCCATGAATAACGTCAGAGTTTTGGTGCTGGATGACCACGAGGTAGTACGCCGCGGCATCTGCGACATCCTTGACCGTGCCGATGGCATCGAGGTTGTCGCCGAGGCAGGCACCGTCGCGCAGGCAGTGCGTCGCGCCGATGCCGTGCGCCCCGACGTCGTTCTCTCCGACCTTCGCCTCCCCGACGGCACCGGACTCGAGCTCATCGCTCACGTGCGCCGGACGCTGCCCGATGCCCACATCGTCGTGCTTACGAGCTACGACGACGACGAGGCACGCTCCGCCGCTCGCACCGCGGGCGCCGACATGTTCCTTCCCAAGACCGCCGGCTCCCAGCAGGTCGTCGAGGCCGTTCGTTTGGCCGCGACCGGCAAGGAACACGGTCAGCACATTCGCGTGCGTGACGACGAAGTCCTTGGCAGGCTGACTCCCATGGAGCGCCGCGTCGTCGAACTCGTCGGCCAGGGCCTTGCCAACCGTGAGATCGGCGACGAGCTCGGCATCGCCGAAAAGACCGTCAAGAACCACGTCACGAGTGTTCTGTCCAAGATGGGACTCCAGCGCCGCACGCAGGTCGTCGCATGGGCCACCCGCCGCCACGCGGCATCCTTCCGCGGCTAGGTCGCTGCGGCCACGTTCCATACCGCGCGGGTACCTGGCCGTTCCGCGTCCTCGTTGATGGGCTCGAGCGAGAAGGATCCCCTTCGCCGGAGCGCCCTATTGGCGAGGTTCGACGTTCCGGAGTGACGCGAGAACGCGCCCGAAGGGCCGATGCCGTCGTCCATGATCGTGACAGAGAGCCTGCCGTCCTTGGCAGAGATAGACAGCGAGGCCGACGTCGCGTCCGCGTGACGCGCGGTGTTTGACAGCGACTCCCTCACGACCGCGATGATGTCGTCCGAGAGCGTCGGGTCCTGTTCCACTGCGGCGGATGCCGCCGCCCAGTCGTCCACCGTGAGCGATGCGACAAACCCGAGCGACTCTTGAGCGAGCACGAGTTCGCGCCGCACCCTCTCGCCCAGCGGTTCGGACGTCCGATCTCCCTGGAGCTGACCCATCACGCCGCGCACCTCGCGTTGAGCGCGCTTGACGTGTTCGAGGGTGGCGAGCAGGCGGTCGCGTTCCGCCGGAGGAACGTCATCGGAGATCGTCTCGATTTGCATCGCGGTCGCAAACAGCTCTTGAGACACGAAGTCATGAAGGTCGTCGGCGATGCGTTCGCGCTCCTCAAGCAGGTTGGACACGTTGCGCACGTGCGCGAGCTCCGCGAATTGCAGAGCCAGCGCGGCCTGGTTCGAAAAGCGCTGGGCCGTCGCGAGGTCGTGGTCGTCAAAGTTGCGATTCGCCTTTTCCCTCCACAGCATCAGCAGGCCAAGGGTGCGCGCGCCCGCGAGCAACGGCGCATAAAGCGTCGGGCCGAATCCGCGCACGGGCTCCAGGATGGTGGTCCCTGGAGGCTGATTCGAGATGGTTCCCGTGCCAGCCCTGATGACCGACATCGCGAACCCGTCGGAAGGCAGGACGAGGCCCAGTAGTTCCTCCGCGTTGGTGCCGTCGGTGAACTCCATGATCCATTCGTCGCCGAGACCGGGGAGGACGAGCGCCGCGGCGGCGGCACCGGAAAGATCCCGAGCCGACGCGACGATGCGGGCGATGGCGGTCTCATCTCCTGGATTGGCGAGCAGGGCGGTGGTGATCGCCTGGGACGCGGCCAACCAATTCTCGCGTTCGAGAGACTCCTCGAAGAGCTGCGCGTTGTCGATGGCTACGGATACGGCGGCGGCGAGGGCGGCCACGGTTTCCTCGTCAACCTTGGTGAAGCCGCCCGGCTTGGACGCAAGGTACAGGTTGCCAAACGCCGCGCCGCGCGCGCGGAGAGCACAGCCCAGGAACGACCCCATTTTCGGGTGCCCCTTTGGCAGCCCGCTGAAGGCGGGGTGCTCGGTGAGCTCATCGATTACCAGCGCGCCCTCGAAGGGGATCTGCGAGAGGGTTCCCACGGCGTTGGGTCCCCTCCCCAGCATCTTCATGATGGCCGGGTCGACGCCTCGGTAGTGGAAGTCGATCGAAATGCCGTTGTCGTCGAGCACATTGATCGCCGCCATGGGCGCACCGGTGGTCTCCATGGCGGCGTCGAGCATCTTGTTGATCACCGACGGCAGGTCGAGCTGGCGATTGAGAGCGAGGATCGCCTCTGTCACTTTGTCGGACATGGGTCCATCCCTTCCGCCGAGAGGTCTAGTCGACATCGAGACTAACCACCTCATCAACGACGTCAAGAATCCCGAGGTCATGAGTGACGATCACGACGGACCTTCCTGCGGCCTTCATGGCCAGAACGAGGGAACGCAAAGCGTCGATCCCATCGGCGTCGAGATGCTCGGCGGGCTCATCGATGAGGTGCAAGGGCGCGGGGCTGAGAAGCGCCCGAGCAAGCAGAAGTCGACGCCGTTCCCCGCCAGACACGGTGAGCGCTCCCGCGCCGAGGATCGTGTCGAGACCTGGTGGCTGAGACGCGAGCCATGGTTCCAACCCCACCGCACGGAGAGCATCGGCGGCCTGTTCCGGCGTGACGTCGCCCCGGGCGACACGCAGGTTTTCCAGGATGGTGGTGCCGAAGACGTGCGCGTCCTCGGGGGTGATCGCGATCGTGTGTCCCAGTGTCGCTGCCGTGACGGGTGCACCGCCGACCGTTACAGAACCCGCCGCGGGGCGCAGCACCCCGGCGATGGTCAGCAACAACGTCGTCTTGCCGATGCCCGAGCGACCGACGATTCCTAGCGCGCCCCCGGGCCGCAGGGTTGTCGTCACCGGCCTCGTGGGCCTCATTGCGGGCCATGCCGCGCTGAGACCGTTGAGGGCAAGGGTGAGGTCATCGGTCGCAGGGGCGGCCATTGCGGGCGCTGACGCGGCCTCTTCGCGGGCGTGCTCGCCGTCGTCGGCGCTCTTGCCCTCGTCACCATTGACTTGGCCGCTCTCGCCCTCGGGCGTGATCGCAAGCACCCTGCGCGCGGCGGCGGCCGAGCGGAACGCTTGAACCACAGCCCCTGGCACCGCGCTGACCGCCTCGAACGCACTCAGGGGCAAGAGCGCAACAATGGCTGCGGTGGTAGGCGGCAGGCCCGCGTGGTGCGCGGCGGTGACCGCGAGCCACAGTGCGACAACGAGCGCAACACCTTGGGACGCCTGGATGACGGCCGCGGCCCATGCGGCGGGTCGTGCCGCGAGCTCGGAGGCGTCTTCGGCATCGCGGTCCGCCGCGCGGAGCTCGGCAAGGGCGTCGTCGCGTCTGCCCCACACCCTGTTTTCGATCGCGCCTTCGATAGCCTCCAGCGTCGCTGTGGAGACTCGAGCGGCGGCCACCGTGCCGGCCTCGGCCGCAAGCTTCGCCGAGCGCCACGTGAGCGCACCGCCGAGCACCGCGGCGGCGGCTAGACACAAGGCGAGCGCGAGGCCCGCGAGGGGGAGGCACGCGGTCGTGATCGCCACGGCGATCAGGCTGACCGTTGCCGCCACCCCCAAGGGGACGATTGAGCGCACCACCGCATCGCCCATCGCGTCGATGTCGCCGCCCATGCGCGCCACGATGTCGCCGCGTTTGAGGCTCAGAACGCGTGAGGCGTCGGATTGCGCGACCCTGTCGTAGGTGCGCGTCCTGAGCGCGACGACTCCGCTCAGCGCCGTCTCATGGCTGGCGAGGCGCTCAAGGTAGCGGAACACGCCCCTCGCGATGCCGAAGAAGCGCACCGAGACGGCCGCGACAGCCAGCGCGGCGGGGGAGGGCATCTGGGCCGCCTCGGCGATGAGCCACGCCGCCACGGCAGCCAATCCGATTGCCGAGCCGAGCGCCATCGTTCCGGCGCCGACCGACGTTGCGATCCGTAGCGGTCGGACCTCTGCCTCGCGCAGCAGGCTCCTGACGTTCAGCCGAGGCGGTGCGGCCGACGCTGCGGTCGGCACTGCGGTCGATGCTGCGGACCCGTCTCGCTTGGCGCCGCGGGCCGCGTGTGGGGCCGTGTTCATGACGATGCTCCCGGCGCGACGGCGGTGCGTGTGGCGCGAACATCGACGACGAGGTCGGCGGCCGCGATCAGGAGCGGATCATGAGTGGCCGCGATGACGGTGACGCCCGCGCGGGCCGCTGTCGCGAGGCGGGCGATGAGCCGCTCGCGTGCGGCGCCGTCGAGGTGTGCGGTGGGTTCATCGAGCAGGAACACGGAACGCCCCGAGGTGAGCGCGTGGTCATAGGCAAGCAGCTGACGTTGGCCGAGGCTGAGTGACCGCCCCTCGATACCCAGTTCCGGGCGTTGGGGCACCCAGGCACACTGAGCTGTCCAAGCGTCGGCGTCCGCATCGGCGAGATCGCGGGCGGTGTCACCGTGACCCGCGAGCACGCTCCCCGAGTCCGGAGGGAGGAGTCCGGCAATGGCGAGCAGGGCCGTGGACTTGCCCTCGCCATTGGGCCCACGCAGCACAGTGAGTGATCCTGGTGCCGCCGTGAACGTCAGGCCGGAAGGTGCAAGGCGCGAGCCGTCGGGGGTAGCAACCGACATGGAATCGACGACCAAGGGGAGCGCCTCGAGGGATACGGAAAGCCCTCCGGGAGTGCCCACGCGGACAGGTTCCTGTTCGAGGAGGCTCAAGGCGCCATCGGCCGCCGCCATACCATCGGCCGAGGCGTGGAAGTGGGTGCCCACGTTCCGCAGCGGCAAGTAGACCTCCGGGGCGAGGATGAGGACCGCGAGCGCGGTCTCGATCGACACGTTCCCGTCGATCAGGCGGAAGCCGAGAGTCACGGCGACGATGGCGACCGACAGCGTGGTGAGCAGCTCGAGCACAAATCCGGACATGAAGGCGATGCGGAGGGACCCCATGGTCGCCTTGCGCGCCGCGTTGCCAAGGTCGCGAACCCGGGTTGCGGGGCCGCGCTCCCGGCCCAAGGCGCGCAGCGTTGGCACGCCCGAGATGAGGTCGAGGGTGCGCGCGCCGAGCCGTTCCATGGCCTCCAGGTGCTTCTGCGAGTGATCCCTGGTGACCAGGCCCACCAGGATCATGAACAGCGGAACGAGGGGCAGGGTGAGCGCGGCAATGAGGGCGGAGATCCAGTCAAGACCGAGCACGACGACGAGCATGAGCGGCGTCACCGTCGCCGCGAGCATCAATTGCGGAAGGTAGCGCACGAAGTAGGGGAGCAGGCCGTCGAGGCCGCGCGTGACCGTCGTGACCACCTCGGTGCCCTTGCCTGTGGCGAGCCACCTGGGCCCCATCGATGCGGCGTGGTCGACGACCGCCTCGCGCAGCTCAGAGATCACCCTGGTGCCCGCACGGTGCGCGAGCCGCTCCTGGACCCACACGATCACGACGCGGGCCAAGACGACGGCCGCAAGCAAGGGAAGCCCCTTAGCCAGGTCGCGTGCATCGACCGGCACAATCCGGCCAAGCGGGCCCAAACCATCCTTGGCCAGGGCCGACGGGGCAAGCACCACGGCGAGCATGCGCGCCACGAGCAGCGCCTGAACCAGGATGGTGAAAGCGGTCAGAAAGCCAAGCACCGCCGTTACGGTGACGTAACGGCGGGCTGGCCCGATCCGCGCCAAGAGGCGCGGGTCGATCGGTTTCATAGGGTCCTTAGGCGCTCTTGGTGAAGAACTTGAGCTCGTTGTGCTCGGGGATCAGTTCTTCCGAGAGACGACGCTTGAACACCCAGTACGACCACGCCTGGTAGGCCAGGACCATCGGCGTGAAGATTCCGGCAACCCATGTCATGACGACGAGCGTCGTGTGCGACGAAGAGGCTACGAGTCCTGGTGCGCCGTGAACGATGAGGTTGTAGGCGGGGTCCGTGCTGGACGGCATCACGTTGGGGAACAGGGCGCCGAAGATGAGCGTCACCGCGCCGATGACCGCGACGACGTTCGCGATGAACGCCCAGCCAAACTTGCCTGTCCAGCTGAACCATGCGGCGCCGATGAGCCCGGCCGCGGCGACCACGAGTGCACCCCACGTCCAGGCGTTGTTGGAGTATGCGAGCTGGAGCCACAGGGCCCACACCGCACCTACAACAACCGCGCCGATGGAGAACTTCTTGGCCCAGGCCGCGGCGCGGTCCATGACCTCGCCCTTGGTCTTGAGCGCCAGGAAGATCGAGCCGTGGCTCAGGAAGATCGCAAGCGTCGTGAGCCCTCCCACCAGCGCGAACGGGTTGAGCAGGTTGAAGAATCCGCCCGTGTAGGTGCCCGTGCTGTCGATCGGCACGCCGCGCACGATGTTGGCGAAAGCGACGCCCCACAGGATCGAGGGGATCCACGACGAGATGGTGATGGCGAGGTCCCAGCGGTTGCGCCAGGTCTCGTCATTGATCTTGGAGCGATACTCGATCGCTACTGCGCGCACGATGAGCGCGAGCAGGATGAGGAACAGCGGCAGGTAGAAGCCCGAAAACAGCGTCGCGTACCACTCGGGGAAGGCGGCGAACATCGCGCCTCCCGCCGTGAGGAGCCATACCTCGTTGCCGTCCCACACGGGGCCGATGGAGTTGAGAAGCACGCGCTTGCCCTTGGGCGTCTTTCCGACGATGGGCATGAGCATGCCGACGCCGAAGTCGAAGCCCTCGAGAACCAGGTAACCGGTCCAGAGAACACCGATGAGGATGAACCAGAAGACTGCGAGATCCATGATGTGATCCTTTCGGGCCTAGTAGCCGAACGACAGGGGGTGGTCGTCGTCGTCGTTGACGATCGGTTCGGCGAACTCCGGGGCGCCCTCCTGGGCATAACGCCTGATCAGGCGGAACCAGAAGACGCCGAGGATGGCGTAGATGAGCGTGAAAACGACCATTGAGAGGCCCACCTCGAACGCGCTCACGGCCTTGGAGACGCCGTGTTGGGTCAGCAGGAAGACGGAATCAACGCCGTCGACGAAGGCTGACGGATTGGGCGCCACTACGAAGGGTTGGCGGCCCATTTCGGTGAAGATCCACCCGAAAGAGGCGCCGATGAACGGCGCGCCGATCGACCACACTGCCAACTTGGAGAACCACGTCTGGTTGGTGATCTTGCCCTTGCGCGTCAGCCAGAGTCCCGCGAGAGCGGTAGCGGCCGCAAAGGCCGCGAAGCCGATCATGAGGCGGAACGACCAGTAGGTCACCGCTAGGTTCGGCAGGTAATCAGGCGTTGCCTTGTAGCCCGGGTACTTCGTCGCGTACTCGGCTTGCAACGCGTTCGTGCCTTTGACCGTGGCGTTGAAGTCACCCGTGGCGAGGTAAGACGTGAGGCCGGGGATTGCGATGAGGTGCTTCACCGACGCGGGGTTGTCGCCCGCGAGGTTTCCGATCGCCAACAGCGAGAAGTCGGCGCCCGTCTCCGTGTTGATGAGACCCTCGGCTGCGGCCATCTTGATGGGCTGCTGCTTGAACATGAGCTTGGCCTGCAGGTCTCCGGTGTAGATCACGCCGACCCCGGCGATGATCATCACAACCGCGCCCATGCGCACCGCCGTGCGATACAGGGGGATGTCCGCGTCGTCCTTGTTGGCGCGGTTCTTCTTGACGAGCCAGAAGGCGCCGATGCCGGCAACGAATCCTCCGGCGACGAGGAATGCCGTCGTGATGACGTGGGGGAAGGCCAGCAGCGTCGTGTTGTTGCCGAGAACCTCCCAGATGTTCTTCATCTCCGCGCGGCCGGTCTTGGGGTTGAAGGCGGTGCCAACCGGGTGTTGCATCCACGAGTTGGCGGCGAGGATGAAGTATGCGGAGAGGTTGGTGCCGATGGCGAAGAGCCACACCACCGTCAGGTGCACCTTCTTAGAGAGGCGGTCCCAACCGAAGATCCACAGGCCCAGGAACGTCGACTCAAGGAAGAACGCGATGAGCGCCTCCATGGCCAGCGGGGCGCCGAAGATGTCGCCAACGTAGCGCGAGTACTCGGCCCAGTTCATGCCGAACTGGAACTCCTGCACGATGCCGGTGGCAACGCCAAGCGCGAAGTTGATGAGCAGCAACTTGCCGTAGAACTTCGTGAGACGCAGCCACTTCTCTTTGCCCGTACGTACCCATGCGGTCTGCATGATCGCGACGAGGACGGAAAGGCCAAGGGTGAGCGGGACAAGAACGAAGTGGTAGACGGTGGTGATGCCGAATTGCCAGCGCGCGAGTTCTAGCGCATCCATGGCAGATCCTCCTTTGGGTCGTGGCGACAAACTACCTCGGGGGGTATCCCGGCGAACTGGGACTCAGGTCCCGGGTGTCCGTGACCTCAAGCCCGGGTCCCGGATGCGGTGTCCCGGAAGTGTCCCGGGCGTGTGTGTGAGCGAGTGTGCCAGTAAAATGCGGCGAGCGGGAAATCGCGAAAACTAGTTGCTGGCTTCGACTCCCTGGGGGCACGGTCCCAGGAAGATTTGGGGGACCAGGAGTCCCGTGTCGGTCGCCAAAGGTTCGTGGAAACGTCACGAAGGTCCGCGGCGAACGCCTCACGTATGTCACAATGGTCCCAGGTCCGCGCTTCGCCACACGGAGTGCCCACCACGCGACAGACGCACCGGCCTTGGCAGCCGGCGGTTCATACCGCCAGGCGCCGCCCCCGGAGTTGCCCGCCGCGACCACCAGACTTCCGTCACCTCGAGTGACGACCGAAGAGAACGCAGGGAATCGCGTGTGGGCGATTCCTCAGCGATGAGGTACCCGCTTTGAGCGAGGACAACGTAATTTCTCCCAACGCCGTGATCTTCCAGGCGCCCGCACCGGCACCCGAGAAGCCAGCCCGCGTCTCGAGGCGCGCATCGGCACCAGCCGGGCCCCCCGTCGTCGCGCCTGCCGCGAGCAAGGAGCCGGCGGAGCAGGGCGAAACGAAGCCAAAGGCGACCCGTTCTCGCTCTCGTAAGGCCGCCGTGCCCGCGGAAGCTCCCGCGGACCGCGAGCCAAAGCAGGCTCGGTCCGAAGACTCGGACAGCTCGTCCTCGCCGTCCGAGTCCGCTCAGGGCGATGACGATGGTGATGACTCGGCAGGCGCGAGGCGCCGCCGCCGGCGTGGCGGCCGTGGCCGTGGCCGGCGTACCGCTCACGACGACGGTCAGGACAACAACACAGACGAGTCGAAGGACGACGCCGACGCCGACGCCGACGGCACCGACGACTCCTCGTCGGATGACGCCGAAAATGATGGTGAGGGAGGCCCCTCGTCACGCAGGCGCCGCCGCAGCCGCAGCACCAGGACCCCGCGAGCGAGTGCGAGCGCGAGTTCGAGTGCCTCGAACGACGACAATCTCCAAGGGTCGACGCGCCTCCAGGCGAAGCGCCAGCGTCGTCGCGAAACCCGTGATGGCTCACGCCGTCGCCCCGTAATTTCTGAGGCCGAGTTCCTCGCCAGGCGCGAGTCGGTCAAGCGCGACATGATCGTGCGCGACAAGGACGGTCGAGTCCAGATCGCCGTTCTCGAAGACGACGTGCTCGTCGAGCACTACGTGTCTCACCAGGCGCAACAGTCGATGGCGGGCAACGTCTACTTGGCCCGCGTGCAGAACGTGCTTTCCGGCATGGAGGCCGCGTTCGTCGATGTGGGTCGTGGCCGCAACGCCGTGCTCTATGCGGGCGAGGTCAACTGGGACGCGGCAGGCCTTGATGGCAGGCCCAAGCGCATCGAGTTGGCGCTCAAGCCAGGCGACACCGTCATGGTCCAGGTCACCAAGGACCCCATCGGGCACAAGGGTGCACGCGTCACGTCGCAAATCTCCCTCGCGGGCCGCTTCCTGGTCTACGTGCCCGGTGGCGGAGTGACCGGCATCAGCCGCAAGCTGCCCGAGAACGAGCGCAATCGCCTCAAGAAGCTCCTGCGCGAGGTGATTCCCGCCGATGCAGGCGTGATCGTCCGCACGGCGGCCGAGGGCGCGTCGGAGGACGAGCTTCGCGCAGACGTCGAGCGTCTCAAGCGCCAGTGGGAAAGCATCGAAGCCGAGGCCGCAAACACGAAGGCGCCCGCGCTGTTGCGTGGCGAGCCCGACATGGCAATTCGCGTTGTCCGCGACATCTTCAACGAGGACTTCGAGTCGCTCACCATTCAGGGTGACGACACCTGGAACTCGCTGAGCGCCTACGTGGGCCAGGTCGCTCCCGACCTCGCCACGCGGCTGCACAAGTTCCACGGCGACGGCGATGTCTTCTACGACCACCGCATCGACGAGCAGCTTTCCAAGGGCATGGACCGCAAGGTCTGGCTTCCCTCGGGCGGCTCGCTCGTGATCGACCGCACCGAGGCGATGACCGTCATCGACGTCAATACCGGCAAGTTTGTGGGTAAGGGCGGCACTCTCGAAGAGACGATGACACTCAACAACCTTGAGGCGGCCGAAGAGATCGTGCGTCAGCTCAGGCTGCGCGACATCGGCGGCATCATCGTCATCGACTTCGTCGACATGCTTCTCGAGGCGAACCGTGACCGCGTGTTGCGCCGTCTCATCGAGGGCCTCAGCAGGGACCGCACCAAGCACCAGGTGGCCGAGGTCACCTCGCTCGGTCTGGTGCAGATGACGCGCAAGCGCGTCGGCCAGGGCCTCGTCGAGGCGTTCTCGACCACGTGCGAGCACTGCAAGGGTCGCGGCTTCTTGGTCCACGGCGAGCCGGTGGGCGAGTCGTCCGAGCCGCAGCCGGAGCCCGCCCAGCGTCGTCGCGCATCGCGTGCGAAGGCCAAGGCCGACGAGCCCAAGACGCCCGCCGCCGAGACCCACGCGCTCGACGACCGCGAAGAAGCGCGAGCGGCCGTCAAGGCCACCCTCGCGTCGATTGCCGCGGCCGCTGAGAAGGCCCATGTGCATGGCGAAGACGAGCATGTCGAGCCGCAAGAGGTCCTTTTGATTGAAGCGGAGGACGCGCCCCTCGCGTCAGATTGACCCAAGGCGCCGCGGACGGTATCGTTGTCCCTCGGCGCGGAAGCGTCTTGCCCTGCCTGCGCCCCCCTCAGGGGAGCGGCTGCGGCGGGAAAAACGGGGCCCACAAGGCCACACGAACGATCTTCAGAGGAATTCATCATGGTGTACGCGATTGTCAAGGCCGGCGGCCGTCAGGAGAAGGTGTCCGTTGGCGACATCGTCGTCATGGACCGCCTGAAGGCGACCATTGGCGCTTCGGTCGAACTGCAGGCGCTCCTGCTGGTTGACGGCGACAAGATCACGTCGGACGCCGCCGAACTGGCCAAGGTGAAGGTCACGGCTGAGGTTGTGCGCGAAGAGCGCGGACCCAAGATCATCATCCTCAAGTTCAAGAACAAGACCGGTTACCGCAAGCGCGCCGGTCACCGCCAGGACCTGACCCGTCTCAAGGTCACCGGAATTAAGTAAGCGGGAGCTCACTCATGGCACACAAAAAGGGCGCGAGCTCCTCGCGCAACGGTAGGGATTCCAACGCCCAGTACCTGGGCGTCAAGCGCTTCGGCGGCCAGTCCGTCAACGCGGGCGAGATCCTGATTCGCCAGCGCGGCACGCACCACCACCCGGGCCTGAACGTTGGCCGCGGCAAGGACGACACCCTGTTTGCGCTCATTACCGGCGTGGTGGCCTTCGGTCAGCGCCGCGGCCGCAAGGTCGTGGACGTGGTCTCCAACTAGGTACACATCTTCGGCAGGGGCGTCACCGTTGGTGGCGCCCCTGTTCTTTTTAACGACAGGTCCATTTCTCGACCCGCTCGCCCGCTCGCCCGCTAGCCAGGAGGAACCGTGGCCACGTTCGTCGATCGCGTCGTGCTCAACGTCTCCGCCGGCTCCGGTGGCCGCGGTATTGCGTCGGTGCACCGCGAAAAGTTCAAGCCCCTCGGCGGCCCCGACGGCGGCACCGGCGGGCGTGGCGGCTCCGTGATCGTCTACGTAGACGCCCAGATGACGACGCTTCTCGACTACCACCACGCGCCCCACCGCAGGGCCGACAACGGCAGGCAGGGCGCCGGAAACTGGCGCCACGGAGCGAGCGCCGACGACCTGCGGCTCGCCGTGCCCAACGGCACGATCGTGGTATCGATGGACGGAGAGGTGCTCGCCGACCTCGTCGGCGAGGGCGCCGAGTTCGTAGTCGCTGCGGGCGGCCGTGGAGGCCTAGGCAACGCGGCCCTCGCGTCGCTCAAGCGCAAGGCACCTGGCTTCGCTCTCTTGGGAGAGCCTGGCGAAGAGGCCAGCGTGACGCTCGAGCTCAAGTCGATCGCCGACGTCGCACTTGTCGGTTACCCCAGTTCGGGCAAGTCATCGATCATCGCCGCGATGAGCGCGGTCCGCCCCAAGATCGCGGAGTACCCCTTCACGACGCTCGTACCCAACCTCGGCGTGGTCGCCGCGGGCGCCAGCCGCTTCACAATGGCGGACGTGCCTGGTCTCATCCCCGGTGCCTCCGAGGGCAAGGGCCTCGGCCACGACTTCTTGCGCCACATCGAGCGCTGCTCCGTGATCGCACACGTGCTCGACACCGCGACGCTGGAGGCCGACCGCGACCCGGTCAAGGACCTCGAGGTCATCTCCGAGGAGTTGCGCGCGTATTCGGGCGATGCCCACATTGCCGGGGTGCCCTTGGCGGAGCGCCCCCAGGTGATCGTGCTCAACAAGGTCGACATTCCCGATGGCCGGGAACTCGCCAAGATCGTGCGCGAAGACCTCGACAAGCTTGGCATGCCGATCTTCGAGGTGAGCGCCGTGAGCCACGAGGGCCTCGACGCCTTCGGCTACGCCTTGGCCGCCATGATTGCGGACGAGCGCGCCAAGAAGCCCGAACTTGAGCGCGCGCCCATCGTCTTGCGTCCCAAGGCCGTCGACGACGCCGCTTTCACCGTCACGCACGTGCGCGACGGCGCGGAGGACTTTTACCAGATTCGCGGAATCAAGCCCGAGCGTTGGGTGCGCCAGACCGACTTCACGAACGACGAGGCGGTGGGCTACCTCGCGGACCGCCTGGCGCGGCTCGGCGTCGAGGACGAGTTGTTTAGGGCGGGCGCCATTCCTGGCTCCCAAGTGGTCATCGGCACGCGCGAGACGGGCGTGTTGTTCGACTGGGAGCCCACCATGGCCGCCGGTGCGGAGTTGCTCGGCAGGCGCGGCACCGACCTCAGGGTCGAGGAGATGGAGCGCTCCGCTCGCGCCACGCGCAATGAGAAGCGCGCCGAGCACAAGGATCGCATGGACGCGAAGTCGGCGGCGCGTGAGGAACTGTGGACCGAGAGGGATGCGGGACACTGGACCGACCCCGCTGAAGACGACCAAGAGATCGCGGGCGAGTAACCCACGCGAGACGATTTGTCGGGAGGCGAAGTGAGCGAGCTGCGAGCCGTCATCGCTCAGGCGCGGCGCATCGTTGTCAAGATTGGCTCCTCTTCGCTCACGGGTGACGACGGTCGCCTCTCCGAGGACGCCGTGGGCCGTCTGGCCGATGCCTTGGCCGCCGAGCGCTCGCGCGGGCGCCAGGTCATTCTTGTCACGTCGGGAGCCATCGCCGCAGGCATCGGCCCCATGGGTCTTCCTGCCAGGCCCCGCGACCTCGAACTGCAGCAGGCCGCAGCATCGGTGGGCCAAGGAATTCTGATCGCGGCGTATTCGGCGGCGTTCGCACGCCACGGACTCACCGTCGGTCAGGTGTTGCTCACGACCGAGGACATGGTGCGGCGCACGCACTACGGCAACGCCCAGCGTGCGCTCAACCGCCTGCTCGAACTGGGAATCGTGCCCATCGTCAACGAGAACGACACCGTCGCGACTGATGAGATTCGCTTTGGTGACAACGATCGCCTGGCGGCCCTGGTGGCGACGGTGGCCCACGCCGACGCGCTCGTGCTCCTCACGGACGTCGACGGCCTCTACACGGCGGCCCCCGACACTCCTGGGGCCGAGCGGATCGACGACGTCAAGGCGCCCGAGGACGTTGCCGGGATCGACATTTCGCGGCGCGGCTCCGCGCTGGGCACGGGCGGGATGATCACCAAACTCGAGGCCGCGTCGCTCGCTACCGCCTCCGGGGTCGCCGTGGTGCTTGCCTCGGCCGACGATGTGGCCGACGCGATCGCGGGCCGTCACGTGGGCACCCTGTTTCACATCACGGGCAAGCGAGACACGACGCGCCTCCAGTGGCTCGCTCACGCGGCCAAGATTCGCGGTGGCTTCGTGCTCGATGACGGCGCCGTGAGGGCCGTGAAGGGCCGCAAGGCGTCGCTCCTCGCCGCCGGTGTCGTCGAGGTCCAAGGGGCCTTCGAGGCGGGGGAGCCCGTCGAGCTGCTCACGCGTGCCGGTGCGGCGGTCGCGAGGGGCTTTGCCGGCTTCTCCGCCGAGGACGCGGCCCGCATGAAGGGCCTGTCGACCGACGCGTTGCGAGAGAAACTAGGGGAGCACTTCGCTCACGCGCTCATCCACATCGACGACCTCGTGGTGCTGTAGGCGGCCGTGCCGTAGGCGGCGACCCCCCACCCGCAAATGGCTCAATCTGTACCGGTTTTCGGCCCCAATTAGTCCCGGGTGGCGCATTTCGTTCCACGTTGCGCCCGCGGCGGCCACGGCCAATCCTGCAGCGAGTGCCGTGATCGTCCATGGCATCGGTAGCGGCAAGGGCTTGGGCAGGAACGTGTACGGCGCGATCTGGTGGACCCACGCGGCGTGAGCCAGCGCTGCAACGGTGACGGTGACGATGCCGGCGACTGGTGGAAGCAGGATGATAAGCGCGCCGTCACGCCAAGCGGCAAGCCCGCGACGTCGGGCGAGCAGCGCCCACCACGCCACGCCTGCCGCGGCGAGCAACACGGCGAGAGCCATCCACCAGTTCCCGTAGTACCACGGATGCGGTAGAGGTGCATCGCCCTCCTCGACTGTCACGTCCGGGAGGACGGACGTGACAAGTTCGGGTGCGCCGTTCCAATGGATTGTGCCGATGGCGGCGATATCGTGCTTACCAATGATCGCAGGGAGTGCGGCAGCGAGACGACAACGTACGGGCTCCCGATGACGAAAGTCGGATAGCCCGCCGCGACCGTCGAAAACGGGATGTACGTCGTGGCGATCGCGGTCAACCCAGTCACCGTGAAGTGGAGGGGCGCGAACGTGTCCGCGGGGTCGCGGTCCTTGGGCAGCACGGTGTCTCCCACGTCCACGCCGAGTTGCGTTGCCAGGTCCGCGTTCAAGGCAATCTCGTCCCCCGCACGCGGCGCCCTGCCCGCGACCATAGGAGCCTCGCCGCTGCTTCGCGCATAGACCTTTATTGCCTTGAGGCTCAGCCCAATCCGCAAGGGCGCATCCGGCAAAGGGTGCTCGGCGTCCGGCGCGGAAAGCACCTTCACGATCACGTTTGCCGTGAAAAACCAATCCTCGCCGGCGTTGTCGAGGTTCTCGGTGATCGTGACAAGGTCGGCGGCGTCGGCACATACCAAGCTCGGCATGCGGTTGCACGCCGTGCCCGGGTCTGGCGAATGGTTGCCAATGGAGACCGTCGCCATGTGATCGGTGTCGGCAAGCTCCCACTGTGCGGTTTCGGCCGTGATGCGCTCGAAGTGCGCGACAACGAAGCCAAAGCACATGAGCACGCTGGCGACAGCGCCGGCGACAATCGAGAACCCCACCCTCATGGTTCAAACCTAGCGCGGGGCTCTTCGTGCTCTTGGCTTCGTCTCGACCAATCGATCGCAGCCCTTCAGCGAGAGTCCCGTTGTCAGTTAGACTGTCTACCGGTAGGAAGTTAGGCTGACTACCATGGATCGAGACATGTGGCGTCAGTGGCTTCACGGGTTCCTCGACCTGTGCTTGCTCTCCCTCTTGGACGAGCAAAGGGATTACGGCAGGGGGCTCGCTGAGCGCCTGGCGCTCGGGGGACTCGATGATGTCCCCGGCGGCACGATGTATCCCGCTCTCTTAAGGCTCGAGAAGCAGGGGCTTGTCCTGACCGACCGGGTGACTTCTGCGTCGGGACCGCCGCGAAAGTACTACGACCTCACTCCGCTAGGCCGGTCCGTCATGAATGATCGCAAGGACTCGTGGAAGACCTTCCGTGCGGCAGTGGACTCCGTGGTGGATTCGCCCGCGCAAAGTCGCTCGCCGGGCAGGCGAGGGTGACCGCCGCCGAAGAGTGGGCCGAGCGGCTCCGCGCGCGGCTCACCGAGGTGGGCGTCGACGCCCGCCAAGCCGACGCGCTCGCGGAGGATGCGATGGCGGAGGCGCTTTCGGAGGGCGCCGAACCGGCAGACATGTTTGGGCCTGCGGTGTCATACGCGGGAACCCTGGCACGGATCTCGAGGTCCGCCGATCAACCTCCGCAGCTGCACAGGGAGGTCGGTCCCGTCGTGCTTCGGCTCCGCCAGGTATCAAAGCGGTACCGGCGTCGCGATGTGCTCCGAGGCATCGACTTGACACTGCGCGCAGGCGAGGTCGCGGCCGTAGTGGGCGCGAACGGCAGCGGGAAGTCAACGCTCCTGCGGATCTGCGCGGGGCTCACCAGGGCGACCTCTGGCTCGGTGGAGCGCACGGCATCGTTGGGTTACTCGCCGCAGCACGAGGGAGTTTCGGGCTTCATCACCGCAGACGATCACTTCAGACTGTTTGGTGCGGCGTACAAGATGAGGCCATCCGAGTCGGTGGCGATTGGTCGGGGCCTTGCCGCACGTTTGGGCTGGAGCCCGCGGCAGGGGGTGGTTGCAGCGCACATGTCGGGCGGGACCCAGCAGAAGCTCAACGTCGTTCTCGGCGAACTTGGGCGGCCGGAGTTGATCCTGCTGGACGAGCCCTACCAGGGGTTCGACGAGGACTCGTATCTGGACTTTTGGGAGCAGGTCTTTCGCTGGAGAGACGGCGGCGCGGGTGTGCTCGTCGTCACGCATTTACTGAGGGATGTCGACCGAGTTGACCACGTTCTCGAATTGCGAGGAATGGACGAATGACCATGGTGATCGCAGTGGCTTCCGCAAGTCTGCGGGAGCTTGCACGCAGGCGCGTCGCGCTCCTTTTCATCTTCCTTCTTCCTCTGGCCCTGTACACCGCCCGACTTGACGTGCCATGGCAAGCGCTCCGGATGCTCGCACTCGGTGTGGGATGGGCGATCGCGACGCTCTCGCTCTTTGTCCATGTGTCGGCGAGACCTTTGGACCAGCGGCTCGCGGCGATTGGGGCGTCGCCAACGGCGCTGTTTCTAGGCCGCCAACTCGCGCTTATCGCAGTAGGCCTGGTGCTCGCGGGAAGCTACTTTGCCGTCGCGGCCCTCAACCCGGACGGTGTGGCGCGCATCGGCGGCGTTGGGCTGTTGCTCGTGACCACCACGCTCATAGGGGCGCCACTCGGGGCCCTCGTGAGCCTGATCATCACGCGTGAACTGGAGGGTGCGCTCGCGCTCTTGACGGTCATGGCCGTGCAACTGCTGATCGACCCTGCGCGACCCATAGCCAAGCTATTGCCGATGTGGTCGACTCGCGAGCTATCCACCTATGCGATCGAAGACGATGGCCAACACGCGCTCGGCTCCGGATTGGCTCACTTCGCGATAGCGGTGACCGTATGTTTTGTGTTGGCCTGGGCGGCGAGCATGATGCGGCTGCGCCCGGTGAGGATCGCTCGTCCGGCCTGATGCGTACTCGCGGGCTAGTGACGCGCGAGGTGGGCCTTCACGTCGGCGAGCTCTTGGTCGTTGACGGAGTGGGGGAGTCCCTCGTAGATCCGCACCGTCAGCGCCGTCAAGGCGTCCAGCCGCGCCGATGCCGCGGCAACCAGAGAGGGCGGGATCACAGTGTCGGCCGTGCCTCGGCCCCAGAAGACTGCGGGGCGTTCCTCGGCGAGGCGAGCGTCGGCCGGTTGGGGTCCGTCCAGCACGAAGCCGCTGAGGATCACCGTGTCCGCGATGCGCTCTGGCCTGGTGCGCAAGAGCTGAGTCGCCATGCACCCTCCCTGCGAAAAGCCGACGACGATGAGTTTGGTCTCCGGATCGACGTTCTCGTCGACCCACTGCCACACGATGTTTGTCGCGTCCTCGACGGGCTCGCGCGCGATGTCGAGCTCCTGGTCGAGAGGGAACCACGCGTACGCGCCCTCGCCCAATTCGAGGGGCGCACGCAGCGACGCCATCGGCGCGTCGACGCCCAATTGCGCGACGATGCCGGGCAGGTCGCGCTCGTTGGAGCCGAAGCCGTGCAGCAGGAGCACGACGGTGTCGGGGCGGGGGCGGGACGCCCAGTCGGGGCTGTACAGGGCTACGAGGGTCATGTTTCCAGGATACGGGCCGGTGCCACGCCGACCCCTACCGGCCCAGGATGCCCGGCTTACACTGGTGCGCATGACAGATACCACCGTTGCCGTCGATGTTGAGGCCGCAGTTCTTGACGTGTGCAGGCGTGCGAAGGTCGCCTCGCGGGAGCTTGCGACCGCGACCAGGATCACCAAGGACGCCGCGCTCCATGCGATGGCGGACGGCCTGGTCGCGCAGTCAGCCCGCATCATCGCGGCGAACGCGATCGACGTCGCGCGCGAACGCGAAGGCGGAATGAGCCCCGGCCTTCTTGACCGCCTGACGCTGACCGAGGCCAGGCTCGCCACGATCGCCGATGCCCTGCGCTTCCTGGCGTCTCTTCCCGATCCGGTGGGCGAGATCAAGCGCGGCTCGACCCTTCCCAACGGCATCCGACTCATTCAGAAGGCCGTGCCGATGGGCGTGGTCGGCATGATCTACGAGGCCCGCCCCAACGTGACCGTCGACGCCGCGGGGCTCGCGCTGAAGTCGGGCAATGCCGCGGTGCTTCGCGGTGGCTCGGCCGCACGCGAGTGCAACGAGGTACTCATCGCCGTGTTGCAGGACGCCCTCGAGTCGGTCGGTCTGCCTCGAGATGCCGTGCAGTCGATTGACGCCTATGGGCGTGAGGGCGCCAAGGTGCTCATGCATGCGCGCGGGCTCGTTGACGTCCTGGTTCCCAGGGGTGGGCGCGACCTCATCCAGACCGTCGTGCGCGAGTCGACGGTGCCAGCGATCGAGACGGGCGAGGGCAACTGCCACGTCTACCTCGATGCCTCGGCGCCGCTGCAGCGGTCGATCGACATCGTGCTCAACTCCAAGACGCATCGAGTGGGTGTGTGCAACGCGGCGGAGACGCTCCTTGTCCACAAGGACGCCGAGGACAAGCTCCCCGCCGTGCTTGAGGCGCTTCACCTGGCCGGGGTGACGCTTCACTGCGACGAGGCTGCGGCCGACCTGGCGCCGGACAATGTCCCCACCGTTCGCGCGACAGAGGAGGACTGGGCGACGGAGTACCTATCCATGGACCTCGCCGTGAAGATCGTCGACAACATCGACGCGGCGATTGAGCACATCCGCCGCTACTCGACGGGACACACCGAGGCGATCGTCACGGAGGACATCGGTGCTGCCGATCACTTTGTGAAGCACCTGGATTCGGCCGCGATCATGGTGAATGCGTCGACGCGTTTCACCGATGGCGGGGAGTTCGGCCTGGGTGCCGAGATCGGCATCTCCACGCAGAAGTTGCACGCGCGCGGACCCATGGGACTCGCCGAACTCACCACCACCACCTGGGTCGCCTACGGGGACGGGCACACGCGCGCCTAGCGAGTCGTTAGGCCCTTCGAGGTACCCGTGAAATACTGAGCGAAGTCAAACAGGCAAGGAGACATTGTGACCACCATTCTCGCGGCCACCGCTGAGGGGGCGCACGCCTCATCGTCGATTCCACCTGTCGCGGTGGCACTGCTCGCCTTCTCCGGTCTGATGGCGTTGCTCTTCATCACCTTTGCGTTCCGGAGTGTGGGCACGCGTCATCAGGGTGACTAACGAACGCATCGGCGTCCTGGGGGGCACGTTCGACCCAATTCACCTCGGCCACATGGTGGTGGCGAGCGAGGTGTGTGCCGCGCTCGCACTCGATCGCGTGATCCTGGTCCCCGCCCACCGGCAGCCCTTCAAGGACTCCACTGGCCACGCCTCGCCCGCACAGAGAATCGCAATGTGCCGGCTCGCGGTCGAGGGTGATGACAGGCTCGAGGTCAGCGACGTCGACATTGCGCGCGGAGGCCTGACCTACTCGGTCGACACGCTTACCGACCTCGCAGCCGAACATCCGGGCGCGGAATTGTTCTTCATCGCGGGGGCCGACGCCGTGTCCCGTTTGTCCGAATGGCGCGAGCCCGCACGGCTCATGCAGTTGGCCACGTTCGTCGGCGTGCGGAGGAAGGGTAGCCCTATACCTGCGTTAACTCCGCCACACTTGGTGGTCGAGACACCAGAAGTGGGGGTATCCTCGACCGAAGTTCGGCGCCGCCGTCGGACCGGTGAGCCGGTGCGCTACCTGGTCCCCGATCCAGTTGCCGCCTATATTGCCCAACACGCGCTGTACCTCGGAGGACCGGATGCCTGACGCGCCCCTGTCGCGCCGTGCACGTCGCACATTTGAAGAAGAGGCGGCGGATCGCGCGGCTTCCCAGGACCCCACTTCCGCGTTCGCCCAGGCGCCTTCGTCCGGCGAGGTCGACGCGGTCGAAGACGAGCGCGCGGCCCTCAGCCGCAGAGACCGCAGGCGGATGGAACGACTCAATCACCCGCTCGAGGCGTGGACGGCCGAGGAGGAGATGCTCGCAACGGGTCAAATTCCCGCGATGACCCCCGAGCGCATCTCCGAGCAGGAGCGAATTTCTCGCGAGAAGGCGGAGAGTGCCGCCCAAGAGGCCACTGCGGCGTCTCAAGAGTTCCGCAGGCTCGCGGCGTCGGATATCCGGCGGGCGCCGGAGCCCAACTTTGATGAGCCGGTCTCCGTGCAGGTGCCGTCGCAGCCGCCGGTTTCGCAGGCTCCCGTTTTCCAACGGCCTGTTGCCCAGCCACAGTGGGCTGAAGAGCCTCCCATTGACTTCCCCGACAGTGTAGAAAGCGCGTCCGAGCCGTCGTGGCCGGAACCGCAGCCTTCGCCGGCGCACACGCCACCCGACTTGGCGCTGCGAGAGGCCCCGGAGACCGCGCTCGATGCGGGCACTCGCGTGGCTGACACTCACGAAACACGGCCCGTCCTCGAGCCGTACCAACCGGTCATGGCCCTGGACAACGCGCCGCTCGTTCCCGTCGTCCACCCGCCGCGCAACGAGGCCCCAGTCGAGGCGGACTCGGAAAGCGCCTACGAGCCGACCCCGTCGGCCTCGAATGTCTTCGGCGCGTTCTTCCCGCCCGGTTCTAGGCAGGGGGCGCTTCGTCAGCAAGATCCATTCCCTGCTGGCTCACCCGCAGAGCCCTCGCCCGTAGCGTCGGAGCACGTTCCGACGCTTCTTCCGCCGCAAGAGGTCCCCACGCGAGACACCAGTCCCGTCGATGAGATTCGGCGCTTGGCTGCAGAAGCCATGAGCGGCATCGAGAGGGCGTCACGGACGGACGCCGCGGCGGGGGCCGCAGCGACCCGGCCCATGCCTGACCCCTCTATCGGTGCCGAGTTCGACTCGCTACAATCGGCGTCGTCGGCTCCTCACCACGTGGTCCCAGACGCCACTGCCCTCAACGACGAGGCCCCCGACAACGTTGCCTTCGAGAACGCTGCCTTCGACACCGTTGCACCCAATTTTGAGCGTCCGACTGCCGCACAGCCGCCTGCAGCACAGCCGCCCGCGACACAGCAGACACCCTCGATCGCGTGGTCGCCTGCCGACTTAACTTGGGGGCCGGGGGCCGGAATTGGTCCGTCTGTGAACCGTGCGGATGCGGACCCGACGTTTGATTCACTCGGCGACTTGGCGCCTAGGGCGGTACCCACGCCCGCCACGCCGTTCGGCCGCGGTACGCCGGAGCAGGCGGAGTTTGATCAGTTGACGCAGTCCCACTCCGGCGCCACGCGCGGCGTCGCGCCAGCGTCGGGTCAGTTCCCGATGTCGGGGCCGTTTTCTGGTCCTCAGCGCTTCGCGGGACCGCAAGCGCCGCCTTGGGCCACACAACCGCTGAGCGGTGCGCCAGGAAGGGCCGCGGAGGCAAATGACTTCACGCCGCTTTCCAACGTGCCGAGGCCTGACTTCAGTGGGCTCTACCAGCAGGGGTCACCATCCGCGTTCCCGCCGCTCACCGGCGCGATCAACACCGCGGCCCTCAACGCGGCCGAATTCCACGGCGGCGACATGTCCGCCTCGGGCCAAGCGGCTGGAATCCGTCGCCCAGACCTTCCGGAAGTCGGTGGCGTCAAGCACTTCAAGTGGCTCCACCTGTCCGTGATCGGAGCACTCATGTTCGTTCTTGGAGTTGTCATTTACAACGTGGCGTTCAACAAATGACGGCAACGGCGCGCGCGCTCGACATCACCCAATCCGCAGCCCGCGCGGCGTCCGACAAGAAGGCCGAGGACATCGTTGCGCTCGATGTGAGTGGCCAGACGCCCATCGCGGACGTGTTCGTGATCGCCACGGCGTCCAATGAGCGTCAGGTCACCGCTATCGCCGAGGGCATCGAGCAGTCGCTGCTGGCCACGGGCGTGAAGGCCGTGCGCCGCGAGGGGCTGCGCGAGGGCCGGTGGGCGCTCATGGACTTCAACGACGTCATCGTGCACGTGATGCACCAAGAAGATCGCGCGTACTACTCGCTCGAGCGCCTGTGGAAGGACTGCCCGGTCGTCGCACTGCCCGCGGATCTGTGAGATCGGCAAACCAATGACCGGCAAACCTGTGACGCGCCTCATCCTGGTCCGCCACGGCGAGACCGACTGGAACCTGCAGCACCTGCTGCAGGGCGCGTCGGACATCCCGCTCAACGACAACGGCCGCGCCCAGGCTCGGGCCGCCGCACCCGAGCTTGCCCGCATCGCGCCGGTGAAGCGCATCGTGTCTTCGGACCTGTCGCGCGCCCTCGAGACCGCCCACATTTTCGCCGACGCCATGGGCGCCGAGGTCGTCACCGACCCCAGGTGGCGTGAGCGCTCCTACGGCGTGTGGGAGGGCCTTCCCGAGGACGTGCGGGAGGCCGATCACGCCGACGAGTATCAGCGCTGGGTGGAGGGCCACGAGCCGAACGTCGAGGGCTACGAGATGAACCACACGGTGCGCGATAGGGCTCTCGCAGCGATCGACGAGCTCGCGCCCGTGGCGGGCACGCACGTGGTGGTGTCGCACGGCTCGACCACCCGCGTGGCCGTTGGCGCCCTGTTGGGCGTCGAGCTCGGTTCGCACGGTATCGGCAATCTTGGCAACGCCCAGTGGGTGGAGCTCACGCGTGAGGGCGAGGGGCCCTGGGTGCTGCGTTCGCTCAATGCGCGTGCGCTCGATCCGAGTTCACTCAACTCGTCATCGGCGAGTGACGAAGCATGACCAGCCTGGTCCTGTTGCGCCACGCGCGCACCGACTACAACGACGAGGGGCGCCTGCAGGGTTCTCTGGATGTGCCCCTGGGCGAGGACGGCATAGCGCAGGCGGCCGATGTTGCCGCGCGCGTCGTGGGGGAGTACGGCACGGCGCTTACGGTGGCATCGTCACCCCTGCAGCGCGCCACGGGCACGGCCGATGCCTTGGCCGCATTGGCAGGCACGGCGACCCGCGTTGACGCCAGGTTCACCCAGCGCCCCTATGGCGTGTGGGAGGGCCACACGTGGCACGAGGTGCGCGAGTCGTGGCCGCTCGAGTATGTGCAGCGGCACGAGGGGCTCGACCCGGCGATTCCAGGCTGGGGCCGGTCGGACGATGTGGCCGATCGCGTGGCCGCTGGACTGAGGGACGCGGCAGCCGATGCGGCGCGCACCGGCGCCGGCACCGTGGTGATCGTGAGTCATGGCAGCGCGATCATGCTGGGAGTCGCCCGTCTGCTCGGGCTGCCGCTCACCCCGTCGCGCCTGGGATACCTGCCGCACGGGGCGTGGAACGAGGTGCGCTGGCACGGCGGCGACGACTGGCGCCTGAGGCGGTATTGCGCGGGCGCCTGATCGGTCGCCGCGTTGAGTACAGTGGGAGTCACACCCCCGGAGGTATGTGTGACGACGACGCCCCTGGCACGACCGAATATTGACCCCGCGCGCCTGGCCGCGCTCGCGAGCATCGTGACCGGCTCGGCGGGCCATCACGAGGTGGTCTCGCCGCTCGACGGCCGCGCGCTCGCGACCCTCCCGCGCTCGAATGAGGCGGACGTGGAACGTGCGCTCGCGGCCGCTCGTCAAGCACAGGCCGCGTGGGCACGGCGGCCCCTACGAGAGCGCCGCGCCATCCTGAGGCGCGCCGGCCGCCTCTTCCTGGCGCACCAAGACGAACTCCTTGACCTCATCCAACTCGAGAACGGCAAGAACCGCCTGAGCGCCTTCGAGGAGGTCTCGGACGTGGCGCTCACCGCCGCGTACTACGCGCGCACCAGCCGACGCCTGCTGCGCCCCCATCGCAGGCGCGGCGTCATCCCCGTGCTCACGTCGGTGCGCGAGTTTCGTGTGCCCAAGGGCGTCGTGGGCATCATCAGCCCATGGAACTACCCGCTCATGCTCGCCGTGGCCGACGCCATCCCGGCGCTCATCGCCGGCAACGGCGTGGTGCTCAAGCCCGATTCCGCGACGCCGCTGTGCGCGCTCGCGGCCGTCGAACTCCTCCGCCAGGCGGGTGTGCCCGCGGATCTGGTTGGCGTGGTCGTGGGGGCGGGCAGCGCTCTGGGCCCGCGCCTCATCGACGGCGTCGACTACGTCATGTTCACCGGCTCCACCGCCACCGGCCGCATCATCGCGGAACACTGTGGCCGGCAGCTCATCGGTTGCTCGGCGGAGCTGGGCGGGAAGAACCCGCTGATCGTGCTTGCCGACGCGGACATCGACCGTGCGGCCCACGGTGCGGTGCAGGCGTGCTTTTCCAACTCCGGCCAACTGTGCGTGTCCATCGAGCGGATCTACGTCGAGGACGCGGCCTACGATGCGTTCGCTGCCGCCTTTACCCGCCGGGTGAGCGCGATGCGGTTGGGTGTGGGGCTCGACTGGGAGGCCGACATCGGCACGCTCACCTCCGCCGACCAGCTCGCGGGCGTCAGTGCGCACGTGGACGACGCGGTCGCCAAGGGCGCCACGGTGCTCGCCGGAGGCAAGGCGCGCCCTGACATCGGCCCTTACGTCTACGAACCCACGGTGCTCGCGGGCGTGACCGCTGACATGGACGTGGCGCGCACGGAGACGTTCGGTCCCGTGGTGTCGCTGTACCGGGTTGCCGGCGCCGACGAGGCCGTGCGGCTGGCAAACGACTCGCCGTACGGGCTCAACGCCTCGGTGTGGTCGCGGCGCAGGGGAGGGGATGTGGCCCGCCGCGTCCACGCCGGCACGGTGAGCGTCAACGAGGGTTACGCGGCGGCGTGGGGATCGACCGACGCGCCGATGGGCGGGGTTAAGGACTCAGGTCTGGGGCGCCGACACGGCGACGAGGGCCTCCTGAAGTACACCGAACCACAGTCGGTGCTCCGCCAGCGCATCGCCTCGGTGGCACCGCCCGACCGGGTGAGTGGCGAGACCTACGCACGATTCATGTCGAGGGCGCTGGCCCTCCTGACGAGGGTGAGGCCCTAATGACGGGAATGCAACAGTGAAGGGAACGCAGCTGAGGGGCGCCCGCGTGCTGATCACCGGAGCCGGATCCGGCATCGGCCGCCTGATGGCGCTCGAGGCCGCCCGGCGCGGTGCCACCATCGCCGTGTGGGATAGAGACAAGGCGGGCGCCGACGAAACGGTGCGGCAAGTCGTAGAGGCGGGCGGCGCCGCGTCGGCCACCGTGGTGGACATCACGGACCGCGCCGCCGTGGCGGCGGCCGCCGAGCGCGAGGGCCCGGTAGACGTGGTGATCAACAACGCGGGCGTGGTCACGGGGGCGACGCTCATGGAGGCCTCCGACGAGGCAATCGAGCGCACGTTCCAGGTCAATACGCTTGCCCTGTTCTGGGTCACGCGCGCGCTCTTGCCGGGCATGCTCGACCGGGGTCGGGGCACCGTGGTGACCATCGCGTCGGCCGCTGGCTTGCTGGGCGTCGCGAAGCAGACCGACTACGCCGCGTCCAAGGCCGCCGCGATCGGTTTCACGGAGTCCCTGCGCGCCGAACTTCGGGACGCACGGTCGCCCGTGCGCACGCTGGTGTTCATGCCGTACTACATCGACACGGGCATGTTTGAAGGTGTGCGCACCCGCTTCCCGCTGTTGCTGCCGATCCTCGACCCGCACAAGGCGGCGCGCCGAGTGATCCGGGGTGTCGAACGCGGCACCCAGCAGATCGTGATGCCGCCCATGGTGAGGATGGTGCCGGTGCTGCGGGCCTTGCCCGTGCGCGCGTTCGATGCGGTGGTGGACTTCTTTGGCATCAACCACACCATGGACCACTTCGTGGGACGCGGGCCGTCACGCTGAGACGCCGTTCACAGGGGCGCCGCGATTAGCGTTGGGGAGCCGATCTGGGCTACGATGACGGTCGCTCTTTATGAGCGCGTGATCGCGAGATTACGGGGCTGTGGCGCAGCTGGTAGCGCACCTGCATGGCATGCAGGGGGTCAGGGGTTCGAATCCCCTCAGCTCCACGTGGTGTGGAGACAGCACCGCTTGAGACCGTCCTTCGGGGCGGTTTTTTGCGTTGGTGGTGAAGGGCACTTCTCGCGAACGTGCGGTCGAGGAGGCGCCCGCCGCCACTCCGTCGATCGGTCAGGATCCATCGAGAGTGCGAAGCCATGGCCGTTGGATGGGGGCTTGGTCAGAGGATGACTCTCTTGTGGTCGAGTCCGCTGTGCGCTCCGACCTTGTCGACGCACCAAGCAACCCTTGGGCGCGAAACTCATCCTGCTGGCAGGTTTTCCAAGTTGTCGAGGCCGGTGCTGTCAGGCTTGGTCTTGAGGTACGGAGAAGCCAAGCAGGCGCTTTTGGGGCAATAGCTCAACTTCTGTATCGATGCCGTGTATCCACCGGCACTGGTCTGCCAAGTGTCTCCTGCATCGAGGCTCGTGACGACCTCTTTGCGCGTGTAGTGGATACCGGCCGCGGTAATAACGCCCTCAATGTGGTGGTGGGTGCCGTCAGAAGACGTTTCCTTCCTTACTTTAACAACGGTGTAGTTCGCCATTTGATGCTCCTCTCATTGATTGTATTTTCTGATGCTAGCGGTCGCCACTGACATCGAACGGGCGATAGAAGAACACGGCAGAGTTACTGCCCAAGTTTGCTTGACTCCTGATCGATGCCCTGAATGGCGATTGGCGTTCGCGGAGGCGAGCGTCGCGCGTGGGGCTGGCGCAGGTCAACCTTCAATACCTCGGTGAAGAGCGTCGCCGCGCAGATCCACCTCCACACGGTGCCGGGAGGTGGCGAGCAGATTGGTTCGAGCGCTTGCTTGGCTCGTCGAGGAGGACGCGCTCGCGATCCTGCGGGCGCGGAGCGACCCGAGTTTCCTGGACCCGGGGTGGACCGTGTAACGCTCGCGCGATGTCTTGCCCTGCAGGCTGCGCGCGGACCGGGCGCTCAAGGCACGATGGGCCGTCGGCCGGTGAAGATGGTCCAAGTGGGGAGAGGCCGGGTCTCCAGTGGAAACCCTGGTCCACCAACGCGTGGCGGCGAGCCCACGCAAATACCTCGACCTGCTGCTCGGCGGCGTGAAGAGTGTTCCGGATGCAATCCACGGGCCCACTGTGATCAAGATGGATGCCGGTGGATGCTTGGATGCGGGGTTCGATGGTGAGCGGTGGTTCGACGGGGCGTCGGGTTCGTCGCGCGACTAGCAGGTGCTGTTTGAGCGCAGCATTATGCTGCGGGTTGACCTGTCAGAACACGCTGACATAATCAGGAGCACTATGAAGCAGCGAATTCTGATTGCAACAAGGCGCCTTATCAACGGGGTCCGTAGCTGGAAGAACGATGAGGAACAGAAAGCCCCGATCCTCCTCCCGCTCACGCCCGCATATGAATCTGACAAGCACCAGGTTTACCTCGGCGTCATCGAAGCTGCACTGAATGATCCAGAGCGTTCAGTGCTGAACATCGCGGTTACGGGTAGCTATGGCGTTGGCAAGAGCAGCATTCTCATGGAGGTTGCGCGTAGGCACCGGCGCAAGGTGGTCTCTGTTTCTCTCGCGACGCTCGGCTTCCCGGACGACGACCAGGTGCCGGAGCAGAAGAAGGCGCCGCAAGCGGCGACCAAGACGAACCGGATCCAGAAGGAGATTGTTAAGCAACTCCTGTACAGCCAGGATCCTTCCAAGATGCCGGGCTTCCGGTACCACCGCACGACGGGCTTCCGATTGTGGCGTTCCGTCTCGCTTTGTGCCCTGCTCTCCGTGCCGGTAGCCATCGTCTTCTTGCTCGCCGGATGGACACAGACCATCGGCGCCCTGATTCCGAACGTCAGCGAGCACAAGTGGCTCCCGCACCTGGTGGTGTTCAGCGGCTCTACCGCGCTTCTGACCGCGCTACTCGCGGCGTTCCACAACCGCATTCAGATTGAGCGCTTGGGAACGGGCGCCGCGTCCATTGTCCTCTCGCCGAAGTCCGCAACGTACTTCGACGAGTACCTGGACGAGATCGTCTACTTCTTCGAGACGGCCAAGCGCGACATCGTCATCTTTGAGGATATCGACCGGTTCGATGACGCGCACATATTCGAGACGCTCCGGTCCCTAAACTCGATACTCAATGGTGCCAAACAGCTCAAGGGTCGCCGAATCCGGTTCATATACGCCGTCAAGGACAGTATCTTCGACGAGTTGGGAGCACGTGCGGCGAAGGAGGAGCTCAGGTTACGCGAGTCCGCTGGGGATGCGTCGACAGCGCGAGCCGTCAACCGCCAACGCGACGATGCTGCCGAAGCTGAGGTGGCGCGAGCAAACCGCACCAAATTCTTTAACCTCGTCGTTCCCGTCGTGCCCTTCGTCACGCACCGCAGCGCACGAGATTTGCTGGTGCAGACCATGGACAAGGATCTCGACCACGGCATCTCTGACGAACTCATCGATCTGGCAGCGCGCTACGTCGCCGACATGCGTTTGATCAAGAACATCCGCAACGAGTACGCCATCTTCAAACGGCTTGTCCTAGACGCGGGCGACATCGACCTCAAGCCTGACAAGCTCTTCGCCATGGTGCTCTACAAGAGCACCCACCTTGCCGACTTCGAGGAGATCAAGCTGGGGAAGAGCCGCCTCGATGACCTCTATCGCGATGGCCGCGAACTCGTGAGGGAAAACGTGCAGGCTGAGAACGCAACTATTCGCCAAGCGCGACAGAGGAAGCAGCGCACACAAGTCGCGGCTGGACAGGCGCGTTCGCTTGGCCAGACGCTTCAGGGTCGTATCGACGACTTGGGCAACTTCTTCGACGGCGTTAGTCGGAGGTCAATGACGTTTGCGGGAGCGGCTGCGATGCCGGAGGAACTCACGACCCCTGATTTCTGGGAGCGTGTTGCCTCTGGCGACGGCCCGCTCGTTGTGACATACAACGATCCGCAACTGGGAAGAGCCCGCACTGCAACGCTGTCGAGCGACGACATTGAACGTGTCATCGGCAAGAAGCTCGACTCTGCCGAGTGGGTCGCGGGTGAGCACACCGAGGCAGATGCCGCAATCCAGGGGGCCCTCACTCGGCGTGAGTTCCTCGCGCGAGCAGACATGAGCGACCTGTTCGCTCGGGAGGAGTTTTCGGCCGACATCGACGGAGAGGATTTGTCATTCGCCGGGCACGCAAAGAAGCGGCTCACCTCAGAGTTTGCTGTGCAGCTCGTCAAGGCGGGGTACATCGACCGCAACTTCACGCTCTACACGTCGACGTTCTACGACGACCGAGTCAGTACCAACGCCACTAACTTCATCCTCAAGAGCGTCGACCGCCACACGATCGATATGCATTTCGCACTCACGGCTGAGGACGTAGCGACGCTGCTGCGCGAGCGTGGTCGCAGCATCCTTACCGAGAAGGCTATCTACAACGTCGACGTTCTCGACTACCTGTTAACTTCCGACACAGACGGGCTTGCTGCCGTAGTCGGCGAACTCGTGAAGTTTGGGGATGACGAGCGCGATCTAGTCCTCACCTACATGGAGTCCGGTGACAGTCCGGCTGAATTGGTGGCGGCAATGGCTCCCCTATGGAAGTCGGTCTTCACCTTCCTCGCGTCCGAAGCGGGCGTTGATAGCGAGGTGCAGGTCAAGTTGATCGACGCAGCCCTTCGATCCACGGACAAACGTGTGGCATATGAGACGAACGCTCAGGTCGGTGCACTCCTTGTTTCGAGTGCGCCCCATCTTGGCGTCTGCGTCGCAGACGATACCTCGGAGTCCACGGCCCACGTCATTGCGACATTGCTGACGGGTTCGGACGTAGCGCTCGCCTCGCTCGCAGGGTTGGGACGCCCCGTGCTTCGGGCAGTCGTAGAGGCTGGTTGCTATGAGATCACCCGGGAGAATTTGGTCCTTGCGCTCGAAAATCAGGCCAACGGGCTCAGCCTCGACGCCATCAAGGGCGCGAACGAACTGGTGTACAAGCGGGTACTCACCGACCTCAGGGCGTACCTGACCGTTCTCGAGGAAGGAGAGGAGACAATCCTCGATGCTGCCGCGTTTGGCAGCATCCTCGGGGACCTTTTCAGTGCCGACGAAGACGCACTTCCGTCTGTGCTGGAGCACGCGAACGCAGGCTGTATTGCGTATGACCTCTCGAAAGTCGCGGCCGAGACGTGGCCAGTTCTTGCGGACTACTCGCGTTTCCCAATCACCTTCGATAACGTCGTTGCCTACGTTGACGAATACGACGTTGACGACCGTCTGGGTTTGCGGCTCGAAGCGCAGGGAAGCATCACGGTTGATGCGAGACCTGAGGAGCAAGCGAAGGTTGACCTGGCTCTTGCGATTCTGGGTGCCTCGGATGTCTTGCCGGAGGCTCAGTTGCGCGCAGCTCTCGTGGGGAGCCTCGACCTCGCTGGATACCTCGTGGCATCCGAGCTGCCTGATCACTCTGGTGAGTTGATCGGTTGGCTCATCGCCGAGAACGTCATTGGCGACGATGCGGAGTCGTTCGCGGTGATTGCGGCGGCAGACCTTCGCGGACGTGCCTTGGCCATTAGCAAATCGCGGGAGTTCAGGAACTTCATGACGCCGGCTGAGGTGACGCCTGATCAGGTCGGCAGCATTGTGGCGAGTGCGCTTGTGCCGACACCCATCAAGTCCGCGATCCTCGAACGACTTGCCGACTTCACCGTAGGCACTCCGCGCATCGGACTCCAGAAGATTGCTCAGTACGCTGTTGATAAGCGGCGTGCACTCACCCTCGACGAAACAGCGCGGCTCGCCGCCGAAGGCGTCACCGCCACAGTCGTGGTGTCACTGCTGCGTAGCCATCTGCCATCGATCAATGTTGCGGCGTTGTCGAGTATTTTGACGTCCCTTGGTCAGGACTACGCGTTTCTCGCCACCAAGAGCGGGAAGCACCCGACTTTCCCGAATAACGTCGCACACCGAGAACTTGCGGAGCGACTCGAACTGCTTCAACTCGCAAGTTCCTGGGAAGCCAAGGATGGGCGTGTCAAGATCCGAATGCGACGCCGGTAGCCGTGACCAGAGTTCGTTCGAATCGCCGCGGTGGGCTCCCTTCGTTACAACAGCGCACTTTGGCACAGGTACGTCGCGGGGGACCCTGCACCGCTATCCCGGAACGTCGGAAGAGGAGACGGTCCCCTCAAAGAGCCGCCGCTACGCCCCCTGCATGCTCTCCGAAGCTCCAGCGACGACCTGCCCGATTTCACGGCACGAGCGGACGGAGTCGGTCTCGGCCACCTGCTTGAATTCGGCGGCCACCTCGGTGAAGGAGTCGAGCGCAGGGTCGACGCCCACGAGCGTGAAGGGGCGCTGGACGACGCGCAGGTCGAGCCCCCAGACATCCTCGAGGGCGCGTCGCAGCCACGGGCTTGAGTGGTCCCAACCCTCCTTTGGTGAGCCGAGCACGGTGACGAGCGTCGCGGGCTTACCTCGCAGCGCCGTGCTACGAGGATCCATGTAGGCAATGTCGAACCAAGTCTTGAAGTGCTGCGAGACCCCGTAGTTCTACAAGGGCACCGCGAATACGAGTGCGTCGGCCTCGATCATCTCGTCGGCGATCTCCGTTGCCAGGGCGCGCACGGCGTACGGTCCGGCCGGGCAGGTGATCCTCGCGGGGAGGTGCCAGTTCGCGATGAGGCGGCAGGCATGATGCGGTGCCGCGAGTCATACGTCGGCCCCACAATCAATCTATGACGCGACGCGGACTCATCCTGTTCGGCTCCCTGGGCGTGGCCTGGGGCATTCCGTACCTCTTCATCAAGATCGCCGTGGGGGAACTCGCTCCGGAGGTCGTGGTGCTGGCCCGGTCGGCACTTGCGGCCGTGCTCCTGCTTCCCATCGCGGCGTTCCGCCACGAGATCGCGCCGGTGCTGAGGCGCTGGCGGCCGATGCTCGTTTACACGGTGGTCGAGATGGTGATCCCCTGGTATCTGCTCAGTTCCGCCGAGACGAGGCTTCCCAGTTCCACGACGGGTTTGCTCATCGCCGCTGTTCCTCTCGCAGGGATCGCGGTTGCGTGGGCGCTGGGGAAGCCGACGCAATTTCGCGGATGGAACTGGGTAGGCATCGCCGTGGGCATGGCTGGCGTGGGGGCACTCGTCGGCTTCGATGTGCACGGCTCCAACCTGAGCGCGGTGGCCGAGGTGGCGGTGGTGGTCGTCGGTTACGCGTTGGGCCCCGCCGTCCTGGCGCACTGGGTGCCGGAATTGCCGGGCGTGGGTGTGGCCGCGGTGTCTCTCGCCGCGGTGGCCGTCATCTACACACCTGTGGTGGCGCTGCGCGGATCGTGGCCCATTGCGTGGCCTTCCGGAGGGGTGGTGACGTCGATCGTGGTGCTCGCGGTCGTGTGCTCGGCGCTGGCCTTTGTGATGATGATCGCGCTCATCGGGGAGATCGGGCCGGTGCGCAGCACAGCCATCACGTATGTGAATCCGGCGGTGGCGATATTCGCGGGTGTGCTCTTCCTGAGTGAGCGGCTCACCATCTGGAAGGTGCTTGGCCTCGCGCTCGTGCTCGGCGGCTCGGCGCTCGCCACGCGCCACCGGCCCATCCCGGCCGTGCCGCTCGACCCAACTGTTGACGAGGCCCTCGCGGCGACGGGGCGTTAGTCTGATGTTAGTGTCAGAATAGAGGGCTTGACCGCTGGCCAAGAGCGCGCAAGTACGTTAATCTGAGGAAAACGTCAGGATAGGAACGGGAACACCGCACAGACGGTTCAGCATTCGATAAACTGACGAAAACGTCAGATTGGGCATCTTCCATGGTTCTGCAACGTCAGTCCCGTCAGTCGGCGGCCCGTCGCGCCGCGGAGCGCGGGGCACTCGGCGCCATCGTGGCTGCCCGGCGCCAGGAACTGGGCCTGAGTCAAACTGAACTCGGTGACCTCGCGGGGGTTTCCTACCGCATCGTTCATCATCTCGAATCTGGCCGCTCGGACACGTCGCTCAAGCGAGTCGTAGCCGTCCTTGAGACGCTTGGGCTCCACTTGACCATCGAACGCGGCGCGGCTCCCGAGGTGCGCGCAGGTTGCGACATCGCCACGCAGTTCAACCTCGAGGCCGTCACCGCACCACCCGCTGGGCCGCCGAGCCAGGCAGCACCATGAGCGCCGTGTCCGCTGGCGATGAGTCACCGCGCCCGCCAGCCCTCGAGGACCTCAAGACGCTCCAAAGCGCTGAGGTCTTCAAGCAGGGTGCCCTGGCTGGCCACTTGACCCGCAACTCCCATGGCGGGGTGGACTTTGCCTACACGCAGGAATGGGTCGACTGGGGACGGGCACCCGTCGCCACCACGTTGCCCGTCACGGTCGAGCCCGTCGTCACCGCTGCCGGGGCACTACCGCCCTTCTTCTCCGGACTGTTGCCCGAGGGAAGGCGGCTGAGCACACTGAGGCGAGCGACCAAGACCTCCCCAGACGATGAACTGACGCTCCTGCTCGCCGTGGGTGCAGACACGGTCGGGGACGTGCGCGTGGTGGCCGATGGCTGGCAGGACACCCCCGTCGAACCCCACCTGAGCGTCGGCGATTTTTCGGCAGTGCGCTTTGCCGACATTCGTCAGGAACTCACCACCGAGGTGGATCGCGTGGGATTGCCCGGCGTTCAGGACAAGGTGAGTGCCAGGATGATCAACCTCCCCGCCACCGCGGCGGGCGCGAACGTGGTGCTCAAACTCAACCCCCCGGAGCTCAAGCACCTCGTTGACAACGAGGCGTTCTTCCTCAATGCGGCGCGTCTGGCCGGAATTCGCACGGTGGACGCGCGGGTGGTGCACGACGCTGTGGGCGAGCCCGGCCTGGTGGTCACCCGGTTTGACCGCACGGCTGGCACGTCGCCCGGCACGCCCAACGGCGCACGAGCGGTGGAAGACGGATGCCAGGTTCTCGGGCGTTATCCGTCCGCGAAATACGCCGTCACCACCGAGGAGGTGCTGGGCAAGCTTGCCTCGCTGTGCGAAGCGCCCGTGCCCGCCGCCGCAGAGTACCTCGCACAGATCGTCTTCGCATACCTCACAGGCAACGGGGACGCGCACGCCAAGAACTTCTCGATCATCCAAGACCAGACGGGGCGCTGGCAGCCCACCCCCGCATACGACCTTCCCAGCTCACAGCCCTACGGCGACTCCACGTTGGCGCTGTCGCTCGGCGGCCGACGCGACGGCAACATCTCGGGAGCGCACTTCGTGGCGCTTGCGGAACACCTGGGCGTCAGGGCCCGAGCAGCGCGCACCATCATCGGTCGCGTCGCCGACTCCGCCGACATATGGATCGGCGAGCTCGATGCGCTGCCGTTCGACGGGGGAATCCTGCACAAACTCGCCCGCGTGATCCTCCATCGACAGGAGTTGCTCCGGCAAGCCTGAGTCTCGGCCACCGCTGAGGGGGAGAACCGGCCTCGTGACCTTAGCTCGCCGCATCGGCCCCAAGCCACGCCAGTGCGCCCTGCGCCGCGACCATGCCCATGCTGAACCACGTCTGTACTGAACCACGCCTGCAGCAGGTAGCCGCCCGTGGGGGCCTCCCAGTCGAGCATCTCGCCCGCGACGAACGTGCCTGGCAGACGCCGTAGCATGAGGTGCTCGTCTACCTCCGACGACGATGATCCGCCAGAAGCGGTCCCTGCCTCCCGCGGATGCGCGTCGTCGGGCAAGCACCGCTTGAGACCGTCCTTCGGGGCGGTTTTTTGCGTTGGTGGTGGTCGTGCGTCGGCCCGAGATGGCTCATGTCTATAGTGACAGCGTGGACGCGGCGACCGAGACCTCTCCTGGAGACAGCGTGACCACCAGGGCGCGGGGCCGCTTCCGACCCGACGTTGAGGCGCTGCGGGCGCTCGCGATCACCCTGGTGCTGTTGTTCCACGCGGGAGTGACCTTCGTGCCGGGCGGGTTCGTCGGCGTCGACGTGTTCTTCGTGATCTCGGGATTCCTCATCACCGGTCTGCTCGTGCGCGAGCTCGAGGGATCGGGGCGCATTCGCCTCGCCAATTTCTACGCCCGACGCGTCCGCCGGCTCATCCCCGCAGCGGTGACGGTCCTGGCGTTCGTTGCCGTGGTGACATTGCGCTTCTCACCGGGCGGCTATCGGGACGAGTACGGCTCCGACATCTCGTCGGCCGCGGGCTATTGGGCGAACTGGCACTTCGCGGCTCGAGCGGTGAACTACCTGGGATCCCAGTTGGCCCCGTCCCCGGTTCTGCACTATTGGTCGCTCTCGGTCGAAGAGCAGTTCTATGTGGTGTGGCCGGTGCTGCTGGCCCTTGTCGCCGTGGGCGTGCGCCGGTGGTCGTGGCGCATCCGGCCGGCGATGGCCATCGCCCTAGGCGCGGTCGCCGTGCCGTCCTTCGTGTGGAACGTCATGGAAACGGCGTCGAACCAGCCCTTCGCATTCTTCGACACGGGCGCGCGGATGTGGGAACTGTCCCTCGGCGGGTTGGTGGCCATCGGGGCGCCCCTGTGGTCGAAACTGCCGCGACGCGTGCGAATGGTGGGCACCGTCGTGGGGTTGGGCGCCGTCGCGGTCTCGGCCTTGGCCGTGCACGAGGCGATGCCGTGGCCGGGGACGCTCGCGCTCTTGCCGACGGTCGGCACCGCGCTCATCATCGTCTCCGGGTCCGCCGGTACCCACGCTCCGGTGATGACGGGGGCGCTGTGGCGCCCGCTCGTGTGGGTCGGCGGAATGTCCTACTCGCTGTATCTGTGGCACTGGCCCGTCCTGATTGCGGCGAGAGAGATCTGGGGTCCGGGCACCGTCGCCAGGGGGCTTGGGGCCATTGGTGTGGCCTTTGTGCTTGCATGGCTCACGCATCGCTTCATCGAGAACCCGGTGCGATTCTCACCCAGGCTGACGGCGTCGGCCTGGCGTTCGCTCGCGATGGGTCTCGGACTGAGCGTGTGTGGTGTGGCGCTCGGCTTGGTCGTGACGCACCTGAGCCCGTCACTGCAGGCGACGCCGGGTGTGGGTGTCGATCCGACCGCGGCGGGCGCCCCTGCCACCGTCGACCTCACCACCGTTGATCCGACCGCGCCCCTTGGTGCGGCCGTCCTGTGGCCGGACCCGGTCGCGCGATGGGCAGACATCCCGAAGTCAGGGGCCGTCACGCCCGTGCCCGACCCTGGCGTCGCCATCAATGACCGGCCCATCTACAACGACCCCAACTGTCACCTGATCATCGAGTTCAACGAGGTGACGCCCCGCTGGTGCATCGCGGGCGACACTCAGGCATCGCGGCGCATCGTGGTGGTCGGGGACTCGAAGGCGATCCAGTGGTACTCCGCGCTCAACGCGTACGGCTTGAAGAACGGCTGGCGGGTCGAATTCACGTCCAAGGCGAGCTGTCCCTTCTCCGAAGCGACCCTCATCGTCAGGTCGGCGCCATATACCCAGTGTGATGAGTGGAACCGCCTCGTGCTGGCGGGGCTCGACGCGAATCCACCCGACGTCGTCATCACGTCGGGCATCTACGGGATCGCCTCCCCGCTGGGATCCTCCGCCGACGTACCCATGTCCGAGGCCGCGGGCATCGACGGATACACGCTGCGATGGACACACCTCGAGTCCGAAGGCATCCACGTGATCGCACTGCTCGACAACCCGCAGCCGCCGCTCGACATCGACGAATGCGTGTTGCACCACCTCTCGGACCTCGATCAGTGCGCACTGAACCGAAGCTCGGCCGTTGGGGTCAGTGGGGGACCGTCGATGCGCGAGGCGGCCGGCCGCACGCCGGGCGTGAGCGTCATTGACTTCACCGACTACTTCTGTGATGCGACCGTGTGCCCAGCGGTGATCGACAACGTGGTCGTCTACCGCGGCGGCTACCACCTGACCGACTCCTACGTCCGTACGCTCGCGCCGATGCTCGACTGGCAGCTCAACCAGATTCTGGGTACGACGGCGACTGCGACGGCGACACCGTAGGTGTAGCGGCTCGATCGCGCCGATCGCGCCGATCGCGGCAAGGGTGGTCGACGAGGGCGGGGCCCCTTACCCCGCCGCAGCGGCCTCGAGCCACGCCAGCGCACCCCGCGCCGCGACCACGCCCGTGCTGAACGACGCCTGCAGCAGGTAGCCGCCCGTGGGTGCCTCCCAGTCGAGCATCTCGCCCGCGACAAACGTGCCGGGGAGTCGGCGCAACATGAGGTGCTCGTCAACCTCCGACCACGCGATGCCGCCCGCGGTGGAGATCGCCCTGTCGATCGGCATCGTCCCCGTGACTACCACTGGCACCGCCTTGACCAGTGCGGCCATCGCGGCGGCGTCGCCCGGCAACTGGCCGCCGCCCGCTTCCCGTAGCAGTCCGATGGCCGCGGGGTCCAGGCCGATCGCACGACGCAACCAGTTCGACGCCGAGTCCTTCGGCCGGCGGTGCTGCAGGCGCTCGGCGAGCTGGTCGACGGTGAGGTCGGGGCGGAGGTCGACCTCGACGACGCATCGGGCGGCGGTGTTGAGCGCGGCGGCGTCGAGGGCCTCCCGGATGGCGCCGCCGCTCGCGTAGACGGGCCCGCCTTCGATCCCCGTCTTGGTGAGCATCGCGTCGCCGCGCACGGGTGCGTTGAGAGAGGTGCCCCGCGGGCCGCGCACGGTCAGGGACACGTTCTTCAGGGGTGTTCCGGCGAACCTCTCGGCGAAGATCTGGGACCACTCGACCCGGACCCCAACGTTCGCGGCCCGCAGCGGCGTCACCTGCACGCCTAGCTCGGCGAACGGGCCCACCCATCCGCCGTCCGAACCGAGGTGTGGCCACGATGCCCCGCCCAGGGCGAAGATCGTGACGTCGCTCGTGACTTCGGTCGTAACGCCGTCAGCGTCGGTGACGAGGAGAGCGTCGGCGCTGCCAGGGGAGCCGTTGCCGGCGTCGGCTGCCCCGCCTGCCCAGCCCGACCAGAACGTCCGACGCTCGATCCGCACCCCGAGTTCGTCGAGTCGTGCGAGCCACGCGCGGAACAGCGGCGTCGCCCGGAACGCCTCGGGGAACACCCGCCCGCTCGACCCGACGAACGTCGGCTCGCCCAGGCCGGCGCACCACTCGCGCAGGTCGTCGGGGCCGAACGCTACGAGCATCGGCGCAATCCTGTCTGCTGACCTGCCGTACCGCGTGACGAAGCGGTCGCGATCCTCCGAATGCGTGAGGTTCAACCCGCCGTGGCCCGCCAGCAGGAACTTGCGGCCGGGGGACGGCATGCGCTCATGAACCGTCACCGACACCCCTGCCCGCGCCAGCACCTCCGCGGCCATGAGGCCGGCGGGGCCGCCGCCGATGACGCGTGCGGTGGTCATCAGGGCTGGTGGCTGGCATCGTGCGCGCCGCGGGCCGCGGCGGCTAGACGCAGGGTCGCGAGCGAGGTGCCGAGGGTGTCAAGGTTCGCCGCGGGCAAGGGCGCCCTGAAGAAAGCCTCGAGCTCCTCGTCAAAGACGACGCTCGCCGAGGCAAGCAGATCGCGGCCCGCGCCCGTGAGTTCAACGATCGACGAGCGACGATCGGCCGGATTGGCGCGGCGAACGCAGTTGCCTGCCGCCTCGAGTCGATCGACCGCCTGGCTGGTGCCACCCACGGTGATGGCAAGCGCGTTGGCGATATCGATCACCCTGCAGGAGGGCGTGGCGTCAATCACCATCATCAGGTTGACGCTGCCAAGGCTGACTCCGGCGTCCTTCATGAGGCGCGCATCGACCGTGTTCCACAGGATGGTCTCGAACCGCACCAGGTCGTCGAAAACCTTACGCAGATCCACCATGGTCGCCCCTCGAGTCGTGTCGGGAATCATAGCACCAACTAGATCGTCGTTAAGTGACTTGACACTAAGTAGATTAGACGTAATGTAGTGCTTACGCTGGTCCAAGGGACCGGACGAAACCCACTCTTGTCCCCGATGTGGAGCAACATGACTCAGCAGCAACGACTGGCGCTCACCGAGATCTTCAGTCACCTTCCCTTTTCCATCACGGGTGACCCCGTGGAACAGCGGGTCAAGATGGAGGCCGCGTTGACAAGGATTCCCCTTGCTGGTGACGTCACAGTGGCCACGGGGTCGCTCGGGGGAATTCCCGTCCTCATCATTGATTCCCAGGGTGTTGACACGTCCAAGGTGCTCCTTCACTTTCACGGCGGGGTGTACGTCTTGGGCTCAGCCCGCGCTGGCGCGGGGCTTGCCGCCGCCCTCGGTAGGAGCGCGGGAATGAGGGTGATCTCGGTCGACTACAGGCTTGCCCCCGAGAACCCCTATCCGGCGGCGCTAGACGACGCGGTTGCCGCCTACCGCGCGGCGCTCGAGCAAACACCCACCTCGCACCTTGCCGTCTCGGGGGAGTCCGCCGGGGGAGGCCTCGCGACAGCGCTCATGGTTCGCTTGGCGGCCGAGGATCTTCCCCTTCCCGCCGCATCGGTGCTTCTGTCACCATGGGTTGATCTCACGCTGGCGGGCGACACCATGGTCAGCAAGGCGTCGATCGATCCGTCGGTGCTCACCCCCGAGGGCTTGCGCGAGCGTGTTCCCGATTATGTGGGCGACGTTGATCCTGCGACGCCGCTGGTCAGCCCGATTTTCGCCGACCTGACGGGGCTTCCGCCGACGCTCATCCAGGTGGGCTCTCACGAGATCCTGCTTGACGATGCCGTGCGGCTCGCGGGTGTTGCCGCGGCGCACGATGTGAATGTCACCCTTCAGGTGACGCCCAAGGTGCCGCACGTCTTCCAGGCCTTTGCCGCCATCCTGGACGAAGGCAAGGCCGCAGTGGAACAGGTGGGCGCCTTCTTGCGCGCGTACGTTGGAATGGTGAGGAGCGACTGATGGCGACGGTTCGACTGATGGAGACAGCCCAGCAGCGCGCGCGAGCCGTGCGCTTCGATCGTTACGGAGACAGGTCCGTCCTCTACGTCGCGGACGTGCCGATGCCCATTCCGGCGGACGGCGAGGTGCTTGTTTCCATCCGTGCGGCGGCCATCAACCCCGGCGAGACGAGCATTCGCACGGGGGCACTCCATGAGCGCTTTCCCGCGACGTTTCCGTCGGGAGAGGGTACCGACCTCGCGGGGGTCGTCACGGAAGTGGGGGCCGATGTCGTCGACTTCGCCGTCGGAGACGAAGTGCTCGGATTCTCGTGGACGCGATCCAGTCACGCGACGCATGCCGCGGTGCCCGCGAGCCAACTCATCCTCAAGCCGGACTCGCTCGACTGGGAGACGGCGGGTTCGCTGGCCGTCGCGGGTTGCGCGGCGTACGCCGCGGTGCGAGCCGTCGGGGCGCAAGCCGGTGAAACCGTGGCGGTATCGGCCGCGGCCGGAGGAGTGGGAGGCATCGTCGTCCAACTGTTGGCCGCGAAGGGTGTCAGAGTGCTCGGCATCGCCTCGTCCTCGAATGACAAGTGGCTGAGTGATCATGGCGCGATTGCGGTCAACTATGGCGAGCGGCTTGGCGAGCGGCTGCTGGCTCGGGCACCCCAAGGCGTCGACGCGTTCATCGACCTCTTCGGCCCCGAATACGTCGAACTCGCCGCGGCCATCGGCGTCCCGCCCGCCCGGATCGAAACCATCATCGCGTTCGAAAAGGCACGCGAACTGGGGGCCAAGGCGGAAGGAGGTGCGTCGGCGTCCACGAGGGAGGTCCTTGGTGAGTTGGCGTCCCTCGTCACGGCGGGCCAACTACGCATCGACATCGCTGCCACCTATCCGCTCGACGACGTGGCCGACGCCTTCGCCGAACTCGAGCAGCGCCACACTCGCGGAAAGATCGTCCTCCTGCCTTCTCTGCCCGCCCCGTCTTCGCAAGGAACACAATGAACCGCATTGCCCTCGTCACCGGCGCCTCCTCGGGCATCGGTGAGGCCTTCGCCCGGCTCCTCGCAGCGTGCAGCCACGACCTCATCCTCACCGCGCGACGCGGCGACCGCCTGACGGCTCTGGCTGCCGAGTTGGAGCACGCCTACGGCGTCGCGGTCGACGTGGTGGTGGCCGATCTCGGCACTGCCGGCGGGAGGGATGTCGTCGCGGGCGTCGTCGAATCCCAGCCAATTGACCTGCTGGTGAACAACGCGGGGTTCGGCGTCTATGCGCCCGTCGCGGAGACCGACCCTGCCGTGCTCGACGCCATGATTCAGCTCAACGTGCTCGCCGTGATGCACCTCACCCGCGCGGCATTGCCCGGAATGCTTGAGCGACGCAGTGGCTCTGTCATTAACGTCGCGTCGGGGCTGGCCTTCGACCCCACTGCCACGCGTGCCACGTACAGCGGCACCAAGGCCTTCGTGGTGAACTTCACGCGCGCCATCGATGAGGAGGTTCGCGAGCAGGGCATTCGTGTTCAGGTGCTGATTCCCGGACTGATTCGCACGGAGTTCCACGACACCTCCGGAACGGAGATTGGCGCCATCCCCGCGGGTTGGCTCATGGACCCCACCGACCTCGCGGCCGCCTCCCTGACGGGCCTCGAACGCGGTGAGGTGGTATGCGTGCCAGCTCTTCCGGACGCAGGCAAGGTGGCAGCCGCGCTCGATCTTCAGGCAGCGCTTACCAGGGAGCTCGTGAGGTTCGGCGCCTCCGCGAATCGCTACCGGGAGACCACGAACTAGGCATCCGGCCGGGCGTGTGTCTCACCCGCGCCGGGTGCCTCTCTCCACGCCCCCACGCTCGCCTGAGGGGGACCTTTGTCCCGCGAGACCGGGTCGCGCCTGTGGCTATAGTTCAAATGTGATTGATTCAAAAACTGTTGAAGCGACTAATGCCGTCAGTGGCCCCATCGAGGTGCTGCAGGCGATAGCCGACCCGGTGCGCTGGACGGTCCTTGACCTGCTTGCCGAGGCGCCGCGGTGCGTGTGCAAGCTGCAGGACCAGATCCCGATCGCGGGCAACCTATTGAGCTACCACCTCAAGGTGCTGCGCGAGGCCGGGTTGATCACGTCAGTGCGGCGCGGCCGATGGATCGACTACTCGCTCGCCGACGATGCCCGAGAGCGGATGCTTGCCACGTTGCCAGGTGCGGGTGCCCCCGCGTCGACCGATACCCGCCGATCCGATACCCGCCGAACCCTCACCGAAAGCTGAGACGCACATGACCGACAACGCGACACGAGAACCCGTCCCTGACTCCTCCGTGAGTCCGGCCAGCCCGGAAGGACAGCCGATCGCAAACGGACAGCCCGCCGCGGCCACACCGCTGATTTCGACCACCCAGCCCGCCGCGCCCGTCGGCCTCACGCCCAACCAGACTAGGCTGCGCACTCTGCACCCAGGCTGGTTTGCCTCCGTGATGGGCACCGCCATCGTCGCCGTGGCCACATACGACAACCCCGGCAACATCACCGCACTGCGCGGCGCCGCCCACGGCATCGGCGCTGGGGTAGCGGTCCTGGCCTACGCGTTGGGCATCGTGCTGACCGTCGCTTACCTGGCCCGTTGGGTCCGCCACACCGACGCCGCCCGCGCCGACCTGCGCCACCCGATCATGGGTGCGATGCACGCGACGGTGCCCGCGGGTCTGCTCGTCCTGGCCGTCATGACCTCCGTCGTCGGCCCGGAACTGTTCCCCGCGACAGCGGTGACGGCGATCATCGCCACCCTCGCCATCGTCGGCGTCACCCTGGGCCTGATCGTCAGCGTGGCCTTCGCCTACACGCTCTTCACGAGTGAGCACCCTATCGCCGCGGTCAACGGCGGGTGGTTCATTCCCCCTGTCGTCACGATCATCATCCCGATGGCGCTGACGCCGCTCATGCCCCACGTGGGGGCTGGCACCGCGCGGCTGCTCCTCGCGCTGGGTTACGCGACCTTCGGCATGGGCTTCCTGCTGTTCGTGTTCACGATGAGCCTGCTCCACGACCGCCTCGTGCTCCACCCCCTGCCGCCCGCAGCGCTCGCCCCGACGGTATGGATCGGGTTGGGGCCGGTCGGCGTCGGGACGCTCGTGGCCTTGGGGCTCGCCCACGCCGGGCAGTCCATGTTTGGCGCCTCTGGCGCGACGATCTCCATCATCAGCCTGCTGTTCGCGACCGCCGTGTGGGGCTTCGGCGCGTGGTGGCTGGCGATCGCGGTCGCCCTGCTCGTGCGGTACCTGCGTGCCGGCGGGCTGCCGTTCCACCTGGGCTGGTGGGCCTTCACCTTCCCGCTCGGGGCCTTCACCGTGTCGACGTTGGCCCTCGCTCGCTCCTGGGATGCACCCGTGCTCGAAGCGATCGCGGCGCTGTTGTACCTGGCCCTTGTCGGGTTCTGGGCCGTCGTCGCTGTGCGGACGGCTGCGGCGACGCGCACGGGCAAGATCTGGCTGCGCTGACCTCGACGGAGGGCAGCCCGCCCGCTGAGCCCGCCCGCTGACCCCGACAGGGGCCCCACTGACCACGGCAGGGCCCCACTGCGCACGGCCACCGCGACTTACAAGAGAATCGAAAGGAAGTGCATGATGACAACGAATGATCACGTCGACGTACTGGTGATCGGTGGCGGCCCTGGCGGTACCCCTGCGGCGATGGCGCTTGGCCGTGCAGGCAAGCACGTCATGCTGGTCGAGGCCGGACGTGGTCTCGGCGGCACGTGCCTCTTTGAGGGGTGCATCCCCTCGAAGATTTTCCGCGAGACCGCGGCCAGGCGGCACGAGATCGTCCGCGCAGGGGAGTTCGGCCTGCGACTCGGGAGCTCCGACCTGCCCGGCATCGACTGGGCCGCGGTCCAGAGCCGTCGCGACCGCATCCTGTCCGGCCGGGCGCAAGGCGCATTGGCCCACACCGAGGCGATGCCCTCGCTCGATGTCGTCTTCGGCAGGGCACGACTGACAGGTGCCCGCACCGCGCTCGTCGAGACGCCGGACATGCAGCGCACCGTCACGTTCGACCGCGCGATTCTTGCCACTGGTTCCGTGCCAGCCTCCTTGCCGATCCCTGGTGCGGAACTCCCAGGCGTAATCGACTCCACGCAACTCATAGAGATCGACGCAATCCCGCGCTCGATGGTGCTGATTGGGGCGGGGCCCATCGGCGTCGAGATGGCGCAGATCTTCGCGATGCTGGGCACTCGCGTGACCATCCTGGAAGTCGCGGACCGCATCCTCGGACCGGTCGATGCCGTTCTCGCCGGGCGGCTAGAGAAGCGCCTGGTCCAGGACGGGATTGAGGTCCACACCAAGGCGACCGTCGCCTCCATCACCGGGGACCGGGGCTCTCACGTGACGACCTTCTCCGTCGGCGGCAAGGAGATGACGGCTGAGACCGAGGTGGTAGCCATCGTCGCCGGTAGGCGCCCCAATGTCGCGGGCCTTGGCCTGGAGAACACCCAGGTTCTCAGCGACAAGAACGGAGTCATCGTCGATGACACACTGCAGACCGGTGAGCCGGGCATCTACGCCACCGGCGACCTGCTCGGCAACCCGATGTTCGCCCACTGGGCCACCGCCCAGGCTCTTGCGGTGGCACGCCACCTGCTGGGCGCACCCGTCGAGTTCCCGCGGCCGGAGCACAACAGTGCGGTGATCTTCTCCTACCCCGAGATTGGCATGGTGGGATTGACGGAGGAGGCCGCCCGCGCGGGAGGCCTGGATGTGGGCGTCTCCGAATATGACTACAAGGGCGACGCCCGCGCTCAGATCAGCGGTGACGCCGATGGTCTGCTGCGCATCGTCTACGCGCCCGACTCGCGCCGGGTCCTCGGTGTTCATGTGCTTGTAGAGGGCGCCGCCGACCTGATGGGCGAGGCGGCGCTCGCTGTCAGGGTCGGCTCGACAGTTGAGGACCTGGCGAGCACCATCCACCCGCACCCGACCCTCACCGAGGCCTTCGGGCTTGCCGCGCTCGCGGTTGGCGGCCGTAGGCGGGAGTGACGCTGGCGGCCGGGCGGCGCGAGTTGGGCCAGCACCGCTTGAGACCGCCCTTCGGGGTGGTCTTTCGCGTTTCTGGACGTGGTGGCTGCGAAGGTGGCACGCTCGACCCATGAAGCCGACCGCATCGCCATCCGATCTGTCCGATCTGTCCGATCTGTCCGCATCCGACCCGTCCGCCGATTCTCTTCACGTCACTCTCGCGCCGATGGACGAGCAGGGCATCGAGCTCTTCGAGCGGGCTCTCCTTTCTTCGGCGGGCACCGGCGAGTTTCAGTGGTTTGGGTTTACAAGCGCCGCCCACCTGCGCGCGCGGCTGGCCGAGGACGGCTTTCTCTCGCCCGGCGGCGGCGGCGGCATGCTGGCGATCCTGTGGGACGAGCGCCACGTCGGAAGGGTCGAGTGGTCTGCCAGGAGTTGGGGCAGGCCCGCAACCTCGTCGTGTTGGGAAATTGCGATTGGCATCGGCGCCGAGCACCGGGGTCAGGGCATCGGCTCCACCGCGCAGGACCTGCTCGCGCGGTACCTTTTCGAGCACACGCGCGCCGAGCGGGTCCAGGCCAGCACGGACGTCGAGAACCTCGCTGAACGTCGCGCGCTGATCAAGGCGGGTTTCCAGGAAGAGGGGACCGTGCGCCGGGCCCAGTGGCGCGCGGGCGAGTGGCACGACATGGTGCTGTACTCGCGGTTGCGCGAACTCGGCTGACGGGGCCACCGCCCGCCCCTGCGCTCGCGCGTGGTGGCTTGATCTGTACCGGTTTTGGGCTTGTCCTGTTGCGTGGTGGCTTGATCTGTACCGTTCGGGGTGGTGTTCCTCAGCCCGCACCCGCACCCGCACCCGCACCCGCACCCGCACCCGCACCCGCACCCCGCCAGCCGGACTCGCGTCGTCCCCGGGACGTGTGTTGGTGGTGTCTCCACAGGGTGTTGTGCCTGGTAGGTGGTTGTCTGACCCTGCTGGTTGACTGTTCTTGTGGCCATCGACGCGGCGGAAATTTCCAGGGTGAGTGCCCTGGTGGGTGTGCTCGCGCGCCGTGACGTGTCGGACCTTCCGGATGCTGCTTTCTTGGAGGCGCACGAGGAGATGGGCCGGCTCGAGCGGTTGGTTGGGACGTGGGGGGCGCGTTTCGCGGGTGATGTCGCGCGCAGGTCCGCCCCCGACCTGCCAGGTGGTGGTTTGGCACGAAGGCAGGGTTTCGGCAACGCGGGGGCGATGGTTGCCCGGGTGACGGGTGGGACGACCGCGGGTGCGATGCGCTCCATTGAGGCAGGGCTCGCGCTCATGCCGGCGGTGGTGTTGGTTGCGTCGCCCGATGGGTCCTTACCCACCCAGTCCACCACCCCACCTGCGCCCCGCTATCCCGCGGTGGCACAGGCCGCCCACGCGGGTGATCTGGCCGTTGATGCGGCGGGGTTGATCACCGCAGGGCTGGAAACTCTTGCGGAACGGGTGCCGAGTGAACGGTTGCAGGAGTTGGAGCGTCGCCTGGTGGACCGGGCGGTGCATTTGGCGGTGCATGAGGTGCGGCGCCTGGTCGCCCACGCGGTGGCACACGCTGACCTTGCCGGTCATGAACAGCGTGAACGCCGTCAGCATGAGGAGCGGTTCCTGGCGTGGAAGGAAGACCACACCGGGATGGTCACCTTCACCGGCAAACTCGACGCCGTCACAGCAGCACCCATTCGTACCGTGATCGAACAAATCGTCACCCATCAGTTCCGTGCCAGGCGTGACCAAGACCCGTCGCAGCGTGATCAGCGCACGCCAGATTTGAGAACTGTGGGTCAGATGCGGGCCGATGCCTTGTTTGAGGTCTGTCGGCACGCGTTGGGCTGCAAGGAAACGGACCGGTCGGGGATCCGCACCACCATCATCGTGCGGATGAGCCTGCGCGACCGCGACACGGGGACCGGTTTGGGCAGTATTGACGGCACCAACCAACCCGTCTCAGTAGGTCAGCTGCGCCGTCTCGCGGGGGATGCGGGCATCATTGCCGAAGTGTTGGGCGGCGAGAGTGAGGTACTCGACCTGGGCCGCAGAGTCAGGCTCTTCACACCGGCACAAAGACTCGCGTTACTCGAACGCGACGGCGGGTGCGCCAAATGTCATGCCCCACCCGAACACTGCGAAGCCCACCACATCCACTGGTGGGAAAGAGGCGGTCGCACAGACCTGTCAAACGGGGTAATGCTTTGCACCAGATGCCACCACGACATCCACCGCCAAGGCTGGAACATTCAAGTGGAACACGGGCGGGTCAACTTCATCCCACCACCCCACATCGACCCCACATGCAGACCCAGACCAGGAGGACTCGCCGCAATCACCATCGACATCGAGGACCTTAAACCCGGCGACCCGCCGTTCGACCGCGCACTGGACAACCACGCTCTGGACAACCATGCACTGGACAACCATGCACTGGACAACCATGCACTGGACAACCATGCACTGGACAACCACGCCTGGAACGATCCCGCCGGGGACTACGCCGCCTGACATGGCGGTTCGCGGGTCCGCTTCATCGCCGCACGTAAACTGGCACGCGTGACTATTCGCATCGTGTCTATAGGCGACAGCTTCGCCGAGGGTATGAACGACTACCTTCCCGACGGCACCGAAGTGGGCTGGGCGGACAGGGTCGCCGCGGGCCTGGCGGCCGCTCACGCCGACCAAGAGGTCTGGTACGCCAACCTCGCGATACGCGGCCGCAGGATCGAGTCCATCGTCGTCGAGCAACTCGACGCCGCGCTAGCGCTCGAACCACCGCCAACGCACCTCACCTTCAACGGCGGGGGCAACGACATGCTGCGCCCCGGATTCTCCGACGAACGCATGATCGAGCTTACCTCCAGGGTGCTCGATCACTGCGCCGCCATGGGGGTCTTCCTGGTGATCGTGACCGGCGCCGATCCCTCGGACAAGCTGCCCGCAGCGAAGCGCATGCGCCGGTTGGGGACTCGCCTCACGCAGATTGTCGAGGGTCTCATCGCAGGTCGCGAGGGCGTCGTGTTCGTGGACAACTTGCATGACGTAGAGGGGCGCAGGGGGGCGTATTGGTCGGAAGACCGCCTTCACCTCGGCAGCCTTGGTCACGAGTGGATCGCGAGCCGCGTCCTTACCGCCATGGGCGTGCCCACGCAGGCCCCTGTCGTGACCGATGCCGACGCGCCCCCGGGCGGTCTCGTGGGGGAGTTGCGCTACTGGCGCGCGTACGTGCTGCCGTGGATGGGACGAAGGCTCACCGGCCGCTCGTCGGGCGACGGGCGCGCACCGAAATTCGCGACATGGACTCTGATCAAGCCCTAGGGATCACCGTGGCGGAGCGAGCGACGGCCTAGCCGGGCCGCGACGGTTTAGCCGGGCCTGACGTCGCGGCGTGCGAATCGGTCGAGCCCCGTCCACATCAGGCCGCCAGCTATCACCGTCATGATGATCACGGGTGTCCACGACATCGGCTCGAGCGGCATATATGGCACCGCCGAGAAGGGCAGCGCGTCGAGCAGCCACTTGGGAAGGCCGAGGACCTCGCCGAGCATCGTCGCGAACCACATAGCCGCCATCGCGCCCCACGTGACCGGAATCGCCACCGAGGGAGCCCAGCCGAAGAGCGCCACCGCCAGACCCACCAGGATCATGACGGCGGGCCAGTACGCCAGCGCCGCGCCGGCCATCGTGATGGCCTGCGAGGAGTCGCCGGAAATCGAGCCATACACCGCGCCGAGCAGGCCCCCTCCAATGAGAAGTAGCACCACCGACCCGACGACGGGAATGAGCAGTCGCTCAAGCGCCCACCTGGTGCGCGAGAGCGCCCCCGCGAGTTGGGTTTCGACGATTCCGGTCGCCTCGTCCGTTCGCAGCGACACCGCCGACTGCGTGGCAAAGGCCGCGGTGATGAGTCCGATCATCCCCGCGAGCATGGCAAGAAGCGCCTCGGCGCCGACGCCGCGCATCAGGTTCGCCATGGCACCCGCCGCGTCGGCCATGAAGGTGTTCATGGCGTCGATGATCGAGCCGAAGAGCAACGCGGCGAGGACGACGCCGATCGTCCAGCCGATGATCGGGCCGCGCTGGAGGCGCAGGCCGAGTCCGAGCGGTGAGGCCATGCGAGCCGGCGCGTCGGCGGGGCCGGAACGTTCGGCCAGCAGGCCGGAGCCGTGGTCGCGCCGGGCCTCGATGAGGGCGGCGATCGCCAGCAGTGCCGCCGCGAGGGCGACGAGTAGCGCGAGGGGCCACCACCGGTTGCCCGCGTAGGGCTGCATCTGCTGACCCCAACCGATCGGCGATGCCCACGACAGGACGCCGTTTCCCAGGTCGCCCACCATGCGCAGCACGTAGAAGCCGATGATGACGGTGGACGCGAGTGCGTTGGCTCCGCGCGAGGTCGAGGCAAGCTGCCCGGCGACGGCTCCCACGCCTAGGCCCACCAGGCCCACACCCGCGATCGAGGCCCCGAAGATGAGCGAACCCGCGATCCCCGTGCCCTGGGGATCAAGCCCGTTCGACGCGGAGCCGAGCGCGATGCCGGCGCCCACCGCGATGCACAGCAGCCCGTACACCAGCCAGGCGGCAGTCGCGTACGCATGCAGGCCGAGCATCCTTGACCGAAGCAATTCGGTGCGTCCCGCCTCCTCGTCGGCCCTGCCGCTGCGAGTCACCAGGAACGCGGCGCCGAGCGCCAGGCTCACCGCAATTGTCATCCAGCCCTTGGTCCAGACCGCGCCGCCGAGCGTGTTCGCGGCGGCAGAAAGTCCCGTCATGGCCTTAATATCAGGAGTGTTGGAGACCACTGCGAAGTCGTTCAACGACTGCTGGGTGGGGAACAGCGTGTGGTAGTAGGAGGCGATGTAGGAGAACATCCCCACCAGGACGACGAACCAGACGAGCAGCCGCACCCGGCTGCGGCGCAAGACGAGGCGCACCATCGTGGGAAGGCCCGCGAGGGCATCGGAAGGACGGCGGCTACCTAAAGGCGCAGCGACCACCGTGGCGGGAAGCGTGGCGGTCATTTCTGGTCGCCGCCCGCCAGCGCGGCCAGTTCATTGCCGTAGTGGCGCAGGAACAGGGCCTCGAGCGACGGCGGGTTCGCCACGAGCGAGCGTGGGCCCAATTTCGCGACGGCGGCGAGTACCGCTGGCATGGCCGCATCATCGACGGCGAAGGTTGCTCGCCCATCGACCACCACGAAGTCGTGGACGCCCGGCAGCGACGCGAGGCTCGCGGCCCCGCTGTCGACCACGGTCGTTACCTGGGTGCGCGTAAGGTGGCGCAGCTCGGCGATGGTGCCCGATTCGACGGTCGCGCCGTCGCGAATGATCGTCACCCTGTCGGCGAGCCGCTCCACCTCGGCGAAGATGTGGCTCGAGAGCAGTACGGACTTCCCGGCGGCCTTCACCTCACGGATCGACTCGGTGAACGCGGCCTCCATGAGGGGGTCGAGCCCACTCGTTGGCTCGTCGAGCAGCAGCAGCTCGGCGTCCGATGCGAGCGCGGCGACAAGGGCCACCTTCTGCCTGTTGCCCTTGGAGTACGTCCTTGCCTTCTTGGTCGGGTCCAGCTCAAAGCGGTCGAGCATGAGCTTCTTGCGCTTGGGGTCGAGCGAGCCGGAGAGCCGCACCAGGATGTCGATGGCCTCACCGCCCGTGAGGTTGGGCCAAAGCGTGACGTCCCCTGGTACGTAGGCGATGCGCCGATGGAGCGCGACGGCATCGGCCCACGGGTCGCCGCCCAAGAGCGACGCGCGACCGCCGTCGGCCCTGAGCAGGCCGAGCAGCACGCGGATGGTGGTGGTCTTTCCCGAGCCGTTGGGGCCGAGAAAACCGGTCACTTGGCCCGTCGGGACCGGGAGATCGAGCCCGCGGAGGGCGTGAACTGAGCCAAAGTTCTTGACGAGGCCCTCGACCTCGATGGCCATGGTGCTGCGTGAAGGATTGCTGGACATGGTGTGCTTTCGTGTGGCTAAGAGTGGGTGGATGGGGCCTTGACGTCACGCGGTGACGGCGTCGGCGGGTACATCCTCCCGGGGCGGGTCTCCCACGTAGTCGAGGTAGTCGTCCAGCATCTGGCGTGTGGTGAGCATGCCTTCCGTGAAGATTTCGAGCATCGGCAGCATCTGGTCGCGCTGGCTCGCGAGCGCCGCGGCCACGAACTCATCGGGCGTGGCGTCTGGCATCGTCAGCAACTCGACAAGCAGGGCGCCAATGGACTGGAAAATGAGGTAGCGCAACCGCGCCTCGTCGTCGCGAGAGGGGCGCACGAGTCCCGCCTCGACGCTGGCCCGCATTGCCTCCCTCGCCTCGTCGACCAGATGCTCAAGGAACTCCCGCGCGGCGCGACCGCCCGCGTGGACGGCACGCAGAATGTAGACGAGGAGCGGCGCCGCAATGCTCGGGTCCGCGACGTAGTGCAGAAGAGAGCCGCTGGGGTTCGCTACGCCGTCCGTCTTGATCGCCTGGTAGCGGCGAAGTACCTCGGCGTCGCACTCGGAGCGCAGGGCTGCCTTGGAACCAAAGTGGTGCGTGATGAGGCCGGGGGAGACGCCCGCGCTCTTCGCGATGGTCGTGAAGGATGCGCCAAAGCCCTGGGAGGCAAAGCAGGCGATCGCGGCCTCACGAATCCGTGCGCGCGCGGTGAGGTCCGAATCCGGGGCGGCGACAGCCGGGGTTATATGCACAACCAATAGCCTATATGTGCAACTAGTCGGTTGTCGAGCGTGCGGCGCGGCGGCCAGTTGCACATCGACCCTGTGGGCGGCGCGCGGTGTTGGCGCATGCGCCCTGGACGCGGGCGCGTGTCTTGAAAACCCGGTGCTGAACACCCATGCCCCGTGACCAAGGTCCCGGGCATTCATTCCGGGGTAGGCGTGTCATGGAGAGGTGAGCGGCAACGGGGCCGGCACAAAGAACGTGGCGCAGACGGGCAAAATCCGTCCCACCGGGTCCTAGATGTTTCAGCCTCTTTTGCAGGCATGTACCCATCACGGTTCGATCTTCACTTCTATGCCGTGCGGGCGCACGGCGCCCGTTCGTGCGTGTCCCGCGCGCGATCGGATAGCCAACGAAAGAAGGCGCATGTTGAGCACCACTACGGAGACCAACACCACAGTCGGCGGCCCCGGACCCAAGACGGGAACCGTCTACACCCGCCCCGGCCAGCCTGGGAGTCTCGTCACCCTCAAGTCCCGGTACGACAACTTCATCGGCGGCGAGTGGGTTGCCCCAAGCACCGGTGACTATGGCGAGGACCTCGCCCCCGCCACCGGCCAGCCCTTCGCGGAGTACGCCAGATCCGGCGTGGCGGACATCGACAAGGCCGTCGCAGCCGCCAACAAGGCGTTCCCAGCGTGGGCCCGTACCTCAACGACCGAGCGAGCCGCCGTCCTGAACCGGATCGCCGACCGGATCGAGATCCACCTGGAGGAAATCGCGGTTCTGGAGGCCTGGGAGAACGGCAAGCCGGTGCGCGAGACCCTCGGTGCCGACATCCCGCTCGCCGTGGACCACTTCCGCTATTTCGCCGCGGCCATCCGCACTCAGGAAGGCAACATCAAGAAATTGACGGACCAATTGGTGTCGTATCACTTCTACGAGCCGCTCGGCGCCGTTGCCCAGATCATCCCGTGGAACTTCCCGATCCTGATGGCGGCGTGGAAGTTGGCGCCAGCCCTCGCCGCGGGTGACACGGTGGTGCTGAAGCCAGCATCGGCCACTCCGGTGTCGATCCTGTATGTGATGGATCTGATCCAGGACCTGCTTCCCGCGGGTGTCGTGAATGTGGTCAATGGGGCTGGCGCGAAACTGGGCAAGGCGCTCGTGGAGCATTCGGGCATTTCCAAGGTGGCGTTCACCGGCTCCACGGCCACCGGCCGCCAGATCATGCAGTATGCGATCAAGAACATCATCCCGTCCACGATGGAGTTGGGAGGAAAGTCACCGAACGTCTTCTTTGAGGACGTGGCCAGGGAGAAGGACGGCTACTACCGCAAGGCCGTCGAGGGCTTCGTGCTCTTCGCTTTCAACAAGGGCGAGGTGTGCTCGTGCCCGTCGCGGGCTCTGCTGCAGCGGCCGCTGATGTCCGGATTCCTGGACGACGCAATCGACCGCGTCAAGCGCATCAAGGTCGGCGACCCGCTGGACACCACCACGGAGATGGGTCCGCAGAACAGTACCGAACAGATCAAGAAGATCTCGGGCTACCTCGCCCTTGGTCCTCAGGAGGGGGCCACGGTGCTGGCGGGTGGCGAGCGCGCCGAGATGCCGGGCGATCTGGCCGGCGGCTACTTCGTTCAGCCGACGGTGATGGTCGCCGAGAACGATATGCGGGTGTGCCAGGAGGAGATCTTCGGTCCCGTCCTCACCGTGGTGCCGTTCGACACCTACGACCAGGCCATCTCGATCGCCAACGACACGGAATACGGGCTCGGCTCGGCGGTATGGAGCCGTGACGAGCACCTCACCTTCGAGGCGAGTCAGGACATCCACGCCGGAAGGGTGTGGGTGAACACGTACCACGCGTACCCCGCGGGCGCAGCGTTCGGCGGTTACAAGGCGTCTGGCTACGGCCGGGAGACGGACCAGTCGGCGCTGCACAACTACCAACAGGTAAAGAACGTGCTGGTGAACCACGTGAACGAGCCGCTCGGGTTCTTCGCGTAAGGGGGCGCCCGCTCGGCTCGCGGAACGGGGCGTGATTCGGGGGCCGTCGATGTTGATGTCGACGGCCCCCGAACTCGCCTGTCGTGACCGTTTGCCGCGGGCCTATCGAGCGAGGACCTCGCTCGGGTCGGTGTGGATTTTCTCCTCGATGGTGTCGGCCGTGAGTTCGCGGGTGCAATAGAACCAGTCGACGCACTCGACGCCTTCGACATTGCCCTCCATCCGCTCCTTTGCCACACCGCAGGAACCTGCGGTCGGCACGATGACGCGCTCGCCCGGCGTCCAGTCGGCGGGTGTCGCGACATCGAACGCGTCGCTGACCTGCAGCGCCTTGATCATGCGCAGGATCTCCTGCATGTTGCGGCCGGTGCTCATCGGGTAGTAGAGCATCGCGCGGAGGATCCCCTCGGGGTCCACGAGGAACACGGCGCGCACGGCCTGTGTGTCGCCTGCTCCGGGGTGGATCATGCCGTACTTGCGGGCGATGTCCATCTTGATGTCCTCGATGAGCGGGAACTTGACCTCAAGGTTGTTCCAGCCGCGGAACTCCATTCGCTCCTGGATGAGGCGCAGCCACGCGATGTGCCCGTAGAGGCTGTCGATCGACAGGCCGAGTAGCCGGGTGTTGTACTGGGCGAACTCGTCCTCCATGTGCGCGAACGTCATGAACTCGCTGGTGCAGACCGGTGTGAAGTCCGCGGGGTGGCTGAAGAACACGACCCAATGGCCGGCGAAATCCTCGGGGAAGGAAACATTTCCCTGCGTCGTCTTCGCCGTGAACGACGGTGCGGGTTCGTTCAGTCGAGGGTAGGCGATGACCTCGGCGGCGTTCTGAGCAGCGGTCTCTTGCATGGCTCTCATCTCTTCTTTCGTGTCCAACTCCAGGTATCCCCGGGGATATATCTGTCATACCTCGTATCGCCGCGGAACTCCAGCGGTGCGGAGTGGTGTGGGTGGCGTTCCAGCGCGTCCTGCGCGTCGCCCGGAGCGCTCCGCGAGAAGTACGTCACGCCCCTTCGGCGTGGCCGCGGCAAAGAGGGCATCGGCGGCCCGGGTCCATGCCTCCACCAGATCTACCTGCTCGGGAAATCGCAGCCACTGCAGCTGCGCCCCGTCCATGGCCGCGATGACATCGTGCGCCAGGGCATCGGCGCCTGCGTAGTGCGGGCCCAGCAGCGCCCGCAGGCGCTCGAAAGACTCCTCATAGCGGCGCGTGAAGTACGCGTGTGCGGGATGGTCGGGATTGAGCGACTCCGCGTTCAGCACGGTGTACAGCCGGACGATCTCCCTCTGGCCCGCGTTGTGCTCCATCAGGGCGTCCAGCACGGCGCGTGGAGACACGATCTGGTCTGGGGGAGACGCTAGCCCCGTCACCTCGAGGTCCACGTCGTCGCGATGCGCCAACACGGCCACGAGCAGGCCATCCTTGGTGCCCACGTAATGCAGGAGGCCGGGCACGGACATGCCGCAAGCATCGGCGACGTCCTGCAGCGAGATGCCGTTAAATCCGCGCTCGGCGACGAGTCGGGTGGCCTCCGCAACGATCTCCGCGCGGCGCTGCTCGGGGGTGAGGCGTCGCCTGCGCCGTGTCCCTTCTGCGCCCATGGTCACCATCGTGGCACTCGCCTTCGGTTGGAGGTACGCTCACCTTATCTACAAGGTAGTAGATAGCGCATTGGCGCGAGCGAGAAGCGGGTGACACGAATGGCAACCGAAACGGGCGGCGCCTTTGAGGCAGCGGTAGAAAGTGTGCGCGCGGGAGGGGACGTGCGGCATGAGGCCGGCGTCCTGTTCGCGCAGTTGACGGACGACGAGCGCCTGGCCTTGCTGGACGGCGACACGCCTTTCTGGGGCGGCATGGCCGGGATGACGGTTGCCGGCTACAACCTCACCCCGTATTCCATGGGTCGCATCGACCGCCTCGGCATCCCCGGCGTCCAATTCGCAGACGGGCCTCGCGGCGTCGTAGTAGGTCACGCCACCGCATTCCCCGTGCCCACCGCCCGCGCCGCGACCTTTGACCCCGAACTTGAGCAGGGCATCGGCGACGTGATCGGGATCGAGGCCCGTGCCCAGGGAGCCAACTACTTTGGCGGGGTCTGCATCAACCTGCCACGCCACCCCGCGTGGGGCCGAAGTCAGGAGAGCTACGGCGAAGAGCCCGCCTTGCTGGGCGAGATGGGGGCGGCGCTAGCGCGCGGCACCAGGCCGCACGTCATGCCGTGCGTCAAGCACTTTGCGCTCAACTCGATGGAGAACGCCCGCTTCAGCGTCGACGTGAGCATCTCCGACGCCGACCTTCACGAGTACTTCCTGCCGCACTTCAAGCGCGTGGTCCAAGGGGGCGCCGATTCGGTGATGTCCTCCTACAACTCGGTCAACGGCGAGTGGGCAGGCCAAAACCCAGGGCTACTCACGCAGGTGCTGCGCGACGACTGGGGCTTTGACGGCTTTGTGCTGAGCGACTTCCTGTGGGGATCACGCAAGGCAGGCCTGTCGCTCAGGGCTGGCCTCGACGTCGAGGCGCCCTTCGCCCAGATCCGCGCCAGGGACCTTCGCGACGACCTCGCGGCGGGAGTGGCCGACGCCGCCGACGTTGAACGCGCGGGACTGCGAATTCTCGGGCGCCAGATCGACCTGTATGCGCGGCGATCCGTCGCCGAGCCCTCCATGGATATGGTCGCGAGCGAGGCCCACCGCGCCCTGGCCCGTGAGGTCGCGACCCGCGGCATCGTGCTGGTACGTAACGAAGACGTCGACGAAGCCCCCATGCTTCCGCTCGCGGCCGGCGCCACCGTGGCCGTCCTTGGTCGCCTGGCCGATCTTCCCAACACGGGTGACCACGGCTCGTCGGCCGTGCGGGCACCCAGTGTGGTGACGGCGGCTCAAGGGCTGACCGCGGCGATCCCTGGTGCCCGCGTGGACGCGAGCGGAGACGTGGCAAGCTCCGTTGCGCTCGCGACCGAGTGCGATGTGGCCGTGGTCGTCGTGGGCTACACGGCGGCGGACGAGGGCGAGTTCGTCGGCGGCGACATCTTCTTGCGTCCCGCGCTGGTGGCGCTGTACCCCGAGCCGGCGAACGATGCCGAGCGGGCGGTCGCCGAGGGAATGCGCGCCCAGACGCAAGGCGACAACTTGGTGGGCGGGCAGGACGCCGGGGGAGACCGTGTGTCCGTGCGTTTGCGACCGGACGACGTGGAACTCATTCGCGCGGTGGCCGCGGCCAATCCGCGCACCGTCGTGGCGATCGTCGCTGGTGGCACCGTGATTGTCGACGAATGGATCGAGTCGGTGCCCGCCGCGCTGTTCCTCTGGTACCCGGGCATGGAGGGCGGGCACGCCTTGGCCGACGTCCTCACCGGCGTCCGCGACGCCACCGGGCGCCTGCCCTTCGCCGTCCCCACCGACGAGTCTCACCTTCCAGACTTCGACATCGACGCCACCGAGGTGACGTACGACGGCTCCTTCGGTCAGCGCCGCCTCGACCACATGGGTGTGACAGCGCGGTTCCCCTTCGGCTTCGGGTTGTCGTACGGGAGGACGAGCGTGTTGTCGGCCAGCGCGGCACGAGAGGGAGACACCGCCACCGTCACCGTGACGGTGGCGAACGACTCGGCGCTTGACACGCGACACGTGGTCCAGTTGTACGCCCGACGCGATGACGGGCTGACGTTCCTGGTGGGCTTCGCCTCCATCCCCGTGGCTGCAGGGCATCGCACCACGGCCGATGTGGTGGCTCGGCTCGAGTACGTGGGCAGATGGGACGCACGCCGCCGCGCCGTGATCGCGCCCGACGGTCCCGTCGAGCTCAGCGTCTCGCGGCAATGGGGTGATCCCGATGCGGTGCGAGTGACCGTGTAGGGGGCCGTCACGGCGGAGTGTTGGGAGCCATAATGGAGAGGTGACCGACCAGCGCTGGTGGCAGCAGACCACGATCTACCAGGTGTATCCGCGCTCTTTCCAGGACTCGGACGGCGACGGCATCGGCGATCTGCGCGGGGTGATTGACCGCCTCGATTACTTGGTGGACCTGGGCGTCGGCGCGCTGTGGCTGAGCCCCATTTTCTCCAGCCCCCAGCGCGACTTCGGCTATGACATCACGGACTACGTGCGTCTAGCGACCGAGTATGGCGACGACGCGACGGTGCGTGAGTTGATCGACGAGGCCCACGCGCGCGGGCTCAAGGTGATCTTCGACCTGGTGCTCAATCACACGTCGGACGAGCACCCGTGGTTCGTCGAGTCCCGCGCGAGCCGAGACAACCTCAAGGCCGACTGGTACCTGTGGCGCGACGGCCGCCGCGGTCCCCTGACGTGGCTCACCGGCCGCCGCCGCCCGCCAAACAATTGGCGCGCGACTCTCGACCTCACCACCGCGTGGCAGTGGTGCGAGGAGCGCGGCCAGTACTACCTCGCATCGTTCCTGCCCTTTCAGCCCGACCTCAACTGGCGCAACCCCGACGTCAAGGCCGCGATGTTCGACGCCGCGCGCTATTGGCTCGCCGCCGGCGTCGACGGCTTCCGGCTTGACGTGTTCGGCTGGATCATGAAGGACCCCTCTTTCCGGTCCAACCCGTTCCGCCCCAGCTTTGGCGGGGGAGACATCGTGCGGCTGTGGCGCCGCGACTTCACCGAGAACACTCCCGATAACGTCGCGCTTGCCAAGGAGTTGCGGGCCGTGTGCCGGGAGTTCGAGGGGGCGGGCAACGGCGCGGAAGGAGCCGCTGGTGAGGGCGGCGCCGTTGGTGCGGAGCGCGTGCTGGTGGGCGAGGTGTTCGGCTCTCCCGACGAGGTCCGCGCGTACCTGGGCGACGACGACGGGCTCACCCTCACGTTCGCCTTCGACTTCCTGGAGTACAAGTATTCGGCGCGGTACTTTCGCGAACTCATCGCATCGTACGAAGAGCACTTCGCCGCACCGATGCTGGCCGCCTACGTGCTCGAGAATCACGACCGCAGCCGGACAGTCGACAGGGTCGGCGGCGACGAACGCAAGGCCCGCCTCTTGGCGACGATGCTGCTCACGCTGCGCGGTGTTCCCACGATCTACCAGGGACAAGAGATCGGCATGAGGAACACGTACCTGCCGCTCAAGGGCGCGCTGGACCCGCTGGGGCGCACGTTCCTGCCCTGGATGCCGGAGTGGATTTCGAAGCGCCTGGGCGAGCGCATCAACCGCGACGAGGTGCGCACCCCCATGCAGTGGGACGGTTCGGTGAATGCCGGCTTCAGTGCGCCCGATGCCACGCCCTGGCTTCCGCTGAATGGCGATGCGGGCGAACGCAACGTCGCCGCACAAGCGCAAGACGCGGATTCGATGCTCGCCCTGTATCGCACGCTGCTGCACCTGCGCCGCGCGCGGCCGGCGCTTCGGGCCGGATCGCTCACGCTGCTCGACGCGCCCGGCGAACTCATTGCCTACGAGCGGCGTGACGACCAGCGCGAGGGGGCGTCGGGCGACGCAGTACTGGTCGTGCTCAACCTCGGCAACGCCGACGCGACATTTGGGGCCGCATCGGTCGGCGGGGGAGAGTTGCTGGTCGGTACCGCGGCGGGGGTCACTCTCGCCGACGGCGTCGTGACCCTGCCCGCGCACGCGGCCGCGGTCGTGCAACTGGCCTGATCGGCCGGCGTCGACTGGTGGCGGCCGTGACTCGACCACAATCAGGTTTCGCGTGAGAATTCCGTGCACGTGGAATGCTGGTGAAGGGTTTCCGATCCACGGCAGGGGACATGGGTAGCAGACGAATGGCGATCGCCTTGGTCGCAACCGTAACCGGCACCGCGGTCGCACTCGCCGTGTTGGCGGGGTGCGCTGGCACGGTTTCACAAGTCGGGACGACCTTGGGTGGCCCGTCAGCTAGCCCCTCGGCACGAGTAGCCGATTCGGCCTCAACTAACATCCCGACAGCAACCGCCAACTCGGCGCTGGAGGCAGCGTCCCAGTCTGCGAGGCAAATCTGCGAAGGTAGTTTTGGCACCGCAGTCACACTTGACTGGGCACCGGCAACCGTCGACGAGTTCCGGGCGTATCAATATGGCGGACCGGTGGCTAAGGTCCCGCTCGCCGATGCGTTCCCTGGCGTGCCGGGAGACACTCGCGGAGCGTGGTGCGGCACGAAAGAGAGTTCAGATGTCTCACACTGGTGGGCGGTGGTCGCGGGCCACGAGCCTGTGACTTTCATGACCGTCCAGGGTCCTAGCGAAGGCATTGCGCACGGATTGGTCGTGGGTCCGCCGCAAATCCCGTGACGCGCACGCCGGGCCCGAGTTCGGGTGCGCCGCTGGCCGACGCGTCTTACTCGACCCCGCGGCTTACTCGACCCCGCGTATCTGGCGCACGAGCACCGAGCCGACAATCGACACGACCCCGCCCAGCCCAAAGATGAGCTGGTAGTTGACGCCGTAGCCGGCGATGAGGGCTATCGACACCATCGGCGCGACAAACTGCGGCAGTCCCGCCGCCACGTTGAGGATGCCCATGTCCCTGCCACGGCCGTCGGCCCCTGGCAGCACCTGGGTGATGAGGGCGAAGTCGACCGACTGATACGTGCCGAAGCCGATGCCGAGCACGATGGCCGCCACCAGCGTCATCGCGAACGAATTGGTGACGACCAGCACGCCGAAGGCGAGCGACGTGACCAGGCCCGATCCCATGACAAAAGGCTTGCGCTTGCCCACCCTGTCCGACCATCGGCCGCCGATGACCGCCGTGACGGCGGCGATGAGGGCGTACGTGGCGGTGAGCATGAACATGCCCGCCACGGCCTTGTCCCTACCGAGCGCGAGTTGATCCTGCAGGTAGTAGAAGAGGAACAGCAGCATGAGCGAATTGCCGAACCACATGAGGAATCGCGTGACGAACGCCCACCAGAAGTCGCGGCGCACGGCGGCATCCTTGGCGGTGTGTTCGGCGGTGCGGTCGCCCTTGGGCACGCGTGATGCCCGTGCGGCCTCGAGCTCCCCGGGGCGTAGCGGAACGTCGCGCGAATGCAGCAGGTAGGGGATCGCGAGCACCACCAGCAGCACCGCGGCGAGCGCGTAGCCGCCCTTGATGGATCCGGTGAGGTACGGGATCCCGGACGCGAGAGCGATGCCCGCCGTCTGCGACACCGCGATGAGCCCTCCGGTCACGCCGCGCTCGGCTCGGGGCACGAGGTCAGGGATGGCCGCGACGATGGGCGAGAACATCGCGTTCACGGCGGCCTGGGCGAGCACCCAGCCGACGATGAGCCCCGCCACCGAGGACGCGGTCGACAGATACAGGAGCGCGGCGACGGAGACGACGGCGCCGCCCGCCACCCACGGCCACCTGCGCCCGCGCCGGGAGGTGGTGCGGTCAGAAAGCGTGCCCCACACCGGGTTGAATATCGTCGCGCTCAGGGCGCCGAGCGCCATGGTCCACGCGAGCAGCGTCTCCTTGCTGCCTGGCAGTATCGACTCGGACTGCTGGGCGAGGAGCACCTGGATCGGCGCATAGAGCGCGAGCATGATGCCCGCGTTGAGCAGGCACATCGCGGCGATCCACCGGCGGCCAGGGCTGCGGGTGGGCTCAGCGAGGGCGCTGGTAAAGGTGGGAACGTCGGTGTTCACGTTCGAAGTCTGCCACGCGGCGCGGGCGAGGCGATAGCGCCGCGTGGGCGTGACCTCGCGGCGCCCATTCCTTAGGCTGGTGACTCATGGAGTCCTATCGGCCGCACGCCGTCCCCGCACGCGAGTATCGCGATGCGAACGGCCGGGTGATCCCGTACGGGGAGCGGTGGGGCATGGAGCCCGCGCCCGGCGACGCCTACTCCGTCAGCGCTCATCCAGAGCGCTTCGCGCCGATCGCCGACGTTGCCCGCGGGCTCATCGCGTACCTCGAGCGGGCATACGACGTCACGGTCACGGAAGACCTCGCAATCGCGGCCGCCGTGAACTATCCGCGCGAAGACGCCGTGGCGGCCGTTCGTGTGGCCCCGCGGTTGGCCGATGCGGCAGCCGTCTCCTTTGTCTTCACGGGCTACCCCAGTGTGCTTGTCGCGGCGGGTGAGCACTTCAGCGCCGTCTTTCCTCCGTGCGGGTGCGACGCGTGCGACGAGTCGGTTGAGGCGCAGGCGCGCGATCTCGAGGAGGTCGTGTTCGGCATCGTCGCGGGAGGGTTGGTCGAGTCCGTCCGGCGCTGGACCAATCTCGTGGCGGGCGTTCCGGTGCCGGGGAAGCGTGGATTTGCCTTCTCACTCACGATGGATGGCGGGTCGCGTTCCGGCGGGGGACTGCCGAGTGGCAACGATCGGGCGGGGCAGCGCGCGGCGCTGAGGCGCATCAAGTCCAGGGGCGCGAAACCGTGGGCCGCGTGGGGCCCCCGCGGCTGAGCCGACGTCGCGCCGACTGTGGGGCTGGCTTCCGTCCAAGAGCCACGTGCCGCGTCGTCGAGCTAGAGCGTCTTCCTTGGATCTTTGATGCGATCGCCCCAGAGGAAGGTGATCGCAGCAAAGAAGGTGACCAGGCCTAGGGAACCAGCGACGATCGCAACGACGGGGTCGATGCCCCATGCGGTCCTGTCGCCGCGAATCAGAGCGAAGACTCCGTCGATGATCACGCCTGACAGGGCGAAACCGGTGAGCCAGCCGGCCACCAGGCGCGGCCACAGGTGTGCGAGGGGCTTGGGTTCGCCGAACGTCGCCGCGTAGTCGGGTGGCGAGCCGAAGGCGTCTGCGGGGTCCTCGCCCGTATCGGCAATGTGGCTTTCCACCTGAGCCACCGCGTCGCCGATCACGTCTCCAGGAATGTCGCGGAGCCTGAGCTCGTAGATCAGTTCCTTCGTGTATGTCTCGACGGCAGTCATGGTGTGCTCCGTTCGGTTCCCAAGAGGGATGAGGCTCGTTGTGTGAACGCTTGCCATTGCGCGCGACGTCGATCGAGCCGTTTCCGGCCGACGGCGGTGGCGGTGTAGTACTTCCTGCCCGGCCCGCTCTCGCCCAGACGCCACTGCGAGCCCAGGGCGCCCTCGCGCTCCAGGCGGTTGAGGATCGGGTACAGGGTTCCGCCCTTGATGGTGCCCATGCCTTCGTCGGCGAGGCGAGACGCGACCGCGTAGCCGTAGGTCTCGCGCTCCGACACGATGGCGAGCACCATAGTCTCCAGCGTCGTGCGGAGCCAATCGCTCGGCCATTCCTCGTCCACAACTAGATGATGAGGCATTCTAGATAGACTGTCAACCTACTGTGCGGCGCGAGTGACGGGACGTGGGGTGACGCGTGCGCCAAGGAGGCAAGGCCGAGACGGGGCCGGCAATCATCCCGTGCCCGTGCCCGTTCCCGTGCCTGTGCCTGTGCCCGTGCCTGTGCCCCGCGGGTCGGCTAGACGAGCGCGATTCCCCAAACGAGAGTGTGCGACTCGCCTGGCGTCAGGGTGACCAGGTCGTCCCCGGTGCGGAAGGCATCGGCGATGCAGGACATCGGCTCGATGGCAACACCGGAACGCTGCTCGGAGGCCGAGCCCACGTGGTTCCCGGTGCAGACCTGCCACGCCTTCGCGGCGCCGTCCATCCAGATGGCCACGGTGGAGCCGTCGCCTCTCTTGAGTCGCGCCCACGAGAGCCCCGCCGCCTCCCTGATCGGGTTCACGAAGGCGTCGTCAAGGTCCGATCCTGCGAGCGAGCGCGGCTCGCGGTAATCCATGTCGCCGGAAACCGGGGTGGTGCCGGTGGGCAGTAGGCGGTCGTCGACCGTCACGAGGCTCTCGGCGCCCAACTGCAGGGTGCAGTCGTCGAGCGAGCCCGCCCCATCCGGGCCGGCGCCGGGCGAAATCCACGGGTGGTAGCCGACGCCGTAGGGCAGGGCCGTGGTGCCGGTGTTGAGCGCGGTGGTGGAGATCGTCAGGCCCTCGTCGCTGAGCGCGTACGTCACGCTCACGCGCAGCGAGAACGGATACCCGGGGCGCGCGGGCAGGTCCAGCACGAGCGTCGCCGCGTCTGCGGACTGCTCGGCGACGGCCCAGTCGTCGTCTGCCGCAAGCCCGTGCAACGCCGTGGAGCGCGCGGGTTCGGTGAGGGGCAGGTGGTAGTCGAGTCCGTCGAAGCTGTAACGACCGTCGGCCAGTCGATTGGGCCACGGCGCGAGCACCTTGCCGTGGAACGCGGGCGCAACCTCATCGGCACCGTACGGGACGACGACGTCGCTGCCGCCCACCGTGTACTCGCGCAGCGAAGCGCCGACGGTGGCGAGGGTGGCGCTTTGGGCGCCGCGTGTGAGGTGGACCTGGGTACCGGAGAGGAGGCTCATGCCTCCACGTTAACGGTCATTCGCGGGTGCGGTGTCGGCCGGGTTCGCCATGAGGCCGAGTCGCGGGCCAAGTTCGGTGGTAAGCCGGGCATCGATCGCGGCGGTGATCGCCGCAAGTTGCTCGAGTTGTTCGGGGCTGAGCGCGTCGATCACGAGCTCGCGTGCCTGGGCGATGTGCCGCGGGACCGCTCGCATCAGCGCGGAGCGGCCCGCCGAAGTGAGCCGCAGGTTGGTAGCCCTCTTGTCCGCTGGGCATGGCGTGCGTTCAACGTATCCCCTGGCAGACAGGCGCGTGGCGACGTGCGAGAGGCGCGGGAGGGTCGCGTTGGTGGTGTGAGCCACCTCCGTCATTCGCAGGGTCTTCTCGGGTGCGAGTTGCAGGGACGTGAGGACCAGGAACTCGAAGTGCGTGATCTGGGCGTTCGCCTGCAACTGCGCGTCCAGCGCTGCGGGCAGGAGCTCGCACACGCGCATGAGGCCGAGCCACGCGTCGGATTCGGCGAGAGACATGCGAGGAACTTGATACGTCATGGGAATGATCGTCGCACATGGTTGTTGGTACAACCAGTTGGACAAATAGTTGTCGCAACAACTGACGAAGAGGACTGAACATGAGCAGCGTGACCATCATTGGTGCAGGGAACATGGCGGGCGCCATCGCGGGCATCGCGAGAAAGTCGGGTGCCGACGTGCAGATCGTTGCGCGCGACGCCGCCAAGGTTGCGGAACTCGCGGCGGTAACGGGCGCTACGTCGGCGGCCTACGGCGACACCCTCACGGGTGACATCGTGATTCTCGCCGTGCCGTATCCGGCCGTGGACTCGATCATCGCCACGTACGCGGACGCCCTCGACGGAGCGATTGTCGTCGACATCACGAACCCCCTCGACTTCTCCACCTTCGACTCGCTCGTGACGCCCGCCGACTCGTCGGCCGCTGCCGTGCTCGCTGCGGCGCTTCCGGGCGCCAAGGTCGTGAAGGCCTTCAACACGACGTTCGCCGCGACGCTCGCCACCGGCAATGTCGGGTCGGTGGAGACCACCGTGCTCGTTGCCGGAGACGATGCCGACGCCAAGCAGGCAGTGATCGACCTCGTGATCGGCGGGGGAATCGCGGCCATCGACACCGGTGCGCTCAAGCGTGCGCGTGAACTCGAGGCACTCGGCTTCCTTCAGCTCACCCTCGCGGTGGGCGAGAAGACGCCGTGGACCGGCGGCTTCGCCCTCACGCGTTAGCCACCACGAGTAAAGGGCTCGGCCGCCCGTCACGAGCGGCCGGGCCCTTCGCGCGTCTGTTGGCTTTGAGCGTCAGATGCGTCAGATGCGTCAGGTGCGTCAGATGCGTCTTGAGCGCGGAGTGAGGCGCACTGTCGGCATCGGGGGAGCGGGGACGCGCTTGTCGCCATGACCGTCGACGGTCCCAAAGCGTGCCGAGCGGGCTTCCCACTCGTCGCGCGCCTGGACGATCTCCTCGTGGCTGCGGCCCACGAAGTTCCACCACATGACCAGTTCGTCCTCGAAGGGCTCTCCGCCCAGGAGGAACATCAGCGCGCCGCTGTGGGAGGCGAGCTCGATGTGGTCCCTGTCGGTGCCGAGGTAGAGGAGGTCATTGCGACCGGGCCGCACGGTCGAACCGTCGGCGCTCACGGTACTGGTGGCTTCCTCGGCGATCACGGCATCCGAGACGCCCATGTCGAGCGCCTCGAGATCGCCCTCGAGGAGGACCAGCGCGAATTCCCACGCGGGGTCGAGCGGGATGCGCACTCGCGAACCGGCAGCAATGCGAATCTGGGCACCCACCAGCGGCGAGTGAATGGTCGCGGGCGAGGCGACCCCGGCGAGGCTTCCCATGATGACCGTCGCCTCGGCATCGTTCCCCACCGACGCGGGAAGGGTCACCGTCGGCAGCGTCTCATGCCGCTCGAAGCCGCGCGCATCCCACCTGGAGTGCTCCGGCAAGGCGATCCACAGCTGGAGCACGTCGAGTTCGACGGCGCCGTCCCCCAGCGAGTACTCGGAGTGGGAGATCCCCGCGCCGGCCGTCATGAGGTTGAACTGGCCCGCGCGCAAGAGCACGTCGGAACCCAGCGAGTCTCGATGACGTACCTCGCCAAGGAGCGGCCACGTGACGGTCTGCAGGCCCATGTGGGGGTGCGGCTCCACGCGCATGGTGGTGTGTTGCGGGCCAAAGCGGTCCAGGAAGCACCACGCGCCCACGGTGGGCAGGGCGCGCTGCGGCAGGGCCCGCTGGACGTTCATCGAACGCAGCCCGCCAAGCGGAACCTCGCGCGCGGGCAACACCGCGGCGCGGGGCCCGATGCCGGCCACGCCCGTCACGCCTGTGGTGCCCGCGGTGCCCTGTTGGGCCACTCGATGCGTGCGCCCTCGATCTCGTGGCGCTCCAAGTAGCGGGCCATGTACGGGCACAACGGGATGATCGTGAGGTCGCGGGCGACCGCATCGGCGAGGGCCGCCTCGGCCAGCCGCAACCCGAGGCCCTGGCCCTGGTAGGCGTCGTCAATCTCGGTGTGCGTGAAGGCGATGTGCGTCTCGGACTCATGGAACGCGGCGAAGCCGGCCACCGCGTGGTCGGTCTCCGCCTCGCCAGTCTGTGCGCCGTCCAGGATCAGTTCGTAGCGTTCGGCGTCCTCGTTGCGAACCACGGAGGTGTTCGGGCTGTCTGTCATGGTGATCCCTTCGGTTGTCAGGGCTTCGGCTTCGAGGATCTCCCAGTGGCGAGCCTCATCAGGTCGGATTCGAGGTCGATCCCCAGTTCCGTTCCGCCTGCAGAACCGTATTCGTGCTGGTAGCTCTGCCAGGACTCGTCGCGCACGGCCTTGGCGAAGCCGGATTCCATGAGCAGCATCAGTTCAAGTGCCGCCCTGTCGATCCTGCCGGTAAGTGCCTTGTCCTGCCAGTCCTCCGTGGCCGCGAAGAGGCTCGTGGGCACGGTGAGCGTGCGCAAGTACGCGAACAGGGAGCGCATCTCCTCGTCAACCACGAGCGCGTGACGTGCGGTGCCCGCGGTTGCGGCCAACACTACGGGTTTGCCGATCAGCAGGTCGTTGTCGAGCACCTGGAAGAACGACGTGAAGAGGCCCGATGCCCCGGCCTTGTAGACGGGAGCCGCGGCAATAATGCCGTCGGCGTCAACGAGCGCGGCGATGGCCCTCTTGAAGCCCTCGCCGAAGTGTTGGGAAGCGAGGGCTGCGGGCAGCTCCGGGAGCAGCTCGCGCAGGTCGATCACCGTGGTGGTGATCTCGCGGCCGCGAGCCTGGCCGAGAGCGCGCACGCGGGAGGCCGCGCGGTCGGCGAGCAGCTTGGTGGAGGACGGGTCGGACACCCCGGCGTTGACGACGACGAGGCTGAGTGGGGCGGTCATGAGGGTTGCCCTTCCGTGGGGGCTGGCATTTTCGTGGAGGCCAGTAGCGAGGCGAGCCCCGCAAGCGTGGACATTTGGGTGGGGGTGAGGCGGGACGACATGGCGTCCGTGACTGAACGGGCGTGCGCCCTGCCGACCCGACGCTGGACCTCGCGGCCCTCGCCGGTGAGCGATAGCAGCGCCGCCCGTGCATCGGCGGGGTCGGGGCCCTTGGCGACCAAGCCGCGTTCGACGAGCCGCTCGACCAATCGGGACAGCCCCGGCTGGCTGAGCAACACGTGACGGCCAAGCTCTCCCAGGCGCTGCGGTGCGGGGCACTTGGACAGCGTGTAGAGCACGTCGTACTCGTGGAGCGACACCTCGCACCACATGGACTCCGCCTCGAAGCGTTTCATGAGGGTCGAGTATGCGCCCAGCAGGGATTCCCACGCCTCGTTCGCCTCCTTGATGGGGGCGGCCGATGCGTGGGGCGTGGTGGTCGCGGTGGTCGTGGTGGTCGCGGTGGGCGCGGTGCGTCCGTCGTGCGTTTCGGCGCGCGTAGAGGTTGTCATGACTGCGTCGGGGCCGACGCCGCGGCCACCGCCTCGGAGTCTTGGTAGGGCGAGGAACCCGTCACGTTGTCGCCGCGGTTGGCGTTTGGTCGCGGCTGGCGCGGCTCCTCGTCACCGTACTTGGCCTTGACCAGGCTCGCGTGCGTCGGGGCCTTTGCGGCCTCGGGGTCGCGGCGCGACTCGAGCTCCTTACGCAGCACGGGCACCACCTCGCCGCCGAGCAGCTCCAACTGGTCCAGGACCATCTCGACGGGCATGCCCGCGTGGTCCATGAGGAAGAGCTGGCGCTGGTAGTCGCCAAACGTCTCCTGGAAGGTCAGCGTCTTGTCGATGACCTCCTGCACCGAGCCGACGCTGAGCGGCGTCTGGTCGGAGAACTCCTCGAGCGTCGGGCCGTGGCCGTAGACGGGTGCCTCGTTGAAGTAGGGCCTGAACTTGGACTTCGCCTCCTGAGAGGTCCTGCCGATGAAGGCCTGCCCTCCCAGCCCGACGATCGCCTGCTTCGCGGTGCCGTGGCCGTGGTGCTCGAAGCGTTGGCGGTAGAAATCGATGAGCCGCTTGTAGTGGTCCTTGGGCCAGAAGATGTTGTTCGCGAAGTAGCCGTTGCCGTAGAACGCGGCCTGCTCGGCGATCTCGGGCGTGCGGATCGAGCCGTGCCACACGAACGGCGGCACGTCGTCGAGCGGGCGGGGTGCCGAGGTGAATCCCTGCAGGGGGCTGCGGAAGCTACCCTCCCAATCCACGACGTCCTCGCGCCACAAGCGGTGCAGCAGGTTGTAGTTCTCGAGTGCGAGCGGCAGACCCTGCCTGATGTCCTGGCCGAACCACGGGTACACGGGCGCGGTGTTGCCGCGACCAAGCATGAGGTCCATGCGGCCCTTGGACAGGTGCTGCAGCATCGCGTATTCCTCGGCGATGCGCACCGGGTCGTTGGTGGTGATGAGCGTGGTCGACGTGGTGACGATGAGCCGCTCGGTGAGGGCGGCGATGTGCGCCAGCAACGTGGTGGGCGAGGACGAGAAGAACGGCGGGTTGTGGTGCTCGCCGATCGCGAAGGCGTCGAGGCCAACCTCCTCCGCCTTCACGGCGATCTTGACGATGTTGGAGATGCGCTCCGCCTCGGTGGGGGTGACGCCGCTGATGGGGTCGCGAGTGATGTCGCTGACGGACATGATGCCGAACTGCATGGGGAACTCCTTGGTGCTGTGAGGTCCGTTGACCCCGTTGATTATATGCGTATGCATGTAATAACGTGGCGGGGTCCAAACTATTCCATTCCGTTTCCTGGCATCGTCGCGGCGCCTTGGACGTTGTTGAAGGGGACAAGCCACGGGAGGCCACCATGAGACTGACCAAGCACGCCCACGCCTGCATCGACGTGGAGCACGAGGGGCGGCGCATCGTCATCGATCCCGGCGCCTTCACGCCGAACGCGCGTGATCTTCTCGCGAACGCGGATGCCGTGCTGGTCACGCACTCCCATATGGACCACCTGGACCCCGATGCCGTGGCCGACGCAATGCGCGCCCGCATCGGCTTGGTGCTCTATGGGCCCGAGGACGTGGTGGCGTCCCTGCGCGAGGAATTCGGGGAGCGCGTGCGCGCGGTGAAGCCAGGGGACGTGCTGGAGGTTGCCGGGCTGTCGGTGAGCGTGTACGGAGGGCTTCACGCCGAGGTGCTTCCGTCCATACCCCGCGCCGTCAACGTCGGCTTCCTGTTGGGCGGCAGGGTGTTTCACCCAGGCGACAGCCTTGACCCTCCCGATGTCGAGGTCGAGACGCTCCTGGTGCCGGTGAGCGGGCCATGGATTAAGTTGGCTGAGGCCGCCCAGTTCGTGAGCGCAGTGAAGCCCCTGCGCGCCGTGGCGATTCACGAAGTCATCCTGTCGCCGATCGGCCTCGCGTTGGCCGCCCATGTCCTCGGCAATGGGTCAAGCCCCTCCGTGCCCGTCGAGTTCCTCGAGCCGGGCACGGAGCTCTAAAAGCGGGAGTGGTCTAGGGGCGCGCTCGGCGGTTGAGGCTCAGCTCGCCAGGGAGAGGGTCGCACGCGCGGCGCGCACCAGAGCGACGCCGTAAGAGCGCCCATGTCCGGCGGCATGGACCGCGAGCGGATGGAGTTGGTGGACGGGGACGCGATCCATCCACCCGGTACGTAGCGGGGCAACTGACTGGTAACCGTCGATGATGTGCGTGAGGTGCTGAGCGCCGAACAGCGAGAGCATAGCGAGGTCGGTCTCCGCGTGTCCGCCATGAGCGGCGGGGTCAATCATGACAACGCCCCGCGGGCCAAACAGGATGTTGCCGCCCCACAGGTCGCCATGGATGCGGGACGGCGGGGCGTCGTCGTCGAAGCGGCCCGATGCCACCGTGTCGCACGCCTCGCGCACCACGGCCAGTTCCGCCCGGGTGAGGTTCCCCGCCGAGACGGCCGACTCGGCAAAGGGAAGTACCCTGCCCGTGACGTAGAACTCGCCCCAGGCCGTCGATTCGTTGCGCGGCATCTCGCGGCGGCCGATGAAGAGGGGTCCGTGCCAGCCCTCGGGGGATGCCCCGAAGGTGGCGGCCCCCGCCGCGTGAGTGCGCGCGAGATCGCGTCCGAAGTCGTGGGCGGCGTCGGTCGTCGCCCGGCCTTGAGCAACCCGCTCGATCTCGATGCGGCAGGGGGAGACGGCGACGACCCGCGCAACCGCAGCCCCGCCAGCCTCGGCGAGCCAGCCAATACCCGCGGCCTCCGCCTCATAGAACCCCGGCGGGGCATCTGCGCGTTCCTTGACGACGGTCTCCATTGCACCCATCCTGCCCGACGAGAGGGGGACAGGGGGCCATAAGTCGGGGGCACGGCTACCGGGGGCAGCGGGTGAGGAAGCCTGCGGGCCCCCGGGTCGAGCGAACGGCTAGTGCGTGGGTGTAATGACCGCCACGGGAGCGTCGTCGTGCGGCTGCCTGCCGGTGAGCGCCCCCGCCAGCAGGAACACGGCGATGCCCGCGATGGGAACCACAAGCAGTCCGGTGCGCAGGCTCGTCGCATCCGCGACCGCGCCGACTATGGGCGGGCTCGCCAAGAACGAGATGCGCAGCATCCAACTCACCATCGTGAGTCCAGTGCCAGCCCTAAGTCCCGGAATTCCGTCTGCGGCCGCAAAGGCAGCCGGGACCGTGGTCGCGACGCCCAGCCCTGCCAGCGAGAAACCGACGATCGTTCCGGGAATGGTGGGCCATGCGAGCGCGACGCCCATGCCCACCGCGGTGATCGTGCCTCCGACACGGGCGACGGCGCGCTCACCGTAGCGGTCGACGTACTTGTCCCCGACGATGCGCCCCAGGAAGTGAAGCAGCATGAGCCCAACGAACGCGAAGCCCGCGATGTCTGCGGCCGCGTGGAGGTCATCCTTCATGTAGTTCGCTGACCACGTGAACCCGGCGTCCTCGACGAGCGCGCCAGCGATAGCCACCAGGCCGAGCATGACCACCGTGATAAGAGCGGCACGGGGCACGCGCATGCGCCGCTTGGGTGCGTCCGCGTGCGCGGGCTCGTCCTGGCGGTCGATGCCGCTGTCCGGACCGAGCGTCAGGCGATAGGCGACTGCCGCGATCGCGACGAAGAGCGCGGACGTGACCCCCAGGTGCACCCCGATGCTGAGATGCAGCGCGACGGCACCTGCGCCGATGAGGCCACCCGCGGCGGCGCCGAGCGACCACATCGCGTGAAGGCTGTTGATGATCGACTTGCCCATGCGGCGTTGGATCGCCAGGCCTTGGGCATTCTGCGCGACGTCGGTGTTCGCGTCGAGGGCGCCATTGAGGAACAGAAAGGCCGAGAAGAGAAACACGGTAGGCGAGATGCCCGCTCCCCACACCGCGAGCGACTGGAGCGCCAGTGCGATGGCCGCGACGCGAGCGGATCCGAAGCGTCGTACCATCTTCCCCGCGACGAGCCCCAGTCCGATCGAGCCGATTGACGCGAATGCCACCGCGACGCCGAAGCCCGTGTAGCTGAGATCGAGCCTGTCCTTGATGCCGGGCAGGCGGGGAACCACGTTGGCCCACATGGCTCCGTTGGTGAGGAACAGCAGGCTGACACCGATGCGCGCCCTGCGTAGGCGAGGCGTATCGATGACGCGTTCCGCCACGGTCACGAGGGGGCCACCTCGAAGGGTGCCGCCAGGAGGTCGGTGAGCCGCGAAGACGGGCCCACAAGCAGCTCGAAGGCGCCTGGCTCGACGACTCGTTCGCCCTCCGCGGTCACGATCGAGCAACCGGCGGTCGGAATCTCAAGCTCGACCGTGGCGGACTCGCCGGGCCCAACCGTGACGCGTGCAAAGGACTTCAGCTCACGATCCGCCCAGGTGGCCGACGTATTCACGTCTCGAACATAGACCTGGACGGTCTCGATCGCGTCGCGGGCGCCCGTGTTGGCCACGGTTACTCGCGCGCGGACGATCTCGCTCGCGGTCAGGGTTGGGGTCAGAACCTCCAGGTCGCGGTACTCCACCGTGGAGTAGCCAAGGCCATCGCCGAACACCCATGCGGGCTCCTGCGTGAGATCCGCATAGCGGTGGCCGTGTTGGGCGTCGATCTGGTTGTAATACGTGGGCTGTTGGCCTACGTGTAGCGGCCACGAAATCGGCAGTCGCCCACTTGGCTCGATCTCGCCGAAGAGGAGTTCCGCGACGGCCTGGCCGCCCAGCAGTCCGGGGTTGGCGGCCCAGATGACGGCCGCGGCGCGGCCCGCAGACGGCGGCAAAACGTGCGGCTTGGACGCGAGCACCACGAGGACGACGGGGGTGCCCGTCTCGACGAGCGCGTCGAGGAGCGCCACCTGCCCACCCAGAAGCTCGAGTGTTGCGGTGGAACGACCCTCGCCCACGAGCTCGATGCGGTCTCCCAGGACGGCGACCACGGCATCGGCATTGCGCGCGGCCTCGACCGCCTCGGCAATCATGGCCGGATCGGGGGCGACCGGCATCGCGATATCGGGTCGCGGTTGCCCGTCGGGGAAGAAGTCTCCCTTGGGGTCCGGGCCGGTGGTGATGATCTCGGCACCCTTCGCGTACGCGACCTCGCATCCTTGTGGGGCGAGCGCTCGCAGGCCGTCGAGCACCGTGACGATCGCGTCGCGAGGGTGACCGGTCTGCACCCAATGCGCCTGGCCCGAGTTGCCAGCCCAGTCGCCAAGCTGGGTGTCGGGGTCGTCGGAGTTGGGGCCTACCACCGCGATCTTCCGCACCGTGGTGTCGAGGGGGAGGAGTCCGTCGTTGCGCAGCAGCACGAGCGAGCGGCGCGCGGCCTCGAGGTTGAGAGCCGTTGCGGCGGGCTGCGCGATCACGGCGCGTTGGTGCTCGGGGTTGGGGAGGCGGGGATTCTCGAACAGGCCCAGGTCGAACTTGAGGGTGAGGATGCGTCCCACGGCCTGATCGATGAGCCGCTCGTCCAGGAGACCCTGAGCGACGGCCTGCTGGGCACCGTCGAAGAACTTGGGCGTCATCATGATCATGTCATTGCCGGCCTTGACGGCAGCCGCCGCGGCGTGGGCGTAGTCGGGGAACAGGCGCTGTTCGCGCACCAGGTTGCCCACGTTGTCCCAGTCCGTGATGAGCATGCCCTGGTAGCCCCACTCGCCGCGGAGCACGTCGCCGAGCAGCCACTTGTTGACGGTGATCGGCACGCCGTCGATGGCCTGGTAACCAAGCATGAACGTGGCGCAGCCCTCGCGCGCGGCCCTCTCAAACGGCGGCAGGAACCACGATTTCAGTTTGCGACGCGAGATGTCGGCCTCGGAGGCGTCGCGGCCGCCCTGCGTCTCGGAGTACCCGGCGAAGTGCTTGGCGGTGGCCAGAATCGCCGTCGGGTCCCCCAGTCCGTCGCCTTGATAACCGCGAATCATGGCGGCAGCGAGCTCGCCGATGAGGTGGGGGTCCTCGCCGAAGGTCTCGCTCACTCGGCCCCAGCGCAGGTCGCGGGTGATGCACAGCACGGGGGAGAAGGTCCAATGGATTCCGGTGGTTGCGACCTCGATTGCGGTGGCGCGGCCGACGCGTTCAAGGAGGTCGGGGTCGAAGCTCGCTGCCATGCCCAATTGGGTGGGGAAGATGGTGGCGCCCTCGAAGAACGAGTGCCCGTGAATGCAGTCCTCTCCGATCAGGATCGGAATGCGAAGTCTCGTCTGGTCCGCGAGTGCCCCAGCCGCGACGAGGTTCTCGGGCGACATGTGCAACATCGAGCCCACGTGGAATTCGCGGATGGGCGCCTCGACTCCGTCATTTCCTGGGAGCTGCATCATCTGCCCCACCTTCTCGGGCAGGGTCATGCGGCTCACGAGGTCGGCGACTCGGGTGGCTGTTGCGGCGGAGGGGTCGAGGTACAACGGGGTGTTCACGGGAGTCCTTTCGAGGGCAACGCAAGCTAGCGCCACTCCCGCTTTTCTACCATGTGGTAGAAAAGATGGCAAGGAGGTCCAGGTGACTAGTGACGGAAGATCGCTTCGAGGCGACGCTACGCGGGTCCTGGTGCTCGACACCGCGCTCGAGATGTTCGCGGAGCATGGGTATCGGGCCACCTCCGTGCGCGACATCGCGGCCCGATGCGGGATGACGCACCCGGGACTGCTGTACCACTTTCCGTCGAAGGCGGCCCTGCTCATGGCCGCGCTGCAGCGGCGCGACGACGTGGACTGCGTCGACGGCGAGGTTCGCGAGCTTGGTTTCAATCGGCTCGACGCGCGGGCGGTGCTCCGCCACCTGATCACGAGCGCGAAGAACAACGCAGGCAAGCGAGGCCTGGTCGAGTTGTTCGCGAACCTATCCGTCGAGGCGACGGCCCCAGACCACCCGGCGCACGACTACTTCGTCGAGCGCTACGCGACACTGAGGGCCACGGTGACGAGGAGCCTCACGGATCTCGGCCGCGAAGGGGCGCTACGGCCAGGGGTGGTGCCCGGAATCGCTGCCGCCCAGGTGATAGCGGTGATGGACGGATTGCAGGTCCAATGGTTGCTGGATCCGCAGGGCATTGACATGGCGGCCGCTCTGGAAGGGCTGGTCAATGGAATGCTCATCGAGCCGTTGTAAAGACAGGTTTGTCGTGGGCTCACGCCGGCTCCGAGACCCAGACACTAGGCCAAATTTGGCGCAAACGGAGTGAGGTCCCCCTTGTAGGGACGCAGGTCCCGGGACCCGGGATCGGGACCGTCCTACTGTCTGAGGTGAGCGCAAAACAGAGCTCAGGTCCCCACGACCGTTTGAATGGAGAAGACCATGGCAACCACGACAGGCGACACCGACGTCGCAACCACCAAGGGTGCAGCTCTGGGAAGATACTCCCTCAGCCTCGCCCGTATCGCCCTTGGATGGGTTTTCCTCTGGGCATTCATCGACAAGGTGTTCGGCCTCGGCTTTGCGACGTGCCGCGACGCGAAGACGGGCGTCGTCAACGTCATGTGCGACAGCGCCTGGCTCGCTGGCGGACACCCCACCGAGGGCTACCTCAAGTCCGCTTCGGGCGGATTCGGTGGCGATCCCACCGGTGTGTACGGTGAGATGTTCAAGGGCTGGGGCACCTGGAGCCTCGGCGGCTTCCGCCCGCTCGACTGGGCCTTCATGCTCGGCCTGTTCGCCGTAGGCACGGCGCTGATGCTCGGCATCGGCACCAAGCTCGGCGCGTGGGGCGCGGTTGGCCTCCTCGTCCTGATGTACATCGCCCACTTTGACAACAGCAACAACCCGGTCTACGACGAGCACATCCCCTATGCGCTCGCGATCGTAGGAATCGTCTTTACTGAACTTAAGTTCCAGGCCATTGGCTTGGGCGGATGGTGGCGCAAGATGCCAATCGTTCAGAAGAACAACTGGCTCGTCTAGAGAAGTCGTGGGGGAGGGCCGGCCGCTACAGCGGCCGGCCCTTTTCTGCGTCTTGAGCCCTGGGTGCGCCTTGTCAGGCGGCGACCGTCGCCTTGGCCCGGACCTTCGCCCGGCGCTCCTCGAGAAGCTCGTGGGTCACTACTTGCGCCATTTGCGGGATGAGATCGCGCGAACGCTTCGCAATCCAGGGCAAGCCTTGGCGAGTGAGCCACCAGCCACGTGCCACGAGCGAGGGCCGCAAACCCGGAGCGTCGATGGGGCGGACCTGGGGATACCTCGCGGCCAGTACCCGTAGCGCCGCCTCCGCGAGCGCCCGATGCCCCGCGGGAGACGGATGGATCCTGTCGATGTGCCATGCGGCCTCGCCGAGCTTCGCAAAGACCTCGGCCCCGTTGACAAAGTGAACATCGGTGCCGGCGACCGCGATGGCGAGCGCGCCATTGACCTCACCCACGCGGCGCGCCATCACGGTTGACACGTGCCTGCCCAACAGGTCGAACGCCGCGATCTTGTCGAGACCGATCATCACCAGTTCGCGTCCGGGCCTGCGCAGCCTCGCGACCGCATCGGCGACGTGCTCCGTGATCTCGGGCGGGCTGAAGTCGCCCCGCAAGACGTCGTTTCCGCCCACCGTGAGCAGGACGACGTCGGGACGGTCCATCAGGCCTGTCGGCAACTGGCTGACGCCGAGGCTGCGCGCGCGAGTGCCGTTTTCCGCCAGATTTGTGAAACTTGAGGCGCCGATCGCGTGAGCAACGTGAGCGGCCCAGCCCGCTCCGACACCTGGAACCGTGGCATCGCCGATGCCGAGAGTGATGGAGTCTCCCAAGGCCACCACCCGGGGACCGCGCGCCGTGCGTTCCGATCGAGCGGTCATGACGGTCTCCTCTAGGGGTGGGGGGTTGCCGCGAGTTGTGAGGTGTGGAGTGCGAGCATGAGGTCGACGGTGGCGGACCACGGCATCGTCTCTGCGCGCGCGCGAGCGGCGACGCGGCGCTTGAGCGGGTCCCTTGCCAGGATCGCTTGGATCGCATCTGCGAAACTCTCGGCCGTGCCCTCGGCTGCGATTCCCGCGTCCGCCACGACCTCGGGAAGGGCTGAGGCCGCATTGACGACGGCGGGGGTGCCCGACGCGAGGGCCTCCAGCGCGGCGAGGCCAAAGGTCTCGATGGGCCCGGGTGCCACCACCACGTCGGCGCTCGCGAGGAGTTGCGCGAAGTAGTCGCGGTCGGTCACGAAGCCAAGAAACGTGACGGGGAGGTCCTCGGCGCGCTCCCGCATGTGTTGAGCGACATTTCCGGTTCCGGCGCTGACGAGCCGCACGCGTTCCCCGCGCTCGCGGAGCACCCTGACCGCGTCGATCGCGAGTTCGGGCCGCTTTTCCGTCGATAGGCGCGCGGCCATGAGCAGCAGGGTCTCGTCGTCGGTCGCGACGGTGGCGCGTGCCTCGAGGGAGGCATTGCGAGGACGAAAGCGGTCGAGGTCTACCCCGAGCGGCACCTTGACCGCGTGAAGCCCCGCACGGGAAAACTCGGCCCGCGCATACTCGGTGGTGCACACGACAGTGGTAAATCGCCTGTGGGTGCCGCGGTTGTGCCAGTCGGCGAGCGCCTCGATCGACACAAGGCGCCGCAACCACGCGGGAAGGTTCGCTGCCAGGATGCCGTCGGCGCGCTCGTGGGCGAAGAAGGCCGAGGGAACCCCTCGCTGCACGGCCCACGCACCGAGCGAGCGCAGCGTCGTGCGGTCGGAGACCTCGAGGACATCGGGAGCGAAGTCGGCAAGAATTCTTCGCACCTTGCGCGTCCGCACGATCACGCGGTAGCCGCCCGAACCAGGGATGACGGGCGCTCCCACCGTGACGCGGGTGCCGTACGGCGTGTCCTCGACGACGTCCCGCTCGCCTGGAACGACGAGCAACACCTCGTGCCCGCGCTCGCGGTATCCGCTGCCGAGGGCGTGCATCGCGGTCCTCAGGCCGCCGGACGTTGGCCCGTAAAAATTGGCGATGTGCGCGATGCGCATCAGGGCTCCGCCCCTGCGGCAGCGTCCTCTTCGGCAGCGTCCTCTTCGGCATTGTCCCTGCCGGCAATGTCCCAGCCGGCAATGTCCCTGTGGTTGGCGCCCCTGCCGGCCGCTTCTCGGTGCCGCGCCTTGGCCGCCGCAACCTCCCCGGGCCTCCACATGAGCCCCTTGAGGATCTTGTCCGTCTCGGGGAGAAGTACAGGGCGATGTTCGTGGATGCGGGTGGCCTCGGCGTAGTAGTCCATGAGCCTGTCGCACACCTTCTCCCATGTCCGGCCCTCGACCGACATGCGCGTGTGGGCCGCGAATCGCTCGCGTAGCTCAGCATCTTCGGCGAGCATGGTCACATAGGCGACCATCGCATCGAGATCGCCCGGCGTGTATAGGAATCCCGTCTCGCCATGGTCGACCAGGTCGATCGGTCCGCCACGGCGGGGGGCGACAATAGGCACTCCGGAGGCGAGGGCCTCCTGGATCGTCTGACAGAAGGTCTCGACTTCCCCGCAATGTACGAACAGGTCGAAGCTCGCGACGGTTTCTGCGAGGTCGTCGCCCGTGAGGAAACCGAGGAATTGGGCGTCGGGTAGCAGGGCCTTTAGCTTTTCGTGCGACGGTCCCTCGCCGACGATCACGACGCGAATGCCGTCGATCTCCGCGAGTCGCGCCAGATCCTCGATGCGCTTCTCCGCGGCGAGGCGCCCCACGTAGCCGACGACGATCTCGCCGTTCGGTGCCCACCGTGAGCGCAGTGCCTCCGAGCGTTTTGACGGGTGAAAGCGGTCGGCGTCGACGCCGCGTGGCCACAGCCGCAGCCGTGGCACTCCAAGCTGCTCGAGCTGGCTCATCGCGTACGTCGACGGCGCGAGGGTGAGGTCGGCGCGCTCATGAATATTGAGCAATCGATTCCACAGGATTCCCTCGCCCCACGCCAAGCCGTAGCGCGGCGCATAGCTGGGAATCTCGGTCTGGTAGATCGCGACGCACGGCAAGTTGAGCTCGTTCGCGGCACGCACCGCGGTCCAACCCAAAGTGAAGGGCGACGCGAGGTGAACGATGTCCGGGTCGTACTCCTCGAGAACTCGCGAAATCTTACCGACGCCGCTGAGCGCGACCCTCACATCCCGATAGCCGGGCCACCCCATCGCGGGCAGCCGCGTGATGGACGCGATGCCGTAACGCACCGGCCCCTGGCTGCCTCTTGACTCGGGGGCGATGACCATCGCCTCGTCTCCGCGGGCGGTCAAGTGGTCGATCACGCGCAGTAGGGAGTTCGTCACGCCATTGGACTGCGGCAGGAACGACTCTGCGACCAGCGCGACCTTCATGGCCTCATTGTGACCCACGAACCGTGCGAGCGGGGAGCAACGAATCGAACTACACGGTGAAGGTTGGGTGACGCTCGGGTGACAATGGGGCGGTGAGACGCCTCTTTGCACTGCCTGTTGTCCTCGTCGCCGGCCTGCTGGTCACGATCGGCCTTGCCGTCCCCGCTAGCGCACACACGTCGCTCGTCGGCATCGATCCCGCTGAGGGATCGACGGTTGCCGCAGGAGATGCCATCACCCTGAGCTTCTCGGAGGCGCTGCTCACGATCGGAGCCGAGGTGACGGTGACAGATTCGGCCGGGGTCGCGACCAAGCTCGAGGTGACGTTCCCCACCACCACGTCGGCGCAGGTCGTGCTTCCCGCAGTGGCCGGTGGGAACCTGACCGCCGCGTGGCGCGTCGTCGCTGGCGACGGGCATCCAGTGGAGGGCACCCTCGCGTATGTGGCCGATGCCCCAGTGAAGACCTCGCCGCCTTCTTCGGTCTCGTCCAGCCCCAACCCGACGGCGTCGGCAGGAGGGGGGACCTCGCCCGCCGCGTCTGCGCCGCCTGGTTCCGAGACTCTCAGCTCGGCGACTCCCAGTGCCGCGCCGCCCGCATCGACGGGCGGGTCCTCCGGGGCCAATGTGGCCGCCTTGATGCTCGTGTTCGGTGGGGCACTGTTGGCGGCGATCATCGCGATCATCGCGGCCAAGCGACGCCGCTAGAGGCCGCGCGGTGCGCACGCCGCGGCGTGGGACGATGGTGCCATGACTCTCAAGCTCGGCACGCGTGGTAGCGCGCTCGCTCGGGGGCAATCGACCGCAATTGCGGAGGCGCTGAGCGCCGTTGCCCGTACCAAGGGTCTCGACATCGACTTCGAACTCCACATCGTGACGACAAGTGGCGACACGTCGAAGGATTCCCTCGTCGGCTCCTCATCCACCGGCGTGTTCGTGACCGCAGTGCGAGAGGCGCTTCTCGCGGGGGAGTGTGACGTGGTGGTGCACTCGCTCAAGGACATACCCGTCGGCCCCTATGAGGGCGTGACGCTCGCCGCCACGCCCCTTCGTGAGGACTCGCGTGACGCGCTTTGCTCGGGCGGGGTCGCGTTCGCAGACCTTCCCCAAGGCGCCCGCATCGGCACGGGGTCGCCGCGCCGCGCCGCGCAGATGCTCACGCTGAGGCCCGACCTTGAGGTGGTGCCCGTTCGCGGAAACGTCGACACGCGGCTGGCGATGGTGGGAACATCGCTCGACGCCGTCGTTCTAGCGGTCTCGGGACTCAAGAGGCTGGGCCGTGCCAGCGATGTGAGTGAGATCTTCGCGTACGACGCGATGGTTCCCGCCGCAGGTCAAGGCGCCCTCGCGGTCGAAATACGGACCGACGCAGGAGCGGACCTTGCGGCTGCCGTCGCCTTGCTCGATGACCCCACCACGCGCGCGGCCACGACGGCGGAGCGGGAGGCGCTGGGTGTGCTCGAGGCGGGCTGTTCCGCGCCGGTGGGCGCCCATGCCGCCATTGACAAGGGCATCCTGACGCTCACGGTGCGAGTCACCAACGCGGCAGGCACCCTGCGGTTGACCGAGACGAATCGCGGCCCCCTTAGCGACGCGCGGCGGATTGGTATGGTCACGGCTCACTCCCTTCTTGGGCGAGGAGCGGCTCACCTGATGGGGCGCCCGTGACTGGAACCCTCGCGGGACTGCGGGTCATGGTGCCAGTGACGGAGGGTCGCAGGGATGCTGCCGCCTCGGGGGTCTCTTCACCTGCGCGGAGCTCGTCGCAGACGCGGAGCTCGTCACAGACGCGGAGCCTGTCAGATTCGCTGAGGCTTGCGGGAGCCACTCCGGTCGAGGTGGAATTCATCGCCATCGAGCCCGCCGCCGACGCAGCCGCCTTGGAGCGTGCCGTGCGTGAGTGGTGCGGCGGAGAGTATGCGTGGATGGCCGTGACGAGTCGCAACGCGGTGCTTGCCATGGAGGCCGTGGCTGCCGCGCTCAACGTGTCGCTCGCGGATGCCATCCCGCTGGCGAGAGTCGCGGTCGTGGGGGATGCGACGAGGGTCGTGTGCGAGTCGAGGGGACTGCCCGTGGCGCTTGTGCCAGCCACCGCCACGGGGCGTGGGCTTGCGGAGGACTTTCCCTCGGGTGAAGGCCGCGTCCTGGTTCCCGTGGGGGACAAGGCGTCGGCCGTTCTTGCCAAGGGCATCGGGGGGAAGGGCTGGGCCGTGACCTCCGTCGAGGCCTACCGCACGGTCGCTGGCCCCGGGCCGACGCCGGAACAGGTCGCGTCCTTGGCGGCCGGTGAGGTGGATGCGGTGATGTTGACCTCGGGGTCGATGGCGACGCAACTGGCGTCCACGTGCCTCACCATCCACTCGTCGACCACAATGGTGGCGATCGGACCTTCGACGGCCGCGGCGGCCACGGCGGCTGGATTGAACGTGACCGCGGTCGCGGACCGGCCCACCTATGACGCCCTGATCGACGCATTGTCTCGCTCGACCGGAAGGACCACATCATGACCCCGCAGCCACGCAGGCCCCGCGCTCTCAGATCCTCGGCGCCGATGCGCGCCCTGGTTCGCGAGACGCGGCCGCAGGCAAGACAGCTCGTGTTGCCGCTGTTCGTCAAGGAGGGCATCGACGCGCCTCGCGCGATCACATCGCTTGCTGGCGTGGCCCAATTGCCGCTTGCCAAGGTGCGCGACGCGGTGTCCGCGGCGGCCGACGCTGGCATTGGCGGCGTCATGTTGTTCGCCATCCCCACGGTGCGCGACGCGGCGGGATCTGCCGCGTGCGATGACAACGGGATCCTCAACCTGGCCATCCGTGAGGCGGTCGCTGCGGCGGGGGACCGCATCGTCGTGATGGCCGATCTGTGCCTCGACGAGTTTACGTCCCACGGTCACTGTGGCGTGCTCGATGCCGCGGGCCGCGTCGACAACGACGCCACGGTCGAGGTCTATGGGCGCATGGCCGTGGCCCAGGCCCGCGCGGGTGCCCACGTCCTTGGGCTCAGCGGAATGATGGACGGCCAGGTGGCCGCGGTGCGCGCGGCGCTCGAGGCCGAGGGCTTCGTCGACACCGCGCTGCTTGCCTACGCGGCCAAGTACGCCTCGGCGTTCTACGGGCCGTTCAGGGACGCGGTCGATAGCGAGCTCGTCGGCGACAGGAAGACGTACCAGATGGACCCCGCCAATAGGCGCGAGGGGACGCTCGAGGCGGCCCTCGATGAGGCCGAGGGCGCCGACATCGTCATGGTCAAGCCGGCGCTGCCGTACCTCGACGTGCTCGCCGACGTCGCCGCGCAGTCCCTCGTTCCCGTGGCCGCCTATCACGTGTCGGGCGAATACGCCCAGATCGAGGCCGCTGCCGCCAACGGGTGGATCGACAGGAGGGCCGCCCACCTTGAGGCGCTCACGTCGATGGTGCGTGCTGGCGCCGACATCGTTGTGACCTATGCCGCTGTGGACCTCGCGGCCTGGTTGGGGGAGGACTCATGAGGCCGCAACCGGACAAGCTGAGGAAGCTCATGCACGCCTTCGTGATGCGCACCCCGCAGGGTCAGCGCGGTTGGGAGGCGCGTGCGAACGCCATTCTGCCCGGCGGCGTGAATAGCCCCGTGCGCGCGTGGAACGCGGTGGGAGGCCAGTCGCTGCCGATCGCCTCTGCCAACGGCGCGATCGTGACGGACGCTGCGGGGGGCGCCTACGTCGACCTCGTCGGCTCGTGGGGTGCCGCGATCGCGGGGCATGCCAACCCCAAGGTCGTCTCTGCCGTCACCCGTGCCGCGAAGCGTGGCCTGAGCTTTGGCGCCACTACGGAGGCGGAGGTCGAGCTGGCAGAACTCATTCGCGACCGGTATGCGCCCGCCGAGCGCGTCCGGCTCGTGTCGACGGGCACCGAGGCAACAATGACGGCGCTGCGGCTTGCTCGCGGGGCCACGGGGCGCGACGTGGTGATCAAGTTCGCGGGTCACTACCACGGTCACGCCGATCCCTTCCTGGTGGCCGCAGGCTCGGGCCTCGCCACCGCGGGAGCGCCAGATAGCGCTGGGGTGACCGCCTCGACCGCCGCGGACACGATGGTGTTGCCCTACGGAGATGTCGACGCGCTGACGGGGGCCTTCGCTCAGCACGGAGAGCGCATCGCCGCGGTCATCGCCGAGGGCGCTCCGTGCAACATGGGCGTCGTGCGCCCGCCAGATGGCTTCAACCGACTCATCGGTGAACTGACACGCAACGAGGGCGCCGTATTCATCCTCGACGAGGTCCTCACGGGATTCCGCGCGGGGCCTGCGGGATGGTGGGGGATCGAGAGGGACGTCGCGCTCGCGAAGGGCGAACAGCCTTGGGTTCCCGACCTGGTCACGTTCGGCAAGGTCATCGGCGGGGGGCTTCCGGTCGCGTCCGTCGCGGGACGCGCGGATCTCATGGAGCAGCTCGCGCCGCTTGGGCCCGTGTATCAAGCGGGCACGTTGTCGGGAAACCCCGTGGCCGTCGCGGCGGGCCTCGCGACGCTCGACATCATGGACGCCGATGCCTATGCGACCCTCGCGCGGGCGGCCGACGAGGTGCGAGAGGGCGTCCACGAGGCGCTGCTCGCCTCGGGAGTGACCCACGCGGTGGGTCGCGCGGGAACGCTGTTCTCATTCTTCCTTGGTCTCGATGAGCCCCCGGTGACGTTCGCCGATGCCGCTCGCCAGGACACAGGCTTGTTCAGGTCCCTCTTCCGCCACATGAGGGCCGAAGGCGTCTCGTTGCCTCCGAGCGCGTTCGAGGCGTGGTTTGTTTCGATCGCCCATGAGTCACCCATCACGAGGCAAATCGTGGACGCGGCGGGGTCCTGGCGCCCCAACGAGCGGGCGAACCCGTGACGACCAAGGTGAGAAGCGTGATCGCTCTCCGCTCGCGGGCGGAGTCGCGATGATCGTCTCGCTCGGCCTGGCCCGCCGCAGGGTCGTCGTGGTGGGCGGCGGCGGCGTGGGCACTCGGAGATCACGGGCCCTTGTCGCCGAAGGCGCCGACGTGCTCGTGGTGGCTCCGTTCGCGTCGGCCGACATCGCCGCGATGGCGTCGAGGGGCGAGCTCGAGTGGCGGCAACGCGCGGTTTCGCGCGCCGACATCGAGGGGGCGTGGCTTGTCGTCGCCGCCACGGACAACCCCACCGCGAACGCGAGCATCACGCTGTGGTGTGAGGAGCAGCGCACCTGGTGTGTCAATGCCGCAGACGCGGAGGGTACCCCTGCTCGCGTCGCAGCCCAGTCGACGCATGGAGACGTGGCGATCGGCGTCGTTTCACTCGGCGCTGCGGATCCCCGGAGGGCCGTTCGTATTCGCGATGCGCTGGGGCGCGTCATCGACGAGGGCGATATTGATGTTCGCCACGTGCGGGCGCGCGAGGGACGCGTGATGTTGGTGGGTTCGGGTCCCGGAGCGGAAGACCTCGTTACCGTGCGTGGGATGCGCGCGCTCGCCGAGGCCGACGTGGTGGTCGCCGATCGCTTGGGTGCGACGATGCTGCTCGACCGCTTGTCCCATGATGTCGAGATCATTGACGTAGGCAAGTCCCCCGATCATCACCCGGTGCCCCAACACGAGATCAATGACCTGCTCGTGGATCGCGCCAAGAAGGGTCTGACCGTGGTGCGCCTCAAGGGAGGTGACCCTTTCGTCTTTGGCAGGGGAGGCGAGGAGGTTCATGCGTGCGTGAGCGCGGGGGTGTCCGTCGAGGTAATCCCAGGAATCACGTCCGCGATTGCCGTGCCGGGATTGGCGGGCATCCCCGTGACCCAGCGTGGGGTTGCGGCGACGGTCGTCATCACGTCGGGGCACCTCGGACCAGACGAGGCGACGAGGGCGGCCTTGGCGGAGGGCGCCACAGTGGTCGCGCTCATGGCCGTGGGCACGATGGGTGATTTCATGGCGGCTGCACTGGATGCGGGCGCCGATCCCCGTACGCCTGTCGCCATCATCGAGTGCGGTTCGACTCCGCGCGAGCGCGTGACGCGCGCCACCATTTCCGACGCAAGCCTTATTGCGGACGAAACGGGCGTGAAACCTCCGGCGGTTATCGTCATCGGAGGGGTGGCGCTCGACGGGCTTTTGGCCTCGAAGGTGGCGGCAACCCCGCGACCGTAAGGAGGCGAGATGGCCGTTCAGGGAACGCCCGTGCTGATCGGTTGCGGTCACGGAACCAAGTCGGCCGCGGGGCAGCAAGCAATTCGCGACCTTCTCGACGCAGTGCGCCTCGCGATGCCAGGTGTCGAGGTGCGCGAGGCCTACGTGGACGTCCACGGGCCAAAACTCGCAGACGTCATCGCCGATATCCCCATGGTCGAGCAAGGCCTTGCGGCCGTTGTCGTCCCGCTCCTCGTCGCGGGTGGATATCACGTCTATCACGACATCGCCGAGGCGGTGGCGAGTCGCCCCGACGTCGTGGCCGCGCCTGCGCTGGGCCCCGACGTGCGACTGACCGCGATCGTCCTCGACCGGTTGGGCGAGGCGCATGTGTCGCCCGAGTCCACGCTCGTGCTCGCCGCGGCGGGGTCTTCCGACGAGCGGGCCATGGCAGACACCGAGGCCGCAGCGGAGATGCTGAGGGGAACATGGGACGGGCCTGTGCGTGTCGCCTATGCCGCTGGCCGCTCGCCTTCGGTGGCCGATGCGGTGCGAAGCGCCCACAACTACGGTGAGGACGGCACGGTGGCCGTGGCATCGTTCTTGCTCGCGCCGGGGGTCTTCCAGGCGCGACTCGAGGAGGCAGGGGCGGACGTGGTGACGTCCGCGTTGGCGCCACACCCGAAACTGGTGTCCATCGTGGTCGACAGGTACAGCTCGTTCATCCACGACTGATCCGTTCAATCGCAGGCCGGTGCTGAGGGGCTTTGTCTTACCAAGAGAGAGGGAGCCTGCGGCGGGCCATATTGGACCGCATCGCGGCTAGGCAACGTGCAGACGGCAGGCTCCCACTTCGGAAAATGGTTCGAGCCTGACGGGTTCGGGATCCTCGCCGAGCGCTGCGACCACGCCGCGGGCGATGCCGAGGTGTACCGCACACACCACAACAGGCTCCGCCCGCACCGCGTCAAGGAGTGGGCAGCGGCGCAACGCGATGGAGTCGCCCGTGGCGTCGGCCTCGGGCGAGAAGCCCAGCCGGTCGAGCAGTTCCAGCAGGGTTTTTCCCTTGCCTCGGTGCTTTCCGCGCGGATCCTGAACGAGTTCGGCTCCCCATGTTTCTCCCGCGGCGATCGCGTCCCTGCGCGGATCGTCGCTGGTAGTGGAGATGTGGCGTGCGAGCGCAGTGGCAAGGCCGACGTACTCGCGGACGCGCGCGTCGGGCTCGGTCGAGCGGGGGAGCGCGCTGTATGAGCGCGCCGGACGCCCCCGGCCGACGGAGACGCCCGTCGTGCGAGCAATGAGCCCGCGGTCAACGAGCCCGTCGAGGTGCTTGCGCGCGGTGTTCTCGTGCAAATTGAGCTCGCGCGCGATGTCTCCCACCGACGCTGCGGAGTCGCGTCGCTGCATCGCCTCCAGCACGCGAGCGCGCTCCGGCGACAGTTGCGGCTGCTCCGGATCGAAACGCGACGGGCTAGGACCTAGATTTAACATGTACTAGAGTGTAGTAAATAAACCGGCTTGACCCAAGAACCCCACGAAGGAAATGCAATGGTTGACGCGACTTCCCAGAACCTGCTCGCCGACGACGAGGCCCAGCCCATCACTCAGGAGGGCGGCTGCGGGGGACATTGCACCTGCGGCGCTCAAGACGACACGGCGCCAGAGCTCGACGTCAGGCAGATCCCGCCCGCCATCCGTCACGCCTCGATCTTCGGTGCGCTCGGCGCAATTCGTGCGGGCGAGTCGATCGTGTTGATCGCGCCTCACGCGCCCGTGCCGCTTCTTGAGCAGCTCGAAGCGTCACAGCCCGGTGAGTGGACGTCAACGATCGCCCAGTCCGGTCCCGAGGAATGGCGCACACGCCTCACCCGCGCGCTCTAGCGACGGCTACGGTTTTGACGGCTACGGCTTCGATGTCGGCAGTCTCGATGGCGCCGGCGAGAACGGTTGAGGCGGCGTCGCGATGAGCAAGGGTCGGAGGGGCTTCAACGCCTTGCGCGATGGCCCACCCGTCGTGTGGCTTGCCGCGACGCTGGTGGTGGTGATCGCGCATGACGCCGTGCCAGTTCCGCGCTGGTTGATGATTCACTTGCTGTTGCTCGGGGCCGTGAGTCACTCCGTCGTCGTGTGGAGCCAACACTTTTCCGACGCCCTTCTGCGTACCGCGCCGCCGCGCCATCGTGCCCAACAGGTCTGGCCGCGACTCCTTCTGCTCAATGTGGGAGCGCTGCTTGTGGTGGTGGGAGTGGTCTCGCATACCTGGGCGATGACGGTGATCGGCACGGCCGCCGTCATCACCGCCGCAGCGGCCCATGCGGTGCTACTCGTGGCCCAGTTGCGCCGCTCCCTTCCTGCACGATTCTCCGCGACGGTGAGGTTCTACGTGGCCGCGGCGATCCTTCTCACCGTGGGAGCGGGAGTGGGCGCGGCGCTCGCGAGGGGGGTGTCTGGACCGCTGCAGGAGCGCCTACACCTGGCCCATCTTGCGCTCAACGTGCTCGGATGGATCGGCCTCACGGTGCTCGGCACCCTCGTCACCTTCTGGCCAACCGTGTTGGGAACGCGCATCGATCAAGCGTCCGCCACGCTTGCCGTGCGCGCGCTACCCGTTCTTGTCGCGGGTGTCGGCCTCATCGCCCTTGGGGCGGCCGCGGACCAGCGCTGGTGGGTCACCGCAGGGCTCACTGTCTACGTGGCGGGCGTAGCGATGGCAGCGCGGGGGCTCGTGGTGCACGCACGCAGCCGGCCACCGTCGACATACGCGTCGATGTCAATTGGCGTGGGGCTTATCTGGTGGGCCGTCTGCCTCGTGATCATCGCCATCGGCAGCGTCACGGCCCCCACGTGGGAAGGTCTCGCCGCGACTCTCGACTACGTTGCCCCGTTCCTCGCTGCGGGCTTCGCGGCGCAGGTGCTGCTGGGTGCGCTTTCCTTCCTGGTGCCCACAGTGCTGGGCGGTGGTCCGGCGCGTTCCCGTGTGTCTCATCGCGAGTTCAACAAGGGGGCAGCGATCCGGGTCGTTGTCATCAACGCCGGACTCCTGGTGTGCGCGTTTCCTGTGTCTGCACTTGTGCGAGTGATCGCATCCGTATTCGTACTGGCAGCCTTCGCGGCGTTCCTGGTTCTCCTGGTGCGCGCCACGCGCGCATGGCTGCGGAGCAGGCCGAGCGCGGCGTAGGCGACGAGCCGGACCGGGCACAGCGGTGCGCTTGTGCTGCGACTGCTCGCGAGGCATTGGTGGCGAGTTCCTCGCCCGCGATGATCGCGCTGCAGGATCGCCGTCTCGGGCCCTCGCAAACGCGTGATCCCGAGAAGAACAGCACCGCAATCGCGGCTCGAAAAGAGCTAGCGCCTCCTCGTGCCAAAGAGCGACCTGAGGATCTGGTTCCCGATCTCCCTCCCGGCATGGCGCGCCAAGGACTTCACCGGCTGCGAGGAGATGGCCTTCTCGACGACGCACTTTTCCTGGAGGAGGGCAGCTCGTAGGCGCTTTCATGGCCAACGACCTGGCCGTACTGCGCCGACCGCGGGCTGGCCTTGACCGCCTCGTCGATCGTCGCATCTGGCGCCGGATCCATGAGCCCGCGCGGCGCGCACATCCTGGTCCACGCGACCGGGCCCGTCTCCATCGTGATCGATAGGGACAGTTCCCCCATTCATGACTGATCCGTTCCTTCGCCAACGTGCGCTCGCGGGGGCGGGCAATGCGAGCACGTTCAAGCAGAGGCCGGTCGTCTTCGAGCGCAGGCAGGCGGGCGGAGTCATCGGGTTCACTTCGGCCATCGCGGCGTTTAGGCCGTTCTACTTCGGTATCCCCCTCGCGTCATTTCCGCCCGTGCCGCTGTTCTTTGCGCGGGCATTGCTCGCCGCCGTGGGCGTCGGAGTCACGTGGTGGTACCACGCGCGAAGCGGCGCCGAGAAGCCGTCGTAACGGGCTCAGTCGTGGCTGGCTAACTCCTCGGCGCCTTCCAATGCCTGCCGTGCGACGACGTACAAGAGGTCTGACAGCCTGTTGAGGTAACGCAATACTTCGTCGGTCACGAGGGCCCCCGCGGTCTTCGCTTGCACGGTGTGGCGCTCGGCCCTGCGCACCACGGAACGTGCCAGGTCGATCGCCGCTTCCTGGGGTGTGGTTCCGGGGACGACGAAGACGGGCCGCAAGGGCTGTGCGAGCGTGAGGGCGTCGATTCGCTCCTCGATGCGGGCCGCCATGGAGGGTTCCGCGAGCGAGATGCCGCTCACCAGCCGATCTCGGTGGGCGGGATTGGTCGCGAGGTCGGCGGCGACCACGAAGAGGTCGCGCTGGAGGCTCAGAATCAGATCGGCTCGTGGCTGGTCCGTACAACAGGTCCGGGCAACCCCAAGCGCGGAGACCGCCTCGTCGATGTCTCCTAGGGCGTCCATGAGGTCCGCCCCCTTGGAGGTTCGCCCCCCATAGAGCAACCCGGTTGTGCCGTCATCGCCCGACTTCGTATAAATGCGGCTCATGGTCGTAGTCTGCCACCACGCCTTGGCGCTAGGCTGGCAAAGCCATCCAGTTACTCGGTTGGCTTCACTCCCGCGGGGGGGAAACCGGTCAAATTCCGGTGCTGACCCGCAACCGTAGGACGGGCGCTGAACCCGCCGAGCCGGAATACCTTCACGGGAGGGCAAGAAGACTCTCAATCGTCGTGGTTCGCGAGCGGGAATCCGGGCTTGGGTCCGATGGTGGGGTGTGCGTTTGCCCATCGCGTTGGCCGACCGGGATCCACGGGGACCCCTGAAAAGAAGGCCCGTGATGCTTCACCCCCGAATCGTTCAGGCCCGACCAGCGGCCTTTGCGTCGAGCGTGCTCTTTCTTACAGCGTTGCTCGTGATCGCACTGCCCACGGCGCCCGCCTCGGCGAGCGAGGGCGCGTGCCGCGACGGTAGCGGCGTGACCGTCGTCGTCGACGCCACGGACATCGGCGGGAGCATCGTCATCAAGTGCGCCGCGGGAGAGCAAGCGACCGGTCGTAGCGCGCTCGAGGCGGCAGGCTTCGTCGCCACCGACTCGCAGCCGGGAATGATCTGCGCGATCGACGCACAGCCTGATCCGTGCCCCACGACGTTCGATGGGTCGTATTGGTCCTACTGGCACGGTTCGCCAGGTGGCGACTGGATCAGCTACCAGGTGGGAGCCGACTCTAGCCACCCCGTGCCCGGCGACATCGAGGGCTGGCGCTACAACGACGGCAGCACAGGACCGGGGATCGCCCTCGCCGATGTCGCAGCTCCGGTGGCGACGCAGGCAAGCGTGCCGTCAGCCACGGCCACGCCCACGCCCTCTGCGGCCGACACTCCCACGGCCACGGCGAAGGCGGCCGGCGACAATTCCGCCTCGACAGCATCTGCCACGGGAGATCGCCTCGTGCTGCTGACGACCATCGGCGTCGCGGCCCTGATCGCGGCGCTCGTCGTCTTGTTCCTCTTGCGTTCGCGAAACCGCCGGGCGTCCGAGGAGGACTAGAGATCATGCCAGCCCTCCTGTCGCCACACGCCACGGTGCATCCGTTGGCGTGGTGGGGCTGGGCCTCGGGCATGGCGATCGCGACCACCCGGTCGCCCGGGGTCATCTCCACGGGGCTTCTCATTGCCGCACTCGTGCTCGTCGTCGTGGCATGCAGGGGCGGCTCACCCTTTGCGCGCGCATTTCCCGCGTATCTGGCCCTGGCCGCGACCATCGTGGTGATTCGCGTGGTCTTCTACGTCCTTGTGGGAATCAAGGGGGGAACCGGGGTGGTGTTGCGACTGCCGAGCATCCCCCTGCCGACGTGGGCAGGAGGGATCGAGTTGCTTGGCCCCGTCACGCGTTCGGGCCTGCTGTCGGCGGTATCGACGGGACTCGCCCTCGGGGCACTGCTGTTGTGCTTTGGCGCCGCCATCGCCCTGACGGACCCGCAACGGACGCTGCGCAGCCTTCCTGCGTCCCTGCATCTGCTGGGAACCGCAACGGTGATTGCGATGACGCTCGCGCCACAACTCGTGGCGTCCTGGAATCGCGTGCGCAAGGCGCAAGGGCTGCGGGGACAGCGGCTGCGTCGCGCACATGCAGTTTCCGCTACTACCTTTCCCGTCTTGCAGGATGCGCTGGAGAGATCGCTCAAGATCGCGGCATCGATGGATTCCCGCGGCTACGCCAGGCTACGCAGCGGCGGGGGCAGGAGCGTGCTCGCGTTCATGGTCACGGCCCTTCTTGGTGCGGCGCTTGGTACCTACGCGCTCATGGACGGCACCACGCCCCGGTGGCTGAGCATTCCGTTGCTTGTGGGCGGTGCCGTCGCCGCCGTCCTGGGGTCCGCGATCGCCTCGCGCCGCATTAAGGCGACGCGTTTTCGGCCCGACACCTGGGGCACGCGGGAGTCGCTGATCCTCGTGAGTGGCGCGGCGGTCGCGGCACTAGCCGTCGTGGGCGCGGCCTCGGGAACGCCGACCACCGCAGGCTGGTCCGCGGTATTCCTGCTTGGGGCGGTTGTGGCCGTTGGTCCCATCCCGGTGGTGATGGCGATATGACGCATCACGGCATCGTCCTGTTCGACCGCGTCGGATTCACATATCAGGACTCGCCACGCCACGTGCTCCGCGACGTCACGCTCGCGATCCCCGAGGGCGAGTTGTGCCTCGTCATCGGCCCAACGGGGGCGGGCAAGTCGACCCTCCTGCAACTGGTCAATGGCCTTGCCCCTCACTTCACTGGGGGGCAGCTCACGGGAACGGTGACGGTCGGCGGACGCGATACCAGCACCCATCCGCCGCGCGATCTTGCCGACCTCGTTGGCTTTGTTGGCCAAGACCCGGCGGCGGGCTTCGTCACGGGACGCGTGGATGACGAGCTCGCGTACGGCATGGAGCAACTTGGCGTCCCCGACGGCGTGATGCGCACGCGCGTGGAGGAGGTGATCGACCTGATGGGCCTCGAGGGGGTGCGCCTTCGCCCACTCTCCGCGCTCTCGGCCGGCGAGCAGCAACGCGTGGCGATCGCATCGGTGCTCACGAGCCACCCTCGCGTTCTGGTGCTTGATGAGCCGACGTCTGCCCTCGATCCCACGGGGGCCGAGGAGGTGCTGGCTGCCATACTGCGCCTCGTGCACGACGTGGGGATCACCGTGGTGATGGCCGAGCAGCGGTTGGAACGCGTGATCCAGTACGCCGACTCGATGGTGCTGGTAGCAAAGGATGGCAGCGTGCGCTGGGGCTCGCCAGCCGAGATTCTCGAGGACAGTCCGCTCGCGCCCCCTGTCGTGGACCTGGGCCGGCTTGCGGGGTGGGTCCCGCCGCCATTGTCCATCAGGGATGCCCGCCGCCTCGCGGGCCCGATGCGCGACCGGCTCGAATCACGCCTGTCGGGGCCGCCGGCGAACAATGGGGTCGTCCGGGGGCCGGTTGCCCTGAGCGCCGAGGTCCTGCGCGTACGTTATGGCACGGTGCAGGCACTGGCGGGGATCAGTATCGCGCTGCACGCGGGCGAGGTGACGGCCGTCATGGGTCGAAATGGCTCCGGAAAGTCGTCCTTGCTGTGGGCGCTTCAAGGGAGCGGGGTCCGATCGGGCGGCAAAGTGCTGATGTTCAACACGTCCCTGAGTCCGGCACCGCCAAGCGGGGCGCAGCGGGAGGGCCTGCAGGCGGGCATCGACCCCGCGTCGCTACCCCCCGACGAGGCGATCCGCCTCATCGCGCTTGTCCCGCAGAGTCCCTCGGATCTGCTCTATCTCGATTCGGTGGGGGCCGAGTGCTCGGCGGCAGACCGCGCGGTGGGGGCCGCCGCGGGCACGGCAGCGGCGCTGCTTGAACGGCTGGCGCCTGGTTTGCCGGCGTCGCGGCACCCGCGCGACCTGTCAGAGGGCGAGCGTCTCGCGCTGGTCCTGGCGGTACAGCTTGCCGGCCGGCCGGCCGTGTTGTTGTTGGACGAGCCGACCAGAGGTCTCGACTACGACGCGAAACGCAGGCTTGGCGACGTTCTCGGGGAACGAGCCGCTGGGGGCACCGCGGTGCTGCTTTCGAGTCACGATGTCGAGTTTGTGGCACGTGTCGCTGGCCGGGTCTTGGTATTGGCCAGGGGAGAGCTGCTCACTGACGGGCCAGTGCGCGACGTCCTCACGGCAAGCCCCAGCTTTGCGCCTCAGGTGGCAAGGATCTTGCGCCCGCTCCCGCTGCTCACCGTCGAAGAGGTGGCCGCCGTGCTCGAGGAGGGCCCGTGACCAGCCCCGCGCCCGTGGTTCCCGTTGGCCCCCACACCGTCGTTGCGCTTGCGCTCGCGACCGGGGCTGGGGTGCTCGCGTTCACGTGGCCACTGCTGACGGGAAGAGGCTCTCTGCTCGCGTACAACGCGAGCGCCCCCGTGGTGCTGGGGCTCGTCTTGGCGGGGGTGCTTGCGGTCGTGCTCATCGCACTTGGAGAGGGAGGCATCGATGCCAAGGCCGTGGCCATGCTCGGACTGTTGGCCGCCGTAGGGGCCGTCCTGAGGCCGCTCTCGGCAGGCAGCGCAGGTATCGAACTCGTGTTCCTGTTCATCGTGTTGGGGGGCAGGGTGTTCGGCGCCGGGTTCGGGTTCGCGCTCGGTTCGATCACGCTGTTTGCCTCGGCGCTGCTGACGGGGGGACTGGGTCCGTGGCTGCCCTTTCAAATGCTTGCGGCCTCGTGGATAGGCATGGGCGCGGGTCTGCTCCCGCGGGGAATGCGGGGCAGGCGTGAGATTGCCGTGCTCGCCGGCTATGCCGCGCTCTGCGGCTTTCTCTATGGGCAGGCGATGAATCTCTCGTTCTGGCCCTTCACGCTGGGGCCAGGGACCGCGCTGAGTTTCCAGCCGGGCGCCTCACTGGCCGAAAACCTGCACCGCTTTATGGTCTTCAGTATCACCACCTCGCTCGGCTGGGATCTCGCGCGCGCCTGTGTGCTCGCCGTGGGTATCACGATTTTGGGCAGGCGCACCCTTGACGCCCTGCGCCGTACGGCGAGGCTTGCGGCGTTCGCTCCGATAGCCGGCGATACGGCGCGTAGTTAGCCCCACTTCCTCCTGATGCTGCGACACGGACGAAAGTCCTGCATCTCACTACATGTAGTGGTTAAATGGCGTGAGCATCGCAATATCTAGTGGGCGCCGACGGCGCAGACCGATGAAGAGGGTGATCCCGGATGGGTACGCAAGACCAACAGGAGCAGCAGTCCGCGAGGGTGATGAGTGGATCCGGGCTACATGTGGAGCGCAGGTTTGCCACCGCTGGTATCCACCCCTACGACGAAGTCGCCTGGGAACGGCGCAACGTCGAACAGACCAACTGGAAAACAGGCGAGACGATCTTCGCGCAATCCGGCGTCGAGTTCCCGGTGGCCTGGTCGACCAACGCCTCCACGATCGTCGCCACGAAATACTTCCGCGGAGCACTCGATTCGCCCGCCCGTGAGTCCAGCCTCAAGCAACTGATCGACAGGGTCGTCGGGCGCTACGTCGCAGCCGGAATCGAGAACAACTACTTCGCGTCGCCCGCCGACGCGGAGGTCTTTGGCGTCGAACTCACCTGGCTGCTCCTCCACCAGATGTTCTCGTTCAACTCCCCGGTGTGGTTCAACGTCGGCACCGAATCCCCTCAGCAGGTGAGCGCCTGCTTCATTCTCGCGGTCGATGACACGATGGACTCGATCCTGAACTGGTATCGGGAAGAGGGCACGATCTTCAAGGGAGGCTCCGGCGCTGGAGTGAACCTGTCCCGCATCCGAGCATCTACGGAACTCCTCTCCTCCGGGGGAACCGCGAGCGGCCCCGTGTCCTTCATGCGGGGCGCCGATGCGAGCGCCGGCACGATCAAGTCCGGCGGCGCCACCCGGCGCGCGGCAAAGATGGTGGTGCTCGATGTCGACCACCCGGACATCCGCGAGTTCGTCGAGACGAAGGTGCGTGAAGAACAGAAGATTCGCGTGCTGCGCGATGCAGGCTTCGACATGGATCTCGATGGACAGGACGTGACGTCGGTCCAGTACCAGAATGCCAACAACTCGGTGCGCCTGAGCGACACGTTCCTGCGAGCCGTCGAGCAGGACGGCGACTTCGATCTGGCCGCTCGCGCGGACGGTCACACGATGGAGACCGTGAGGGCTAAGGAGCTCTTCCGCCAGATATCCGAGGCCGCGTGGGCCTGTGCCGACCCTGGTATCCAGTACGACGACACGATCAACGATTGGCACACGACCCCCGAGTCCGGCCGGATCAACGCCTCCAACCCGTGCTCCGAGTACATGTCGCTCGACAACTCGTCGTGCAACCTCGCCTCGCTCAACCTGCTCGCCTTCCTGAGGGACGACGAAACGTTCGACGTGGACGCCTTCGTGGCGGCCGTCGAACTGATCATCACCGCGATGGACATCTCGATTTGCTTCGCCGACTTCCCCACGGAGCCGATTGCGAAGAACACGCGTGACTTCCGCCAGCTCGGCATCGGCTATGCCAACCTCGGCGCGCTCCTCATGGCGACGGGCCACGGCTACGACTCCGACGGTGGGCGTGCGCTCGCGGCCACCATCACCTCGCTCATGACGGGAACCGCGTACAGGCGGTCCGCCGAACTGGCCGAGATCGTTGGCGCTTACGAGGGCTACGCCCCCAATGCCGCCGCACACGAGCGGATCATGCGCAAGCACGCCAGCGCAAACGAGGAAATTCAGACCGTTGGGTCGATGGACAGCATCGTGCGGGAACGCGCAGGACTCGAGTGGGGCGGCGCGATCGAGAGGGGTGCGCTACACGGATGGCGTAACGCCCAGGCGAGTGTTCTTGCACCGACCGGAACCATTGGCTTCATGATGGATTGCGACACGACCGGAATCGAGCCGGACTTCTCGCTCGTGAAGTTCAAGAAGCTCGTCGGGGGCGGCTCCATGCAGATCGTCAACCAGGCGATCCCGCGTTCCCTGAAGCAGCTTGGCTACTCTGGCGAGACGATTGAGGCCATTGTCGAGCACGTCGCCGCACAGGGGCACGTGGTGGATGCCCCTGGCCTGCGCGAGGAGCACTACGAGATCTTCGACACGGCAATGGGAAAGCGGCCCATCGCGCCGATGGGGCACGTGCGGATGATGTCCGCCGTCCAGCCCTTCCTGTCGGGCGCGATCTCGAAGACGGTCAACCTGCCCGCCGATGCCACGGTCGAGGACGTCGAGGACGTCTACTTCCAGGGATGGAAGCTCGGGCTCAAGGCCGTGGCGGTCTACAGGGACAACTGCAAGGTGGGCCAACCACTGTCAAGCGGCAAGACGGAACCAGCAGCCACCGCCGTGCAACCGACGGAGGTGCGCACCGCCCCCGTGCGCAGGCGGCTACCGAAGTCGCGCCCGTCGGTCACGACGTCGTTCGAGGTCGCTGGGGCAAAGGGCTACCTGACGGTCGGCTCCTACCCGGACGACGGCCCCGGCGAGATCTTCCTCCGTTTGGGCAAGCAGGGGTCCACGTTGGCAGGGGTGATGGATGCGTTCTCGATTGCGGTGTCCATCGGCCTGCAGTACGGAGTGCCGCTGTCGACTTACGTGGAGAAGTTCACCAACCTTCGATTCGAGCCAGCCGGACTCACGGACGACAGGGACATCCGGATGGCGCAGTCGATCATGGACTACATCTTCCGGCGCCTGGCACTGGACCATCTGGACTATGACACTCGCTCTGCACTCGGGATATCCACGGCCGCCGAGCGCACGGCGAGGTTGGACGCTGAAGAATTCGCTCAAGAACAGTTCGCGGCGGTCAAGGCCAGCGACGGCGCGCAAGGGATCCCAGCTGTCGCGGAGCCGGCGGGTGCGGTTCATTCGAGTGCGCAGTTGCTCGAGTCGCTGCAGGGTCTTGTTGCGGACGCTCCGCTGTGCCTGTCGTGCGGTGTCAAGATGCGACCGTCGGGCTCTTGCTACGTGTGTGAAAGTTGCGGGAGCACGAGCGGCTGTAGCTAGGCCGACCCACAAGGCAACGTGCGCAGTGGCGAGCCGCGAGGTCGCCCGGGTTCCACGAGTACTTGCGGCCGATGCTGCCTGGATTCCTAACTATCGAGGGAGAACGCGTGGGGGCGGGCGGCCACGTCAAAGTGCGCAGGCTCGCCCACGCGCGGCAGGAAGTGCGAAGCCTCGGCGATGGACACGTCGGCCCACAGGGCGCTGCAACGCACCCTGACGATGCCGTCCCCACGTGGCTCGAGAGCTAGCACGTTGTCGCGCACACCACCTGGAGTGGTGGGTGGCACGATTTTGACCGCTCTCGGGTTGATTGTCACGGCGACAGCGGCGCCCAGAGTGAGTCCCTCGCCGATGGCAGGTACCAGTTGGCCGTCGGCAAGGGTGAGCGCGCCTTCCACCCACGTCCCACTGAGCCAGACGAGCCCTGCTAGTGCCGCGGTGAACGCGGTACGAGGGTGCTCGAACGTGGCTGACGTCGCGCCCCCTTCCACGACGATGCCGTGGTCCAGAACTGCGATCGTGTGGGCGAGGTCGATGGCATCGAGTCCGTCGTGAGTTGACAGCACGGCGGTGCGTCCCTTCAAGACCTCCCTCAGCAGCGAGCGCATCGCTACGGCAGATTCGATATCGAGGGAAGCGAAAGGCTCGTCCAGGAGCATGAGGCGGGGATCGCTCGCAAGCGCCCTCGCCACCGCGACCCTGCGAGCCTCGCCCCCTGATAGCGTGCGCGGTCTGCGTGCCGCGAGATGTCCGGCGCCGACTCGCTCGAGCCACTCGTGCGCGTCCGCGCGGGAGTCGGCCCTCGAATTGCCCCTCGATCGGGAGGGAAACGCCACGTTGTCGAGCACGCTTACGTGAGGAAACAACGCGGCGTCTTGAGTGACAAGTGCAATTCCTCGGGACCGCGACTCGGTGAGCCGCATGCGGCCGCCTCGGTCCGAAAAGAGCACCGCGTCGCCCAGGGTCGCGTGCCCAGAGTCGGGCTCGGTGAGTCCCGCAAGGGCCTCGATCACCGTGGTCTTGCCCGCGCCATTCGGGCCCAGGAGCGCGAGGGTTGTGCCTTCTGGGACGTGAAGTACGGCCTTGACCGCGCGTGAAGAGACGCCGACGACGGCATCGAGCGTCATGGAATCACCCGCCGACCGGGTCGCGCGGCCGCGGCGACGATCAGAATCGCGAGGGCGACGAGCACCAGGCCTAGGGCCACCGCCGCTTGGGGATCGGACTCGCGCGCCAAGTAGATCTGGAGGGGTGCGGTGCGCGTGACGCCCTCGAGGCTGCCAGCGAACGTCAGCGTCGCTCCGAACTCACCCAACGAACGCGCGAACGCGAGCACGGCGCCCATCGCGGCGGCCACGCCGATTCCTGGAAGCGTGATGACTCTGAGGATCCGAGAGCGGCCAGCGCCCAGGGTGGCGGCGATTGCCTCGAGCCTGCCGTCCCTCGCGGCGAGCGCCGCCTCGACAGACACCACCATGAAGGGCATCGCGACAAATGCTTGGGCAAGCACCACGGCTGCAGTCGTGAAGGCGACGGGGATGCCCGCCGCGTCGAGTGTGCCCCCCAATAGGCCCTTGCGGCCAAAGGCGTAGAGCAGCCCCAGCCCGCTGACCACAGGCGGCAACACGAGCGGCGCCAGCAGAATCGCGCGCAAGACTGCTCGCGAAACGCCCTTGAGCGACGCGAGAGCGAAGCCAAGGGGAACCCCAAAGATGACGCACAGGGCGGTGGCCGCCGCGGCCGTCCGCAGCGAAAGCCCGAGGGCCGTCAGCGAGGACGGGGACGCGAGTTGACTGGGTAACTGGGCCCAGTTCGCGCGTGAGGCCAGGCCAAGCAACGGCAGGACGGCGAACGCGGCGGCAACCACCGCGATCACCGTGAGCCATCGGGGGAGTCTGCCCATTGAGTTACTTCCCTGCGGTCGCGTCCGGAGCGGCGAATCCCGCTGCGGCCATGGCGGACTGACCCTCGGAGCCGAGAACGTAGTCGACGAATCCGCGCGCGGCGTCTTGGGCGTCTCCCGTGGTCATGACGGCGATCGGGTAGCGGGTGATGGCCGCATCGGAGCCAACAAAGGGGATGCCCTCGACGCCTGGTGCCCTGCCGATGTCGGTCAAGTAGACGAGCCCCGCGTCGGCCTCTCCCGAGGCGACGCTCCCCAACACGTCGGTCACGTTAGTCAACTCAGACACGGGGGAGAGGGTCACTCCCAACGACTGCTCTATCTCGAGGGTCGCGGCTCCGCACGGCACTGTGGGAGCGCAAACGACGACTTCGAGATTGGGGTTGGCGAGGCTGGCAAAGTCGGTCACGCCGCCCGGATTGCCCGTGGGGACGGCAATCGTCAGCGTGTTGCTCGCGAAGAGTTCGGCCGCGCCGTCGATGTGCGAACTCACGGCGTCCATTTGTGCCTCGTTTGCGGAGGCGAAGACGTCGGCGGGGGCGCCCTCATTGATCTGCGCGGCGAGTTCGGACGAGCCGGCGAACGTGAGGCGTACGTCGACGCCTGGGTGCGCGGCCTCGTATTGCCGCGCGAGCGAGGTGAACACCTCGGACAGCGACGCGGCGGCGTACACGTCAATGGTGGTCGAGGTGGCGCCGTCATTGTGGGCGCCGCAAGCGCCAAGCGTCAGGGCGCCTACCGCTACCGCGGCAACCGTCGCAATGGTGGTGTGGCCTCTCACTGGGAGGCACCCGGCGTTGTCTCGATGATGACCGTGGTGGCCTTGACCACCGCGGTCGCGACCGAGCCCACTTCGAGCCCCAGCTCGCGCACCGCCTCGGAACTCATGAGGGACACCACCCTGAACGGTCCGCATTGCATATCGACTTGGGCCATGACAGCGTCGGCCTTGACCGCGGTTACCAGGCCGACGAAGTGGTTGCGCGCGGAACGCAATACGCCGCCGCTCTCGGGCGGTGCTACTGCCCGCGCAGCGTACGAGGCGAGGTCCGCGCCGGCGATGACCGTCCTGCCGCCCTCGTCCATGGAGGTGTCGATACTGTCGGCCTTGATCCAGCGCCGCAAGGTGTCGTCGCTCACTCCCACGAGGGAGGCGGCCTCCGAGATACGCAGATGCGTCATGTATGGGAGATTATCACCGCATATGCGGGACTGTTATGGCTAGCGTCTCGGTGTACCAAAGAGCGACCTGAGGATCCGGTTGCCGATCTCCCGACCGGCCTGGCGCGCGAAGGACTTCACCGGCTGCGAGGAGATGACCTTCTCGACGACCGACTTCTCCTGGCGCTTGGAACGCGTGCTACCAGCGGGCTTCTTGGCCGTGGCGGACTTCTCCTTGGCCGCGGCATCGGCGGCCTCCTGTTCGGCCTGCGCCTTGTCGGTCGCCGCTACCCGAGCGGTGAGTAGTTCGTAGGCGCTCTCACGGTCCACCACCTGGCCGTATTGGGCCGCGCGAGGGCTGGCCTTGACCGCCGCCTCGGGCGCCGGATCCATGAGGCCGCGCGGAGCGCACAGCCGGGTCCACGCGACGGGAGTGGGCGCGCCCTTGTCGCTCAGCACCGTCACCGCCGCCTCGCCGATGCCCATCGACGTCAGCACGTGCTCGAGGTCATAGGGGGAGATGGGGAACGTGTTGGCAGTGGCCTTCATCGCCTTCGCGTCGTCGGGCGTGAAGGCGCGCAGGGCGTGCTGGACGCGCGAGCCGAACTGGCCGAGCACGTCGGACGGAACGTCCTTGGGGGTCTGGGTCACGAAGAACACGCCGACGCCCTTGGAGCGGATGAGGCGCACGGTCTGGGTGACCTGCGTCAGGAACTCCTTTGACGCGTCGGTGAAGAGCAGGTGCGCCTCGTCAAAGAAGAACACCAGCTTTGGCTTGTCGGGGTCTCCCACCTCGGGAAGGTCGCCGAAGAGGTCCGCGAGGAGCCACATGATGAAGGTCGAGAACAGGCGCGGCCTGTCCTGGAGATCGGGCAGCTCGAGGCACGAGATGACCCCGCGTCCGTCGGGCGCCGTCGCCAGCAGGTCCGTCGTGTTGAACGCGGGCTCGCCAAAGAACTCGTCGGCGCCTTGGGCCTGGAGGTTGGCGATCTCGCGCAGCAGCACGCCAGCGGTGGCGGCGGAAACCCCGCCTATCGTCTTGAGTTCGGGCTTGCCCTCGTCGGAGTCGAGGAATTGAATGACCGCGCGGAGGTCCTTGAGGTCCAGCAGCGCGAGGCCGTTCATGTCAGCCCAGTGAAACACGAGCCCGAGCGCCGACTCCTGCACGTCGCTCAGGCCAAGAACCTTGGACATGAGGAGCGGCCCAAAGTCGGTCACCGTGGTGCGGATCGGCACGCCCTTGCCGATGCCTCCCAGCGCGTAGTACTCGACCGGGTACGCCTTGGCTGCCCAGTCCTGGCCGATGTCGGCCGCGCGCTTGTCGATGAAGTCCTTCTGCTCGCCAGGGACGGCCATTCCCGACAGGTCGCCCTTGATGTCGGTCACGAACACGGGAACCCCCGCATCGGAAAGCGACTCGGCGAGGCCCTGCAGCGTGCGCGTCTTGCCCGTACCCGTGGCGCCAGCGATGAGGCCGTGCCTGTTCATCATCTTGAGCGGCAGGCGCACCTGGGCTGACTCGGTGGCGTCGTCGCCCTGAACGAGCGCGCCAATGGTGATGGACTCGCCGGGGAAGGTGTAGCCCGCTGCCACGACCGCGGCGTATTGGGGGGAGTTGGGGTCGGTGATCGCGTCTGTCGATGCCATGGAACGACTTTAGTGAAGCGACCCGCCGCGGTGCCCGCGCTACGCGCTATTTGGCGTCGTCGTCTTCCGTCAGGGCATCGTTGAGCTCGTCGTACAGCAGGTTGTGGACCTTCTCAACCTGCGGAATGTCGTTGAACTCGAGAGGCTCGTCTGACGCGGATTCGACGATGAGGGTGCCGGCGCCGAAGAGCCTGTCGATGAAGTCGTGGCGGAACTGCACCGAGTTGATGCGCGCGATCGGGATGTCGATTCCCGACTTGTTGAAGACGCCTGTGCGGTACATGACGCGCCTGTTGGTGACCGCGAAGATCGTCGTGCCCCACTTGATGAGGGGCGCCACGAGGAACCAGATGAGGGCCACGGCCCACAGGGCGCCCACGACGATCTTGAAGATGTTTCCGCCGAAGTCGACGAAGTAGATCAGTGCGGCCGCCGCCGCGGTGGCGAGGATCGCAATTCCGACCGGACCGATGAGCGTCTTCCAGTGCGTGTGGCGGTTGACAAGCAGCTTCTCATCAGGCGCGAGCCCGCGTTCGAGTTGTCCCATGAGCCCGAACGTAGCAGTGCCAGGGCGTAGACGGAAGGGTCCCGCGACCCGCATCGCCCCGCAGCGGAAACGCGCGCGATACATGACGCGGATACGCTGACCCCATGGCACTGGATGCGTCGACACCCTGGACGGGTTATTTGCCGTCCGCGGCGTGGGACGAGGCAATGGACGTCGACGGTCGTGTGCGCGAGCCTTACGCAAAGGTCTATTCCGAGATCGACAAGATGTCGAGCGAGGATCTCACCGCTCGAGCGGATTCTCTCGCCAATACGTACCTCGCACAGGGCGTCACTTTCGACCATGCCGGCGAGGAAAGGCCCTTCCCGCTCGACATCGTCCCGAGGGTCGTTGGCGGCGACGAATGGGAGATCATTTCTCCAGGAGTGGCTCAGCGGGTGCGCACCCTCGAGGCCTTCCTTGCCGACGTCTATGGGTCTCAAAGGTGTGTCACCGACGGCGTGATCCCGCGCAGGCTGATCACCACGTCGCAGTACTTCCATCGGGTCGTCTCGGGCATTGAGCCCGCCAACGGCGTGCGCGTGCACGTGTCGGGCATCGACCTGGTGCGCGACCAGCACGGCATTTGGCGGGTTCTCGAGGACAACGTCCGAGTGCCCTCCGGCGTGAGCTACGTCCTGTCCAACCGCCGCGCGATGAGCCAGATGTTTCCCGACCTGTTTGGGGCCATGGGGGTGCGCCCCGTACTTGAATACAGCCACCGCCTGCGCGCCGCACTCACGAAGGCGGCGCCCGAGGGCGTCGAAGACCCGACCATCGTGGTGCTCTCGCCCGGCGTGTTCAACTCCGCGTACTACGAGCACTCCTTGCTCGCCAGGACGATGGGCGTCGAACTGGTCGAGGGACGCGACCTGGAGACGCACGGCGGCCGCGTGTACATGCGCACCACGGCGGGCAGGCGCAGGGTCGATGTTGTCTATAGGAGAGTCGACGACGAGTACCTCGACCCGGTCGTCTTCCGGCCCGATTCCGCTCTTGGTGCTCCCGGCATCATTCACGCCGCGCGCTTGGGCAACGTCACGATCTGCAATGCGGTCGGCAACGGCGTCGCCGACGACAAGCTCATCTACACCTACATGCCCGCCCTCACCGAGTACTACTTGGGTGAGGAGCCGATCCTTCCCAACGTCGACACGTGGCGTCTGGAGGAACGCGAAGCGCGCGAGGAGGTCATGGACCGCCTTGCCGAGCTCGTGGTCAAGCCCGTCGACGGCGCGGGAGGCAAGGGAGTGCTCATCGGTCCCGCCGCAACCAAGAGCGAGTTGGAGGCCGCGCGCAAGCACATTCTTGCCGACCCGCGCGGTTGGATCGCTCAGCCGGTCATCCAGCTTTCTACCGTCCCGACGCTGACGCCCGAGGGGCTCGAGCCGCGGCACGTCGACCTCAGGCCGTTCGCCGTCAACGACGGAGACGACGTGTGGGTCTTGCCGGGCGGGCTGACGCGCGTCGCGCTGCAGCGCGGTCAACTCATCGTTAATTCGTCTCAAGGCGGCGGGTCGAAGGACACGTGGGTCCTTGGTGGAGTGCGCCATCGCGGCCCGGTCGCGACCCCCGAGTCGCGTGTCGAATTTGGGGGAGCGACCCCCGTTCCGCAGTCCGCTCACCCCGATGACTACATTCACGGCCAGCAGCAGATGCAGCAGCAACAACTGCGGTCGCAAACACAGGGACCGTCGACAGAGGAGCCGCACAACGAGGAGTCACCGTGCTGAGCCGGATCGCGGAGTCGCTGTTTTGGATCGGGCGCTATGTGGAGCGGGCCGACAATACGGCGCGCCTGCTCGACGTCCACCTCAACGTCTTGCTCGAGGATCCGTGGGTAGACGAGCCGGCCGCCAACGCTTCGCTCCTTGCTGTCATGCACGTCAAGGCCGGGTCAAGGGTGTCGCGCGAAGAGGTGCTGAGCGCACTCGGGACCGACCCCAAGCTGGCGAGTTCGATCACGGGGACGATGGGCGCCGCTCGCGACAATGCGCGGCGGGCTCGCGAGGTCATCTCGACAGAGGTCTGGGAGTCGCTCAACACGACATACATGCAGCTCGGCTCGCGCTCGCGCACTCCGCGTCCGCACGACTTCTTCCTGTGGGTGCGCGAGCGTGCGGCCGTCGTGTGGGGGCTCCATAGTGCGACGACGTCCAGGGATGATGCCTGGCACTTCATGGAGGTGGGCCGTTCTCTTGAGCGGGCCGACATGATCGCGCGCATGCTCATGATGCGATCTCTCGAGGGAACCACGGGCCCCAACTGGACCACGCTGCTTCGCTCCTGCAGCGCGCACGAGGCGTACTTGCGTACCGTGCGCTCGCTCGTCACCGAGGAGAGGGCGGCGGAGTTCCTGCTCATCGACAGGCTCTTCCCCCGCTCGATCGCCTACAACCTCGACAAGGTTGAAACCACTCTCGCGCTGATCGAGCCGGGACTTGCCCGCAATTCGCTCACGGACCAGGCGCGGCTCGCTCTGGGGCGTGCGCGCACCAACCTCGAGTATCAGTCGATCGAGGACATCCTTGGGGACCTTCCCGTGCAGATGCAGCACGTGCAGCGCGCCTGCGCGACGGCATCGGACCTCATTCGCGATCGCTTCTTCCTTCCGGCATCGTCCGTGTTGTGGAGCCAGGAGGCAGTATGACCGTCCTCAAGATCGTTCACTCCACCACGTTCACGTATGACAAGCCGATCTCCAACTCGTACAACGAGGCACGGCTGACGCCCGCGTGGCTGTCGCGCCAGCGCGTGCTCGAGTCGAAGCTCGAGATCCACCCCGAGTCATGGCAGTCGCAATATCGCGACTACTGGGAGACGGATGTCGTGGTGTTTGAGGTGACGGAGCCGCACACGGCGCTCACCGTCGTCGCTACCTCTCAGGTCGAGGTCCTGCCCACGACTCACAAGGCCGAGCGCGTCGGGTGGGATGGCCTTGAGGGGCCGATGTTTCAGGACCTGCTCTCGGAGTATCTTGCCCAGTCGGACGCGACCGAGCCCACCGAGGACCTGGCGGCATTTGCGCTCCAGGCCAGGGACGAGGGCACCCCTGACGAGGCGGCTCGCGCCATTTGCGACCACCTGCACCAGCAGATGAATTACGTCACGGGTTCCACGTCGGTGCACACTCCTGCGCGGGACGCTTGGGCGGCAAAATCGGGTGTCTGTCAGGACTTTGCCCACCTCGCGATCGGTGCGCTCCGTCACATCGGGATCCCCGCGCGTTACGTGTCCGGGTACCTCCATCCCAACACCGACGCCGCGGTCGGCGAGACGGTGCGCGGCGAGTCTCACGCGTGGGTCGAATGGTGGACGGGCGATTGGTTTGGCTTCGATCCAACGAACGACAAGGAAGTGGCCGATCACCACGTCGTGGTCGCCCGCGCGCGGGAGTATCGGGACGTTCCGCCGCTGTCCGGAGTCTTTGGCGGCTCAACCAGCAATCTCGACGTCCAGGTCTTGGTGACCCTGCTCGCGTGATCGCGGCCCCTGTCCGTCGGTAGAATCCTGGGGTGACCACGCCTGAAGCAGTTTCCGATGATGCCCGCTACGACTTCCGAGAAATCGAGGCGCGCTGGCTTCCAGTGTGGACGGAGAAGCAGCCCTTCCGCGCGGGCAATGCGGGCGACACCAGGCCGACCAAGTACGTGCTCGACATGTTTCCCTACCCCTCGGGAGACCTGCACATGGGTCACGCGGAGGCCTACGCACTCGGTGACGTGATCTCCCGCTACTGGACGATGCGCGGCTTCAACGTGCTGCACCCCATCGGCTGGGACAGCTTCGGGCTCCCCGCCGAGAACGCCGCGATCAAGCGCGGCGTGGACCCGGCCGGCTGGACCGAGGCGAACATCGCCCAGCAGCGCACCTCGATGGAGCGCTACGCGTGCTCGTTCGATTGGGATCGCGTGCTGATGACGCACCGCCCGGAGTACTACCGCTGGAACCAGTGGATCTTCACCCGCCTGTACGACCGCGGCCTCGCGTACCGCAAGCCGAGCCTCGTGAACTGGTGTCCCTTCGACCAGACGGTTCTGGCCAACGAGCAAGTGGTAGCCGGGCTCTGCGAGCGCTGCGACACCCCAGTCACCAAGAAGAAGCTCACGCAGTGGTACTTCAAGGTGACCGACTACGCCGACGAACTGCTGGACGACCTGGAGACGCTGCGCGACACCTGGCCGTCCAAGGTGATCGCGATGCAGCGCAACTGGATTGGACGCTCGCGCGGTGCCGACGTCGAGTTCGTGATCGAGGGCCACGACCAGCCCATTCCGATCTACACGACGCGTCCCGACACGCTCTTTGGCGCGACGTTCATGGTGGTCGCCGTCGACTCCGACCTGGCGGCGGAACTGGTGGCGGGCGCGGACGAGGCAACTCAGGCCGAGTTTGCCGCCTACGCCGAGAAGGTCAAGGGCGACACGGAGATCGAGCGCCTGAGCACCGAGCGGCCCAAGACCGGAGTATTCCTCAACCGTTATGCCGTCAACCCGGTCAACGGCGAGAGGCTGCAGATCTGGGCATCGGACTACGTCCTCGCGGACTACGGCCACGGCGCGATCATGGCCGTTCCGGCACACGACCAGCGCGACCTCGACTTTGCCCGGGCGATGAACCTCCCCATACGGACGGTTCTCGATTGCCGCGACGAGGACCGCAACGCCCTGCCGGATCCGGCGGAGTCTGGAATCGCCACGACGGGCGACGGTTTCCTCATCAACTCGGGCTCTCTCGATGGCCTGGGCAAGGCCGACGCGATCGACGCGATCACGGCTCGGCTTGCCGCGGAGGGAAGGGGCAAACCCGCGACCAACTATCGCCTGCGCGACTGGCTCATCTCGCGCCAACGCTATTGGGGCACGCCCATCCCGATCGTTCACTGCGAGGCTTGCGGAGAGGTGCCCGTCCCCGACGACCAACTGCCGGTGACCCTGCCGCCGACCGAGGGCCTCGACCTCAAGCCCAAGGGCCAGTCGCCCCTCGCTGCGGCCACCGACTGGGTCAACACGACGTGTCCCAAGTGCGGCGGCGCGGCCTTGCGCGACACGGACACGATGGACACGTTCGTCGACTCGTCCTGGTACTTCTTGCGCTTCCTCAGCCCCGGCAAGACCGACGGCCCCTTCGACCTCGACGAGGCGAAGAAGTGGGCCCCGATCGACCAGTACGTCGGCGGCGTGACCCACGCCATCCTGCACTTGCTCTATGCGCGCTTCTTCACCAAGGCGCTGCGCGACATGGGAATGATCGAGTTCGGCGAGCCCTTCACGGCACTGCTCAACCAGGGCATGGTCACGATGGACGGTTCCGCGATGTCCAAGAGTCGCGGCAACCTGGTGAGCCTCGCGGCGCAACTCGACGAGTTTGGTGTGGACGCGATCCGACTCACCATGTCCTTCGCCGGTCCCCCAGAGGACAACATCGACTGGGCCGACGTCTCGCCCTCCGGGAGCGCCAAGTTCCTGGCGCGTGCGTGGCGGGTCGCTCGCGACGTCACGAGTGACGTGGGCATCGACCCTGCCGCGGGGGACCGCGAACTGCGCGTCGTGACCCACCGCATCCTGGCCGATGTCGGGGGCCTCATCGAGTCCTTCCGCTTCAACGTGGCGGTCGCGCGCATGATGGAACTCGTCAACGCGACACGCAAGGCGATCGACTCCGGTGCGGGTCCGGCCGACCCCGCGGTGCGAGAGGCGGCCGAGGTCGTGACGCGCCTGTTGAGCCTGTACGCGCCATATTGTGCAGAGGACATGTGGTCGATGCTCGGTCACACCGACCTCGTCGCATTGTCGCCGATGCCGGAGATCGACCCCGCCCTGCTTGTCCAGGACACCGTGACGTGTGTCGTGCAGGTCATGGGCAAGGTGCGCGACCGGCTCGAGGTCTCGCCTGACGCCACCGAGGACGAACTGCGCGAGCTCGCCCTTGCGTCGGAGAACGTGCAACGCGCGATGGACGGCGCCGCCGTGCGCACGGTGATCGTGCGCCCGCCTGGCCTCGTCAACATCGTCGTGGCGAAGTAGCGGTCCGCATGGCGCCCAGGGTGGTCGTGGCGACCGATTCGTCGGCTTGCCTTCCCCTGGAACTCGCGGAGCAGTGGGGGGTACTCATCGCCCCGCTGCAGGTGATCGTGGACGAAGAGGCGTTCGACGAGGGCTCCGGCATCGCGCCGCAAGCGGTCGTCGACGCGCTCGTTTCCGGGCGCACCGTGGGAACGTCTCAGCCAGGGCCAGCCGCCCTCCTGCGCATCGCGGACGATGCCAAGGCGCTCGGCGCCGACCACGTGGTCTTCGTGGCGCTGTCCGGCGCGATGTCGGGAACGGCTCAAGCGATGGAAGCGGTCGCTTGTCGCGCCTGCCTTCCCGTGACCGTGGTCGACTCGGGCACGGTGTCGCTCGCGGCAGGGCTCGCAGTACTGTCCGCCGCGGCCGTGGCATGCGCGGGAGGCTCGGCCGATGAGGTGGCGGCGGAGGCGCGACGTGCCTCCGAGAGTTCCCTGTGCCTCTTCACCGTCGACTCTCTTGAGTACCTCCGCAGGGGAGGGCGAGTGAGCGACACGATGGCCGCGCTTGGCGATGCGCTCGGAGTTAAGCCCGTCCTCGGAGTCGTTGATGGGCGTGTGGAGCAGGTGGAGCGAGTGCGTACCTCGGCGAGGGCGCGTGCAGCGGTGCTCGACAGGATCGCCGCACGCGCGCCGTCCCATGCTCATCCGGTCGTCGGCCTGATGACGCTTCCTGGAGACGATGAGATGGCGAGCAAGGCGCACGACGTGCTCGCCTCGCGGGGCGACTGGCCGATCGTCACGGCGGGACTGTCAGCGGTTCTCGCGGCCCATGGCGGGCCGAGATCGCTCGCCGTCGCCGTTGTTGACGTTCACGCCGATGTGGCGGCGGCGCTCGGGTAGTCGTCCCCAACCACGAAGAGCGACGGCTCTTAGACGTTGACCTATTCCCGAGGCCGCGGCCCGCAGTCGCATCTCTAGCGTCGATTCATGACCGATGGCGAGGATGTGCGGACGAGGGTCGAGGACGCCTTGCGCAGGGCCGCCTCGACCGCCTACGAGGCCGCCCACGGCGCTCTCGAGAACCACGGCGCTCTCGAAGAGCGCGACGATGCGGACGCCGCGCCGCGGTGGCGATTCAGGGTGTCTCCGCGCGTGGCGGTAACGGCGACGATCGCCGTCGCGATACTCGGCGCCATGATCGTCTTCCTGCCTCCCAGCGTCGCTCGCGTCGCCCCAGGCGCGGCAGCCGAGTTGGCACTTTCGAGCCCGGCAGCCACCTCGTCGACCATCTCGTCGGCCGTGACGGTGGGTCTTCCCGCCGGGTCCGTTGTCGTGCACGTCGCGGGCGCGGTCTCCGCGCCCGGCCTCTATACGCTCGACGGGGGAGCTCGCGTTGCCGATGCCGTCGCGGCCGCGGGCGGCGCCGCCGACGGTGCCGACCTCGATGCTCTCAATCTTGCTCGGGTTGTTGTTGATGGCGAACAGGTGCGCGTGCCACTGAAAGGTGAGGCTGCGGTCGGCAAGTTCGCGGGCGGTGGGGCGGCGAGCGCGGACGGGCGAGTCAACATCAACAGCGCCGACGCGGCGGCGTTGGAGGCACTGCCAGGCGTGGGTCCCGTACTCGCGGCGCGCATTGCCGCGTACAGGGATGCCCACGGGCCCTTCGCGTCCGTCGATGCGCTCGACGACGTGAGCGGTGTGGGACCCGCTGTGCTCGAGAAGGTTCGAGCGGTAGCCACGGTGTGAGGGAGCACGATGCGCGGCTGATGCCCGCGGCGCTCGCCAGCCTTGTCTCATGTGCCTATGCGGGCGCTCAACGACAGTGGGACGCGGTAGCCCTTGGTTGGGGTGTCTCGGCGGTCATCGCGATCGCCCTTGCGGTTGTCGCGGCGAGACTCACGCGGGGGGCGGGTCGCGTCCGGTGGCGACGCTGGAGGGATGTCGCGTCGGTGTGCGCGCTCGCTTGCGCGCTCACGGCCGTCGTGATGGCAACGGCGGCCGCGAGGTGGCATCACGACGTGCCCGAATGGGCTCGATCGCCCACGAGCGGCGAACGCGTCACGATCGAGGGCACCGTGGTCTCGGATTCCAGGCCTGCGGGCAGGGACGCGTGGACGGGCGAGCGGCGGTGGAGCGTCGCCGTAGAGGCAGTTGAGGCGTGCATTTCGCCATGCGCGGACGTGCGACCGGTGCGGATGACGGTAGATGTGGTCGGTGCCTCGGGAGAGGCTCCGCGGTTGGGCGAGAGGGTGCGCGTAGAGGGCCGCGCCTCGGGCTCGCAAGACACGAGGCGCGTCGTGACGGTGTGGAACGCCCGGATTACCCCTCTGAATGGGTCGAACCGGATGCTCGGGGTCGTCGCGTCTGTGCGGGATTCGGCTCGAGGCGCCGCGACCGACCTGCCAGACGAGGTCAGGGGACTCGCGTTGGGCATGACCATCGGGGACACGGCCGAAATGCCTGCAGGCCTCGCCGCGGCGATGCGCACGACGGGTCTGACTCACCTCACCGCGGTATCGGGTTCGCACTTCGCGATCGTCACCCTCGCGCTCGGGTGGCTGCTCAAGCGCGCGATTCGCCCACGGCCGGTTCGCGCCGTCGTGCTCGCCCTGGCGATGTCTCTGCTCGCGGCGTTGGTGCTGCCCGAGCCCTCCGTGCTGCGCGCATTGACGATGTCTCTCACCGTGGCGTTGGGTTGGTGGTGGGGCCGCCCGGCGCGGGCACTCCCTGCGCTTGGTGCGGGGCTGTTGGTGCTGCTGGTCGCCGAGCCGGGGCTCGCGGGTGCGATCGGCCTGCAATTGTCCGTCGTCGCCGTCATCGCGATCGTGGTGTGGTCGCCGCGACTGGCCGTCGTGCTGGGGAGGTGGATGCTCGCGCCACTCGCGCGCTCGGTAGCGGTGCCGCTGTCGGCGTGGCTCAGCTGTTGGCCGCTCCTGGTGGCGCTGAGGCCGGGTGTGGGCCCCTACGCAGTCCCTGCCAACCTGGTGTCCGCGCTCGCCGCGTTTCCCGTGACCGTGATAGGCCTCTTAGCCACCGTCGTCTCGACGCTGTGGTCCGGAGGCGGTGCGGCGCTCATGTGGGCGGCGGGCGTGTGCGCATGGCCCGTCGCGTGGTCGGCGAGAGCATTCGCTGCCGCACCTGGCGCGTGGATCGCTTGGCCCCTGGGAGCGGGAGGCATTGCGCTCGCCGCGGCCGTCACCGGCTGCGTCGTGCTCGCAACGGCCACCGCGCGCCTGAAGGTGGGGTTCAGGCTCGCCGCGGCCATCGTCGCGGTGGTGCTCGCCGGAACGAGCCCCGCGTGGACCGTCACCGTCGGACCCGCGATGGACGACTGGCGGGTGGTCGTGTGCGATGTGGGCCAAGGAGACATGATGATGGTGCGTGTCGATTCCCGCTCGGCGGTTGTCATCGACACGGGCCCCGCCGGTGGTGCGGGCGCCTCATGCCTGCACCGTTACGGCGTCACGCATGTGCCCCTGCTTGTTCTCACACATCCGCACGCGGATCACGACGGCGCGGTGACCGAGTTGGCAGCCGTCGCGTCGATCGATGGGGCGTGGGTGTCGCCCGCGGCAACTCGCCCTGGCCACGATGTCGGGGCGCGAGACGCGGCATCGTCCGGAATCCCCGTGAGCGTGCCGCGACAGACAGACGCATGGTCCCAGGGCGACGTGTCGCTCGCGGTTCTTTACCCGCCGGCCTCGGTCGCGAACGCCTCCACGTCGAGCGAAATCAACGACGCGAGCATCACCGTCGCCATTCGCGCGGGCCCGCTCACGGTCCTCGCACTCGGGGATCTCGAGGAGGGAGGTCAGCGGGCCCTTGCTCGAATCCTGGGAGGTCCGGTCGTCGTCGACCTCGTCAAGGTCGCGCATCACGGGTCCGCCTCTCAATCACCGGTGCTTGCGAGCCTCATCACGGCTCGCGTGGCGGCCATCAGCGTGGGTGCGGGTAACCCGTATGGTCACCCCGCTCCCGAAACACGGGCGCTCTACGCCTCTCGAGCGCTCGCGGTGTTGACCACGGAGGAATGCGGCGACATCGCGCTGGGCGACAGTGCTGTGGCGTCCGGTTGTCCGGCGAGCATGGCAGGCTAGGTGTCGTGGCAGGCCCCCGATCATCCGCACGGTCCGACGCTCCGGCGTGGCACCGCGCCACACCGGCGCCCCTCGTCTTGGTGTCTGGGCCGGAGGCTCTCTTCGGTGCCCGCGCGGTCTCTTTGATGATCGACGCGGTACGCGCTCGCGACCCGGAACTCGACGTGCACAGGATCGAGGCGGCGACCTACAGGCTGGGCCAACTGCGCGAGGCGGTGAGTCCCTCGCTCTTTGGGGGCACCGCCGTGGTGGTGATCGAGGGCGCCGAATCGATGTCGGAAGACTTCCTCGTCGACGCGATTGCCTACGTCTCCACGCCCGACCCAGATGCCGTGGTCGTGATTCGGCACGGCGGCGGCAATCGAGGGAAACGACTCCTGGACGCGATGCGCTCTGCCTCAACGCCCGAATACGGGTGCGCGGCGGTCACGCGCGATTCCGACCTGGTCGACTTTGTCGCCTCGGAGTTTTCGCGAGCGGGCCGAAAGGGGTCCGCAGCGGCCGCGAGAGCGCTCGTCGACTCCGTCGGCTCGGATGTTTCGCAACTCGCTGCCGCGTGCGCCCAACTCATGAACGATGTCGACGGCACGATCAACGATGCTGTGGTGGCGAGGTATCACGGCACGCGCGTGAACGCGACGGGCTTTGCCGTAGCCGATGCCGCCGTGACGGGGGACAGGGCCGCGGCGCTCGCTCTGGTTCGGCACGCGCTGGAAACGGGTGTCGACCCGGTACCGCTCGTCGCCGCGCTTGCGTCGAAGCTCAGGACGCTTGCCAAGGTCGGCGCGTCGAGGGGTAGGGGACTCGACCCCACTCGGGATCTTGGCATTGCGCCGTGGCAGGTCGACAGGGCGCGCAGGGAGCTGCGCACGTGGAATGCGGATCGCCTGGCCGCTGCTATTGAGGCGGTGGCTGCGGCCGATCATGCGATCAAGGGCGGCGACCGGGCGCCGGCCTTTTCCATCGAGAGGGTCGTGCGGATCGTCGCGGACCTCGCTGCAGACGCCTAACACCCTTGTAGGGGACGAGGATTCCTGAAGGCGCCGGGCCTCAAGACCCGCTTCGCCGCGATATGCAAAAGACCCCGCCGCGGCGGGGTCAGCTGCATCGGATAACGACTAGAGCGCGCCGACCTGCTTGGCGAGCGCCGACTTGCGGTTCGCGGCCTGGTTCTCGTGGATGACGCCCTTCGAGGCGGCCTTATCCAACTTGACGGACGCCTTCTTGAACGCGACCTCAGCGTTTACCTTGTCACCGGTGGCGATGGCCTCACGGACCTTGCGGACGTGGGTCTTCAGCTCCGACTTAACGGCAACGTTGCGCAGGCGCGACTTTTCGTTCGTAGCGATGCGCTTGATCTGGGACTTAATGTTTGCCACGAGAATCCTTGAGTTTAACGACGAGGGTCGTGCGTCGCGGATGCGCGCACACGGTTTGACAGCATACCAGGATGGCCCGCCTAGAGCGAGCGCGTGATTCGGTCGAACAGGGGTCGGGCCATAATTGCCCCTTCTCTGCGCACATCGTCGGGGTGAACCCTGATGACGCGATCGAGGCGCACCTCGCTCGGACGCTCTTGACGGTCCCACGTACCTGCGCCAATGTCCAGCCACCTGCGGCCCCAGCGGGCCTCGTCTGCGGCGTCGCGGTCATGGTCTTTCGAGGTCAGCATGAGGGACAGCAACCATTTTCCGTCCCTGCCGATGACCAGAACCGGGCGGTCCTTGCCCTGGTTCGGGTCATCCTCGAACGGCACCCAGGTCCACACGATTTCGCCGGGGTCGGCCTTGCCGTCTAGCGCAGCGGAGTACTCGGGTCGCACGGTTCCGGTGAAGTCTCCCGGATATGCGCGGCGCCTCGCGTTCCCTGATCGGGTGGTGGAGCCGGGCTTTTGTCGATTGTCAGGGCGTGGTCGAGTGCGGCGCGGTGGCCTGGTCGAGCCGCGGCGCTTTTTGGACCGGTTGAGCACCGATAGTGCGCCGACAACGACGATCAGCGCGACAGCCAAAACCGGGTCCATGACGACCGAGCGTACAAGGTGACGAGCCCAGCACAGGCGAGTCGCGCCCACGGCCCACGTTCACCGCGAGGCCAGTTCGTCCTAGTAGTTTGCCGCCGATCGAGCCCACCACGGCTGGACCGCGAGGTCTGAGTCGAAGTCGGAAGGCTCGACCGGGTCGATTGCGGGGGTCGGTGCCTCGGGAAGCCCCAAGGCAATTTCGGAGGGGGGCACGGCGTGGCCAAAGAGGAAACCTTGGGCGAGCGGCCAGCCATGGCGACGGGCCATCGCGAACTGGGCCTCGGTCTCGATGCCTTCGATGATTCCGAACATGTCGAGTGACCTGGAGAGCGCGGCGACCGCGGTCGAGATGCGGTCTCCTGTGCCCTTGTCGCCGAGCCTCAACGTGAATTCGCGTGCCAGTTTGAGCCCCGCGACGGGATTCTGCAGCACGGAGGACAGTGACGAATATCCGGTCCCAAAGTCGTCCAGGATGAGCTCGATGCCCATGTCGACGAGGGCCTTCAGGTCGGCGCGTGCGGCGGCGGTCGCCATGAGCATTCCGGACTCGGTGATTTCGATCCCGAGTTGCCTCGCGTTCGCCCCCGTGGCGGCGAGAGTGTCTCGCACGACCCGGCTCAGATCTGCGGTGCCGATTTGGCGCGTCGACACGTTGACGAACACGCGTCCCGTGAAGTGCGGGCGGTCGACCAGGAACTTGCACGCCTCCTGAAGCACGATGGCGCCCAACGGAATCACCAGGTTGGCGTCCTCGGAAATGGGGATGAACTCGTCGGGAAGGAGCAGTCCGCGTTGCGGGTGCTGCCAGCGCACGAGCGCCTCGAAGGCGACGATTTCGCGAGTCTCCAGGTCGACGACGGGCTGGTAGTACACGACGAGCTCTCCGTCGCGAATGGCGGTACGCAACTCCGACTCGATGGATAGCCTCGTCATCGCCACTTCGCGCATCGAGGCGTCGAACAGTTCCGCGCGGTCGCGACCGCCTTGCTTGGCGGCGTACATCGCAATGTCGGCGTTGCGGATGAGGGACTCAGCGGTGATCCCACGAGTGGCCATCGCGAGGCCCGCGGACACGGTGGGCGCTAGCTCGTGCACGCCGATGGTGAAGGGTTGGCGGATGGCGTCGGTGATGGAGTGCATGACGGCGGTGGCCGACTCGATGTCCATGACGTCTTCAAGGACGACGACGAACTCGTCCCCGCCAAGCCGCGCGACGGTGTCGGCGCTGCGGACCGCGTCCTGAATGCGTTGCGAGATCTCGACGAGGAGCGAGTCGCCTGCGTCGTGGCCCAAGGAGTCGTTGACCATCTTGAAGTGGTCGACATCCAAGAAGATGCACGCGACGGTTGCGGCGCGAGGCTCGTGGGTCTCTAGGGCCCGCTCGAGGCGTTCCATCAGCAGGGTGCGATTCGCGAGTCCGCTCAAGTGGTCGTAGAGCGCACGGCGTTCGAGCAGGTCGCGCGCGCGGCGGATCTCCGTGACATCTTCGACCTGCGCCACGTAGTGGTGGCCGCGGGGGTCTTCTTCTGCGACCGTGTCTGACACCGTTACACGGGCCCAGATCGTGTCGCCTTCCCGATGGAGCAGGCGCTTATGTACCTGGTAGAACGGCAACTCACCTCGGGAGAGTTGCGCCATGAGTTCGATGTCCCTGGGCAGGTCGTCGGTGTGGGTGTACTCGCCGAAGTGACGGCCCCTGAAGTGGTCGGCAGGCCTGCCAAGGATGCGGCCGAAGGCGTCGTTGACCTCGACATACTGGCCTGACGAATCAAGAAGCGCCATGCCAATGGGGGAGTCCCTGAAGGTGAGCGCAAACATGTCACTACCCTTTGCCACGTCTCCTCCTCGGTTCACCCTTGCCCGACACTATCGGGGAACGTTCTCACTATCGGCACAATGCGAAATACCTGAACCCCGCGTCATGGGACGATAGAGACCCCGCAGATCGTCGAAGGAAGTTCCACCACTCGTGCCCACATCCTCCATTGAACCGTCATCCACCTCGCCGGACCTGATTCGCAACTTCTGCATCATCGCCCACATCGACCATGGCAAGTCGACGTTGGCGGACAGAATGCTTGGTATCACCGGCGTCGTTGACGCGCGCGCGGCGAGGGCACAGTACCTCGACCGCATGGACATCGAGCGCGAGCGTGGGATCACTATCAAGTCGCAAGCGGTGCGCATGCCGTGGCACGTCGAGGGCAAGGCCTTCGCCCTCAACATGATCGACACGCCTGGCCACGTCGACTTCACGTATGAGGTGTCGCGTTCGCTCGCCGCATGCGAGGGCGCGGTGTTGCTCGTGGACGCGGCGCAGGGGATCGAGGCGCAGACGCTGGCCAACCTGTACCTGGCCATGGAGAACGACCTCACGATCATCCCGGTGCTCAACAAGATCGACCTCCCGTCGGCCGAACCGGATCGCTACGCGGCCGAGTTGTCGCAACTGATCGGCTGCGACGCCGACGATGTCCTCCGCACCAGTGGCAAGACCGGCGAGGGTGTCGGCGCGCTGCTCGACAGGGTCGTGAGGGACATCCCCGCTCCCGTGGGCGACGCCGATGCCCCGACGCGCGCCATGATCTTCGATTCCGTCTACGACAGTTACCGCGGCGTGGTGACGTACGTGCGCGTGATAGACGGGGCTCTCAAGCCGCGCGAGAAGATTGCGATGATGTCGACGCACGCTACGCACGACCTCCTCGAGATCGGCGTCATCAGCCCCGAGCCGGTCCCCACCAAGGGCCTTGGCGTGGGCGAGGTGGGCTACCTCATCACGGGTGTGAAGGATGTGCGTCAGTCCAAGGTGGGTGACACCGTCACCCTTGCGGCCCGCAGGGCCACCCAGTCGCTCCCTGGCTATCGGGAACCGCGCCCGATGGTCTATTCGGGGCTCTTCCCGCTCGACGGCTCGGACTTCCCTCTCCTACGCGATGCGCTCGACAAGCTGCAGCTGAACGATGCCTCCCTGGTCTACGAGCCCGAGAGTTCGGTGGCGCTCGGCTTTGGTTTCCGTTGCGGTTACTTGGGACTGCTGCACCTCGAGATCGTGCGCGACAGGCTCGAGCGCGAGTTCAACCTCGAGCTCATCTCGACCGCGCCGAACGTGGTGTACGAGGTCCAGATGGAGGACGGAAAGATCTTCACCGTCACCAACCCCTCGGAGTTTCCCGACGGCAAGATCAATGAGGTGCGCGAGCCCATCGTGAAGGCGACCATCCTGGTGCCGAGCGAGTTCATCGGCACCGTGATGGAACTGTGCCAGGAGCGCCGCGGCACCATGGGCACGATGAACTACCTAAGCGAGACCCGCGTGGAGATGCACTACACGCTCCCGCTCGCCGAGGTGGTGTTCGACTTCTTCGACCAGCTCAAGTCGCGCACGCGTGGCTACGGTTCCCTCGATTACGAGCCCGATGGCGACCAGGCGGCAGACCTGGTCAAGGTCGACATCCTGTTGCAGAGCGAGCCCGTCGACGCGTTCAGCGCCGTGGTGCACAAGGACGCGGCGTACAAGTACGGGCTGTCGATGGTGGGCAAACTCAAGGACCTGATCGACCGCCAGCAGTTCGAGGTGCCGATCCAGGCCGCGATCGGCTCGCGCATCATCGCGCGCGAGACCATCAGGGCCATGCGCAAGGATGTGCTCGCCAAGTGTTACGGCGGCGACATCTCGCGCAAGCGCAAGCTGCTCGAGAAGCAGAAGGCCGGTAAGAAGCGCATGAAAAACATCGGCTCTGTTGAGGTCCCGCCGGAGGCGTTCATCGCCGCGCTCAGTACGTCGGACGATGCCTCGGACAAGGGCAAGAAGAAGTAGTGGCCGACGCGGCCGCCGCCCCCGCATCTGCGCCTGAACCAGAGCGCGACTTCGGCGTCTATGTTCACGTCCCCTTCTGCTCGGTCCGTTGCGGGTATTGCGATTTCAACACCTACGCGCCCGGCGAGGTCGAGGGCGCGACCCGCGAGGGATATGTGGACGCCGCACTGGCTGAGATGGGCTTCGCCCGCGGCGTGATGGGCGAGGACCCGCGCCCCGCTTCGACCGTCTTCTTCGGCGGCGGAACGCCCACAATGCTCGATGCGGCGGCGCTCGCAAGGCTGCTTGACGGCGTGCGCGAGACCTGGGGGATCGCCGCAGGCGCGGAGGTCACGACCGAGGCGAACCCCGATTCCGTGTCGCGAGAGTCCCTCGCCGCCCTCGCGGCGGCGGGATTCACGCGCGTGAGCTTCGGCATGCAGTCCGCCGTTCCGCACGTCTTGGCGACCCTGGAGCGCACGCACAACCCCGCCAACGTCGAACGCGCTGTCGGGTGGGCACGTGAGGCGGGGCTCGCGGTGAGCCTCGACCTGATCTACGGCACACCGGGGGAGTCGCTCGCCGACTGGCGCACCAGCCTCGACACCGCGATCGCCCTCGCACCCGACCACGTGAGCGCGTATTCGCTCGTGATCGAGCCCGCCACCCGCATGGGCGGCCAGCTGCGCAGGGGCGAGATCGCCCCCACCGACCCCGACACCCAGGCCGACATGTACGAGGCGGCCGACGACGCTCTCGCCGCCGCGGGCTATGCCTGGTACGAGGTGTCCAACTGGGCGCGCACTCCCGCCGACGCGTGCCAACACAACCTTGCGTATTGGCGTAGCGAGGATTGGTGGGGCATCGGCCCCGGCGCGCACTCATACCTGGGCCCGCGCGTCGGCGCCACCGGAGAGGCGATCCGCGCCACACGGTGGTGGAACGTGAAGCACCCTCTCGCCTACTCGCGGAGGCTAGCGGACGGGGACGACCCGGCCCAGGAGCGCGAGGAGCTCGACGACGACGCCGTCGTCCTGGAGCGCATCATGCTCGGCGTGCGCCTTGCAGAGGGGCTGGAACTCGACGCCGTGCCCTCGCAGCGCAGGGCCGCGGTGGCGGGACTGGTGGCGGCTGGATTGGTCGACGGCCACGCGGCGGTGGGGCCCGGGCGACGAGTCGTGCTGACGCGCAAAGGGCGCCTGCTCGCCGATGCCGTGATCAGGGAACTGGCGCCCTAGCCGAGTAAACCTAGACGCGAGCGTTGTGCTGGGACCTACTTGATGAAGTTGATCGACAGCGGGATCCGGAAGTACTCGCCGTTGTAGGCCTTCACGCCGGCCACGATCGAGATGATGAAGGCGTACAGCACGTAGAGCCCCCACAGCGGCAGTGTGATGGCAAGGCCGACGATGAACAGCACCAGGCCCAACACCACGGCGCCCGCGCCAAACACGAGCGTCGTGATCTGCAGGTTGAGGTTCTGCTTGCCGTGGAAGGCCACGAGGGCGCTGCGGTCCTTGTACAGGAGCCAGATGATCAGCGGCGCGACGAACGCGATCGTGCCCGCGCTCATCACCGAGGCAACGGCCGCGATGATGTGAGCCAGCATGGCCCACGTGCGCGCTTCGGATTCGAGCATCGGGGCGGGGGCGACGGGGACGTAGGGGCCGCCAGGTTGGGGCGGGCCCGTGGGAGGCGTGTTGGTGTCGTTCATGTGACTAGTGTCGCAAAACACTCGGGGCTCCGCATCGGCCGTATGACCGATGCGGAGCCCCGAGGTAGGTCAGGGTAAAACCCTGAGAATTACTTGATGAGGCGAAGGCTGAACGGGTAGCGGTAGCTCTCGCCCTTGTTGGACTTCATCGCTCCCTGGATGCCGAAGATGATCGACATGATCCATGCCGCCAGGATCACGAGAATTCCGATGAGGATCACGGTGAGGATGATTCCCGCGATGTAGGCGATCACCAGCAGGATGCCAAAGTTCAGGGCCTCCTTGCCCTCGGTGTTGACGAACGAGCTCTTGTCCTTGCCAATGAGCCACATGATGAGCGGCGCAAGACCGGGAAAGAGGATGTTGCCTACGTGTGCAAGCGTCACATAGAGGCGAGCGTCGCTGTCGGACAGCGGTGCTGCGGGTTGCGCTGCGGGGGGCTGGGGCATCTCAGTCATCAGTTTTCTCCACTTTGAATTGGAACGGATAGTTTGAAGGTTCTCCCCGTCGCGCCAGCTTGAAGCCTGCCAAACAGAAGTAAATCGCCACGACGGGAATTACCCACTGTGCCAATGTACCGAGAAAGCCCACCAAAGGCACGAACAATCTCACGGCAGTTGCGGCGAGGAAGGCGGCCAGCAACACCGTGGAGAAGCGTGCGGCCTTGGACGCCTCGCCTGCGGCGAACTCGTCGCGGTCGCGCTCCGCGAAATAGACGGCGAGGGGGATGAAGGGCCCCACGACGGCACCCAAATGAGCGGCGCCCGCCTTCGCGGTGTCGGGTCCCTCGTGGGCGGTGTAGGTCATCGGCGTCCTCCGTTTGTCACCCTACCGGGCGCCGGCATCACGACGAGGCCGAGCCACCGGGCTAAGATTGGCACTCACAGACCGCGAGTGCCAGCGGGAGGCGTCATGAGCGAAGACAGACGGCAGGCGATATTACGCGCCATCGTCGAAGGCTATGTGGCGACCCACGAGCCGGTCGGCTCGAAGGCCCTTGCCCAAAACTCCTCGCTCGGAGTCTCGCCCGCGACTATTCGTAATGACATGGCCGCGCTGGAAGAGGACGGCCTGATTGCACAACCCCACACGTCGGCCGGGCGAATCCCCACCGACAAGGGGTATCGCTACTTTGTCGACCTGCTCGCGGCCGCGGCGTTCCAGGACAGCCACAGGCGCGCCATTTCGACGTTCTTGTCCGATGCGGTTGACCTGAATGACGTGGTTGAGAGGTCGGTCAGGCTGCTGAGTCAGCTCACTCGCCAGGTCGCGGTCGTGCAGTACCCGTCGCTCAGGGAGAGCCCTGTTCGCAGGGTCGAGCTCGTGCGGATGGCGCCAGAGCGCGCGCTCGCGGTCGTCGTGAGCGCCGATGCCCGAGTCGAGCAGGCGTCGCTCGTCGTCCCGCGAGACCTTGCGGATGAGGACTTTGAGCGCGTTGCCAGGGAGGTCAATGAGATCGCCGCAGGGCTGACGCCCGCGCCTCTTGACCGCGAACTCGCCGAATGGGCGGGCAGGCATCCTTCGTCCCCGTGGATTGCCGAGTTGGCATCGGTGGTGTCGAGCGCGGCGCGCGGCGGCACCGTCGAAAGGGTCGTCTTCGCGGGGACAGGCAACCTCACACGGGCAGGCTCCGACTTGGGTGCCGACGCCGTGACCTCGGTTCTTGACGCACTTGAGGAACAGGTAGTGCTGTTGCGGTTGTTGCACGAGATGGCAGCCGAGGGACCCGTGGCCGTCCGCATCGGTTCGGAGACCGGTTACGGTGCGCTCGCGGGTACGTCTATTGTGGCCGCTGGCTACGGGAATCTTGAGTCTCCCTCCCTGTTGGGGGCGCTCGGGCCGACCCGCATGGATTATCCGGGCACGATGGCTGCGGTCAGGGCCGTCGCCCGTTACTTGTCGAAAGTGGTGGAAGCGTGAAGGACTACTACGCCGTCCTAGGCGTGGCGCGAAACGCGTCCGAGTCTGAAATCAAGAAGGCCTACCGCAAGCTCGCGCGGGAGTTGCACCCCGACGTCGCGGGGCCAGAGGGCGAGGAGCGCTTTAAGGAGGTCGCGGCCGCCTACGAGGTGCTGGGCAATGCCGACAAGCGGGCCCAGTTCGACCACGGCGTCGACCCTCGTTCTTCGAATGGCGGAGCGAGCGCCGGATTCGGCTTTGAGGACATCTTCGAGACCTTCTTCGGTTCCGCGATGGGTGGCTCTTCGCGCAGGGGACCCGCATCCCGCACGCAGCGCGGCGGGGACACGCTTGTCGAGGTCGAGATCAGTCTCGAAGAGGCCGTCTTCGGGGTCCGCCACGACGTGACCGTCGACCTGGCCGAGACCTGCACCACGTGCGGTGGCACGTGCTGTACTCCTGGGACGAAGCCGGCGACCTGCCCGCAGTGCAACGGCAACGGCGTGGTCCAACGCGTCGCCAGGTCACTGCTCG